>CANLTE010000001.1 GCA_947493885.1 uncultured Maribacter sp.
TTACCCCAACACTCACATCCCTACTACACAACACTTTACAAACAATAAAAAATTAAGAGAAAAAATTCCAAACTAATCCAAAACGAATAACAAAGTCTCGATAAGGATAGTTTGGTGCTGCGTAGTGACTATTCTTTTTACCAAATAGTGTATTAAAGTGTTCTGCTTTTAAATAGATTCGCGTTTGCTGTACCTTACCATTTATAAAGAAATCTAACATTGGGAAGGCCCCAAGTTTTTCTACATTCTGAATATAGAATTCACCCAAGAGCGGATTATAGGCATCCATATTATAAGAAGTAAAGTATTTTAAGGTTACTCCTGTTTGAATGAACATTGCTTTTTTAAACACATCAGAAGAAAAGTATAGTGTATTTCTGGTAACCAGCTGCGGTACATTTAATACATTATTAGTTTGCGAAACATTCTGATACATTATAGTATTATTCAATGCAAAGCCTCCCAATTTAAATTCTCGGTTATACTTTAGTTTTATATGATTAATACTGCCACCCTCTTGATATGGTTTAATTACGTTGTTTTCTTCTCCTTCTGCCACATCAACATCAGGATTGATATCAAAATAGGTATAATTATCTAGTGTGGTATACTTACCAGATAAGTTACCCCAGAATTTAGATTCAAAATTAAAGCCTAAACTGTATACTTTTTGTTTTTTAAAGGTGGAAGAATTTTGCCAATTGTAGTCTACATAATCACTATGAAATAATAGATAATTAAAATCTGGCATTCTTGAAGATGAGTGAATATTAAACTCTATTTTATTGTTTTCATTAAATCTATATCCAGCCGAGCCATTTAATATATTCCCTGTAAGGTCACCCACGATAGTATATTTAACATCGCCTTTAACTTTAAAACCTTTTATTTGCTTTTCATAATTTCCTCCAATTGATATTTCTTCTCCTTTTAGTCTACTGTCCAGCCTACCGTTTTCAGAAACAAATACACTATTAAAATGATAATTATAGTTGTACAAATTAATATTACCTTGTAATCTTCCTAGCGTAGCATTATAAAATGTAACATTAGCTTGATTATACATGGTTTTTAAGTTTGCTTCATCTTCTATTGGAGAGATTAAGTTTTCTCCAAAGAAAGTACTTGGTGTTCTTTGGTTATACTTATAGTGTTTAGTTTCATAATTAAACTCATGACCAAACGCCAGTGACGTCATTTCAGTAATAGTAGAATCTTCTTCCTTTCTTAGCAACTTATAGCCATGCTCTAAAAAGTAACGCTTTCCTTGAAGTTGATTGTTGGCATCTTCGAATAAAATATCAACCCTTCTTCTATCTGAAAAATCATCATCTCCAGATTCAAACTGAGTTGCACCCTGAGTAATACCCCCATTTTCTTCGCTCTTAACATCTTGTGCCGCCATATGCGCTCGCATAAAATATCTATAATTTTTGGACAAAAAATTGGTGGTTGCTCTAAAATTTCCAGCCTGCATTTGATTAAACCTGTATTTGCCTAAAGACCTAAATCCTCTAAAAGCAAGCGATACATTTAAACGTCTAGACGTATTAAAGGTTAATGTAGCATCTAATAATTGCCCTTGTTCAAATGTGGTTTTAAAAAACAAATCGGATAGCGGAGTTGCTACATTATAATACTTAATATCTTCTAAGGCGATGTAATTTGTATGTTTTGCTTTTGCTCCCATTAAAGGATAGGCATTGGTTGTAGTAAAATCTACACCTAACTTATTATAGGGTTGCCCGACATTGGCAAAAGGCATAAGCTCAAAATCATCTTTTCGTAAAAAATTGTACTTATACTCTTTTTGTATGGTAAGTGATGTATCTAATGCAACAGTGTCTCTTGCATGACTAATAATCTGATAATTTTTTATGCTAATAACAACCGTATCTTTTGGCTTAGTCTTTTTTTTCTTTGTCCTTCGAATTTTTCTTCCCAAGGGAAGCGTATCTAATTCTTTAGACGAGGGAATAGAATCTTCTTGTGCGGTTGCAACGGATCCAACAAAAATCAAAAACAATAAAAGAAAGTATTTCATGCAGATATCTTACTTCCGCAAAGTTAATTTTTTTGTTCCTAATGAAATGTGAAAGTTTTACTCCTATTAAAAACTCTTTATTCTAATGTAAAAAAAGAAAGCATTTGGTTAATTTAGCGTAAACACTTTTACATTGTTAGATCTTTTTTACAAACTACATAATGAAGCAGGAACTGATGAGGCTGGGCGAGGTTGTTTAGCAGGACCTGTTACCGCTGCGGCAATTATTTTACCTGAGGATTTTGAAAACGAAATGCTGAACGATTCCAAACAGCTTTCTGAAAAAAAACGAATGCTTTTAAAACCTATACTAGAAAAATCTAGCATTAGCTATGGGGTTACCCATGTTTTCCCTGATGAAATTGATAAAATTAATATTCTTAATGCATCAATCGTTGGAATGCATAGATCTATAGATAAGTTAAAAACCAATCCTGATTTTATAGTTGTAGACGGAAATAAATTTAAACCATATAAAGACGTTCAACATGAATGTATTATTAAAGGTGACGGAAAATATATGAATATTGCTGCAGCCTCAGTTTTAGCAAAAACGTATCGTGATGAGTATATGGAAAAGTTGCATGAGGAATTTCCAATGTACAATTGGAAAAAAAACAAAGGCTACCCCACAAAAGAACACCGCGAAGCTATTCGTAAATATGGCATTACAAAATACCACCGAAAAAGTTTTAGACAATTACCAGAACAGTTTACACTTGACCTCTGAAAATTCTAACTTTGTTTTAAAGCGATGATTTATGAAGACTAAAATTCTATTTTCTTTTATTTTTTTATTTGTGATTAGTTGTGCTAAGGAAAAAAAGGAAGTAGATACTTTATTGAATACCATTCCCAAAAACACCTTTTTACTTCTTAAAGTAAACAACCTTGACTCTTTAAAAATAAATTTTGTTAATAACGAGCTAATTAAAAAGTTTAAAAGCTTTGCTATAAGTGATTCTATACAAAAAAAATGTACTTATTTAAATTATATAAAACCTAAAAACACTGGGCTAGTTAGTTTTTCAGCACCAAACGATAGTAGTTTTGCAGTTACATATGGAGTTAAAAATGATTCCGTTCTTCTGATAGCAGAAGATACTATTACAATAAAAGCCTCCCCTAACGTTAAAGAGTTTTCTATAGCCAATACCAAAATTTATTCGAAAAGGATAAAAAACTATTCTATTTTAAGTTCCTCAGAAACCGCATTAAAAGATTTTGAAAATGACATAGTTGATGACAACTTAAAAAAACTATTTAATACTTCTGGTTCAAACAAAGTCGCAACGGTTTTTATGAATTTAAGTATAGACAATGTACTTGTAAACTCAATTTTCAAGGAAGGCGCTTCTTTTAATTTTGGTGCTTTTACCGACTGGGTGTCCTTAGATTTAGATGTATCTGAAAATAAAATCAACTTAAACGGTATTAGTATTCCGATTGACTCCACTAATAACCTTTTGAATTTATTTAAAAAAACCAATCCATTAACCAAAATAACTACTACCCTAGCGCCAAAACAATCTACTGCTATCCAATTATATTCCATTGATGATTATAAAAGTTTTGAAAAAAACCAACGTGGATTTATTAAAGAAAATCAACAAACCGATTCTCTTTTTCAAACCTTGGAAGAAATTGGGGTAATTCATTTAAATAACGAAAAAGCATATGTAATTAACACTTATGGTTCACAAGAAATTCAAGATTACCTCAACACCATAAAACAGGGAGCATCAGAATTTCAGGGGAACGAGATACTATTGCTTGGCAAAAACAACCTTCTAGAAGAAAATTTAACTCCCGTAATTAAAAACTACAAAGCTAAATTTTGTACAATTATAGAAAATGCCTTTATTTTTTCGGAGCAAAAAAACATTCTTGAAAGAATTATACAAAGTCATAAAATTGACAATTCATTTAGTAGTACAACATCCTATCAGGCAGTAGCATCAGAATTTGCCGAAGAATCTACATCTTTATTTATAGCAGGTTCAAAACACATTACTAATTTTCTACGTAAAAATGCAAAACCTAAAATAACATCAACCTTTACGAAAGAAAATTTTTCCAAATACACCTTTGGAATTCAAACTGTGGCCGACCATAATTTTTTTCATACCAATATTGCTATAAATAAAATTGATGCCGAAAAAAAAGAGAATACCATTAGCAAAGTATTTTCTTCCGATTTAACTAGCGAAATTATTGGTGTACCTCAACTGGTATTGAATCATAATTCTAAAAAAAATGAAGTTGTTGTGCAAGATGCGACCAACACCCTTCATTTAATATCCTCTTCAGGAGAAATATTATGGAGTAAGCAATTATCCGGACCTATACAAGGAAAAATACACCAAGTAGATTTATACAAAAACGGAAGGTTACAATTAGCTTTTACCACCAACAAATCGTTTTTAATATTAGATAGAAACGGAAAAGAAGTAGCACCGTTTACTATAAACTTTGAGGAAGGAAATTTAAACGCTTTAGCTGTTTTTGATTACGAAAACCGAAAAGACTATCGATTCGTAATAACTCAAGGTAAAAAGGTGTTCATGTATAATAATAAAGGGAAAATTGTAAAAGGCTTTACGTACACAAAAGCGGAACATCCTATTATTGCTGCACCAAAGCATCTGGTAATACAAAATAAAGATTACATCGTTTTTAAATTAGAAGATGGTTCTCTTAAAATTTTAAGCAGAACCGGTAAAGTACGAACTAAGGTAAACACCCAAATAGATTTTTCGGAAAACAACGTTTTGGTATACCAAAATAAGTTTACCATATCTGATGAAAAAGGAATTTTATACCAAATAGCACCCAACGGAAAAATTACTCAAAACAATTTAAACCTTGGAAAATACCATGGCATTGATGCCACTTCTAAGACTTTGGTTATTATGAATGAAAACATTCTTGATATTAAAGGCAAAAAAATTGAGCTTGAAATGGGTATTTACTCTAAACCTCAGATTTTTTATCTAAATAATAAAATATACGTTACGGTTACAGATATCCAAAATCAAAAAATATACCTGTTTAATAGTCTTGGAAAACCAATTAACGACTTCCCCGTTTTTGGAACTTCCGTAATTGATATGGCCATCGACGGCAATAAAAAAGTTTATTTGGTTACCAAAGATAATGACACAAACTTATCTGTATATAAACTCTGACAAACTTATCTCACTAAAAACAAACCAAATACACAACATCAAATACCATAAATACAGGTATCTATTCTAATCATAAGTCTTTTCATTGTGGTTGATGTTAACCTTTGTATTTTATTGTCATTAAGTAAATGTGTACTAATACCATTTTAACTTATTTACTTAACCAAAACATTACTGATGATGAAAAAGACAATTCTAACCAAAATCATTTTCTCCCTTTTATTTATCTTTTGCTTTTCTCAAAACGTACAAAGTCAATTCTTAAAAAACTTAGGAAAACGTGCTGAAAAAGCAGCTGAAAGAGCTGTTGAAAGAAGGGTTGAAAAAGAAACTCAGGAAAAAACAGACCAAGTATTAGATAGTATTCTTGAACCTGGCAGTAAAAACAAAACACCAAAACCTAAAAAACAGAATAAAACTAACCAAGATTCTTCTGGGCAAGAAAACACATCTGGCAATTCAACCTCATCGAATACTGAAAACACCTCAATGGAGGTATATCGAAAATTTGATTTTGTGCCGGGAGATAAAATTTTATTGTTCGACGATTTGTCCAACGACTTTGTTGGAGACTTTCCTGCTAAATGGAACAGTAATGGAAGTGGAGAAGTTGTTACCATGGGAGCCAATAACGAAAAATGGATGGAATTAAAATCTGGTCGTGGCACCTATTATATTCCTGACACACCAAATTTACCTGAAGAATTTACTGTTGAATTTGATTTTTTAACCACTGGTTTAGATCAGAAAACATCGTCCACAACAATATTTGGTATTTATTTAGATGATAACAACGGTTTTACTACCAAAAAAAATACGGCTATAATCGAAATTCCAATGTGTCAGTTTATTAATGTCGGAATGGTAATAGAGTCTTGGAATAACGGAAAACGAACTATGCGAAATTCATTAGACATGGATATTCGTAAAACCATTAAAAGTGAATCTCATATTTCTATGGCAATTAATAAACAGCGGATTCGTCTTTGGATAAACGAAACCAAGTACGTTGATATTCCACGCTTACTACCAAATGCAGACATTAAATCGGTAAAATTCTCGCCTTTTAATTTTAGAGATGGTGTCGACAAAGTATTTATCAAAAATTTAAAAGTTGCAGAAGGCGGTGTAGATTTAAGAAGAAAACTAATCGCCGAAGGAAAAATATCTACCAACGGTATTTTATTTGATAGTGGGTCGGCTAATATTCAACCACAATCTATGGGTATTATTCGTCAAATTTATCAGGTAATGGCTCAAGAAGCCAATCTAAAACTAAAAGTAGTTGGCCATACAGATTCTGATGGAAATGCAGACGCTAATATGAAGCTTTCAAAAAAACGCGCAGAAGCTATAAAAAATGCATTAGTTAATATTTACAAGGTATCAGCAGACCGATTAACAACTGAAGGTAAAGGAGCATCAGAACCCGTTGGAGACAATACTACTCCAGGAGGAAAAGCTCAAAACAGAAGAGTAGAATTTATAAAACTATAACAATGAAAAAGGTATTAACAGTCTTAATTTTTTCGCTATTTACATTTTACACCTACGCTCAAGATGATTGTAGTAAATACTACCCTATGAACGAGGGTGCATCGTATGAGTACACCAATTATAATAAAAAAGAGAAAGTTGATGGTGTTACCAAGTATACAATAACTAAGGTATCTACTGATGGAGATGCCACTACCGCCACCTTAAACCTAGATTTAAGCGATAAAAAAGGAAAAGAAATTTACACCACCAGTTACAACTTTACTTGTGAAAACAATATAGTAAGTATTGACTATAAGTCTTTATTCCCTGCGGCTATGATGAAACAGTATGAAAGCATGGGAATGAAAATGGAAATATCAGGAAATGATATTGAAGTTCCTAATACTCTAGAAGTTGGCAAAGAACTTAAAGACGCCAATGTTACTATTAATATGAATATGAGTGGTATGAACATGTCTGTATCTGTAGATATGACTAACCGTAAGGTTCTAGCGAAAGAAAGTATAACCACCATTGCTGGCACGTATTCTTGCTACGTGGTTTCTGAGAACACTACTTCTAAAACCATGGGAGCTACTATAGAAATGTCTTCCAAATTATGGTTAGCAGAAGGTGTTGGTATGGTAAAAAATGAGACTTACAAAAAAAATGGCGATTTAATGAGTAGAACTGAGCTTACTAAATTTAGCAACTAGGTTTGTTAACCTTTATAAAAAACACCACATTAAATAAAAAACAATACAAAACCAAAACATGAAAAAAGGTATCCTATTTTTAATGATCGTCTCATTTCTTCTTGTATTACAATCTTGTAATAATGATGATACTCCAGAAGAACCCCAAATGGAGAATCATGAACCCACTATAACGGTTTCTCCAGATCAAATGATTGTGAGGTTTGCTGCTTCCCTATCCGAGGATGATCGCATTGCTATTAGAAACGAATCTAATGTTACTAATTTTAAAAAATGCGATTGTGGCAATAAAAATATTGAATTGTGGGGTATTGATACAGATGTAATAGATGTAGAACGAGCTGTAAGAGGTTTAAAACAAAGAGAACGAGGAAGAGCTGAAGGCGATTACCAATTTTCTTTTACTTTGCCAACTGTAACCAACTTTCAAGTTCCAGATGCTATTATACCTTCTGATATTGTTCAATTTACGTCCAATACGTTAGACCCAGAAACGGTTACCATTGCGGTTATAGATACAGGGCTTGATTATCGTAAATATTTTGATGCTGGCGGCCTTCTATACCAAGACCCTGGCGCCCCAGATTGCGAACCCGAAAATCCAGAACATTTCCACACTTCAGGATGGAATTTTGTAGAGAACACTGGTACTTCACTAGACTTAAATGGTCATGGGACCTATGTAACTAAGCTAATTACGTCTACCTTAGAAGAGAAAGCTATTGGTTACCGTATAATGCCTATACAAGCATTTAATGAAAATGGAGAAGGATCTTTATGGAATATTATTTGCGCTATAGGATATTTACAACGTGTTAAAGCAGAAGGTGGTTCTATAGACATTGTAAACGCAAGTTTTGGGGGTACTATAGAAAAAGAACTTTTTGAAAACGATGGGCTTTTAAGTACCATGATTGGGGAATTGCAAAACGATATGCTGTTCATTACTTCCGCGGGTAACGAGGGTATTGATACTGATAATAGTAATCTACGCCATTTTCCTTCTGGTTTTACCGCCGTAAATATATTAGGCGTTGGTGGCTTTATAGAAAATGGAAGCGATATTAATATGCACCCAGAATCTAACTACGGAAATCTTAGTATAGATGTTGCGGTTCCGTTTGAAGGGTATACTATTCAATTTGACGACCCTTCAACTATTGACTTAAGAGGAACTTCCTATTCCGCCGCCCGTGTTTCTGCATTAATATCTGAATATTATATCGACAATGGTAAACCTAATCCTATAAATCTTAAAAATCAATTTTTGAGTACAGCAACATCTGTCCCCACCTTAAACGATTCTATAAACTCTGGTAGAGTACTTAGGTAACACAACCATAACATAATTTTTAAAATCCCGCGTATGCGGGATTTTTGTTTTTTACTCTCTAAAGAACCTTTGTTTTAAATCCGTAGGTTCTCGATACAAAATTCTTTCAGAATTTCACTCGAACGGACGGATTTAAAACAAAGAATAATTCTAATATTTTTGAATACTATCTCCAAAACTACTCTAAAGTAAACGATTACAGCGAAAGCCTAGAAACATTTAAATCTCGATTATCGAGTTAATTTTTCGTCAGTTCGAGTAATTTTCGTTGGAAAATTGTATCGAGAACAGAAAAATTAACCACTCCAAAAAGGTTAGCTAAATACTTTCATATCTTTAAAAGATGAAATCTCATTTTCTTATAGCCTTCTTAATTACCCTGTTCTGTTCTGCACAAGATGAAACCCTACTACATATTTTGGATAGTGATGTGTCCATAGAAAAAAAAGAATTAAAAATAGATTCTCTATTAAACATACGCAATCAAGAACAGCCGAACGAATTACTGGCTGATTTTTACCACGACCTAGCGAGCAAATGGTTCTTAGAAAATTGGTGGAATTTTGAAAATCAAGCGGACATAGATAATGCATTAGTATATGCCCATAAAGCTTACGGAATAAAAAAAAGTTTGTCCAATTTAAAAGAAGGTTCATTAGAAAAAACCGTATATAATCTAGGGCATTTTAATTATTTAAATAATGATTTATTTGAAGCTATAGATTATTTTTTATTGCTCATCAATACAGGAAAACATATTCGATTAGTTCAAAAAGCAAATATGGACTTAGGCAAAATCTATATGTATTTGGGTGATTTTTACAAAGCCTTAGATAGGTTCAATGCGTATACTATACATTATAATTCAGTTATAGACTTCAACGAAAGCGAAAAAATAAATTTAACCAATGCTTACATTTTAAAAGCGGATACTTATTCGCAAATGGGAATGCTACAATTTACTACAGAAATCCGTTTTAACATAGCAAAAGCACGTGCTATTTTAAAAAAAACAGAAACCTCTAATACATTTTACGAAAACTTAATGAACCAATTAGAAGGTAATCTATTTTTATACTTAGGTAAATATGATAAAGCTATAATAGCTCATAAAAAGGTTTTAAGTGATTCTATAAATTTATACCCTGATGAAATGACTACGGTATTCAATAGCATAGCTTCATCGCAAATAGAAATTAAAGAGTATGCCAATGCACTCTCAAATTTAGAAAAAGCAATTTCTTATAATAGTAGTTATACCGATTCTTATGAAAACTTAGGAGACCTTTATTTAAAACAATACCAACATAGAACGGCACTTTTTTTCTACCAAAAAGCCATGGTACTGGCAACCCACAAAAAAGAAGTTATATATGATGCCCTTCTTGCCACGCAAGATTTAGAGCTGACTGCTGAGAAAGTTTTTTTACTAAACCATATTATCACCAAAGCTAATGGTTGGTTGGCTTATTATAAATATAACAAGCAAAAATCTCATCTTATAAATGCGCTAAAAACATTTACACTTGCCGATGAGTTGGTAGATATTATCCGTACTGAAAGTACCGAACACCAATCTAAATTGTTTTGGAGAGAAAAAGGAGCTTCATTATATATGAAAGCTGTAGAAGTTTGCCATTTATTGGACAAACCCAAAGAAGCTTTTCGTTTTATGGAACGCAACAAAGCGCTACTCTTATTGGAAGATGTGTCTAAGGAACAAGCCAAAGAAATAGCGCAACTACCCAAAGCTCTGCTTAAAAAAGAATATAAGTTAAAACAAGCTATTTATTTATCAGAAAACCAATTACAGCTATCAGAAAGTCAACCAGACAGCATTTTAAATGGGCTAAAAAACACCATTTATAAACACAAACAAGCGTACGAAACATTTGTAGATTCCGTCTCTATTGCTTTTCCCGACTACGCCAATATTAACAAAAAGGTTGATGTACTCTCATTCAAAAGCTTTAAAGAAAGTTATGTTAACGAAAAAGAAGCTATACTACAATACATTATTAATAAAGAACAAGGTTATGGGCTGTTAACCACTATTAATAAAACTATATTATTTGAAATAGAAAACGTTGAAAATTTAAATGCAAAAATAATTGATTTATACAGTCTTCTTACGGATGCAACCGCAAGTAAAAAAAAGATAGCTCGTTACAATACACTGTCCAATACTGTTTTTAAAATGTTACTCCCAAAACCTATTTATGAAAACATTAAAGACAAAAAAGTTACAGTAGTTTCAGATTACATTTTACAACAAATCCCACTGGAGTCACTAGTTACCGATGTAACCAAAAGCTCCTATTTAATTGAAGATACAGAAATCAGATACGCCTACTCCATGTCCTATTTAAACGCTAAAAAGAAAATTACAACATCAGCTGAAAACCAATTACTTGGCATGGCTCCTGTTGAATTTAACACCCTACAATTACCAAAACTTGCTTTTAGTAAGGCTGAAATAAATGGAGTTCGCGAACTATACAATAGTGATGTTTTACTAAACAATGAAGCCACTAAATCTAAACTACTAGCCATACTTAACAATTATAAAATAATACACCTATCCACACATGCAGATGTCGGTAAAAACGGAAACCCTTGGATTGCATTTAGTGATGACAAAGTTTTTTTAAACGAAATTTATGCTACAAAAAATCAAGCTGATATGGTTGTTTTAAGTGCCTGCAATACTTCTATTGGAGAGCTTAAAAAAGGTGAAGGAGTTATGAGTCTTGCCAGAGGATTTTTTCATTCTGGAGCAAAAAGTGTGGTATCATCATTATGGACCATTAACGATAAATCTAGCAAGGATATAATGATTGATTTTTATGAAGCTTTAAAAAATGGTTTAACCAAATCGGCAGCCCTGAGAAAAGCTAAAATTAATTACATAAATAAATATCGTAATACGTTAACGCCTTCATATTGGGCTGGGCTGATTGTGATTGGAGATAATGCACCAATTCAAAAATCTAACTCAAATTGGATTTGGATAACAACTACAATTATTGGAATACTATTAATAATTTTCTTTTATACCAGATTTAGAAAATCTAAGTAATATTATTCTATTTTTTTCAATAGTACTTCCGCTTCGGCTTTTTTATAACCACCGTTTTCTATCGCATTTTTTAAAAACAATTTTGCCTTTTCTTCCTCTTTTAATTTTAAATACGCTAAAGCTGTATACCACATGGCTTCTGAGGCAAATTCTCCTTTATCATTTATTACATTTTCGAAATATGGAATTGCCTTATGAGAATTACCATTATTTAAATAAGCATGCCCTAAATAAAAATCAACATACAAGGCTTCTTCTTTATTATTAAGTTCGGTTAACAATTGTATTGCCAAAACATTATCGTTTGTCTCATAGGCTACAAAAGCTCTTCGCTCTAACGAATCATCTTTTTCACCACCTCTAGTTATCGAAAACACCGTATTTGGGTACTGTTCAAAATTAGAATCGTACAAATCATCATAGTTTGTACCAAATCCGTTATTAAAAGTTAACCAACCCAAACCAACAATAAAAGCTATAGAGGCAGCCATAGCCCATTTACGATAGTTTAATTTAAATACGGATGTTGAATTGTTTTTAATATCCGCTTCGAAGCCTTTTAACTTATTTTTTAAATCTTGTCCTTGTTTGTTTTGAATCACCTTTTGCAAGCTTAGTTCAAAGTCAAACTGCTCTTTAAACGCTTCATCCGAAGATAATAGTGCATTAAACTGCTCCTCCTGTTCAGGAGTCAACGAATTTGAAAAATATTGATATAGTAGCTGTTCTTTATCCATGATACTACATATTTTCTTTTATACGTTCCTTTAAAGTTTTCATACAACGTGATTTTGCAGCTTTTACTACATTCTCACTATTGTAATCACCATCCACAACAATTTCTTGAATAGTATATCCCCTGTAATAAAAAAGTGTTAAAAGCTCTTGACACTTTTTACCTAAGGCAGTAAAATGTTTTTGAAGTAATTCTTGTTCTGCTGTTAAACCAGAAGGTTCTACCTCCATAGTGCTTACCAACTCGTCTTCGGTCCCTACCAAGGATAAATCAAAATCACCGCTAACCTTTTTCTTATTTTTTCTCATAATATCAAAAATTAAATATTTTCCGATACTGAACAGATAGGTAGATATGCTACTGGTGAAACTGTCTATCTTTCCACTCATTACGTTATTATAAAAAATTACGTAGGCGTCTTGGTATACATCTATATTCTCATCTTCCGATAAGTTATAGCGCTTTGCGTAGTTTAAAAACTTTTCTCTATTATCCTCATATACTTTTTTAAGTACAGTATCGGAACCTTTTCGTAAGTCTTCTAATGTAATATTCGCCGCTGTATTTTTCACTTTAATGTAATAGGGAACATTAGGTTAACAGTCTTCTGCTCTAAATTTAGTCTTTTTCATTTTTTTAAGCCCTTTATAATTCAAAAAACTAGTTGTAACTCCACGCTTGTAGTATTCACCGTACATTTTCACGTTTTAAATAAAAAAAACCGAATCATATTGTTAACCTTTTGTTTTCATAATCATAGAAAGGAAATTAAAAATTACATTATGAAAACTACAGTAACATTTTTAAGAGCCATATTTATAGTGGTAATGACGGTTGTAATAACAAGTTGCAACAAAGATGACAATTCACCTGAACCTATGCAACAAAGCAGCGTTTACGGAAAGTGGGAAGTAACTAGTGGAGAAGTTGCAATAAATGACTCAAAGTTTGTATACATTAATAATGATAACACTATTATTATTCTCGGAGAAGACGTTCGTGGTTTTAGAAACGAACTGAAAACCAATATAACGGTAACCGATTCGCAAATTACTATCAGCGGTGCTGGCGGACAAGGAACTCCATTAATTATTAACTACTCATTAGAAGCGGATAAACTAATTATGAACCTTCCGTATGATCGACCAAAAGTTACTTTACAAAGAAGAGCTGTTGATAATGACGCCGATAATTGGATTACCTCTCTTTCTATATTAGATCAAGGCATCGCTCCTTGGGGAAGAGATAATGACATTGCTTTTGATGGCGAGTATATACTTGGTTACTCCAGTGATGATAGCAGTATTTTACAAATAAACCCTACTAATTTCTCTGTTGCAGGAAGCATTCCAACAACAAGTTACCCTAGAGCTCTGGACATTGAAAAAACGGATTCTCCTTATCGTCAGTTATTTCAAGGAGATAGTGGTGATGAAACATTTGACTCCTATATTTATTCTAGTAACTCCAAATATTACACTTCCATTCCATTAGGGTCTTGGATGAAAGGAATTGCTTCTATTGAACCTGGACAATTGTGGATAAGTAGTCATAACGAAGAAAAACTATATCGATATAAATCTAATGGTGCTTTATCTCCAGGTGAAGTTTTACAGACTATAGATTTAGGTTTTCAGCCAAAAGGAATGGATTATAGAAATGGGTATTTGTATATGGTTAAATATGACAAAATATATAAATGTACTACATCACCAGACCTCAGAGTTGTGGAGACCTATTCTTTAAAGCAACATGATATAGATGGAATTACTTTTGACGGCAACAATTTTTGGTTAAATGCGGAATCATGGGAAAGCGATGATTATAAACTCATTAAAGTGGATTTAACATTATAAAATTTATCTCAACTCATTTCTTAAAAAGTCAAGATATAAAAGTCTTGACTTTTTTATTTCTCAATGTTAACCTTTTCAATAGTAATACATAAAAGGGAAACAATCTTAAAAAAATATAATTATGAAAACGTTTAAAACTTTATACTTAATCGCGTTAACCATAACATTTATTTCTTGTGATAAGGATGAAATAGCGCAAGATGAAATTAGTTTACCCAAAGGAGGAGAAACTCCACTAGAATTAAAATTTGAAATTCAAACAGAGCAGGACCAAATGGGCGACTTTGCCGAAAATGCAATGATTGAATTTAATGGAAAAGTTTGGTCTTATGGAGGAGTAAACGATTATGGTGCTACTAACGGACATTACGGTTGGTATAGTGACAATGGTATTAACTGGGTGTCTTCACTAATTACACCATCAGCCTTAACAACCTTTAGAAGAGGACATACTGTAACACTTTTTAACGATGAACTTTACTTAATTGGAGGCGAAAATGCTAGCGGCCTTGCATACGGAGATATCTGGAAATCTGCTGATGGCTCCAATTGGACAAATGTTCATGCCCTTGCCCCTTTTGGATTAATTCCTGACCATGCAACATTAGTACTTAACAGTAAAATGTATGTGATTGCGGGTAACAGCACAACTACTAATACCGAAGTGTGGTCTACTGTAAATGGTACTGATTGGGTACAGGAAACTACCAATGCTTTTCCTGGAAGAGCTGGACAAAAAGGAATCGTTTTTAATGATGCAATGTATATCATCGGTGGTGAAGATATTGCCTCTAATAAGTTAAACGAAATATGGACAAGTACTAATGGTGTTTCGTGGACGCAAATTAGCAGCATTCCTTTTTCAGGAAGAAATGCACATAGCGTTACCGAATATGACAACAAAGTATGGGTTATTGGTGGTAAGGATGCCTCAACGGATTACAATGGTGAAATCTGGTATTCTGAAAATATGACTGATTGGACTGAGTACACTGGCGCAACACCAAGTGATGAGGGTCTTAACTCTCATAGTATTTTATTCTACATCGGAAAAATGTGGCTTTTTGGAGGTTACCAAGATGAGTCTGGAGCTGTTGGTGTAAGAGGAGAAATTACCACAATAGAAATTGATTAAAATCAAAAAATATAATATCATGAAAGCAATAGCAACATTAATAACTGTTTGTGCATTTGGTGTATTTACATCTTGCCATGCACAATCAACAGAAACCAAACAAGATTCAAGCGTTCAAATGAACCTATTGGATGAACAGGTAAAAGTATTTAGTTCTGTATTTAGTCTTGGGGGAGCTGAAGAAAACCCCTTGCAAGGAGCTACCAATTATCTTGAACTATTAGATAAAATAGATTTACCTAAAGAACAGAAAAAAGAGCTTACAGAAATGTACAATTTATATGACGCTAGTTTAGACCCAAAGAAAAAAGAGGAGTTAAAAGTGAGAGCTAATAAAATGATACAAGACGCCATGGCTAAAAGTCTTAACGAAAAATAACATTAAAAAAACATGAAAACTACAAAGAATACCTTACTAAAAGTAATAAGATACTTTCCTATTCTTTTTCTTTCGTTTATAGTTGTAAGCTGCACAGTGGATGTTCCAGATTCAGATACTGTTCCTCCAAAATTTTCCTTTAAAATTACAGGAGATGGTTTTGACCAAACCTTTAATCAAGATACGGACTTTAGCAGTTTCCAATTAAATCTAAAGCAAGGGGCAACCTATAATTTTATCCTTTCAGGAGGTGATGGGGGCGGTGTTAAACAAATTCAATGGCAATACGCTCACGATTATGTTGAGTTTACAGACCCTATTACAAGTCCTTGGGTTCAATCCACAGTAAGTCCACTAAGCTCAGTAATTAACTGGTTCGGTGAACGGTCCAATCCAGTATCTGGAAGTATTTTGGCAGGAAAAATAGTAATAGAAGGTAATCAGGTGAGTCATGAATTTATATTCATGGTAAAAGATTTTGGAGGCGAATCAGGAAACACAAATACTATATATGCATCTTTAAATATATACGGCTCAAACCACACCACAGAAATAATTTCCTTTTAAAAAATTTGCTTCAATTCATTTCCAGAAAAGCCGAGATATAAAAATCTCGGCTTTTTTATTCCGTGATGTTAACCTTTTAAAAAAAGAAACATAAAAAGGAAACAATCTTTAAAAAATACAATTATGAAAACTACAAATTACATTAAAACGCTAATACTAATTGCAACAACAACTTTATTCGTAAGCTGTGATCCTAATGATGAATCTCCAATCGTAGATGAAGTACCATCTATAGACTTAGCAGCGGAGTCCATTACTTTCACAATTGATAAAGACACGGACTTTGTTGGAACCGCAACTATCACAGGAACAATCAAAAATGTTGGTGATTATTTTTCATCCGGAACAGGGCAGCAAACTATTTATTTGTTTGAAAGAAGCCTTGGCACGCCTACAACGCAACGTGGAAATTTAGTGGCAACAAGAAGTTTTACTGAACTAGCAAGCAATGGAACTCTTGAGATTTCTTACAGCAGACAATGGAACTCTTCTTCTCCAGCTGAAGGAGAATTTGCTCCAGAGTATATTCTTGATATTAGTTATGACCCAGATATTTTTATTGACGACAATAAAAATAACGATGATACTAATCATGATAACAATAACATAATGGAAAGTGGAATGGAAATAAACAATCTTTTTAGAAATTAAAAACACCTTTATAACCGAGATTTCTATATCTCGGTTTTTATATAAAACATTAAATAATCATGAAAATACTAAAACTAAATTACCAAAAACAAATCTTGACACTCCTAATTGCCATTATTTCAATTAGTCTAAGTGCTCAAGATACTGCCACAAACAGACAAAAAGGAAACATACTTTTAAGTGGTGGAGCTCTAGTGCATTATACCATGAATAAATTCAACAATAACAAGAATACTTCGTTTACAACCAATATTACACCAAAAGCGGGGTATTTTATAATGAATAATATGGTCGCGGGTTTGGAATTTACAGTAAACACAAGTAAAGAAACTTTAGATGGCCTTTTTGGAGAACGAGAAATTATTTCAAACGGTTTTGCAATAGCGCCTTTTACAAGGTATTATTTAAAAAATGGTTTTTTCGCTGAAGGACTTGTTGGTCTCGGCTGGAAAAAAAACAGCTCTGGTAACATTATTATTATTGAAGGTGAATCTAATAGCATTAAAACAAACACTTTTGGTTTTAGAGTTGGCGCGGGTTATGCAATTAACCTTGGAGAACATGTAGCAATTGAGCCTAGTATAAATTACTCATGGGAAAGAGATAAACGAGCGGATGTACCTTCAACAACATCAAAAAACACACTCTCGTCAATATTTTTAGGTGTTAATTTCACCGTATTTCTTTAAAAAACTACATACATAATTTTGAGTAGTTAGTTGGTTCTAAAAAGCTGAGATAAAAAATCTCAGCTTTTTTTATTTCACATGTTAACCTTTTGTTCTCCCCTTCATTAAAAGGAAACAATTAAATATCACATTATGAAAAAAACAATGAAATTATTTGGAATTGCGTTTATGGCATTAAGTTTAACCTTAACCTCTTGTAGTAAAGATGGTGACGACGGTTTAGATGGAGCTCAAGGTGAACAAGGTATTCCTGGAACTGACGGGCAGGACGGTGAAGATGGTGAGGATGGAAATGCGAATGTAACCTCCCTCTTACTTGAAGACCAAACTATTAGTACAGGTGACAATGTGTATGATGTATCTGAATTAACACAGGAAATATTTGACACAGGATTTGTATTTGCATACGTTACTGTAAATGGCAATGACTATTGGGAAACATTACCATTATCTATTAGCCAACAAATTATATTAGAAATAGACAAAATAGAACTTGGCAGAATAACCTTAAGATCTACATTCACTCAATCTAACCTTAGGTTAAGATTCATTTTTGTTGAGGCCAGATCTTTAAGTAGTAAAATAGCTAACAAAAATGTTCAAAAAATGTCATACGAGGAAGCAATGGATTACTTTGAATTAGATTATTAATCTATCAATCTAAAAAAACCGAGGCTTATACCTCGGTTTTTTGTTTTATAAATTCTGTTTCAAACAGCGTTTTAAAATGTTTCAAAAGCTTTTCTTTTACCTCTTCTAACGGAATTTCCTTTTTACCAAGCTCTACATTCAAAGAGGTAACTGCTTTATCCTTAATCCCACACGGAATCATTAAATCAAAATACCCTAAATCGGTATTTACGTTTAACGCAAAACCATGCATTGTCACCCAACGGCTAGCGCGTACACCCATGGCGCAAATTTTACGTGCAAATGGAGTACCAACATCTAACCAAACACCCGTTTCTCCTTCAGAACGTTGTGCATTTAAACCATATTCAGCTAACGTTAAAATTACCATTTCCTCCAAAAAACGAAGGTATTTATGAATATCGGTAAAAAAATTATCTAAATCTAAAATAGGATAACCTACAATTTGCCCTGGTCCATGATAAGTGATATCGCCTCCCCTGTTTATCTTATAAAAAGTAGCTCCCTTGGCAGCAAGCTCATTTTCATTCACCAATAAATTATTGAAATCTCCACTTTTACCTAAAGTATATACATGTGGGTGTTCTACAAACAAAAAGTGATTTGGAGTTTCGGTCTGCGTATCTTCTCTCCTATTTTTAACTTTTACGTCAAGAATAGCTTTAAAAAGAACCTCCTGATAATCCCAGGTTTCTTTATAATCCTTTACCCCCAAATCTTGAAGAAAAACTTTCTTGTTCATCCAACAAAGATACGACTATCAGTTGGGATTATTTAAAATTACGAGTGCCGCGATAACACCTGGCACCCATCCACACAGGGTAAGTAAAAAAACTATTATAAATGAACCACAACCTTTTCCAATGACCGAAAGTGGTGGAAAAATTATAGCCAGTAAAACTCTTAAAAAACTCATTATGATTTTGATTACATGATTGATGTACCGAATAGGTCGCAAAAGTACCCAATTTGTTACAAGACGAAGAATCCTTAATTGCACATTGATAGATTAGCCTATACTGCCTATATTTGCAGCCTTAATAATAGAATTATGCAACTTTCGGAACAAGAAGTCATTAGACGTGAAAAATTAACCAGACTTAGAGAATTAGGAATCAACCCTTATCCAGCAGCGTTATACCCTGTTAACGCTACATCAAAGAGCATTAAGGAGGATTATGAAGAAGGTAAAAAGGTGGTTATTTCTGGTCGTTTAATGTCTCGTCGTATTCAAGGAAAAGCTTCTTTTGCCGAATTGCAAGATTCTGAAGGTCGTGTTCAGGTTTATTTTAATCGTGATGAAATATGCCCTGATGACGACAAAAATTTATATAACGAGGTTTACAAAAAACTTTTAGATATAGGAGATATTGTTGGCGTTGAAGGCGAACTTTTTACCACTCAGGTTGGTGAAAAAACCGTAATGGTAAAAAACTTTAGTTTATTAAGTAAAGCTTTACGCCCACTACCATTACCTAAAGTTGATGCTGACGGAAAGGTATACGATGAATTTAATGACCCAGAACTACGTTACAGACAACGTTATGTTGACCTAGTGGTAAATCCCTCCGTAAAAGAGACCTTTATTAAGCGAACAAAAATTACGAATAGTATTCGTCAATTTTACAATGATCGCGGTTATTTAGAAGTAGAAACACCGATATTGCAACCTATTCCTGGAGGAGCAGCAGCAAGACCTTTTTTAACGCATCACAACGCATTAAACATTCCGTTGTATTTACGAATCGCAAATGAATTGTATTTAAAAAGGTTAATTGTTGGCGGATTTGATGGCGTTTATGAGTTCTCAAAGGATTTCAGAAATGAGGGTATGGATCGTACGCATAATCCTGAGTTTACGGTAATGGAACTTTATGTTGCTTATAAAGATTATCATTGGATGATGGATACTACTGAGCAACTTTTGGAAAAAATTGCTATTGACGCTAACGGAACTTCTAAAGTAACTGTTGGAGAAAACGAAATTGAATTTAAAGCACCATATGCCAGAGTTCCAATTTTAGAAGCAATAAAAATACATACAGGTGTAGATGTTGCTGGTATGGATGAAGTTCAACTTAGAGAAACTGCTAAAGGCTTAGGTTTAGAAGTAGATGAAACCATGGGTATTGGTAAACTAATTGATGAAATTTTTGGTGAAAAATGTGAGCATCATTATGTACAGCCCACGTTTATTACAGATTACCCAAAGGAAATGAGTCCGCTTACCAAAGAACATAGAGACAATCCTGCTTTAACGGAGCGTTTTGAGCTGATGGTTAATGGTAAAGAATTAGCAAATGCGTATTCTGAGTTAAACGATCCTATTGATCAGCGTGAGCGCTTTGAAGACCAATTAAAGTTATCTGAAAAAGGTGATGACGAGGCAA
Source organism: uncultured Maribacter sp. (assembly GCA_947493885.1). Lineage (GTDB taxonomy): Bacteria > Bacteroidota > Bacteroidia > Flavobacteriales > Flavobacteriaceae > Maribacter_B. The sequence goes on from CANLTE010000001.1 coordinate 20,894, forward strand.
TGTTTATTGATCAAGATTTTTTACGTGCCTTAGAGTATGGTATGCCTCCAACTTCAGGTATTGGGATTGGAATTGACCGATTGGTAATGCTAATGACCAACAATTCATCAATCCAAGAAGTTTTATTCTTCCCTCAAATGCGTCCTGAGAAAAAAGCTGTAGAATTAAGTGAAGAAGAAAAAGGAATTGTCACGATTTTAAAAGCAAACTCTCCTATAGATTTAAATACTTTAAAATCACAGTCAGGTTTAAGTAATAAAAAATGGGACAAAGCTATTAAAGGACTTACTAAAAATGGACTTGCAAAAGTTGCAAAAACAGATGAAAGTTTACAAGTTACTTTTGAAGGGTAAACTCCAAAAATTATAACATAATAAAAAGCCTTTTACCAAAATGTAAAAGGCTTTTTTGTTCCTGTTTTTCAATTTTGACAGGTAATACCTATATTGAAGAACAATCCAAAACTATGACCAAAAATATAGGACTATTTGCAGGGCCTCTTCTATTTTTAATCTTAAAACTATTACCAATTACGTTGTTGTCAGAGGCGGGTGATTCCGTTATTGCGGTTGCCACTTGGATGATTATTTGGTGGATTACAGAAGCTGTTTCTATTTCGGTTACTGCACTTTTACCCTTAATTTTATTTCCACTTTTAAAAATCATGCCCATTGCTGAAGTTGGAGCAAATTATGGCAGTCCAATAATCTTTTTATTCTTTGGAGGTTTTGTTATGGCACTTGCTTTAGAAAAAGTAAATCTACATAAGCGTATAGCGCTAAATATCATAAAAATTACGGGTACAACACCAAACAAAGTAGTTCTTGGATTTATGATTGCAACTGCCACTTTAAGTATGTGGATTAGTAATACTGCTAGTACAGTAGTTATGTTACCTATAGCCATGTCTGTAATAGGGTTACTCATTAATGACGAAGACGGTTTTACCAAAAAAGACCAAAACTTTGCGCTTAGCGTAATGCTTGGCATTGCATTTTCTGCTAATGCGGGAGGAATTGCTACCGTAATTGGAACACCACCAAACTCCGTTATGATTGGACTTTTAGAAAATGAGTATAATATTGAAATATCATTTTTAAAATGGATGGTCATTGGTGTACCTTTTTCGGTTACTATGATTGGTATTAGCTACTTGGTTTTGGTAAAATGGATGTTTCCGAGTGGAACTTTAACCTTTGGATCATCAAAAGATATTATTCAGGAAGAAATTAAAAAACTCGGTCCTACTAGTAAAAAAGAAAAAATGGTACTCGTAATTTTTGGAATTACCGTTTTTCTATGGGTTTTTAGAACGTTAATAAATAAGTTGTTTCCCGGATTGGGTTTATCAGATACAGTAATAAGTGTTCTCGCTGCTGTAGTATTATTTACTGTCCCTTTTAACTTAAAAAAAAGAGATTTTATACTGCAATGGAATGATACACAAAAGTTAGCTTGGGGAATACTTATTTTATTTGGTGGAGGATTAGCTTTAGCAAAAGGAATGTCTGTAAGTGGTATTGTAGATTTAGTCTCCAACGCTATTGCTACTGCTGATGTTAGTATAATAGTAACTGCTTCTTTATTAATTTTTCTAATGCTTTTTATGACAGAACTTATGAGCAATGTGGCATTAGTTGCCGTTTTAGCTCCTGTAGTTGCAGGTATTGCAATTGGATTAGAAATACCAATATTATACCTTTTAATACCTGTTACCATGGCAAGCAGTTGTGCCTTTATGTTGCCCATGGCTACACCACCAAACGCAATTGTATTTGCTAGTGGTTATATTAAAGTATCACAAATGGCTAAGGTTGGTATACTACTAAATTTAATTGCAGTTGCAATTTTAATTATAATGTTTCAATATATAATTCCGTTACTATTTTAAAAACAAAACCTCAGCCTAAGCTGAGGTTTTTACTTTTATTTTTTAATGTGTTGCTTTAGTTTTTTGCAAACGCATTAAAATTTTCAGGAAGATACTTTTCAGTATCAATGTTTAATTCTATCTCATCATTAGCATCAATATAATTAATGCTTTGTACATCGGTTGGAAATGCATACGCATCAAAATCTGATGGTAAATACTTTGCAGTATCAAATCCTAACTCAATAGTAAGTTCTTCTTCAATCAAAACGATTGAATCAATGTCGAATTCTTCAACATTCTCATTTGGAGTATTTGCCATCATTCCTTGAACAAAGGCTAATCCTAATACAATACTTAAGCACTTGTTTTTGTTACTCATCGCTATTAATTGTTTTTTTTAGCATAACTATAACCGCAAAATTATAGCAATATTGCAAGTAAACATTTTCTTAACAAGACAACCATAAAGTGCTTAAAACCATATTCGTAATTCCATATGCCAAAAATTGATAATCCACCAATATTTATATTATGTAATTACATTCTTACAATGTTTTACTTAGATTTTTAGTGAAGGACTAATTTGTGTTAAAGTTTACCTAATCAGAATATTATCGATATTTCTGAACCAAATAACGTATAAAAATAAAGCCCTTGCAGAGCAAAGGCTTTATTATTGACTAATTCGAAATTTGATAAATGAAAATTTGTATACTCTAAAGACGATGTTATTTTATAAATGTTACAGTTTTTCGTTTTTTTTCAAAAAAAAATTGTTTTCGATAAAATAATCTTTCAAAATAGTTATTCTGAACACTCTCAAAATAGTCTGAATTCGACCATCTGCAGAAAATCCAGATGAACAAAAATGCTAAACCACACATACCCTTATTTTCACAATAATTTTTAGATGTTTTACAACATCTGACAATTTTAAAACCTTTTGTTAACTAACTTTAGAAGAGAATCGAAAAACCAAATGTTATGACCTATAAAGTAAAAAGTCTTATCTATCTTTTATGTTTTGTAATGGCAGCTATAGCGCACCATGCTTTTGATAATACTAAGAATGTTGATTCGGAAATAGCAACGACGGAACTAAATAGAAATAACGTACCAACTGTAGTAAGTTTAAAATAAGTATATAAAAGCCAACCTATATTAAAAGCATAAACGTACACGTTCATGCTTTTCTTTTTTACATTACTCATAAATGTTAAATTTTATACAAGAATTAAACCATTGACTGTAATTAATGTCATAGGAATAAATCATTAAAAAATCACATCATGAAAAAAATGAGTATAGTATTGATGCTTTTAGTAGGGTTTACCTCAATAGCTCAAAATAGAGCAATGAAGGATATGACACCTGAACAAATTGCCACACTTAAAACAAAAAAAATGACACTGGCTTTGGATTTAACGGATAGTCAGCAAGCGCAAATTCAAGAACTAAACTTTGCCAATGCTACGATGCGCAAAGCAAAACGAGATGAAAGAAAAAAAAGTGATACCAAGCCTACGGCTGATGAACGTTACGAAATGCAAAACGAACGTTTAGACCATCAAATTGAAAATAAAGCAAAAATGAAAGAAATTCTTTCTAACGCTCAATTTGAAAAATGGGAAAAAATACAAATGATGCGCCATTGTGGTAAAAAACACAAAAGAAGTAAATCCCCTAAAGAAGGCAAAAACAAAGGCCCTAGAAAGTAACAAAAACTAATTTAAATTTCTCAAGCCAAATTGAAGTTTCAATTTGGCTTTTTTAGTTCTTACCTTGCAGGGTATCAATAATAGCATAATACATATCGCAAGTAGTCAAAAAACTCCTATTCGTTTACAGGAGTATGGTGTTAATATATTTCAAACTATTTCAACCAAATCCGCACTAAAAAAAGCACTTAGAAAAAAATTGATTCTAGTAAATGGAAAAATAGCCACAACTGCTACTTTTATTTTCGGAGGCGAAAAAATTACCTATTTGAGACCTAAAGAATCTGTTTCTTCAAAAAAACTAATTTTAAAGCTGGACGTAATTCATGAAGATGATTATTTAGCAATAATACATAAACCCGCAGGAATTTTAGTGAGTGGAAACAGTTTTAAAACTATTAGTAATGCGTTAGCACAAAACTTACAAAAAAGTAGCGCTAATGATTCCACAAATCCGAAAGCTGTACACCGGTTAGATTATCCAACAACAGGTTTGTTGCTAATAGGCAAAACAAGCTCATCAATAATTGCATTGAACCGCCTATTTGAACAGAAAAAAATCCAAAAAATCTACTACGTTATTGCAATTGGCAAAATGAAAAACGCTGGAACTATTGATTTAGAAATTGATGATAAACTTTCTTCTTCGACCTTTAAATTGGAAAAAACAGTGGTTTCCGAACGTTTTGGGCTTTTGAATTTGGTAAAACTATCTCCTCAGACAGGAAGAAAACACCAATTACGTAAACATTTATCGGCTATAGGAAATCCCATTTTAGGAGATAAAGACTATGGTATAGACGGCCAAATTTTATATGGCAAAGGGCTTTATTTACATGCATATTCTCTTGAATTTGTTCATCCTTTTACACAAGAAAAAATGCTTATTAAAAAAAGCTTACCAAACAAATTCAAGAAAATTTTTCCAGAAAGTTTTATTTAAAAACTTTATCCATTGCATCAACGGTTTGATCCAAATCACTATAAGATAAAGCATCATTCAAGAAATAACTCTCAAAAGCACTTGGCGGTAAATATATGCCTTGATTTAGCATACCATGAAAATAAGTTTTAAAAGTTTCGTTATTTCCCTTAGCTGATGAAGCAAAATCTACCACCGGTTCATCTGTAAAATGCACTGAAATCATACTTCCAAATCGGTTTATTTGATAAGGAATGTCTTTTTCTTTTAACACACTATCAAAACCTTTATGAAGATATTCTGTTTTATCAGCCAAACTTTTAAAAACATCTGGTCTGTTATTAAGTTCGGTTAACATAGCCAACCCTGCACTCATTGCTAAAGGGTTTCCACTTAAAGTTCCTGCCTGATATACAGGTCCTTCTGGAGCTAAATGACTCATAATTTCTTTTCGTGCAGCAAATGCCCCTACTGGTAAACCACCTCCAATAACTTTACCAAAGGTTACAATATCAGCATCTATATTTAGGGCTTCCTGCGCTCCTCCAGCTCCAAGACGAAAGCCCGTCATTACCTCATCAAAAATCAATAATATTCCTTCCTTAGTGCACAAGTCTCTTAATCCTTTTATAAATTCTTGTGTTGGAATTATACACCCCATATTACCTGCCACAGGCTCAATTATTATAGCAGCAATTTCTCCAGAGTTAGCAGTCACCAAATCCTGAACACCCTTTAAATCATTGTAATTCGCCAAAAGTGTGTCTTTTGCGGTACCTTGAGTAACACCAGGACTATTAGGACTACCAAAAGTAACCGCTCCACTACCCGCCTGAATTAAAAAAGAATCAGAATGTCCGTGATAGCATCCAGCAAATTTTATAATTTTATCTTTAGCTGTGTACCCTCGCGCAAGCCTTACTGCACTCATACAAGCCTCGGTTCCACTATTTACAAATCTTATTTTATCAATATTGGGAACCATTGAAACAGCTAGCTGCGCTAGTTCGGTTTCTATTTCAGTTGGCATTCCAAATGAGGTTCCTTTTTTAGCTTTTTCTATAATTGCATTAATCACAGGTTCATATGCATGCCCTAAAATTAATGGACCCCATGAAGCAATATAATCTATAAGGGTATTATCGTCCTCATCATACAAATACGCTCCTTTTGCTTCTTTTACAAAAATTGGATCTCCTCCTACTGCTTTAAAGGCTCGGACAGGAGAATTTACTCCACCAGGAATATACTTTTGAGCTTCTTTGAATAATGCACTACTTCTTTTATAAATCATTTTTACTATTATTTAACCAATAATTTTTGCCCTATGGCTAAATTGGAATTTTTCATTTTATTTAACTGCATAATTTGGGCTACTGAGATATTGTATTTTCTGGAAATAGCATACAATGTTTCTCCCTTTTTTACTAAATGTATTTTGGAAGTATTATCTACTACAACTTCATCTCTGGTAACCATTGCTTCTTGATGCTTAGAATCATATTTAAATAATTTATGCTTCTCTATTAAATAAATTAATTTTTGAGGATAGCGTTTATCAGTTGCGTAGCCAGCCTTTCGTAAACCATAAGCCCATTTTTTATAGTCATTTGGATTATAATCAAACAAAAAAGCATATCTAGAACGTGTGGTTAAAAACTTGCTGTGATCTCTATACGAATATCTTGGATGATTATATTTCCTGAAACACTCGCCCTTTTCATCATCATCATGAAAATCATAATCTCCATTCCAACCTTTATGGCATTTTATTCCAAAATGATTGTTGGTTTTCATTGCCAGTTCACCTTTACCATAACCACTTTCTAGTAAACCCTGGGCTAAAGTAATGCTGGCAGGTATACCATAAACCATCATTTCAAATTGTGCAACTTCAGCAAAAGTATCTATGTATTCTTGAATTGATGCTATTTTAAATCGGACAAATTTTCCATTATCAACTGGAAGAGACTTGTCTCCTGAAGTATCATATATTCTGTCGCCTCCCTTTTCAGAAGCAATAACATTTTTAGTCTTAAGATTTTTGGAATACGTTGTTCGCTTTTTAGTCTTGCAACTTGATGATAACAAAACCAAAACTATACTTATAACAGCAATTTTTTTCATACACTTATTAAAGGCAAGCCTTTTTTCTTTAATAACAAATTCATACCATGTATTCCCTGTAATCCCCCTGTATGAATCGCTAAAATTTTTGTTTCAGGTTTAAAATAATCTTTACGAGCCATGTCAATGAGACCAAAAATCATTTTTCCTGTATAAATTGGGTCTAACGGAATTTTTGTTTCTTCTTTAAATTCATTGATAAACTCAATTAGCTCAGAAGAAACTTTTCCATATCCTCCAAAATGATAATCATTTTGCAAATCCCAATTAGATTTCTTAGCAAATTTACGAATATCTTCTTTTAAAAAACTGCCCTTAAGTGCTGGAAAACCTAAAACGTATTGATTTTCTGAAGTTGAATTTATGATTCCTGAAATAGTTCCACCAGTTCCTACTGCAGTAGTTATAAAATGATAATCACTATCTGTATTGGCCAATATTTCTTGACACCCTAATACGGCAGTATCATTTGTTCCTCCTTCTGGTAACAGGTAAAACGGTTCGATTTCTTTCTTAAGACCTTCAATAATTGTTGTTTTATTTCTGTAGGACTCTCTTGAAACAAACATAAACTGCATTCCGTGTTCATGTGCCAATTTTAATGTAGGATTATCTTTCCACGTAAATCTAATTTCTTCACCTCTAACTACACCAACGGTATTAAACCCATGAAGTTTCCCTGCGTATGCCACGGCTGCAATATGATTAGAATAAGCTCCTCCGAAAGTGACTAATGTTTTTAAATTCTGCCTTTCCGCTTCAATTAGGTTATATTTTAGCTTGCGGTACTTGTTCCCTGAAATTAACGGATGCGTTAAATCTTCTCTTTTAATATGAAGCGTGATTTTCTTTTGTGATAATACAGGTAGTATTACTTGTTGATTTTTAATCTGCACTTTATGAAGCTTTCAGCTCCAAAGGTATTTAATAAAACTTAAAGCTTTTCGTTCTTTTAAATAATCTAAATTATCCTCGTTATAATATGCCTCTTTTTCAAAACTAATATTCTGATATGCTTTATAGCTATCTAAATACAAAATACTGCGCAACAACCACTCTAATATATAAAGAACATAAAATGGTATAATTAGTAATTCTTGCTGTTGTCTTAAATGAATTTTTTCATGATTAATTAGTTTACTATCACTCTTTAGTGAATCATTTTTTAAAATTATAAATGGCCATAACGACAGACCAACATAATTTTTGTAGAACAAATGTTTAAAAACTAATATCATAGAGCAGTTTTAAAAACGCTTATTAGCAAAGATAATTGTTAAAGGCTTTATATAAATTCGAAATTCGATTTGTTGCCAACAATACAGACAAAGTACTTACAATCAGCACAAATGCCCTAAAATCAAACGCTAAAGAGGTTATTAGAAGGCTTTATTAACAAAAATCATTTAATTTTACATTCTAGAATATGCGTGAAAATAGTCTATGAAAAAAATAATACCTATTGAAGAAGGCGATTTTTATTTATCTGAAGAAGGTTATAAGGTATTTACAAAGCAATTTCATTTAAAAAGAGGGCATTGCTGCGAAAGTGGTTGTAGACACTGTCCGTACGGATACAACCCAAAGACAAATTAAAGGGTTGCTATAAAGTCTTCTAAGTTGGTTTTTCTATCTAATTTCATTTTTTTTCTTAGTCTATAGCGTGTGGTATGAACGGATTCTACCGAAATTCCTAAAAGTCTCGCCATATCTTTACTAGTAAAATTCAGTTTTATTAATGCACATATTTTTTGATCTCCTTGTGTTAGCATGGGATAATCTATTACTAACTTCTCATAAAACTTTTCATTTACTGCTGTAAAACGTAATTTAAATTCTTCCCAACTTTGGTTATTGCTTAAAGCAATGGAGTTCAACATTTTTTTAACTTCGCTCTTATCTTTAGCATTATTGAAGTTTTTACTACTAAGCTTATTTTTTAAATTTCCTAATAGCTCATTTTTCTCAACCAATTCCAAAGCCGAGGATGCCAACTCCTTATTTTTTAATTCTATAAGCTCTTTTGACTTTATAAGTTCCAACTCTTTATTACGTGCAATTATTTTTTTTTCTGCCTTATGTTTTATTCTAATAATTCGGAAATATACTAAGCCAATAATCAACAAAAACAATATAGCTCCTAACAATATAATTCGCTGTAAAAGCAATATTTGATCTTGCTGTTCTAATTTTTCAACTCGTTGTTTTTGAATAAACTTTTCTTGGCGCTCTTTACTTAATATATACTTATCTTTAATTTCTAAAAAAAGTTTATTGTTTTCGCTTCTACTATCAAAAAAATGAGCATCTAAATCTTTAGCTTTCTGTAAATTAAAAATGACTTTATCTTTATCTCCTTTTTTTAAGTACAAATCTGCAAGCCTTTCGTGAGTTAATGCTGAAAAATCTAAATGACTTGAATATTCCTGGGCGGTCTCGATTGCTTTATTATAATATTTTTCACTTTGCTCTAAATCCTGAATTTTGCTATAAACATCTCCCCAATAGGTATAGACTAAAACTAAATAAGATGGTCTATTTTTTTTAAACCAAGGCTCTATTTCCTTGAATAAATCCAAGGCTTGAGAAGTTTTTCCCTTATAGGTTAAAATATGCGCCCTCTCCATTTCTATATAAGACTTAAGCCTAGAACCAGTTACTTGCCTTAACACTTGAGAACAACTATCTAAATACACCTCACTTATTTTGGGTTGACCTATTTCTCTATACGTTGCCGTTAATAAATAATAGTTCTCAATCAATGCAGATTTGGCTAATAGTCCTTTTTTTATAAGGTCTTTATTAATTTTTAAAGAAGTGTTTAGATACCTAAAGGCTTTATCTTTTCTTTTAAAAAAGCTATACAATCTTCCCAACCTATTATATATGGAAGCCCTTAAGTGATCATTCTCTATGTTCTCGGCAAGAACAAGTGCATGCCAAATACCGTTGTAAGATTTACCATAATTAACTTGTTGCCCATACATATCTGGCATTTCCAATAATGCATTTATAGCTTCCACCGTATCTCCTTCTTTTAACAGCGTTTTATGAGCTTTTTCAAACAGATACATAGAGCTATCTAAATCTGTAAACCTTAGTTCCCGTGCCCTTTTTATGTAATCGATTTTATTATTTTGCAGCTCGAAAGCGTCTTGAGCAACTCCATTAAGGCTAAAGAAGACAAAAAGAAGAAAAACAAACCTCATCTTCATTAATTTTACTACCAGTTCAAAAAACATTGTGCACTCCTATATTTTAATTGGTTTTGTCAAATATACTTTTTGACTGGAATATTAGGGAATATTTACCTTAAATAGTTCATGTTTTTCATTATTATTAACAACAAACAAGAACTTTTTGTCTTTTGAATCTATTAAAATAACGTTTCTAATGTCTCCATCAACAAAAAAACCAGATTTTACATGAGAGACATAATTAAAATTTCCTTCCTTATTTCCTTTCAAAAAATTACCAATACCTGCATCTGATCTGGTTGTTTCAACTTCAGACATATGATTATTCCCAGCTAGAATTAAATCTTGGATATTATCACCATCAAAATCCTCATAAACTATACTATTTATGGGCGACTTTTGTACGTTCATATCAAATGGTTTAAATTCAAAACCTTCATTTTTATTATTAATGAAAATTCCGGATTTAAACTCGGTAGCCTCATAATGTAAGGCCGAAGCAATGCCCGGACCAACAATTTCACTTACACCTTTGCTTGCAAAATCTAAATAAGAAGGTATTTTTCCACTCAAATGTGGAAGTTGTTGTGTCATACATGTTTTTCCTCGCACAGGAACCTGTTTGCCTTCGTACTTTGTAACTAAAACTATATCCTGAGTTCCATTGAAGTCAAAATCTTTTGTGTACACGTGAAAAGGTTCTTCTTTTGAAGCTTGAAACTTGTAATTTAGACCTAAATTCCCTGCTATAATATCTTTGTCTCCATCATTGTCCACGTCTTCAACAATTACCTTATTCCACCATCCAACGGATTCTGACAAAACTTCATAATTGCTACTTCCTCTAACTAAAGTATTATTTTCGTTAATGAATACCTCTACTCCCATCCATTCTCCTACAACAACCAAGTCTTGCTTTTTATCATTATTTACATCTACCCAAACAGCATCCGTTACCATACCAATTTTTTCAAGTTCTGGAGCTAATGAGGCCGTTGCAATAGAAAAAACACCATCATTATTTACAAGCAAATAACTAGTAGGTGCATGAGGGTATTTCCCTGGAATTACCCGTCCCCCAACAAACAAATCTTGATCTCCATCACCATCATAGTCCGATGATATTACAACCGAGCTTGCTGTTGCCATTTCTGGTAGCTTATTTTTAGCTGCTGTGAAATCTCCTTTACCATTATTTAGATATAACCTATCTACAAGTAATCTTGGTGTTCTAATATTTTCATAACTGCCACTCGCAACATACAAATCTTGATCTCCATCATTATCAGCATCAAAGAAAGTGCTTCCAACATCCTCATATTGCTTATCCTTTTCAAATACTGGAAGGTTTTTTATATTGAATTTTCCTGATTTCTTATTTAGTAATAATTGCCCTGGTTGTGTTTTTCCTCCTCCTATAAAAACATCTTCAATTCCATCTCCGTTCACATCTGCCTTAGCTATTGTAGGACCCGTTTGAGAAAGTTTATGAGGTAATAAAATTTGCAAATTATAATCATTGTAATAAGGATCCACATGCTTTAATTCTAAAGGAATTTTAGTAAACAGCTTTTCACTTTCGGGGTTTGTTATTTTCTCATCTTTAGCATAAATATAATTTACGAGAAGGCTTTGGTTTACATTTACATCTTTCAACACTTGTACTTTACCATCTGGCCATATTATTTCTAAGGTATCAACATTCATTTTTTTATCTAATCCAAAATGCAACACATTAGACACCGAAGATAAAAACCCTCTAGTTGGAATTAACTGTTTTGTTTGTTTCGTACTATCTTTAAAATAAAGATTAACCGTAGTGCCAATTCCAAATACATTTTTATCTGGACCTATAAATTCTACTTTTAAAAAGTAAAGTCTTTTGTTTTCGAGGGTGTTATTTTTTAAAACTGTTGCTTTTTCATTTATATTATTTACAACAATATCCAAATCTCCGTCATTATCTAAATCCGCATATACTGCTCCATTAGAAAATGTTGGCTTACTATCTACCCATTGATTTGTTACATTTTTAAAACTACCATCCTGTTTATTTTGAAAAAAGTAGTTGTTTAACTTTTGCTGCGGTAGCATTTGCGCAAACTTTAAAAAATCTTCTTTGGTTGGTTTTCTATTATTAGTGCGAAGGGTTTGTAATATTTCGTTATTCTTATCTCTATCTATTACATCTCTATATACTCCATTTGTAACATACACATCATTAAAACCGTCCAAATCAAAATCAGCAGATAATATAGCCCAACTCCAATCTGTATTTGCTATTCCAGCCATTTTGGAAACCTCACTAAAAGTTCCGTTTCCATTATTCATCTGTAACATGTTATGCATGTATTGATAATGGTACCCTTTATCTACCATTTCTTCGAAACTGGAAATTGAGGTCATTGCCATAGTAGTTTTAGATCTAATGTAATCCTCCGGATTCATATCCAACGTCATTAAATCTAAAAAGCCATCATTGTTAACATCAGCGATATCGCTTCCCATACTATTAAACGACATGTGTTTAAAAAGTTTATCTCTAGATTCGGTAAATGTTCCATCTGCATTATTGATATATGCCAAATCTGGTGTATTAAAATCATTACAAACGTATATATCTAACCAACCATCATTATTCAAATCTCCAACCTGTGGGTTTAAGCCAAAGCCGATATCAAATTGTAGTCCCGCTTTTTTTGAAATATCAGTAAAATGACCCGTTCCATCATTTTCATACAATTTATCACTTCCTTTTAGCTCAAGTGTTTTTGGGTCTTTTTGAATTTTTTCTAAATCCAGCACTTCTGTCCTGCTAGTTATGTCAGGAGTATTGGATATATAAACATCTATATCATTATCGTTATCAAAATCAAAAAAAGAAGCCTGAATAGTCCTGTTTTCATCAGCTAGGCCCAATTCCTCGGCTCGTTCAGTAAATGTTTCGTTTCCATTATTTATGTATAGCAAATTTTTAAACTTACCATTATCGTCCTTCCATCCACCTCTTGAAACATAGATATCCAAATAGCCATCACTATTAACATCCACCATGGTAACTCCAGTATTAAATCCTTCGTGGTGAGATATTCCAGCACTTTCTGTTATATCTTTAAAGTGCATATCTCCCATATTTAAATAAAGCTTGTCTTTAGATGAATTTGATGTAAAATAAAGATCTAAATAACCATCATCATTAACATCACCAACAGCGACACCTCCACCAATGTACGTATACATATATTGATAGTAATTTGATTCTAAAGTTTCCTCTAGTTTATTTACAAAATCAATACCTGTTTCTTCAGATGAAATTGAGGTAAATAACTTAACCTCTTTTTTGCTATCAGTATTTTTTGAAGTGTTTTGATCTTCTTTACATGAATAAATACCAGAAAGTAATGACAAACATATTAAGCGTATGAATACTTTCTTCGTTTGAAAAAATAATTTAATAATAGTCATTGATTTTAAAATACGAAATCGTTTTAGGAAAGACAGTAATTTACAACAGTTTCCAAACTGCTGCAAAATTTATCATTCATATTGACATTTATAAAACTAATCTTAAACAGTTGTTACTAAAATAAAAACGGTAAGGTATAATCTAAACCTTACCGTTTTCTCAAACTAACTTAACAATTATTTTAATTAGCCAGGTTAGGGTTAGCTTCTATTGCTGCAGCTGGAATTGGAGAAAAGTAATTATCTGTTCCTAAACTTCCAATTATTGCATTACTCTCATTAATTATACCAGGTTCATCTCTTCTAGTCAAAGCTTCTTCAACGCGTTCCATTCTTACCAAATCAAACCAACGCAAATATTCGCCAGCAAACTCCCATTTTCTTTCCTCAAATGCCAACTCCGCAATATCTCCTGTAGTAATATCCACTCCAGCATCAGGGGTATCGTATGGCAAACCAGAAGCTCTACGCCTAATCTTGTTAAGTGCCTCCCATGACTCTGGTGTAACATTTCCAGATCTACCTGATGCTTCGGCATAAATTAAGAGAACTTCCGCATAGCGCATATAAAAATCGCTTCGTCCAGTCATAAAAGCCCCAGATGGCAAGTCACCCTCAGGGCCAGCAACTTTTTTGAAAACAGGGTTCTTTTGATCTACAAAATTTTCCCAATCTAAATCCGTTCTATAGGTCGCTTCTTTTCTTGCTCCTTCAGGAAAATCCTCAAAAAATCGAACTTCGGCAAAAGTTTCTTGCCATCCATCAAAATCTCCGGGTAAACCTAGTATTGAATTCTTCAAATTAGCTGTGGCAAAACCACAATCTCCACAATATGACATTGTAAATACTGATTCATTGTTAAATCTATTTTCTAATTTCCATAAATCCTCTAAGTCATCCATTAAACCAAAACTATACGCTCCTGAATTATCAATAACCTCTTTTGCCTTATTCGCAGCATCAGTATACTTACTGGTATCTTTTAGAGGGAATCCTGCCCAATGCATATACAATCTAGATAATAATGACTGCGCTGAACCTTTATTTGGTCTTACCGCACCTGGCATTACTCCTGGGTAAACATCTGGTAACCTTGATTCAGCTTCTAAAAAATCTGCCTCAATCTGAGCAAAAACTTCTGAAACCTCAGACAATCCTATATTCGGATCTGGCAATCTTGTAAGTGGAAGTGGAATTTTTCCATGTACTCTTGCCGCATGAAAAAAAGCTAGTCCTCTTAAAAAATAAACTTCACCTATAAGTCTATTTACCTTTTCAGGGTCAACACCTAAATCTACTAACCCTTCAGACCTTTCAAGAATAGAATTGGCAGTATTTACAATATTAAAAACAGCGTCCCAATTATTTAATAGTCTCCCATTTGCACTGGCAACATTTCTTTGATCAAATTCTCTAAAATCTGCTTTATTACTCTCTCTATGTGTAGTAATGTCATCCCCTGCCCAAGAAGGTGCATGAAAAGTTGTCCATTTAGCCGCATTTGTTAATTGACCGTAAACACCGATAATTGCATTATCTAAATCCCCTACACTTCCATAAGTACCTGGTGGTAAATCAAACTCAACTGGATCAGGATCTAGATTTACACAACTATTAAATATCAAAATAGAAAAGACCGCTGAGACAAGTACAATGGTATTTCTCTTTTCTTTAAAAATTTTCATATGTTTTTTCATTTTCTTTTTTTTAAAAATCAATTTTAACACCCAAAGCAATAGTTCTTGGGTTAGGGTATGCTCCCTTATCTATACCTACACCTGCATCAACATTATTATTATTTGAATTAACCGGAGTTGAAGACACTTCCGGATCATATCCAGAGTAATCCGTAATTAAAAACAAATTTTGCCCACTAACATATAATTGTAAAGTATTTACCCCACTTATTAAATCTTCAAAGGAATATCCTAATTTTAAATTACTTAGTCTTATAAAACTTCCATCCTCAATATATCTAGAGCTTAGCAAATTATTAGGAGCTCCCCTTCTTGGTCTTTCTGTTTGATTTTGAGGAGTCCATTGCCCTGCATTAAGCGGGGACAAATCATCCCTATAGTCTCCGGTTCCACCATTTATAGCTCCTGCCAATTGATTATATACATCAAATCCACTTGCTGCGTTTACAAAAGCGTTTAATAACCAATTTTTATACGTGACGGTTGTATTAAGACCCCATGTAAGTGTTGGTAACCCGTTTCCTATCACTCCTAAAACATTATTCCCCTCTTCATCCACTAAGTGTTTTGCATCTCCTGCTTGAACTCCTTCCGGAAATGTCTCTCCTTCTTTCCACGTCCCCATATAAGTTCCTCCAAAGAATGAACCTAAAGGTTCTCCTACTTTTATAACATTCAAAGGATTTGATGTACCGTCAATAGAATTTATGCTTCCTAATATTTGTTCACGCCCTTCTGTTAATTTAGTTACCTCATTATCAAGGTGTGATAATGTAAATGTTGCATCCCATGTTAGATTGTCATTTTCAATAATACTTCCAGATAATGAAAAGTCAACACCCTTGTTAACAACTTCTCCTACATTTTGAAATTGATTAATTGTAGTTCCTGGTAAAACGGTTCTTAATAACAAATCCTCTGTTGTTTTATGGAAGTAATCAATTGAGGCAGTAAGCTTTCCACTAAAAAAACCAGCATCTAGACCAACATTTACTTGAGTTGTTGTTTCCCAAGTTAAATCTGGATTCCCCTCTTGCGAGTCTACTAAACCTATTAAAACATTTTCACCATCAAAAACGGTTCTTCCATTCGGACTAGTTCTATCAAAACGAGCCGTTGCGTTAATATTTTCATTTCCAACTTGACCCCAACCCGCTCTAAATTTTAAATTACTTAGAACATTACTATCTTCAATAAACTTCAATTTATTAAAACTATAAGCCAATGCAGCCGAGGGGAAATACCCTGTTCTATTCTCTTTTGAAAATCTCGACGATTCATCAACCCTCAAGGAACCTGTCAAATAAAGTGAATTATCTAAATTATACTGAACCCTCCCTAGGTAAGATTTAATTGCACTATTAGAGCCTCTATTGAAAAAATCTTCTCTAGATATATCTTCATTATCAGAGGTATAAAAATTTAATGTACTAGTTCCAGCAGTATTATATCCATTAGTTAAAACTCGAGAACCTTGAAATTCATATACGGCTGTAACATCAAAATTATGCTTATTAAAGGATTTATTCCAATTCAAGATATTACTAATCTGATGGTTTGTAGTTTTTGCGTTAGAAAAATTAATTTGAGTATGATTTGCGTTTGCATCAGATGGATTATCCTCTCTAATAAAAGATTCTATATTTTGACTAATAGTACCCACCCCAACAATGAGTTGATATTTAAGATTATTAGTAATATCATAACCAATATCAATATTTGCATTAAATCTATCAGCAGCCCGCTCTCTATTACTTCTTTTCAATGTAGCTATCGGATTAAAATTATTATTTGCAATATCGGATCTGGTAATATACTCACCACTCTCATCTTGTACCGGTAAAGTTGGATCCCATGTTAACGCTTTTAGTATTACACTACCCTTAAAACGATTAAAATTATCAGGGTTATTTACTTGAGTTTCTCTACTACCGTACATATTAAATCCTACCTTTAATTTATCCGTAATATTTGCACTTATATTGGATCTTAACGCATATCTCTCGTAATTAGTAGTTATAACTGTCCCTTCTTGGTTAGCATAATTACCGGAAACAAAATATCTTATTTTGTTGTCTCCACCACTGATTGAAAGTTGAGTGTTATTACCTATTGCTGTTTGAAAAAGCATATCTTCATAATCAAAAGGGTTATTTTCTAATGCAGTTATATCGTTATCTGAATATCGAGCTGCTGCACCCCCAGCAATTAAATTAGTATTCTTTGTCCTAGCAAAATCGGCAGAACCAATGGTCGATATTTCATTTGCTAACTGACTAATGGTAAAAAAATGTTCTAAACTTACTTTTGCCTTTCCTGCACCTTTTTTGGTCGTTACTAAAATAACACCGTTTGATCCCCTAGAACCATAAATAGCCAAAGCAGATGCATCCTTTAAAACCTGCATTGAGGAAATATCGTTAGGATTTATGGTTCTTAAATCTCCGCCGAAAACACCATCAACAACTACCAGCGGATCATTGTTACCAGTAACAGAGTTAACACCCCTAATACGTACCTTATAGCCTGCTCCTGGAGCACCTCCTTTAGCCACTGTAACGCCTGCTGCCCTTCCTTGCAATGCTTCTTCAACTCTCGTTACCGGTTGATTTTCAAAAGACTTTGTGCTTACGCTTGAAATAGCCCCAGTTAAATCACTCTTCTTTGCTGTACCATAGCCTATTACAACAACAGCATCTAATTCCTCCACATCTGGATCCAACTGAACTGCAATTGTAGATTGGCTTCCTACCGTTACTTCTTTTTTAGTAAATCCAATGTATGAAATCACCAAAACGTCATCTGACGAAGCATTAATAGTAAAATTTCCATCAAAATCGGATACAACACCGTTGGTTGTTCCCTTAACAACAATATTCGCTCCTGGTATCGGCACACTTTCATTGTCTACTACAGTACCCGAAATAGTATTTTGCGCATGAACCTGTTGAAGACCCAATAACAAAAGAAACATTCCAAACGGAATACCTTTAGTTAAAAATTCGAATAACTTTTTTTTCATAATCTTAAGTAATTTTTAGAGTTAGTCACTAATAAGGAATTGCAAAAAAGAATTATTAAAATTTTATTTTTTCCCTTTTTCAATATCAATTTCACAATTCAGAGTCAACTAATTTAACAATATCATAATTACAATAACACACTCGTACTAGACAATAACTAGACAATTCACATTACAACACACGCAACAACAAAACATAACGAACCCAAAAATATATTAAGAAACAAAATCCACATCAAGAAAAAATAAAACCAGTCTTAATTACATTTTAACCATAAAATATTGATAAAGAATATTTTATAAATAACAATGATTTACAAAACCCTTCAATAGGCTAAGAATTAATTTTGATAAAAGAATAAAAATAAACCAAAATAAAACTGTACAAAATTCACATAATTAATAAAATAATAATAGACAAAATTATAAAAAAATGATTATTCTCTCAACTAGCCAAAGCATAAATAAAAAAATGCATAGCACATTGCATATTTTGTACAAGCATTTTTGGCACTATTTTTGTGATAAATTATTGTGAAAAAAATCCTTTTGTACAACAAAAAATATCGCTATGGAAAAAAATAAAATAATTGCGCTACTACCTATATTAGCCTTATTTGTTTTAAGCTCTTGTTCATCAGTCCGAGTACTCTCTGACTATGACAAAGAGGTAAACTTTAACGGTTATAAATCTTATGCTTTTTATAAAACAGGAATAGACAAAGCTCAAATATCAGATTTAGATAAAAAAAGAATTCTTAGGGCCATTGAATCTCAAATGGGTACAAAAGGTTTCGTGAAATCTGATTCGCCCGATATTCTAGTTAGTATTTTCACCAAAGAAAGAGAACAAGTTGACATTTACAACAATTATTGGGGTCCTGGTTTTGGATGGGGCTGGAACCCATATTTCTGGGGACCTGGTTTCGGAGGTTCTCAAGTATCTACTAGAACAGAAGGTTCTTTATATATAGATTTGATTGACGCGAAAAAGAGAGAACTTGTTTGGCAAGGTAAAGGTGTTGGAACCCTTGCAAATACTTCAAACATTGAAAAAAAGGAAGCAAAAATTAACGAATTCGTCGCTAAAATTCTAGAAGCATACCCCCCAGGCATGAATTCTTCAAAATAACATAAAACCGCCAACTGGCGGTTTTATTATAAATGTAACATTCTACACTAAATTATTAATTTTTGTAACTTTAAATGCAACTTTAAATCAATATTTAGTGGTATTTGAAAGTAATAGTATATTAGATAAGCTTCCCAACCATTTACGGCAATACATTAAGCCACAAAATTACGAACATTACAATACCATAGACCAAGCTGTTTGGAGATATGTAATGCGCAAAAACATAGATTATTTAAGTCAAGTTGCTCATAAATCTTATATCCCAGGGCTAAAAAAAACAGGGATTTCCATAAACAACATACCGAATATGTACGGCATGAATCGTATTTTAAAAGAAATAGGATGGGCCGCTGTGGCCGTGGATGGTTTTATACCTCCTTCTGCGTTTATGGAATTTCAGGCCTACAACGTACTTGTAATTGCATCTGACATTCGGCAGTTGGAAAACATAGAATACACTCCTGCTCCAGATATTATTCATGAAGGTGCTGGTCATGCTCCTATTATTGCTAATCCAGAATATGCAGAATATTTAAGACGATTCGGTGAAATTGGCTGTAAAGCTATTTCCAATAAAAAGGATTTTGAATTATACGAAGCGGTCAGACATTTATCCATCATTAAGGAAGCAATGGAAACTACAAAAACAGAGATTGAAAAAGCAGAAAAAAATATTGAAGAGCTTCAAAATAACATGGGAACACCTAGTGAGATGGCTCTTATTAGAAATTTACATTGGTGGACCGTTGAATACGGTTTAATTGGAACTGTTGAAAAACCAACGATTTACGGTGCGGGACTTTTATCATCAATAGGAGAAAGCGCATGGTGTATGACTGATGAAGTAAAAAAAGTCCCTTATTCAATTGAAGCTGCTAATACTTCATTTGATATCACAAAGCCGCAACCTCAACTTTTTGTAACACCTGATTTTGCCTACCTAAGTCAAGTTTTAGAAGAATTTGCAAATACCATGTCGTTGAGAAAAGGAGGAATAAGTGGTGTTCAAAAACTTATCGATGCTGTAGATTTAGGAACCATTGAACTAAGTACGGGGCTTCAAGTTTCAGGTAATTTTTCAAATGTCATAGCTCATGAAGGTCAAGTTATATATTTTCAAACTTCAGGTAAAACCGCACTTTCTTATCGAGAAAAAGAACTGATAGGCCACAGCACTAAAAATCATGCAACCGGATTTGGATCCCCAGTTGGCAAATTAAAAGGTATTAATATTTCAATTGAAAATATGAGTCCTAGAGATTTAAAGGCCTATAACATATATGAAGGTAAAAATGTTGTTTTAGATTTTGAAGGAGGAATTACTGTAGCTGGTGATATTATAACAGGAACCAGAAACCTCCAAGGAAAGATTATTCTTGTAACGTTTAAAAATTGCACTGTAAAACATAAAAGTACCATTCTTTTTTCTCCCAACAACGGATTGTACAACATGGCCGTTGGCGAAAAAATAGTTTCCGCGTTTAATGGACCTGCTGATTTATCAAGTTTTGATTTAACCACCCACAAAACAAGTTTGTCCACCTTAAAAAAAGAGTTAAATGATAAAGACAGGAATTTGGAAAAACTATATCATCAAATTCGTGATTATAGAGAAGGGACAAATACCACTACTTCACGAAATAAAGTCTTTAGGGAAGTAAAAGAAAACTATCCAAACGATTGGCTTTTATCCATAGAGTTATACGAACTCGCTAAAGCAAATAACGATATTAATTTCTGTTCTGAAATCATAAACCATTTACATCAAGTTAAACTTAACAACCCAAAATATGGACACCTAATTGATGATGGTTTAGCATTAGTAGACAAAAATCTGGTCAATTAACCAAAGTCAATAAAAGAATATAGATTCTTTAAGGCCTTTTTCTTTTCTTCCAGAGATTTTAAAAATTTTTGATGCAGCTCCGACTTTGGGTTAAATGGTTTATGATTCAAACCTTTTTGAATAGTTTCCACCATACCCATGGTGCCATAAGCTTTTTCCGAAATTTGACTTTCTATAAATCTCTCCCAAATATATTCAATAGCAATGCTATTCGGATGAATCATATCTTCCTTATAAAAACGATAGTCTCTAAGTTCGTCCATTAGTATTTCGTATGCAGGAAAATATGTTTCGTCTCCGCTCAACATATTTTCATTCACTTCCATCATATTTTCACTCACTTCCATCATATTTTCACTCACTTCCATCATATTTTCACTCACTTCCGACATATTTCTATCTACTTCCAACATATTCTCACTCCCATATAGCATATTCTCAACCTGTTCTAAAGTGCCTTCCGTTTCGTCAACCGCATTATCTTCTTCGCTCAACAGACTTCCTTTTTGAGACATAGAACCCTGTTTAGACGAATCAACCTCTTTTTCGTCAAATGAAGCTGAACGCAGACGAAGTAACGCTTGATGCGCACCCGCAATCAAATGTGCCTTACTTTGTTGATTTTCTACAAAACCATCTTTCAGATGACGAACAGGAGATACCGTAAAAACAAAGTGAACACCTTTATTAATTAACCTAATACCCCTAACTATTTTTTCTAAACTTATGGAAATCTCTTCAACAGACAATAATCGCTTATTAAACGCCTTTTGAGGTACTTTATGGCAATTTGCTACAGTTTTATTAAGCTGTTTGTGCTCATAAACCCATGAGGTGCCTAATGTTATAATAATATGCGTTGCATTTTTCAGTGCTACCAGAAAATCATCCAACCTTCTATTTAGCTGAAATATAAGCTCTTGTTTTGATACATTGCTTAAATTGGAATGCACATCAAAAGAATGCCAACGTTCGTTCGAGAAAAACACGTCTTCTTCTGCGTAATAATCTTTAGTAATTGCTTTAGAGACAAGGTTTTCAATTGCTTTGGAATGAAACAAAACACCAAACGGATTTAAAACCGATTGAAATTTATTAAACGCCAATTTATTACCTATATTTTCTGCAAAACAAGAACCCAACAATACCAGTTTACTGCTATAATCTATTTGATTTTCAGCCTTATTTATGGGTATTTGGGTTTGAAACTTCATCTTTTTAATTATGAAACATAGGATTCTGCTTTATCTAAAGCTTCATCAATTCCTGATGGGTTTTTACCCCCAGCTGTAGCAAAAAATGGCTGACCACCACCGCCTCCTTGAATATATTTACCTAACTCACGAACAATTGTTCCTGCATTTAAATTTTTCTCAGCAACCAATTCCTTAGAGATATAGCATGATAATAATGCCTTACCGTTCTGCTCCGTTCCGAACAACAGAAAAATGTTCTTTTGATTATTCCCCATTTCAAAAGAAAGGTCTTTAATTCCTGCTGCGTCTAAATCTACTTTTTTAGCTAAAAACTGAACACCATTAACTTCCCTTAATTCACTAACTAAATTACCTTTTAAGTTTTTAGCTTTATCCTTAAGTAGATCTGCAATTTGCTTTTTTAAACTACTATTTTCTTCTTGTAAGGCCGATACAGCCTTTACAGGATCTTTAGCATTATTCAGCAAATCTTTAACTTCAAATAATGTTCTATTATTTTCAAAATAAAAATCTTTTACTGCATCATAGGTAATTGCTTCAATCCTACGAATACCAGCGGCAACAGCACTTTCTGCTTTTATTTTAAAATGCCATATTTCACTGGTGTTTTTCACATGTGTACCTCCACAAAGCTCAACTGACTGACCAAATTTAATGGTACGTACTGTATCACCATATTTTTCACCAAATAAAGCCATTGCTCCATCTTCAAGTGCTTGTTTCATGGGAACACTACGTTGTTCTTGTAAATTTAACTTACCTTCTATCCTGGCATTTACAAAATTTTCGACATCACGTAATTCTTCAACGGTTAGCTTAGAAAAATGCGAAAAATCAAAACGTAAGTATTTAGAATGTACCGCCGAACCCTTTTGTTCCACGTGTGTTCCTAAAACTTCGCGCAGCGCTTGATGTAATAAATGCGTTGCAGTATGGTTTGCCTCAGTTCTTTTTCGCTGTTTTTCATCCACAACCGCTTTAAATGAACCTTCTATTTTTTTAGGTAAACTTTTCGCAAAGTGCACAATCTCATTGTTTTCTCTCTTAGTATCAATTATATATACAACATCTCCATTATTTGCTTCCAAATAACCTTTATCACCTACTTGACCTCCTCCTTCTGCATAAAACGGAGTTAAATTAAATACAAGTTGAAATTGTTCACCTTCTTTCTTAGATGTTACCTTTCTATACTTAACAACCTTAACGTCTGCTTTTAACATGTCATAACCTACAAACTCTTGTTCATTATCATCGCTTAAAACTGTCCAATCTTCTTTAGACACCTCTGAAGCTGATTTAGAACGATTTTTCTGTTGCAGCATTGCAGCATCAAAACCTTCTTCATCAAGTGTATACCCTTTTTCACCCAATATAAGAGCAGTTAAATCTACTGGAAAACCAAAAGTATCGTACAACTCAAAAGCTTTTGCTCCATTAACCTGCTTTCCTTTTGTATTTGCAATAACTGTATCTAACAACACCAATCCTTGATCCAAGGTTTTTAAAAAAGAATGTTCTTCCTCCTTTATAACATTCTCAATTAATTGTTGTTGTTCTTTTAACTCAGGAAAAGCATCGCCCATAGTATTGGTTAACACTTTTACCAACCTATACATAAAAGGTTCTTTAGTATTTAAAAAAGTGAAACCATAACGTACAGCTCGTCGCAATATTCGCCTAATTACATATCCAGCACCAGTGTTACTTGGCAATTGACCATCAGCAATAGAAAAAGCGACTGCTCTAATATGATCAGCAATTACACGAATAGCAATATCAATTTCCTCATTTTTACCATATTTAGAATTGGTAATAGTTTCTATCTCACGAATTGAAGGGGTAAAAACATCAGTATCGTAATTTGATTTTACATTTTGTAAAACCATACAAAGACGTTCAAATCCCATACCCGTATCTACATGTTTTGCAGGTAATGGCTCCAATTCCCCCGTTGCTTTTCGGTTATATTGCATAAAAACAAGGTTCCAAATTTCTACAACCTGAGGGTGATCCGCATTTACTAATGATGCTCCTGATACTTTCTTTTTTTCTTCCTCTGAACGAATATCTACATGAATTTCAGAACAGGGACCGCAGGGACCTTGACTTCCCATTTCCCAAAAATTATCTTTTTTGTTCCCCATGATAATTCGGTCTTCAGGAACTATAGCCTTCCATAATTCAAAAGCCTCCGTATCCATAGATAAATTATCAGCATCATTACTTCCTTCAAAAACAGAAACATATAGACTATTTTTATCTACCTTAAGCACATCAGTTAACAACTCCCATGCCCATTCAATAGCCTCTTTTTTAAAGTAATCACCAAAACTCCAATTACCAAGCATTTCAAACATTGTATGGTGATAAGTATCTTTACCAACCTCTTCCAAATCGTTATGCTTGCCACTTACACGTAAACACTTTTGTGTGTCAGAAACTCTAGAATTTTCAGCAACAGAATTTCCAAGAAAATATTCTTTAAACTGATTCATTCCTGCATTGGTAAAAAGTAATGTTGGATCATCTTTAATTACCATTGGTGCAGAAGCAACTATTTTATGGTTTTTTTCTTTAAAAAAATTTAAAAACTGACTTCTTATTTCCTTGGAGTTCATATAAATTGGTAAGGTTTTGCTAATTTCACTAGTTTATGCAAAACAATTTTTATATTTGTTTGTTATGTCAAATGACGGTACAAAAATAGGATAAAATCCATTCATGTCTAAAGTAAAATATTATTACGATCCCGATACCCTTTCGTATCGAAAAATAGAATCTAAAAAATCTAAGCGATATCGAAATATTGCACTGTTTTTTATTGGCGCACTGCTTTTCGGAATATTTGGTCTCATTTTATTATTAAATACTGATGTAATTAACACCCCTAGAGAATTATCGCTCCAAAGAGAATTAAAAAATTACGAGCTTCAATTTGAACTTTTAGATAAAAAAATGGAGCAAATTGAAGAGGTTTTAGCAAATATCGAAGACCGAGATAACAATATATACAGGTTATACTTTGAAGCAAATCCTATTCCAGAAGAACAACGAAAAGCTGGTTTTGGAGGTATAAACAGGTACAAATCGTTGGAAGGCTTTAATAATTCTGACATGGTAATTGCCACTACCAAACGTTTAGATGTTATTAAAAAACAAATGACAATTCAATCAAAATCATTAGACGAAATTACAAAACTGGCTGAAGAAAAAGAAAAACTTCTTGCTGCAATACCTGCAATTCAACCAGTTAATAATGAAGATTTAACCCGCATGGCCTCTGGATATGGTTGGCGCTCTGACCCTTTTACCAAAGCTCGAAAAATGCATTATGGTATGGATTTTACAGCACCAAGAGGTACTCCTATTTATGCATCTGGAGACGGTGTAATAACCCGCGCAGATAACAACTCATCTGGCTACGGGAAACATATACGAATTAACCACAGTTATGGCTACATGAGTCTTTATGCCCATTTAAGTAAGTACAATGTAAAAAAAGGGCAGAAAGTTAAACGAGGTGATTTAATCGGGTTTGTTGGAAATACAGGTCGTTCTGAAGCTCCTCATTTACATTATGAAGTTTGGAAAGATAAAAATCGCATAAATCCTATTAATTTCTACTACGGAAGTTTATCTGCTGTAGAATTTCAAAATATGTTGAAGTATGCGAATCAAGAAAACCAATCCTTAGATTAATGCAGGTAAACTTACCAGAAAAAAGATATTATGGTATTGGCGAAGTTGCCAGGGCTTTTGGCGTAAACACTTCATTAATTCGTTTTTGGGAAAAAGAGTTTGATGCATTAAAACCTAAAAAAAACGCCAAAGGAAATCGCAAATTTACCCCTCAAGACATTAAAAATCTTCAACTTATATACCACTTGGTAAAAGAAAGAGGATTTACGCTGGAAGGAGCTAAAACACATTTAAAGGAAGAAAAGCAAAAAACACTTTCCACGTATGACATTATCAGTAAATTGGAAGGGATAAAAGCTGAACTCATAAAAATAAAAAACCAACTATAATTAAAAACAAACCATTATGAAAAAAGGAATAATTGCATTAATTATCATAGGTGTTTTAGCTTTTGCTATTTACAACTGGGCAGTAGGCTTTAATAATACTGCTGTTACAAATCAAGAAAACGCCGAGACATCTTGGTCCAATGTTGAAAGTTCATACCAACGTAGAAACGACCTTATCGGCAACCTTGTAAAAACGGTACAAGGCGCTGCAGATTTTGAAAGAGGAACACTTACTGACGTAATTGAGGCCAGAGCAAAAGCAACTGCGACTAACATTGATGCTGGTAATTTAACACCAGAGAAGATGGCTGCCTTTCAACAAGCACAAAGTGGTTTAGCTGGGGCTCTAAGCAAACTAATGGTAGTGGTTGAACGCTACCCAGATTTAAAAGCTAATCAGAACTTTTTAGAATTACAATCTCAATTAGAAGGCACAGAGAATCGAATTAATGTTGCACGTGACCGTTACAACGAAAAAGTTAATATCTACAATATCCACATTAGAAAATTCCCGGGTAGTTTTCTTGCGAATATGTTTGGATTTGATAAAATGACTCGCTATAAATCAGATGCAGGTTCAGAAAATGCCCCTGACGTGGACTTTGATTTTAAATAATACTTAATGTCCAAAGTTGAAGATTTTTTAACGCATGAAGAAGAACAAGAAATTGTTGCAGCGATAATTAGGGCTGAAAAAAACACTTCAGGCGAAATTAGAGTACATATTGAAGCACATTCTAAAATACCGCACTTAGAGAGAGCAAAAGAAGTATTTCATTTTCTGAAAATGGATAACACAAAGGCGGAAAATGGAGTACTTATTTACGTTGCCGTAAACGATAGAAAATTTGTTATTTACGGGGATAAGGGTATAGACAAAGTGGTTCCAGAAAACTTTTGGGATACTACCAAAAATGCTATTGAATCTGAATTTAAAAACGGTAATTTTAAATTAGGAATAATTAAAGGCATTGAAAGTGCTGGCAATGAATTAACAGCACATTTTCCATGGGAACATGGCGACACTAATGAATTGAGCAATGAAATATCTAAAAACTAGTCTTCTACTTTTATTTATTGGCTGTTTTTCATTAGTACAGGCTCAATACGATATCCCAAAAAAACCAGTAACTGCACAGGAACAAACAAGTGTTTATGATTATGAAAATCTACTACCACTTTCGCAAAGAAAAAATCTTGAGCAAAAACTAATTAAATATTCCGATAGTACCTCCACTCAAATAGTAATTATAATTATTGATTCCACTAACGGAGAAAACATTAATTATTTAGGTGCTCAATGGGGAGAAAAATGGGGAATTGGTCAAGCTGAAAAAGATAATGGAGTACTTATTCTTTTAGCAAAAAAAGACCGTAGGATTGCCATAAACACTGGTTACGGCATAGAAGGCACTCTAACCGATGCTATGTCTAAAAGAATTATTGAAAACGTAATTGTCCCTCAATTTAAACAAAACAACTATTACGGTGGCTTAGATAAAGGGGCGGATGCTATTTTTCAGGTTCTAACTGGCGAATTTAAGGAAAATAGAAACTTTAACACCTCCAATGGGTTTCCTTTTGAAGCGTTACTTCCATTTATCATTTTTATAATAATTGTTATTATAATTTCTTCTCGTAAAAATAAAGGAAACGGCGGAGGCAATAGAGGCCGAAGAAGTTCTGGAATGGATTTACGAGATATTATTATTCTTAGTAATATGGGACGAGGCGGCTCTTCTAGTGGAGGATTTGGAAGTGGCGGTTTCGGTGGCGGTGGCTTCGGAGGAGGTTTCGGCGGTGGCGGTTTTGGAGGTGGAGGAGCCTCAGGAGGCTGGTGATTTTTTAGTTCGGAAGTGCTCTTTCAATCTCATTGATGCTTACTCCTAAGACCGATTCTGATATGATATTAAGCTCCTTTTTGCTTCCTTCGAAATGATATATTTCTTGATAATGTGATATGGATTCCCCAACTTTTAATTCCTTTGCAGGCGAAGAAGTTTCTAATTCGTAAAAAGGACCAAACGGACCAACACCATTCCAAACACCATCATTAAACACATTAATCACATCTCCTCTATATTGATTTTCAATATTTACTGGATGTGCATTTACATAGTCCGTATCTCCTTCAAAATTAAACTTTATTATGGTCAATACATTTGATTCGGGACTATAGCTTCCAAAATAAGGTTTAGTATATTCCGGTAGCGTTCCAATTTTGTTTAGATAGTCTGCATCTGCCTTATAATAAAGGACTTTGTTTTTAATATTAATGCGGGTTTTATCAATTGGAGTAAAATAAACCGTAGCAGTATCCATCTGTTTTTTTAAAGGAATAACAACTGTAGTTCCTGGCGTTGGATGCAAACACCCTAAATCCCATAGAGACATTAAACCCGATTTCTTTGACCAGTTTTCTTTGCCAATATTAGTCATTGTAGTATTTGTGCTATATGATACATAGTCAAGGTTATTTTTTCCCAGATCTACATTTAAAGACTTGTTGACGAATGCTTCATCCAACAACGCTATTTTTCTTTTAACATCAACAGCAAACACAAATCCATTCATGTTTTTAATCTTTAGCCTATTTCCAAGCGTTACACTTTTTTCTGTTTTACTTAGAATCGGAAAAGAAATTGTATCAAGGTCTATTGGCGATTTATGATTTTTTTCACCTGTTAGCGAGTCTATTTCAAAAAAAAGGGTATACGGACCCTGATCCGGTCCAAACCATATTCTACCTTCTCCACCAAGCTTACTTTTTTGTTGAAATGAATCTCCACCAGTTAAAAGTTTTTTATTAAACCAGCCATAACTCCTTCCCTTAAGTCCCTTAGCGGTGCTCGTTAAAATCCTTCCTTGAAATTCTGAAGAAACAACAATCTGTTTTTCTCCGCTTATTAATACAATTGGATTGATATACTGATTTAGTAATTTTAAATCTTCGTCAAACTTTTCCTGAGCATTAACTGAATTTAAAAAACATACCAAACCAGCACAGAGAGAAACAATAATTCGTTGCATTTAAGTAAAATTTAAGCCTTACTTAAATGTATTAAATAAAATGTTATGTGGTAATTTTATTTTTTTCTTAAAAAAACAGAAATGGGAACACCGTTAAAGTCAAAGTTATCCCTGATTTTATTTTCCAAAAAACGTTTATATGGATCCCGAACATACTGTGGTAAATTACAATAAAATGCAAATTGAGGGTACGGAGTTGGAAGCTGTGTACAAAATTTAATTTTTACGTATTTATCTTTATATGCTGGAGGAGGATTGTTTTCTATAATTGGCAACATTACATCATTAAACTGGCGAGTTTTTACCTTTTTAGATCGGTTATTAAATACCTCTACAGCCGTTTCTATTGCTTTAAAAATGCGCTGCTTAGTAAGTACCGATATAAACAAAATAGGTACATCGGTAAAAGGAGCAATAGCTTCCTTAATTTTTTGAGTATAATGTTTTATACTATTGGTTTCTTTATTTTCAACTAAATCCCATTTGTTTACAAGAATTACAATTCCTTTATTATTTCTTGCAGCAAGCCAAAATATATTTTCTACTTGACCATCAAAGCCTCGTGTGGCATCCAATAATAAAAGACAAACATCGCTATGCTCAATAGCTCTAACTGAGCGCATAACCGAGTAAAACTCCAAATCTTCTTTCACCTTAGATTTCCTTCTAATTCCAGCTGTATCTACAAGGTTAAATTCAAATCCAAATCTATTATACCTTGTATCAATACTATCTCTTGTAGTGCCTGCTATATCAGTAACAATATACCTTTCTTCACCAATAAGTGCATTTATAAAAGAAGATTTCCCTGCATTTGGCCTTCCGACAACCGCAAATCTTGGAACATCAATTTCCTCATCTTCGTTTTCTGGAAGAACTTTTACAACAGCATCAAGTAAATCTCCTGTTCCGCCTCCGTTAATACTAGAAAGCGTATAATATTCACCTAACCCTAATGCATAAAATTCAACGGCGTCTTCTGCTCTTTTCGCATTGTCAACTTTATTAATTGCTAAAAATACAGGCTTGTTTACTCTTCGAAGCAGCTTGGCAACATCCTCATCCATACCAGTCACACCAGTTTCAACATCTACCATAAAAATTATAGCATCTGCCTCTTCTATCGCTAGCTCAACTTGTTTATCAATTTCTTGTTCAAAAACATCATCACTACCAACAACGTATCCGCCAGTATCAATTAACGAAAATTCTTTTCCATTCCAATCACTTTTACCGTAATGGCGATCACGAGTAACACCACTAACAGCATCTACAATCGCCTCTCTTCGTTGTATTAAACGATTAAAAAAAGTTGATTTCCCAACATTTGGCCTTCCCACTACAGCAACAATTGCACCCATACTTAATAATTAAGATGACAAAGGTAGTACTAATACTCAAATGAAAAACAATAAGAGTGAATTATACTAAAGAGTTGGAAATAGATATAAGGGTTGTTTTTTTACGAGCTAGATACTTTTCATTTATTGCACGATCACGTACAACCTTTGCAGGAGTACCATAAACCACTAAATTATCTGCCAAATCATCAATAACCACTGAACCTGCACCAACTACAGTATGTTCCCCTATCGAAATGTTTTCGATAACGCTTGCGCCTAAAGATACAGCTGAATATTTACCTAGGTTAAAATTTCCCCCAGTACTCACACGTGGTGCTAAACTTGAAAAATTACCCAACTTACCATTATGGTCTAAGGATGCATTAGTATTTACAATGCAAAAATCTCCAATCCATGAATTCGCATTTATAATTGCTCCTGGCATTACAACTGCACCTTCTCCTATATAACAGTTTCTACCAACCGTAGCATTTGGGTGAATTGCATTGATGAAAACTAAATTAGGCGCTATTGAAGCGACCCTATCCGCAGCAAGTTTTCTTGTCCAATTGTCACCAATGGCAATGATTCCACCATGAATATTATACTTATCTATTAGCTGTGGAAGATCATACTCGTTTCCTAATATTTCGTACCCGTTAAATTTGTCTCCCTTATTTTTATAAGAGTCTATAAAACCGATAACTTGATATTCACCTTGTTTTTCGATACAATCTAAAACAACGCTTCCGTGGCCCGAAGCACCAAATATCACTACTTTTTCCATTGATTTGAGGGATTTATGCATTTCATCGACAAAAAGCGTATTTCGTCGATAGATCAAAAGTAACAAAAGTTTGTAGAACTCCTAACAAATATGTAATTTTTTAGATGAAATTCATTTGAAAAAAAGTTTTATGGAAGAGATTGTTCAAAATATAGTTTTAAGACCTCGTTTTCAATTGAGCAACAAAAACCCTAAAGAGCTAATTTTGAGTGAATTTGAAAAATGCAAAAATGCTTCCTTTATGGTAAAACGCCTTGATGACCACATATTTATTAAATTTCCAAAGGAAAAAAATAACTTTTGGTCTCCTCAGTTGCATTTAGAAATTACAAAGGAGGATAATAATTTTTCTAGAATACATGGGTTATTTGGACCAAATCCAACGCTATGGACATTTTTTATGTTTATACATTTTGCAATTGCAACCCTATTTATAACACTTGGCATATGGGCATACTCAAGTGCAGCACTAAACAAAACTTATGGACTACAAATAGGATTAATGTGTTTTATGGTAATCTTATGGATTTCGCTATACGTTTTTGGAAGACTTGGAAAACAAAAAGGAAAACCGCAAATGCATCAACTCCATAATTTCATGAATTCAATACTAAATAAAACTCCTAGCGAATACCGCTAGGAATTTTAGCTTTAATTACTACTTAATTTCATAAATAGAAACCGTATTTGATACCTCATTTGTAATTATCAGAAGGTTTTCTTTGTTAGGACTTTCGTCGGCAGGTATTACCAATAACCCTTCTGGACCAACATCTTCAGTATTTAAGATCCAATTTAAAAATTCAGGACTAGCAGGATTAGTTATATCATATACCAAAGCTCCTCCAGTACGCTCTAAACCAACAAATAGTAAGGTTGACTTTCCTATTTTTAAAGTTGTAACCGATTCTGGTTCCGCACCTTTATCATCACTACGACCATCAACATCACCTTCATCATTATTGAATAATGCAGCATTAAGTTCAAAGGTTTTTTTACCAATTTTATCTCCGCTATCATAAACAATACCTCCTGTTGTATTCCAAATAGTAAAGGAACGACCACCGTAAGCATATATCTTATCAAAATCGCCATCGCCATCTATATCGCCATTAGCAGTTGTAGTTTTTAACCTTCCTAAGTTTTCAGGAAGTTGTAACTCAGCCGCATTTGGAAAAATAGTAGCATCTAAGGTTAAATCTTTTACTCTTTCCTCCTCAGAATAACCATCATAATCCCTAGCATCCCCTTCATTAGCTGTAATGACATATTCCACTTCGTTAATTTTAGCAAAGGCAATAGCATCTGGTTGATACAAACCATAAACAGGCCAATTTTGGAAATTTCCAACAATATCATCTTTATTACCTGCATCTAGGGTGTTTTCGGGTACCGAATAATCTTTAGCCCCTAAACCATAAACCATTTTTATAGTTTTACCACTAATATCTACCACAGCCATACCGTTATTTTCTTGTAAAGTAACGTAGGCGTATTTGTTATCATCGGATACTGCAATATATTCTGGCTCTACATCCTGAGCTACGCTGGCATTAGGTCCAAAAACACGAAATTCATTACCGATGCTTTGAGCATTAAAATTTGTGAAATATAGTGTATTTATTTCTTCGGTATCTATATTAACAATTGAAACAGAACCTTCTGGATCAACCGTATAATCATCATTTGGTTCCCCTTCATTAGCAGAAATAATATACTTTCCATCAGGACTAAAAGTTACCATATCTGGTAAAGCGCCAACTGTGTACATCTTTTTTACCTCTTGAGTTTCGGTGTTAAAGGTTACGATATTACCATTGGCTTGTTTATTTACATTTTCTATTGCTACCGCTAGTGTCCCGTTTTTAACAGCAACACTATTAGGTATACTAGATAAGCTTATTGATATTAACTTTGTAGGTACAGATGGATTAGCAATATTCCATACTGAAATTTCGGTCTCTTGAGGATTTACAACAAACAATTTTTTAGTTTTACTATCATAAGCACTAATTTCGGCAAAACCTTCATCTCCAGAGCCATTAGTAAACTTTCCAATTCTATTAAAAGTTAAAGCGGATACGTCTATGTCTTTTACCTCATCTTGTTCTACAGAATCTTTTTCACATGCGGTTAAAAAAGCAACTGCTACGATAGCAGTCATAATAAATTTCTTCATTTTCGGTTGATTGTTTTAAATTTCAACAAAAATGAAAATAGGGTATAACTAAAAAGTAATTAAAGTACTAAGCAAATGTTATGAATTACTTGCTATTGTAACCAAAACGTTTCAACTGTCTAGAATCGCTCCTCCAGTTTTTATTTACTTTAACATAAAGCTCTAAATGCACTTGTTTTCCAAAAAACTTTTCAAGGTCTTTTCTAGATTCCACCCCTACTCTTTTCAAAGCACTCCCTTTATGACCAATAATGATTCCTTTCTGTGAATCTCTTTCTACCATTACAACAGCACGCATTCTAATAATATCATCATCCTCTAAAAATTCTTCAGTTTCAATTTCCACAGCATACGGAATCTCTTTTTTATAATGCATTAGTATTTTTTCGCGAATGGTTTCATTTACAAAAAAACGTTCAGGCTTATCCGTTAATTGATCTTTAGGGTAATACGGAGGTGCTTCAGGTAATAATTCTATAATTCGCTCAAAAACTGGCTTTATATTAAAATTTTTAAGTGCAGATATTAAATGTATTTCTACAAACGGTAACTCTTCCTGCCAATACTGAACCTGAGCCTCAATTACTTCTTGTTCTGAGGCATCAATTTTATTCAGCAATAGTAATACTGGTATACTGCTACTTTTTATTTTATTAAAAAAACGCTCATCCTTCAACATTTTTTCTCCAATTTCAACCATATACACAAGAACATCTGCATCTTCAAACGCAGATTTTACAAAGTCCATCATAGAAGATTGGAGCTCATATGCTGGTTTAATTATTCCAGGGGTATCTGATAAAATCACCTGAAAATCATCTCCATTAACAATGCCCAAAATACGATGTCTCGTTGTTTGTGCTTTTGAGGTGATTATTGATAGCTTTTCCCCAACAAAAGCATTCATCAACGTAGATTTCCCCACGTTAGGGTTTCCTATGATATTTACAAATCCTGACTTATGCGCTCCCATCCTTCAACTTTAATATGTATAAATTCATTGCTTTATTAACCTGAGGTGCTAAATACAATACTGCAATCATATTAGGAATTACCATTAATGCATAAGCCAAATCTATAAGATTTATAACCAAATCTACAGATACCACAGCTGCAAAGATAATTGTACCTACAAAATACCAGTTGTAATATTTGCCAATTTTTGCATTTGTTAAAAAAGAAAGACTTTTTACACCGTAATACGAATAGGTAAATAAGGTTGATAAAGCAAAAGCAGCAACAATAATCATTAACAAAACATCCCCATAACCAAATAACGATTTTTTAAATGCAATAAGCGTCATTATAATTCCATTGCTTTCTGCCTCTAAGTGAGCTCCACTTAAAATAATAACAATTGCAGTGAGTGTACAAACGATAATGGTATCAATAAAAGGTCCTAACATTGCAACTAAACCTTCTTGTATTGGTTCTTTAGTTTTAGACTGCCCATGATACATTGGAGCACTACCTAATCCACTTTCATTAGAAAACATTGCTCTCCTAACTCCCAAAATAACCAATCCCCAAAAACCACCTTTAACCATTGTCTCAAAATTGAAAGCTTCAACCACTATTAGTTTTAGCGATGGTAATATTTCGCTTGCATTTGTAAACATTACTACTAAAACAGCTAGAAAATAAACCAACACCATAAAAGGAACTACTGTAGTAGCTACTTTAGCTATTTTTTTTAATCCCCCAAAAATTACCGCCGATGTAATTAAAGCCAAACAAATCCCCACGATTAATTTCCAATTAAACTCACCAATGGCGGCTATGGTTTCATCCGGTTTTACTACATTCATAAAAGTTTGTGTAAACTGATTGGCGGTAAATACTCCTAAAAAACCAAACAAACCCGCAACACAAAAGAATGTAGCTAAAGGTTTTGCCTTTTCTCCCATTCCTTTAGTAATATAATACATAGGTCCACCTTGAAGGTTCCCTTCACTATCGGTATCGCGATACATTATTGCCAAACTACAAGAATAAAACTTAATACACATTCCAACTAGCGCGGTAACCCATATCCAAAATACAACTCCTGGTCCTCCCATATATATTGCAATGGCAACTCCAGAAATATTACCTAAACCAACGGTTGCAGCGACTGCTGATGACAGAGCTTGTAAATGACTTACATCTCCCGGATCATTTGGATTATCATGTTTTCCTGCTGTAATTTCAATGGCATGTTTAAAATACTTGTAGGGTAATAATTTGGAATAAAACATTAAAAAAAGTCCACCACCTATTACAAAAAATAACATTATCCACTCTGTATAGGTGATAACCAAAGCCAAAAAATCATTAATTACATTCATATTTCGAAGGTATGGAATTTAGTTCTAAATAATTTGAATCAAATTATTCCATGACATTTTTTGGATATTACATAAAAACAGTTGTATCTTTGCCGTCCACATCGCGGGATAGAGCAGTAGGTAGCTCGTCGGGCTCATAACCCGAAGGTCACTGGTTCGAGTCCAGTTCCCGCTACTAGTAAAATCAAGCCTTCACAAAAATGTGAAGGCTTTTTTTATGCCTTGGGTACAACATAGGTACAACATATTGAAGTTTTTCTTTTCCAAATACAGATTATTACTATTTGCTGTTAAAAGCAGTTAAATACTATTATTTAAGCGTTTCTTTCATAGATTTTATAGCTCAAACCACAAGTATTCAGTTTATTTAAAGTGGAACGCGACAAATTAAATAATTGTTAAACTCAATAAAAGCTGTTAAATTTTTGTAATTTTGCATTAATGAAGAAAGTTTTTCATAAAATAATGTCAATTTCAATGGCTTTTGTAGTGTTGTTCTCTACAATGTCATTCACTATTGATATGCATTATTGTGGAGACAATATGGTGGATTATTCTTTCTTTCATAATGTAGAAACTTGCGGAATGGAAAAAGCTCAGTTAGCTTCTAACTGTGAAAATCCAGAAATATCTAAAAAATCTTGTTGTTCGGATGAACAAATAATTCTTGAAGGACAGGACGATTTAAAAAATAATTTTAGCAGTCTTACATTCGAGCAACAAGTTTTTGTTGCATCCTTTGTATATTCTTATATCAATCTTTTTGAAGGAACAACATCTAAAGAAGTTCCTTTTATTGATTATTCCCCCCAGTTTGTCAAACGGGATGTGCAAGTCTTGCACCAGACATTTTTAATTTGATTTATTAGACAGTATTAAATGCGCCCAACGATAACTATCGTTTTGGGCTCAACTTGTTGTATTTGCTTTTCTGTATTTCAGAATATCAAATCTTTCATAACTGTTTAATTATCAAATTATATGCTTAATAAAGCTATCAAATTCCTTATCGAGAACAAGCTCGTAGCCGTTCTAATGCTCACTCTATTTGTAGGTTGGGGTATTGTAAATGCACCCTTTAGTTGGGAAACTGGTTTTCTACCTTCAAACCCTGTAGCTGTAGATGCTATTCCGGATATAGGCGAGAATCAACAAATTGTCTTCACAAAGTGGCAAGGTCGTTCACCACAAGATATTGAAGACCAAATCACCTATCCTTTAACTACTTCATTACTTGGTATACCTGGAGTAAAAACAATTCGTAGTTCTTCTATGTTTGGTTTTTCCAGTATCTATATCATTTTTGAAGAAGATATAGAATTCTATTGGTCGCGTAGTCGGATTTTAGAGAAACTAAATTCATTACCAGCTAATTTACTGCCAGATGGCGTAAACCCTGCATTAGGTCCTGATGCCACAGGTTTGGGTCAAATATATTGGTACACGTTAGAAGGACGAGATGAAAACGGAAATGTAACTGGCGGTTGGGATTTACAGGAACTGCGAAGCATTCAAGATTACTATGTTAAGTATGCGCTTTCTGGAGCAAGTGGGGTTTCTGAAGTTGCTTCTATTGGTGGTTATGTTCAGGAATATCAAGTAGACGTGAATCCTGAAAAAATGCGTCAATACAAAATTGGTCTTAATCAAATTGTAAAAGCAGTAAAGGAAAGCAATCAGGACATAGGTGCACAAACCTTAGAAATTAACCAAGCTGAATATCTAGTTCGTGGTTTAGGCTATGTTAAGTCTATTGAAGATATAGAAAATGCAGTTGTTTCTTCTGAAGATTTCACAGCATTACGCATTAAAGATGTGGCCAATGTGACACTTGGACCAGCTACCAGACGTGGTATTTTAGATAAAGAAGGAGCGGAAGTTGTAGGTGGTGTAGTCGTGGCTCGTTATGGCGCAAATCCAATGGAAGTCATCACTAATGTAAAAGAAAAGATTAATGAACTTAAAGGCGGTTTGCCCTCAAAAGTACTGGCAGATGGTCGCACATCTCAACTTACAGTAGTTCCTTTTTATGACCGTACAGAGCTAATTGAAGAAACATTAGATACGCTAAACGAAGCATTAACGCTAGAAATCTTAATTACCATTTTGGTTATCATTATAATGGTCTTCAATTTAAGAGCTTCTATTTTAATTTCTGGACTATTACCTGTAGCTGTGCTGATGGTTTTTGTAGCAATGAAACTATTCGATGTAGATGCAAATATTGTTGCACTTTCAGGTATCGCTATTGCTATTGGTACAATGGTCGATGTTGGTGTCATACTAGCCGAAAATATGATACGGCATATGGATGACAAAAAACTTCGTCTTAATGAAAATGGTGAGGAATACACCACAAACCAAATTATCTATAATGCTACTGCTGAAGTTTCAGGGGCTATCTTAACAGCTGTACTTACTACCATTATAAGTTTCGTTCCCGTATTCACAATGGTTGGTGCTGAAGGAAAACTATTCCGTCCGCTTGCTTTTACAAAAACGATGGCACTATCGGCATCTTTGGTGATTGCATTATTTATAATTCCACCATTAGCTGCATACTTATTTAAGAAAAAGAACATCAAAGACTCATTCAATTATGTATTGAATATTTTACTTATAGTGGTTGGTGTTATAGCAATAGTTTATGGGTACTGGTTAGGCTTGATTTTAATTGCTTTTGGAATTACAGCAATATTAACTGTGAGGAATACGCTTTCAAAAAAGCGAGCAAACCTTATAAATATCATAATAGCATCAGTTGCTATTGTGATTTTGCTAGCAACATATTGGCGACCATTAGGCTTTGATAGAAGTATCATTTCAAATCTAGTTTTTGTATCAATAATTTGCTTTGGGGTTTTAGGAATATTCTCAGTCTTAAGAAGATATTATGGTCAGATTTTGAAATGGGCATTAGCTAATAAATTACTATTTCTTATCATTCCTGCAACTGTACTTATTTCAGGTTTCTGGATAATGAATAACACCGGAAAGGAATTTATGCCATCACTTAATGAAGGTTCATTCCTTTTAATGCCTACTTCGTTACCGCACGCTGGCGTTGAAGAAAATAAACGTGTATTGCAACAGTTAGATATGGCAGTTGCCACCATCCCTGAAATTGAAACTGTCGTAGGTAAATCTGGTAGAACAGAATCTGCGCTTGACCCTGCCCCCCTATCAATGTATGAAAATATGATTCAGTACAAATCTGAATATATGCACAATACAAAAGGTAAAAAGCAACGCTACAAAGTAAATGAAGATGGCCTCTTTATCACAAAAGACGATAAACTTGTTATCAATCCTAATACGGATATTGATAGTGAAAACTCAACCTATGACGCATCAAAATTAAGAGACCCATTTGCTATTCATCCTAAACATTTAGTTGAAGATGACGATGGCGAATACTATCGTAACTGGCGACCAGAGATTAATAGTCCTGATGATATTTGGAATGAAATTGTGAAGGTTACCAAGTTGCCAGGTGTGACTTCTGCGCCAAAACTGCAACCTATTGAAACCAGACTCGTAATGCTACAAACAGGAATGCGAGCGCCAATGGGAATCAAGGTAAAAGGTCAAGATTTAGCGCAAATAGAAGCATTTGGATTGCAACTTGAAACTATTCTAAAACAAGCTGAAGGTGTAAAAGAGCAAGCTGTTTTTGCAGACCGTATTGTAGGTAAACCATATTTGTTAATCGATATTAAACGTGAGCAATTAGCAAGATATGGAATATCGATTATGGATGTTCAACAAATATTACAAGTTGCGGTTGGTGGAATGCCACTTACCCAAACAGTTGAAGGTCGTGAACGTTATGGAATTCGAGTACGTTATCCACGAGAATTACGTGGTAATCCAGACGACTTAAAAAAGATTTATGTTCCAGTAGAAAAAGGCAGTCCTGTTCCTTTAGGCGATTTGGTAGATATTCGTTACGAACAAGGTCCGCAAGTTATTAAAAGTGAGGACACGTTTTTGATAGGGTATGTACTATTTGACAAGCTAGATGGTTTTGCCGAAGTAGATGTTGTAGAAAATGCACAGGCTTTATTTGAACAGAAAATAGATGCTGGCGAATTAATAGTTCCTAAAGGAATCAGTTATCAATTTACGGGAACATACGAAAATCAATTGCGAGCGGAAGAAACACTTTCTGTTGTAGTCCCACTAGCACTCGCAATTATTTTCTTGATTTTATACTTCCAGTTTAAGTCTGTCTCTACATCACTTATGGTATTTACAGGAATAACAGTCGCTTTTGCAGGTGGTTTTATTATGATATGGTTATATGGTCAAGATTGGTTTTTCAACTTTAGTTTTTTTGGAGAGAATATGCGAGACTTATTTAATATGAAAACCATCAATTTGAGTGTGGCGGTTTGGGTTGGGTTCATCGCATTATTTGGTATTGCTACCGATGATGGTGTGGTAATGGCAACATATCTCACTCAAACTTTTGACCGTGACAAACCAACAGATAGAAAAAGTATTAGACGTTCCGCATTAGAAGCTGCTGAAAAACGAATACGTCCTTGTTTAATGACAACAGTAACTACAATTCTTGCCTTACTTCCTGTATTGACATCCACAGGAAAAGGAAGTGATATAATGATACCAATGGCTATCCCAATTTTTGGAGGAATGGTGATTGACATTACATCCTATTTTATTGTGCCAGTATTGTACAGTTGGAGAGAAGAAATCAAATTAAAAAGAGCTAACAAATGAGAAATATAATAATAATCATCTGTATTTTGTTTGTTTCCGCTTTCGCGAAAGCACAACAATTACAATCCTTTATTAAAGAGGCAGAGGGAAACAATCCAGAGATTCAAGCTTACAATCTTCGTCATAATATAGCTGAAGAAAAAATAAATGAAGCCAACTGGATTCCGAATACTGAATTTAGCGCAGGCTATTTTGTGAGTGAGCCAGAAACTAGAACGGGAGCGCAACGCGCACGGTTTTCGGCAAGACAAATGTTGCCTTGGTTTGGTACAATTACGGCTAGAGAAAATTATGCTAGCTCAATGGCAGATGCAGAATATGTAGAAATTGTCATCGCAAAACGTAAACTAGCACTTTCTGTTTCTCAATCGTATTACATACTGTATGACATTACCTCAAAACAAAAAGTGCTTGACGAGAATATTCAATTATTAAAAACCTATGAAAAACTGGCACTTACTTCTGTAGAAGTTGGAAAAGCATCTGCAGTAGATGTGTTACGATTACAGATTAGACAAAATGAATTACAACAGCAAAAGGAAGTACTAGAAGAAGCCTATTTAGGAGAGCAGACCACTTTTAATAAATTACTTAATAGAGATAAAGCTACGATAGTAACTGCCATTGAAAAACTTTTATTGCCTAGTGAAGATATCGTTTATGCAGAGAATGCCTTAACACTTAATCCGGAGTTGCTTAAATATGATAAACTCTATGAATCGATAGCGCAATCAGAATTATTGAATAAGGCTGAGCGCAATCCTATGATTGGTTTTGGATTGGATTATGTACCGGTTTCGGAGCGTCCTGATTTGAACTTCAGCGATAATGGAAAGGATATTTTTATGCCGATGGTTTCAGTTTCTATTCCAATTTTTAATAAAAAGTATAATTCAAGAAGTAAGCAGAATGAATTGAAACAATTAGAAATAACAGCTCAAAAAGATAATCGCATAAATGTTTTAGAGTCCGCTTTCGCGAAAGCGATATCACAACGCAATCAGGCTCGAATTAAATACAATACGCAAGAGAAAAACTTAAAGCAAGCTAATGATGCGGAAGAAATTCTTATCAAAAATTATGAGACTGGAACCATCGATTTCAATGATGTGCTTGATATACAAGAACTTCAATTAAAATTTCAAATCAATCAAATAAGTGCCATAACAACATACTATGCGCAAAGTGCGGTAGTCAATTATTTAATAACTCAATAAACACAAAACAATGAAAAATTTAAGAATATTAACAGTGACGTTAGCAATCGCATCAGTAATTTTTACTACTACCTCTTGCAAAGACAACAAGAAAGAGCAAAATAATGTTAGCGAAGACCATTCAGAAATGAACAACGATAATAGCGATGGTCATCACGACGAGGAAAAAAAGGAAATAGCTATGAGTGGCAATCAAGATGGCAATGCCGAATCAGTTTTAAAAGACTATTTCAGCCTTAAAGATGCTTTGGTTAGCGATGATAATGAAAAAGCAAAAGGACTTGGGACTACTCTGGCAAAAAGTTTTGGAAACCTTGATACTTCAAAATACTCTGATAATCAAAAAACAGAATTAAAAGAAATCATCGAAGATGCTACGGAACACGCTGAGCATATTTCAGAAAGTGATATCAAGCATCAACGAGAACATTTTAAAATTTTAAGCAAGGATATTACAGATATGGTTGCTATTACAGGAACAGCAACTAAATTATATGAGCAGTTTTGCCCGATGTACGATGGTGGAACTGCTTGG
This sequence comes from uncultured Maribacter sp., assembly GCA_947493885.1. GTDB lineage: Bacteria > Bacteroidota > Bacteroidia > Flavobacteriales > Flavobacteriaceae > Maribacter_B. The sequence continues at coordinate 63,305 of CANLTE010000001.1, forward strand.
TTGAGTACCAAAGAAGAAGTAAGAAACCCTTACTATGGTAGCCAGATGTTGAAGTGTGGTAAGGTACAACGAGAAATAAACTAAATGAAGATTCTAAAAGTCATTGCAATTATTGCATTGGTCGTTCTTGTGGGTATACAATTTGTACCCACAGAACCTAATCAAAATGATGTAACACCACAAACAGATTTTATGTTGGTCAATGAAGTGCCAATTGCTATCCAGAATCAGTTTAAGGTGTCTTGTTACGATTGCCATAGTAATAACACTAACTATCCTTGGTATAATAAGGTGCAGCCAGTTGCTTGGTTTTTAGAAAATCATATTAAAGAAGGAAAAGCCGAACTTAATTTCAATGAATGGGAAAACTATTCTGATAGGAGAAAAAATAGTAAGCTACGCTCAATTATTAAACAAATTGAAAATGGAGAGATGCCTATGGATAGTTATACTCTAATCCATAGAGGTGCTAAATTGGATTCTCTAGCAAAAAATGAGATTATCAATTATATGAATAATTTGAAAATAAAAAATTAAGTCCTGATTTGGGAGGGTAAATTCTTAGATGGTTGGTTAATAGACCTTCCCGTATCAGGCACAATATAAATTATATGAAACATACTTATCACATACACGGAATGACCTGCAACGGCTGTCGAAATCACGTAGAGCAAACACTTTCTAAAGTGGAAGGTGTGACTAATGTTTCGGTAAATTTAGAAAAAGCTGAAGCATCTATCGAAATGGAATCTCATATTCCTATCGAGACATTTCAAAAAGCAATGCAAGATGATGGTGGTTCTTATAGCTTACATAAATTAGGAGAGCATCATAAAGCGAACGAAACCATAGAGAAAAAATCTAAAGGAAAAGGAACTGGCACTTTTTATTGCCCGATGCATTGCGAAGGTGATAAAACCTATGATAAATCTGGCGATTGTCCTGTATGCGGAATGGATTTAGTAGAAGAACAAAATTTATCTATAAGTACATCAGAACAATGGACGTGTCCAATGCATCCCGAAATTGTTAAGGACGAATCTGGAGCTTGCCCCATTTGCGGAATGGATTTAGTACCTATGCAACCAGACCTTTCCGCAGAAGAGAAGACCTATAAAAAGTTACTCAAGAAATTCTGGATAGCAGTAGCTTTTACGTTACCTATTTTCATAATCGCAATGAGTGAGATGATTCCCAACAATCCATTATACGATGTAATGGAACAAAAATCGTGGAACTGGATTCAATTTGCACTTTCAATCCCAGTCGTATTCTATGCTACTTGGATGTTCTTTGAACGTGCCTATAAAAGTATAAAAACTTGGAATCTCAATATGTTCACACTCATCGGTATTGGAGCGGGTGTAGCTTGGTTATTTGGCGTATTTGGGATGTTATTCCCAGACTTCTTTCCTGAGCAATTTAAAACCGAATCTGGCGCTGTTCACGTCTATTTTGAAGCTGCAACCGTAATACTTACCCTTGTATTAATGGGTCAAGTTCTAGAAGCTAGAGCGCATAGTAAAACCAATTCGGCTGTAAAAGAATTGTTGAAACTTGCACCAAATAAAGCGGTGCGAGTGGTTGATGGAAATGAAGAAGAAGTTTCCATAGACCAAATTCAAAAAGGAGATATCCTTCGAGTTAAACCGGGTGATAAAATCCCTGTAGATGGTGCAATTACAGAAGGTCATACCACTGTAGATGAATCAATGATTTCAGGAGAACCCATTCCTGTAAATAAAGTCGAGAATGATAAAGTAAGTAGCGGAACTATTAATGGCAATCAATCCTTTTTAATGAAAGCCGAAAAAGTAGGTAGCGACACTTTGCTTTCTCAAATTATACATATGGTAAACGATGCTAGTCGTAGTCGTGCACCTATTCAAAAACTAGCAGATACCGTTTCCGGATATTTTGTACCTGTAGTCGTGATTATAGCCTTAATAACATTTGCAGTTTGGGCTATTTGGGGTCCAGAACCAGCGTATGTATATGCCCTTGTAAATGCTATTGCTGTATTGATTATAGCTTGTCCTTGTGCTTTAGGTCTAGCTACACCAATGTCTGTAATGGTTGGTGTTGGTAAAGGTGCTCAAAATGGTGTTTTGATTAAGAATGCAGAAGCCTTAGAGAAAATGGACAAAGTGGATACTTTGATTGTCGATAAGACAGGAACTATTACTGAAGGAAAACCAACAGTTGAAAAAATGGGTTCGTTTAAAGATTCATTTTCTGAAATTGAAATAACCCAACTTATAGCTTCCTTAAATAGTTCTAGTGAACATCCACTTGCCGAAGCTACCGTGAAATATGGTAGGGAACGGAATATCGAAATATCAAAAACTGATAATTTTAGTGCCATAACAGGAAAAGGTGTAGAGGGAACGGTTGAAGGTAAAAAACTTGATTTAGGAAATGCAAAGATGATGTCATATGCAAATGCAACGATTTCATCAGAAATGGAAGCCGAAGCACAATCATTTCAGAAACAAGGAAAAACGGTTTCCTATTTAGCTGTAGATGGTGAAGTCGCTGGATATGTTGTTATAGGTGATAAAATTAAGGCTACAAGTGCCAAAGCAATCAAGGAACTTCAGGACAAAGGTATTTCAGTAATAATGCTTACTGGAGATAATCACGATACAGCGCAAGCGGTAGCAAGTGAACTCAATCTTGCAAACTTTAAGGCAGGAATGCTACCTGAAAACAAGCTTGAAGAAGTTGAAAAATTACAAGAACAAGGTCACATCGTTGCAATGGCAGGCGATGGTATTAACGATGCACCTGCATTGGCAAAAAGTGATGTGGGTATTGCAATGGGTACAGGAACAGATGTCGCTATTGAAAGCGCTATGATTACACTTGTAAAAGGAGATTTACACGGTATTGTAAAAGCTAGAAATCTAAGCGATAAAGTAATGCGAAATATAAAGCAAAATCTGTTTTTTGCTTTAATATATAACACTCTTGGTATACCCATAGCAGCAGGGGTTTTATTTCCGTTTTTCGGAATTTTGCTATCGCCTATGATTGCAGCATTGGCAATGAGTTTTAGCTCAGTTTCAGTAATTGTAAATGCACTCAGATTAAAATCAAAATCAATTAACTAATCAATACTTATATAATGAAAAATACTATCATCCTTTTGTGTCTAATCATCTTAGTCTCTTGTAAAGAAACTTCAAAAGAAGTACAAGAGCCAAAGAATAAAGAAGAAACGAAGCAAAAAACAACAAGTGCTGAGCCAACTAAGAAAAAACCATTAAGTCCGCATACAAGTGCAATGGCAATGGTAGGTGATGCGCACATACATTTTGATTATTCATCGCCTGGAGTTCGTAAACGAATAATTTTTGGAGGTTTACTTCCTTATGATGCTGTTTGGCAAGCAGGCGCGCATATGGCAACTTGGATGGAAACGAATAAAGATTTGAATATTGATGGAAAAAAATTGAAAGCAGGAAAATATGGATTCTTTGTAATCCCTAATCAAGAAGAATGGACAGTTATTTTTAACACGAATTGGGACCAGCACGGCAAAGATGAATATGACGAGAAAGATGATGTATTACGATTCAAAGTAGTACCTGAAATTTCAGAAAATATTCAGGAACATTTAGAGTATAAAGTAATAAAAAATAGCAATGCATCTGGTACAATTAGTTTGAGTTGGGAAAAGGTCATTGTTGAATTCCCTTTTACAGTAGAATAGAATATTTAATTATTAGAATTATGAAAAAAAACATCTTATATCTAGGTATAGCAGTAATCATAGGATTACTTGGTGGTTATTTGTTATTCGGAAATAACTCGGATAGCGCTAAACAAGTATCAGATAATCACGACCATTCTGAAGCATCTATTAATCAAATGTGGACGTGCTCAATGCACCCACAGATTATGCAGCCAGAAGCAGGCGACTGTCCAATTTGTGGAATGGATTTAATTCCTGCGGAAACTAGTGCGGAAGGTCTAGGCGCAAATGAAATTAAAATGACAGAAAATGCTATGGCATTGGCTAATATTCAGACTAGTATTGTGGGGGACGTTACAGCTTCTGATGAAGATGGAATGATTTCACTCTCAGGAAAAATCGCTGCAAACGAAGAAAACAACGCTGTTCAAGCAAGTTATTTTGATGGTCGCTTGGAGCGATTGAACGTAAGCTATGAAGGTCAAAAAGTAAATCGAGGGCAATTGTTAGCTACTATTTATGCGCCTAATCTTGTAGCTGCTCAACAGGAATTAATTACAGCAGCTTCTTTAAAAGAATCGCAACCAGCTTTGTATAAAGCAGTTCGCAATAAGCTAAAACTATGGAAGCTTTCAGAAAAACAAATCAGTAGTATTGAAGATTCAGGAAAGGTTCGTGAAAACTTTCCAATATACGCAACCGTTTCAGGAACGGTAGCTATGGTAATGGCAGCGGAAGGCGACTATTTAAAACAAGGTCAACCCATTTTAAAAGTGAGCAACCTTAACTCGGTTTGGGCAGAATTTGATGCTTATGAAAATCAAATTTCGAAGTTTAAAAAAGGACAGAAAATCAAGGTTACCACAAATGCATACCCTAATAAGGAATTTGATGCTGTCATTTCATTTATAGACCCTGTTCTTAATAATAGCACCAGAACTGTAACGGTTCGTACAACTTTGAAAAACAAAGAAAATTTGTTCAAGCCAGGAATGTTTGTCACAGGTAAAATAAAGGGTGCTATGCATACTATGGAAAAATCATTGAGTATTCCTGCAAGTGCTGTTTTGTGGACGGGGGAACGCTCTTTAGTATATGTTAAGACAAATCCAAACGACCCTATTTTTGAAATGCGAGAGGTAACGATTGGCACACGTAATGGAGATAATTTTACCATTACTTCAGGCCTACACAATGGAGATGAAATTGTTACTAACGGTACATTTACGGTAGATGCAGCAGCTCAGTTACAAGGTAAAAAATCTATGATGAATAAGTCTGGTGGTAAAACAATGACGGGTCACGAAGGACATTTAGGAATGCAAGAAGCTATTACAGAAAACAAACCCAATACAGTTCCAATGATGGAAATGAAACTACCCCAAGCGTTTCAATCTGCATTTCAACTAGCACTACAACCATATCTAAAAATGAAAGATGCCTTTGTAGCAAGTGATGCGAGTCAAGTTTCAGCTTTCGCTAAAACTACTTCAGATAAGCTAAAAGCCGTTGGATTAAGTGATTTAGGTAAAATGGAAAAGTCTCATTTTTCAAAAAGTATTGAAATGTTAGATGCAATTTCTACAAATGCAGATTTAGAAAAACAAAGAGCACATTTGGTAGTTTTAAACGAAAATATGGTAGCTCTTGCGATGAATATTAAATCGCCCACAAAAACACTTTACGTTCAAAAATGCCCTATGGCCAACAGTAACAAAGGTGCTATCTGGTTAAGTACAGAAAAAGAGATTAAGAACCCTTATTATGGCGAACAGATGATGACGTGTGGAAGTACCATTGATTCATTAAAATAGAACTTTGCAACTGAGTTGCACGAAAATCTTTTTATCTTTGTTACTTGAAATATTTAACACTCATATTATCAATTTACTTTTTGGCACTTAACTTAGTGCCTTGTAGTGATTCTGAAAATGCTAAGGAAGATTCCCAAGTAGTTTCGGTAACTGACTATGATGGTGAGCACAGCCAAGATTGTGAATTATGTTCGCCTTTTTGTCATTGTCATTGTTGCCACGTTCACAGTATAGATTCTGGCATAAGTTCATTCGAACCATATCAACCTAAGATTTCAAAAGAGTACTTTGACCATTTTGTTGGTCTTGAAAACGACTTTTACCATTCTCTTTTACAACCCCCACAAGTATAATTCAGTTTTTATAGGATAATTATATCCTATTATGATGCAAATCTAATATGCATCCATATTCTTTTGCTTTGTCAAAAGAAAAAATCCTTTTTTAAACTGAATTAACACATTTTCTATGATTAATAAAATCATTGATTTTTCAATCAATAACAAATTCATTATTGGTTTGCTAACGCTTACCATTGTAGGAGCAGGCATTTGGAGTATGACCCAAGTACCAATCGATGCTGTTCCAGATATTACCAACAATCAAGTACAAGTCATTACACAAGCGCCTAATTTAGGAACAGAAGATATTGAGCAGATTATAACTTATCCTGTAGAGATAGCAATGAGTAATCTTCCCAATGTTCAAGAAATTCGTTCAATTTCCCGTTTTGGCTTATCGGTTGTTACTATTGTCTTTGACGATGATATGGGAACGTATCTACCCCGTCAATTAGTAGCTGAAAAACTAAATGAGGTCAAAGAACAAATTCCAAGTGGTTTTGGAGAACCTTCAATGGGTCCTATTTCATCTGGGTTAGGAGAAATCTATCAATACACACTTAAAGTCAAACCAGAATATAAAGACAAGTATTCGGTCACAGATTTACGTACTATGCAAGATTGGATTGTACAGCGTCAAATGGCTATGGTAGAAGGTGTTGTTGAAGTAAACGCTATTGGCGGTAAAATTAAACAGTACGAAGTCGCTGTTGACCCAAATGAGTTACTGGCAATAGGATTAACAATTACGGATATATTTGAGGCACTTGAAGTCAACAATCAAAATACGGGTGGTGCATATATCGAAAAAAACCATCAAGCCAATTTTATTCGTGGTGAAGGATTGGTGCGAAGTTTAGAAGATATAAAGAAAATTGTAGTAAAAAACACCAACAACATTCCAATTACTATAGGAGATATTGCAACCGTACAATATGGTTCTGCAATACGTTATGGTGCTTTAACACAAGATGGTGAAGGTGAAGTTGTAGGAGGTTTGGTAATGATGCTTAAAGGCGCAAATTCAAATGATGTTATCGAGAATGTGAAAAACCGAATGGCTCAAATAGAAAAGTCGTTGCCAGAAGGAGTGATTATTGAACCTTTATTAGACCGAAGTAAATTAATAGCAGAAACAACATCAACGGTGGCAACAAATCTGATTGAAGGTGCTTTGATTGTCATTTTCGTACTTATTTTCCTATTAGGAAATTGGCGAGGTGGTTTAATCGTAGCATCCACTATTCCATTATCGTTGTTGTTTGCTTTTATACTTATGAACGTCTTTGATGTTTGGGCGAATCTAATGAGTTTAGGAGCAATAGATTTCGGTATTATTGTAGATGGTGCTGTAATTATTGTAGAAAGCACCGTTTTTCTAATTGCATCACAAGTATTAAAGAAAAGGAAATTGACATCCAAAGAACGTGATGGTGTTGCAGCAGATGCTTCAAAAAAAATGATGAATGCTGCTTTTTTTGGTCAGCTAATTATTCTAATTGTCTTCCTTCCTATTTTGGCATTAGAAGGCATTGAAGGGAAAATGTTCAAACCAATGGCATTGACCTTTATTTTCGCAATGATTGGTGCAATGGTTCTTTGTTTGACGTATGTGCCAATGATGTCTGCCTTGATTTTAAGAGCACCAAAGTCAGACAAAAAATCTTATGGGGATAAATTTGTGCATTGGGTAGAGCGTAAATATCAACCTCTTTTAGAAAAAGCCTTAAAAAAAGGAAAACTAATAATTAGTGTTTCAGTTGTTTTATTCGGAATTGCAGTTTTTATGTTTACGAGAATGGGTGGCGAGTTTATCCCTCAGCTCGATGAAGGCGATATTGCATTTCACGCCATTTTAAAACCAGGTAGTTCTCTTACCGAAACTATTGAAACAACCACAAAAATTGAACAAATTGTAAAAGAAAAATTTCCAGAAGTTGAAAAAATTGTAAGCCGTATTGGAGTTGCCGAAATACCAACAGACCCAATGCCAATGGATTTGGCAGATGTTTTTGTGATTTTGAAACCAAAAAGCGAATGGACTTCAGTAGCATCTAAAGATGAACTCATCGAAAAAATGAAAGAAGCGGTAGAAATAATTCCTGGAGTAAATTATGAATTTACACAGCCTATTGAAATGCGTTTCAATGAATTGCTCGAAGGTGTTAGAGAAGACATTGCTATAAAACTTTACGGAGAAGATATAAATGTACTGTCTCAAAAAGCAGAAGAAATATCTAAAATTATCGCAGGAACTGAAGGTATTGGCGATATGAAAGCGGAAGCCACAACGGGTTTGCCACAAATGACTATTACCTACAACAGAAACAAATTAGCCCAATATGGACTGCAAATAAATACGTTGAATCAGGTCGTTCAATCGGCTTTTGCAGGTAGAAGAGCAGGAACTATTTTTGAAGGTGAAAAACGATTCGATTTAGTGGTGAGATTAAATTCCAATAATCGTAAAGATATTACAGACGTTCAAAATTTGTTTATCAATTTGCCTTCAGGGGCGCAAATTCCACTTCGTGAAATTGCCGATGTAAGTTATAAAGCTGGTCCAATGCAAATAAGCAGAGACAATACCAACAGAAGAACTTATGTAGGGATTAATGTTAGAGGACGTGATGTGAAATCGTTGGTAACCGAAATCAAATCAAAGTTAGATGCTAAACTTGAACTACCATCTGGTTATTTTATTAGGTATGGTGGTGCATTTGAAAATTTAGAACGAGCCAGTAATAGATTGCAAACTGTAGTGCCAATAGCATTATTACTCATCTTTGTGCTTATATATTTTGCTTTAAAATCGTTACCACAAACTTTAATGATTTATATCGCAATTCCTATGGCAACCATTGGCGGTGTTGTAGCATTATGGTTACGAGATATGCCGTTTAGTATTTCAGCAGGTGTAGGTTTTATTGTTTTGTTTGGCGTTGCGGTTCTTAATGGTCTGGTAATGATAAGTGGACTGAATGAGCTGAAAGAAGAAGGCGTTACTAATCTGAAAGATAGAATTATTGAAGGCACAAAACGAAGAATTAGACCAATTATGTTAACTGCTTTTACAGATGTTTTAGGCTTTTTACCTATGGCAATTTCGGCATCAGCTGGTGCAGAAGTACAACGACCTTTAGCAACGGTTGTAATTGGTGGTTTATTAACGTCTACATTATTAACATTGTTCGTTTTACCAATATTATATCATTGGGTAGAAAACAAATCGTTCAAGTTTAGAGCAGACAAAAAAGTAATTACAGTTACTGTTATGGTAGCTTTTATGTTTTTGTTACCAATAACAGGAAACGCACAAGAAGTTAACGAGACCTTGCCAATTATTTCGATGAATGAAGCAGTCAAATTATCAAAAGAAAATTTCCCTCTTTTAAAACAAAAGCAATTAGAAATATCCAAACAAGAGCAGTTAAAAAGTACAGCATATGATTTTGGAACAACTCAAATATTTACTGGAGGCGAAGAAATTAATAACGGAAATGGTATTTATACTACTATAGGAATTGGTCAAAGCAATATTGATGTCTTTGGTGTTTCCGCAAAAAAGCGATTGCAAGAACAACGTATTCAATTAGCCCAAAAAGCGTTTCAGCTTTCAGAATTAGATTTAGAATTGGAAGTGAAAAAGGCGTGGGCAAATGCCTTGCAAAGTAAAAGGAATTATAATTTATACAAAGAGTTAGATTCTATATATACCAACTTTGAAAAAGCAGTAGCATTAAATTATGAAGTAGAAGCTATTTCAAGGTTAGAATATTCAGCAGCTAAAAATCAAGCCTTACAGATTCAAAATAAATTTATGCAATCAAAAAGTGAATATAATATTGCATTACAACAGTTAAACCTATGGCTGGTCTCTGATACATTCTATACTGTTCCTAGTGATTTTGAAATTACTAATAAAATTGATGTTGATGCTTTTAATCTAGAGGAACATCCTTTATATGGCATAGCACAATTACAAGTAACAGAAGCAGAAGCGACATATAAAGCTGCCAAAGCAGATAATTTACCGAAGTTAAATCTTCAGGGTGGTTTACAAAACGTAAATGGTAATTCAGGCTTTTACACGTATCAAGCAGGTATTTCAATTCCTTTTTTATCAGGTACAAATAAAGCAAAAGTTAAAACTGCAAAAATCGATAAGGAAATTGCCGACACAAATATTCTGTTCAAAAAACAAGAAGTGCAATCCAAGTTTATACAATCAAAAGAGAATTATCAAAAATGGAAAACCTCGTGGCTTTTCTATAAAAATGAGGTGTTACCGCTTGTGAAAGAACAAAAAGTGGGTGCTTTATTTGCCTATAAAGAAGGAGAGATAGACTATACAGGATTTACACAACTCATAAAAGAAGCTATTCAATCTGAACTAGAAGCCCAAGACGCATTAATAAATTATTTAGAAAGCACATTTCAACTACAATATTTTAATCAATAAGAAAATGAAAAATATATCATATAAATTCCTGACCATAATCTCACTGTTAATTGTATTGACATCTTGTGGTAATAGTAATAAAGAATCGGTAGATAATACTAATTCTAACAACGAAGGATTTAAGGAGGACTCTAATGAAGTAGAAGAGGTAATGCTTACAGAACAGCAGTTTGAAGCATTACAAATGAAAACAGATACAATAGCACTGCGTAATATGAGCGGTTATGTAGAAGCCAATGGCACATTAGAAGTGCCACCACAAAATGAAGCAGCTATTACGTCTGTCGTTGGTGCAAATGTGGTATCTATAAAAGTTATTGAAGGCGATAAAGTTAATAAAGGCCAAGTGGTTGCCTATCTATCACATCCTAATATTATAAAAATGCAGACTGATTATTTGAATGCTTTTAGCAATAGTAATTTTTTAAAAAAGAGCTATGAACGTCAGAAAAAATTATATGATGCAGGAGTTGGCTCTGGTGCAAATTTTCAAAAAGCCGAAGCGGAATATGATGCCTCTAAAGCTATGGTAAATGGGTTGAAAGCGCAATTGAGACTATTAAATATAAACGCGTCATCTGTACAAAATGGAACAATTGCTCAGAGCATATCATTAAGAAGTCCAATAGATGGTTTTGTCCAAAAAGTTGAAGTTAAAACAGGACAATATGTAGAACCGCAAACCGAATTGTTTGAAATTGTAAACACGCATCACGTTCACGCAGATTTAATGGTGTTTGAAAAAGATGTTTACAAAATAAAGAAAGGTCAAAAAGTTATTTTCAATGTACAATCTATTCCTGACGGAGAACTTTCAGCAGAAATCTACTCGGTAAGTAAAACCTTTGAAGATAACCCTAAAGCCCTTCACGTACACGCTGAAATTGAAAACAAGAAAGGCAATTTAATTCCAGGAATGTATATTAAAGGCAAAATTCAAGTCGAAAACTCTAAAACAAGAGCATTACCGGAAAGTGCTATTATAAAAGACGGTGATAAATTTTATGTTTTTTCAGTAGAAAGAAAAAATGAAGATTGGAGTTTTAAGCCTGTTGAAGTGCTTTTAGGAGCGAAAGATGGCAATTGGATAGCTGTCCAATTTACTCAAGAATTAGATAAAACTATAAAATTTGCTTATAATAATGCGTATTATTTGATTGCTGAAATGAAAAAAGGAGAAGCAGAACACGAACATTAGATTATGAAAACAATAGAACAATTTTTAGAGTCAAAAAACATACGTGTTACAGCAATGCGCTTATTAATTTATAAGTTTCTTGCTGAGAAACAAGTAGCAGTAACATTAAGTAATATCGAAAATGCTTTTGATAAAGCAGATAGAACTACATTGTATAGAACAGTAAAAACATTTGAAGAAAAAGCGATTGTTCATCAAATAGACGATGGTACAGGAATTACAAAATATGCGCTTTGCGAAAAAGGATGTAATTGCGAGATTGAAACCGATTTGCATTTGCATTTTCATTGCAATAACTGTAATGAAACCGTTTGTTTAACAGAACATAAAATTCCGCAAATTAAAGTGCCTGATGGTTTTGTTTCAGAAAATGTAAACTTGGTTGTAAAAGGTGTTTGCGATAAATGTAGTGGACAATAATGCACTTCCATTGCATTGATATTTAGAACATTTTTGTATCAAATTAGAAATTATGTTATTATTCGCTTATCTGATATTATATTTTTTATTAGTCTTTGTGTTAAGGTCAATTTTGCTTTGGAAAAAAACAGGAATAAACCCATTAACGTTTAAAAAAACGGATAATGCTCACGATTATAATGGTAAGGTTTTTAAATTTATCACAGTTTTCGAGCTTATTGTTGTTGGAACTTATGCTTTTAAAAATCAATGGTATGAATACTTACTTCCATTTTGGTATTTAGAAAATCCTACTTTACAAAAGATTGGTTGGACACTTTTGTTTCTATCGTTAATTGTAGTATGGATTTCTCAAAGCCAAATGTCAATTTCTTGGAGAATTGGGATTGATGAAAACAATAAAACTAAATTAGTGACAAATGGGATGTTTTCAATTTCAAGAAACCCAATTTTTCTTGGAATTATGATTGCGAATATTGGATTATTTTTAGTAATCCCAAATGCTTTTACATTATTGATAATCTCATTATCGACAATAAGTATAAATACCCAAATTAGATTAGAAGAAGAATTTTTAAAACGAGAATTTGGGAAGGATTATTTAGAGTACGCAAAAAAAGTAAGACGTTGGTTATAAATATTTCATATTAAAATAATAATGAAAAAAAAGAAACTAAACTTAAGAGATATTAAACCAAATTCTGAAACAGAACACAATCACGATGATGGTCATAATCATAGTGAAACACAAAATGGGTTTAAGGTCTATATACCAGCAATTATAAGTTTTGCAATGCTTATAATTGGTATTGCTTTAGATTATTTCAATGTCACTTTCTTTAAAGATTGGATTCGTATTGTCTGGTATGGAATAGCATATTTACCTGTAGGACTTCCTGTTGTAAAAGAAGGATGGAAAAGTATCAAAAGAGGGGATGTTTTTACAGAGTTCTTTTTAATGTCCATAGCAACCATCGGGGCATTTGTTATAGGCGAATATCCTGAAGGTGTAGCAGTAATGTTGTTTTATGCAGTAGGAGAATTATTTCAAAGTGCAGCAGTAAAAAGAGCAAAAGGGAATATTAAGGCATTACTCGATGTACGTCCTAATGAAGCTCTGGTATATCGAAATAACGATTATGTTTCTGTAAACCCCGAATCCGTTGTCATTGGCGAAAAAGTCCAAGTACGTGTTGGCGAAAAAATACCTTTGGATGGTATTTTACTTTCCGAAAAAGGTTCGTTTAATACAGCAGCATTAACAGGCGAAAGCAAACCTGATACGATTGCAAAAGGCGAAAAGGTATTTGCAGGCAGCATCAATATGGATGGTGTTATTGAAATCGAAACTACCAAAGAATTTAAAGATAGTTCAATTGCCCGAATTCTTGATATGGTACAGAATGCCACAGCTCGAAAATCTAAAACCGAATTGTTTATTAGAAAATTTGCACGAGTTTACACACCCATTGTAGTGTTTTTGGCTATTGCAGTTACATTTTTACCATACTTTTTCGTAGATGATTATGTGTTTAGAGATTGGTTATATCGTGCTTTAATCTTTTTGGTTATATCCTGTCCTTGCGCTTTGGTTATATCCATTCCTTTAGGTTATTTCGGCGGATTGGGAGCAGCTTCAAAAAATGGAATTTTATTTAAAGGCGCATCATTTTTGGATGCAATGACCAAAGTAAATACCGTGGTAATGGATAAGACAGGAACGGTGACAAAGGGAGTTTTTAAAATAAAGGACGTTGTAAATGATTCCACTTTCGCAAAAACAGACTTTATGAAATACCTGATGGCAATGGAAGAGCAATCTACTCATCCTATTGCTAAAGCCATAATGGAATATAAAGCTGAAGGTTCAGACTTTGATGCGACAAATGTTACTGAAATCGCTGGAAAAGGACTCAAAGGCTTAGTTAATGGGAAAACTATCCTAGTAGGAAATAAAGCCTTGATGACTTCAAATTCCATAGATGTTCCTTCAGAAACTGATACTATTGTTGAGTCTATTGTTATGGTGGGTATCGATAGCAAGTTTGCAGGATATATAACCATAGCAGATGAACTAAAGGAAGATGCGCATCAGGCCATTAAAGAAATTCGCGAATCTGGTATTTCTAAAATCATTATGCTATCGGGTGATAAAGATTCCATTACTCAACAAGTTGCAAAAGAATTGGGAATCGATTGGGCAAAAGGTGGTTTACTTCCAGAAGACAAGCTCAATGAAGTAGAAAAACTGAAAGCGCAACCTGATACCAAGGTCGCTTTTATAGGCGATGGTATTAATGATGCACCTGTATTAGCTACGAGTGATGTAGGAATTGCAATGGGTGGTTTAGGAAGTGATGTTGCCATTGAAACGGCAGATGTTATCATTCAAAACGACCAACCATCAAAGATTGCTCGTGCTATAAAAATAGGGCGTTCCACAAGAAGTATCGTTTGGCAAAATATTGTTTTAGCATTTGGCGTAAAAATCATAGTTCTTATTCTAGGCGCTGGTGGACTTGCCACAATGTGGGAAGCTGTATTTGCGGATGTAGGTGTTGCTTTGCTTGCAATTTTAAATGCTGTCAGATTACAGAAGATGAAGTGGCAGTAATCAGATTATAGTGCGATATTAATAATGTTAGAAAAGCCTTTCAAAAAATTGAAAGGCTTTTTTGTTCTGATAATTATAGCATAAAAACGTCTATTAATTTACACGTTATTCAATTTTTATAAACTTTATTAACCAACAAGCCCGCAATAAAATTGCGGGCTAAATACTTTCGTATCTGCGGATAGAGAGAGATTCGAACTCTCGGTACAGTTTCCCGTACGCCTGAGCTTCAATCAGGAACCTTAGACCACTCAGCCATCTATATTTTGACCCATAATCTATCCTTTCTTTGAATAAACTGGCTTAAGATAATTAGTTCTGAAGCCGTTGGGTGTTAAATTATGTAATCCTAATAAGTTTGCTATTTCTTTTGTTGTAGCTGCTGTAAATCCAGAATTATTGATTCCGTCAACAAATCTTCTTAAATTATCCTTCAATAAATTTAAAGAATCTTCATCGATGACACGGGTGTTTTCACTAGTATTTACATTCCAACCTTTAATGTTTGGCGGTTGCAATGTAACCAAATTATGATTAGCCGCTGGTCCGTAGAGATTCTTAAACCATTCACCAGAGCCTAAAAGTTGATTGATGTTGTCCCTTGTTATTACATCGTGAACTGCTCTTGATTTTGCTTCTAGCACTAGATAATGCTGGTCAGTCATAACCCATAGAACATCTGGTCCATTTCCAAACTCAGCTTCTGGTTCTTGTGTATAAAAACCAATTAAACTTCCAATTTCTGCCAAAGCATTTTCAAACTTGGTATGCGGTATGTCTTGACTAAAACTAAGGTTTTCAAAGAGGCTTTCAATATACATTTTAAAGTCCTGTGATGTTTCAAAGCGTTTAACAAAATGAAGAACTTGTATTGCTTGTCCTTCGCTAGCTGTAATCTTGGTATAGCTATGACCATTTTTAGACTGAAGCATATGAGAAGTCGTTTGCGCCGCTTTTAATTGTAAATCATTCGATTTCGGAGCATTATCAAGAAATAAATAATTTGCGGACTTTTCAAAGTACCAACCGCGCTGTTTGGAAGTTAAATCAACGGAGTCAACAATATCATTTAGAATAAGATTACTCGCACCCTCATAATCCCTTCTTCTGAATTGGTCGATAGCTTCCGACTCTACATCTGCAATTTCCAAATTTTTCAATATACGGTCATCTGTTTTATCGACTTCGATTTTTGATAAAATATCTGAGTGGTATTCTCGCCAACTCATATCTTGTGCCAAACATAGACTTGCTGTTTCTTTAATTGTTTCAAGAGTATTGTCTTTTGATTCTTCATCTAATAAAGAAAGACCCAGTTTAAGCTGTTCTCTGGTAACAGGTGTGAAATATTGAAGGTTAGATTTATTACCCACAAATTGTAATAGGTCTTTTCCCATAAGAAAAACAGTACAATAATCACTTCCAGACCGTACCGCTCTACCTAATCCTTGCTCTATTATCTGAGCTTTTAGTGATGCTTTGACAGACTCTAAACGTAGTTCTGCATATAGCTGTCCATAGGAACTAAAAGATGGATAGCCATCAAGAATGAGTATTCTACACATATCCCCATTTAAGTCAACCCCATCATACCTATTCACTAACACATAAAACAGTCCTTTCTTTTTCTTTAGCTTACTAATGTCCTTATTTATACTTTCATTTTCAAGAATTTCTGCCCCAATATCTTCCCATTTTTTTGCTCTTTCTGAAGACGGTGTCAGTACCATTACATTAATACCCGACTTAGAATATTCTTTTGCCAAGGCCATTATCTGTTCATCGGTTATTCTGGAATCGAATCGTTGTGGCGCAAGGATTAAGCGTTGACCCACATCTTTTCGGTCTTTAGGTATTAAAGCATTTTTAATGCTTTCTTTATTGATTCCCAAATCTTTAATCAAATCTATTTGGTCTTCAAATGTTGCTGAAAGGATATATCTGTGTTTTGCTTCGTTAAAAGCTCTCACATTATGAAATGGTACATAAGCTGGTGCTATTTCTATACCTCTCGGACCCACGTAACAGTCATATGATTTTAGGTCGTCGGCAATCAATCCCCATTTGAAAAATAATTCATCATTATCGCTAAACTCACCGATGAGTTCAATTAATTCTTCATTTCTTGAAAGCCAAGCCCAATAAGGGACTTTTAAAATTTTAGCATATGGGTCACCTTGTATCAGTCTGTGATAAGTGCCTGGTGCTTGATATTTCAAATCGCCTTTAAATAATTTAAGCAATCTCTTAGCTAAATCGTGACCGAAGGGAATTAATAATGTTGTCGCATCTCTCGCTTTATCTAAACATACGTGTGCATCATCGAGAACAATAGAACCAACATCAATATTGTCTCTCTCAAAAATCGAACGAGAATTGAATAACTTTTGGAAGGTACATAGAAGTATCGCTTTCGAGTTTAAGAAGTCGTCAGGAAACACACTTCTTTGCCCTGCATATTCTACTTCACAAACAGGTATTCCATATAAATTAGCCTGAATCTTTGCTTGTTCTAAGAGTTGCTTATCAGGGCATAAATATAAACTAGGTCCAACACCTTCGACCATTTTTGAATACAACATTAAAAGGCTAACCAAGGTTTTTCCAGAACCCGTATTCATCTTGCAAAGTACATCTCGTTGTTTTCGTATGGTATGCCAAGAGTTTAAGACTTCTTCCTGTATTCCACGTAAATAAGCATACCCCTCTTTATGAAATAAGGATTGAAAAAGTTCTGTTGGCTCAAAATTGAGTTGTTTTGGTGCAGTATCTTCTAGTTTTTTCTTGAATATATTCATTGATTGAGCGATTATTTTCTTGACCAACAAAATAGTAAAATTTAGTCAATGGTTGTAAGTTATTTTAACATAAATACTTGATTAGCTAAATCGAAAATGAAATATTTAGTTATCACTTTATATTCTATTTAACAAGAATATCCTGTTCTTATAACCCACTCAGCACATTCCCCTACATTTCGCGAAAAACTACATTACGGGAAAAGAGCTTCTCTACACAAGTCTTGGACACAATCCCCAATTCTAGCTTTTCATTCCGTTAACCCTTCCCGATACTCTGGGAAGGAACACTACATTCCTGAGTTAAAATTGCGAATTAAGTCCGCTTGATAGGAATTCCATTTAATCATTTGGTGCCACTTCCTATGTTTTTTATACTTCACAAAAGTTTTTAGAAGTACTTCCGCACCCTTGCTGTTATACCCTTTTTTTGACAGCAAAATACCAACATTTTGAACTTGAACAGACTGCATAAATCAGGCTCGTACCTCGCTCTTTTTTATAAGTCCTTATCAATTCAAAATCTTGAAAATGTATCAGCAACAAAAAAAGGTAACAGCGAGGGCGCTATGGGAAGTAAATCTAAAATGAAACTTATGAAATCTTACAAAAACATTAAAAAGGAAGCGGCACCAAAAAAACAAAAAAGGAAAACGCTCAAGATATAATAAGTAAATCACTTCAAAAAAATAAAAATATAAACTGTCTGAATGGTTCGGACGGTAGTTTAATTAATCTTTAAATATTTTATTATGAGTACTTTAAAAAATCACGTACAGTTAATTGGAAACGTTGGACAAGAACCAACCATTACTAACCTTGAAAGCGGTAAAAAAGTAGCCCGTTTTTCACTAGCAACAAACGAATATTATAAGGATGCCAAAGGCGAAAAGCAAACAGAAACGAATTGGCATACAGTAGTAGCTTGGGGCAAGACTGCTGAAATAATTGAAAAATATGTTGAAAAAGGCAAAGAAGTAGGTGTTTCGGGGAAATTGAAATCTCGAAGCTATGAGGATAAAGATGGTATCAAGCGATATGTTACCGAAATCGAAGCGAACGAAATCCTTTTACTTGGAAGTAAAAACGACAAGTAATTCTTAAAAATTAAAGAGGGCGTAATCGTCGAAAGATGCGCCCTCTTTTTTCATTATTCACACTTTAATTATATGTACAATGAAAGCACAAGTTAACGAAATAAAAATTAGCTACAAAGGGAGTTTGAAGTCTTCTATGTGGCAAAAAATTAGCAATTCAAAAGATGCAGCTGAATTACTTTATGAAGATTGGGACAAAGATACAATTGCATTGCAGGAAACTTTTAAGGTTGTATTGTTAAACAATAGCAATAAAGTAAAAGGTGTATATCAACTTTCACAAGGTGGAATTACAGGTACATTAATAGACCTTCGTATATTATTTGCAGTCATTCTCAAATCCCTATCTGTAGCCATAATTTTAACACACAACCACCCAAGTGGGAAATTAGAACCTAGCGATGCGGATAAGACACTAACAAACAAGATAAAAAAGGCGTCAAAGTTGTTTGATATTACCATTCTCGACCATTTGATATTTGCGCCCGATGGGGATTATTACAGTTTCTCTGATAACGGAATTTTGTAAAATCGGAAGCTATGATATATCTCAATTTTACAGACTTGAGCGAAGAGGCTCAAAACCGACTTTTAGAAAATTCTAAAAAAGATGTGGAACGAAAATTTGGCGATAGTATTCGCAAATACGTAAAGGAAAATTACACCTGTTTTGAAACAATGATAGAGGAAGAAGCACTACGGAATTTGTATTCCTATAAATATATATTCAATATATAATTTTCTGAATTTTTTAATCGAACACCTCTGAAATTTAAGAGGTGTTTTTCTATGCAATTAAAACCAAGTCAATAAAAAAACGTATCTTTATATCGCTGAAAAACAGCACACAAATTAAAGTAAGGTTATACACTTTTCGACTTTCGCCGATAACCGTACACATCGAAAAATAACATATCGGAAAATTATTTTCCCTGTAAATGGCAATCGGCTTTTTAGCCGGATTGTATGGAATTTTGTCCCGCGAGCGGGACGAAAAGGAATAGCAAGAGGGTAACACGCTGCGCGATGTTTCGGATTCCTTTTCGCTTTCAAATATCTGATTATCAGCTGCTTGAATATATTTTAATTTCTTGACAATCAGTGATTTGCGACAAACGGGCTGTAAACGCCCATTTTTAGGGAAGATTTTGCGACAAATCGGCGAAATATGGACTCATTTATTGGAATTAGATTTAAAAAGGAAACTGCAAAACGTTTCCAAACATTCTCACGAACTTATTTCAAATCGCACACCGAGGCGATGGCTACAATGCTCGATTTTTTCTTCTACAATGAAATTTCGCCAAAAGAAAAATTAGGTCCAACAGGGCGAACCATCGAAGCTAAACTCTTAAAAAGAATCAATGCAGTCATTGCCATAATGAGAGATGTCGAAAAGACACAAACTAAACCTACCGTGGCTATGATTCAATCACTTTTTGAAACCGAAGAGCCAAGCAAAAAACCGCTGATAGTAGAAAAGAAATATGCCGAAGAAAAAAAGGAAGTACGCTTTCGAGAAAAGCAAAACCCAAGTAACCAACTATAAATATTTGAGCTATGTACATTACAATCACACCTCAAAAATTGGGTACTAATTACAGTCAAAGTTCAGCTGATTTTGTGGGCTATTTAGAGAAAGAAAATAAAGGTTTAGAACTACGGGATATGGAACATTTTTTTAATCAATATGGGGATGAAATTTCCGCTGAAGAAGTGGTTAAAGAAATTGACGGAAACACAGCAAAATTAAAAAAGAAAGAACCCAAATTTTATTCAATTACAGTCAGTCCTTCTAAGTACGAATTGAACAGATTACAGAACAGTCGTGAAGATTTAAAAACGTACACTCGTGAGCTGATGAAAGATTATGTGTCTTCCTTCAATCGAGAAATCAACGGGCGACCAATTACAGTTAACGATATAAAATACTATGCTAAAATTGAACATCAACGAACCTTTAAGGGTACGGATAAACAGATAAAAGAAAATCAACCTTATGCTACAAAAATACTTCAGCTTAAAACGGATATCAGAAATATTCAGGAAGGACGAGCTGAAGGGAATACTAAAAGGATGAAAAAGGAAATTGCCAAACTGGAACGCCAAGCACCACATCAACAAAATGGAAAACGGATAGTCCAAGGAATGGTAAAAGATGGCAACCAAAGTCACATTCATATCATCGTGAGCAGAAAAGATGCTTCAAATTCTGTAAGTCTTTCCCCAGGAAGTAAACACAAAGCTTCGGAAGTTGAAATGCACGGCAAGAATGTAAAACGAGGTTTTGACCGTGATAAATTCTTTGACAAAGCGGAAAAAACTTTTGACAGCACTTTTGGCTATAAACGAAACTTTGCCGAAACCTATAAGGCTCGAAAGGATTTTGTAAAAAATCCCAAGCTCTATTTTGCTGCCTTGATGAAATTACCAGCCAACGAAAAAGCATTGGCATTCAAAATGATTACAAAAACAGGCTTGCCAGTAATACCCAGTATTCCAGTAAGTCAGGCACAAATTGCTCTTCGGGTTTTCAAACGGTTAAGACGTGGCGCAGAAGTGGCTATAAAATCCAGTTCCATCGGAATATAATTAGTATGCAAATAGATAATATCATAACAACACTTTCAATTATTGGTCTGGCCAGTGCCGTTTTCTATGTGATGTTTCGGGTAAGTAGATATGCCTTTCTAATGAATATCATAATGCTTTCAGTTTTGGTGTTCTACGTTGCTAAAGAAAATGAAGTGGTACAGATATTACTTTATCTAGTTTGTCCACTAATGCTAATTAATACAGGATTGTATGTTTTTCTGCATAAAACTGAAAACGCACAAAATGGAAATACAAGATACCAAGTCAATTTTGCTACGAACAAAGGAAACTTCAAATTAGATAATATTAAACGTGGTGCATCTATTATCGGTTCTGCGGGGAGCGGTAAGACGGAAAGTGTGGTTTATGGATTTTTGAAACACTTCCGGAAAGAAAGCTTTTGTGGTATCATTCACGATTATAAAGATTTTGAACTGACCGAAATGGCTTATCCACTTTTTAAGGATGGCGATATTCCGTTTAGGGTCATTTCCTTTGATAAAATCATTCATAGGGTAAATCCTATTGCGCCACGTTATTTAGAGAATGAAGAAAGCGTAAATGAAGTTTCAAGGGTGTTAATCGAAAACCTTTTGGAACAACGAGAATCGGGAACTACTGGCACAACTAAATTCTTTAACGATGCTGCTGAAGGTTTGATTGGTGGATTGATTTGGAAATTGAAAACAGATTACCCTAAATACTGCACACTACCCCATTTGATAGCAATTTATCAATTATTGGACACGGATAGTCTTATACAGTTTTTAGAAACCAACACTACATCAAGAGCAATGGCAGATGCTTTTATTAGTGGCAAGGATTCTGATAGGCAGACAGCTGGTGTAAAAAGCACATTGGCAAATGCCCTAAAGCGAATTAGTACCCAGCGAATTTTTATGGCGTTGTCGACTGATGAAGTGCCTTTAAATATTAATAGCGAAGATAATCCTGCAATCATTTCTATTGTGAACAATCCAAAATTTGAGACATCTTATTCACCTGTAATCGCTACCATTATTCACACCATTACCAAACAAATGAGTGTGCGAAATTCAAAACCTTCATTCTTATTGATGGAAGAAGCACCTACCATTCGGTTGTTAAATATGCACCGCATTCCTGCAACTTTGAGAAGCTACGATATTGCCACTATATACGTAATGCAAGATAAAATACAAAATGATATGATGTATGGCGACAAAGCCAGTAAAGCTATATTAAGTAATCTTTCCTATCAATTTTTTGGGAAGGTAAATGACCCAGATACCGCTAAATATTATGAGCGCTTTTTTGAAATCATCAAGGACCCAACAAAAAGTATAAGTCGTGGACACAATCTGGATTTTGATACGCGAATTACAACTGGAGAGAAAGAAATCCCAAAGATAAGAGCTGATGTTTTCTTTAGATTAAAACAGGGAGAGTTTATCACATATGCAGATGGTAAAGATAAAAAGGTGCGGTTTAAATTATCTGATATTCAAAGGCAGCTTCCTGAAAAATCTAACCAGTTTTCCCAAACTGATTTAGAAGCTAATTTTGAGCAGATTTATGAAGAGGCTCGGACGCTTTTTACTTAGATTCAAAGTAGTGGAACAGTTATAAAAATAGCCCATAAAATAACCTATCCAGAAACTTGGAAATATTCCAAATTTTAATTAATTCGTTGTTTCGAGAGTATCGAAATCATTTGTACCTTTGGAATTAATTTAGTATGTAACTAACGAAACAGGTTTATTGGGTAACTTAAGATATGATTGATTTTGATATAATAGAAAATTTAGGCTTGGATAAGGCTATCTCTGTTACTTCAGAATCTAGTCAAATATCTGAAAGCCAGATGGTTGTAATTAATCAAGTTAAAGATTTTGGTATTGATGAGATTTATTTCAGTACCGACGAAAATCACAACAGCTATCCTGCGGTTTTTTTAAAGAAAGTTCAAAAATTTGATGACTTAGCTCTTCGAGGGGTAGCGATTGCTCAAAAAAAAATCTGGAACTTTAAAAAGGTAATTTTTTTATACGTTTATTCAGAAACTGAGATTCGTATTTACAATTGTGCGGAGAAACCTCTTTTAATTAAATCCGATGATTTTGATTATAAAAAGGAACTGAAAACACTCGAAATAGAGTCTTATAAGTTCTCGGATAAAAACAAACTCAAACAGCTTCAAAATCTTTTTTCAACAATTGCCATTGATACGGGTATTATATGGACGTTGGAAGAAGCGTTTGAGATTAGAAAGAAGATAAGTCTTCAGCGAAGGGTTGATAAATACCTTGTTGAAAGTCTTACCCATACTGCAAAGCAATTACAGGCTGATGGATTAGAAATCGACCTTATCCATAAAATAATAATGCGTTCTTTATTTCTCTTATATTTAGAAGATAGAGGTGCTACGGACGCAAAATTCTATTCAGAAATAAAAAAAGGAGCACAATCCTATTTTGATATTCTAGATGATGCAGATAAAACCATTTCCCTTTTTCAAAAACTGGAAGAATATTTCAATGGTAATGTTTTTACTATAGATGCCGATGAATCAGTTTCAAGAAAACATTTACAGTTAATTAAAAAGTGTTTTATTAATGGTAATGATGATTCTTTACAACAGAATCTTTTTGAAGATTTACGTCTTTTCGATTTCAGTATAATTCAGATAGAATTATTGAGTGAAATCTACGAGAATTTTCTTGCGGAAATAAACCCTACATTAAAACAAGATACTGGTACGTATTACACTCCACCTTCACTTGTGGAGCTCATATTGAATGAGAAACTGCCTATCTATAGGACAGAAAAGAAGTTTAATGTCAAAGTATTAGACCCAACCTGTGGTTCTGGTATATTTTTGGTAGAAAGCTTCAAGCGTCTGGTTAAGCGTCACGAAAATGCCAATTCCAAAAAACTTACTGATTTCAATGAGTTGAAAAAGCTGTTGACAGATAATATTTTTGGAGTAGAGATACACCCTCAATCCATAAAGGTAGCAGCATTTAGTCTTTACTTGGCTTTAGTAGATAACTTGAATCCAAAGACGATTTGGCAGAATAAAGATTATCGTTTACCCTATTTGATAAACGACCCTTCGGACGATAGCCTGGTTGAACAAGGTAATAACCTATTCCGTAGCGATACTATTCAGGAGAATCCAGAAGTAGAACAAATCGATTTCGATTTGGTGGTAGGAAATCCACCTTTTGGCACAAAAAATTTATCCCAAACTATTCGGGACTACAGCGATAAACACGGTTTCGCTAAGGAGATGGTTCTTCCATTTCTACATAAGGCCACAAAATTCTCTGAAAATGGAGAAATTGCGTTGATTTTCAATACCAAAATACTCACAAATACCAAAATAACGTATCAGAATTTTAGAAAGTGGCTTTTTAATGAATGCTATGTAGAGAAGATATATAATTTCTCGATTTTAAGAAATGCCCCTAAAAATTTTGGAGGCCAATTGTTTGGCTCGGCTACTGGTCCAATAAGTGTTGTTTTTTATCAAAAAAAAGCCCCTAAGAAAAAATCGAACACCATTGTTTACTATGCGCCTAAAACCTTTATCAAATCTAATGTAATTGAAGGTGTAAGTATTGATAGTTCAGATTTAAAGTTTTTACCACGGGAAGAATGTAAAAAGCAAGACACCAAAATTTGGAAAGTTGCAATGTGGGGCGGATTGTCCGACTTTAGATTGATAGAAAAATTGAATTCTAAAAATTACCAGACTATTGAGCAATTCAACAAAACACATAGCATTGAATCGGGTGTTGGGTTTCAACTTTTAACTCAAAAGAAAGATGAACCCAGACATTCAGATATATTATCCGAGCTACCTTATCTAGACGCTAGTTCAATAGAAAGGTTCTACACACAAAGTTCACGATTAAGAGACATAAAAGATTCTGTTAAAACACCCAAATCAAAATCTTTTTATAAAACATTTTACAACGTAGATAGTATCGATGATATTGAAAATTTTTCACACTTCAGACGGCTTGGAGACATTCAGGCCTTTGTGAATACCCATATTGTTGTCAAAAAAGGATTAGAAAAGAATAGTGTTTGCTCATCCTTAATCGATGTAGATTGTTCTTTTAGAGACGGTGTTTACGGTTTTTATTCGAGCAAAAATGATAATTCGATTCTTAAAGTCCTAAACTCATATTTCAATTCTAAGCTAAGTAGTTATTTCCTGTTTATGACTATTTCTTCCTATGGTATAGAAAGGGAGCAGATTATGAAGAACGAATATTTGTCAATTCCCATTAACCTTAAGGAGTCTGAAATTTCGAAAATTCTGAAGTTATCCGAAAAATTTATCGCGAAAATTAAAGGTTTGGATTTTTGGAATATTGAAGAAAAGCGAAATCAATTGATAGCTACTTTTAGCAAAACTGTAGAGGGGATTATCAATAAAAGTTTTGGTTTGAATGAAGATGAAATTAACCTTTTAAATGATGCTTTAGACTACAGCTTAGATTTGTTTCACTCGAAAGCTAAGTCAAAAGCTTTGAATCCTGTTCGTAGTATTGAGGACTATTCTAAGAAAATTTGTGGAAAATTAAATCAATTTTTAAATGGGCAAAATCTATTTGCGAATGCAACAGTATTTGATACCAGTCATTTTTCGCCTCTATTGCTAATGAAAATTTCGTTTGAAGAAAATGAAAAAGAAGTCTCAAAATCTCAAGAGAATGTGTCACAAGAATTACAAAAGCTGGATAAGCACTTATGGACTAAACAAAGCACAAATATTTATTTCAGAAAAAAGTTAAATTACAAAACCGGCAACGAGATTTTTATTGTTCGTCCCAATCAGAGAAGATTCTGGACTCAATCGATGGCGATTGAAGATGCTTCAGAATTAATTCTGGAAATCCTTAATGAAGTATAACAAATGGGATTAAACAAAGTAATAGTTGCTAGCTTTAAAAGAGGCTTTGAAGAAAAGTGCTTTCAGCTTATAACAGAATCTTATGTTACGGCTGTGGAAACCAAGGTTATCAAACTAAACTGGGATGAAAATGATGTTACTTCGGAGCTGCACGCTCACATCAAGGAAAACCCACTAAGATTAAAATGGAGTATCGTTACGAATGTTGAGCAGCACTTACCAAAAGATGATATAACAAAAGAAAAAGGCTTTGCAGCGAAACTGCCTAGGATAGACCTTAGATTGGTAACCATAAATTCATCCTTAGAGTATGAATACCATATGGAAGCCAAAAACCTAAAGGAAAAAAGTTCAGCTTTAAAACGGCGTTATATCGACACTGGAATCAATAATTTCATATCAGGTAAATACGAGAACGGATGCCTGCTTGGTTATAATCTAGAAGGGACTTTACATAAGACAGTTTACGGAATAAACAAATTATTAAAGAAAGATAAAAGAGAACCCGAGTATCTAAAAGAACAAGAAAATCATTTACACGATAAGTACTACGAATCGAAGCATCCAGACGATTTTACTATTAAACACTTTATGTTTGATTTTACTTCTTTAAATAGTGCTTAAAAAGACCCTTTTTCCCTCGGCCCTTTGTTAGTCACTTTCCATTGGTCATTCTCTTTAACCAGTTTAAAGATACCTGCCTTTCCATCATAGGTTGTTTTGTATCTTACCCAAGCAATTTCACCATCAATGGCTTCATCTAAGATTTCTACCTCGATTTCTTTATCAGAATCTGGCAACATATTTTGAACTGTAATCAAACTAGCATATCCTTCTGATGTGGTATGCTTCTTTAGAGTTGATTCATCTTTTGAGAAAAAGCTTTTCGCAACAATTTCTGCGGTTTCTGTGTGAGACATATTCTTATTACCTGAACAAGAAATGAATAAAAGTACGAATGAGCAAATGACTAATTTTTTCATAATATTATTAATTGGGGTTATTGATATATCTGTGTGATATCTTTAATTCAATATTTCGTTCGCCATCTTTTTCGTTCAATTCTAAAATTGCCCTGCGGTCATTGGATAATGAAAATTTGGGCAACACATAAACGAATTCTATCATCTTACCCTCTGCAATTTTTGATGGTAGATTGTGCTTGTAAATAGGTTCTTGATACAAACTCTGTAAAGATTTCTTTTTTCCTTTTTGTCGAGTCTCGATTGAAAGGTTCAAGAAATTCAAATCGTAATCCAACGTAGAATTATTCTCAATCTGGATAACGAAGTAGAGTTCTTCTTTATCAAAAACAATATTCTCAACACTCAAAACAATACCTTCGTTTCGCTTCTTAATTCGACCGATACGTTGGTTTCTGTCAAGAAGATAAGAGCAGAATTTTTGATAATAGTATGTTCTGTTATCTATACTTTTTTCAGAAGTATCAACCTGAATCGAGTCGATTATTATTGGCTTTTCATTCCCAATACTATTTGATAGTGGGATGAAATAATTGAGCTTTGATAGCTGTTTTTTATACCTTACAATATACGAAAAAATTGAACCACTTCTGTTGACTACCAGTAGATTACTTTCCTTCCCAGGCTTTGCCTGAAGAAGTCCAAAATATTGTTCTTTTTCACGATTGTAGGTAAAGACAAAATTATCCGAACCGGTTATACCTTGTCGTATGGGTTCTGGAAAAAATAGGGCTACATTTTTAGTGTCGTTTGCATAAATGGTATCGAGGACTGTGTTTGTTTGCGCTTTTGCAAAAGCAGAAATAGACACAATCAATATTAGGATTATAGTTCTCATAATTTTGGTTTTAGGATTAATCTGTAATTGTTCAGCACGGTTACTTTCACCCTTCGGTTAGAACGCCGAAATACTTGTGTAAGTCCGCCCACTTGTGGAACACTAGGTATATTGATATCACCAATGACATCATCAAGCACTTCTCTCGTTGCTTCCGCTCTAAAGTTATTCTCGACATAAATGCCTTCGCTTCCATCTTGCAAATCAAATGCTTTGAGCTTTGTAGGATGATGATTGATATTTTCTATTTCAATGAGCGCACGATTGGGCTGAAAACTAATAAACCCAAAAACTGGCGTATTCTTTGGCATCAGCTTACCATTAATAGTTGCCGATTTAGTAAGGCGCATTCTTAATCTAGTATTTGCCGATACGATTTGGTCGCCATCTACGATGACATAAATGGTGTCATCTGTACTGCCAATAATTGAAATGACATTGGGTTTAGGCGAAGCGGCAAAGAACAATTGATGTTCCAGGCCCAATTCTTTAGCTTCAATTTTTTGTTCTCTTTTGATATCGGCTGAATCAATTTGTTGTGTATTTTTTTGAGCTACTTTCTTTTGTCCAAAGTTTTGATATCGCTTTTCAGAATATTGAATCTTACCTGCCTCGTAAATACTATCTACAATACGTTCTTTTTCGCGTTCTGGAAGGTCTGGGTCATAAAAGCCCAAAGAATCAATTAGTTTTTCATCGTAGATACTAGGTGCGTTATTTTCACGCACTTCTTTTAGGTCATTAATAGCATCCAATTTAGAATCGTACTCTTTTTGGTTTTCGTCCAAATCGGGTATCAAGGTCTGTTCAAGATTTTCATTATCACTTTCATCATCGCCCATAACCATTACAGAATAGGAAATTAAGAATATGAAAATCACAGCCAGTACAGCTGCAAAGACAATTTTATTTTTTTCTACTTTCATAATCGTGGTTTTTAAATGCCGATTATCGGCTCAACTTTCATCGTTTAATTTTTTTAAGGTGTTTTCAAAATAGTTTGTAATCAATAATCCGTGTGGATTATTTGGAAAATTTCTATCAACAGGAATTAAGTTTCCACTAGAAACAAGTTCATAGGTGTCCATTATTGAACCTCTATTTATTTCAAAAATGGTAACCGTTTTAAAGACATATGTTCCGTTTTGTTCTTCGATTTGTGAATCAATGCTCAGTACTTTTTGAACTAGCGAGTATTGCAGCAATCGGTTATAGACACCATCAGCTTTTTTCTGACGGTATAAGTTGTCAACGGAACTATTACCTAGCCATAGCGCTTTTTCAAGATTCCGCTCATAATTGCTGGCATCGATATTATAGAAGTAGTTGTGAAACAGGTCTAAATGAGCAAGAGCTTCAACCTGAAAATTTTCTTTTTGGGTAACGAGCTTCAGCGGAATAATGCTGCCATCGGTATTAATGGCAAAGGCACTATTGAGTGCATTTTTATTGGTAGTAAAAGCCATCCAAAGTGAAAAGGTACTGGATAACATTGCAAAAATGACAACTGCTAACACGATAAACCTGTTCAATTTTAAGACTGCATAGATATTTTTATAAGGTGTTTTCATTTTCATTGGAATTAGCTAGTAAACAATCTGAGTGTGAAAGATGTAGCGCGTTTATATAATTTGAATTTCAGAAAAACAATGAAACCAACTGAACCAAGTTGAACGACTGGCGCAAAAAAGCCCTGGCCAACATCTGTTCCAAAAAGGTTTGTCCAAAAATTAGTATTGATTTCAGTATAGAGGGCATTCACAAACACATTGACCAAAAAGAAGGCTGGCACTAACATATAGACCGCAGCGTACAACTTGAAAAATGTGTAGGCAAGCGAACGGAATTTTTCAAAAACTGCTAGACTTATAACCAACGGGAAGAAAGCTTGCATTATGCCCAATAAGAAATAGCGTTCTGCAAGGAATAGCGGATAGATAAACAAATCCAAAATCCAAAGAAAAAGGCTGATGATAAATGCAAATATTTTGAACCCGTAAAGTGGTGTTACTAAAGCTTCGTATAAGAGTGTCATAGCAGCTTGTGCTACTTCGATAATACTTACATCTTCCTCTATGGGAATGTCCTGCATCTGCAAAGGCAATAAGGCTGGTGCTGTACCACGATATTGCGCTTCTATGGAAACCAATATACTATCGAAGAAACCGAGTACTTGTGTCGAAAATATGACCAGAATAACAATTGCAAAATTCTTCGTAAGTTCCCCAGGACTTAATCCCCAAGTGTAACCGTCTTTATCCGCAATACCTTCATTATATTTTTTAAGAATATTGACCAGAAAGAACAATACAGCAAGCGTTTTCATTCCGGCAATAGTATATTGCGAGAAGCTGCTGTTCTGTATAGTTTGGAATACTGCATCGATGTATTCCAGCCCAATCCCTAAAATGATGGTTGCGGTCATTTTTAGTATTCTGTTTCGCGATTATTTACTTTATCCTGCATTTTTCTGAAGGAAATAATATCTCTGTAGCGTTTAGTTTTTGTGTTGATATTGGAAACCATTTGTTTCGATTCCAGTTCCTTTTGCTTTAGGACTTCAGCACGTTCGGCATCGGACATTTTTAGATTGTCGCTAGATAAGATTTCGCTCATAAAATCTACCGTGTCCAATGAGTTTTGAACTATTGCATCAAATGATTGTGCAACAAGTGTAACTTCCTCTGGCTTTATGTAAGGCGAGTTCAGGATGTCTTGTAAATCGTTTTGCATTACCTGAATAAGACGTTGATTGTTTTGTGCAATTTCCTCGACCGCTCTAAGTTGTTGGACAACACTAGATACTTTCTCTATAGCTTCTTTTGCATCTTTCAAGAATTTTACTGACTTAATCATTTGAGCCGTTTGTTTGCCTGATTCCACGAGCTGTTTTACCAAACTGATAAAATTGGTATTGTCATAAGTGGGCATTCCTTGGGCTTTAATATTTAAGCTGAACATTAATGCCATTCCGAGTACTAAGATTTTTGTTTTCATAATATTATGTTTTAGATGTGAATTGAATTATTGCTTTTTCCATATCGTGATGCTCATCGTAGAGCTTCATTATTTTTTCATTTTCCTGCCCATCGGTCAAATAAGCTGCATATACTTCCTTCGGAACTTCAAGACGGAAAATATTACTTTCCTTTCCTATCTTGATAAACATTTCGGTGTACTTCCGTGGTCCAGATAGATTGTTTTTAATGGATTTTAATTGGTTTAAATCGTGGCTAGATAGATTGAGTCTTTTAACCAATTCATCATAGCCTTTTTCATTATTCAAGCTGTAAACAACTTGTGTGTTTTCTAGGATGCTAGCGGAAGTAGAATTGTTAGGAAGCTGATTAATAGATTGTAGAATAATCCCAATAGCGCCATTCTGTTTACGGATGGCTTGATAGTAGAATTCTACACTTTCCAGTACATTTTCAAACTTTAGTTGTTTGGCAAACTCATCAAATAGGATAATGCCTTTTTCAGCTCTATTTTTCCAAATGGTTCTTTGAATGGCTGACTTAATCAGCTTCAACATTACGGACAGGATTTCCTTATTGTCCTTAACTTCATCCAGTTCAAAAACAATCAATCGTTTGTCCTCAATTTTATAGGTCTGGTCTTCGCTGACTTCAAAAAGGAAGCTATATAGACCATCGCCGACATATTCGGACATTACGTGCAAGAAGCTCGTGACATTGAAGTAGTCGGGATGGATTTTTAATGTATTCAGAAGGTCTTTTTGATTTATTTCAATGAATTGATAGAAACCATCCAACGAGTGATTTTCAGAAGTGCTATCGTAATAATGACGCAATATCTTTTTGACCGAAACCGATTGTGCTTTTGTAACCTTTAAATCTGAAGCAAACAGTTCAAACAAGAAAACAGACAAGTCTTCCAAACGCTCAGGCGTGAGGTCATTTGTATCACTTATATAAAAAGGATTGATACCTAAGTTCTTTCCACTCTCATACCGAAGTACTGTATATTGTTCTGGATAGAGTTTGGCAAATTTGGTGTACGAGCCACCCAAATCTATAATAACTAGACGTACACCACTTTCAAAATATTGGCGTAGAATATTATTGGCCAAAAAAGATTTGCCTTCGCCAGTTGGTGCGAAAATAGCAAAGTTTCGTGCCTTAATACGTTTCTTGCGTTCGTCCCAAACATCCTTTAGAACAGGAACATTATGTTCCCTATCATTAAAAATAATTCCGGTAGCATCTGAATTGTAATTTGTGTTA
Organism: uncultured Maribacter sp.; assembly: GCA_947493885.1. Classification (GTDB taxonomy): domain Bacteria; phylum Bacteroidota; class Bacteroidia; order Flavobacteriales; family Flavobacteriaceae; genus Maribacter_B. The sequence continues at coordinate 95,315 of CANLTE010000001.1, forward strand.
TTAATTAAGAGGCATAAAGCGTGTTTCAAATCCGTTACATATAAATCGTTATTTGAGAAGTTTGAAGAAAAACAGCAGTAACTGTTTAGTATATAATTTTTCCGTTCTTCGCCTCTTGGATAGTATGGGATGATATCCAATTCCTTAAATTCAGTCTTTATTTTAGAACCGATTCGACTTAAATTTTCTGGGTTTTTATCCCAATAAACTATGTTTAAATGACCACGAATAATACGAGCATTATCATCGGCATTGATTTGGTCTAAAATGTGTTGAATTTTACCAAGAACCACTTTGTTCTGTGAACCGAAATTTGAACTTTTATTGAGTTCTTCAACTTTTTTATCTAACATCTTACGCCACTTCTGTTTGTCATCCAAATACAAAATCTGGTTAACGATGTGGTTTTCGTTAAGCGTAAGCCCTAAGCCATCAATAAACCCTTGATGAAATACAAAATCGTCAGAGGTGAATTTCTCATTGGTCTTGCTACTCTGTACACTTTCGCCAAAGCACAGTTCGCTATTGATGGCAAGGGCATCAAAATGGTTTTCGCCAACATTGACGCTTTTTTTATCTAGTATTATGTCTGTGTCAAAACCTTCATTGAATCCATTGAAATATCCATTAGTAAGATGCTGTATCTCTTTTGCTTCAAGCGAAACAAACTTCATTTTTCGACTATTGTTTATGAAGGAAATAGAATCACTAACTGCGCCGATGAAGCTTTTAACATTGTCATCTAATTGTTGAATAATCCCTTTAGAAACTTTACGAAAAGGGTTTACATATTTTGAATTATTTAAGGCTTTGTTCTTAGTGAGCGTGAAGAACAAAAAACAGCGATGTTCCATATAGTCGCGCCCTTTGAAGTGGTCGTGGGTCGCTTTTTCTAAAAACGTTGTATTAGGAAGCTCTTCTGAAGAGTATATTTTTTTAAGGTAGATATCCTGTTTTTGTACTACTGTACCAATCGGTAACGATTTTAAAGCCTGAAACCAAGCGCCGTGTATGTCCTCAAAGTCTTTTTCAGATAAGGAATATATTTCTGGCAGCGTTCCTTCATAACATAAGACCACATTGCCGTTGTTGGCAAATATGATATTGTCTTGAATATCTGAGATAGGTTGATATGCCGAGAGATTAATCTTGTTCATAATGGAAACCAGAATTTCTTTTGTTACTTATAATTTTCGGGAATGCTTTTGCCGTTTGAAAAAGTTGTGGATTATTGGCCATTCTAGTTAGAGCAATGTATAAGACTGCATTAAAAACCATAACACCTATTATCATTAAGAAGCTGAATGAAAAAATGATTATTAATAATGAAGCAAGTATCGAGACCATCATTAAGGCAAACAGGGAAATAGGCAGTCCAAAAATGACTGCCCGTTTCCGAATGTTTTTATAGACCTCGAAGCGTTTCATTTATACAACGATTCCTATTAAGTATGTGAAGATGCCGACTACTGCGCCAGCAATCAAAACAAATACAAGTACTCTAGTAATCCCTTTTTTAAGGTCTGCGTTTTCCCCAAAGAAATGCCCCGCATTAAACAGGAAACCAACTAGAAAAATGACACCAAGTAGAATTGGAAAAATGGTACGTATGGTATCGCCCACGTCGTTAACGGAATCTTCAATTCCCCCAATTTGAGCAAAAAGTGATGTTGAGAGCAACGATAAAAAAGTTGCTAAGTAGATTGATTTTTTCATAATAAAACTGTTTAGATTTTTTATTCATTTTCTCTTTCTTAAATTTACATATATTTGCTTATAAATAACTGATAATCAAATATATGTGAATAAAATATTATTTGAAATCAATTGAATTTAATTGTTATTATTTGGCATCAAATTCTATGAATTTTGGAAAGGAAGTTGTTGATAACCCGAAAATTAAAAATGAAAAAAGTGCTCAAAAACGTCAGTTTTGTCTTTTTGCTTCTAAAAATGTGTGTCATTTTTGGACAAGAAATGAGTGCTCAAAAACGAATACTAATTGATGTTGGACACGGTGGAAAAGATTCTGGTGCGATAAGCATAAATGGAATCCAAGAAAAGGACATAGTAATGAATATTGCTAATGCCATTTTGAAGCTAAATAATGAATTAGATAAGCCTCTGGATATTTATTTAACTAGGTATAGCGATACACTTATCTCGCTATCGGATAGAACGAAGCTGGCCAAAACCCTTAAAGCTGATTTGTTTGTGTCGTTACATTGCAATCATTCGGATAATCCAGACGCAAGAGGGATAGAGGTTTATACTTCAAGGAAACAGAGGAAATATTCAAAAGAATCTGTTTTTATAGGTTATCAAATTGAAAAGACGATTTGCAAAGAGATAGGATATGAGAGTAGAGGTATAAAGTTCGCCAACTTTCAAGTGCTTCGAGAAACAGTATATAATTGCGCTTCAGTTCTCTTGGAGCTGGGTTTCTTATCTAATAAAGATGAAAGCGGTTATTTGTCAAATTTCGCAAATATAAAATTTATGGCATTGGCCATTTTACTATCCATACAAAAGTAATAGCATTATGAAAGATATTTTTTTAGAGTTAACCAAAAGTTTAAAAGCCATCATAGTACAATTTATTTCAGAAATGATTTTATTATATAAGTCTTTCAGAAATTAGATTATTTCCGCTTATCACCAACACCTTAATTATCACCAACTAAATTTAAGGTTATTATGTATTTGTATTTAAGTATTTGCTTAAATACGTAATTAATTATATCTTTGTTCACCTAAAGCATTATTATGAAACTAGAAATATCCTGTACTAGAGTCGAGGCTAACCATAAACAGTTATTAAACTGTAGAATAACTATTGATAGTATGGCAAATAGCTTTCAAAATGTATCGAAGCTATTATCCATTTCAGGTAATGAAGTACGCTTAAAAATTCTATTCCTTTTAAATATGGAAAAAGAACTATGTCCTTGTGATTTAGCTGATATTTTAGGAATGAGTGTTCCTGCAGTTTCACAGCATATACGTAAAATAAAAGATGCAGGCATTATAACTGCAAGGCGAGAAGGACAAACCTTATATTATTCATTGAATGAAGATGAGACAGATATTCTGAATAGTATTTTTAAGTCAATCAAATTAGAAAGAAAAACAGCATAAATTTTATAATAATGAGTACAGAAAAAACATCGAAAAAAGCAGCATATACAGGTTTGTTTGCTGCAATAGCAGCATCATCTTGTTGCATACCACCAGTTATTGCATTAATTGCTGGAGTTGGAGGAAGTGTATCCGCTTTATCTTGGATGGAACCTTTTAGACCGTATTTAATCGGTTTGGCAGTTGTGGCTATTGGTTATGCCTGGTATAATTACTATAAGCTTAAAAATACAGATGATTGTGATTGTGAAATAGGCGAGAAACCTAGATGGTTTCAAACCAAAGGCTTTTTAATATGTATAACATTATTTGCTGTAGTATCAATTGCTTTCCCTTATTATGCGTCCATTTTTTATCCTGATAATAAAAAGGAAGTGGTTATAGTAAATCAATCTAACATACAAACTTTGAATTTTGATATTAAAGGAATGACTTGTGCTTCTTGTGAACAACACGTTACGCACGCAATTAATGAATTAGAAGGCATTGTTAATGTAGCGTCATCTTTTGAAAAAGCTAACGCAAAAGTAGAATTCGATAATTCAAAAACTACTAAAGAAGATATAGAAAAAGCAATAAACTCAACAGGTTATAAAGTAACCGGTAAAAAAGAAAACTAATGGAAGTCCAATTAAAATCAGAAATCACTTGTCCAAACTGCGGGCATAAAAAAGTAGAAGAAATGCCAACCAACGCTTGTCAGTTCTTTTACGAGTGCGATAATTGTAAAACAGTTCTGAAACCAAATGAAGGGGATTGTTGTGTTTATTGCTCATATGGAACAGTAGCTTGTCCACCTATTCAAGAAAATAAAAGTTGTTGTTGAAAATTTCCCTAGCCAGCATTAATGAGTAAGTAAGTAATAGTAGTTTTGTAAAAATAATGCATTCATCAAAAGTCCTTTCTAAATCATTTCCTCTTATCCACAGACCCTTTGTCAAAGGCAATTAAATTAAACAGTTCACGCATTCTACTACGAACACGGTTGCCATAGCGTTCTTCAAGTTCTTCCGCATTTAGATTTGTGGTAGCGTGAGTTTTGATTTTGTGTTTGGTATCAAGATATAGTTCATATCTAGACAGCAATACTTCGCCCATCACGTTCAGGTCTTTTCCATAAAATCTTCCAGCAGGTTCAATACCTAAATCATCAAAACAGAAAAACTTTGTGTTTCCATATTCTTCTATCGTTTTAAAACCGAGATGGTTAAAACTGAAGGCTACATTCCTACACGGAATCATTTCATAAGGACGTTGCATTGGCACAATGTGTCGCAAGAGCCTCATTAAGCTAGTCTTTCCACAACCAACAGGTCCGGAAAGTAGGATTCCCTTATCCATATCGATATCGTAATTTTTACAATTTTCTTTGTCTTTTATGAAGTAAGAACAGAGTTTCAATAAAATCTCTTTGTCTTCATCGTAAATCTTGAATTTTTCCCCAAACACCATTTTGCCTTTAGCATTCAGATAAATCAAAATTTTTGGAAAGTCATAGAGAATGCTTTTGCCATCAAACTTTCCTAGCGAATATTCCACGCCATCTTCGTTAATTTTAGAGGGGTTGTCCATAATCTTTATTTTTAGTGGTTCGTAAGTTGTCCTTGATTTGGGACGCTTGTTTTTTATTTGATTCGTTTTTCTCTTCGAATAATTCTGTTCTGTTCATCCAGTTTTTGGCTACTGCACGCCAATCTCTAATCGCTTTTCCATCGCTCGTTTGCCAATTCCGAGTTTCATAATGCTCAAAGAATTTTTTTCCTTCATCAGCATTAAAACCTTTTTCAATAAAAAAATCAATAACGGCCTGCCAGCCCTTTGGTTGTTTTATATTGTTTTCTTGTTTGATATTGTTTATAGTAGATACCAATGCTTGTCCATTTATGGGATAGTGCTGTCCCACAACTGGTTCACGAATGGGATGGTACTGTTCCGCAAGCTGTTCTAATGTGGGATTGTACCGTCCCATATCTGGTTCATCACTTGTACCGATAATGGACATCTTAATTTTACTGCCCTTGTATGGGTTATTAGATGGGAAATAACATAGGTAAAGCCACGAGTCCAAATCTGTGACGCATCTGTGATATGTGGATTTTGAGCCTATTTTAGCACAACGCATTAAATCTCTACGGTTTACGTAAAATTCGTCTGCAAAACGGCTGCTGTTCCATTCTTGAAACAACGCCATATACAAGCTGATATGTGTAGGATTCAGGCGGTCATCAAAATAGAACTTTTCAAAAGCCGCATTAAGTAGCTTTATATAGTTCATCATTTAAGAATTTGAAACGTGCTGCACACGGTTAGCAGTCATTATATTTTGAATTTCTTCTGCATCGTAATAGATTATGCCACCTACCTTGGTATAGGGCAATGTGCCGTTGATGCGAAGGTTTTGCAAAGTGCCTGGACTGACCTGTAGCAAGTCCATAACCTCAGAAGATTTAAGGTATTTTTTTAGCTTTCCAGTAGCTTTTTTGGATAATAATTTTTTAATGTCATCGAGCAATTCCATTTTGAATTCCCGAAGGTCGTCTGTTGTAATGATATTTGCCGGCATAATAGAACGGTTTTATGGAAAGGGCTATCGCATTGCTGTCAATCAATTTGATAGCCTCTGACCTGATTTGACTTTCGTTCTACAAATTTGAATAGCTTTAATGGATTTTATTCCCCAGTACAACCGTACTACGGTCAAAATTTAACATTTTGAAATTTGGTGTGTTTTGAGGGAATCTGAGGGTATTCTTTTAATAACATACGTTTAAATGGCGTTAAATTTTATTGAAAACAGTTGCAAAATGTAATTACCGTAGGTCAACCGTAGTACGGTCTTTTTTTAACAGTTAAAAAAAGGGATTGAATGAAACACATTAGCAACTATTCCTCGCTTTTATCCATTTCCGAAAGAAGGGAAGCAGTCAGCTGGTCAAGGAACAATGTTCGGCTATTTTTCCTGTTCTTGATGTCCTGAAATGTTTTGTAAATATCCTTTGGGCTAAAGTCGTAAACCTCTTGTAGAATTTTGGATATTTTGATAATGCTTAAACTATTTTGTTTCGCCATTCCAGCAGCGCAGAGGGCATATAGCATTTCAACCCAATCTGTATTCGTAAATGGCCAATCGATTTTTGCGTTCGGTTTAGATATGACGCTTTTACCGTTCAGCTTATTTTTAATATCGTGTTGTTTTTTATCCATATAGTTTACCAAAGCATTAAAAGCATTGAATTTCCCTAAGAGCATATCTCTTGGTGTACAGAATTCTGGGTCTTGAAAATAAAATTTTGATGTAGTAATGCGATATGTTTCTTGATAGTCACGAGTATAGTAAGCTTTATCGAAGTGGGTTGCACCTGAATTTACGTACTGTCCAAAATCAAGATTATAAAGAAAAAAGCGGTTGAGCTTGTTGATTTTCTTCTTTACAAATTTCAATTGTGCATCCCTGTCAACTTTTGGGAATTGAATTTCAAAGGAATGAACCTCTGAAAAGTATATAAGTTTGACTAATGGTATCTGTTTAATTTTTTTGAAGAAAATTATTTCTTTATCGATACTTTTAAAATCATTGACCAAAATGTCTCTTTTAAAAGTACTAAGCAAATTTCTACTTAACTCAATAGAACGATAGGATTGTTCCAAAATCGGCAGATTTTCGAGCTTTATCCCGTCTAATTCTACGAGAAGGTTTTTGCCTAGTGATTCTAAATCCATTTGCAGCCATAAATACGGTTAAGCCCCATCAGTATGATAGGCGATTTTAGATTGGATGGTTTAGTTGTTGCTAGAATTCTTTAGATTGCTTATGTTTAGGACAGGTACTTTATAAGTAGAAGTTTTATGACAAGGGGAATCTAAAGAATTAACGAAAAGTACTAACATAATTTTTAAAGAAGAGTATTTTATTCCGTAGATATCTACGGAATGAACCGTATTTTCCTACGGTAATCGCTTAAGGACTAGGAATAATACTATTTTGATTTTTTTCGGTACCGACTAATAAACTGCCTTCTGTTTTTTACACCGGTTTTTTTGTAGATGTTAGATGCGTGTTTTGAAACTGTGTTTTCTGCAATGAATAAATCCTTGGCTATTTGCTTGTAGCTAAGATTGCTTAAAATTGATAGTGTAATTTCAATTTCCCGTCTTGTCAAATTTTCATAAATAATTTTAGTTTCAGCTGAGTTAATTGCCTGTTCTTTGCTCATAGCAAATACCTCATACATTTTGGTCTTGTTTTCTAAAAAGTAAAGGTGTCTATCTATTTCAATAATAGTTATGGCGTACAAAGCTACATTCATAACAGTAAAAGTTAACCATTGAAAATCGCCAATTAAGGTCAATATAGGTAACAATGCAATACTTGTTACACTAATCATAGACAATCTGCTACGACGCAAGATGTATTCATTTGGATTGCTTGGATTGGAAATCCTTTCGTAAAACATTCCTAAAAACACAAAGGCAAAAATCGAAATGGGTATAGTAAAAAGTAACCTTGAAGAATCCAGAGAATAAGTAAAGAAGTAGGGGACTAAAAAGAGGATAACAAAGCTACCAGAAGTCACTATAGCTAAATTTCTGATGGAAGAATTGTATTTTAATACTACTATATCATATTCCTTATAAAGATAATAGACAATATAAACGCATAAAGAAATAGCCACCCCATATGTTATAATATACTGAAGAATTAATGGTCCGGGAAAATTTTCAATGGGTAGAAACCCGCCAGTTAGGTTGTAGGTAATAAATAAAACGCCTAACGATAAAAATCTTTTATATCCACTTGAATCTTTTCGAGTTGAATAGTAGAGTGTAAACAATACAATGACAGTATCTAATAAAAGATAGAAGAACGTTGTCCAATGTATTGAAGTTCCAAACATTTATTTTCCTATTCATTACGCTCAAATTTGTTGGTTTCTAAATTTTTGAAAACATTGTTCCAAAGAAAAACTTGTCCGTTCATAGCAATATAAACATTCGGTTTTAGAAGCTGTAATGAGCTGATTGCATAACCTAAATTAAAGGGTGCATCGGTATCCTCTGATGAGCCTAATATAAAAGACCCAACCAGAACAATGGTTTTATTTAAGTTAAGTTTTCCTATATATTTTGCGGTATCTTCCATTGTAAAAGTACCGTGTGTTATTAAGATTTTTGTCGCATTAGATTCCTTAATCTTACTAGCCAGAAGCTTTAGGTCATTTTCATTTATTGCACGACTATCTTTTTTAAATACGCTTTCTATCGAATATTTAAAACCGATATTTGCGTTATCAAGAAAGGCTTTAATAGCAACATCGGATTCTGTAATTCCTTGATTATTTAAATAGTCTAATCCCTCGATAGTCCCACCAGTTGTGAATATTTGAACCATTTTAACTTTGACTTTTAGAAAACATATAAAGATAACGGAATTATTTTATTGATTTTTTAGAATTAAAAATTGACCACACTATCCAAGGCGTCATCAACGTCTTTGTGAATGAAGTTGGCTTGATAACGTATTGTAGTTGTTACCGAAGAATGGCGATATAATTTTTGTAGCATTTGAATTGGGATTTTATCCCCAGATATATTTCCAAAACTATGTCTTGCTATGTGCATACTTATATTTTTCTTTATACCTAACTGTTTGGCAGCAATCTTTAGTCTTCTATTTAGATTTCTTGTAATTGATTGGGTTCTTTTCGATACTTCCTCTGTATCATTAAGATTCACACCTTTTAATTGTGGAAAAATGAGGTCATTATTATCTGAATCATTCCTGTAAGTATCAAATATTTCAATCGCTTTTTCTGGTATTTTAAGAGAAACAAGTTTGCTGTTTTTATTCATACGATAGAGTAATCTACCATCATTAAAATCAGACCATTTTAACTGTAAAACATCACCGACACGAATGCCGGCAAAATAAAAACTGACAAGCCAAATATGGATTGCTTTTTGCTGAGCTTCAGTTATACCTTCAGCGTTTTCAAGTATTTGAATTTCTTCTGCTATAAAACCTATTTTTTGAGCTTCAGGAATTCTTATTGTCATTTTACCTTTACCAAAAGGATATAACCCTCTATCTGTGATAGATTCAGATATAGCCAAATTATATATAGTTCTTATAAGTATTAGATAATTTACAACGGTTCTGGGAGAAAGGTTCTTACTATAAAGTAAATATGTTTCAAATTTTTTCAGCAACGTAACATTAAGTTGATTGAAGGGAAGGCCATCTTTGTCTAGAAATTCTTTAAACTTTTTCAGTCTTCCAAATTCAGTATCGTATTGATGGTGCTTATTTCTGTTTTTTAGATTTTGAAGATGCATATTGGCAACGTCAAAAAAGTCAAGTTTTTTTGAGACTACAATTTTATCCTTTATTTCAGAGACCGTTTCATATTCTGTTTTCATTTCAGACTTAAGAACCTTATCATTGGCTTCAGCAACTTTCGTTATGATAAAGTTATTTAAAACTTTAGAATTAGGATGAGATTTTCGTACGTTACAATTTCTTTCATCCCAAAATTTCTCATCAATGTATTGCCCTGTATTTAAGTAAGAACTTTTACGGTCTTTGGTAATACGCACTGCAATAGGATATAGTCCTGCTTTATTCTTTTTCTTTCTTAAAACTACTCTAACTGTTGCCATATCATTATCTTTGGGCTATAAAGATAACATTTTTGGGTACAACATAGGTACAACAAATGATGATATTTATTGATATCAGATGATATCAAAATTAATTGACGAGGCTTTAAAGTGTTGGTTTTAAAGGATTTTGGGTGTTTTTAGTATGTCAGTATCAAAAACTCATAACCCGAAGGTCACTGGTTCGAGTCCAGTTCCCGCTACTAAAAAAAGCCTTCATATTATATGAAGGCTTTTTGTTTTTCAAAAAAGTATTAAACTCTTCCTTAAAGTTTGTATCGAAAAATTAAGAATCACATATTTATGATTAAATAACAGACAGTATTTTAGATGTTATTTTATAACACCATGGTTGTGATGATATCAGAAGAAAACTATTTTTATAACTCCCTAGTACTTATTACAAATATCTTGCTTCATATGATTGAGGGAAGTCCATAGGTGTTAAACCGAATCAGAAATCGGATTTCTTAACTTGGGTTCATTGTAGAAATGAACTCATCTTCTGACATTTGTCAAAAAAAAGTTGAAGATACTTTATTGTCTTTCTTTTAGTACTGCCCGTTATAAAAATATCCATGAAAAACATGATATGCATTTTGCAACACGCATTTCTATGTCTGCAATGATGATTCTCAATAGTATTCATTTTTTGTTCAAATATCCGTGCTATTATATCTAATTAACACCAAATTAAGTATGAAAAAAACAATTTTATCAGCTGTTATTATACTATTTACAGCGTTTTGCTATTCACAAAAACAAACCATCTTATTTGTTATGAGTGCAGAAGACACTTTACAATTAGATAATGGCTCAAAACTTAGACAAACAGGTGTTTTTTTTAAACGAGTTCTATTTAACTTATAAAGCTGTTACGGATGCAGGTTACAACGTAGACTTTGCAACACCAAACAGAATAAAAGCAACTATTGATAATGAAAGTTATTGAGGATTCTGGGAATTTTGGAATGTCTTTATGGAGTTGGGAAAAGGATGGATTAAATTTTAGCCAAATAGTAAAATAACTTTTCAACAAGTTTAATCAACTTTTAGATGCCTACTCAAAAATACTTACGATATAGAGGCTTTTTTATTTTAATACCTCTAAATCTTCAACATCAGAAAATAATAGCTCCTTAATTTTTAGGTATTTTTCATCCCTAAAAAATGTTCATTCCCTTTTATTGATAAATACTTTTTTAAATACAGCTTGAATATGTTCACTATCATGAAAGTGCATAGGAACTGCTTTAATAACAAACCAATATGCTGCATTAGCATCTAACTGTTTGCCTGCATTATATGTTAATTTCTTTTTGCCGTTTTTCCAAAATCGCTCGCGAAGTACCTTATATTTTTCAAGGGTTTGCACATTTTGTAACTCCACCCAAACATCTAAGGTTTGTACAGATTCTAATTCCACTTCAAAATCAACTATTCCTGAAGCCGGAATACTATCAGGAAACGTATGATTTACAATACCATCTTTTACTGGTTTACCATAAGAGTGGGCATCAACATCTTTAAATCTAGCTAAACTATTTTTAGTTTCATTGGTTGACGTTGCCATCATACCCACGTAAAATTCTTCCTCAAAATCTATTTTGTTTTCGCCTATTTTTTTCCAATTTAGTCTATTACTAGACGAAACAAAGGAGGTCATTACATTACCTCTTTTTTCTATCCGAATCCAATATGGCGCCTCAATATTTAACGATTTCAACACTCTTGGAGTCGCAGCAGCTTCTCCTCTTTGTTCCAGTTGTAGTCCCTTATTTTTCTGGATAGATATCATAACAAATGGAGCATCAGTTTTTAAATTCTCCCTTATCATTAAACCCGCTTTTACCGGTCCACCAGAAATATCATGAGACATCACCATTGTACTAATGGAAATATCACCGGACATTTTTTGATACACAAACCGAAAAGCATCATTTTTTGCATCGATTGAATTCCCTGAACTTTGTACTCTAATAGTATTTACATCTTTATCAAAACCTGTATTCCCTTTTTGGCTCATAGAACCAATATCTATGGATTTCCAAAGAGACGGAGGGAGTGTTGAATCTGCTTTCTTATTTTCTGCATCTACTATAGACTGTATATGAGTCCCAAAAGATTCCCCATCAAAAGGAACTACTATAACTTTACTACCGCTTTTATCGTTTCCATCATCTTCACCTTTGTGTACATCAATAACAGAAAAATTAAAAGACTTTACTACTCCGTTTTCTGTATACACCGTTGGACGTTGTACGGTACGCCAATCTTCAATAGTTCCATTTTTATGTTTAAAAATACTAGATTCTCTATCAAAAACTTTTCCTCTATTTTTCCAATTGTGAATCCCATCTTCAGAGGTTAAATGATACGTATTATCATGACTACCTCCATAATGATTTACTACAATATGATACATATTATTACTATACCATACCGTTGGGTCTTCCATTTTAAATTGAGGTAAGTCTTTTACACCTAACCAAGCTTTGTCAGAGAGCATTTTATAAGGTCCAAGAATGCCATTATCACTAATCATAGCAACACAATGCCTAGCTATCATCATATACTTCCCATCAGGGCGCAAAATAATCATGACATTGGCAAGATTGCCAACTACACCTGCTTTTAGAGCGCCATCGTCTAACTCATTATAACGCCCCCATCCTGCATAATAACCATTAGTATCAATTTTAAACGCTCCTAATAAATCAAAAGGACCATTGGGGTTATCTGAAACAAAAACCTGACCTGGAACAACTTCACTGGTAACAATGGCATAACGACCATCATGCATTCGCAGACCAATAACGTTGTGACCACTACCTTTGTTCCATTTAGGCCACGTTAAACCTAAATCTTTATAAGGCCCGAATAAATTATCGCTTACCGAATGAATTCCTTTACTATCATTATTCCATCCATAACCATGGTGGAAAGACTGCGACCATCTGCTCGCATACATATGATATTTTCCATCATCATCTTTAACTATTCCACCATCCCAATAACACCATTTTTTCAGCGAGGTATCTTCTAGTCCATTAGTAGTATCGCGAGGAATAACGTTTTTATCACCCCAAACACCTTTAGAAACTAATGGTGCTTTACTTTCAAATGGCAAAAAAAAATCTTTGAGTGTTTTTTGTTGAGAAAAAACAAAAGATAAATTAAGCAAGCATATAGCGCTTAAAACAATCTTAGGTTTTAGCCCGTTAAAGTAATTTATCATAATGCGGTAAAGTTTATTAAAACATTACCACAAAGTAATTAAACTCTCAGCAATTGATGTATTTGTGAATAATTTTACAACGATTCTCAGTAATTATTTTATGCCTATACTTTATTTATATAGGATTTATTTATTTTCAGGGGTTCCTCTGACCTCTTTTACCTCAGAGGCTGTTACTTTACCATAATCGTTACCAAAATTAGAACGAACGTAAGTTAACACATCTGCAATATCTTCATCAGAGAGAAATTTATGAGAAGCCATAACGTTTCTATACTTTTCACCATTAACTTCTGCTCCAGCCAACCCATTTAATATTACTCCAATAAGTTTATTTTTGTCTCCACCAATCCAATCTGCATCCGTTAACGGAGGATTTAACCCAATAACACCTTTACCATCTGCTTGGTGACAAGCCAAACAATATGTATCGTACACTTTTTTTCCGTTCGAAGTATCTACTGCTTTGCTACCTTCAGCTTTTACTCCGTCTTTATACGATATAACTGTTTGTTTAACATTAGAGTTTTCACCGTAGTACATTACTCTCCATATTTTACCAGTTACCGATGAAGTTATATATAGGGAACCATCAGGTCCTTGTGCTAATCCCATTGGCCTGTTTATAGCATCTCCTGGGTTCTTCACTTCTTCTAAACCTGCAAAATTATCAGCAAAAATTTCCCATTCTCCTGAAGGTTTTCCATCTTTCATTGGTACAAAAGCAACAAAATACCCTTTTTGAGGAAGAGGAGATCTATTCCAAGAACCATGAAATACAATAAATGCTCCATTTTTATACTTTTTTGGGAATTGATCTCCTGTATAAAATAAAAGGTCATTAGGTGCTAAATGTCCAGGAAAAGCCATTATAGGAGCTTTGACTCCTTCACATCTACCTTGTTTTTCAGTGTCTCCACCATACTCTGGAGCAAGAATTTTTTTGTTTTTAAATTGATCATAATAACAATATGGCCATCCAAAATCGTCTCCCTCATTGACCTGTAAAAATTCCTCAGCGGGTAGTTCAGCACTTTGTTCTTTTGTATATAAATCTGGCCATAACTGGTGTAGTTGATCACGACCATGCTGCATTACATACAGGCTATTTGCTTTAAAATTCCAGTCTAATCCCATAACGTTTCGTATACCGCTTGCATAACGTATACCATCTTTGCCATGAACTTGATTTAATTTATCCGCTTTAAACTGCCAAATTCCAGCTTGAAGGTCTCTATGAGGGCAAGGGTCAAATCCTTTTTTTCCAGGGCTACGCACCTCAGTCTGACAAGCGTTTGAAGGGGAGCCAACTGTAACATAAATGTTTCCTTTATCATCAAAAGTAAACGGCTTTGAAGAATGATCGTTTTGTTCGGGAAATCCAGATATCATCAACTCTGGATTTGTATTTGGCAGTAATTCATTTTCTGTTAAAGCAAATCTATAAACTGCTACGGTAGATGAAGCATAAAGATATCCATTGTAAATATCCATTCCTGTCCCAATAAAATCACCAAAACCTTTTTTAACATCTGCTTTCCCATCACCATTGGTATCTCTAAGTGCAATTATACCCTTACCATCTACTTTGGTAAGCATTTTAACATAAATGTCTCCATTATCATTAACCTTTATATGTCTTGCTTGCTTACCTAAACCTTTATCTACAACTATTGCTCCAAAATTTTCTGGCAAAGAGATATCTCCATTATTTGAATCAGGCTGTGGTAGAACCTGTGTAATTTCTTTTACAGTTTTTGCTTCTTCTTTGCATGAAATTACTAGAACCAATGCAAATAATACCAAAATCGTAGATGCTTTTAAAATTTTCATTTACTTAGATTTTAAATGTGTTTTTTAGTTAGTTTTAAATACTTTATAAAAAGAAAACAAGTAGATTGCTAGCAAATCTACTGAAAATAACGTCATTACAAAATCAGTTTAAAATTATCACGATTAAGTGTTGTTAGCACAGAATATATTACACGACAGCCGGTTAAATAGGTAATTTTTAATATAAAACAGAATGAATGAAAAAAGTGTAAATTATTTACACTTTTTAACCTTTATAAATGTATATTTTTATTAACTTCGCCGCACATTTAGAAAACCTCTAAAGTAAGGTCGCGTAGCTCAGCTGGATAGAGCATCTGCCTTCTAAGCAGACGGTCACAGGTTCGAATCCTGTCGCGATCACAAAAAGCCATCAAATATTTGATGGCTTTTTTGTTTTTAGCAATAAAAGTGCTCATAAAACAATACCTGTTGTAATCTTATCTACAATATTTTACTAGACCAAATAGACCAAACATAGTTCACGTTTGCTTCAATATTCTTATTTGTATTCAAAATAGTTAAAAAGGGCTTTTTCTTTAGAGCTTTTTTCAGTGCTAGTTGCATACATGCCCACATATAGTCCGTTGAATCTCAAAGACACCTCATCAGCTAGATTAGAAAGATTCTGTGAAGCGCCTATTTGAATAAAATCAATATCATTCCGACTGTAACTAAAAATAGCATTATTACCATGCATAGCTTGTATTCTAAAGGATACATTGTCATTAGCATAACTTTCTCTGGCAATGATTTTTTGGCCCTCAATAGTTGTTTTAAGCAATTGTATTTCGCCAGCGGTCTTTAACAGTTGATAATGGGAATCACGAGTTCTGTACAAAACTATACCCGCTTTTTCATTAATCTTTTTAGTTTTGAATTTTAAAGACGTGGTGGCCATAAAATTATGATTAAGTACCCTGCGAGCAATTAGACTAGACTGTTCTCCCTTTTCAATTGTTTGAGGTCTTAATTTAATGTGAAGTTTGTTACTATCTAGATTATACCACTTTTCATTAGGTGTTTTCAAAAAATTCCACTCTAAACCTAATATTGATTGATTAAAATTATCTTTTGAAGGTTTTTTGAGATAAGGTCTCCAAGGCAAATCTGGGCGCCCCTGTTTTTTTTGAAGAATTCCTATTCCAAGATTAAAAACGGGAGTCTGACCATCAAACTGTACAGGAACCAAATAGGTCTCGCGAGCAAGAATAGAATATCCTTCCACTTTTTTTTTGGCATGTAACACTGCCCACCAATCCCCTTTTTTTGTTCGCACCATATCAGTATGACCTACTGCCCAAATGGGATATTTTTTTCCTAAATGACGATGCGTAAATACTGGGTTTGCATCATCTGGAACATACGGCCCCCATAATTTTTCACTATGAAAAACAGTTGTTGCATGATAGAAAGATGTTCCCCCTTCCGCCACCATAAGTAAATACTTTCCGTTAATTTTATACAAATGAGCTCCTTCTGTCCATCGGGCATTGGTAGCATGACCAAAAGTGAGTTTTTCTCTTTTCCCAACGAGTTTACCAGTTTTTAAATCCAACTCCTGCATCCAAATAAATGATTGCCCGGTCCATTCCCTATCATCTTCTGAAAGATTCTCATTACCTGTATAATAGCACCTCCCATCATCATCCCAAAATAAAGAAGGATCAATACCTGGGGCATTGTCAAGCCATATTGGATTAGACCATGGTCCAGATGGATGCGCTGCGGTAATATAAAAGTTTCCTCCACATTCTACGCAGGTATTTATAATATAAAAAATGCCATCATGATAACGAATAGTAGGTGCATATACTCCTCTAGAATCATTGATATTTTCAGGTAAATTCACCTGATCTGAGCGATTAAGACCATATCCAATTAATTGCCAGTTTACCAAATCTTTACTATGATAAATTGGAATACCAGGATACCATTCAAAAGAGGAATTAACCAGATAAAAATCATCATCCACAACACATATGCTAGGGTCAGGGTGAAAACCTGACAAGATAGGATTAGTATAGGTTTCAGGAATATCCTGTGCCATTATCGGAGTGAAAAAAAATAAAAAGAGAGCCGAAACCAAATTTCTATAACTATTTATCAATGTATTCATGATATCATTTAGTTTTTTGAAACCTGATACTATATTAATTATACACATAGACGGACTATTATAGAATTATAAAAAATCTACTAAAGTCAAAATTTTAAAAGGATGGCCGCCGTTCGACCATCCTTTTAAAACTAACTCAAACTAACAATCTTTAGAATATTAATCTATCTTCTTATTATTTAGGCTTGGAGATACCGTATTTAATTTTTTCCTCATACTATTTAACTCGCTCTTTAATTCCTCTAATTTTTTCGAATTGCTTTCTGATAAATCATTTTGCTCCGCAATGTCTTCCTTAAGATTATAGAGTTCATACTTATTTCCTTCATAAAAATACACCACCTTCCAATCACCTTTTCTCAATGCTAAGCCTGGTGTCCAACCACTAGTATGATAGTGAGGGTAATCCCAAAAAAGTACATCGTGCACCTCTTTTTCTGTCCCATTCAATATAGGGATTAAGCTTTTGCCATCTATATGCAGTTCTGGTCGCAAAGGCATTTCTACTCCTTCTAAAATGGTAGGAAACATATCCATACTTACAGTAGGGCTGTCTAGCATATTATTTTCCTTTTCATTAGGCCTTTTAATTATTAATGGTATTCGTATTCCTCCCTCATAAGCCCAACCTTTTCCAGCACGTAATGGACGTACACTTGTTGGAGGATTATACTCTTTTTCAGTAGTGGTAAGCCCCCCATTATCAGAGGTAAAAATGATTAGTGCATTATCCATAAGGTTTAGAGCTTCGAGTTTATCTAATAACCTACCCACATTTTCATCTAATGCATATACCATGGAGGCGTATTCTGCATTATATTGTTTTGCTATGGTTTTCCCTGGACCTTCTTGATATCTTATAGGAATAGTATCCGTTAAAGTCTCTCGCTTTTTTTGGAACTTGGCAAGATGCCTTTTGCTCGCCTCAATAGGTGTATGTACTGTATAATAGGACAGGTTTAAAAAGAAGGGGCTATCGCCATGTTCTTCCAAAAATTGAATGGATTCATCAGTCAATCTATCAGTAAGATATTCACCTTCTGGACCATCAGTCAATTTTGGATTATTGTACGGGGAATAATACCCTCCTGGAGGTTGCCCCATATGATGCCCACCTTTATTGATATCAAATCCCTGGTCTTCAGGAAAGAACCCTGTATCACCCAAATGCCATTTCCCAGCGAAAAAAGTTTTATAACCCTCATCTTTCATTACTTCTGCAATGGTAACTTCTTGCAAAGGCATTTCAGTCAGGTCTTGAGGTCCCAATAGCTGCCTATCTTTAGGGTCATGCCCTTGTAGCCAGTCCGTAATTCCAACGCGAGAAGGGTGTTTGCCAGTCATAATGGCTGCCCTAGTTGGAGAACATACTGGATTGGCCGAATACGCATTTGTAAAAAGCGTTCCTTTTGAGGCCAACTTATCAATATTTGGGGTTTCATAAAATTCACTCCCATAACACCCCAAATCTTTCCAACCCAAATCATCAACCAAAATAAAAACAACATTTTTTTTATCGGAACCTTCGATAAGCATTGTTTTTTGTTTTTTTTCTTTACAGCCTATTAATAGTGCGCCAAACAAGAGTAATACAATTTTATATTTCATGATGATGTAGATATAGTAAAAATAGAGAGTCATTTTAATTTAGAAATAACCCTCCTTTAAAATTTCCTTTTTAATAACCTGGATTTTGTTCCAAATTAGGATTGTTATCCATTTGTGCCTGAGGTAATGGATAGAGTACCTGATGTGGCATTGCGGCAACCCCCCTATCCAAAGCCTGCTGAATAAATTTACCATGACGAATAAGATCTTCTCGTCTTAACCCTTCACTATAGAATTCTCTACCTCTTTCTGCCAATATGAAATCTCTAAGATCTTCTTTAGAAGTGAAATCGGCTAAGACCACAGGTGTAGCCGAAACTCTATTTCTTACGACATTAATTAAATCTATGCTCTCTTGGTTAGGTCCATCAATTTCATTGAGCGCCTCTGCTCTAGTAAGATGCATATCGGTTAATCTAATGAGCGGTTGATCATTTCCATTTGAAGTACCAGTGGCATTGGGATCTGGAACAAACTTAAAACTTCTTACATTATCTAAGGCATTACCTTCCTCATCTCTTGATAATTGGGTCAATTCGCCTGTTGTAGTAGGCGTGTATTCTGTAATGAACAAATTAGATCTTAGATCCACTGTTTCAAAAGTCTCATAAAACGCTGTATACGTTCTAAACTGAGCTCCAAAATTAGCCCAATTAGATTGAATGGGATAATTTGGAGGGAAAGCATGTGGCATATAAATGTTCTGTTGGCTAGAATTCCCCGCAATACACTCAAACCTAAAAACAAACTCATTATTGCTTTCTCCTTCTACCGCAAACAAGGAAGTATAATCGGCCCAGAGCTCATACCCACCATTAGCCATAACTTCTTGGGCGGCCGTTGCCGCCTTTGCCCATTCCTTATTATTTAAATAAAACTTAGCCAACATCGCATAGGCACTACCTTTATTAGCACGACTAGAAACACCTCCAAAATCTAAGTTATCAATTGCAAACATTAAATCTTCTTCAACCTGAGCACGATATTCTTCTTCGGAAGCCCTAGGTGTTTCTTTTCCTAACGCTTCAATTTCATCTAAACTTGCGCCAGGCGGAATTTCAATAATAGGAGTAGGACCAAATAGATTATGAAGAAAATAGTACGATGTACCCCGTACAAATCGTGCTTCGGCTCTTGCTTTATTAAGCGCGGTTTCATCAAGACCTTCAACACCATCGGCTACAAGAAGTACGTTATTGGCCGCCGCAATTGAACCGTAAAATTTATTGTACATGGCATTAAAGTAACTATCCGAAGGTGTCCAGGTGAACCCAATAACAGGCACAACGAGACGATTTAACCCCCCTCCTGTTTCCCAAAGTATATCGGTTGGCATTTCTCCTAGTATATAAAAATGTTCCCTGGCTATAAAACCTGTTCCCCATGTTAATTGAAATGAGCCATAAACACCTGTTAACAAAGCATCAATACCCGATTGATCTTGTAAAAAAACTTCTGGATCAAACTCAGTATACACTTCTTCTTCCAAAAAGTCTTCGCAGCTACTACATAAAGCCACTATTGTTAATAAACTGAATATATATTTTTTCATTGCTTTTCTTTTTTAAAATTTAACATCAAGACCAAAACGAATTGTACGTGCCAACGGGTAGCTATTGTAGCTACTTCGCTCTACAGCACTAGCTGGATTTGCCCCCCTAATTTCAGTCCGTTCCGCGCTTGCATCGGGATCGTACCCCTCAAAATCAGTAATAGTAAACAAGTTATCTACAGCGCCATAAAGCCTAAGCATTGAAAGTTTAGAACTTTCTTTAAGATTAAAGTTGTAACCCAATGTAAGGTTCTTTAAACGTATGAAAGAAGCATCCGTTATAGTCAAGGAGTTGATGGCTAAACCGCCACCATAAAGACTTGCATTTTCTCCAGAGGGCAACGTATTTGAAGGGTTCTGTGGAGTCCATCGATCTTGATAGTATCTAGATATCGAGTTTCTCGCAGAATTAGTAGGATATAACGATTCGGTCACATTCGCATCTAATGCTTCTATACCTTGAACTCCTTGTACAAATATTTCCAAAGAGAGATTCTTGTAATTTAAAGTATTATTGAATCCAAATGTAAAATCAGGAAAAGGATCACCGAGTACAACTCTGTCTTCCGCATCAATTACATCATCTCCGTTTTGATTCACAAAACGAGGCATCCCTGCACCATACCCATCTACATTTGGTGTTGGCGAATTCGCTATGTCATCACCTTCCTGAAAAATTCCATTTATTTCATATCCGTAGAAAGACTGTAATGGAGACCCCTCACGAACAATAGTATAGTTCTGAATAAACGTACCTATGTTACCACCTATAATCTCCTGTGTAAAATCAGGAAGCTGTGTTACCTCGTTCTTAAGAAATGAAAATGTAAGGTTTGAATTCCATTTAAAATCGTCACTATCAACATTACGAGTTCTTAAACTAAAGTCTACTCCTTTGTTCTGAACTTCTCCAATATTTGTTCGTACTGTTGTAAAACCTACTACGGAGGGTAACGGTTTATTAAACAACTGATCAACTGTGTTTCTGTTGAAGTAATCTATTGAACCTGAAATTCTATTATTCATCAGTGAAAAGTCCAAACCTAAATTTATTTCTTTTGTGGTTTCCCATTTCAAATCAGGATTTGGCAACCTTGCTGCTGCAACTCCTTGAGCTACTGCTCCATCAAAAATGGAATTGCTACTAGAAATAAGTGTTTGTCTTGTTTCAAAGTTTTCGATACCCTGGTTACCTAATTCACCATAACCTATTCTAAGTTTAAGCTCATCTATAATTCTATTATCTGCAAGGAATGCTTCTTCACTAATACGCCATCCTATAGAACCAGAAGGAAAGAAAGCATATTTATTATTCTCCGCAAATCTCGAAGAACCATCCACCCTAAAGGATGCGGTCAATAAATATTTCCCTTTATAATCATACGTGGCTCTTCCTATGAATCCGTTTAATTGATTTTGAATTCTAGCGCTTTCTACCTCATCTCGTAACTGACCATCACCACTTTCAAGCAAATTAGTACCTGTTACATCTGAAAGAAAACCTGCGGAACTAGCTCTAACACTTGTTGAAAGGAACTCCTCTAATGTAATACCACCAAAAATGGAAAAATTATGATTCTCATTAAATGTATTACTATATTTAAGCAACGCCTCTACTAACCAGTGGGTGTCCTCAAATGAAGCAAGACTTCCAATACCTCCACTTGCAAATCCATTCAGAGTAACACGACTATTATAACTGTCTTCTTTAATATTGTTCACATCACCACCCAAACGAACGGTAGCTGTTACATTTTTCATAAATTCATAATCAGCACTCACCGATGCGTAGAATCTATTGAAAATAGTTTGATTGTCTAGACCATTTATTAATGCCAAGGGATTATCCAATGCTATTGCTGCATTTCTAAAATAACGTCCATCATCATCTAGGCCTGCTGATAAAGTAGGGTCAAATTGAATAGCTGAATTAATAGGGCCAGCGCCTTCGTTAGCATTGTTTGAAAATAGTATCTCATTGTTTGTCTGACGGGTATAGTTTGCATTTGCAGATAGCAATAAATTCTCAAATGGTCTGCTTTGAACATTCAAACGAATATTATATTTTTGACTCGAAGAGCTTTGTACAATTCCCTCCTGATCAAAATAATTAAGCCCTAAATAGTAATTTCCTTTTTCACTGCCACCTGACATTGAAATTTGATGATTTTGAACTATTGCATTAGTAAAAATTTGATCTTGCCAATTAGTCCCAGCTCCAAATGATGCTATTTGATCTGGTGAGTATGTGTCTGGCGTTCTTATATTAACCAAATCTGCATAATCTTTTGCCCCAAGTACATCAAGTTTCTTGGATACACTTTGAAAACCTGTATATGTACTATAGGATAACGTAGTTTTTCCAGCCTTACCTTTTTTAGTACTTATTAAAACAACTCCATTTGCTGCACGAGTACCATATATAGCAGCTGCAGAAGCATCTTTTAACACATCAATAGATTCAATATCTCCAGGACTTAAGGACTGAGGATCAACACCAGGAAGACCATCCACAACAAAAAGCACGGAATTATCACTATTTATTGAACCCGCTCCTCGTATTTGTATTTTTAAACCGGCACCAGGAGCTGAGCTTACCTGACTAACATTTACACCTGATGCTGCACCATTTAATAATTGAACGGCGTCATAATTGGCACCTTGAGTAAAGTCTTCGGCCTTGACAGATACCACAGCTCCTGTTAAATCCTTTTTTCTTTGCGTTCCATAGCCCACAACCACCACTTCTTCTAAACTGGCTGCATCTGATAATAACTGAATATTAATCTGGGTTTGGTCACCTATAATGACTTCTTTAGTAGCATACCCTATGTAGGATATCACTAATACGGCATCTGAATTGGCTACCGTAATTGAAAAATTACCATCAAAGTCAGATTGTGTTCCGTTCACAGTACCCTTCTCTACAATGCTTGCTCCAGGCAATGGTTCTCCTGCTTCATTGGTTATTGTTCCACTTACTTCCAAATCTTGTGGAAGCATTTCCTCAGATTCCGATTTATCTGGAGGGGTGTTAATCTTTTGTGTCTTTCGTAGTAAAATTTTGCGATCGTCTATTTCATATTCTGTCTGAACGCCAGAAAAAAGTCGATCTAAAATCTTGCCTATTTTTTCCCTACTCGCTATTACGGTAACCTTTCTGTTTAAATCTAATGCCTTAGTATTGAACAAAAACTTAAATTCTGTTTGTGCCTCTATTTCATCAAGAACTGCCTCAACGGGTACATTAGTCATGTTAAGAGAGACTTTGGTCTTTTGTGAATATGAGGAATTTGCCTGAAGGGCAATTGTCGTTGTTAGAAGAAAAAGAAGTGATACCTTCATTTTTAGCTCCATTTTGATTTTCCAGAAGGAGTTCCTCCTAGAATTAGATGGTTTTTTCATACTTTTGATTGTTTTCGGTGATTTACATGAATTAACGTAGTCACTAGATTCCATCGGGAAATGTTCCTGCATTTCCCGATTTTTTAGTTATTCCTAGTTCTAACAGGATATAACCATATAGTGATTCTTTTGTTTTCGATTAGATTTATTTCATATACATATTAAAAATTAGTTAATAATAATTTTATTGTTGACAACTTCATATTCGATATCATATACTTTATCAAAGTAATCTAATACCTTTTCTATTGGTTCTCTATTAGTTTCAATAGTTGCATTAAATTTTTCATCGGCTAGTTCTTTATTATTATTAATGATTACGACATTATATTGCCTTTCAAGACTTTCAATAATTTTTTCAAAAAAAGCACCTTTGAATACCAAATTGCCTTCAACCCAAGATGTATACAATGATGTATTTACTTTCAAGGTAGATATTGTTTTTTTCTCCTTATTAAAAGAACCCATAAAACCGGGAGTCAATACAGTATCATTAAGATTTTCAGATTTTGCAGACTTATATGAAAGTCCTACTGAGCCATCCGTTAGTACTACCTGCGTGTTACTATCCTCAGGATAATTGGAAAGATTAAATTTTGTACCATACACTGTTACATTTAAATCTTGAGCATCCACTATAAAGGAATCTTCTTTGTCATGAGACACCTCAAAAAAAGCCTCCCCTTCCAAAAAAACTTTTCTATCGAAACCCTTTATAAATTTAATAGGGTATTTAATAGAGCTTCCTGCATTCATAAAAACTCTGGTACCATCAGACAACACAATATTGAATCGTTTTCCATAAGGAATTTTAAGTGTATTATAAGAAAGTTCATCCATTGGAAGCTCATCACTATATACTAATTTAGTTCCTTCTTGTTTTCCAACTACTTTACCTTTAGCGTTAGTAATTTTAGAAACTCCATCTTCCGAAATGATTACCTTTTCACCATTTTCGAGCTCCAAAGTAATTTCATCATTTTTCTGAATAACAATATCCTCCTTTCCAAGAATTGCACTCTCTTGTTTAAAAAAGTACCCCACACTAATTAAAAACAAACCAACAGCAGCATATTTTAAAAATTTGTTGAATCTTCTTTTACGAAATACGTTTTTATCTTTCCGTATTTCATTTAGTAAAAGGTTTCTTAAATTACTTGGGTCTGGGTTGTTCATACTTATAGTTATTGCAAAATGTGTTTTAACATACTCTTTAAAAAACAAATAATTTTTTTCCTCTCTGACCCAGTCATCTAAAGAATCTAAATCTGAAGCACTTGCTGCATTGTTTATATATCTAACAAGGCTGTCTTTTATTTTATCTTCAATCATTTGATTAATTTGTATGCTACTCTATACTATTATTACAAGACAAATTTACAATACCCTACCTTTTTTTATGTATTTTTATTGAATTCATATAATTTTAGCGATAAAACTACAATATTCATATTTTGTTCAAAATGGATTATAAAACAAATAGTGACTTAATAAAGAGTCTTAAAAATGGAGAGGAAAGGGCGTATATGTACTTGTTGGATAAATTGCATCGAAGATTATATGCCTATGCGATGACTTTAGTTAATGACCACGCAATGGCTGAGGATATTGTTCAGAATGTATTTTTAAAAACCTGGCAACATAGAAAAAAATTAAATATTGAATTTTCCATACAAAGTTTTCTCTACAGGTCTGTTTATAATGAATTCGTTAATACCTACAAAAAAGGTAAGTCCGTTATGCTTCTGCAAATGAAATATTACGAATCATTATCAGAAACTATTGAAAACAAAGATGATACGATAATCGAAAAGATGATAGATATCGTATCAGGAGAAATCGAAAAACTACCACCAAAATGTCGGCAAATTTTTTCTATGAGTAAAAAGGAAGGTTTATCAAATATTGAAATTGCTGAATACTTAAAAATTTCACCTAAGGCAGTGGAAAAACAGATTACCAAAGCATTTAATATACTTCGCGTGAGCCTTAAAGATAAGTATGAAACTCTCATATTTATCCTTTTCAGAATACGTGCCAGTGAAAAAAATTAAAATGTAAAGTTCAATTGCTTGATGTTTAAATTCATTGTTACTGTTGCATGATATTAAGTCTAAAATTTAAATATATAATCGCTAAATTGATTCTGTTGTATTCATTACACTTTTGTTTAGTGTAACGCTATTTCAGAACTAGACATGTTCATAAAAACAAAAGCCATCGAATATTCGATGGCTTTTGTTTTTATGAAGTAATTTACCGTTCTGAGTTAGTTTAACTTGTATAAATCATGCGTATTGTTATTATTAATCACTATCAAAAAAGTATTAATCCCTTGTTTAATAGAAATTACATCCCTTACATCTCCATCTAAAAATAACCCAGTATCTAAATTAGGAACAAATTTAAATCCGCCTTTACCATCCCCTTTCAAAAAAGATCCAATACCGGCATCATATCTTGTAGTTTCAATCTCAGCCATATGATTGTTTCCAGCTAAGACCAAATCTTTAATTCCGTCTTTATCTAAATCTTCGTGCAAAATAGTATTAATAGGAGACCTCTGAACGGTATAATCAAAAGGATTAAAATCAAAAACACCATTACCTTTATTAACAAAAATTCCAGAGCGAAATTCCACGACGCTATAGTGAAGAGACTCTTCCAAGTCTTTGCCAATAATTCCTTGAAGATCTCTATTTGCAAAATCATGATAAGATTTAATTCGTTTGTCTAAATACGGTAACTGTTGTGTCATACATGTTTTTCCACGAATTGGTACTTCTTTACCATCATACGTTTTTGCAAGAAGTACATCTTCACTACCATTACCATCAAAATCTTTTGTGTAAATTTTAAAAGGATTCTCTTTAGAAGCGTGAAATTTAGAATTAAGTCCCAAATTTCCTGCTACAATATCTAAATCTCCATCAGCGTCAATATCTTCCACCAAAATACTATTCCACCAACCCGAATGCTCCGACATTTCTTTGTATTTTTCTTTTCTAACTAACTTTTCTCCATCATTCTCAAAAATTTCGATTCCCATCCACTCTCCGGCAACTATTAAATCTAATAAACCATCTTTATTTATGTCGACCCATGATGCATCTGTAATCATCCCTATATTTTCTAGGTCTTGAGCTACCAGAGGTGTTACAATTTCAAAAACACCCTCATTATTTTTTAAAATATAACTAGTTGGAGCTAAAGGGTATTTACCAGGAACCAATCTACCTCCGACAAATAAGTCTAAATCTCCGTCATTATCATAATCACCTGAAACTACGACCGAGCCAGATACTTTTATTTCTGGTATGGAACTTATAGCGCGTTTAAAATTTCCTTTCCCATCATTTATATATAGGCGATCTTGTAATGCTTCGGGTTGCTTGTAAAACTCGTAACTCCCACTTATTACATAAAGATCTTTATCATTATCTTGATCAACATCAACAAAAAGTACTCCCTGATCTTCAAAATGCTTGTCGTTATTAAAATCTTCCACTAAAATCTCCTGGAAAGCTCCGTTATTAGTTCCCAGAAAAAGCTGCCCTGATTGATTTTTAGCCCCACCAATATAAAAATCAATTAAGCCATCATTATTTACATCTGCTTTTGACGCAAATGGCCCAGTTTGAGATAGTTTATTTGGTAAAAGAACTTGTAAATCAAAATCATTAAAATAGGTGTCATTATGTTTAGATAATGCATCTAGTTTAGTAAACATTTGACAATTTTGCTTCTCTTGTTTTAATTGGTTTTTTGCTTCAGAATAACTTATCGCAAGCGTCTCATTAGCACTAATATCATCTAGTTTTTGAATTTTACCATCTGGCCAAACAACCTCTAGGTAATCTATTACTTTATTTTTTTCGAAACCAAAATGCAGTGTATTTGAAACAGACGACAAAAAGCCTTTAGTATTTATTAATCGTCGTAGCATGCTTGTACTATCTTTTAAATACAATTTAGCCTTGACACCCACTCCAAACGGATTGGTTTTTGGACCTTTAAAATTTAGTTTAACAAAATTACCTCTATTGTATTCAACTGCATTGTTTTTAAGTAACGTCGCTGGTTCATTGATGTTATTTACTATGATATCCAAATCTCCATCATTGTCTAAATCGGCATAGGTAGAACCATTAGAAAAAGTTGGCTCGGCATCTACCCAACTTTTCGACATGTCTTCAAAAGTTAGGTTTCCTTTGTTTTTAAAGAAAAAGTTTGTCAACTTTTGTTGAGGAAGCATTTTAGAATAGGTTAGTTTTTCTTCAGCTGAAGGACCTTGTCCATTTATCCCCCAATTTTTATTTATTTCTTTGCTAGAATCTCTGTCAATAACATCTCTAAACACGCCATTGGTAACATAAACATCATTATAGCCATCCAAATCAAAATCTGCTAATAGTAATGACCAACTCCAATCGGTATTTGCTATTCCAGAAAGATTCCCGATTTCACTAAAGGTACCATTACCGTTATTTACTTGAAGCATATTATGCATATATTGATAATGGTAACCGTTAGATACCATATTTTCAAATTTGTGCAAAGGTGTCATGGCCATCGTGGTTTTTGATCTTATATAATCCTTGGGGTTCATATCCAAGGTCATTAAATCTGGCAAGCCGTCATTATTGATATCAGCAAAATCACTCCCCATACTGTTAAATGACATATGCTTAAACAACTTGCTACCTTCTTCTTTAAAAGTTTTGTCTCCATTGTTAATATATACCAGATCAGGTCCGTTAAAATCGCTAGACACATAAACATCCAACCATTCATCCCCATTCAAATCGGCAACCATAGGGTTTAAGCCATAACTCAAATCATATACTAGGCCTACTTTTTCTGAAACATCTTCAAAATGCCCATTTCCTATGTTTTCGTAAAAACGATCACACCCTTTTGTCTTAAGGGTAGAAGGATTATTGTAAAAAACTTGTAATGGTAAGGTGCTTGAAGTGGTAGCACTACCAATTGGTGCATTAGACACGTAAGCATCTAAATCGTTGTCATTATCGTAATCAAAAAAGGTAGTTTGAATAGTTCTGTTTGCATCAGCTAAACCAAACTCTCTAGCTTTTTCAGTAAACGTTAAATCACCGTTATTTATATAAAGCAAATTCGTGAAATTTTCTTCATTTTTCCACCCTCCTCGCGATACATAAATATCTAGGAAACCATCGTTATTTACATCAGCAAACGTAACACCAGTATTAAAACCAGGAACATGCTCTATTCCTACTTTTTTAGTTATATCTTCAAATTTAAAGTCACCTTTATTAAGATATAATTTGTCTGGCGATAAACTGGAGGTAAAATAAAGATCAACTAGTCCATCATTATTTATATCACCTACAGCTATCCCTCCACCAATATACAGGTACATATATGAGAAATAATTTGTCGTTGTAGTTTCTTCTAACACATTTACAAAATCTACTTCTGAGGTAGCCACTAGTACTTTTTCAAACAACACCTCTTTTGAATCAGTCTCAGCTGTTTCCTTTCCTAAATCTACATTCCGTTTGCAACTAATAAATGAATGTAACAAAAAGACAATTATAATCGTATAAGCTATTGTTAATTTACCTACTGAATACATACCAATAATTTTAATAAAGATTAATAAAATTAATCTTTAATTAACTATATGAAAACAAACCGCCAGTAATATTAACTGGCGGTTTAAATTATAAAAAACTAACTCAAAACATTTAATCTTAAAACCCCGGATTTTGTTTTATATTGGGGTTTGTATTAATCTCAATCTGAGGAATAGGTGCCAACTTAAATTTTGAATTAAAATCATTTCTATCAGGAATTTGACTCTGTGGAGCGTTAAGTATATTCGCTAAATCAGCATCTGAAATTACGCCTGCATTACTCCATCTAATTAAATCAGGAAACCTAAAACCTTCATACGAAAGCTCTAATCTTCTTTCTTTTATAATTGCATCCATTAAATCTCCATCCGCAGCTGGCGTATCAGCCAATTGTACTCTTGATCGAACTTGATTGATATATTGTCTGGCTTTGCCCAAATCACCCCCGCTTAGCACATGTGCCTCTGCAGCCATTAATAGCACATCGCCAAACCGGATTAACCTCCAGTTGGTTCCGTTATTTAAAGTAACAATAGGTTCACCAGCTTCATCTAAATACTGCGCTAGCTTTTTTCGAATAAAGCCGTTGTATCCATAGATTTCACTTACTGGCACCTTAAAGGTAACTCCTGCAGCTAAAAATTCTGTCTCGGTAATCATAGTTCCTTCTCGTCGTACTTGGTCTCCCTCAGCCAAATAGGCATTGTACAAGCCTGGTAAAGGATACCCACAACCAAAGCCAGGCTCCTGTCCTATGGTTTCCATTGTGGTAAAATATTCAATTCTAGGCCCAAATTGCAACATTAACACATTATCTGTATTAAATTTTGCTTCACCCCAGTTATATCCCCCTGGGCCCACATTATTTCCTTTGGTTTCCGTGTACGATGTTTCAAAAAGGGATTCCGTTCCAAATTCTTGGTCTTTTCTCCATATTCTGTCATAGTCCACAGCTAAACCAAATTCGCCAGAATTAATCACAGCTTCAAATTGCGTGGCTGCCTCATCATATTCCTGCTGGTACAAATGTACTTTTCCTAAAAGTGCCTGGGCTGCACCCTTATTAGCACGAAATTTATTGGCTTGACTATACTCGCTTTTAAGGGGAAGATCTAGAATAGCTTCGGTAAGGTCTTTTTCTATTTGCGCCCAAACCGCACCAACTTCCGCAGGGAGTTGTTGAAATTCATCGGAAGCCAATTCTGTAATTACTAACGGAATTGATTCTCCGAAAAGGGTTACCAAATCAAAATAATTAAAGGCTCGTAAAAATTTCGCCTCTGCTGCAATTCGGGTTCGTTCGGGGCTATCAGCAGGCATATTATCTAACAAGACATTTACACGTCCAATACCTTGATACAACCCATCAAACATTCTTCGAGAATGGGCATTATTGGAATCAAAGTTGTACTCTGTCAACCTTTCATAGTATAATTTATCTCCGCCACGGACATCTCCGCCTGCGGTAACCTCATCACCCATCATTATTCTATACGTCCATGGAGTATACCACAAATTAGAATAGGTAGTCCCCAAAGTCATATACCCCGCTAAAACACCTTGAAATGCACCCTCATCTGTTTGAAAATAGGTTTCTGGCGATTCACCTCCTCTTATCTCATTCGTATAAAAGTCATCAGAACATGAAATTACAATACCAATAGCTAATACTGCTAGTAGCATACACTTTATATAATTTGATTTTTTCATTGCTTTACTTTTTTTGTTTATTAAAATGATAACGACATACCAAAAATGAAACTTCTCGGTGTTGGATAAAACCCTCTATCCACCCCAATACTATTATTAGTAGATGCTCCTACCTCCGGATCTAAACCGGAATATTTGGTAAAAGTAAAAAAGTTCTCTAACGAAACGTAAGTTCTTAATTTAGAGATTGGTAGCCTGTCAATAACCTTTTCTGGCAAGGTATATCCAAGTTGGATTTGCTTGATTTTTGTGTACGATCCATCTTCTATTAACAAATCACTTCGATATGCATCTCCAGTATGTGTGGTAGTTGGCCAAATCGCATCTGTTCTTCCAGATGTCCATCTACCTTCATAAATTCTAACCGGAAAATTCATTTGACCATTATCCGTTCTAGGCAATCCATTTAAAATTTCATTTCCTGAAACACCTTGAACAAACACACTTAGGTCAAACGCTTTATACCCAAGATTTAACGTTCCTCCATAAATTAAATCCGGGTGCGGATCACCAATATAGGTTTCATCATCAGGTGTAATATCTCCGCTTTCATTAACATCAACAAAGATTGGTTCACCCGTTGTAGCATCTATACCATCCGTTTTGTATCCTCTAAAATACCAAATAGGGAAGCCTTCTTCAAACCAAGTAGATGTCCAATTTCCATTTGATGTAGCTCCTTCAATCCTATCTACAGTTCCATTTAATGCAGTTACATTATTGTCCAAAGTGCTTAAGTTTAAGTTAATTCCAAAACTAAAATCTTCTCCAATTAAATCATTATATCCCAAAGAAAATTCAAACCCCTTATTAACTACGTCTCCTGCGTTTACAAAAGATGCGTCATTTCCAGCCTCTAAAGGTGGTGTATTTGGTGTTAGTAAGTCTCTAGTTGTTTTTTCGTAATAATCCATTACGAAAGATAGTTTGTTGTTCAAGAACTTTGCTTCTATACCTAAATCTAGCTGTTCACTGGTTTCCCAAGTTAAATCAAAATTAGTTAACTGTCTTGGTTCAATTACAGATATCAAATTGCCTTCTCCATCAGTATAGTTAAGACCTGCTCCTGAAAGAAACCCTAGATAATCAAAATTACCTAGGTTAGAAAGACTTCCATTTTCACCCCAACTTCCTCTTAACTTTAAAAAGTTAACAAAAGAATCGGTATTAAAAAACTCTTCTTGAGACACTACCCATCCAGCAGAAAAAGAAGGAAAAGTACCCCAACGATTATCTGATGGTAAAAAGAAATTACTGGCTGCATCTCTACGAATGGTCCCCTGTAATAAATATTTCCCGTTGTAATTATACTGCAACCTTCCAAAATAAGAGCCTTGATTATTTTCGCCCGAATTACCTTGAACATTAGAACTTTCTTGGTTGGCTATAAAATCGAATTCTGAATACCGAATATCGTTAACAATTGTCGGACCTCCTCTTGATACCGTATTTCTAAACGTACTTTCTTGTGCAGAGGTTCCCAATACTACATTAACACTGTGATTGCCAAAACTTTTATTATACGTAATAAAATTTTCCCACTGCCAAAAAAAAGAAAAATTATTTACTTCTCGTACTTGAGACTGATTCCCTAAGTGATTTGGACTGTATTGAAACTGTCGTGTAAAGGTATGAAGTGTAGAGGTATTCGAATTAAATCCTAGTCTTGACGTAAATTTAAAAGAATCTGAAAACTTAATGTCTCCAAAAACACTTCCTAAAATTCTATTTGTTTTTGTATCTCCCTCTGTAGATGCTAAACGCGCCAGTGGGTTCATACTTGTAACTCTTGAGCTATTTCCAAATATATTACCATCACCATTACGTAAAGCAAGATCAAGTTGGTCATTAAATAAAATTAAAGAACCTGCAGGTATACTTGCTTCATTTGGATATACACCAGGCGTTAAAGGGTCTAATCTTAAGGCTGAAGATAAAACACCATTAGTTGGATCATTCTCTCTAATTGCAGATCTTTCAGAATAGATATAAGATAAATTATTTCCTACCGTTAACCAATCATTAACTTTATGTTCTCCATTAAGCCTAATAGAATATCTTTTAAAACTGTCTTTATCAGTCACAACAATACCATCTTGATTAAGTATGGATGCAGAAATTAAGTTTTTAGATTTTTCAGTACCTGAACTAAAAGAAATATTATGTCTTTGAGCATAACCAGTTTCAAAAGTTTCATCCAGCCAATTAGTATCAAATGGAGAGTTATCTGTTATATTATAATATTCTCTATATTGTTCGGCATTCATATAACCATCTGTAGGATTTAAGGTATTAATAATGTATTGAGAATTTATGTTAAATTCACTACGCCCTAATTTCCCAGATTTAGTAGTAATTATAACAACTCCATTACCACCTTCAGCTCCATAAATTGCAGATGAAGCGGCATCTTTAAGCACCTCCATGTTTTCAATATCATTTGGATCAATACTACTAATATCTCTAGTACGTAATCCATCAACAATATATAAGGGATCTGCATTTCCATTCGAAGAAACACCTCTAATACGAACTCTTGGTGAGGCTCCTGGCGACCCTGAGTTAGGAACAATATAAACTCCAGGTGTTCTACCCTGTAAAACTTGTTCAGCTCTGGTAAATGTATTATTACTTAACGCATCAGAGTCAATACTTGAAATAGCTCCTGTAACTAAACTTTTTTTCTGAGCTCCATAACCAATAACCACAACTTGGTCTAACTCTTCTAAATCTGCTACTAGATTTACGTTAATTGTTGTTTTATCTCCAACTAAAATGCTTTGCGCTACAAAGCCGATATAGCTAAAAACCAATGTATCTTCAGGTAAAGCTACAATTGTATAATTTCCATCGAAATCAGTTTGTGTACCTTTTGTTGTTCCATCAATAACAACGTTAGCGCCTCCCAAAGGCAAACCATCGGAGTCCAAAACCGTACCTGTGATTTCGTTTTCCTGCGGTACAACTTCCCCACTATCCCTACCTATTTTTTTAGTAAGGACTATTTGATTTTCATTTATAGTAAAATTAAAACCTGCACTGCTTGAAAGCTCCTCTAATATTGGGTAGATAGTTTCGCCTTTTACTTTAATAGAAATTTTCTGACGGTCGTTAATTTCTTTAACGTTATAAAAGAAATTATACCCTGTCTGAGATTTTATCTCTTTCAACACTTTTCTTAACGATACGTCGTTGTAGTTAATATCTATTTTCTTTTGAGACATCACTGTATTTGCTGATAATTGAAACAGCATAAGTGAGGCCAAAAGAAAAGAGATTTTCAACTTTAAATTAAATGTTTTACCACGCTCCTTTTGCGGAACGTGACGATTAATACATTTTTTCATAATTTTAGTCGTCTTTAATTGTTAGTTAATTAGAATTTGTAAGTAGTTAATTTAATTATTGATGGTTAATATAGAAAGGAGGGTGCCCTAATACCCTTCTTTCTTTTATTTTGAAATCGTAATTATATTTTGATTAATTTCATATTTAAAAGGTGTACTTAAAGAAATTGTTTTGAGAACAGATTCAATATTTTCATTATCAAACTCTCCTTTATAAGTTTCACTGTTTAAGTTTTCAGCATTATTAATAAACTTTACGTGATGTTTTCTCTCCAGTAATAATAGTATCTCTTTAAATTTAAGATTGTCTATAACAAGTTTATTACGCATCCAAGCTGTATACATATCCGTATTTACTTTAGCCTTTTTAAATGCATTTTTAGTTTTATGATATTTAGCTTGGTAACTAGGCGTAAGTTTTAACTCTTCATCAGGGTTTTCAGTTTCATATACACTCACCGACCCCTCAACCAAAGTAGTGGTAACGTTTTCATCCTCTTTATAAGAAGAAACATTAAATTGTGTTCCATAAACTTTAACGTTCATATCATTTACATTAACAATGAACGGTTTATTTGTATTCTTAGTTACATCAAAATAAGCTTCACCTTCTAAATAAACTATTCTATCAGCAGCTGATTTTATAAATTTTTGAGGAAATCGTAACCGTGAACCTGCATTTAACCAAACTTTGGTTCCATCAGATAATTTTAGTTTGAAAGTTTGCCCAAATGGAATATAAATTTCACTATATACCAAATCTTCTAAAGCTTCAGCATCAAAAACAATAGAATTATCACTTTTACTGCCTATTACATTTCCATTTTCATCTAAAACAACTTCATCTCCACTGGTTGAAATAACTTTAGAGGTTCCATCCGCTAACTTTAGTACAATATCTTCTTCACCAATAACTTCTTTTTTTACTTCAGAAGATACCACAGTAGCGCCCTTGGAATTGTTAAATGTATCTTTCCCTATTAATATACTAATCATGGAGAATATCACAAAAACCGCTGCATATCTAACGGTTCTTCTAAGCACTATAACCTTAGAAGTTTTCGCCTTTATTTCATTATCAAATTTCATAAACGCTTTCTCCGAATCAAAATCTAGCAATATTTTACTATTGGATTCTTTAATCCTACTCTTAAAGTATTTCATATTCTGTTTATTCCGTAAAATCCATTTTTCTAAAGCTATTCTTTCTTCTTTAGAAATGGTCTTATTTAGGAATTTTTCAATCAAAAACCAATAGTGATGCATGCAAGAGATATTTACTTAAAAGATGCATTTTTCTCAAAAAACCCCTATGCCTTTTATATTTTTTTTTATTTTGCACCATGTTTTTAACGAAATTGAGCGAAAAGGAGTTAATAAAACAACTACAGGCTGGTGATGCCAATGCTTATAAATACTTGTTTGCGGAGTATTATGATTGGTTATGTAACTATGTCTACAAACTATGTGGTAATAAGTCTGTTGCTGAAGATATTGTACAGGAAGCTCTAATAAAATTTTGGGAAAAGCGAAAATCTATCAAAATTTCTTCTTCCGTTAAAAATTACCTTTTTAAAACTTGTTACAATCAATTTTTACAACACATTAAGAACAAAAAAATACAGTTTGACAGATTGGATAAAATTCAATGGGAAACTATATCTGAAGATAGTCTTGAAAGTGATATAAACGATTTAAGAATTGAAAAATTAAATTCATTAATTGACCAATTACCTCTTAGATGTCGACAAATATTTGTTCAAAATAAATTTAACAAAAGAAAGTATAAGGAAATTGCTATGGATATGGGGATTTCTATTAAAACTGTGGAAAATCAAATGTCTAAAGCCTTACATTTTTTAAGAGAAAATGCGGTTTTACTAATTTCTTTTAGTTTTTTTCTCTAGATTAAATCTAGCCACTTATTTATTTTTAATAAGCAATTAACCCTTACTAAACCCCTCCAAATTACAACTCATACATTAAATTCTACAATTCAAAGAATTAACATACAAATAACAGCCAGATAGTCAAACTGCTAACGAAAATAATCTTAAATTTATACTAAGCTATGTTCGTTAGAAATGAATAGTATAAAACCCATTTTTACATTTATTCTCCTAGTTACTTTAAGTCTAGGAACAAGTGGTTTTAGCCCAATTTCTAATGTACCAAAAAAGGTTCAGCATACTTTTGACATCAAATACCCAAAAGTAAAAGTAGTTCAATGGAGCTACTATTCTAATACGATGTGGTGGGTGGCTGACTTTACTATGAATGGAACGGAATACTTGGCTAAATTTAAAGTAGATGGAACCTGGATTGAAACTCAAAATGAAGTTAAAAGAAAAAATGTTCCCTTAAAAGTCAAAAATAAAGCTGCGGAAGAATTTTCGGGGTATAGAATTAAAAATATTGTAAGAATAAATAGTAAAAAAGGGTCTATTTATAAAGTTCAACTTAGAAAAGGCAGGATGGTTTCGGACTTACTAGTTACCATAAAAAATTAGCAATCTTTAATCAGAAGGAATATAGGTATTCACGGAACAGTCTAAATAACATTTTTCCCCGAGCATTTTTTTAAATCTTAACGCTAACTCCATATCATCAAAGACCATTGCTTCAGATATGCTGTTACTTAATATCAATTGCTCCAAAAGATATTCTACAAAATACTGCTCCTTAGATGTAAATAATACGTACGACATGTAATCTATTAGTGCCATGTAAATATAAAATCTTCTTAGGATTATGACCAACTATTTGTTGCTTTTTGAACTAAACATGTTGATTTTGGTCTCACATGTGGTTAAAAACTGTTAATTACTGTACATAAATAATTATGTTCTATACTTTTGAATAGTGCTTTGTGTTTAATTAAAATTCATGTTATGAAAAATGTTGCCATATTATTGCTTACCGTAGTACTTACCCACAGTTCCTTTGCCCAAGATAATTTTACCAAAACAATTGAAGATTTTGATAAAATAAAGGTATTTGACCGTATTGAAGTTTCACTGGTAAAAAGTAACGAAAATAAAGTTGTGCTAACTGGTGAAGATATGGATGAGGCTGTAGTTTCTGTAAAAAATGGTTTGCTAAAAATTAGAATGGAATTTGATAACCAAGGAGCTGGCGGAACGGTAAAAGCAAAGGTTTATTACAAAAATGAATTGACACTTATTGATGCTAACGAAAATGCAAAGATTAATTCTAAAGAAACCGTTTCAGGAAGTAACGTTAAAATTGCTGCCCAAGAAGCAGGGAAAATAACCCTTAAAGTAGATATTGACAACCTAATTACAAAATCCTCTTCAGGGGGAGTTATTACCTTATCGGGTAAAGCAAAAAAACAAGAAGTAATAGCTAATGCAGGAGGAAAAGTAAGGAACAAGGATTTAATTACGGAAAGTACTGAAGTTTCTGCAAATGCTGGTGGAGATGCGGAAATTAACGGAACTGATTTTGTAAAAGCTACCGCAAGAGCTGGAGGTAATATTGAGGTCTACGGAAACCCAAAAACCATTGATAAAAACAAAGTTTTTGGGGGTAAAATTAAACTTATAGATTAAAATTCAATATTTAATAATTGTCCCGTAAGTTGAAGCAATTGTAGTTCTGCCAATTTAGCATCGTATTTTGCCAAATTTTTGTTTGTCTGGGCATTTAGCAAATTAATTTGAGCTTGTCTAAATTCAATTGAGCTTATCCTTCCTAACTGAAATTGTTCTTTTGAGCGTTCAAAATTATTTTGATTCGTTACTACGTTCTGCTCTTGTATTTTATAAATATTCAAACGATTTGCGTAAATAGCTTTAGCATTTTGAATATCTCTATTCACCTCTAATAAAATCTGTTTTTTTAACAGTTCCTGATTCTCGTAAGCGATTTTGGCATTTTTAACCCTTACCATTGTGCCTCCCCCATCAAATAAATTCCAAGTTAAACTGGCTCCAACGCCCAATCGCCAATTATCAGTATTTACTCCAGGAAAAAAAGCTGACGGTGCCCCATGAGTTAAATTCCATCCATAAGATCCGTTTAAAGCAACTGTTGGCAAATATCCTGACTTGTTTACCTTTATGTCATATGCATTTATTTTTAAGTTTTTCTCGGTTTGTAACAATGCTACATTATTTCCTGATGCTTTTTCTATGTAATTCTCAAGTTTAACTTCTGGGACAAATGTCACAAGAGTATCCACCATAAATTTCTCCTCAAGATCTCTATTTAAAACTACATTTAAATCTCTTAACGCATTACTCAACTGTAAATTGGTTCGTAATAAATTTATGCTATCATTAGTAACATCAACTTGAGCATTTAAAATATCTAGTTTCGTACTTTGCCCATATTCAAAGGAATACTCTTCCCTTTGTATGCGCTTTTTGGAAACTTCCAGAACTTGTTCTAAAACATTTTTATTTTCCGTTAGTCGCGCTATTTCATAATAAACACTGAACAATTGTAAAATTGTATTTTCAATGGTTTCTCTAGCTTGTAGTTCACTTAACTTATACTGCTCTTTTAATTTTTTATAATTATACAACCTTCCTAATCCATCAAAAATGGTATAATTTGCGGTTATGGTGGCGTTATATCGCTGTGCTTCCGCCTTATCTAATTGCGCATCAGGTCGAGGTATAGGATTCCCACCACTA
Organism: uncultured Maribacter sp.; assembly: GCA_947493885.1. Lineage (GTDB taxonomy): Bacteria > Bacteroidota > Bacteroidia > Flavobacteriales > Flavobacteriaceae > Maribacter_B. The sequence continues at coordinate 134,201 of CANLTE010000001.1, forward strand.
TCTAAAGCATCTTCTCCAGTATCGGGATCTCTCAGAAACTGACCTGGAAACTCAAACGTAGAATCATCTCTCACATAATTAGCACCCGCACTTCCAGTAACTCTAGGTAAATACTCAGAATTAAGCACATTTTTATTATTGTCGGCAATAGCAACATTATTTTTCGCCATTTTAACTCCATAGTTATTTTCTAAGGTTATAACAATAGCTTGTTGCTTAGATAATAATTTTTCTTGAGCATTTATTAGACTAAATGCGCATAAAAAAAGTATACTAAATATGATATTTTTTTTCATTTAAGGGATACTTCTATAAATTTAATTTTCGTCATTGACAACATGGTTTTTTGCATTCATTTCTTCATTAAGCCGCAAACGATCCTTTTGTTCCTTTATAGCTCGCTCTACTTCTTCTTTAGTTACTTTATTGCCAGTAGCAAGCCATTTGGCTCCAACTTTAACCTTATTACTAAATGACAAAAATATAGGTAACATAACAAGCGTAAGTACTGTTGCAAATCCAATTCCATATGCAATGGAAATTGCCATTGGTATTAAAAATTTAGCCTGTCTACTGCTTTCCAACATTAAAGGTGCTAAACCAGCAATGGTAGTAATTGATGTTAAAAAAATAGCCCTAAATCTTGACCTACCTGCTTCGTAAATAGCATTATCAAATGTTAAACCCTCTCTAAGGTTACTATTAAATTTACCTATAAGTACAAGCCCATCATTTACCATAATTCCTATTAAAGCAATAATTCCTAACATGGAAAGTATATTAATGGGAAAATCATGCAGCCAATGGCCCCAGGCAACAGCTGTAATACTGAAAGGTATAAGCAAGAGTAACATAAATGGTTGACTGAAACTTCTAAAAGTAAAAGCTATGGTAATGTAGATAAGTACAAGTACTGACAAACCAACAAACTGTACAGAACCTAATAATTTACCCGCCTCTCTGTTTTGTCCTTCATAGGAAGGTGTTACTGTTGGGTATTTAGCTTGAATATCTGGCATAATGTTGTTTTGAATTTCTTCCATCATATCAGTTCCAGATGTAGTTTTAATATCCTTTATATCCGCAGTGACCTGAATCTCACGTTGACCTTTTAGTCTATTGATGGCTACATCTCCCCGTTCAATAGCGTATTCAGAAATTTCTTTTAGCGGAACTCTTTGACCACTTGGTGTTAAAATCCGCATTTCATCTAAATTGGTAATAGATGATCTATTCTCACGATTGTAACGCACCCACACTCTTATTTCATCTTGACCTCTTTGAAAACGTTGTGCTTGGGTTCCAAAAAAACCAGCTCTAACCTGATTCATTACCGTTCTTAAATCTAAGCCTAATAAATACGCATTTTCTTTAAGCTCAAGTCTTATTTCCTTAATCCCAGCAGGATCATTATCTGCTACATCTTTCAATGCCGAATGGTTTTGCAAAGCCTTTTTAAGCTCTTTTTTTGCTCCTTTTAATTCTCCAATATTATTTCCTAACAACGATACTGCAACCGGGCTACCTCCAAAGTTTCCTCCGGAGCCATATATTAAACTCTCAACACCGATAACTGGCCCTACAAGCTTTCTTAATCTATTAGTAACTATTTGAGCGGTAACCTCATCTGGGCGCTCCTCTCCTGGTAGTAAATTAATAACTAGTGTGGCCGATGACGAACCAGGGCCTACATTTCTAATAATATTCTCAAAAAGGTTTTTACTTGTTCCAGACAAATACTTTTTCGTTAACTCCTTGTTTACAATTTCAGCCTTACTTTCAATAAAGCTAATAACCGAATCAGTGACTTTTTCATTTGTCCCATTTGGCATTTCTAAACTTACTTGTATTCTATCGCTTGCAATTCTAGGAAAAAAAGATTTTCTAACAATTCCACCTTGAATAGAGCCAATAGTTAGTAATAACGCAAAAACAAAAATTGAAAACACAAACAATTTATATTTTAAAGCAAATTGTAAAACTGGGCTATAAAACTTATCCCTCATCCAAGCCATAAAGCTATCGCCCCATCTATTTACAGCTCTTAACTTTGCAAAGACCCTCCCTATTTCGCTTGTGGGTTTTTCTTTTGACGGTCGCAAGGCTTTTGAATGAGCCAAATGTGCAGGTAAAATAATTAAGGCTTCAACTAAAGAAACTACTAAAGTTAAAATAACAACTATTGATACTTGTCCAAAAAACTCACCTATTCTGCCATCTAAAAAAAGAAAAATTGAAAACGCCAATAAGGTTGTTATTATGGCAGATATAATAGGAGGAATAACCTCCATAGTACCGTCTATTGCAGCTTGAATTGGAGATTTCCCTTTTTCGTAATGTTGATAAATGTTTTCTGCTATTACAATGCCATCGTCAACAAGAATACCAATAACTATTATCATTCCAAAAAGGGACAATACGTTAATGGTAACATTAAAATAGCCCGCAAAAATAAACATCCCTAAAAAGGCTACAGGCAAACCAAACGCTACCCAAAATGCTAAACGAGTATTTAAAAACAGTGATAAAAAAATAAGTACCAAAGCAATTCCCATTATTGCATTCTCAGTAAGTAACTGTGTACGCTGTGTAAGTGTTTTGGAGAAATCGCTTACTACGTTTAACTGAACATTATTGTTATTGGCGTTAAACGTTTTAATATATTCTTTTACTTTCTCTGCTGAAGAAATTAAATCTTCAGTATTAGTACTGGTAATTGTGGTTCTAACTGAGAGGTTTTTATTGTAATATGAAGAATTTGGTGTTTCGGAAAAACGGTCTCTGATTTCTGCAACATCTGATAAACGTACTGTCTGCCCAGAAGCGTCAGCTCTAACCATTATATTGGACAGTTCATTTCCGTAATACGATTTATTATTGGCTCTAATTAAATACTGCTCAGCATCAGTTTTTATATTTCCACCTGTTACTAATATATTTGCCTTTGCAACCGCACTTGCAACCTCAGCAAAGGATAACTCATACGCTAATAAACTATTCTCGTTAACCGCAATTTCAATTTCCTCCTCGGGATATCCTGAAATATTTATTTGAGATATCCCATCAATTGCTCTAATATCGTTTTCAACTTGTCTACTGATTTGTTTTAACGTTTTTAAAGGGACATTTTTTCCGCTAATGGCAAAATTTATTGTTGGCCGAATAGCTTCCAATTTGGAGACGACAAGGGGTTCCATACCAGTTGGAAAAGTAGGCACTCTATCTACAGCATTTTTTACTTGTAACAGCATGAAATCAACATCACGCCCTTTTTCTATTTCAACATTAATACTTCCTCTGTTTTCCCTCGAGGTTGAAGTTACTCTATCTACACCTTCTAAGCCTTTTAAGTTATCTTCTATTTTAAGTACTATACCCTCTTCAATTTCCAGGGGAGATGCTCCTGGATAAGTAATGTTTATGAGTATGTTTTTGGAATCTATTAAAGGAAAGAATGACGATTTTAACGATAAAGCTCCAACCACACCAAAAATCATAAAGGCAATGATTATTACATTTACTGCAACATGGTATTTAATAAAATAGGCTATTATACTTCTCATTCCGTTTTGCCAGTTTTTGCTTTTTCATCGTTAAAAACATTAACCTCCATACCCGTAAATGCGCCAATCAAAGGTTTAGACATTATAACTGTTCCATCAGGAATTCCTTTTACAACCGCTTTTTTTTCTGAAAAATAAACCGGATTAACATCAATTAAATCAAGAATAGAGTCTTTAACTACAAACATTTGGTTATTCTCTAACAATATATTTCTATTAACCTCAATCGCCTGATTTTCGGCTCTTGCGTTTAGGTGAGCTTCTAGGTACATTCCTTCCTTTAAACCTTTATCCTTTACCTCAATAAACACCTTTATAGTTTGAGAAGATTGATTTACACTACCATTTATCCTGGAGACAGCACCCGAATAGGTGATGGTATTATCTAAATTAGTAAGGGTAACTTTTTTACCTTTCATTAATAAATCGCTATACGTTTTCGGAATAGCAACTTCTAATTCATATACATCTGTTTTAATAAATTCACCTAGCTTTTGTCCTCCACGTATTAAAGTACCTTCGGTCACCAATGCCTCAGTCAGCACTCCGTTAAAAGGGGCTAACATTCTGTATTTAGAAAGTCTTTGTTCTAAATTTTTAATATTGTAATAACTAGTTAGTATTCCTCTACCTGATATAAAAAACTTCTCCTTTTCTGATGTCATTTTCGGCAAAACCGGGGTGATTTTATCTAAATCAAACGCTGTTAAATATGATTGCCATTTGGAAAAAATATCTGGATAATCCAGCCTAATATCGGGCATAACCGAAGTTAGTTGATTGTATAAATTACTTTTTGCAGATTGCACAGAAGCTCTGTATTCCGATGCATCAATATTTATTATAGTTTCTCCAGAAGAATAAGATTGCCCTGGTCTAAAAAGTTTATTTCCTCTTTTAAAAACGCCTTGTACTTCAGCATATAACTCCATACGTTGTTTTGCTCGTAAATTACCATTGGCTTTTAAAACAATTGGAACAATACCATTTTTCACCTTTTCAGTAAAAACAGTTTTTACAATTTTCTGTTTTTGAGGTCTAGCGTTCTTTTTATTGTTCATTAAAGCTTTAGCAGCAAAAAAGCCGCCGACAATTAATAACACTCCTAATATGGATAAAATTACTTTTCTCATAGTTTTAATGATGCTTCCTTTGCTGTGAAATTATATTGAATCTTTTTAAGAATAGAAATAATTTGATTGCGTTCCGTCTCAGAAATATTACTTTCTATTTTAGCCATTATATCATGAATTATTGGACCGGCTTTCTTGAAAATCTCTTTTCCCGTGTCTGTTAGATATACGTGATTATTTCTTTTGTCCTGCCTACTTTGCCTTCTGGAAATATAATTTTTACCTTCCATTTTGGTTAATAAACGAGTTAATGAGGATTTGTTACGCAACGTTAAATAGGCGAGTTCGTTTTGATTTAAGCCATCCTTATCGTGAAGCTTTTTTAGAACAACCATTTGTTCTTTGCTTAAATCAAAATTGTTTGCGTTTAATTCTTCCTGAAAATAATAATCAATGATTTTAGAAGTAACACCCAACCATGGTGCTATTGAATTTTCAAAATCAATTTGATCCTCCTCATTTTTCATGGTGTAAAACTATATAAAAACATTTAATAGTTGCAGGTGCAACTATTAAATGTTTCTTAATGTTTTGTGAAAATGGGATACAAAAAAAGGAATACTCTGTGGAGCATTCCTTACTTCCTAAAATACAATCTCTATTACTAACTAAACTAACTCAATATATTTTAATTTTCATCCTCGAATTTAGTATCTGCCATTCGAGTTTTACTAAAGTTAACATCTTTAAAATCTTTTGTATTTAAGTTTCCTCCGTCATAATCAAAAACAAGAAACTCTTTTTTATTCATGAGTTTTAAATTTTGAAAAGAATCAAATTTATTATTCTGTATTTGCATTACTTTCAAACTTGCCAGATTACTAAATTCTTTAGGGATTTCTCCTCCAAGCTGGTTATTAGCTAATACGAGTTCTTTAAGGTTTCCAAGGTTTCCAATGGAATTTGGAATATCTCCCCATAAACCATTCTCAAAAAGACCTAAGATTTCAAGGCTCGCAAGGTCTCCTAATGACTCTGGAATTCTTCCTTTGATATTATTACTTGAAAGATTAAGTACTTTTAGGTTTTTAACCTCTCCAATGCTTTTTGGAATACTTCCAGTCAAAAAATTATTAAATGCAGTTAACTCTTCAAGGCTTCCTAATTTACCCAAAGTCTCAGGTAAATTACCTTTAAGCTTATTCATTTCAAGCTTTAACACCTTTAAACTTTCTAGGCTTACTATGCTCTCAGGAATCTCGCCAGTAATTAAATTAAAAGCTAGATTTAACGAGTTCAGATATTTTAAGTCCCCAATTTCTTCAGGGAGAGGTCCCATAAGATTATTTCTAAACAAATTAATCTCAACCACATGGTCGTCTTCAACCTTAACTCCGTACCATGAAGATACAGGCTCCTTTAAGTCCCATTTATGAACCCAATGCATTCCATTGGTGCTTTCATAAAGACTCATCAATGCTTTTTTTTCTTTTTTAGGTACACCTGCATATGCAAAACCAAAAGAAAAAACACATAACAAAGTAATATATAAAAGGTTTTTCATCTTTAATTTATTTAAATCGTTAATCCGTTTTTAAACGCATTCTTATAGAATACCCTAACAAATTAACGCTATTGTAAGACGAAAAACAAAAATTTTCGGTGAACTGGCGTATTATGTTGTAAAACTAATAATATATGTTGTGTAGGAAAATATTTACATTAATTTTGTTACTACTACCCTTCGAAAACATCTATTTCTAATGTCAACTGTTCCCATTTTAGCATTAAATCAGCTAAATCTTGCTTCTTTTTTTCATATCCTTCAAAAAAATGAGGCTTTGCAATGGTGGCATCATAGTCCGTTACCAATTGATTATCTATTTCTGCAATTTCTTTCTCCAAAAAACTAATTTTGGATTCAGCAGTACTTAGTTTATTCTTAAGGCTTTTTATTTTTTTCTGATCTTCAAAACTAGTTTTGGCTACCGTGGTATTAGTCTCTTTAACTTTTGCTTCCTTTTGCTTTTTTTCTATAGCTCTAAAATTCTGGACCTTACGTTGCTCCAAATAATAATCAACATCTCCTAAGTACTCCTTAATATTACGGTTTTTAAATTCGTAGACCTTATTGGTAAGCCCTTGTAAAAAATCCCTATCATGAGAAACAAGAATTAAAGTTCCTTCAAAATTTTGGAGTGCTTGTTTTAAAACATTCTTAGATTTAATATCAAGGTGGTTTGTGGGTTCATCCATTACCAAAACATTAAATGGTTGAAGTAACATTTTTGCTAAGGCTAAACGGTTACGTTCCCCTCCAGAAAGTACTTTTACATATTTTTCTACCTCATCGCCTCTAAACAAAAATGATCCTAATATATCTCGCACTTTGCTTCGATTTTTTTCATTAGCCGCATCAATCATAGTATCTAAAACTGTTTTGCTACCATCTAAATACTCTGCTTGGTTTTGGGCAAAATACCCTATTTGAACATTGTGACCCAACTTTAAATGTCCATCATACTTTAACTCATTAATAATTATTTTGGCTAAAGTTGACTTTCCTTGACCATTTTGCCCCACAAAAGCCGTCTTACTATCTCGCTCTATCAACAAGTTAATAGCGTCTAAAACATGATTATCACCATAACTTTTAGAAAGGTCCTCAATTTCAACAACCACCTTTCCTGGGGTAACGGATACAGGGAATCGTAAGCTCATAACACTGTTATCATCTTGATCAACCTCTATGCGATCCATTTTATCTAATTTCTTAATAAGAGATTGCGCCATTGAGGCTTTGGATGATTTAGCTCTGAACTTTTCTATTAAACGTTCTGCCTGTTGAATTTCCCTTTCCTGGTTTTTAAGCGCATTCATCTGCTGCTCTCTAATTTCTTGACGTAAAACCAAGTATTTAGAATACGGTTTGGGGTAATCATATATCCTACCCAACGAAATTTCAATAGTACGGTTTGTAACATTATCAAGAAACATTTTATCGTGCGAAACAATTACAACAGCTCCTGTATATCCATTTAAAAATTGTTCAAACCAAATGATAGATTCAATATCTAAATGGTTTGTAGGCTCATCTAGCAGTAACACATCATTACTTTGCAAAAGCAATTTAGCCAGCTCTATCCGCATACGCCAACCTCCAGAAAAGGTTTCTGTTTTTTTATCGAAATCTTCACGTTTAAAACCTAAACCTTGAAGTATTTTTTCTGTTTCTCCTTGGTAATTGTACCCTCCTAAGATTTCATAATGCTGTGTAACATCACTTAAATCTACAATCAATTGATTGTAACTTTCACTTTCATAATCGGTACGTTCTGCCAATTGATGATTTATATCATCAAGCTGAAGCTCCAACTTCTTAATCTCTTCAAAGGCTTGATAAGCTTCTTCTAAAACTGTTCTGCCCTGAATAAAGTCAATATCTTGACGTAAAAAACCTATTTTAATATCTTTCTCTACTGCTATAGTACCAGAGTCTATGGGCATATCTTTAGACAGTAGTTTTAACAATGTAGATTTACCAGCTCCATTTTTTCCAACAAGACCTACCCTGTTACCTCCATTTAGCCTAAATGATATTTCTTCGAAAAGATATTCGCCTCCAAATGAAACGGAAAGATTGTGTATGTTCAGCATTTTTGTTACTCTAGTTACATTATAAAATTTAGCAATCCTGTATTTTTGCTAAAAGATTCTGCAAATGTTAAAAAAAGGAAACAAACTCTACAGTATTTTAACAGGAAGTTGTCCCAAATGTCATGAAGAAAGCATGTATGTAGATAAAAATCCTTACCAAATGAGCAATATTTTTAAAATGCACGAACGTTGTTCTAATTGTAATACCAAATACAAAATGGAACCTTCCTTTTTTTACGGGGCCATGTATGTAAGCTATGCCGTTGGTATTGCCTTTGCGGTAGCTGCTTTTATAATCTCTTATTTACTCTTTAAAACCTCTTTAATAACGTCATTTATTGCCATTATAGGAACACTTATTTTTTTTATGCCTATTATCATGAGATTATCAAGAAACATTTGGATTAACCTTTTTGTTAAGTATGATTCTAAAACTAAAGGCAAGAAAGTTTAGCTTTTAAAATACTTTTTAGTAAATCTTGAAATATCTATCTCGACAGGAAGTTGTTTTTGATGCTCTATAAAATCGTACAATTGTTCTGATGCAGTTGGTCCGATTATAACTCCTCTGGAGCCAAAACCGTTTAAAACATATACATTTTCATATACAGGATGTCTTCCAAGTAGTGGTCTTCTATCCGCTACTGTTGGTCGTATACCGGCCACATGTTTTACTACATTATACGGGCATTTTAGAAAAGTTTTCAGCTTTTGTTCTAACTCCTCTCTTGCCTCAGTTGTGGGTGTATTGGTTTTGTCCTTCCATTTGTAAGTGGCACCAACTAAATATTCATCATTATCCAATGGCACAGTAAATACGCCAGATTTTATAATACTAGTTTCTTTAAAGTCGGTAGATTTAATTCGTAATAGCTCACCTTTTGTACCATTCAATGGTAAATAATTAAAAAAAGGATTCTGTATTAAGCCATAACCTTCTGCAAATACTATTTGTTTTGCCTTTATTGACCTATACTGAATATAATCTTGGTTGATTTGAAGTTCATCATAATCTAATGATTCAGCTGTTAACAAAAGTTGCTCTTGAAGAAAAGTGCTATATTTTTCCAACAACAAAGAAGTATCAATCCTTCCTGTATTTAAGACCTCTCCGAACCCAAAAGGAGCATCAATTTCGGGATTGCTATTTTTCCTCACTGTTGTAGACATGTAGTGCTCTAAAACAGGTTTATCTGCAGCTTCAAACCACATATTTTGTTCCTCTATTGAAGCAAATTTTCGTAAAATGGGAATTTTACAATCTAACTTTGTTTCAAGTTTTTCTTCTAATTTTTTGTAAAAAGGAAGTGCTTTTTGTAACTGTTTATCCGCATTCCAAGCAAGGGTGAATCTTTTTAAGATAACAGGGTTATACATACCACCTGCAACTTTAGAAGACACTTGAGAATCATCACTAATTACATGAAAAGTTTTATTGTTTTTTAATAATGTTTCACTAAACGAAACACCGCCTAAACCCAACCCAACAACTAAATAGTCTAACATTTGGTAAATATATAATGAAATACCTTGCCAACATTAATACTAACAAAAAATGCTCTCAATAATTGAGAGCATTTTTTATATTATTTTGAATTGGAATAATTTAGACTAGTAAGCCCACATATCTTGTTCCCTGTCTCGGATAACTTCCTTTATACGTTTAGCTTCCAACAATTGAAACAATGCGTTGTCTGCAATATAATCATTAACCTTACGGTCTCCGTGAACGTTATCTTCTCGATAAATTACACCGTTAAATCTTCTTGCGTTTAACAACATATCAAAAGATATGGGTTGTGCCGAATTACGTTGATTAAACACCTTTGCTTCATGTAATATTTGTCTAGCAGAAGGATACCATACCCAAAACAACTCAACTTTAGCATCAGAAGGGTCCATAGACTCATCATCAATAAAGTTAACATCTGGTGCAACTGGTGCAATACCCAATAATCGGTATTTAAGTTCTCCTTGACGCTTATCAAAATACCATATACCTTTTATACGATACTCTTCAATATCAGCAGCGGTTAAATCTCTTTGATTAATGTACTCTGCTGAAATTTCTTCACCAGCATTTAATTGTTCGTAACCGTAATCTGTAGTATCTACCTTTTGCAAGGTAGCTGCTAAATCACTGAACTTTCTTTTTTCAGTAAAGTAAGAATCTACATAAACATCATCCAGTTTTCCGCTTTTAATGTTTTTAATTAAAACATCATATAACGATCTTCTATCTGCCCCTATATCTATAGTATCAGTAGGGTAGTATAACGGAAAGTTTACACGCTCATCTAAATCTATAGTTTCCCATATTGTTTTTGACCAAAGAATATCTCTGTCATCAACATAAGCATATTTTAATGGAGCATCATTATCAAGCTCTTTTTGAGCTTCAGTTCTTTTACCAATATCGTTGGGCTTTTTAGCATTTAATATGTTTGCTTGCGCCATCATTGATGCTGGTAACAATGTTATTGCTCCGATTACTAAAACATTTTTCCAATTCATTTTTTTAATCATTTAAAAGTAACCGGGTGAGCCCAAAAGCTTACCCGGAAATTTTTATTGTTATTAATTTGTTATCTCCACAACTACAGGAGATACCTTCTTAAGTTTATAACTTTTGTTATTTGTGATGTAAGCGTTGATATCAAATATCTGAACAGCATCACCTCTTTTAGCTCTCTTAAGCGCAGATTTAGCTCTTGCGTCTAATCTACTACCATTTACACTAACTGTTGGTTGTCCTGGAACTTTAAATTTGAATCCTCCAACTTTAAGGTTAAGGTCAAAATCAAAATCTTCTAACAATGCACCTACGGTAGCTATCTCTAAGTTCTTTCTAGGCATTTTAGCACTTCCTGATTCCCCTCTAATAGAACCAGACGGTCTTGGAATATCTTTAATTCTAAACGTTGCTGGTGTAGAAATACGCTGACCATCAGGTAAAGTACCAGAAGCCATAATTTTTACAGTTCTTCCTTTTCCTGGGTTCATTACATACTTACTTCCACTTAACTTTTTAAGTCCTGGAGCAGAAGCACTAACCTTATTGTTTGGTATACCTGGTATAGATATAGACATTGGGTTAGCTACGCCACGATAAACAACATTCATTTTATCAGCAGCAATTAATGCAGCATTAGGCTTAGAAATTGTAGCGAAAGAATTTTTAACCTCAACAGGAATTTCTTCACCATCTTGCTTAAAGAAAATCTGACCAGCAATAGTGTGATCACCTGGGCTACCAGCGCCAATTAACATTTTAACACCACCAGACTCTAATACGTAATCTTTACCTTCAGCTAATTTTCTTCCGTCCAACGTTAATTCTGCTCTTACTGGAGTTGATGAATTATCAGTTTTACTAATAATAATTTTACCATCATACCTATCTCCTGAATAAAAGGCTGATTTAGCTGCTTGTAATGAAGTAGCAAAGTTTTTTAAAGATACTTGATCAGTTAAGTTACCAGCTAACATAGATTTTAAAGCATCTTCTTCAGTTGTTTTAATATCTTGTTGTAAAGCAGTTAACTTAGTTAATGAAGCTACTAATGGAAAATGCTCATAGTGATAGTTAAGCCAATCTTGCTTAGTTCCATCTCTTTTTTCTACTTTACCATTCGCGTCACCTGTTTGAAAACGAGCTTCAACAGATTCTTTAAGTGCTTGAGGTACCATAGCAGAAACCTGAGTTCTATAGTCAGTAATTCTTTTTAAGAATTCTTTACCTCCTGCTGAAAGCTTATCTCCTTGAAATAACTTTTGATCTAAATAGTCAGACTTATCCATTACGGTATAATCTTTAGGATCTTCTACATCCTTCATCATACCTTTTTTAAGTCCCTCTAGGTAATCGTAATAATCTTGAGATAAGGTTTTAATTTTCTGAGCTTTTTGATATAGCTCACCATACTTCTGAGAATCCTCATCAGCTTTTGTTTCTAAACTACCTAAGAAAGCTAAATTACTTTCTGTAGTTTTCGCGTTAGAAGTTTCCATCTTTTCGTTCATAAGACCGAAAGCTGCTAAAACTTCTTTACTCATATTTAAGGCCAACATCGCGATGAAGATCAAATACATTAGATTGATCATCTTCTGACGTGGTGTTGCTTTTCCTCCTGCCATGTTTTTTCTAATTAGGTTTTATTAATTTGATTTGATTTGGATTTTTACAAACTAACTCTAATTAGTTTTTGCTCATTGCAGATAACATTCCACCATAAACACCATTCAATGAAGAAAGGTTTGTAGATAATGATGCCATTTGTTCTTTAAGCGCTGAAGCATTTTGTACTACTTCCTCATTTACAGATGCTTGCTTGCTTGCGCTTTCTAACTGTACTTTATAAAGGCTGTTTAAAGACTCCATTTGAGCAGCAGCATGTACCATTTCGTCAGAGTACTTTTTAGTAGATTCCATTGCGTCTACTGTAGGTGCAATACCTTTAGCAGCTCCTTCAAAGTTTTTGATGCTAGATCCTAAACTTTCCATTAAGTTAGCATCGATACCTGCTTCTTGTAAAAGGTTATCTAATTTTTTAGATAATGAAGCTTCAGCTTCTTTCATTTCTGCAGCTTCGTTAGATCTTCCATTGGAAGCTCCACCTGCTAATTCTGGATATACTAAAGACCAATCGTACTCATCGTCTACAGGCTCAAATGCACTAATAGCGAAAATAAGTGCCTCTGTAATAAGACCAATTGCAAGTAATAATCCACCCGTTAATGGTCCAAATTCCCAGTGAAGAATTTTAAATAGAGCTCCGATAATTACTACAGATGCTCCAAGACCATAAGCCATATTAAATAATTTCTTTGTTGATTTTGACTGTGCCATAATTTAATTTAATTTAAGGTTTGCTAATAAAAAGATTTGGTTAAAAAAATTTGATTTAAAAAATCGTTTATATAATTAAAATGTAATTAATTAATTTTTATTGTGTTGAGTCCTCTTCACCTAGATAATCTTGTACGGTTCTAAATCCGATATAACTTCTAACTGAATCAGCATATTCATAATCTCTGGTACTTACTTGTAGGAAATAAGCAACATCTTTCCATGATCCACCTCTAATAACTTTTCTTTCGTTACTACCGTCTCCTCCATTCGGATTCATTGTTGAAACATATTCATACGAATTAGGGTCGTAACTAGAATTTGTCCATTCTGATACGTTACCTGCCATGTTATATAAATTATAATCGTTAGGCTCGTAAGCTTTTGCTTCTACTGTGTATAGTGCTTGATCGGCGGCATAATCTCCACGTTGTGGTTTAAAGTTAGCCATAAAACAACCTGTATCACTTATTACATAGGGTCCACCCCAAGGGTAAGTTCCTCCTTCGATTCCTCCTCTAGCTGCATATTCCCATTCTGCTTCGGTAGGTAATCTAAACTGATTTACAAATTGTTTTCCGCGACTCTTTTGGTCATCGTTTTTAAATTTAGTTCTCCAGTTACAAAAAGCCTTTGCTTGTTTCCAAGAAACTCCAACTACTGGATAATCGCTATATGCATCATGCCAGAAATAATCATTATGCATAGGTTCGTTATACGAATATTCAAAATCGCGAATCCATACTGTGGTATCTGGATAAATCTCTAATTCTTCATGACGAATAAAATCACTTCTACGACTGTTCCCCTTTTTAGCGGCACGTGCTGCAGCTTCAATATCCATCCAAGAATATTTATATTTTAACTTAGTAACATCAATGGTTCTTTGTCCGTTGTATGATTCTTGTTCTGGAATATAAAGTGAATCCATAACCTCAGTATAATACTCATCTGGATAATCAGAAGTATCCCATACTAAGTCTGCATCTTTATTTAATGCTCTACCCTCGTATCCGGTCTCTCCCATACCAGAATAATTGTCTAACATATACTTATCATATATAGAAGCTTTGGTAGTATCTGCATCTTTAAATGCGTAATCACCAATACCTCCATCTTCTGGACCAACACCAAGTTCATCGGCTAGTATTGCTAATTTTGTTCTTGTAATGGAATCCTTTACCCATTCTACAAATTGACGATACTCGCTATTTGTAATTTCGGTATCATCCATATAAAAAGAACGTACAGTAACTGTTTTTGTAGGAGCATTAAGCACCTTAGCTTGGTCTTCCTCAGCCTTACCCATGATAAACGATCCACGAGGGATCAATTCCATGCCATAAGGTTTTTCGGGATACCACTTTTTCCCACGGGCTCCAACTAGTTCCCCCTTTGTTTTTGATCCACAACTGGAGAGTAAAAACACTAACGCCATGGATGATAACAATAGCTTCTTCATATTTTAGGTTAAATTTCGATTATGGTTTAAACTTTAAACACAATTATTCATTCTACACACTAAAACTATGTTTTGAGTAAATTATTGTATCTAATGCTTAATCCTTTTAAAAAAAGTTTTTTTTAGTTAAACCCTTTTTTATAGGCTTTAAACCACCGTTCTGGAATGTTTTGATTACACGCATCAAAATAGTCTTTTTCGGTGCATGATAATAACGCAGGGGAATCGTGTTTAGTATGTGTAGATAAAATCATTGGTGCTTCAACCCACCATCTTTGAGACAATTGACTTTTATAAAAAACCAGTTGTTCTGTATCTGTAGGTACGGTATACTTGGTAAAATCATCTTTGTTAACAAAAGGGGACTCTTTTATTCTGTAGTTTGTGCCTTCAATAAAATACCAAATTATTTGTGCAATTAGTTGACAGGATTGATTTAAATTTTCCATTTCGTAAATACCAAATACGTTTAACGTATCACTTATTCCGGCGTATCGCGCAATGGCACAAATTTCTCTTCCGTTAAAACCGTTTGGAGAAAAGTTATTTGAATACCCCATTTCACTTGCTTGAATAGCTCTAGCATCTAGACTTACCATATTGGCATTTCGAAGTATCGGTTCCACTATGGTGATATCACTGGTAACCTCACCAAGTCTGTAAGATTCAAAGAAAAGGCGCTCCATTAAATCTAATTCTTCTTGGGCATTAAAATAACTTTGATATCCAATATTGGAAAAATTAAATAGGTTATTAGGCTTATCTGTAATTATTTTACTCATGTATGAGTGCGAAGAAATTAACTCATCATCAAGACCAAAGTCAAAACGGCTATCTACAGCAACTAAATTAACCATGTCTTTTAGCCCATCAAAAGCTCTATATGCTGGGTAAGTAATATCTTGAGTAGCCCCTAATATAATTGGAATGATATTTTCCTCTAATAATCCTGCAACGATTTGCTTTACTACAAAATAAGTATCATCTACTGTGTCTCCTTCTTCAATATCACCCATATCTATTATGGTAGAATTCCAATTACCTACGAGTAATTTGTAGAATTCCATTCGAAGTGAAGAGGTATCTAACTTTTCGATTTTTTTTTCAAAAGCATTGCGAGATTCTTTTACTCCCAATAATGCTACGGACGCATTAGCTAAAACAGGTAAGCCATCCTTTTTTGTATGAATAAAAATATTTTTTCCGAGTGCCTGCGAAGGAAGCAACTCGCAATGCCCCATTACTCTATCTTCAACTGGTACTAAAAAATCGTATGCCATTTTTATTTTTTCGCTTTGGGTTTAGCTTTAGCTTTTGTTTTTTTCTTTGGTGTTTTTTTCTCAATTAATTCGGCCGCTTCTTTCAGCGTCATTTTTGTGGCATCAACTGTTTTAGCTAACTCTACTTTTATTTTCCCTTTTATGATATTATGCCTTCCCCATCTCGCCTTTTCAATTCTAATACCCTCTTCTTCCCAATTTTGAACAACCTTATCTATTTCTTTTTGTTTTTTAACTTCAATTAACTCCTCAATATTTTCTTGAGTAAGGTTATCAAAATCGTACTTTTTAGAAACATTAATAAACATGCCGTCCCATTTAATAAATGGCCCAAAACGCCCAACACCTTTCACCACATCTTTACCTTCATATGCCGCTATTGGTGCGTCAGCTTTTTGTTTTTCCTTTATTAATTCTATTGCTCTTTCTAAAGTGACATCCATAGCACTTTCACCAGCAGCCAAAGAAACAAACTTGCTTCCGAATTTCACATATGGTCCAAATCTACCAACATTTGCAAGAATTTCTTCTCCTTCAAAAACTCCCAAATTTCTTGGCAGTTTAAACAATTCCATTGCTTCTTCAAACGTAATAGTATTTAAAGAATGTTCTGGTAGTAAACTTGCAAACAAAGGTTTCTCTTCTTCTTCTACTGTTCCAATTTGTACCATTGGTCCAAATCTTCCTAAACGAACAGATACCTGACGACCGGATTTAGGATCTTTACCTAATACTCTTTCTCCACTAGCTCTGTCAGCATTAGCTTCAACATCTTCTACAGTTGGATGAAAATCCTGATAAAAATCTTTCATTACTTTCTTCCAATCTTCTTCACCTGAAGCTATCTCATCAAAATCCTCTTCTACCTTTGCCGTAAAATTATAGTCTAATATTTTTGAGAAATTGGTCACTAGAAAATCATTTACAATCATTCCGATATCTGTAGGCACCATTTTACCCTTATCAGAACCAATGGTTTCCGTTAATCCCTTTTCTTTTACGGAACCAGCTTCCATTAACAACTGAACATATTTTCTTTCAGTGCCTTCAACAGTTCCTTTCTCTACATATCCTCTATTTAAAATCGTAGAAATTGTTGGTGCATATGTAGATGGTCTTCCAATTCCTAATTCTTCCAATTTTTTAACTAAAGAAGCTTCGGTAAATCTATATGGAGGTCTTGTAAACCTTTCTGTAGCTGTAATATATTTATTAAGTAATGCCTCGCCAACTTGCATGGCTGGTAACATACCTTCTTGTTCTTCTACTTTATCCTCTTCATCAATACCTTCCATGTAAACTTTAAGGAAACCATCAAATTTAATTACCTCTCCGTTTGCTGAAAATTCTTCGTTATGGGTAGATGCTTTTATTTTAACATTGGTACGCTCCAATTGCGCATCACTCATTTGGGAAGCAATTGTTCTTTTCCAAATAAGTTCGTACAATTTGGCCTGATCTCTTTCTAACGAAGGAGCCTGACGGGACATATCTGTAGGTCTAATGGCTTCATGAGCTTCCTGGGCTCCTTTAGATTTCCCTGTAAAATTTCTAACGTTACTATACTTTTCACCATAGTTTTCTATAATAGCATCCTTAGCAGCATTAATTGCTTCACTGGAAAGGTTTACACTATCTGTTCTCATATAAGTAATAAGTCCAGCCTCATACAAACGCTGCGCAACTTGCATTGTTCTTCCAACCGAAAAATACAATTTTCGAGATGCTTCTTGTTGTAATGTTGATGTTGTAAAGGGAGCTGACGGAGTTTTTTTTGCTGGTTTTTTATCCAGATTACCAACGGAAAAATCAGCAGTTAAATTTTTCTCTAAAAAAGCTTGCGCTTCTTCTTTTGAAGCAAAACTTTTATTCAATTTTGCAGAAAAAACACTTCCTGCCTTTGTTGTAAATTCAGCAGCTATTTTATATGATGCAACGGGATTAAAAGCCTCTATATCTCTTTCGCGTTCTACAATTAAGCGTACCGCAACGGATTGTACTCTACCAGCTGATAACCCTGGCTTTATTTTTTTCCATAACACAGGTGATAATTGGTAGCCTACCAGTCTATCTAAAACTCTACGAGCTTGTTGGGCATTTACCAAGTTATAATTTATTTCTCTAGGGGTCTTTATGGCTTTTTGAATTGCCGATTTTGTAATAGAGTTAAAAACTATACGCTTGGTTTTATCTTTATCTAAACCTAAAGTTTCTGCCAAATGCCATGAAATAGCTTCCCCTTCACGATCCTCATCACTTGCTAGCCATATCGTTTCTGCCTTTTTTGCTAAATCCTTTAATTTCTTAACAAGTGCTTTCTTTTCTTTATCAACAATATATTTAGGAGTAAAATCATTATCAACATCTACACCTAATTCTTTCGAGGGTAAATCCGCTATATGCCCAAAACTGGACTCTACTTTAAACTCTTTTCCTAAAAATTTCTCTATGGTTTTTGCCTTGGCAGGCGACTCTACAATTACTAAATTCTTGGCCATTCTTCCGTTTTTCGAGACACAAAAGTAGTCGATTTTTTTTATTAAAAGCCAGACCTTATATATATGTATTAAAAAACACCTCTAATTTTAGAAGTGTTTTATTTTGTAATACTTTGTTTAAAAGCCTGTTTTACATATTTATTAAAGCTTTTTTTTCATTAACCTGATAAGTAAAATCATGTAAATAATCAGGATTATAATGCAAAATTACTGTAATTGCAATGTGCTTATTAGTTTTATACTATCCGATAAATACTGATATTGATATAAAACTCCATCACCTACCATCAATAAACTTTCTTCTAATGGAATAACATCAAAAGTATTTATGTCCTTAAAATGATTTAAACGCTGCAAATCTTCAACATTTGTTTTATTATAGACTTTAAGCCCCGAATCTCCATCGCAAACAAAAAGTTTTTCATCTTTTATTCCTAATCCATACGGACTATCCATTGGATAACTCACTATTAATTTAGGTCTTTCAATATCAGAAATATCAATAATAAAAAGTCCACTTTCTGTAGCGCCACATTCATTACCTCCTCGAAGTGTTACATAAGCATATTTATCATCCACTACTACTGGATCGCACGCTGTTCCATGTTCAAATTCAGAAACAAATACGGGCGTGGCTGGAGCAGAGATATCGTAAATATACATTCCACGCATACTGCCTAAAAACAGGTATTCTCCTTTATTAAAAATGGTTTCGATATCAAACCCAGCGTAAACATCTTCTAAATCTTTTGGATTTGTTAAATCTTGAATATCAAACACATTAATATGGTGGCTGTCTACGGCGTACAAATAATCTTCCACAATTTTAAAGCGAGCTAAAGAACCTCCCTGACCAACAGTAGAAGCATCACTGTTGGCTAATTCAGCCGCAAAAATCACATCTCTATCAAATCGCGTATTAAATTCTTCGACAGATCTTCGTTCAGTAGCTGTTTTCCAACCTACAATAATATCTTTCTCATAATCAATCTCTCCATATTCATGAAAATCCGCCTGGGCGAAAACCACATAATTTCTAAGCACATTTTCCATACGTTGCACTTCTTTAATATTTTGAATATCAGAAATATCAAGCACAATAAGATCCATTATACTATCTGCGTATAAATAATCATCTTTAATGGAAATATCTACATTACCTGGAATTTTAATAAAAGCTATTTTGTTTGGAGAAACTGGGTTGCTATTATCTATAACATGAATACCCTGATATTTATCGTTAACAAAAATATAATTTTTATAAGCGTAAATTTTTCCTGACTCATCAATTGGTTTAGGAGCAATAATTGATGTTGTGCTTTTGAAGTCTTCTTTTGAAATTGTAATTGGCTTAGCGACTAAATAATCAGCAAATTCACCAGACTCCTCTTTATCCTTCTCACAGGAAACAAAGGCTATAGAAATAATAGTCAATATTAAAATTATTTTCTTTTCCATCTTTTGGTTATTTTTAAGTTGCAATTTTATTAGTAGATACAGAAAATCAGATTCTGTTGCGTTACTTTATAAAAATTACCCTTAAAAAACCTTAAATTTCTTCCTGAAATCCTATTGCATCTTTATACATAAAATAAACAGGAATCCTTGCTAACATTGCTGTAAAGAAAACACCAATAAAACATAATATTATTCCTAGTTCAGCTATAATTCCCATTAAAAAAATTAGCCCAAAAATTACCAACCAATTTTTATTCCCCAAATTAAACGAGGATTTCACAAGCTCCATGGGCTCCATTTCCTCATTAAACGCAAAAAATGCAGGTATTAAAGACAATGGCACGACCATATATATTATCCCAATACCACATGCTAGTATTCCTAAAATTGCCAAGCCTAATGAAATTAATGACAATTTCAACAACTTAATGAAAAACGGTTTTTTAAAATAATAAAAATATTGATCTTGCGATGCCCCTTGTAAATCTTGCTGTTTACATATTCGTAAAAAAGCAGCATTAAAAGCTGTTGTCACTGCCACTACGAACACTAATATTATAGGGTATAAAATAGCAGCGATACCCACAAAAGCAGGACCTAACTCGCAAGCATCAATATCCATATCCTCAACTCCAAACATAAGCATAGGAACATACATTATCGCATAAATTGGAAGTATAACAACTATAGACAGCAACACAACCACAAAACCTTGAAGCCACACCTTTTTAAACAACTCAAATGACCTATTAAATATTGACCCAAAATCCAAATGATTACTCTCTTCTATTTTACTTGAAACCGAATTAAAATCCATTTATTTTTATTTGAATTAATTAACAAACCTCACAAACGCTAAAATAGTATTAAAAAACGCTGTCATATTGTCATGATTTTAATATTATGCTATCTTTGCAGACTCCCTATACACTAGGGGTAATATTACTCAACGCATGGAAAAAACAATTGACGAGTCCTTACAAGGTACAAGTCTTTCAATAGAAAAAAAAGAAAACAATAAGCGAAAACTGTATATTGAGAGTTATGGCTGCGCCATGAATTTTTCTGATAGTGAAATTGTTGCATCTATTTTAGCTAATGAAGGTTTTAACACCACACAAGAGCTGGAAAATGCTGATTTAGTTTTGGTAAATACCTGCTCTATAAGAGACAAAGCTGAACAAACCGTTCGTAAACGCTTGGAAAAGTTTAATGCCGTTAAAAAACATAGACCGCATTTAAAAGTTGGTGTTTTAGGTTGCATGGCAGAACGCTTAAAAACACAATTACTGGAAGAAGAGAAAATTGTGGACATGGTAGTTGGCCCAGATGCCTACAAAGATTTACCGAACCTTATTCAAGAAGTTGATGATGGACATAATGCAGTAAACGTGCTACTTTCAAAAGAAGAAACCTATGGTGATATTTCACCTGTTAGAATAAATACTAATGGCATCACTGCCTTTGTATCTATTACAAGAGGTTGTGATAACATGTGTACATTTTGTGTAGTGCCTTTTACTCGAGGAAGAGAACGTAGCAGAGACACACAATCTATTTTAAAAGAAATAGACGAATTATGGGATAAAGGTTTTAAAGAAATTACACTATTAGGACAAAATGTAGATAGTTATTTATGGTATGGTGGCGGACTTAAAAAAGATTTTGAAAAAGCTAGCGACATGCAAAAAGCTACAGCAGTGTCTTTTTCAAATCTTTTAGAAATGGTCGCAAAAGCACAACCTAAAATGCGCATTCGGTTTTCCACTTCTAATCCACAGGATATGACGCTAGATGTGGTAAAAACCATGGCAAAATATGATAACATTTGCAACTACATTCATCTGCCAGTACAAAGTGGAAGCAACCGTATTTTAAAGGAAATGAACAGATTGCATACTCGTGAAGAGTATATTGAACTCATTAAAAACATTCGAGAAATTATTCCAGATTGTTCCATTTCTCAAGATATGATTTCAGGTTTTCCAACAGAAACCGAAGAAGACCATAAAGATACTTTAGCACTTTTAGAAGAGGTAAAATACGATTTTGGTTATATGTATGCATATTCAGAAAGACCTGGAACTATGGCCGAACGAAAAATGAAAGATGATGTTCCATTAGAAACCAAAAAAAGACGTCTAGCCGAAATTATAGCATTACAAAGAGAAAATGGTAAGTTCAGAACCCAAAGACATGTAGGCAAAGTGCAAGAAATATTGATTGAAGGCACCTCGAAAAAATCTAAAGACCACTGGATGGGTCGAAACGGTCAATACAGTGTTGCCGTTTTTCCTAAGGAAAACTATAAAATCGGTGACTTTGTTAATGTAAAAATAGAAAGCTGTACTTCAGCTACACTTATTGGAACAGCAGTAGGTTTAAGTGATAATAATTAATAAACATCAGTTTTTGTAAGAATTTGCGTTATCATTAAGAAATAATTAAAAACTTACAACCAAACCTATTAACATGAAAAACACAACATTATCACTTCTATTTTTATTTCTATTAGCTTCTTGTAGTAAAAATGAGACTACTTCTGATGATTTAAAAGACCAGATAGACCAAAAAGACAAATTAACTTTAAGTAGCTATGATTTAACATTCTTCCCTTCCACAAATAAAGTCGCCAATGAATTTGAGAATGGAAAATGGACAAAATCTTTCAAAAACGATATCTTAATTGGCGAATATGAATATGACGATAAAGATAGAATGACAACATACACTGTATATAGTGAATCTACAGGAGCTCTACAGGAGACTTATACATTTAATTATAATGAAAATGATGTAATAACCTCCATGGACTTAGATTATAAAAATAACTTTTTAGGCATTACAACCTATAGCGAAGTACTAAACTATGACGGAAATATTATCACTACTACAGCACCAAAAACAGCTATTGAGGAATACGATATTATAATCACTTTAAATAGCGACAGTAAATTAGAAAAATTTGAACAATACGAAGAAGGCGATGACGGAGACAAGTTAGTATTGAAAGCTGATTTTAAATATGACGACAATAAAAATTGTTCAGAAGTAATTTTAACCGCTTTAGATTTTAACGATAACCAAGTATCAAATTCCTATAAGTATAACTATGATGATAAAGCAAATCCGTTGTTTGATTATTATAGTAAATATTATTTAAACACTATATTATTAAACAGTAAAACTAATGGATTAGGATTTTCTTTGGGAACAAGTATTATAAGAACTCTTGGTCCTAACAATATTACCACCACAGAATACCCAAACATTTTTCCAGAAAGCGCTCAATTTTTCTTTGAATATGATTACAACGATAGCGGGTATCCTATTGAAGGTAGAACTAAAAACAAAGTGACAGAGGAAAACTCAGTGGTAGCTGATTTTTACTATTAACACAAAAACAAAACCTCCTGAGAACAGGTTTTAAAAAAAACTATATGGAATCTATTCAATCTATAAAACAACGTTTCGAAATCATAGGTAATGACGTTAAACTTAATAGGTCTATAGAAAAAGCCATTCAAGTTGCTCCAACCGATATTTCTGTGCTTGTTACTGGTGAAAGTGGTGTTGGTAAAGAATCTATTCCTAAAATAATTCACTCGTTATCCCATAGAAAACATGCTAAATATATTGCTGTAAACTGTGGTGCAATTCCCGAGGGAACTATTGACAGTGAACTTTTTGGACATGAAAAAGGAGCCTTTACAGGTGCAACAACAACCCGAAGTGGTTATTTTGAAGTTGCCGACGGGGGAACTATTTTTCTAGATGAAGTAGGAGAACTTCCACTAACCACACAAGTACGTTTATTACGTGTTCTTGAAAACGGAGAATTTTTAAAAGTAGGCTCTTCACAAGTACAAAAAACCAATGTTCGTATTGTAGCTGCCACAAACGTTAACATGTTTGATGCAATTAAGAAAGAAAAGTTTCGAGAAGATTTATATTACAGACTTAGTACTGTTGAGATAAACATTCCTCCCTTAAGAGAGCGGCAGAATGATATTCACTTGTTATTCAGAAAATTTGCTTCTGATTTTGGACAGAAATATAAAATGCCCACAATACGATTAGATGATAATGCTGTTCAATTACTTTTAAAATACAGGTGGCCTGGTAATATTAGACAACTAAGAAATATTGCAGAACAAGTCTCCGTTCTGGAAGAGCAACGAAATATTTCAATTTCCACATTAAACGGATACCTGCCTAACGCAAGTCAGACCAATTTACCAGCAGTAGTAGGTGGCGAAAAAAGCGAAAGCGATTTTAGCACCGAACGTGAAATTCTTTACAAGGTGCTTTTTGATATGAAAGGTGATTTAAATGACCTTAAAAAACTTACCATGGAACTTTTAAAGAATAACGACTCACAGAAAGTGCAAGAGGAAAATGAGCATTTAATTCAAAAAATATATGGTTCTGAAGATGCAGAGCTACCCGTTGAAGAAGAAAAGACAACAAGTGTTCTTCAGTTACCAGAACCACATGTTGAAACTGGGCAAACGGTAATTAGTAAAAAGGAAGACTTGTATTATTTTGCTGAAGAAATTGAAGAAGAAGAAACCCTATCTTTACAAGAGAAAGAAATTGAGCTTATTAAAAAATCTCTTGAAAGAAACAGAGGCAAGCGAAAAGCAGCAGCTACAGAATTAGGCATATCTGAACGTACTTTATATAGAAAAATTAAGCAGTACGATTTGTAAAATATCGCTTTGCATTTTAAATTAAATACTAGAATGAAAAACAACATTTTAAAAATTACAATCCTAATATTAATAACAACACTGCAGGGTTGTGGTATATATAATTTTACTGGAGGTAATGTTGGCGCTGCTACCTCTTTTCAAGTAAATTATTTTCAAAATTACGCATCACAAAATCCAGGTTCTACTTTTCAACCCGGAATGGATCGTGATTTTACACTTGCCTTACAAGATCGTATTCTAAACCAAAGTAGTTTAGACCTCGTTAATAATGGCAATGCTGATTTACTTTATGAAGGAGAAATCACTGAATATAGAGTTTCACCAACTACAGCAACAGCAAGTCAAACTGCTGCTCAAAACCGCTTAACCGTTAGAGTTAAAGTTCGCTTTTATAATAATGTGGAAGAGGACAAAGACTTTGAACAAAACTTTTCGTTCTTTTACGATTATCCTGCGATAAGTCAACTATCTTCTGTAAGGTCGGAGGCTCACGAAATTATTTTTGAACGAATTACGCAAGATATTTTTAATGCTTCTTTAGCCGACTGGTAAAATAATGAATGTACAAGACTTTACATATCTTTTGCAAAACCCAGACAAGGTTGTAAACCCTGTTCAAACTAATCAGCTGGAAGATGTTCTTGAAGAATACCCGTATTTTCAAGCCGCAAGGGCTCTACACTTAAAGGGGCTAAAAAACCTTAATAGCTTTAAATACAATAACGCTCTTAAAGTCACAGCCGCCTATTGCGCTGATAGGGATATCCTTTTTAACTTTATAACATCAGAAAATTTTTTAAGAACTTCAGCAACAGAACATATTGAACTTAGAGATTTTGAGGTTCACGCTGAAGAAATAAAAGCCCCTATAAAAAAAGAGGTTCCGTTAATCGAAGACTCCGAAGACAAACCTCTTCCACAAGATAATAAGGATGCAGAACATATTTTAGACCCTGGTTTATTTAAATCAAAAGAACAAAATATTGATAAAAAGACCGATTCTGATGTAAAAATTGTTTCAGGAAGTCCGTTGCCTTTTGACAAAAAAGAAAAATTTTCATTTTCCGAATGGCTTAATTTAACCTCAGCTACTCCTATAAAGAGGAATTCCAACAAGGAAACAAAAAAGATTGAAGATTCTGCTAAAAAGAAAAAATTTGATCGTATCGATAAATTTATCTCTGAAAACCCTAAAATAATCCCAAAAGCAGATTTAACTGAAAAAATAGATATTTCAAGCTCATCTAAAATCAATAAAAATGAGCTAATGACTGAAACTTTGGCAAAGGTTTATCTCGAACAGAAAAAGTACAAAAAAGCCATTCAGTCCTACAAAATTTTAAGTTTGAAATATCCAGAAAAAAGTGGTTTCTTTGCAGACCAAATTAAGGCGATAGAAAAAATACAACAAGACAATACCTAAATATAATGAGTACATTTTCAATATTTTTAATCTTAATCATCATAGTATGCTTTTTACTTGTACTAGTGATAATGGTACAAAACCCTAAAGGCGGTGGATTATCATCTTCTTTTGGAGGAGGAGGTAACCAAGTAATTGGTGGTGTAAAGAAAACGGGAGACTTTTTAGATAAAAGTACATGGATTTTATCAGGGTTTTTAGTGGTGCTAATCTTAGCGTCTAATATTGCGTTAAAAGGAGACTTTGGAAATTCAGACTCAAAAATATTACAAGGTGATGATATTGAAACAGTTGTTCCTGACGAAGTTCCAGATACAACACCTGACACTCCAGTTTCCACTGATGAAACTGACACTACAGAATAAAACAAAGACAGAAAAAATATACAAAATGCCAGCCTGAATGACAAGCTGGCATTTTTGATTTTTACAATTTGTCAGTTTTTTAAAATGGCATAATTTCTGTCTAGTGTAATCAAGAAATATTAAAAAATAATTAAAAATTAATACTATGGCTAAACTTAGCATTAAACCACTAGCAGATAGGGTCCTTATTGAGCCTATGGCAGCAGAAACGCAAACTGCATCTGGTATATACATTCCAGATACTGCAAAAGAAAAACCTCAAAAAGGAAAAGTTGTTGCCGTTGGCCCAGGTACAAAAGATGAAAAAGTAACCGTAAAAGTTGGAGACTCTGTACTTTATGGAAAATATGCTGGCACCGAACTAAAATTAGAAGGTACTGATTACTTAATCATGCGTGAGAGCGATATTTTGGCAATTGTTTAAGTACAAACGCAATAAGCCAAATGCTTTAGACACTAACAAGACCAAGTGAGAGATTTTAAGAAATATGATATTTGGAAAATAAGCCACAAGTTAACACTTTCGGTTTATGAAATTACCAAACTATTTCCTAAAGATGAGCAATACGGTCTTACTTCCCAACTAAGAAGAGCAAGTTCTTCAATCCCTACTAATATTAGTGAAGGTTGCGGAAGAGATAGCGATGCAGAGTTTAATAGGTTTTTAACAATAGCTATGGGTTCTGCTTCTGAAGTTGAATATCTTTTATTACTAAGTAAAGAATTAGAATATATAAACACTGATTCATTTGACACACTTAACAAAAATGTCAATCTTGTAAAAAAGAAAGTTTACTCGTTAAAACAAAAATTAAATTAAAAACAATAATTGGTGAATGGCATATTATCAAAGCTTTTTTAGCTTAAAGCCAATAGCCTAAAATTAAAAAGATGGCAAAAGATATAACATTTGATATTGAAGCACGTGACGGACTTAAAAGAGGTGTTGATGCACTTGCAAATGCGGTAAAAGTAACATTAGGTCCTAAAGGAAGAAACGTAATTATTAGCAAATCATTCGGTGGACCAGCAGTAACCAAAGATGGTGTTACTGTAGCAAAAGAAATTGAATTAGCAGATGCCCTTGAAAACATGGGTGCTCAAATGGTAAAAGAAGTAGCTTCTAAAACCAATGATTTAGCTGGTGATGGTACAACTACTGCTACTGTACTGGCACAAGCAATTGTAAAAGAAGGATTAAAAAATGTTGCCGCTGGTGCTAATCCTATGGATTTAAAAAGAGGTATCGACAAAGCTGTTGAAGCAATTGTTGCTGACCTTGCTAAGCAATCTAAAAAAGTTGGTGATTCTTCCGAAAAAATTAAGCAAGTAGCATCTATTTCAGCAAATAACGATGAAACTATAGGTGATTTAATTGCGCAGGCATTTGGCAAAGTAGGAAAAGAAGGTGTTATTACGGTAGAAGAGGCAAAAGGAACAGATACTTATGTAGATGTTGTTGAAGGAATGCAATTTGACAGAGGGTACCTTTCTCCATATTTTGTTACCGATTCTGAAAAAATGATTGCAGATTTAGACAATCCTTATATTTTATTGTTCGATAAAAAAATATCTGCAATGAAAGACTTACTTCCTGTATTAGAGCCTGTAGCTCAATCTGGCAAGCCACTTTTAATCATTGCAGAAGATGTTGATGGTGAAGCATTAGCTACGTTGGTTGTAAACAAACTAAGAGGGTCTCTTAAAATAGCAGCTGTTAAAGCTCCAGGTTTTGGTGATAGAAGAAAAGCAATGTTAGAGGATATTGCCATTTTAACAGGCGGTACTGTTATTTCTGAAGAAAGAGGTTTTTCCTTAGACAATACCACACTTGAAATGTTAGGTACTTGCGAAAAAGTAACTATTGATAAAGACAATACAACTGTTGTTAATGGTGGTGGCGTAGCAAAAAACATTAAAACAAGAGTTAACCAAATTAAAGCTCAGATAGAGACTACTACATCTGACTATGATAAAGAAAAACTTCAAGAGCGTTTGGCTAAATTAGCTGGAGGTGTTGCGGTATTATATGTTGGTGCTGCTTCTGAGGTAGAAATGAAAGAAAAGAAAGATAGAGTTGATGATGCATTGCATGCCACAAGAGCCGCTGTAGAAGAAGGTATTGTTGCTGGTGGTGGTGTTGCTTTAGTTAGAGCAAAATCTGTTTTAGGTAAGCTAAAAACTGAAAATGCTGATGAAGAAACTGGTTTACAAATTGTAGCAAGAGCAATTGAAGCTCCGATTAGAACTATTGTTTCTAATGCTGGTGGTGAAGGCTCAGTGGTAGTTGCCAAAATACTTGATGGTAAAGGTGACTTTGGTTACGATGCTAAATCTGAACAGTACGTTGAAATGATGAAAGCTGGTATTATTGACCCTAAGAAAGTGACTAGAGTTGCTTTAGAAAATGCCGCTTCGGTTTCTGGAATGATTTTGACAACTGAGTGTGCATTAACCGATATTAAAGAAGATGCTCCTGCTCCGATGCCTCCAATGGGTGGTGGCGGAATGCCAGGTATGATGTAATCTAAACACAGGCTACACATCTAAATAAAAACCCCTTCTAAGCAAACTTTGCTTAGAAGGGGTTTTACTTTTACATTATTACTTAAGCCCCTTGTTAATTGACATAAATTTCAGTTGTATAAAATGCCGGAATAGAAAACCAAAACCCTTTAAAAAAAGGCGCAAATTTTAACTGCTCACCAGATCTTGGTCCGGAAACCGCTTCACCAAATATATTCCACATATTACCTTCATTATCACTTAGAATAATTTCAGAATTGTTAAATGCGTATGAAAACTCTAATGCTTCTTGATTTGCATTCAATTCAAAAGAAACCATAAAACTTTCTTCCCCAACTATGACATAATTAGTTCCCTTAAAATTGTCCTTTACAAAGTTTACATTACCAATATCTTCTACCCTATAGACCTTAGCATCTTCACCATCTACAATGGCTAAAACTCGTTCTTTTAATGGTAATCTATCATCTTTATCTACAGGAAACAAAAAACGAGAGTTGTTAGTATTATAATCTCCATAAGGCGAAGTTCCATATGTTCTTGAAAAACCCGTGCTAGTAGATACCACACTAGATTCAGGAAACATAGTTTTCCAAGTTTTCCAATCAGTCTCTATTACACCAATCAAGTTTATTTTTTCACCTATTAAACTTCCGTTCACGGATTCGTTTAAAATTTGAGACCAATTACTTCTTGTAGCTCTATCAAAAGGAATTAAATTGGTGTTATATAAAAGCCCCGAAACACCAAATGTGGTTTCACTACCATTTATAATCCTATCCCATCCAATCCCTGTTCCTGTTAACGGGCAATACGTAATTGCTACTGACAAATCCTCTAGATTATCATTAATGATTTCATGCCAATCCAAAATAACATGAGGGTACGCTCTCACGGTAGCTCCATTTTTAACCCCAATAACTAAATCAGAATCGTTTAAAAAATTAACCTCGGAAACACCTACTAAATTGGGATTTTCTAATGCCGGTATCCCATCTCTTCCAGGACCACCATCTAAAACTTCGGTTACTGGAATACTCCATTCACCAGAATTAGGGTTTTCAAAGTCTTGTCCTGAAGTGTCTGAAGAACTACACGAAAAAAACAATGCAGTTAATACTATTCCTAAAATTATTTTCTTTTTCATAGCGTTATATTTACTTTCTTTTTGAATCTATACTGCACTCCAGCTGTAAATCTAACTGTTGGAGTTAATTGAGTTCCTACCACATTACTATAAAGTGGTAATTCTACTTTTGTATTAAAAGACAATTTTGGAGATAACAAAACTGTAAGCTCTGGTCTCACAAACACCCATTCCCCCCCTGTATTAGGAATTTTAGAATTATCTATTTTATCGTCAAAAGATTTTCTGTATTTAAAAACTAAACCTGGATTTACAATGGTATTAAATATCAAAAACTGATCCGTGTAACCTACGTTGCTCTGCAAAACATTTCCAAATTCATAAATTGCGGTATTATTTAAATACGAATTATTTACTCCTGTCCCTCTAAATGTGATACTACCAGAAACCGCCGCCGAGGGTCTAAATGAAAGCGGCTTAGAAACAGATAGCCAACCAAGCATATCCCAAGCTCCACTTCCTGGTTGCAAATCTGCAGTTAACTGTATTCCTTCATCACTATTTAAGTCCGATTTTCCCAGAGGAGCCTTAACACCAAAGCCAAAACTCAACACACTTTGTTCTCCTAAAAGTTTTGGAATAGCATATTTCAACAAAAACACTGCATCACCAATACCAGTTGTTTCCGTAAAGTTTTCGTTTCCGAATTGAGAAATTGTTCGCGTTTGATTTACCCAAGAGAAAAGTGTTTCTACAGAAAATCTATCTGTAAAAGAATATCCATAATTCAATAATATAGAATGTGTATTTCGCAGCCTAGAATTATCATCTAATTTTTGTGTCCCCGCTTTTAGTGTATTTAAGTTATTATAATCATAACTCAAACCTAAAACTGAAGCTCCTTTACCGTCATTAGGTAAACCTAAATTATTAGACAAAGGCACACCACCTGAGCAACATGTTTGTCCATATCCCCAAAAAACAATAGAAAAAACACCAATAAAGAACAACCAACGAATATGCATGAGTGGAAAAATTGCATGTTGTTAGTTTTGATAAAACCAAAAACCTTACACTCAAAACAAATATTAACACTTTTTTAAAGCAAAAAACGGGTTTTGAAATTTCAAAACCCGTTTTTATACTGTTTCTAAAAACTAATGATTATCATGGTGCTTATGACTATCATCTTTATTATCTTCTCTATATTTACAACACTCATGCACACTGTTGTAAGCTTCAGTGGAAGCTTTTAACTCTTTGGTATCATGACCCACATTTACAATTGCAGCTTTAACCTTCATTGGGTCTGTTTTACGTTCATCAAAAATTAACGATAACTCATGTGAAGCTACATCCCATTGGGCAAACTTTACTCCTTTAACTCCAAGTGCTGCTTTTTCAATACGCATTTTACACATTTCGCACTTACCATCAACCTCCACGGTTAACTTTTTATTTTTATCCTGCGCAAAAGTTATTGCTGTTATTAAAAACACCACAACTACTATTATTGATTTTTTCATCTTTAATTTATTTTATAGTTTATATCTAAATCCTACATAGAACATTCTACCCATAACAGGTGCATATACAATACTCGTATCAAAATACGCACCAAACGGGTTTTCTGCATCTAAAACAGGGTTATTTTGTTTTTTATTTGTCAAATTTTCTCCCCCAACATAAAACTCAAACGCATTACTAAACACTTTGGTAACTTGCGCATTCATTAAACTATACCCACCAACAGTATCTCCTAAGCGAAACGCTTCTGGATTAGTTATAGTACTTGGTAATCGTTGTTTACCAAGTGTGTGTAATGTATAATCAAAACGCCATTGTGCACCATTTTCTTTTGACTCAGTAATATAACCTAAGTTAGCAAAAAAACGATGTTTTGCTTGTAACGGTTTCTGCAACTGTCCTGTTTGATATTTTGTCTGCACATCATAATATTTGTAAGCTGCTCTTAAATCTAAGCTTTTAACCAGCTCATAATTAACCTCTAATTGAAAGCTATTCGCAAAACTTTTTCCATCTAAATTATAAAATGAAATCTCCTGCGGGTTTTCCCAATCTACTACAACTTGATTTTTAAAATCTGTTCTATAAAAATCGAGACTAACATTACCTTTTTGTTCTCCCAAAAAGAATCCTTGCAAAAAACTTACTCCATAATTCCATGCGTCCTCTGGATTCAAACCATAGATATTACCTCCGTTTTCAATAACTTTTATTTGTCTTGCAGAAGAAAATAATTTTTGATTTTCGGCAAAAATATTTGCCGCCCTTCTTCCTCTTCCAAACGACCCTTTTAAACTAGCTTTATCCCATGGAGTATACCTAAAATGTAACCGTGGAGTTATAAAATTACCCAATCTGTTATGTGCATCAACTCTTACTCCTGCAACTATATTGAACTTAGCTAAATCATCATAACTATATTCAAAAAAGGCTCCAATGGAATTATCAGTTCGATTGTAATTCATAACATTCACAAACTCTTTATAACCGTCATAAGCAAAGGTTAATCCAGTTTTAAATTTGTTTTGAGTATCTCCCAAGATTGAATTAAATATTAAATTGGAGTATATACTTTCGTGCGTAATATTATAAGAATTTAACCCAAAATATGACTCCTGTTTATGTCTATTATATGAGGTTTGAAAACCAATACTTTGAAATGGCATTTCTGGAAAAACATACCCCAATTTTATTGAAGTATCAAAACGGTTTGTGTTTATCTCTCCTCCCCAAGCTCCATTTTGGTCACGACCAATTGTTGCCCCTTTTGTTTTAATAAAACTAGTTTGACCAATTTGTTTTTCATCATTTAAAAACCGGACATTAAAAAAGCTAACCCAACCCTTTTCTGCATTTTGATACTGCCAACGGTTCATAACGTTTATTTGATTACCCAAAGTAGCATCTAAAAAACCATCATTGTTTCCTTCTTCTTTTCTATCTCTTCGATTTGCATGCACATATAATCCAGTACTCAATTTCTCAGATATTTTTTTATTAAAATGAGTATTTAACTCTATTCGCCCGTTTTTATTTGCGTATCCATTTACAAATAACCTTTTATCGGTAAACGGCTTTACCAGTTCCGTATTAATCTGGCCTGAAATACTTTCATAGCCATTAACTACACTGCCCGACCCCTTAGTTATTTGAATACTCTCTACCCATGTGCCCGGAGTAAAAGTGAGTCCAAATGCTTGGGATGCTCCACGCACCATTGGTATATTCTCTTGTGTTATTAAAAGATACGGACTAGTTAATCCAAGCATTTGAATTTGCTTGGTTCCAGTTACCGCATCTGAGAAGTTAACATCAATAGCAGGATTAGTTTCAAAACTTTCCGAAAGATTACAACAAGCAGCCTTCAATAGCTCTGCACTATTGATTGTTACAACATTTGCTGGATTTAAAAAGGTTTTCTCAATTGCCTCTCTTTCTTTTAAAACTGTTACTTCATCAAGAACATTTGACGCTGTTAATGAATGATGAATCATTTTAGGGGCATTAATCGTTAAGGTATCCGACTCAAACCCAACGTAACTAATAATTAGTTTGTTATACTCTTTTTTATATGGTATAGAAAAAAGACCTTCTGCATTTGTAATTGTTCCTATTTGTGAATTCATCCAATACACATTGGCCCCCGAAAGTCCAATATGTTTGTTAGAATTATTTGCTTCCATCACCATTCCTTCTACTTTTTCTTGAGAAAAAGTAACTAAATACATAAGGCTCAAAAAAGCAGTTAATATATATTTTATCATTTTAT
Source organism: uncultured Maribacter sp. (assembly GCA_947493885.1). Classification (GTDB taxonomy): domain Bacteria; phylum Bacteroidota; class Bacteroidia; order Flavobacteriales; family Flavobacteriaceae; genus Maribacter_B. The sequence goes on from CANLTE010000001.1 coordinate 167,953, forward strand.
TTTCTTAATTTATTATTACCATGCCATAAAGCATACATTTAAATTGCATTCTAAAAACATTTAGAACACAAGAGACTTTCATTAACAATTAAATTATTAATGAAAAAGGTAAATAATATCAAATTAAAAAAACTTGATCTAACAACTGTAAATCGTAGACCAGTATTGGAGGTGGGTATTTTTCATGAGGTATAGCCTTATACCTTACACTCTCAAAAAGATTAATATATGAATTTGTGAAAGCAGTAAGAAAAATTTGGCTTTCTAAATTAAAATCTTCTAAAGAAGTCTTTAAATTATCTTGACCTTCAACAAGAATAACCTCATCATCGCAATAAGACATTTCACTAATGTTATCGGCATTATCTGCATCGTCAAAGCTTATATCCATACCGCAATTTTCTGCAGACTCAAAAAAAGCAACATCCATTAAACGCCCCATACAATAATGCTTTTCTACCTTCCATGAAGTAGTTGAAAGCAACACTAAAAGTGCCATTAACAAAGACGTTATTTTGAAAAATACTTTTTTCATTGTTTAACAAAAATACAACAATTGCCTTTCAAGTAACAACAACCAACTACAATTAACTAAACTTTAAACATTAAAAACCAGCCCTGTATGTAAATACAACGCTGGTTTTATTATATTTTTTATTAAAAATCTGCTTTTATTAGATACAATGAGCCCGCATCAATTTTCTGTACACCAGGAAGCACTTTTTGTTCTATAATACCATTATCATCTTCATCGGAAACTGCAAAATCGTCATCGTTTATACAACCTAAAGTATTATCATCTACTAACCATATTCCTTCTAACTTATCATGAGGATATCCCGTAATTTGAACCAAATCGGCAACCAATGTTTTTGAGACTGGATTAATTCCTTCCGCAGCCAACTCTTCCCAAGTGGACTCTTCAATTGTTTTATCTCCAATCATTTTTCCAAATTCAGCGGTTACATCAACAGCACTAATATCGGTAGCCTGAGAAATATCTATTTTGTAAATATGCTTTTGCGAAGTTTCTGCACCAGAAAACTTACCATCTCTTTCAACTACTAAAAATTGAGTATTAGACAATGCTACAATTTCTGAATTTGATAAGTTTGATTTTTCCTGTTTGTATAAATATTGTTTTGTTTCACCTGTTTCCAAATTAAAAGCTACTATTCTGGTAATATCTTTTTTCATTTTAACAGGATTATACATTGTAGACTGCATAATACCAACCAATATTTTTTCATCTGGTGTTATTGCCAAACCTTCCATTCCCCGGTTAGCTCTTCTTTTAGCAAAAACAGCTGGTAATTTTCTACCTCCATTATCATCGTTAACACCAACCGGAGAAATACGCTCTAATTGTACTCCGTTGGCTGAATAATGTACAATATGAGGCCCGTATTCATCGGAAATCCAAAACGACCCGTCTTTCAGTGCCACAATACCTTCAGAATCTAATCCAAAATCATCAAACTCTATTTGATTACCAGAAACGTCATAAGGAATTTCCCCTGTTGCACCTTTACCCTCAGGATTTGGTAATCCAGATATTGGCGTTCCCATTGGATCTTTCAATAAAATATCTTCAATTAACTCTATATTTCCTCCACGTGTTACTTTAAAATGACCTATTCTTGGAATATAACTGGAAACAGGAAATTTTTTCCCTTCTAAAAAATCAGTATTAGGTCCACGATCTGTTACTGCGTAGAACTCTCCTTCGTTTGTAGGGTGTGCAGTTGCTGCTGAACCATATCCTCCGTTTCTAATTTCAACACCTCCTTCTATAGTTAACAAAGGATTAAAAGGTAATTCATATTGTTGATTTAATTCTAGCACCTCCAACGGAGAAACCGCTTCTGAGCTATTAGATCCCGAACCCGAATAGTCATCTAGATGTTGGCACGAGTTTGCGGCAATTGCTATTACTATTAATAGCGATACTTTTAAATTTTTCATCATTTTTATTTAGTGGTTATAATTCCACAAAACAAGACTCCATACATTAGCAAAACATTATCTAAAATTCATTTTTAAATAAAAAAACTGTTAATAAATTAACATAGTAATAACCCCAAAATTAATAACATTGTACCTTTGTTAAAATTCATTAAACCCATTGCAAAACCATCATGTTTGACGCTCTAAAACAACAAATTTCAACGATTATTGATGATTCTAATTTTAACGTCAATGCTAAACTTCAAGAAATATGTAATTTGTTAAAAGATAGTATTTCCTACTACGATTGGGTTGGGTTTTATTTCAAAAACGGTAATAAAAATGAATTAAAATTAGGCCCATATGCGGGTGCACCAACCGACCATACTATTATTCCCTTTGGAAAAGGTATTTGCGGACAAGTAGCTGTTAGCAATCAAAATTTTGTGGTTCCAGATGTTGCTGCTCAAGACAACTATATTGCTTGTAGCATAACAGTAAAAGCGGAAATTGTTGTTCCTTTATTTGTTAATGGTGAAAATATTGGGCAAATAGATATTGATAGCAACACCCCAGACCCTTTCACAACAGCAGATGAGCGCTTTTTAGAGTTTGTGAATCAAAAAGTGGCTGAAATTCTTTAAAACTTTAGTGTTTTTGTTGATAACACGCTTGTAATTAACGTTACAAAAAAAGTACTTTTGTAAGCTTAAAATGTTAATTACAAGTACGCAAAAATGAGCAATGTAAAAAAAGCAACATCAGCACTAATTTCAGTATTTCACAAAGATGGTTTAGAGCCAATTGTAAGAAAGTTTGATGAACTTGGTATAACCATATATTCTACTGGAGGTACCGAAAAATTTATTAAAGATTTAGGTATAAATGTTGTTCCTGTTGAAGACGTTACTAGCTACCCATCAATTTTAGGTGGACGAGTTAAAACATTACACCCAAAAGTTTTCGGTGGTATTTTAAATCGCCAAGACCATGATGGTGATATTGCTCAACTTAAAGAATTTAATATTCCGCAGTTAGATATCGTAATAGTTGATTTGTATCCGTTTGAAAAAACTGTTGCAAGTGGAGCATCAGAACAGGATATCATTGAAAAAATTGATATCGGTGGCATTTCATTAATACGTGCTGCCGCCAAAAACTTTAAAGATGTGTTATGTGTTTCATCAATGGAAGATTATTCTGAAGTTTTAGAAGTTATTTCTAAAGGAAATGGCTCTACGACTCTTGAAGACCGTAAGCGTTTTGCAACTAAATCTTTCAATGTTTCTTCGCATTATGATTCTGCTATTTTTAACCACTTCAACGCCAATCACGAAGAAGCTGCTTTAAAAATTAGTGAAGCTAAAGGTCAAGTTTTACGCTATGGAGAAAACCCACACCAAAAAGGATTTTTCTTTGGTGATTTTGATGCAATGTTTAATAAGCTTCATGGAAAAGAACTTTCATATAATAACCTGTTGGATGTTGATGCGGCAGTAAACTTAATGAACGAGTTTAAAAATGACGACCCTACTTTTGCTATCCTAAAACACAACAATGCTTGTGGTTTAGCAATGCGCGATACTATTCATCAAGCATATGTTGATGCCCTAGCTGGGGACCCAGTATCTGCCTTTGGTGGTGTACTAATTAGTAATAAAGAAATTGACAAAGCAACTGCTGAAGAAATTCACAAACTTTTTTGCGAAGTAGTTATAGCCCCTAGTTATGCAGATGAAGCTTTAGAGATTTTAAAAGGCAAAAAAAATAGAATCATTTTAATTCAAAATGATATTGAATTGCCGCATAACCAAGTGCGAACCTGCTTAAATGGTTTCTTATTACAGAATAAAGACCACAAGACCGATGCTCTTGAAGACTTAAAAACAGTAACAAAAAATAGCCCTACAGAAAGAGAGTTGGAAGATTTAATTTTTGCCTCAAAATTATGTAAACATACAAAAAGTAACACTATTGTATTAGCAAAAAACAAGCAGTTGTGCGCTAGTGGAACCGGCCAAACTTCAAGAGTTGATGCACTTAACCAAGCTATTCACAAAGCTCAATCTTTTAAATTTGATTTGGATGAGGCCGTTATGGCAAGCGATGCTTTTTTCCCATTTCCTGATTGTGTAGAAATTGCGCATAAAAGTGGTATTAAAAGTGTTATTCAGCCTGGAGGATCTATTAAAGATCAATTAAGTGTAGATTATTGTAATGAAAACGAAATTGCTATGGTAATGACAGGTACACGTCATTTTAAGCATTAATTTCATTACTTTTGTCGATGAAATACACCTTTTAATCTAGAACCAAACACTAAACTATGGGATTTTTTGATTTCTTAACCGAGGAAATAGCCATTGACTTAGGTACTGCTAATACGCTTATTATTCATTTAGACAAGGTTGTTGTAGACAGCCCCTCTATTGTTGCCAGAGATAGAATCACTGGTAAAATCATTGCCGTGGGTAAAGAGGCTAACATGATGCAAGGAAAAACCCATGAAAACATAAAAACTATTCGCCCTCTTAAAGATGGTGTAATAGCAGACTTTGATGCCTCTGAAAAGATGATCAATATGTTTATTAAAAACATTCCTGCATTAAAGAAAAAATGGTTTCCTCCTGCGTTGCGAATGGTTATTTGTATTCCTTCAGGAATTACTGAAGTTGAAATGCGAGCGGTAAAAGAATCTGCAGAGCGTGTTAATGGTAAAGAGGTATATTTAATACATGAACCAATGGCCGCTGCTATTGGTATTGGTTTAGATATTATGCAGCCTAAAGGAAATATGATTGTTGATATCGGTGGTGGTACAACTGAAATTGCAGTAATTGCATTAGGCGGTATTGTTTGCGATAAATCTGTTAAAATTGCAGGTGATGTATTCACTAACGATATTATATACTACATGCGTACACAACACAACTTATATGTTGGAGAAAGTACTGCGGAGGCTATAAAAATTGAAATTGGTTCTGCTACAGAAGATTTACAAACCCCACCTGATGAAAAATCAGTTCAAGGAAGAGACCTTTTAACAGGTAAACCAAAACAGGTTCAAATTTCATATCGTGAAATTGCCAAAGCCTTGGACAAATCAATTTTACGTGTAGAAGATGCAGTAATGGAGACACTTTCGCAAACTCCTCCAGAACTAGCTGCAGATATTTATAACACAGGTATTTATCTTGCAGGTGGTGGATCCATGCTAAGAGGGCTTGATCGTAGATTATCACAAAAAACAGATTTACCTGTTTACATTGCAGAAGACCCACTACGTGCTGTAGTGAGGGGTACAGGTATTGCTTTAAAAAATCTAGAGCGCTATAAAAGTATTTTAATAAAGTAATTTTCAAAATCGAGGTAATTTGTGTCATTTACCTCGATTTTAAATTGCACTAAATATATAGCTGCTTTTACCATAAACTTAAAAGTGAATGCAACAGATTATCAATTTTTTAATACGGTATAAACACTTTCTACTTTATATCCTTTTAATGTTGATATCATTAGGTTTTACGATTCAATCGCATTCGTTTCATCAGTCTAAATTTTTTAATTCTGCGAACTGGCTTACAGGAAACATTTACAATACTTCCTTTAACATTTCTACATATTTTGATTTAGACAAAGAAAATGAAAAGCTCGTAAACGAAAATAAGCGACTTAGACATTTACTTTTCAATAAAAAAAATGAAATTCAAATTGCATTAGATACTGCAAATATTAGCTATACCATTTCTAGTGGTCAAATAATTAAAAATAGTTATGCAGATCAAAGAAATTACCTCACCATTAACAAAGGAAAAAAAGATAGCATTAAACAAGATATGGGTGTTATTACCGATAAAGGTATTATTGGTATTGTAGAAAACACTTCAGGCAAATTTGCAACTGTTCAAAGTATTTTAAATGAGCATTCCAACATTAATGCTAAAATTAAAAACACCAATCACTTTGGATCCTTAGTGTGGAATACAAAATCCTACACAACAGTTCAATTAATTGATATTCCAAAACTGGTTCCCCTACATAATGGAGATACTATTGTTACTGGTGCAATGAGTAGTATTTTTCCAGAAAACATTCCTATTGGAACAATTAAAAAGTTTGATTTAGACCTGTCCGAAAATTTTTATACTATTGATGTTTCATTGTTCAATGATATGACGAATGTTAAAAATGTGTACATTATAAATAGCCTAAATAGAGAAGAAATATTGGAACTAGAATCTGAAACAATCAACAATGATTAGTAACTATTTCTTTATTAATTTTATTAGATTCGTGCTACTTGTGCTGGTACAAGTTCTTGTATTTAATAGACTAAACTTTTTTGGTTTTATAAATCCAATGGTATACATACTTTTCTTATACTGGTATCCCATTAAAGAAAAGCGAGCAGCATTCATTGGTTTAAGTTTTTTACTAGGCCTATCAATAGATTTCTTCTCCGATACCATGGCACTGCATGCTGCGTCAACTACAACAATAGCCTATTTGAGACCAGCAATTATGCGATTTATTTTTGGCGTCAATTTAGAATTTCAAAGCTTTAAATTAAGTAATAGTACAAAGGCACAACAATTTACCTTTTTAACGTTATTAATTGTAGTGCACCACTTTGTGTTCTTCACCTTGGAAGTTTTTAGTTTGATTAACATTCTGCTAATTCTAAAAAAGGTACTTATTATAAGTTTAGCAACACTAATTCTATGTTTATTATTTGGCACTTTATTTAGCGTTAAAAAAGAATGAGAAAAATTCTTCTATCATCCATAATAATAATTATAGGGATTACCTTTATTGGTAGGCTTTCTTACTTACAAATTTTTAGATTTTCACCAAATCAAGTAATGGAAGACCCAGCCATAAAGGCAATTTATGACTATCCAGAAAGGGGATACATTTATGATAGAAATGGTAAACTTTTGGTAGGTAATGACCCTGCTTATGATGTAATGGTTATTCCAAGAGAAGTAAAATCATTAGACACCATTGAGTTTTGTGGTCTTTTAGGGATTGATAAAGAAAAATTTATCAAATCCCTTAAAAAAGCCAAAACGTACTCCTCTAGATTACCTTCTGTATTGGTTCACCAGCTCTCTAAAGAAGATTATGCTCGTTTACAAGAAAAAATGCGAAAGTACACTGGATTTTACATACAGAAACGATCGTTAAGATATTACGATACTAGTAGTGGGGCAAATGTATTAGGTTATATTAGTGAGGTTAATGAAAGAGATTTAGCAAAAAACAAATATTACATTCAAGGAGAACTTACGGGGCGCACCGGAGTTGAAAAACAATATGAGGAGCTTTTACGTGGAAGAAAAGGTGTACAATACATACAAAAAGATCGCTTTAATAGAGATATTGGACCTTATAAAAATGGTAGTTTAGATACTCTTCCAATTCAAGGAAAACAAATTAGCATCACTATTGATAAAGTTCTACAAGAATATGGCGAAAAGTTAATGGTTGGTAAACGTGGAGGTATTGTTGCCTTAGAACCTTCTACCGGTGAAATATTATCAATGATTTCAGGGCCAACGTACGACCCTTCTCTTTTAGTTGGCAGACAGCGCTCTAAAAACTATACCAAATTATATAATGATACTATAGCAAACCCAACTTGGGATAGATCTATACTTGCACAACAACCCCCAGGATCTCCTTTTAAAGCATTAAATGCTCTAATAGCTCTTCAAGAAGGGGTAATCGATGAAAACACAACTGTAAGATGTTATAATGGTTTTTATGTAGGTAGAAAGAAAAGAGGTTGTCATTGTGGTGGTGGATTAAGAAATATGAATTCAGGAATCCACAAATCTTGTAACGCTTATTTTGCTGGAGCTTTCAGAAAAATATATGACAAATACAAAAGCACAGATGATGGTATGGATGTTTGGGAAAAACATATGAAAAGTTTTGGTCTTGGTAATTATTTAGGGTACGACTTGCCTTATGGTCAAAAAGGAAGAATACCTAGTAAAGAGTACTATGACAAATGGTACGGAGACAATAGATGGAGTTCATCATTTATTATTTCCAATTCTATTGGTCAAGGTGAAGTTTTAGCCACTCCAATACAACTAGCTAATATGATGTCTGCAATTGCCAACAGAGGGCATTATTTTACCCCTCATATATTGAAAAAAATAGAAGGCAAAAATATTGTAAACCCTAAATATACTGAGCCTAAACACACTACCATAGAAAGAAAACATTTTGCACCTGTAATAGAAGGTCTAGCAGATGTGTACCGAAAAGGAACCGCCCGCTGGATTCAAATACCAGGAATTGAAGTTGCAGGAAAAACAGGTACCGCTGAAAATTTTACTAAAATAGATGGTGTAAGAACTCAACTTACCGATCACTCTGTTTTTGTCGCCTTTGCTCCCGTAAATAACCCTCAGATTGCTATTGCTGTCTATATAGAAAATGGATACTATGGATCTAGATATGCTGGACATATCGCCTCCCTTATGATTGAAAAATATATAAAAGGAGAAGTGACCTTAAAGAATCTAGAGAAAAAAATGCTTGAAAAAACACTAGAACACGAATACGCAAAACCTTATAGCGGAAAAGAATTTAAGATTAACGAGTATGTCTGGTAAAAGTGTTCTAAAAAGACTTGATTGGCTTACTATATTAATCTATGCCATCCTGGTATTTATAGGCTGGCTGAATATATACTCAAGCACGTTTACTGAAGCAGACCAATCCATCTTTAACTTTAGCACTTTACATGGCAAACAATTATTTTTTATCATGGCAAGTGCCATTTTCGTGGTAATTGTTTTAGCCTTAGAAGTTAATTTTTATGAACGATTTTCCAGTCTCTTTTACCTAATCTCAATGGTAATGCTTCTGGGGCTATTTGTTTTTGGAAAAACAGTAGCAGGAGCCACTTCATGGTACGATTTGGGTTTCTTTAATTTGCAACCATCAGAACTAGCAAAAGTCACAACAGCTTTAGCACTAGCAAAGTACCTTAGCGATATACAAACCGACATAAAACGCAGAAAAGATCAATTGTACGCTATTTTAATACTATTTATTCCTGTTCTTTTAATTGTACCTCAGCCCGATCCTGGTAGCGCACTAGTATTTTTTGCACTGATATTTGTAATTTTTAGAGAAGGGCTACCATTGTATTATTTATCCATAGGCTTATTTCTCATATTAATTTTTGTCTGTACTTTAATGTTCGGAACCATTTGGATAACTATTGGATTAGTACTTGGTTTAATATTGTTTCTTCTACTTAAACGAAAGAATTTTAAAGTACCTGTATTCCAAGTTGCTATTGCTTGTATTGCTACCATACTGTTTTCTCTCTCGGTAAATTTTGTTTTTGAGAAGGTTTTTGAACAACGTCATAGAGACCGATTTAGTTTATGGTTACGATTAGAAAAAGACCCTAAAAAACTTGAAGAAATTCAAAAAACAATTGGTTACAACACTTACCAATCGGAAAAAGCCATTGAATCTGGTGGGTTTTATGGAAAGGGGTTTTTAGAAGGTACTCGCACAAAAGGTGATTTTGTTCCTGAACAACACTCCGATTACATTTTTAGCACCATCGGAGAAGAATGGGGATTCATTGGAACGGCAACAGTTGTAATACTCTTTACAATGCTTTTTCTAAGACTTACAAGCCTTGCTGAGCGCCAAAAAAATGATTTTAGTAGAATGTATGGTTATGGTGTAATTTCTATTCTTTTTGTACACTTTTTTATTAATGTAGGTATGGTAATTGGTATTTTACCCACAATTGGAATTCCGCTACCATTTATGAGTTACGGAGGTTCAGGTTTACTATTTTTTACTATTCTCTTATTTATTTTTTTAAGACTAGATTCTAATCGTTTAAAAGAAAGTTTTTAGAATTTCCAATTGTTTGTTTTTATCTGAGCTTCAATTTTATTTTCAACCTTATCGGGTAATGCTTCAAAAAAATTCAATCCAGTTTTTTGCTCTATTACATCAATGCTTGTTACAAACTTTTTAAGTGGTAATTTACTCTCTTCATTTCTCATTAAAAAAGCAATTACCTCAACGTTATCTCCTTCTTCTTTTAAAATAATTTTATAAAAATACTTAGGCACATCCACTCCCTCATCCCCAATTTCTTTTAAATTATCTTCCAAAACTCCTCCCGTAACCACAAATACTTTTCCATATTTTTTAGCCCAATAGCGCACCTTCATTTCTAATCTATTCCATATACCTCCATTAAAATCTCTATTCTGCGGACTTATATTACTGGTATAAAAAGTTTCATTATAAGCGTATTCTGAAAATCGTCTATCTCCAGCAGGACACAAATGCCCACGATCATATCCAGAACCCTTATAATTTCTCCAATCAGCAGATTTAGTTACAACCTTAGGGTCTTCAATAAAATATGGACGTTTTCTATCATCGTAAGTCAAATGACTTTTTTCCAGAAAATAAGCAACCCATTCAGCTTGTTCGTGTGGTTCAGAGTAAGACAATGTAAAAAATTCATGGCTAACAATATTACCTGTTTTACTTTTTGGTAATAGCTTAAATTCTTCATTTGTTATTTCTGAATTTCCATTTGGATTGGAATATGTTGCTGGTGTATAAAAATTTTCAAATAACCAAAAACCAATTATACATAAAAGCATTAAAACGCTATTAACAAGTCTATTTTTTTTAGTAAAATTCATTTCTCAAAATTAGACTATTTTAAGATTATTTATCCAAGTGATATTTTGTAAGTTTAATATCAGGAAACGACCAAAACAAAAACAATAGCTATGCTAACTTGGAAAGACATTATTCATTTTTCGGTTAAAGGAAACCCAAAGCCTGACTCTAAAATAATTAAAACTGAAGAAGAATGGAAAACCCTACTAACTCCCGAACAATATAGAATTACAAGAAAAAAAGGAACGGAAGCACCTCATTCAGGCGATTTATGCACAAGTTACGAATCTGGAAAATACACCTGTGTTTGTTGTAACACTTCACTTTTTGACTCTACCATAAAATTTGAATCTGGTACAGGTTGGCCAAGCTTTACCCAACCTATAAAAGAAAATGCTATAGCGTATAATAAAGATGAGTCTTTCGGAATGGTAAGAGTTGAAGTAATATGCAATACTTGCGATGCTCATCTTGGACACGTGTTCCCTGATGGCCCCGAACCTAGCGGCCTTCGCTTTTGCATCAACTCGGAATCTTTAACCTTAAAAAAAGAACATAATGAATAACATAGAGGTTGCAACCTTTGGAGGAGGATGTTTTTGGTGTGTTGAAGCGGTATTTCAAGAATTAAGGGGCATTGAAAATGTAGTTTCGGGTTATACCGGAGGACAAGCACCTGCAGTACCTACCTATCGTGAAATATGTTCAGGTTTAACAGGTCATGCAGAAGTTGTGCAGATAAGTTTTGATGCCTCAACCATTTCTTATTACGATATTCTTACTGTATTCATGACAAGTCATGACCCTACAACATTAAATAGACAGGGCGCTGATGTTGGCACCCAATACCGTTCTGTTATTTATTATCACAATGATAGTCAACAAAAAATTGCTAAAGAGGTATTACTAGAAATGGATTCTTATTATGACACCCCCATTGTAACTGAATTAAGTGCTTTAGAAAAATTTCATCTAGCGGAAGCTTATCATCAAAATTATTACAAAAATAATTCTGAACAAGGTTATTGCAGTGCGGTCATTACTCCCAAACTTATTAAACTAAGAAAAATGCACGCCGATAAGCTTAAAAAGTAATTTTACCCTTTAAGTTTTATCAAACCCATATTTTAAGTTCTCTATATACATTTAACGTTCGTCTACAGAAAAATGTCATCCGTCTCTTTTCAAGGCATAAAGGAGATGCGTAGCATTAATTTTATCTAATAAACCTTAAAAAAACCTACGTTATGAAAACCAAAGTATATTATCGTATAGCTTTACTATTATTCTCTTTAGCCATTATAGGTACCATAGGTAACTCTATAATAAACTATGACGACGTTGTCTTAAAATTTGATAAATTAGGTTATCCTTCTTATCTAATATATTTTATAGCAGTATCTCAAATTTTAGGCCTTTCAATAATCTTTGCCAATAAAACTAAATGGCTTTTAGAATGGGCATATGCGGGCTTTTTTATGAATTTCATTTTCGGAATATTTGCACATTTGTTAGCAAAAGATGGTAATGGAGCAACTGCCGTAATATGCTTGGTATTAGTTTGGATTACCTACATTCAAAATAAAAAACTAAACTACAGTAAAAACAAAAACAACAAAAAAACCAACGAAACCCCACAATTAAAAAAAGTAGCTTAAATAATTAAAACTAGTATAAAGTTATAAATACCTACATCTAAACGGTGTAGGTATTTTTTTGCTTCACACCCTTCCTTCACCCCTTTACACTTGACTTTAACTACAATTAAGACCCGATAAAATTACTTTTATTAGCAAGTAATATCACATTAAAATATAGATTTTATTCTACTATTAGTAAGAATAAACATATGTTAAAATAGGTTTTTATGTCGAAAAAATTTGACTTAAGTCTGTAAAAAAACTATCCTTGTCAAGTTTTATTGCAAAATATATCGCAATAGTAATAACTAACTATTACTTCAAAAGTCTCAATGAAAACAATTTTAAACAACAAACAAGCCGTAGAATCTAACAACGTGGCGGTAGCTTCCTCGCAAAACAAATTATCTAGCATTAGTGACCGCCTTCAAAATTTAAGTAAAAAATCAGGTATTGATTTTGAAGATGTTCTTGCTAAATTTAGAAAACACGAAATTGAAGTTGTAGATAAGTTTTGTGAATCCTACATCTTAGAAAATTTCGAAAAAGAAGGGTTTAATAATAAAGAAGTAATGGATACTGTTCAGGAGTTACGTGCTTTTTTATTTGTTACTAAGCGCAATAGAAATAACTTTATGAATTAAAAAAGACCTGATAATACAGGTCTTTTTTAATATATGCTACCAAAGTAAATAGAGTATTACCCTTTTACACTTGCCAATTTAGCTTGTTTAATTGAACTAAGCTTAAGGTCTTCCAATACATTAACCGCTTCTTCAACATAGACGTCTTTGGCTAAATTTTGATGCCAGCGATTTCTTTTTTCTCTTAAAACGGAATCTTTTGTAAATAACTCTTCCTCATACTTTAATGATTTAAAAGTTAAATGAGAGTCGTACTCAAATATAGATTTATAGTATTCAGATTGTTTTTTATCCTTAGCCTCTTCTTGTTTATAAACTTCGTAATTTAAAGAAACTTCTTCTTCATCCTGTTCTCCCTTCAACCACTTTGCATTTTCTTCAATTAATTTAATTTGAGGGTTTTCCTCCATTCTTCTTTTACTATTGGCTACGGTATGGTCATAATCAATATACCCCTCCCATGGCTTATAGTCTGCGGGAGAAATTTTATCCCACTTTAAAGGATTGGATTGCCCTCTTTCTCCAATATCTATATAACTATACTTATCTGGAACAACCACATCGCTCTTAACACCTTCTAACTGTGTAGAGCCTCCATTAATTCTATAAAATTTTTGCGTAGTTAATTTAATTGCACCAAGTTGACCATGCTCATTACTGCGAACAATATTATCCAAACCTATAACATTTTGTACAGTCCCTTTTCCAAATGTTTGCTTACTCCCTATTACAATAGCTCTTTTATAATCTTGCATTGCCGCTGCCAAAATTTCTGAAGCTGAAGCCGACAATTCGTTCACTAAAATTACCAAAGGACCATCCCATTGAATTCTTTCATCTTTATCGTCATAAACTTCTTTACCTTCACCACTAGAACGTACTTGAACAACAGGACCGTCTTTTATAAATAATCCTGCCATTTCTACAACAGTTTTTAAAGACCCGCCTCCGTTATCTCTAAGATCCAGAATTAAACCTTCCATACCTTCTTCTTTCAACCTTTCTACCTCTTTCGCGACATCCGAAGCTGCATTTCGTTTACTATAATCTGTAAAATCAACATAAAACTTTGGAAGATTTATTAATCCAAATTTTTGGCTTTCCTTAATAATACTTGCTGATTTAGCATAAGATTCTTCTAATTCAACAACATCACGTGTTAACACAATTTTATCTATGGAACCATCTATTTTACGTATCGTAAGTTTTACTTTAGTTCCTTTTGGGCCTTTAATTAATTTGATTGCATCATCTAATCTCCAACCTACAATATCAACTGGAACCTCATCATCTTCTTGAGCCACTTTAATAATTATATCGCCTACTTCAATTCTTGTATCTCTCCAAACTGGACCACCAGAAATGATATCCACAATTTTAGCACCTTCAGGCTTTTTCTGAAGCCTAGCCCCAATACCTTCAAACTTACCAGACATACTTGCATCAAACTTCTCCTTATCTTCTGGAGCAAAATAATACGTATGTGGATCAAATTCATCTACAATAGTATTAATGTATTGTACAAACCAATCTTTGCGTTGTAAATCATCTATAAAATCAAAATACTCGTTTAAAGTTGTTAAAGTTGACTCTCTTGAAGCTTTTTCTGCCTCTTCTGAAGTCATTTTTTTCTTGTCATTGTCTTCTTCTTCAGTCAATTCCAGTTTAGAATCATATGTACCCATGGTGGCGTACTTTAATTGCTTTCTCCAACGATCCTTAAGTTGTCTTTTAGAAGAAGCAAATGGCTTTTCGTCATACTTAATATTAATTACCTCATCAATTGCATAATCAAAAGGTTTATCCAAAACATCTTTATAAATTTCTTTAGCATCTTCCATACGCTTCATTAACCTATTATAAACAAGGTTAAAAAAAGTAATGTCAGTATTTTTTATTTGATCATCAACCTGAAATTTGTATTGCTCAAAATCTTGAATATCACTCTCTAAAAAGAACCTTTTTGTAGGATCCACTACATCAATAAAATCTTCAAAAACACTTACCGAAAAATCATCATTAATATCTTTTGGCTCAAAATGACCTTTTTCTAAAACATAAGTTATTAAATCCAGTAGCAACTTATCCTTATCATCGTTATCAAAAGACCTGTTTGTAAAGCTACATGACGCAACTGCAACTAGCATTATTAATAAAACGTAGGCTAAATTTCTTTTCATAAAGGAATTGTTTTTTATTCGCAATTTTTTTAGGTAATGTCTAAGGTTCTTCATGATGTCTTCATCTTATCCACCCAAGATACTGAAAAAACCATGCCAGTCTAAAACCAATATGTTATTTTTTTACAAAAACGCAAAGGTCTTATCCTTTTTAAAAACGTATTTTTACCTTATAAAGTATGCATAATGGAAAAACCTCTAATTCTTGTAACCAACGATGATGGTATAACCGCACCAGGGCTTAGAGCTTTAATAAAATACATGAAAGACATTGGAGATGTGGTGGTGGTAGCTCCAGATAGTCCCCAATCTGGTATGGGGCACGCAATTACGTTAGATAATACACTATATTCAAAAAAAATGAATGTTGATATTTCTAGTGGTGCTAAGGCAGAATATAGTTGCAGCGGTACGCCTGCTGATTGTGTAAAATTAGGGCTGCAAGAACTTTTACACCGTAAACCAGACATTTGTGTTAGTGGCATTAATCATGGATCAAATTCATCTATAAATGTCATTTATTCAGGTACTATGAGTGCTGCCATTGAGGCAGGTATTGAAGGTATTCCTGCAATTGGATTTTCGTTATGTGATTATTCGTGGGAAGCTAATTTTGAACATGTTGAGGCCTTTGTAAAGCAAATTGTTAGAGAAGCATTAGAAAATGGTATTCCTAAGGGAGTTGTTTTAAATGTTAACCTTCCAAACCTTGATGCTAAAGCCATTAAGGGAATTAAAGTTTGCAGACAAGCTCGGGCTAACTGGAAGGAAAAATTTGATAAGCGTACTAACCCTATGGGTAAGAACTATTACTGGCTCACTGGCGAATTTGAATTATTAGACAAAGGTGAAGACACTGATGAATGGGCTCTTGCCAATGGTTATGTTTCTGTTGTACCTACACAATTCGACTTAACTGCTCACCATGAAATACAAAATATAAACAATTGGAATTTTAATGAATACTAAAAAAGAAATTTTAATAGGCTTTGTTGTTGGTTTAATTGCTAACACTGTGGGCACTTTATTGTATATTCTTCTATTTTCAGAATTTAATATTGTAGAAACCTTCCAAGCTGCTATTGAGCAAGAACATATCGGAAGCCTTTTAGCTTTAGGAGCAATTTTAAATTTAATCGCCTTTTTTGGATTTTTACGATTAAAAAGAGATAACCGCGCTAAAGGTGTTCTTTTAGCCACAATAATAACCGCTTTAGTTATACTGTACTATAAAGTTTTCTAAAATGAAGTACTACATTATTGCTGGTGAAGCTTCAGGTGATTTACATGGATCAAACCTTATAAAAGCACTCCTAACCAAGGATAAAGATGCTGATATTAGGTGCTGGGGAGGCGATTTGATGCAAAATGCTGGAGGTACTTTGGTAAAACATTATAAAGAAATGGCCTTTATGGGTTTTATTGAAGTTATTTTAAACATTACCGCCATTTTTAAGAACATTAAATTCTGTAAAAATGATATTGAAAAGTTCTCGCCAGATGCTATTATTTTTATTGATTATTCAGGTTTTAACCTTAAAATAGCGGAATGGGCTAAAAAGAATAATTTTAAAACCAACTATTACATATCTCCCCAAATTTGGGCTTCAAGAGAAGGTAGGATTGAGAAAATTAAGCGAGATATTGATGCAATGCATGTTATTCTTCCCTTTGAAAAAGAATTTTACGAGGTAAAACATAATTTTCCAGTACATTTTGTGGGTCATCCACTTATTGATGCTATAAGTACTCGAAAGATTACTTCGGAAAATACGTTTAGAGACGAAAATAATCTTGGAGAAAAACCTATTATTGCCTTACTTCCAGGAAGTAGAAAGCAGGAAGTTCAAAAAATGTTAAACATAATGCTTTCTATTGTTCCATATTATCCAAATTACCAATTTGTTATTGCTGGAGCTCCAAGTTTAGAAAACGATTTTTACGCTACTTTTTTACAAAACCCTAACATTGCTTTTGTAAAAAACAAAACTTACGACTTGCTAACCTATGCAACCGCTGCTATGGTTACTAGTGGAACAGCAACGCTTGAAACAGCCCTTTTTAAAGTTCCACAAGTGGTATGTTATAAAGCCAATTGGATATCATATCAAATTGCAAAACGTATTATTACATTGGAATACATTTCGTTGGTAAATTTAATCTTGAAGAAAGAAGTGGTTAAAGAACTTATTCAAGATGATTTAAACACTAAAAACTTAAAATCTGAGTTAGAAAAAATACTAAATGGCTCTTATCGAGATCAACTAATTCAAGATTACCAACTGTTAGAAAAAAAACTAGGTGGACAAGGGGCTAGTGAAAAAGTTGCCGAGTTAATTTTGAAAAACACTTGAATTTATAAAACACTTTCATAAATGCTTCAAAAAATAATCGTTCTCTTTTTATTCTGTCTGCTGTTTAGTTGTGGCGTAGTTAAAAAGAAAACTACTTATAGTAGCCAACGTAAAGTTACTGTTGAAGCTTCTAAAATTGATACTACATCTATAAAAAATTCTCCTGTAAATATTGATAACCCCATTGTACTTTCCAAGGCTGACAATATAATTAATACCGCCCTTACATTTTCTGGTGTTAAATACAAATATGGTGGTACCACAAAAAAGGGCATGGACTGCTCTGGATTACTGTATGTTTCTTTTGGAAAACACAATGTACAATTACCAAGAGTTTCTTATGACATGGCCAATAAGGGAAAACGAATTAAGGTAAAAAATGTGGTTAAAGGAGATTTACTTTTTTTTAATACCAGAAGGCGCGGAAAACGTATAAATCATGTTGGACTGGTAGTTTCTGTAGAAGATGATGAAATAAAGTTTATTCACTCTTCCTCATCCAGAGGTGTAATAGTTTCTTCTTTAAAAGAAGGTTTTTGGAATTATGCATTTGTAAAAGCCACCAGAATATTATAATCTCAAGTATTTTTATTTTATAGAGAAAATTTACTTCAAATTAATATCTTTAAAACATGAAGATATTAGATTTTGCTTCTGTAAAACTTTCTATATGCCTAATATTAGGAATTTTATGTGGCACTTATTTTCAGCTTTCAAAAACAATTGTGCTAACAATTACTATTTCGTGTATATGCACTTTAGGAATACTATGGCTAGCAATTAAAAGTAAATCTTCCATTTATTTTGGATTGTGCGCCGGAATCACAACTATTGCCATTGGAGTATTATGCTTTACAATTTCTCAGCCAAAAAATTGGAACTCGCACTATACAAGTGCAAATAAAATAGATAAAAAAGTATGGCATCTTAAAATTACAGAAGTTTTAAAACCAAATAATTTCTCCAAAAGATACTTTGCTAAGATATTGTTCTCTAATACAACAGGGGAAGTTGTTTTAAACATTATACGGGATTCAAACACTGATAGTTTTAGTGTTGATGATGAAATTATAGGTTATAAAAATTTATCTGCTATTAAAGCACCTTTAAACCCACATCAATTTAATTACAAAAATTACCTAGAAAATTTAGGCGTTTATCATCAAATAAACTTAACATCCGATGAGTTTGTTTCCGTTAAAAAATCGTCTTCCACTATATATGGTTTTGCAGCCAAAGTGAGAAATCAAATTATTACAAAACTTAAAAAGGCCAAATTTGGCAAAGAAGAATTAGCCATTGTACAAGCCCTACTTTTGGGGCAACGTAATGATATTTCAAAAGCAACTTACAATAATTACAAAAATGCTGGTGCAGTACATATTCTTGCACTCTCTGGACTACATATTGGTATTTTATTACTTCTGCTTGAATATCTGTTAAAGCCATTAACACTTCTACCAAAAGGAAATACAATTAGACTTGTTACTATTACCCTTTTGTTATGGAGTTTTGCTTTACTAGCGGGGTTTTCAGCGTCAATTATTAGAGCTGTTACCATGTTTAGCTTCATTGCTTATGCGCGATACTTAAATAGACCAAGTAATACATTTAATGTTTTAGCGCTATCACTATTTTTTACACTTCTTGTCAATCCAAAACTACTATATCAAGTAGGTTTTCAAATGAGTTATGCAGCCGTTTTCGCTATAGTTTGGATTCATCCAGTATTACAAAATTTATGGTCTCCAAAACACTTAATTATTCGAAAAACTTGGCAGCTATTATCCGTAAGTACTGCTGCTCAATTAGGCGTTCTACCTATAAGCTTATTTTATTTTCATCAATTTCCTAGTCTGTTTTTTATTTCAAACTTAATTATAGTACCTTTTCTAGGAATATTACTTGGTCTAGGTATTGGAATAATTATTCTTGCAACTTTAAACATTCTCCCTGAGCAACTTGTTTTAGCTTATAATTATGCTATAAAAACCATGAATACTATTGTTGCGGTTATTAGCGAACAAGAGCGTTTTATATTCAAAAACATTGCTTTTGACCATGTGCAACTTATACTCTCATATAGCATAATTGTACTTCTAATTGTTTCTCTTCAAAAGAAAACTTTTAAGGCTGTAATATTATTGCTATTATGTACACTTGGCTTTCAATTTTGGTTGATATACTCAGGTTACCAAGCAAAAGAGAAGGACATTGTTATCATTGCTCATCAAAACAAAAATTCTGTTTTAGTACATCAATCTAACGGAAGGCTTTTTATTCATACAACAAATAAAAAACAAAACTCCAATTTTATTCAGAATTATCAAATTGCGGAAAGGGTTTCTTCATTAAAATTTCTGAAACTAAAAAATAGTTATTCCATCAATACTAATAATCTTCAAATAATTGATAGTACAGGTATTTACACAAATAAAAAAGGAGTTTTACTCTTAACACAATCACCTAAAATTAACTTAGACCAACTTATTGATTCTGTAAATCCACAAACCATTATTGCTGATGGTAGTAATTATAAAAGTTATGTAAATAAATGGAAAGCTACTTGTTTAAAAAGAAAACTCCCTTTTCATTATACTGGTGAAAAAGGAGCCTATTATTTTAATTTATCTAAAAAGTCTAGTGATTAGAAAGTTCAAAACCTTCTGTTTCATCGTCATGAATAAAAGTTTCTTTATCCTCAGCACCATGTGTTAACCTTTTTAAAGGTTTCAGTAATAATAATACTAGTAAACCAAAAAGCACCGCAAAAATAAATAGTCCTCCAAACACTTTTAATTCTCCTGCTTTAACTGAGCTTTCTCCAATTACCCCTGCAACTTTATTACCAAGACCGGTGGCAGCCCAATAAACACCCATCATTAAAGCCATGTACCTTGCTGGAGCCAATTTCGTAAAGAAAGATAACGATACAGGTGACAAACAAAGTTCTCCAGTAGTATGAAACAAGTATGCTAAAATCAGCCAATACATTGCAGAGCTTCCGTTTGCCTCATATTGCATAGAAGCAAAAACCATATATACAAAGCCAATACCCATTATAATTACCCCTATCGCCATTTTAAATAAAGAAGAAGCTTCTTTGCCCTTTAATTTTCTTTTAGCCCAAAAACTGGCTATACCAACAGCCAATAAAATAATAAATCCTGGATTAGCGGATTGAAACCATGCCCCAGGAACTTCCCATCCTAGTAACATTCTGTTCGTTTTTTCCTCGGCATATAAATTCATTAATCCTCCCATTTGTTCAAAACATCCCCAAAAAACTAGTACCATAGACAAGGACAACAATAAAACTACGTATCTATCTTTTTCAATTTGACCGTTTAAATTTTTGTAAATCATCATCATTATTCCAGTGATAAGAGCAATTACTATAAACAAAATTGCAAATCCCCAATTATCAGGTCCTTCATAGGCAAATCCAGCATAAACAGCATATACCAACATTAAAACTACTATCCCCAACTGCAATGGCGACTTAAAAAGTTGGGCAAACAAAACGTCTAAACCTATATCAGTAGATTTTTCTTCTTCGGTTGGCGCATTACCTACATGCACTAGAAAACGTTGTCCATATAAATAAACAACTAACCCCAATAACATTCCAATTCCTGCCAAACCAAAACCATAATGCCAACCGTAAAGTGCTGCCACAAGTCCAACAGAAAGCGAAGCCAAAAAGGAACCTGTATTTATACCTATGTAAAAAATACTAAACCCTTTATCTCTTCTAATATCATTTTGCTTATAAAGTCCTCCAACCATTGTAGAAATATTTGGCTTTAGCATTCCTACTCCTAAGATTACCAATCCCAGACCGGTATAATATGCCCATAAATCATCTATTGCCAAAACGCCATGTCCTGCGGTAAGCAAAATTGCACCTATTGTTACTGCTTTTTTTTGTCCTATGTATCTGTCTGCAATAAATCCACCAGGAACACTCATTAAATATACCAGCATGGTATACCAACCATATAAAGCAAGTGCTTCAGTGGTTGTCCAACCTAAACCACTCTGGGGGTCGTTTTCTAAAGCTTTCGCTGTCATATAAAGTGTTAATAACGCACGCATACCGTAATATGAAAAACGCTCCCACATCTCTGTAAAAAATAGAACATACAACCCAACAGGGTGTCCAAAAAGTTCTTTTTGATGTGCTGATTTATTAATCTCTCCCATAATTTAATTCGGTTGGTTTATAAATTTTTCTGTACAAAATCGGTTAACTTATTAAAAAGGTGTATTCGAGTATTGCCCCCATATATCCCATGGTTTTTATCAGGATATATTGCCCACTCAAATTGTTTATTTGCTTGAATTAAAGCTTCAACCATACGCATTGTATTTTGTACGTGAACATTATCATCTCCTGAACCATGCACAACTAAATATTTCCCCTTTAAAAGTTCTGGGTAATTAAAAGGTGAATTATCGTCATAACCACTCGCATTTTCCTGAGGTGTTTGCATATAACGTTCTGTATATATGGTATCATAAAAACGCCATGAAGTAACTGGAGCTACAGCAATTGCCATTTCAAAAACATCATTCCCTTTTAAAATACAGTTGGTAGACATAAAACCACCATAACTCCATCCCCATATACCTGTTCTGCTTTCATCAATGTAAGGCAGTTCACTTAACTTTTTAGCCGCTGCAATTTGGTCCTCTACCTCATATTTGCCTAGTTCCTTTTGTGTAGCTTTTTTAAAATCTCGCCCTTTAAAACCTGTGCCTCTACCATCAACACAAGCAACAATATATCCCTGGGAAACTAACATCTGATGCCAATAGTCATTTGCACTATTCCAACTGTTTGAAACATTTTGAGATCCTGGACCACTGTATTGATACATAAAAAGTGGATATTTTTTTGTGGCATCAAAATTATGCGGCTTAATCATATACATATTAAGCTCATAACCATGGATAGAAATTGTTGAAAACTCTTTTGCACCCAGGTTATACTTTTTTAGAGTGCTGAGTAGCTCATTATTATCTTTAATATTCTTTAGTTTTTTTCCGCTTACCGCTTCATTAAGTGTATAAACAGGAGGAGTTTCTGCACTTGAAAAAGTATTTATATAATAGGAAAAATCAGCACTAAAATCTGCCGCATTTTTCCCTTTCGCTGTGGACAACGCTTTTTTTCCTTTACCACCACTAGACACACTATAAACGCCTCTATTTATAGAACCATTTTCAGTGGATTGATAGTACACCTTATCTTCATTTTGGTCATAACCGTAGTAGTTTGTGACCACCCAGTTACCTTTGGTAATCTGGTTCATTAATTTACCTGAATCACTATACAGGTAAATATGATTATTACCATCTTTCTCGCTAGTCCAAATAAAACTATCATCCGCTAAGAAAGTAAGGTTATCGGTTACATCTACGTATGCACCATCTTTCTCTTCAATCAAGATATTAACTGAATTATCTTTAGCGCTAACAGCTTGTAATTTTAAATGATTTTGATGTCTGTTTATGGTTTGAACACTTAAATAATTAGCATTATTCATCCATTTTATTCGTGGAATATAATACGGTTCTCCTAAATCTATTTTAGAAATATTTTTAGTGTTAATATCATATAAGTGAAGACTTACAGTTGCATTTTCTTCACCAGCCTTTGGATATTTAAACACCTCTTGAGTTTGATATAGTGCAGAGCCATATACATCCATTGAAAATTCGGGAACATTAGTTTCATCAAATCGTAAAAAAGCAATTTTAGTTCCATTGGAATTCCACTCGTACGCTTTTACAAATGCAAATTCTTCTTCATACACCCAATCAGTAATACCATTAATAATTTTATTTTTTTCTCCATCAAAGGTAATTTGCATACTTTTTTCTGTAGCAATATCAAAAAGGTAAATATTATTATTTAATACATATGATATCGTTTTACCATCTGGTGACAACGATGGTTCTTGAATTTTATCATTGGTCACCTTAACCAGTTTTTTTGATGCAATATCATACACAAAAAATTGTGCTAAAAAAGAATGTCTGTAAATGGATTCTACATCGGTTGCAAGCAATAATTGAGATTCATCCTCACTAAACTCATAGGAAGTAAAATATTGCATTTCTTTCAAGTCTCTAGAAGAAACAATAGTTTGGGTTTTACTAAGCGTTGTATAATCGTACTTATCCACTGAAGTTGTTCTTGTGCTTCTATCAAAATTTAGAACAGTATACTGCTTTCCATTTTTCATAGACTTCAGCGCATCCATTCCCTCTGTTCTAAAAGCACCCTGATAAATTTGTTCTACGGAAATTGTTTTATCCTGAGCCTGTAGATTTTTGTTAAACAAAAAGGCTATTAGGACAAAAAAATAAATTTTATTCATAAAAATTCAAAATTTGTTAAATCTTTCAAGTTTACTAATAATTCTACTAAAAACCACCATTTAATGTCATTTTTAGCAAAAAAAGCCACTAAACATCCATTGCACTCCAAACCAGAGAAATTATCCCATTATCTTTATATTTACGCTGTTGAAATATGTACGCATGAACGGTCTATAATTTGGACTATTGCTAAAGAAAACAAACCCTTATGACAAAGCCCATCGAAGGTTTTTCAAAACTATCTAAAGAAGAAAAAATACGTTGGATTGCAACCAATTACACCGATAATTCTCAGGAAACCATTACAACTTTAAAACAATATTGGAACACCAATGAGCAACTCCAGAAACTACATGACGAGTTTATAGAAAATACAATTTCCAACTACTATTTGCCGCTTGGAATTGCTCCCAACTTTTTGATTAATGATGAGCTGTTGGCTGTTCCCATGGTAATTGAAGAAAGTTCGGTGGTAGCAGCGGCAAGTAAAGCCGCCAAATTTTGGTTGAATAAAGGTGGTTTTAAAGCTGAAGTTTTAGGTACCGAAAAAATTGGTCAGGTACATTTTATTTTTAAAGGTGAACAAGAAAAATTAGATACATTTTTCAAGTTGTTAAAACCAAAACTAATAAGTGAATCCAAAGAGATTACTAAAAACATGGAAAAACGCGGTGGCGGAATTTCTTCTATTGAATTACGTAACCTCAGCCATAAACTAGACCATTATTACCAGCTTCACTGTGTATTTGAAACTTTAGATGCTATGGGAGCTAATTTTATTAATAGCTGTTTAGAACAGTTTGCTAAAACCCTAAAATCGGAAGCAACAAAATATGCCCCTTTTACCAAAGAAGAGAAAAATATTGAGGTTGTAATGAGTATTCTATCTAACTATGTGCCAAATTGCGTAGTTAAGGCGGAAGTGAGTTGTTTGGTTGATGACCTGAAAATAAATGATACTTCTTCACCATTAGAATTTGCTCAAAAAATGGTTCAAGCTGTAAATATTGCCAAGGTAGAACCACATAGAGCAGTAACACATAACAAGGGTATAATGAATGGTATTGATGCTGTTATTTTAGCTACTGGGAATGATTTTAGAGCTATTGAAGCAGGTGTGCATGCCTATGCTGCTAAAGATGGTTCGTATACCAGTTTAACACACGCCTCAATTGAGAATAATATTTTTAAATTTTGGATAGAAATACCATTAGCACTTGGAACGGTAGGTGGACTAACAGGCTTACACCCTTTAGTAAAGTTAGCTTTTAAAATACTACAAAAACCTTCTGCTAAAGAATTAATGCAAATTGTGGCAGTAGCAGGACTAGCGCAAAACTTTGCTGCAATTAGTTCATTAGTTACCACAGGTATTCAAGAAGGACATATGAAAATGCACCTGCTTAATATTTTAAACCAGTTGGGAGCAACTGATGCTGAAAAAAAGATTATCGTAAATCACTTTAAAACAAATGTTGTGAGCCATAGTGCAGTCGTAGATTTGTTCAATAGTCTTAAAAAGTAATTGGATGAATACCAAATTCTATAGCAATGGCAAACTACTATTAACAGGAGAATACGGCATTCTTGATGGAGCTCTTGGATTGGCGATACCAACAAAATACGGGCAATCGTTAAGTTTAAAAAAAAGTAATGAAAATAAGCTTGTTTGGACCAGTTTAGATGAAAACAATGAGACGTGGTTTAATGCCACATTTTTAAAACAAAACAACACTATACGACTCGAAAACAAAGAACAATTTAATGACACAAGCTTAGCAACTGCGGATACTCTTATTAAAATACTTACTGAAGCTACTAAGTTAAATCCTACTTTTTTATCCAATAATAAGGGTTTTGATATAGAAACCAAGTTAACATTTCCAAGAAACTGGGGCTTAGGCTCTTCCTCTACACTAATTAATAATATTGCTAGTTGGGCAAAAGTTGATGCCTACACGCTACTGTGGAATTCTTTTTCCGGAAGTGCATATGATATTGCTTGTGCCCAGCATAATTACCCCATCACCTATAAGCTTAGTAATAGTACGCCATCAGCAGAAAAAGTTGATTTTAATCCTTCTTTTAAAAATCACCTCTATTTTGTGTATTTAAACAAAAAACAAAATAGCAGAGAAGCTATAGCAAATTACAAAGCCATAACATCTGGAAAAACAGAGCTTATTAAAAAGCTATCCGAAATTACATTTCAAATAATAGATTGTACTGGCTTAGAACAATTTAACAATCTAATTAATATACATGAAAACTTACTTTCTGAGCATTTAAAAGTCCCAACTCAAAAAGAGGCTTTATTTCCTGATTTTGAAGGAAGTATTAAAAGCTTAGGTGCTTGGGGAGGCGATTTTGTTTTAGCTACTGGAACGGCACGAGCAATGCGATACTTTAAACGAAAAGGATACGATACTCTTATCCCATATGCCGAAATGATTTTATAAAAAAAGCTTCCCAATGGGAAGCTTTACTATCTTTTATATAAAAACAACTCTTAGTAAAAAGTAGCTCTTTTATCTTCAATCTCCGCACCTTCTTTAAGAGCATTATATACCGCAGTATTTACTCTTGAAGCGTTTGATGATTTAATTGAACCTGCAAAAGTACTGTAGTTATCTAATACTTTAGCAGCTGTCTTTTTTGTTACCGAAAGCATAAACACTCCTGTATTACCTTCAATTAAACCTGAAGTCTGATTTTCGTCCATTGCGTATGCTGTACCAACAACAGCAGGCTCATTTCCTGCTCCTGGAATTGTTGGCGACTTTACGGTTAACGCAGAAGCTGTAGAAACCGATACATTATTATCTTTTGCAAAAGCATCTATATCTTTACCTTGATTAGCTGCTATAATTTGAGCCGCTTTTCTTTCTTTTCTAATTTTTGGAAGTACCGAAGCAGAAGCATCTTCTACCGCCATTAGTCCTTCTTTATATTCTTTTGTTACCTGAGCAATAGCGTAACCGTTGTTTACATTAAAACGTTTGATATCACCAATTTCAGTATCAGAGTTAAAAGCCCATTGTACAATACTGCGTTGTGCGCTAAGTCCTGGTAAGTTTTCATCTAAAGCTTTTATTTTATTTACTGGACGTACTATATATTCGCTTTCTCTTGCCAAATCATCAAAAGCTTTTTTACCTTCAATGGATTCCATTTCAAACTTAGTAGCATCAGT
Organism: uncultured Maribacter sp.; assembly: GCA_947493885.1. Classification (GTDB taxonomy): domain Bacteria; phylum Bacteroidota; class Bacteroidia; order Flavobacteriales; family Flavobacteriaceae; genus Maribacter_B. The sequence continues at coordinate 194,992 of CANLTE010000001.1, forward strand.
AAACAATTGATTAGAAGTTTCTTCGGAAGGAACAATTTCTCTTGCAAGTGTTCCTATTTGAACCACATCTTCTTTATCATCAATTTTTACAATATGAAAACCGAAATCAGTTTCTACTAAACCAATTGTTCCTACGGCATTATCAAATGCAAAATCATTAAACTTAGGAGTCATAATTCCTCTTTGAAAATATCCTAAATCTCCACCTCTTGGGGCTGAAGGCCCATCAGAATTATCACGAGCTAATTCAGAGAAAACAGTTCCGCTTTTTTTAGCCTCTTTTAATAATTCTTTTGCTTTAGCCTCGGCTTCTTCCTTTGTTCTTTTTATTTCTGGATTTGCTCTTTGCGCTCCTTCGTAAGTAATAAGTACATGACTAGCCTTTACAGAACCATTTGCTTTACGAGCAACCATTTTTGAAATTTTAAAATAATTTCCATCTTTATAAGGTCCGTATATATCTCCAACTTTTAAAGACATTAACGTATCAGCAACACTTGAAGACAATTCTTTTTTGGCTTTATAAACGGTGTCAAATTTAATATCAGATTTACGATCTAAAAATTCAGTAATATTGGTAGTACTGCGTAAACCTTTAATGGTATCGTAAGCATCTGTTGCTTTTCTATACTCTACCGTATCATCCAATAATTTTACAATTCCTTCTTTTAAAGCTACCTCATCTGCATCAGATGCTTTTTCTTCAAAATATACAAATCTAATATCTCTTGCAGCTTCTTGCTTGTACTCATCGGCATGTGCTTTAATATAATCTGAGATTTCAGATTTTGTTACTGCAATTGTACTATCTACTATTGAAGTAAATGGCACTCTTACATATTTTATATCTACCTTATCATTGGCCAACTTATAATCTAGTTCTCCTTCTTTTAAAGTTGCCCCAACACCTGCTTTAATAAGGTTATAGTAGCGCTGCTCTTTAGCTAACTGAATTATTAAATCTTCGGTTTCTAACCAAGCTTGATACTGAGCAGGGCTATTAATTTCCCAATCAGCAACCGTTTGTCTAAAAATATTAGCATCAAAAATTCCGTTTTCATCTTGAAATTGTGGATTTTGAGCATAACCAGAAGTTTTCAAGAAATCAATAATTTGATCCCTTTCTATACCTATACCTAAATCTTCAAACTGCTCATTTAAAATGGCATTTTTTAACTCTTGATTCCAAACCTGATTTACAACTTGTAAAGATGAAGCCGTTGGTCCCATCCTATTAGTAGCAGATTCCACCTGAGATCTAAACTTATCTATTGAAATTTCGTTTCCATTAATCTCAGCAACTGCAGACCCTACTTTTTCGCCCCCAAAATTACTACTGGTAAAAACACCTGAAATTACAAATGCAAACAACGCCAACCCAATTATTAAAATTAATATTGTGGTACGTTTTCTAATATTCTCTAAAATTGCCATTATTATGGAGTATTTAAAATTGTTCTATTTACTATCGGGAGGCGAAATTACCAATTTTAATTGAAATAAGAAAGCTATAAAAAAGGGAATAAGGCTTTTAAACCATCTAGTTTTCTTCTAAAATTTTAAGTGCAACCAAATCTATTTTTGTGTTAGAAACTTCCAAAATAGTAAAACAGAAGTTTTCTATTAAAATCTCCTCATCTTTTTCAGGAATTTCACCCGTTTCATTAACGATTAAACCACCTAAAGTTTCATATTCGTCGTTTTCTGGTAATTCTATTTTATAATTTTCATTAATGTAATCCACATCCAACCGCGCCGAAAACTTAAAAGTTGTATTGTTTATTTTTTCTTCTATTAAATCTACAGTATCATGTTCATCTTCAATCTCTCCAAAAAGCTCTTCTACGATATCCTCAACAGTCATTATTCCCGACGTGCCTCCATATTCATCTAATACTACCGCTATACTTTTTCTCTTTTTTGTAAGCACTTTTAAAATATCATGTATTAACATGGTTTCGGGCACCAGCTCTACAGGCAATAAGATACTTTTTAAGGTTTTTGGTTTTTTAAACAATTCATAAGAATGCACATACCCAATAATATCGTCAATAGTGTCTTTGTATATTAAAATTTTAGAATATCCTGTTTCCGTAAAAAGCTTGGCTATTACTTTAGGAGATTCATAAAGTTCTACGGCTGTAATTTCGGTTCTTGGCACCATGACCTCTCTTGCTTTTACAGCAGTAAACTCTAAAGCGTTTTGAAATATTTGAATTTCAGAATCTACTTCATCTTTCTCTTCCACGGTTTCCATTTGCTCCGTGATGTAATCCCCTAATTCCACTTTACTAAACGAAAGCTGTACCTCATCGCCATTAGTCTTGAAAAATGTCTTTAAAATGAAATCTGAAACCGATAAGACAAAATCAGAGATTAAGGAAAAAAGCACGTAAAACATATACGCAGGTATGGCTAAAACACGCAACAATGTATTGGAATATATTTGAAACAATACTTTAGGTAAAAACTCCGCTGTGATTAAAATAACAAATGTGGAAATTATAGTTTGAGTCAATAAACTAAAATCTATTAAAGCGACATTTAAAAAACTATTTGCAGTGGGGATTAAATTTTGAAACCAATTCATGAGAAACTCTCCCATAAACAAACCATATATTACCAAAGCTATATTGTTTCCAATTAGCATTGTAGCAATAAATTTTGACGGTTTCCTTGTTAAACGTGTAAGGACTTTTGCAATAATTCCTTCCTGTTTTTTGGCTAGTTCAATATGTATTCTGTTCGCAGAGATAAAAGCAATCTCCATTCCAGAAAAAAAAGCTGAAAACAATAACGATAATACGATGATTATTACAGTAAAATCCACAAACTAAATTAGTTATCTTGCTTTCGTTGTTCAAACTTTTTTCTGTAGTTCCTTCTAAAGAAAAACATACCTATGGATACTACCGCGAAAAAACAAAAGAGGTAAGCGCTATTTCTGTCCACATTCCAGTCTGTAAAAATTCGATACAGCGAAAAGAAAGCAACAATTAAATATAAATACTCTGTATATTTTAAAATCTTAATCATTAGTTTTTTCTTTAATAAGCATTAAACCTGTTGTTTTATGTGCTTTTGTTTGGCTAAGGTCTTTATTAAAATCCATTCCAATACCATCCATTACAGTACCATCTTCTGGGTTCGTAAATTTAAACTTCTCTTGGGTAAAAATCCATTCGTTAGTTCTATCCCAGTACAATTGCGATGTTTCTAGCTTTTTACCATCGTGACTTTTTATAATCACATTACCCTGCAAATCTATTACGTTTGTATCGGAATAAATAATTCCGTAATCTGCTTTTATAACACTTTTCTTATTTTTTTCATCGTAAAAATTCACCAAAAGTCCTTTTGGAAACGTACGATGTCTAAAAGACATATTCTCAAAATCCTCACTAATGGGGCTAATTAGCACGGCAACCACTCGAGTTTCAGCAATGGAATCTTTTATAGTTACTCTACCCTTTGCCTCTGTATAGGTTAATTTAAAATTTTCAGCGACTCCTTGAGGAAATACATTTTTTTTTGCTTCGTTGCCTACCCTTTTATAATTGTCTTTACAGGCAAAAAAAAGCATTGCCATGGAAAATACCACGGCAATGCTTTTAATTTTATATGTAACTTTTTTTGTCATCTTATAAGTTAGGCACCTTTACACTGCCACCAACCCAGCACTTAAAAGATACTGTTTTCCCTGCCATTCCAGCAGTAAATATCATTTCTTTAGTTGGTGCTTTTGCAGCATAACTAGCTGCTGATTTATTTGCTCTACCGCTTATTGATGGATCTACTCTACCAGCTTTTCTTGCCATTTCAGCAGCTTTCCAGTAAATAGCTCTTTTTTCAAAAGTGGTTGTTCCACATTGGTTAGCACTACCTGCATATAAACTTGCAATTAATAAATACGCTCTACCATTAGAAGAATTTGCATTGATAGCCTTTTGAGCATAATTTCTAGCTGTTGACTTACTTCCTCTTCTATATATTGTAGCTACTTTATACGCGATTTTAGATTTTTTTCTAGAATCCGTCTCCAACTCTAACGCCTTATTAAAGTCAGCCAACGCTCCTTTATTATCACGAGCTTTCTGCTTTAACAATCCTAAGTAGAAATAAGTATCTGCAGATGGATCTAAAGCATTTTGAGCTTCAACCAATTTTACAAACAATGGATCTTCAGTACATTCTTTACTAAACATTCTACCTACAGCTCTTTTTACCCATGTAACATCACCTTTCTTGGCATCAAAACTCTTTTGGTATAACGGAATTAAGTTACCACAATCTGCAAGTGCACCTAATTTAGAATCTATACTTCCAGCAATTTTACCAAAAGACTCTGAGTTTGTTGTTGCAGAACTCAACCGTTTTTTCTCTTTAGAAGTTAACGTCCCTTCTTCCTCTTTAGGTAAAAGTTTTGTAATAACATCTGTTAACTTTATGTTTTCTGCCTCTATTTTTTCTGTAACCTCATCATATACGTCAAAAACTTCTTGAAGTTCTTTTTTTCCAGCATTGTGTAAATCCACTAAACTAGAAAAATAAAGATATAATGCTTTTGGATTTTTAAAGTTAGCTAAATCCTCTTTAAAAGCTTGACCCAACATTTGATATATCTCATCATCTTGAATCATCTTGTTGTTGTATTTCAACAAAACCTTATCTATGATTACCTCAGCTTTTTTTGCCTTTTTAGGAAAATATGTTCCACTATTATCATAAAGAGATAATAAGTCACTAATAAATCCTTCTTTTTCTGCTCCAGAAGATTTTTTTATTTTGCTTTTTAAAATACGTTCTCCGTATGCAAAATTTGCCCAGTTAATATCAGGACAATTATCATAAACCATTTTCCATGGTGTATACGCCGCTTCATAATTTTTTACCTTAGCGTGCTCTACATATATAGATAGGTTAGTCATACACTCTTGGTTTTGAGCTTGAGCATTACTTACCCCAATTATTCCTATAAGCAAAAGTGCCGTGAAGTAAAGTTTCTTTTTCATTTTTAATTATATTTAGGAGGTTAATGTACTAATTTTTTCCTTTTTTGGAACTATAAACCATTAATTGATAATTCCGAATTAAATAATCTTCAATAAAATTTCTTTAAACTGATTTTTTTCTATCAAATTATCTTAAAATTCGCATCAAAGTAACTCTGATGTTTAGCATAAATTCAAAAGCCGTGCCAAAAAAATGGCAAGTCCTTAAAAATGTGATTTTCTACTTCTTACATATTTGATAACACCTACCTATTATATGCTAATAAGTAATTTAATCCTTTCAGAAGAAATTTAGAATCCGCAAATATGGTATTTTTTAATGTTTTGGACAAAAAATGAGTATCACCACCTGTTAAAATCACCGTTAAATCTTTAAAACGACTATTATATTGGTTAATCACTCCTTCCAATTCTGTACATAAACCGTTTACCACTCCACTATGAATACTTGTCGCTGTAGAATTTCCGATAAAATCTACAATAATGTCCTTTTCTAATAATGGCAATTTTGAAGTTTGATTATGTAATGCGTTGTAACGCATGTTTATTCCAGGAGCTATTGCTCCGCCCAAATACTCACCCATATTTGTTATAATATCATAAGTCACACAAGTTCCGGCATCAATAACTAATACATTGGAATTTTGAAATAAATGATACGCAGCAGTAACCAGCGCAATACGATCCACCCCTAAACTTTTAGGAGTACCGTATTTATTAATAAAAGGAACTTTTGAAGAAGGCGTTAATTCGTGCAAAAAAACATTTTTAGGTATTACATCCAAGTCATTTTTGGTCAGATTCCCTACCGAAGACACTATGGCACCATCAATTTTAGGGTATACTTTAAAAATACTTAGTAATTGTTTTTCAACCTTTGCTTTTTCAACAGACACGTCAAAAACTATCGTTTCTCCCTGAAAAACAGCTAATTTCACATAAGTATTTCCCGCATCAATAATTAAATTCATAGTACAAAGATGAAAAAATGAGAAAAACAAAAGGCTTTTTTCACATTTTTGTTTGTATATCCTAAATTTGAAATTATATTTGCACCCGCTTGGGAGAATACTTCTAGTGTTTTTTAGAGCGATTCTTGAAAAAGAATGGTGCCTTAGCTCAGTTGGTAGAGCAATGGACTGAAAATCCATGTGTCCCTGGTTCGATTCCTGGAGGCACCACAAAAAACCCGAACAAATTGTTCGGGTTTTTTATTTACAAAACAATGCATTATCTCTACATTATATACAGCAAATCGTTAAACAAATATTATGTTGGCGAATCATATGATGTCAAAAAAAGGCTAGAGCAACACAAAAATCACCATTACAAATCCAACTTTTCTCGAGCAGCAAGCGATTGGGAACTCTTACTACAAAAACAATTAGAAAATAGAGAGCAAGCTCTTTACCTAGAAAAATTCATTAAAAGAATGAAGAGCAAAAGATTTACTGAAAAAGTAATCAATGACCCTAAAATACTAGATAACATATTAAACAAAAAATAACCCCTGGTTCTCCCGAAGCTTCGGGACTGCAGGCACCACAAAAAACCCGAACAATTTGTTCGGGTTTTTTATTTACAATAACAATGCATTATCTCTACATTATATACAGTAAATCATTAAACAAATATTATGTTGGCGAATCGCATGATGTCAAAAAAAGGCTAGAGCAACACAAAAATCACCATTACAAATCTAACTTTTCCCGAATAGCAAGCGATTGGGAACTCTTATTACAAAAACAATTAAAAAACAGAGAACAAGCTCTTTACCTAGAAAAATTCATTAAAAGAATGAAGAGCAAAAAATTTACCGAAAAAGTAATCAATGATCCTAAAATATTAGATAACATATTAAACAAAAAATAACCCCTGGTTCTCCCGAAGCTTCGGGACTGCAGGCACCACAAAACAATGCATTATCTCTACATAATATACAGTAAATCATTAAACAAATATTATGTTGGTGAATCGCATGATGTCAAAAAAAGGCTAGAGCAACACAAAAATCACCATTACAAATCTAACTTTTCTCGAGCAGCAAGCGATTGGGAACTCTTACTACAAAAACAATTAGAAAATAGAGAGCAAGCTCTTTACCTAGAAAAATTCATAAAAAGAATGAAGAGCAAAAAATTTACTGAAAAAGTAATCAATGACCCTAAAATATTAGATAACATATTAAACAAAAAATAGTCCCTGGTTCTCCCGAAGCTTCGGGACTGCAGGCACCACAAAAAACCCGAACAATTTGTTCGGGTTTTTTATTAATTACCTCCTTTTCTTTTAAAAATTAAACTTACAATACTCCACTACGTTTTAATTTCCGTATTTCTCTATTTGAAATTAATCGTACCGGAATACAACTATCATTTCTAGAAATTACATTTATAGGCTTTTGATTATTAGTTGGATCAAATATAATTTTAAGACTATCCGATTTTTTAATTTTATGAATATCTATTTCATTTTTAATTTCATTCTTAATCGTTTCCTTATCAATTGCCCTTTCTATAGTGGGCCGCAATTGCTCAACGGTTAGTTTATGACTTTTTACCGCAGCAAAAAAACCTATTGTACCACCCAATAATACGGACACCACTACAATCATTAAATTCTCTGCCAGATTTTTATAATTTATAGTTAACATATTAATTATAGCGTTTAGGGTTAATAAACGATGCCACTAAAGCAAGTAAAAGCATTACAAAAACTAGGTCTTCCATTATATTAATTTTGCGCATTTATAACTACCAACCTAGCTTTTGTACTACTTCCCATGGCATCCATGAATTCATTAAAAGCCTCAGCACTATTCACCATATCTTTTTCGCCATTACGGTCGATATCAAACTTGGCCATACCAGGAGCAAAACAACCATTGAGTTGACTTGCAAAATTCGCCACATGAAACTTACACTCACTTCTATTGGACACACCATAAGCCTCCCAAAGTTTGCGTCCAAACTTTGGTGAATGCTCTAATTTTAAGTCATATGTACCATGTGGAATACACGAAACATTACGTTTGTTATTTAACCAACCTAATTCTAATAAATGACGTACGTATACCATGTTTCCGTGTTCGTTACGAATTAACAAATTACCTAACGATTGTTTTCTTCCAATTTTATAACGAATAATAAATACCGTTTTCATACTTAGCTTTTTAATGATTTTACTCTTCTAAACCTGTTCTACGATTAAACAGTTTTACATATAATAATGGCGAAGCCATAAGCACCAAACCCGCCAATGCAATACCCCCAACAACCATTATACTCTCATAGTTTTTTAATACTACTTCACGTATAGCATGACCAAATAAAATTAGCCCGCCTAAAAAAGCAATGTACTCCCACACGCTATATTTTTTTAAAAAGGTTTCTTTTATTTTTTTCATAGCTAAAACATTAGTGGGATTACTGATGATTTCTTTTTTTCACTAGATAATTTTAACAATGAGGTAGACAGTAAATTTACAACACCTTGATTTTCAGAATATAAATTGTTATACCTAAACTCTTCTTCAACCAAAGGAGCTTCAATAGTAACATCGTATAAATTAATACTTTCAAAAGGAGCGTCCCACCTTACCCAATAATTGGCACCTGAAAAATTTCCTCCGTAAAAATTATGAATACCTCTACTCAACTGTGTGGAATTTGGACTATTCCATTGATGATTTAACATTACAAAAAAAGCTTGACTAGTTATATTACTAGGCACAGTATTAATAGTTGTATTATACCAATTTGTATTTCCACAACCATCATAATTATCTCCTTCTCCCGTGGTGTCCCCAAATTCTATTGCTCCTTTTTCTATGTAAGTATCATAAAACCGGTTCCCTATTGAATTATCAGCCACCATAACTGTTCCAGTGAATGATTCGCCAGTCCCAATAGATTTTAAACCAGTAACTTCATTATTATTAGAATCTAAATAAACCCAAAAGCGACTGTTATAATTGTATGGATTTTTCCAAACACCATTATCTGATCCCTTTTTAATTGCGTGACTTCTATAGTGGTGTGGTACGTCATCCCCAGTAGTGAGAGCTGTGTCAAAATTAGGATCTCCTGGGTAGCGACCTTTTGCATCTGGAAGACCCGAAAGGTAACTTCCTGTATCCACGGATGGATATCTATATGCTCTATCATTTTCAGAGTAAGCATAATCAGAGTTATACCAAACAAAACCATAATCACTTGTATTACCATGCCTATTTGTTACTGCTATATTATTTTTAGTAACAGTATTTATATTATTAATAGTTATAAAGTTTTCATGTCCACAGTTAGCTATAAAAGTACTTTCCATAGTAAAATAATCTCCAGTAACACGAACTCCTATACCAGTTAAATTTCCACTTGAAAATTCTTTTCCCCAACCAGATGATTGATTTCTATCCCAGTTACCTAACTCTTGTATCGCACAGTTTTTAATCTTAACATTGTTGCCACTTATATTAAATCCGTAATATTGAAACTGTAGCCAAAAATTCTCAATAACTATATAATCATGTGTAATTTCAAATCCTATATCATTCGAAGTAGGATTATTGTCATTGCCGCGATTAGTTTCCAACAAAGGAAGACCTGTGTCTGGCCACTTATATCCATATAAAGTATAATCGTCATAATTCACATACCCCTCACCAGAGGTTATATCCACATCACCAATGTTCATTAAATAACCTTTTATTAAAATTGGCATAGTGGAAGTTCCTGAACGTACTGACACTAAATTGACATCCCCATAATTCCCTCCTTTTACCCAAACAACATCTCCTGGCATAGCAGAATCTATTCCTTTTTGAATAGTTTTCCATGCTGTCGCTTCGGTTAAGCCATCATTATTATCATCCCCAGAAGTCGCGACGTAATAAACTTGTCCAAAAGAAAAATTTACAATCAAAATAAAAAAGATATAAACCCAATTTTTCATATTAATCTATTTTTGTAATTATCAAATTATCAACCTTCCAACCATTACCCGTTACAATACCAGGATACCAACGAAGCTGTAAAGTATTACTATTCAAAGTAATTGTCTCATCAAAACTTCTTAATGTACCATCCGCAGTATAAGTGCTAGAGGCTGGGGTAGCAACCACTCCTTGCCAAGCAGCTAAGCTAGCTCCTGAAGTTGCTATATAATCGAATTGCACTCTGACAATATCTCCACTAGATAAACCTGTAAGCTCATAATTGAGTCTTTCTCCTCCACTCCCTGAACTTGCCAAAAATTCTATGCTAGAAGTTCCAAGAATTGGATTAACCTCAGTTGATGAAATAGAACTACCCAAATTTGTGAACCCTGTAGTACTATCAGATTCATTAGTTGGGCTTGCTGCGTTAGAAGTAACTGCTAAATTAGTCTCAGGAACATCATAAGGCTTAACATAACCAGCAATACTATAGGTATTTGCCGCAATCTTTGTTACACCAGCAACATTTAAGCTATCTACAATAAAACCTTCCTCAATAACATCTGTTCCATTACCAACAAACGAAACACCAACATCAGGCACAATTGTAAAGGACGCATCAACCGAAGTAGGCTGAAAAAGTGCCGTTTTACCAACTGATAAATCTGGCAGAGTTAATTCAAAATCACTCGTGGTGGTATTGAGTACTTTTTTTCCTCTATCACCAACTGTGGACGGGTCAAAATTTTCAGCTGTTAATGTTACATCACCAGCAATGGCAATTGTTTTTACAATACCAGCATTATCAATTCGCTCCTCTTGCTCAGTTGTTAAACCAGAACCAGAAGCCTCATCTCTTACTTCCTCAATGGCTGCCTGCACTGTGGTAGCTGCAATTGAACCATTTGGCGTAAAAGATACCTCACTTGCAGTTTGATCTCCAGAGTAATTAGCATCAGCATATCCTTTAGTGATTAACGAGCCGTCTCCTACGGCATCAATTTCAGCATTAGACAACCCAGATATACTTGCTTCATCCCGTCCAAGATATAAACTAACTGCAGAACCAGTGGATTGATCACCTCCACTCATCGTAAGCAAATTATTTGGCATACCAATATTAATCCCTAATCCTGAGTTCAACTCTTTTATCCCAAAACCACTACCACTAATTATATTTGGGTTTCCAGACAATTTTAAATTACCAGCATCTTTGCTATACAAATCGTTTAAAGCACCATTAACTGTAGACTGCGAATTAGAGGTGTATGCCACCTCAGCAGCTGTCTGATTATCGGTATCCTCTAATGAATTCACCCAATCACTTCCGTCATAAACAAAAACTACTTTTTGATTAACATCGTAATAAATTTGTCCTTCTATTGGACTTGTAGGTTCATTTTGCGGAACCAAAGTCATGGTTTCCATTTTAGGGTAGCCTTGAGCAAAACTGTAACTACCCACCATTAATAATATGGTATAAATTATTTTCTTCATTTATTATTTTATTTATTATTTTATTTTAAACTGAGTCATCTTTAAAGCCCACGCTAATCCTTGATTATGAAGCTTTACGGCGATGCTCTTTCCACCGTTTTGGGTCATTTATTTTTATGCTACATCATACTTTTGTTGTTTTATATTAATATTTGTTTGATTTTAATTACTTAAATACAATGTTTTTTGTATTTTAGCTTCAATTACAATACAAATATAAAACAATTGTTTGATGAATCAAATAAATATTGGATAAATTTCGTATAAAATCGATATATGGACTCTACAATCTCAGAAAGAATAAAACAAATATTTGATTATAAGGGTTTTAGCAAATATTCCGAATTTGCTGACGCCACTGGCCTATCACATCAAGTTGCTTCTAACTACATTAAAGGAAAACAAAAACCTGACCCTGAGAAATTAGGGATAATACAACAATCGTTTGAAGAAATTAATGCCGAATGGCTTCTCACAGGTAAAGGAGAAATGCTTAAGCAAACTAAAGAACCTGTTACAGACATTAAAAATGTGGATGCATTATGGGTTAACTATGAGCGTTTTAAGCTTGTACCTTTAGTTTCACACAGAGCACGTGCTGGTTTTTTATCTGGTTGGGAAGATGAAGAATATTTAGAAGATTTACCTAAAATACCTTGGGAAGTTGATCGCGAATACAAAGGCTCTTATTTAACCTTTGAGGTATCTGGTGATAGTATGGAGTCTGATGAAAACCCAAGAGAAAGTCTTTTTGAAGGCGATTTGCTTTTATGTAGGGAAGTGCAAAAACAGCATTGGGTAAACAAACTTCACATTAAAAAATGGGATTTTGTAATCATTCATCGCGAACGAGGAATTCTTGCCAAACGTATTGTTGAACACAATACCGAAAAGGGTGAAATTACCCTTCATAGTCTAAATGATTACTACGAAGATTTTAGCGTTAATCTAGATGACCTAATTGGGTTATACAATATTGTAGATGTTAAAAGATCAAGACGAAGGTAAAAATGTAAGGAGAATGCAAAATTCTCGTCTGTTTTACTTTGCTTTTACAAACCATTAAAATAGTATTTTTAAATTTCGTTACTAATATCATATGAAATTTTGCAAGTATGTTTTTCTTTTAATAACGCTCGCCATAAACGGCCAAACTCAAATAGATTCTGTTTTAAAGGCTTCTAACCTAGAAACGGTTAATTATATTCATTACAATCAATTAAAACTAAACGACAGCATAGTTCTATTAGATACTCGTGAAAAAAACGAATTTCAAGTAAGTCATCTTAAAAATGCTGTTTGGGTAGGCTATACTAACGCTAAACTTAATAAGGTAAAAAGGTTAGTTGTAGATAAAAATACCCCAATTGTCGTATACTGTTCTATTGGAGTACGCTCCGAAGATATTGGTGAGCAATTACTGCAAATGGGCTATACTAATGTTAGCAACCTTTATGGTGGTATTTTTGAATGGAAAAATAATAACTTGCCCGTATACACTACCAAAAATATTGAAACTAACAAGGTTCACGCTTTTGATCAAGAATGGGGAAAATTATTGACCAAAGGAGAAAAAGTCTACAATTAAAATAATGCTTGTAATTTTATTTAACGAAAAAAGAATTGGCAAATAAATCATTACTTAGTGAATAGCAAAAACCTCTTACTAATTTTTACCAGAAACCCCGAATTAGGAAAATGCAAAACACGTTTGGCAGCCACAGTTGGTGGCCAAGCAGCATTAGATATTTATAATTTTCTACTAAATCATACCGTGCAAATCACCAAAAACTTAACTACAGATAAAATTGTGTATTATTCTGAAGAGATTTGGAAAAATGATATTTGGGATATTAATACATTTGATAAAAAATTACAAAAAGGGTTAGATTTAGGCGAGCGTATGTCTAATGCGTTTAAAAACGGATTTGAACAAGGGTATCAAAAAATAATCATTATAGGAAGCGACATGTATGATTTATCTCAAGAGGATATTGAAAACGCTTTTCTAAAATTATCTGATAACGATTATGTAATTGGTCCTGCAGAAGATGGGGGTTATTATTTACTGGGAATGACCAAATGGAACAAAAACCTATTTAAAAATAAAGAATGGGGAACGCAAACTGTTTTAAACGATACTTTAAATACGCTCAAAAACGAAAAAAAACAACTTTTAGAAACCAAAAATGATGTTGACTATTATGAAGACATCAAAGATATTGACGTTTTTCAACAGTTTTTAAAAAAATAAAAGAATGACAAAAAAACAATTAGAAGAATCCGTTGCGTACTTAAAAAATAAAGGTTTTGATGCTCCTGAAATTGGTATAGTTTTAGGGACTGGTCTTGGAAAACTTGTAGATGAGGTTGAAGACCGTTTAGAAGCACATTATAATAACATCCCTTATTTTCCACTTGCAACGGTGGAATTTCATAGTGGGAAACTAATTTATGGAACATTAGAGGGTAAAAAAGTTGTAGTAATGCAAGGGCGCTTTCATTTATATGAGGGCTACGATTTTTTAGATATAACTTACCCTATTCGAATAATGAATGAGCTAGGCATCAAAAATCTATTCATTTCTAACGCAGCTGGTGCAATAAACTTAAATTACAAAAAAGGAGATATTATGTTAATTGAAGATCATATAAATCTTCAAGGTGGCTCTCCGCTAGCATTTAAAAATGTAAGTGAATTTGGTGACCGATTCGTGGATATGTCTGAGCCTTATAATGTTGAAATGCGCAATAAACTTACCCAAATTGCCATTGAAAATAATATTACACTTCAAAAAGGTGTATATGCATCTGTAGTTGGTCCTCAACTAGAAACAAAAGCAGAGTATCGAATGTTAAAAGTTTTAGGTGCAGATGCTGTTGGAATGAGTACGGTTCCAGAAGTAATTGTCGCTAATCATTTACGACTACCTATCGTAGCGGTTTCTGTTTTAACAGATGAATGTGATCCAGACAACCTTGAACCTGTTAACATTCAGGAGATTATAGAAATTGCGGGAAATGCAGAACCAAAAATGATTACATTATTTAAAGAACTAATTAAACAACTATGAGTTATTTAGAAGCAACAAACAATTTATATAAAGATGCGGCATTAACCCCCGATGTTGGTTTATGTTGTACAACTAACCCTATATGGCAGTTTCCAGGACTTTCTATCCCTAAAATAATGCAAGAAATGAACTATGGTTGTGGTAGTACGGTTTCTGCGCAAGATTTGGTGAATAACCCTAAGGTATTATATGTTGGTGTTGGAGGAGGAATGGAATTATTACAATTCTCTTATTTTTCAAGACAAAAAGGAGGGGTTATAGGAGTTGATGTTGTTGATGAAATGCTTGAAGCTTCCAAAAACAATTTTAAAATTGCTGAGGAAGAAAATGATTGGTTTAAAAGTGAGTATGTAAATCTAGTTAAAGGTGATGCCCTTAATTTACCTATTGAGGATGAAAGTATTGACGTGGCCGCCCAAAACTGCCTATTTAATATTTTTAAAGCAGAAGATTTAAAAAAGGCGATTGCCGAAATGTACCGCGTGTTAAAACCTCATGGAAGGTTAGTAATGAGCGACCCTACGTGCGAGCAGCCCATGAATGATACTTTACGTAACGATGACCGCTTACGTGCACTTTGCTTGAGCGGAAGTATTCCTATTAAAGAGTATGTAAAGGCGTTAACCGATGCTGGTTTTGGTACTATAGAAATTCGTGCAAGAAAATCGTATCGTGTATTATCACCAAATCATTATCCTACCGACGAGTTAATCTTTATAGAATCTATCGAAATAGCAGCAATAAAAGACCCAATGCCAGAAGATGGCCCTTGTGTTTTTACTGGTAAAACAGCTATTTATTATGGAGACGAAGAATACTTTGATGACAATAAAGGTCATGTTTTAATGCAAAATCAACCTTTAGCGGTTTGTGATAAAACTGCTGCTGCATTAGCAAAAGAAAGCGATGAAATTCACATTAGTGAAAGTACCTGGCATTATAATGGTGGAGGTTGCTGCTAATAGCTATCCATTATATTTATAAAACAAAGTGTAAGAGATAAAGGTTCTATTCGTCCAATTATAAGGTAATTGTATAATAACATAGTATGAGTTTTATTTCTTCACTTTTGTTTTCCTGTTTGTTTGTTTTAAGCTGTAATGGTGATAAAAAGCTAGAATGGGTTACCTCAAACACTAGCGCGGTATCGCAAATAAATCATAACGATTGGGATGCGCTTTTGAAAAAACATGTAGACAACTCTGGAAATGTAAATTACAAAGGTTTTAAAATTGATGTTTTATTGTTAGAAGACTACATTAAAAAACTTACTACTAATTCAATAGCTAATGAGGCTAGCAAAAGTGAAAAATTAGCCTATTTTATTAATTTATATAATGCCGCTACTGTAAAACTAATCATAGATAATTATCCAGTTAAGAGCATAAAGGACATTAATAAACCCTGGGATAATGCATGGATTACCGTTGGTAATAAAAAACTATCCTTGGGTGACATTGAGCATAAAATACTTAGAAAAATGAATGAGCCTCGTATTCATTTTGCTATTAACTGTGCTTCATATTCATGTCCTAACTTAAAAAATGCTGCCTACACTGCAGAAAACATAGAAACCCAACTAGAACAGGCGACAATTGATTTTATTACAGATTCCAAACGAAACATTATTTCTGCTAAAAAAGTTGAGCTCTCTAAAATATTCAAATGGTTCAAAAAAGATTTCACACAAAATAAAACCCTAATAGCTTACATTAATACATACACTTCCGAAGAGCTAACATCTAAAACCAAAATAGATTATTTAGACTATAACTGGAGTTTGAATGAAAAACAATAACCCCCAAATATCAATAATAATTCCTGTTTTAAATGAAGCTGCCACAATAGCTAAGTTGCTTCAGTATTTAAAGATCAACATTGATAGAAGTGATAATATAAAAGAAATTATTGTTGTAGATGGAGGAAGTATAGACGACACTGCAATTATAGCTAAATCTACTAAAGCTACTTTAGTTTCTTCTGGGCAAGGTAGGGCTAAACAAATGAATACTGGCGCTAAAAAAGCCAATGGCGATATTTTATACTTTTTGCATGTAGATACCTTTCCTCCAAAATATTTTGATAAGTATATTATTAATGCTTTTAAACAAAAACAACTTGCTGGATGTTTTAGAATGAATTTTGATAGTCGTAGCTTATTTCTAAAATTCTTTGCATGGTTTTCCAGATTTAATTATTCGGTATGTAGAGGTGGTGACCAATCATTATATATTTCAAAAAAACTATTTAAAAAACTAAATGGCTTTAATGAGGAATACGTTATTTATGAAGACAATGAATTTATAGGGCGAGTATATAAAAATGCAAAATTTACCGTATTACCACAAAAAGTAAAAACCTCGGCCAGAAGATATCACGATGTTGGTAAATACAAACTCCAATTTTATTTTGGTATTATCCACCTAAAAAAACTTTTTGGAGCACATCCTAACAAACTATATGACTACTACCAACGAAAAATTGCTAACTAATTTTCACCAACTGTTTCCCCACATTCTTTTTTTCAAATAATCGGTTTAATGCTATGGGCATATTTTCAAGTCCAACCAAAATATCTTCTTGATAACTAAGTTTTCCTGCTTTAATCCATTCTGACATTTCTTTTTCTGCGATTGGAAAATCTTGTTCAAAATCATAAATAAAAAAACCTTCCATTTTAGATCTTGTGGCTCCTATTTTATACCAATTTTTAAGCGGATATACCGCAGCATCTTTACCGTCTAAATATTGAGAAATTCTGCCACAGCAAACCACCCGCGCATATCTTTTTAATTTTGTTAATGCGATATCTAATAAACTTCCACCTACGTTATCAAAATACACATCAATTCCATCTGGAAAAAAAGCGTCAATCTGTTCTGAAACATTCTGACTTTTATAATTAATGGCACCAAAATAACCCAACTTTTCTACCAGTAACTTACATTTTTCATCAGTACTTGCCAATCCAACAGCTCTTGCCCCTTTTATTTTTGCTAGACTTCCTACCGAAGAACCTACACCTCCAGCTGCTGCAGAAACCAAAACATTATCGCCTTTTTGTAAAGCTCCAACTTTGTACAAACCAAAGTACGAGGTAAACCCTGTCATTCCCAAAACTCCTAAAGCTGTAGAATATGGTAAAACACGTTGCTTAACCTTATACATCATATGGTATGGAGCACCATCGCATATAACATACTCTTGCCAACCACATTTGCCTTGAACAATATCTCCAATATTAAAATCTGGATGCTTACTTTCAATAACTTCGCCAACGCCTCTACCCCGCATTAAATCTCCAATTTGTAAAGGTTTTTCAATTCCTGCACCATCTAACATGTAAAATTTCATCACCGGAGCTACTGATAGGTACAATACTTTAATTAAAAACTCTCCTTCCTGTAAAACGGGTAAATCCACAGTTTGCATTTTAAAATTTGATGAAGTGATAAACTTCTTTGGACGAGAAGCTAAAACCAATTGTTTGTTCTTCATAATATTGAATTTTTGGTTACCCCAATTTAATTAATTATATTAATAGTTAATTAAATTAATTATTTAAAATGATTTTTATTAAAGTCATAACTAATTACAATACCTGTATATATCTAACAGCTCTAATATTATTTACTGCATGCAAAACAGATGGGGTGGTCTTTGAAAATGCAATTTGTATTGAAAACATTTCAACAATAGACCCTGTTGATGGGCTAAAAAATAACCAAACAATAGTTATAAAAGACGAAAGGATTCTTAAGATTTTTAACTCTGAAGATCTAACATTGTCTAAACTAAACAACATTATTAACGGTACGAACAAATTTTTGATTCCCGGTCTTTGGGACACTCATGTTCATTATGCATACACTACAGCACTAACACCCAGAATGTCTGACCTCTTTATCGCTTTTGGTATTACAAGTGTAAGAGATACAGGTGGTAATATTAATGTTGTAAAAAAATGGAAGGACAAAGCCTTAGCTCAACCGCAAAACGCACCAAGAATATTCATGGCAGGACCTCTTCTAGATGGGTTACCCAATATATATAATGGTAGTGATAAAAATCACCCAAACCTCTCGGTTGGACTAAGTTCTTTAAACGGTATCACCAAACAAATAAACTTTCTTGAAAATAAAGGGGTAGATTTTTTAAAGGCGTATGAAATGTTGAATCCTGAACAATTTGTTCATATTATAAATGTTGGCCATAAAAAAGGATTAAAAGTTACTGGCCATGTTCCTTTAAGCATGGATGTAATAAGTGCTTCAAACGCCGGATTACATAGCATGGAACATCTTAGAAACCTAGAGCTATCATGCGCTTCCAATTCAGAAGAATTATGGTTAGAGCGCATAAAAATGCTACAACAGGGCAAAACAAAACCTGGAAGTGAATTAAGACTTTCTATTCACAAAGCCCAACAAGAAATTGCCATTAAAAATTATGATGACACTAAAGCAAATGAAATACTTGAAGTACTGAAAAAAAATAATACCTGGCAAGTCCCCACTTTAGCTTTAAATACTTTTTTTTCAAGAAAATATTACGCCAATGAGCAATATCAAAAATACTATCGCTTTTTACCAGATTCTGTACAATCCTATTGGACGGAGCGCTCAAACGTACTTTTAAATTATCCCGTTACCAAGTTTAGAAAACAATACGATGCTTGGCATTATAAAATGGTCAAAAAAATTCATCAAGCCAATATCCCCATAATGGCCGGCACTGAAACGCCTATCGCTTATTTAATACCCGGTTTAAGTTTACATGAGGAGCTTGCGGCTTTGGTAGAGGCAGGACTTTCTCCTCTGGAAGCCCTTAAAACAGCAACTATAAATCCATCAAAATATTTTAACCTACAAAACCAGCTAGGTTTAATTCAGCAGAATATGTGGGCAGATCTAATCATTTTAAATGATAACCCTTTGGATAATATTAAGAATACAACGCACATTAATTCGGTAATTAAACAAGGTAAAGTATATACCCGAAAAAATTTAGATAACCTTCTAAATAAGCTGCCTTCCAAAAACTAACCTTACTTACTAAATAACAATCATTTACACTTTTAAGATATTATCTATGGTTATTTAAAATAAATAGTTAACTTTATTAACTATTAACAAAATGAATCATTGTGTGATAACCAGAAGCATGAATAAAATAATTAAACCCCAGCAAATAAAGACTCTTTTTTTTCTTGTAAGCTTATCATTATCTCTAAATATACTTGTTTCATGCGGAGATAAAACAACCGAAAAAAAAGCTCAAGAGAAAACAGAGTTTAAAATCAGAAAAAAAACGGAAGAAAGGCCAAAAACAAAAATTGTTCCCGCTACAATTCCTCAATCTGAAAACAAATTAGGGCGCAGAGTATTTCTACTATGCGCTGCTTGCCATAATGTAGTAAAGGGAGAGGCACATAAGGTTGGACCAAACCTCAATGGTTTTTTTGGAAAGAAAGCTGGAACAAAAAAAGGTTTTGTGTATTCTGATGCTTTAAAAGACAAAGGGATTACCTGGAGCGAAGAAACACTTAGAGCATGGTTAGAGAATCCAGCAAGTTACGTTCCTGGAACAAAAATGGCTTTTGTTGGAGTTAAAAAGAAAGAGCAGCAAGATGCTTTAATTGCTTACCTAAAAGAAGTTACAAAAGAATAATCGCTAAACGAAAACAAAAAATGAAAACCAACAGACGTAAATTCATTAAAGGTATTGCAGGGGCATCTGCTGGTTTAATTATACCTGCTAGCTGCTCTCCAAGCTCAGATAAAAAAACTTCAGGTACTAAAGCTCCCGCAGTTCATATAAAAAATAAACCTGCTAAATCTACACATGACGTAATTGTCGTTGGAGCAGGTCTTTCTGGGTTACATGCAGCTATGTTATTAGAAGAACAGGGAATGGACGTTCAAGTTATTGAAGGTCGTAATCGTCTTGGAGGAAGAGTATATACTTTAAATGATGTTCCTGGAAAGCCTGAAGCCGCTGGAGAATACATTGGCGCCAACTACGCTCGTATGATTAATACAGTACATAAATTGGGTTTAGAAATGCATAATCCTGATGTTGGTGGTGGCGCAAACAGACCATGGCTATACAATATTCAAGGTGAATATATTACAGCAGAAAATTGGGAATCGCACAAGCTTAACCCTCTTGAAGGGGATGATAGAAAATTATTACCACATAAATATTTATCTACCATTTCGCATCGTGATAATCCTCTGGAAGGACAACCACTTGATGCTTGGTTAAGACCAGAATTTCATAAATACGATATTCCTCATGATCAATATTTAAAATCTAAAGGTGTTAGTGAAGAAACTATAAAGTTAATGAATGTTGTAATTCATGCTGGAGGCATGCCAAATACTTCTGCGATGAACGAACTGCGACGCTATCATGTAATGAATTTTAGTACTGGTAAGCTGAGTTTCCCTGATGGAACTGGGTGGAAAATGATTAAAGGTGGAAACTCACTTTTACCAGAGGCAATGGCGCAAAGCATGAAAAACGAAGTCCAATTAGGCAGAACAGTAGTTGGTTTTAAGGAAGAAAATGGAATTGTGCAGGTAAGCTGTGCCGATGGAAGTGAGTACAAAGCAAAACATGTAGTGTGTAGTATTCCTATAACGGTATTACGCAATGTAACTTTTGAACCTTACATCAGTGGTATTACCAAAGATGCCATTAATACTATGGATTATGGACTTTCTGTTCAGGCTCATTTTATCATTAACGAGCCTTTCTGGGAAAAAGATGGCATGGAGCCAAATATGTGGACAGATGGACCATTGGAACGTTTTGCAGTACGTAGTAAACGTGAAAAAGGAGACCCATACGCTGGTTTAGCCTTTATAAATGGACCCGAATCACTGAAATTTAGATTAATGACAGATGAACAGGTTTTTGAATATGTAGAACAAAAACTTGCCGAAATACGCCCTTCTACTAAAGGCACATTAAAACGTTTAATGATTCAATCCTGTGAACGTGATATCCATGGTGCTGGCGACTGGGTATACTGGCAGCCAGGTCAGGTAAAAAAATTCGCTAACCATATGCGCAACAATCATGGTAATATTCATTTTTGCGGTGAGCACACAGCAATTATGGAACGTGGTATGGAAGGTGCTTTTGAATCGGGAGAACGCGCTGCATTAGACATAATACTTAACGTTTAAAACAAAAACATGAAAAAAACTTATTTTTTATTATTGCTTATTACTCATGTTCTTTTTAGCTACGGATATAACCCTTCAACTACCGTTTTTGCCGACCCTAATGTTAGAGATCTTGAAGTATTATCTAACCTATTTGAAGGTGAATTTGATAATGATGAACAACTTTGGGTAGAAGCACGCAGGGACTGGTGGGGCAAACCTGAAGAAAAACATGACCGCATCCATGCCATACACAAAAGAATACAAGCCGATAGTATTGGAAAATACGTTTTTTACATAGAAGAATATATCAATGACGACCCCTCTAATGTAGGTCGTCAACGTATTGTTTCATTCGAAAGTTTAATCGATAAGCCAGGCATTGCAATGAAACTTTATTTTCTAAAGGACGCCAAAAAATATCTTCTAAATGCTGAAACCCATGAGCAAATGATTACCAATGTTTCCAAAGACGCATTGTTTGGATTAGACGGATGCGATGTAATATTTCAGCGCGTCGGTGATCAATATCATGGTAGCATGGTAAGTAAAGCCTGCCAATTTGGTAAAGGAGACGAAAAAAGGTATTCAGTACATGACATCATAATTTCTAAAACACAATATTGGAGAGTAGACCGTACTTTTTTAGTAAGCGATGATTCTTTTTTTAAAGGACACCCCAATAACGATCCACACAAAATGCGTAAGGTAAATTTTTATTCTTGTAATGTTTCTTTTCATGAAAAAGCATACTATCTACCTAGCGAAAAAGATAAAAAATATGTAGGACTTCAAGTTCATGATCAAGGAGGAGTTGCTTATGTTGAAAACCCAATTGACGGAAAAACCTATTTTGTGCAATTACGAAATAAAGAATACCCTTTTTATCCCTTAAAAGATTCGGATTTTTTCTTTTTACGTCTAAAAGAAAAAGGACAAAAAGCATCCGTTGCACTAGCATTTGCCGAACCTAACGCAAAAAAAATTGGATTTCAAATGAATTGGGTTTCTGCCATTTGCGAATGTGAAAATGAATAATATAAACTCAAACCTAGTATATTATGAAACGTACAAATAAGAATTCTCATAAGTTAAGTTTCACTTTATTTATAGGTTTTGTATTAGCTACTTTTCTTTTTAATTGCCAACAAAACAAATCACCGCAACCTGATAATATAACAAACAAAAAAACACCTCCACAAATAGCTTACAACCTAGCAGACCCTTATGATCAACTTCTAATTTTCGAAAAACTCCAGGGCGATTTATCCGGAAAAAAAACATACTCGTATTCAGAAGGTCGCGTATTTGGTATTCGTCCTGACAAACCAGACAGTTTGAATATTTTTGGTAAAGAGGTATTTAGATATTCTGGTTGTGGTATCAAAATTATGAGACTATTAGATAACGGTAATATAGAAACTAAATCAAAAGGCTGGCTACTCTACAGAGACCCAAAAACAGGTGAATTTCTTAACAAAATGATAAACCCTTATACAAATAAAGAAGTTGAGGTCCCTCCATTTAGGGCTGGTATTAGAGGTGGAATTATGACACCAAAAGGGCCAAATGTGGATGCAACTTTTACCATGGAAAGTACAGCTTTTAATGCCCCATTAAATCTAGTATTTACAGAAATGGGAGACAAAATACATGTTACAAGGCATGCTTTTACCAAATGGTTTGAAAAAAAATCGCAAACCTGGCGTACGGAAATGACCTTAGACACCTATGATTTTGACAAAAAATATTTGTACAATCGTTCATATACACATATCCCTTCAGAATTTCATTGGACTAGCGAAACTTCATGGCTATCAATCCTAAAAATGACGGGAACTCCTGGGCATATGATTTGGACATCTAGCGGTAGCACTTTTTTTAAGAAAGAAGACCTTCCTTCTGCCTTTATTAAAGCTACTGAAATAAAACAACCTACAATTTTTTCTGAACCTTTAAAATGGGAAAACCAATGAAAAAGAACACCTCTACAAAAAAGCAAATAAATCGTCGTGAAATGCTCAAAAAAAGTGGACTTTTTTTGGCTGCCACTCCCTTTTATTTGGGGTTAAATTCTTGTATTAATTCTGGAAAAAAAACCTTAGATGCCGATGTAATTATCATTGGAGCTGGATTATCAGGATTAAACGCAGCTTTACTTTTAGAAGAAGCTGGTTTTAAAGTTAAAATAATTGAAGCTACTGATAGATTTGGTGGTCGTGTACATACGGTCAAGGAAAGTGATGTTCCGGGGCACCCAGAATTAGGCGCCAATGGGATTGGAGGAGGTTACGCCAGACTACTAAACGCAGCTCAAAAATATGGTGTAGCCATTAAAAAGTTTCGTCCAAGAACTGAGATGGGTCCAAGTGAAATTCTATATGCTATTAAAAATAACCTTATTTTACCCAAGCAGTGGGAAAATCATAAACTTAATCCATTCCCTGAAGCTTATAAAAAAAGCGCACCTTCTTCCGCATCTTGGTCCGTTTATAACAAATTAAATCCATTACCTAAAAACAACTTAACTGCTTGGCAAGACTCTAAATATGCAAATTGGGATACATCAGTATACAACGTATTAAAAAAAGAAGGGTTCTCTGACGAAGCTATAAAACTAACATCATCCACTAACTCGGGTTATGGTGTTGACGCAAAAAGTATTTCTACTTTAATGTATTTTCAAATTCTTAATTTTATAACACAACAATCTCAATTTAATGGTCAAGGCGGTGCAGCAGAAGGGGGTAACCAACGTATTCCTGAAGCAATGGCGGCGGCTTTTAACCAAGATATTTTATTAAAATCACCTGTTAAAAGTATGTCTTCAGAAGACAGCGGTGTAAATGTAATTTTACAAGACGACACCAAACTTAAAGCCTCATATGTAATTTGTACGCTTCCAACCTCCGCATTGCGACATATTCAAATGTCGCCAACACCAAAAGGTGTGCAACAAAAAGCATTTGAAAAATTACTTTATACCCCTTGTGTACAAATACATTTTGTACCAATTCAAAAATATTGGGAAAAAGACGGGCTTCCGGCTGGTATGTGGTGTGATAATTTAGCTGGCCGCTTTATGGCTTTAAAAAACGACCCCTTAAATCCTGAAAAAATAACAAGCTGCGTAGCGTACTTAAATGGTAATATATCTCTAGAGATTGATAAAATGAACCAAAAAGACGCGATTAATGCTGTGCTGAAAACTCTAGAAGAAATGAGACCTAGTTTAAAAGGTGCATTGCGATTTGCCCATTATTGGTCATGGATAAATACACCATACGCCGGTGGAGCATACGCCTATTGGCAACCTGGACAAATTACCGAATTTGCAAAAGATATAGCAAAACCAAATGGTAGAATACATTTTGCAGGAGAACACACTGCTGTAGTTAATAGAGGTATGGAAGGAGCAATGGAATCTGGAGAAAGAGCAGCAATTGAATTATTATCATTACTCGGATAAAAAAATAATCATGTTTAAACACAACCTAAGCTTTAATAACTCCGAATCATTGGTAAAAGGATTCCAAGAAGTAATATTTAGCGTTTATAACATTAAAAATTGGGTGACTTTTTTAGAAGGTGTTTGCGGATGGAAAGTTGTTTACAAAAAAAAGGCGCCTAAAAGTTTGAACAATTTATGGCTTATAGATGATACCATTTTAATTGAAGAAGTATTGCTAATTGTACCTGGAGAAAATGATGGTTTTTTACGTCTTGTAAAGTTTTATACTAAAGCCCAACAACAAATACGTTCTGGAACAAGAATTTGGGATTCTGGAGGCATTTTTGACGTTAATACCCGTGTGAAGGATATCAAAAAAATGTATAGTGATTTTCAAAACGAAGGCTGGAATGGTTATACAGACCCACACCGTTTTGTGTTTGGTAAATTTGATGTTTCTGAAGTACTTTTAAAAGGTCCTGAAGGTATTACAATAGCAGCAATGCAAAGGTTTAATCCTCCTTTAGAAGGGTTTGAATTTGAAAAAACAAGTCGTTTTTTTAACTCCACTACCATTTGTAAAAATTATGATAAAACGCTGACTTTCTTTAAAGAAGTGCTAGAATTTAAGATTTATTTTGAAACCCCTGGTGACAAAAGAGAAAACGGAATGAACGTCGTTGGTATTCCTCCAAATATAAATGCTAATGTTACCGTTCCTGTTTGTATTATTCACCCAGAAGGTAAAAACTTTGGCTCTATTGAACTTATGGAGGCTAAAGAACTAAAGGGAAAAGATTGCTCTCATTTGGCACACCCTCCAAATCTTGGAATATTAATGCTCCGCTTTCCTGTTAGCGATGCAGAGATATATGCACAAAAAATTGTTGAAAATGGCGGAGTATTAAATTCTCCAGTGCAACTCTTAGAAATTCAACCCTACGGGAAAATTAAGGCTTTTTCTATTCGAACACCAGATGGAGTTTGGTTAGAGTTTATAGAGCTTCTCACTTAAAACCAATACAATGAAAACATATCTATTTTTATTCTTAGCGACACTTTTAACAAACTCCTGTAATGAAACACAACCGCAAACACAACCAAAGAGTATGGAGGTGCAAAAAACTCTTTTGGTAAATTCCGATGGGACGTATGATAAAATCCCTTTGGAAAAAGATACCGTTGTGCTTAAGGTAATGCAAACACGAGTAAAATCGCTGTCTAGTTTTCCCTCAATAGAAGAAGGATTAGAAGAAAATATGAGGTACATGGAACAAATGGCGAAACAAGCCATGACAGAAGGAGATAAGCCCGATTTTATTTTATTTCATGAATTCCCATTGACTGGATATTCTTCGGGCTCTAGACAAGATAAGCTTCCATTTACTATTGAAGTTCCCGGTCCAGAAACTAAACGAATTGGAAAAATAGCCCAATCATGCGATTGTTACGTAGTTTTCGGAAGCTATGTTCGGGATAGCGAATGGCCAGATCATATACTAAGCATTAATACCGTCTTAGGAAGAGACGGCGAAATCGCAAAAACCTTTTGGAAATCTAGAAATATAAAACGCCTATACAAAGACCGAGAAATCACTACTACCACAATTGAAGGAGTTCGTGACGCTTATCGCAAAAAATATGGTATTGCTGAAGAGTTCTCGGTATTACAAACTGAATTTGGAAATATCGCTGTAAGCACAGTCCAATTTGACCCCTTTATATACGCCGCTTTTGCAATGCGAGGTACCGAAATTATGTTACGTACGGCAACGCTATTTGCTGAAGAAGATGTCGTATTTACGGCTTGGAGTAACGATTTTTACTCTGCCATGGCAAACTTCACACTTCCGGTTAGCACGGGGTACAATGCTGGAGAATCTGTTATTGTATCTCCCCATGGTGAAATTTTGGCAAAACACCCCAGCAAAGAAAATGATGGTATTGTTGAAGCCAAAATACCTATTGCTGCATTTCGAAAAGATAGGACTATTCCAAATTACGCTTTAGAAATGACAAAACCCGTCTTTGAACAATACCTTCAAGAAATTCCGATAAATCATCTAAATGTTAAAAAAGAAAGTTTGCCCCAAACTGGGCAAGAGATGAAAGTACTTTTTGATAGTATAAGTAGATATAATCCACCAAAAAAAGCAAATTAATTTTAAATTATTAAACATGTCAGTATTATACAAAAGAATTACATTGTGCGTTTCTGATTTAGAACGCTCCTTAAAAATTTATAGAGATATTTTAGGGTTTACAATAAATTATGTTCAAGCCTCTGAAAAAGACTCCTTTTCCTATCCAGTTTTTAATATTCCAAATGAAGCAGATTTAAATTTTGCTACACTAGACAGCCCAACTCAGGAACGTACTTTTGGGCTTACTGAAATTAAAGGAGTACCACTGCCAAAACAAGAAGGAATACATATGTCTGCTTCAGTAATAAAGGTTGATGACTTAACGAATGTTATATCCAAAATAGAAGCTCTTGGTTTAAAAACAACAGCAATTAAAACCGACGAAAATGAATATGCTTCCTTTATTGAACAAGCTTTCGTTGATTTTGATGGTCACTTAATTGTACTGTATCAATTAATAGAAAAGGTATAATCAAGCAACGTACGCCGACACAATTTAAAAGAGCTACACTATACCTATCAATTGCTGATTAAAAAAGGGCTTTAGTTATATATCATGATCTTTTTAAGGTTTTCGGTAAACTATAAAAAAACAAAAATATCCCGTATTTAATATCCCAGAATATGCTGAGGTTTCCTTTATTGCTTTAGATAGCCATTCTCAAAATAGAACTTTTGCTCTTATGGGGGTCAAAGGTTATAAACCTCCTCCACAAAAAGGACCAAGAATGGCTGTTTTAGTTTTGCAGGTAGATAATTTAAAACTGTAATACGTCTACGTTGAAGATTGTAAAGGTTCCTCTGGAACTATCTTTTTTATAAAAAAACTAATTATTAGCGCAATTCCTAACAATACAACAACGATCCAAAAACTAGTACTATAACTACCTGTTTGATCAGACACCAAACCAGTGATCCACGCTCCAAGTCCAGAGCCTACTCCTTCAAAAGTAGAAATAATACCTCCGATTTTTCCCGCAGACTTTACTCCAAATGTGGTGATAATAATATAATTTAATAAGGTATATAATCCTCCCCAACCTAGACCTACAGCTATTAAACTTGGCCATACCAAACTCGCTGTATTCATAGCTATACCCACTGTTCCTATCATCATTAATGCTAATTGAATTTTAAACAGTTTATATTCATTAATGTAATCTGTAATAACCCCAGAAGTTAACTTAGCTACTAAAATAATTGCAAAGAAAATGCTAAACGTATTAGCCGCTTTTTCTGGGGAAAAATCCAATTCACGTAGATACAAAAACAGATTGCTAATTATTCCCATTATGCTATAAAAACAAAACACTCCAGCAAAACATATTGCCCAAAAAACAGGTTGACGAATAGCATTTTTAAACGAAATTTCTGTTAGCCCAGTTTCCTCATCTTTACCCTCGGAACCTACCACCGCATTATCTCCTTTTTTAAATTTAACGGGCTTTACGAACGCTACAATTATTAGTAATATTATTATTGGAATAATAGCCTCGTATTGAAAGGCGGTTCGCCACCCATAACTTTCTAATAAGGGTCTACCTATTTGAGGAATAACAATTCCTCCAGCTGAGGTTCCTGCCAGAGCAATCCCTATTGCAGTTCCCCTTTTATTTGTTACTCTTTGAGACACCATTATAACAGTTGCCAATGTACCCGCACCTGAAACAGCAAAGGCAAAAACCAAATGGATACTGTACATATGCCATGTGGTTTGTATTAACGAGTACATAAAATACATAGCGGCAATTAGGGATAGTCCAATAACCATCATTTTTTTTACACCATACCTATCAATCAATACTCCCACAAAAGGCATTATAAAAGATGATGCCACCAGATTTACCAAATCTCGGAATTTAAGTTCGGACTTTGTCCAACCAAATTCATTGAGAATAGCCTCATCAAATATGGTAATCCCAGAAAATGTCATTCCGTTCGTAACCATTAATAATATTGTGCCAATAATGGCTATACTTAAAATTCCAAAAAACGATTTGTCTTTGCTCATATCTTATTTCTTCTATATTCTATTGGTGTATCATATGGAGTAATTTTTATACCGTCTTTCCGAACTAATTCCATGACATCCAAACCTCTATCGGATAGTGTCTCGGTAAGTTGAAAGGTATATCCATTACCAATATCTGCAATATGATTTACGGTAAACTCATTAGTTACCATGAGTGTATACTCTGCTATACCAAATGGACGAATAGCAAGCTCATTAAAATCAAGGATAAATTTATTATTATCGTTTGTAGCTTCTTCCTTACTATATTTTTCAGGAATATTTACCGATTGTAAAAATGCTTTGGACTTGCCATCAGAACGCATATAAAACAGCAGAGGTTTTAACTCTACCTCTTCTTGACCAGGGTGAATGTAATAGCTTTCTTCCAAAATGTAAAGTCCCTCGTGGTTGGAAGGTCTATTAATAATTTTATGGTCGCATATCGCCGTGACATGTTTGGCATAGGGGTGTATTTGCTTTCCCGCAGCTCTTTCTCTATCAATTTGTTCTTGATTATCAAGAGTTCCACATAAAATCTCGGTAAATCGTTCTAATATCTTATCCATTTATTTTTTTTGTTGAAAAATTTCAAAATAAAATCCACTTGGCGACTGTAAAATACAAGCCTTGCCTTGTCCTAAAATAGCATCGTTTAGTTCATGTACATCAGAAAGCACTATATTTCCATTATCATTAGCTCTTTTAACTACCTCTGCAATATTGTGTGTACAATAGGTATACATTCCTAACCCCTGATTTGGTATATGGCTAGGGACACCCGTGTTAATTGCTCCCCCATCTTTAAACTCCAATACAATAACATAATTTTGTTCTGCACCTTCAGGCCAAATGCTGGTGAAGCGGTATGGAATTCCAGCAGGAGTCCCTAACGCTGAACCTTCAGCTGTTTCCCATACTTCATCCAATAAAATATTATGCCCTAAAACTTTAGTAAAAAAAGTTATCTCTGCTTCAGCATTATTAACTACCAAGGCTGAATAACCTGGTCCACCAAAACCTTGTTCATCACAGGGCGCAAGTTGAGAAATTCCAACCCGTTCAATACCAACACAATGTAAATAATCTGGTCCTTGATAAATGGTTTCTATATATTGACCTGGCACCCCATCTGCCCTAACAATATCTCCTATTTGCATTGGAGCCATAGCTTTAATTCCGTAGTCTTCCATACGCTTATGAAACCAACGAGCATTTGAAGTTGGGAATCCAAGTGAAAAGGATCCAAGTTCATATGCACTATAACTATTGTGAATGTAAGGGGTTTTTGTTTTTAAGTGCAATAATCTTAACTGAATTAAACTATTTACAGAAGCTCTATAAACATGATATAAATCGTAGTCTATATCCTTAGGAATGTGCCAAAAATCTTTTTGTTTTATCTTTTCCTCATGCAGAACCTCTATAGGGCCATCAAAATGCATATTCATTACTGAACCATAAAAATGTTTATAACCTTCCAAATCCACAGTGCATAGCGTTGCAGTGTGTAAATATCCTGTTACGGCGTCGCCAGTAATGCCAGATGGTCTCATTTTTTATCTATTGCTTTTTTCAAATATTTCTATATAAAATCCATTTGGTGATTGTAGTAAACAGCTCCTACCATTACCTAAAATACAATCCTCTACGGTTCGTAAACGCGATAAAATTTTGATGTTATGCTCCTCTGCGTTTGCAATTACTTTATTAATATTACCTGTTTGAAAAGTATACATCCCTAAACCTTGATTTGGAACGGTGCTAGGAACACCAGTATTTATTTCTTTTCCTGCTTTAAACTCTAACATTAAAATATGATTTTGCTTAACGTTTGGAGCATAAATATTTATAAAACGAAAAGGTTCTCCCGCATCTATTCCTAAAGCGGAACCTTCTGAGGACTCCCAAACAGCATCCAAAAACAATTTATGTTCCAATACTTTGATGTAAAAATCAATTTCTGCATCTGCATTTTTTACAACAATAGCAGAATACCCTGGTCCTCCATAACCTGTTTTAGGATCACAAGGGGCTAATTGAGGTTGCGCTACACGCTCAATACCTACGCAATGTAAATAATCTGGTCCCTTAAAAATAGTTTCTAAGTATTTAGCCTCTTCTCCATTATCTCTAATTATAATCCCCTCCTGCATTGGAGCCATAGACCCAACATTATATTCCTCTAAAATTTTGGTCATTCCGTTTAAATCTGATGTTGGAAAACCTAATGAAAAAGTTCCCAATTCATAAGACTGGTAACTATTATGAATGTGAGGTGTTTCTGTTTTTAAATGAATTACCCGAATGCGTATTAAACTAGGAACGGATTCGCGGTAAATATGATACACATCATAATCAATATATTCAGGGATTTTCCAAAAAGATTTTTGAACACTTTTTTCTTCTTTAGAAATCTCAAAAGGTCCCTCGACCTTCATTTTCATTGCTCCTCCATAAAACTCATAATACATACCCATATTAGTAGTACATATTGTAGCTACATTTAAATAGCCTACTAAGGCATCCTCATGAATTCCTGCTGGTATTATTGGTTTAGACATTAGTTATTAAAAAATTTGGTTATTATTTATTCTATTTTATCAAGATTATGGTAGGCATATTTTGCCGCTGTACTGATAATATTACCAGTAGATAGTTCTGTGATTTTATCGCGATAACTAAACATATCTTTTATTAGTTTAACTTGATAGTTAAAAACTTTATCTCCAAAAGCGCAATCCATACCATTCATTTTCATGGTATAAGTATCTCCCTGTTTTGTGACAATTAAATCACATTTGTCTGGATATGCTCTAATTTCCTTTGCTGTTATATTTAATAAAACCTTGGGGTTTTTCCAGGCCCCTACATACTTTTTTTTATCCTTAAAAGTCCACATTTTTACACGTATGGTCTTTGTTGAATCAATATTTAATGTATAAATGCGCTGACGATAAATGCTATCTGGTTCGTGATCTCTGTATTCTTCTACATACAAAACGTTTTCACCAATTGTTGGGTTATTTAGTTTTATATAGTGCGATTCAATTTGTAGCCAGCCATTCTTTCCAGTATCATCTAATAACCAAATATCTTCTCCTGCTTTTTGAGCCTCTATAATTTGTTGGTCGTTATTGTACCTTCCTGGCCAAAAACTCATAATTTCATTTAACTGTGCTTCTGGCGTAATCGGTGCTTTTTCCTCCTTTTTAATCTCTTTGCAACCAAATATTAAAACTACAGTTAAAAACAGCAGATGAAATCTATTATACTTAATTGTCATATTTAATATTTTAACCATTTGCCTACATTATTACAGTTCCGCAACTACCCGAAAACCTAGCATGAAACTTTTATAATCTGCACCATCTTTTGACCTGACTGCAGTTCTCCCCCATGAGATACCACTTATCCAGCTCCCTCCTTTAGGTGTCCTAAAATTGCATTCATCTTTTGTTCCTACATATGAAGAACCATCAATTGGTGCATTAGTGAGGTCATAGGTAAAACAATCGTTTGTCCATTCCCAAGCATTTCCAACCATATCATACAATCCAAATGGATTGGGTTTAAACTTCTTTACAGGAGCAGTATATACATATCCGTCAGTACATGGAAAAATAGGACGAGAGGGATATTTATCTTTAAGCGCTGAATCCCCAATGTTGGCGTATTCACACGCCTGCTCCGGATTTGTTCCCCAAAACCATGGTGCAGAATTCCCTGCTCGAGAAGCATATTCAAATTCAACAGCTGAGGGAATACGGTATTTTCGTCCTGTTTTTTTACTTAACCAGTCGCAGTACGCTTTAGCATCACTCCAACTTACACAAACCACAGGAGCATCTTCTCGTTGCGGATATCCTGGATTTTCCCAGCTATGTTCACTGATATAACCATAACCTTTCCCATCAAAATAATTACACCCTACCAATGGTTGCCCCTTATAAACAGGAACATTAGACTTATATTTAGTTTCCTCCATAAACATTCTAAACTGTCCTAATGTTACCTCATTGACAGCCATAGCAAAAGATTTTGATATAACTGCTTTTATACGGGTACGTTCACCTTTTTTTCTTCCTATTTCATCCTGATGAGAACCTATGTATACAGAACCAATTGGAATTTCTACCATATCTGGACAACCTACACAATCAGAAAAAGTGTCGCCTTTACCATCTTGTACTATTTTCATACTAGGAAATAATAAAAAAGATACTCCCACAATTATTACGAAAAAAAGCTCCTTTCTCATATCTGTCTACTAAAAAGGTTGGTAAAGGGCTACTAAGTGCCCATCATAATCAATAAATGATTGTTCTTTATACTTTAGCCTTTTACCCTCTACTACTTTAAGTTCTGATGTTTCCAGACTTAAAGCTTCTATTTTTAGCATAACCTCCTCCAAATCCGCAACTTTAATAAGTATTGCGCTCCTATAAGGTACTGACGGCTTAGGCAATGCTATTCCTTTTACTTCTTTTAAACTTAAAACACGCTGTTGTGAATCAGAATCCAGATTAACTAATCTCATTTTTGCTTCTTTAGGTATTTTAAAAACCTCATATGAGTACGAATCACTTTCTGTATCCATTATCGGCGAAGCGGAAAATCCTAAAATATCACGATATACTTTTAATGATTGGTCTAAATCCGAAATCAACAAACTGCTTCTCTTAAGAAGTAAACCTTCATTATTTGAACCAGCTTTAGAGGTTAATGTTACTTCTTTAGTATGGCTTTTATAGCTTACAAAAGCCAAAAACAATAACATCAAAATACTGATTTTCAATTTCATATGATTATTTTTCAGATAATGCATCCAATGTATTTTTAATATTCTCAAAATTGGGGAGTGTTTTTCCATCCGTAACCTCAGAGTATCTTATAATACCTTCCTTATCAATAACAAATGCAGAACGCATAGCAAAATGAGTCATTCCAACAAAATCTCCTTCATAAAGTACCCCGAAAGCCTTACTAACCTCTCTGTTAAAATCTGAGCCTAATTTAAAGTTCAGATTATTTTCTTTTGCAAACTTATCCAACACAAAAGGGGAATCTGTGGAGACACCAACTACTTCTGCATTTAATGACACATAATCATTTTCTTCACCATTTGCCGTACATAATTGCTCTGTGCAAACACTTGTAAATGCCAGAGGAAAAAAATGAAGAATCAAATTTTTTCCTCTGAAATCGTCAAGGGTTATTGGTTGCAAATCAGTACCAACCAATTTAAAATCCGGAGCTTTAATTCCCTTTTTTAGTATTGACATTGTTTTAGTGTTTTTCCTTTTCCTTCTTTTCTTTCGTTTCCTCCTTATCGGCTAAGAACTTCTTAAATACCGTCCAAGATGTTTCGTTTGGTCGTTTATCATCCATAGCAGGAGGAGCGTCATATTTAGGGTAACGTTCTTCCAATATTTTTTGAATTCGTTTCCAAATTTGGTCTTTTTCCAAAACACTTTTCCCTGTAGCATTTGCAATTATCCAACCTGGCCTGCTTCCCATTTCCATCCACGGTAACCATTGTGACATTCTTTGCCATGAAATATTAGATTGTTCAACATTTCTAATTTTAGAATTTGTTAACTCTTCTGCATTATAGTAGGTGTTAAAAATTTCCATGGCGTGATAAGTTCCGCCTACGTATTTTTGATAATCGCCTGCTAAAGGATTTTTATAGAACAAAGGAACTTCATGTGAGGTTACTGCAATTTCTCCGTATTTTCTAAAACCTGTTTTTAATGTTGAATTTCCTTCTGCATCTTTTTCATAAACAGTATTCCTCATATTTACCGGGTCATTGGCAACATGAACAACATCCACCATTTCACCCGTCCATGGATTTTTCCACTTATCAATTATTTCATTAGTCTCTGGATCTAAGTACATCATAATCTCACGCCCTACTAGCTTAAAGCCTTTTCCTCTTATTGGGTCTTCAACACAATCACATTGGCGCACATTAAGCCCAACTACATTAAATAAATGACGATCTTTTTCACCCTGTACACGACTATAAATTCTACCTTCCCACATACTATATAGTGGCTTTCCTTCTTCAAGGGTGCCGCAAGACGTTTTTTGACGTATTTCTAAGGCTTTCTCCCCTTCAAATTTCAATTCTTGAGCTTGTGTCCCTAATACAAACACAAAACTTAATAACCATGTAACTCTAGTCTTCATTTTTATATATTTAATTGTTTCTTTCCAAAAACTCCCAAAGCACTCCACTTGGACTCTTCACTGCAAAACAATTGATTTCGCCGTAAGGTTCAATGGTTACTTTTTGCAAATGCTGATGTATTTTAACTTCCTTTTTTATGAGAGTATCATAATACTCTTCTAATCCTTTAACCTCACACCTATACAATAACAACCCTCTATTTGGCGGAACTGCTAATTCAGAAAAATCTCTTCCTTCAACACCCTCAAATTCACATATTTGAAACATGACGTCGCGGGTACCATCAATGGAAAAAATATTAGCCTTGCAAGTAACATTAGGAATCATATTTATAGGTATACCAAACATATTTTCAATAGGAGCTTCTTTCTTTACTTCATATTCATTCAGCAACGAAAAACCTAAAGCGTTTTCATAAAAATCTCTGGAGGCAGCAATGCTTTTAACGGTTATGGATGAATTATAAATATGTGATGGTATTTTGAATCCTATAGGCAATTCCAATGGAGGTTGTACTCTATGAGTAAAGGCAATAATGATATCATCATATCCCTGCATTAATATATCATACAATTTAAAAGGTCCCATTTCTTGTAACAGGGGGTCGCTTAAACCATGAAAGCCCATATCACGAATCTCATTAAAGGTTTGGGCTACCTCTGGAACTCTTAGATTTATATCCATTATTCCGCCAATATCCCATGGTTTTTGAGATGACCTAATATACTTTTGATCTACATTACTAAATTTTACCAAACGTAACTTACCTGATGGATGGTTCTCAAACTGGATTAAAGTTTCCTCTCCTGCAGCCTCTTTTTTTAGTCCCCAAAAATTAATGGTCGAAGCACTTGTCGCATAAGTACCAACAGCAGTTAAGCCCCCGTAATTACAGAAAAAGCTTTTGACTTTTTCCATATCACCAACGCTATAAACTACCTCTAATATGGTCTTTAATTGATACATTTATTTTGATTACGCTTCAACAATATACAAAATAATTAACATAGTTAACTATTAATTATATTAATTATTTACATATCTTTAAATAAACCCAATTATTGAAGCATGAAAAAAGTAGAGAATTTTAAAGGGAAAGATATTAGCAGACGCTCATTTTTAAACTCATCAGCCTTATTATCTGTTGCTGCAATTCCTGGAATAGGTATGGCTGCTCCATTTATTAGTGAAAAAGCAAAACACTTTGCCTTTTCCAAAACAGATGCATACCAAACACATATTCGTTTAATGGGTAGTTTAAAACCCTCTACAATATATAATTGGTTTTCTGGACATTTATGGGGCATTGTCCCAGGCGAAGCTCCTAAACCCTTAACAACCTTACAAGGTTTGGCTAAAAGTATTTGGCAAAAAGAAGGTGATAATTACAGTAAGGAAAGTTTTGATATCGGCTTTTTTGGAGATTTGGAAACTGGTGAAGTTCTTAAGGAATGGAAAAATCCCTATACAAATAAAACAGTAGAACCCTTTCATTTTATGTACGGTGGAGGCAGCAAAACAATATATACTCCTGAAGGCGTACTATCAGGAGACAAAGTTAAGCCATACAAGCATAACTGGATACAATCTGGTGAACAAGTCTGGCTTGATGAATACGGCTCTGCCAGTTTTAAAAACCCACTAGACCCTAAAGAATGGCCTGTGTCTTCAGCGGGAGAGCAAATGCACTTTGGCTCATCAACCACATTTATGGCAAATGCTAGTCAACTTTTTAACTCAGATTTAGATTCATGCGACCAAACTTTTTTTTGGACAGCAATAAATTCATGGGAGCCTTGGCTACGAATGGGACAAAAACCTGGATTTGTTATGTGGCGTGCAACTGGAAAAAAAATATTTGATACTAATGAAATTCCAGAAAGTATTAAAAATTACATTGCAAAGGTGCAACCTAATTACTTTACTGACGAAAAGCCTTGGAGTGAGCGAAAAAGTACCTACACCAGCTATAAAAAACTTAGAAAGGGGCAACTATAAATTTATGACCCAGGCCGTAATTCTTGTTGCAGTTTTACATTACGATCCGTTTTTATATCACATTGAACTCTAATCCATCCTGGGTTAAAACCTATGCGATCTGCACCCGGATTTCCCCATGAATAAATTAATGTTTTGTTTGTTGCCTTGTCAATAATATAAATTACAAAAGTTTCTCGATGCATACCAAAAGACCAAGTATTACGCATACCTAATAGCATATTACGTCCATCGGTATATTCAAACTCGAACTTTCCTCCTTGATCCAAAATGTCAATGTAATGTTTAGTTATCGTTGGTCTTCCATTGGAATCGTTCGGAAAATCTACCATACAGGTAAAACATCTGGCCTTCTCCAATTTATACGCACTAACCTGTTTATCGTCAGACAAGCGTGAGTTTGATTGATAACTTATTTCTTGAAAACCAAACTCGGTTTCTGATACCGTAAATTGATAATCCATGGTTTTATCTTCATCACCTTTTATACAATTTTTATCAGTTGTTTTTGCAATAAAACCATCACCGTTTCTTCTGAGTAATAACTCACATCCTTCTATTAATTCATCAGCATCTGGTTTTAATTGAGATAATACCTCAACACTTTCTCCAATGGCGAGTATGGGTTTTTTGTTTTTAAAATGAAAAACTTTTACTCGTATTGCTTTTTCCACATCATCCGGAAGTAACTGGTATATGCATTGCCTGGTAATTGTAGAAGAATCATCATTCCGATATTCCTCAACATATACTCCAGCTACGCCAAAATTGGAGTTTTGAAATTGTCGGACAGAAACATGAACCCTATCATGCCTAGC
The DNA here is from genome assembly GCA_947493885.1 of uncultured Maribacter sp. GTDB lineage: Bacteria > Bacteroidota > Bacteroidia > Flavobacteriales > Flavobacteriaceae > Maribacter_B. The sequence goes on from CANLTE010000001.1 coordinate 233,307, forward strand.
AATAGTAGATTTATCTTTTTTCTGGAACTTATCAAAATCCAACTGCTCTACATTGTCATATTCTCCTTCCCAAATATGTGTAAGATAATCTAACTCACGCTCGGGATACGAAAACTTTCGGTTAGGTTCAACGGTAGATGCAAGTCTTTTTTTTGCAGTTTTTGAAGATTCTCCCATTGCAGGTGAGCTCGCATTAATTTTTTCTTCTTTTTCTTGACCAACGCAGACAAAAAAACCCATTAAAAAAATGAGCATTATTTCTATTTTTTTAATGGGCCTCATATAATTTGTTTTTTTATTTTTTCCAATCCCCAATTCCATATGGATCTTGATGCGGTGCTGATACATGCTCATGTCGAATTTTCCAGTCATTATCTTCTTTTTTAAAAACAAAAGAAGATCTAAACGTATTGAAAACTTTTTTGTCGCCTACTGTTAAATACAGCTCCGTAATTCCACTTATCCAACCTAAATCACCTATAATTTCTTCAAAAGGACCCTCGGTCCATACAATTTTGTCCATTGCAATTGGTGAATCCGTAAAATCTGACCAACCTTCAATTATTTTGGAAAAACCCTTGGTGCTGTATCTAGGGCCTTCTAATACCACATATGTTTCTTCGTCTTGACAATAACCATTTTTGATTTCATCAATATTTTTATCAATAATGGCGTTAAAAAATTTTGTGATTCTGTCGTGCAGTTCTGGCATTACATTTTATTAATATCGTTAGCAATTTCGGCAATAGTTTTATCTGGGTTCTCCAACTCTTCCATTTCTTGCTGAACTATACGCAGTACTCTTGAAATATACTCGCTATGCCAAGTTTGTCGCTGTGTTTCTTCTTCCTTAGTTTCAGGAATATAATTGTCAATTTCTTCTTGAGACACCAACCCTTTTTTTTCTAATAAGCGCTCAATAGTATCCATACGTTCTCTCATAACGGCTAATTCTCCTGCCACCGCCATTGTGATATTTAACACACGTTCTACCGCTGGATCGTTATGAAAATAAGGTCGTTTACCTTTAGATTTACTGGACGCTAGTTTTATATAGTCAATCATAGTATTATTTTTTAATTTTTAATTGCTCCAAAAACATTCCATATTGGAGACCTTCCATGATCTTCTGGCTCATCTGCCTTTTGACTTCCATCATCTAAATCGTTCTCTGCTTTTGCTCCTATTTGCATAAAGTCTTCTTCTTTAAATCCAGAAGAAACCATAAGCTCTTTAGGGTCAATATCATGCATTTTTGACCAATAAGGCTCGCTATTATTTAGAGCATCCCAATCACGAATAAACTTCTCAAACAAGCTCATATCATTAGTATACTGAGGTTGCTCTATGTGCAATGTAAGCCCTCCTGGTTTCAATATACGATGAATTTCTTTCATTATTTTATAAATAGATTTACCCCCAGTCTCATGAAAAAACATAGTGGACTGAATCCAATCAAATGACTCGTTTTCAAAAGTTGTCATTGCGGCATCCATTTGCATAAACGTAACATTTGTAATACCTAAATCTATTGCTCTGGCATGTGCATATCGCAGCATTGGAGCACCTGTATCAATTGCAATAACCTCTGCATCAGGGAAGGCCTTTGCAATAGGCAATACATTATGCCCCATGCCACAACCAATATCTAAAATTCGTTTTGGCGCAAAATCTGTATACGTTTTTTTCACCCAACTTGCTATTGCTTTTCCTCCGCCATCATTAAACCTGCCTAATAAACCAGCAGTGGTAACAAAAATTCCAGAATCGTAGTTCGCTGCTGGAGTTACATCACCTTCAATAAGCTCAGTATGATAACTTCCTGGCATTAAATGATTATCAACAGCCAACAAATATTCGGGAACTTTACAATTGGGGTCTAAAACTAAAGTAGACTTACCTTTATTTAATTTTTCTGCTTTATCTCTTAATTCTTCTGCCTGGCGAAGCACAATTGAACGCCCTGCTTGTTGTCTCATCTCCATTGTGCTTCTGCGTAATGAAGACCATATTTGATAATGCGAATCTTTACTTATGGCTTCTCCTAACTCATCTACAGATGCAATAGCGCGCCCATTATTCTTAACAAAGGTTGGTTCCACCCGTTTTTCAAAGGCAACTTTATTTCCCTGTGATACGTGAGCCAAATGTTTATTTAAATTTGAAAGAAAGTTGTACCGGGCACGTTCATCATGATTAGTTTCTGGTAACATAGCATGTTTAGCTATTTTATTCCATACTGGTGGTAAGTTTTTTGCTGCCATTTTATTTTAATTTATATATCCTAATGCCTTGTCTTCTTCTATTAAAACAGCATCACGCTGTGCAGGGTCTCCATAACCTCCTCCTCCTGGAAGGGTTAGTATTAACTCTTCACCCGGGTGCAATTTATCTAATCCTTTAGGTGGAAAATCTCTATGGGGAATTATTTCCATACTTCCCATTTGTCCATCCTTACCAAGTAAAATTCCTTTTGCAGGTGTTTGAGTTTTTTCGGTTAAAAGTGATATGTTTAAAGGGTTTTCTCCGACGTTTTTGAAACTAAATCGCTGTCCTAAGCCTCCTCTATATTTACCTTCTCCTCCAGAATTTGGAACTAACGATTTTTCAGTTACTAAAACAGCAATATCTGTCTCCAAAACTTCAATAGGTACGTTGGCAACATTTGTCGGAAAACTTAACACATGTTCTCCATCCATATTTGGTCTTGCGCCATATCCCCCGTTTAAAAAGAAATATTCCACAAATTCTTTTCCTTTGTGTTCTCCGTTTAGTACAATACACCAACAAGCACTGCCACAATCCGCCTGAACCTGTTCGGGAACGGCTTTTGCTAAAGCTCCAAAAACTACCGAATGTAACATATTACCTGTGATATTTCTTGCTCCTAATGGAGAAGGTTTTTGTGCGTTAACCAAACACCCCTTGGGTGCTGTTACTTTAATTGGATAAAAAGAACCGTCATTGTTAGGAACATCTGGACTAAATGTACATTTAATTGGATATGCAGTATAAGCATAAGTATAATTTAGTACAGCATTTATGCTTAACGGATGCGCACCAGAAGTGCCTTCATAATCAGCATGAATTTCATCTCCTTTAATGGTTACCGTAATTTCAAAATGACAACCATTTCCTTTTCCATCACCATCGGTATCATATTGGTACTGATAGCTTCCGTCTGGAGCTGCCAACAAAGCTTCTCGCATGGCTTTTTCGGAAGCATTAATTACTGCATCCGCCAAATCTTGAAGGTTTGCCAAATTGTTTTCCTCCATTAATTTCATCAAAGATTTTATACCTTGATCATTAGCGGCAATTTGAGCTCTTATATCACCAACGGTTTGATCTGCAGCCCTTACATTATGTTCTAAAATGTTGAAGAGTGTTTTATTAGGTTCACCTTCTGAAATTAACTTTGTTGGTGGTACCATTAAGCCTTCTTCATATAAATCTCTGGAACCTGCGCCCCATAACACACCGCCCATATCTGGTGAATGCGCTATGGTACCAATAAACCCAATAAGATTTCCTTCATAAAAAATTGGAGAAACTATACCAATATCTGGCTTGTGACCCGCACATAACCATGGATCATTTGTCATTACTACATCTCCTTCTTTCCAACTATCTAATGGAAAATAATCTGCTAACAATGCTTTTGTTAACATAGGTAAGACTCCCAAAAAGGAAGGTACCGATACACTAGATTGGGCTATAGAACGCCCTTTTCTATCCATTAAAACTACGGCAAAGTCATTAGACTCTCTTGTCACCGTAGAAAAAGATGTACGTTGTAGTGTGGTTCCTGCCTCATCGACTATACTAATGAGTCTTGACCATAAAATACTTAATGCTATTGGGTTAAATTTTGTTGCTGTTGTTTGCATGAATCAACATGAATTAAAATTAGTTAACTAAGTTAACTAATTTTTGATTATTACTACTATTTTTAACTAAAAACTTTTGATTTTAAAGGGTGTATTTAACATTGCGTCAATACACCCTTTCCCTAAAAAAACTTAATTCTTATCATTTTTCACCCAAGGTTTTGTCCTAAAATTCGGCCAAAACTTAAAGCTGGTGTAATTGCCATACCACTACAAAATGAGCTTCCACTTGTTGCTCCGAGACCTAAAAACTCTCCTGCAGCATACAAACCTTCCATTACATTACCCTGGGTGTCTAATATTTGTAATTCTTTATTAACTTTTATTCCCCCAAAAGTCACCAATACGGAAGCATGAACTTTTAAAGCATAAAACGGAGCTTCAGAAATAGCATCTTCCAAATACGTTCTTCCGAATTCGGAATCCATTTTGGTTTTAACCATTTTGTTATAGTCTTCCACCGTACTTTTTAAATTATCTGATGGCAACCCTGTTTTAGTCGCCAACTCCTCAATAGAGTTAGCAACTGTTAACGCCCTATTCTTTTTTGCTTCCTCTTTAATTTGTTCAATCGTCCAACCGATTACTATTGGATTATGATTTCCGTTTTCATCAGTACTATTCAATGCTCGTTCATCAAAAATTATCCAAAAACACCAATCTGGTTGTTTCATTACCGTAAGCTCTCTTGTTTCTGGACTTATTTCATCTTCTTTAATAAAGCGTTTTCCAAGAGCGTTTACATAAATATCTTTTGGCTGACGATAAACTGAAGTTAACACCATTGCCCACGCTTTATTAAAGTCCACTCGACCACTTCCAGCTTGTTCTTCCATACCACCTAAACTCGGTAAATGAAAATCTGCATATTTAAATTGTGCCCCTTGTTTTTCAACAATCATATGTCCATCGGCAGTTGCAGTTGGATAACAACTACTTACTAAAGGAATATCTCCATGCTTTTCGTGAAAATAAGCAGGGTTACTGCCATAGCCTCCCGTAGTTATCACAATGTTTTTTCCTGTATATTTTTTTTCTCCCTCCGGAGATTTACAAAAGACAGTATCAAATCTATCTTCATTTTTTCCTAGACCAATAAATGAGTTGTTAAAATGAATTTCTATTTGCCCATTTAACACATATTTTTCCCATGAAGGAAGCATTGCTTTGTAAATACTAAGTGCTTTTTCAGGCCCATAAATGGTTCTAGGTGTTTCGTAGGCAACATGACCATAAATAATTCTAGGGCAATCTTCTGCCCATTCCATGCCTAAATCATCAAGCCATTGAATTGTTTTTGGAGCTTCAAAAACTGCTTTTTCAGTGAGATTTAAATCTCCAGTTTTGCTATTTATTCTATAAATATCTTCTAAATGCTTTTCGGGAGAATCTTCAATTCCTTTTTCTTTTTGAAGATGGGTTCCCCCTGCACTCATATGACCACCGGACCAATGCATTGCTCCTCCAACATAATCTACCTTTTCTACTACACCAACTTTGAGTCCACGTTCCGCAGCTGTAATTGCACAGCTCATCCCAGCTGTTCCTGCTCCAACTATTAGAATATCATAACTCATAATTAGTGGTGTAAATCAATAATTATATTTTTATCTGTATCAACCATTACCGTACTATTAACTCCGATTACAGTAGTACTTTCCGTTTCTTCAATAATTGCTGGACCATCAAATTTTTCGTTAGGTTTAAGCGCATAGCGGTCATAAACTGGACAATCTAAATACCCTGTTTCTTCAAAATACACTTTTCTAACTCCTTTATAAGCATCAGCATCTGAAGCGGTGGTTGAAAACTGCTTTACTTTCATCTGTGGAATTGGTCCTTGCACAACCACACGCCATGTAACCATTTCTAATGACATTCCTTCAATAGAACGATTATACCTAAACTCATATTCCTTTTCAAAGCGTTTTTCTATTTCAGAAATGGTAGATTTATTTAATTCACCAGATGGCAATTCTATAGTTATCTCATGACCTTGACCAGCATAACGCATTTCCACAACACGTTCCACCGTTGCATCACTTTTATCTATTCCGGATTGCGCTAAGAAGTTATAACCATCATTCTCCATGTTGGCTAAAAAGGTATTAACTTCAGTCCAATTTATTTCATTTAATTCTGCTATAAAACTGTGAATTTTTTCACTGGCAACTGGAGAAACTAAAAAGCCTAATGCCGAGGTTACTCCTGCTCCTACTGGAATTATAAGTCGTTTTGTGTTTAATAACTTGGCTACTCCAAAAGCATGTACAGGACCTGCTCCTCCAAAACCAATCATATTAAAGTGACGTGGATCCATTCCTTTTTCTAATACATGTACTCTTGCAGCGTTAGCCATGTTTTCATTCACAATTTTGTGAACTCCCATAGCGGCTTCTTCAATTGATATTCCTAGTGGTTTTGCTAACTTAACCTCTATAGCCTTACGCGCAGCTTCAATACTTAATTGCATATTACCTCCTAAAAAATAATCTGCATTTAAATACCCTAATACCAAATCCGCATCTGTTACTGTTGGGTCTTCTCCTCCAAGGTTATAACAAGCTGGACCTGGTGTGGAAGATGCACTATCTGGACCAACAGTTAAAAGTCCAATATTATTTACTCTGGCAATACTTCCACCTCCAGCTCCAATTTCTATCAAATCTATTACTGGAATACGTACTGGTAATCCACTGCCTTTTTTAAATCGTTTTACACGGCCAGCTTCAAAATGATTTGTAATTTCGGGTTTCCCTTCATAAATAACACAAGCCTTTGCTGTAGTTCCGCCCATATCAAAGCACAACAGATTTTCTTCTTTTAAATGCGTTCCGTAAAACACACCTGCCATAGCACCTCCGGCTGGCCCAGATTCTAATAGGTGAATTGGAGATTTACGTGCCCCATCAATTGTTGTTAGTTTACCGCTGGAAATCATAATATTAATGTTTCCGCTAAAACCAGATGTTCTTAATTGTGTTTCGAAATCTTTTAGATATTTATCTGTTATTGGTTGTACGTAAGCATTCATTGCCGTAGCAGAACTTCTTTCGTATTCACGAATTTCAGGCATTATCTCCGAAGATAAACTGTAATACATATTGGGAACGTTTTTAGATAAAAACTCCCCCAAAGCTTTTTCATGCGATGTATTTGCAAAAGAATTTAATAGACAAACACCAACAGCTTCAATGTTATTTTCTTTTAACGTATTCGCAAGATTATTTAATGCATTTTCATCTAATGGTGTTAGCACATTCCCATGCGTATCAACGCGCTCAGAAACTCCCATTCTTAAATTTCTAGGTATTAACGGTTTGGGCATTGTTAAAAAAATGTCATAAATATCATAGCGCATTTCTCTGCCAATTTCTAAGACATCTTCAAAACCTTTTGTGGTTATAAAAGCTGTTTTTGCTCCCTTGCGCTCTATTACTGCATTGGTAACTAAAGTTGTTCCATGTACAATAGCATCAATATCTTTTACAGGAAAACCAAACTTTGCTTCCAGCTCTTTAATCCCATTAAAAATTCCAACTGTTGGATCTGGATATGTTGTAAGTGTTTTTGCAAAATACAGTTGATTACTGTTGTCTTCAAACAGAACAAAATCTGTAAATGTGCCTCCAATATCTATTCCTAATTTCATTTTTTTTAAAATTGAATTTCAAACTTTAGATGTATTTGTTCATACACCCAAACACTCTATTTGGTTTATTTTAATGATACTCTTCCCCTCCTGTAACATTCATTGCCTCCCCAGTGATATAATCTGCTTGGTCTGAAGCTAAAAAAGCTACAGCTTTGGCTATATCCTCAACTAATCCGGTTCGTTTTAATGGGTTTTTATCTACGATAGATTGTAAATATTTATCATAGTCTAATCCCATTTTATCACTAAAAAACTTATTTTGCCAATGTCCTAACCCTGTTGTTATATGATTTGGACATACGGCATTTACTCTTATTTTATGCGCTCCTAATTCTACAGCATTGGAACGCGTTAAACCTATCATTCCATGTTTAGAAGCTGTGTACGCGGCAGCGAAAGGAAAACCAGACTTGGCTGCCTGACTGGCTATGTTAACAATACAACCGCCATTACCCTGTTTTATCATTTGTTGAGCTGCATGCTTTGAACATAAAAATGCTCCTTTTAAATTAACATCTAGAACAGCATCCCAACTTTCTTCCTTAAATGATTCAAATGGTTCCATGATATATCCTATTCCAGCATTATTTACCAGAATATCTACATTACCAAAGGCCTCTTTTGCTTTGGCGATTAAATTTTGTACCTGATCTTCCAACCTAACGTCACATGCTACAGCAATAGCTTTGACTCCCATTTTTTCTATGTCCGCTACAATAGCTTCCATTTCTTTGGTAGTTCCAACATGTTCTTCACTAAACTGTTCTCCTTTAGTTATTCCTATATCAGAAATGACAATATTACAGCCTTCAGAAGCTAATTTTACAGCTATTGCTTCACCAATTGCGTTTCGCTTTCCAGAGCCTGTTATTACGGCTGTTTTTCCTGCTATATTATACATGTTTTTAAGCTATTTGTTCAGATATAATAAAAATTGGATTGTCTGCAAACTCTTGAAACTCCGCGGCAATTCGTTGCATTGTTTCATTTGCAATTTGCTCTCCAAGTTTTTCCATATTGTTAATATCAATTACTTCACAATAAGCATAAGGGGGTGAATCTTGACCTCCCATAATGCTTTGCAATTGATATACTTTAAAATCATCAACAGATGACAACCCTTTTACAGTTGGAACATCTGTTGTTTGAGCCCACTTTTCATAAGTTTCTTTTGAGGCCTCTTTTTTAAGATTAAACAATACTACCAATGCTGACATACCTTTTTGTTTTTATTATTGTCTTGCTTTTAAAAAAGCAGTACCTGATGCTTTTATTAAACCTTGAACGGAATTCATTACTAACGAAGCCCCTTTTTCGATAAGGTTTTGTGCTTGCTCTGCATTACCTGCTACAGTACCAAACCATTTTCCTGAATCTAGAATTGTAGCAAAGACTTCATCTAAAACTTTTTTTACTTCATCATGCCCAGGACCATCATAATATCCCATGGACATTGCCAAGTCTCTTGGACCAATTATAAAACCATCTACACCATCAATTTTACATAGCTCCGGAAGGTTTTTAACACACTCCATGGTTTCTATTTGTGGCATCACCAATGTTTGTTGATTTGCAAAAGTTACATAATCTGATTGACTCATAGGTCCTTGCATGTAATCTGCCGCTCTTACTGGTCCCAAACCTCTTTTTCCTAATGGCGGATACTTTATAGCCTCTACCAACTGCTTTACATCATCTGCATTATCAATTGTTGGCATCATAACCCCCATAATACCAGCATCCATATATTGAAGAATAAGTTTAGTATCAACACTTCTTATTCTTGCTAAAGGGGTTGTATTTCTCAACTCGCAAGCTCTAACCATATTGGTAACATCAGAAGCCGTAATAGCTCCATGTTCACCATCAATCATGTAAAAATCCATTCCTAATAAACCTATATATTCACATATAGTTGGGTCTATTGTAGGAGATATAACACCTAAACCAGTGTTACCTTGTTCTATTCTTTTCTTAAGCAAATTTTCTTTCATAACTATTCAATAGGTTCTCCTTTGGCTATTTTTTCGCGCACATAATTCATTAACCCTCCTGCTTCTGAAATTTCAGCCACAAACGGAGCTGCAGGTACGGATTGAAATGAAGTTCCTTTAGTAATATTTTTAATAATACCACTCTCTGGATTGTATTCGAGCTCATCACCAGTTTCGCAACCTTTATCAATATCATCACAGGTAACAAATGGCAAACCATAGTTTGTGGCATTTCTAAACTGTAGTCTCGCAAAGCTTGTAGCAAAAACGGCTTCAATTCCGGCCCCTCTTAATCCTGTAATTACGTGTTCTATAGATTTACCTCCTCCAGCAAAATTGTGAGCTGCAACAATAAATGTATATCCTTTATCTTTAAAAGCATTTTCTTTGTTAAACTCTTCTTTAACACCTGCCATTACCCATTTACTATTTTCATCTGGGTCTATTGCTGATGTCCAATATTCTTGAATGATAATATCGTAGGCCATTACGTAATCATCTGCGACCCAACATTTTCCTTTTATCATTATATCTATTTTTATTGGTTAATTATTACACATCAAATGTTCGAGGGTCAGTAATTTCCCCTTTAATAGAAGAAGCCGCAACTACAGAAGGTGATGTTAAATAAATCTCTGCATTTTTACTACCCATTCTCCCAGTCATGTTACGGTTACCCGCACTCAACACAACATCTCCATCACCTGCAACACCAGTATGTATACCGGCGCACGCAGCACAACTAGGAGTATCTACTGCAGCTCCAGCTTCTATTAAAGTTTCTAAATATCCAGCGCGCAATGCCTCTAAATAAACGGTTTGACTGGCTGGCACTAATATCATATTAACATCGCGATGTACTTGTTTACCTTTCATGATTTTTGCCATAATAGCAAAATCTTCTAATCGGCCATTCGTACATGTACCCACAAATGCTTTATTAAATTTGGTTCCAATTAACTTTTCAACCGAAACCGTATCGTCTAATTTTCCAGGAAGCGCTATTGTGGGCCCTAGGTCAGAAATATCAATATTATAAACTTGATCATATTCTGCATCTTCATCACTAGAAATCATATCCCAAGCATCAGAAGTTCTACCTTTTAGATAACGTTCTGTAATTTTGTCTGGCGCAATGATGCCATTTTTTGCACCTAAATCCACGGTCATATTACAAAGGGTCATCCTACCAGCCATACTTAAACTTTCAATAGCCGGTCCTGTAAATTCTAACGCTTTATATAAGAGATGCCCATTCCAGTGCATCATTCCCATAATATGAAGACTTAAATCTTTTGCCATTACCCATGGTTGCCACTTACCAGTAATATTAAACTTTACCGATTTTGGAACTCTAAACCACGCTTTTCCAGTTGCCATTGCAACAGCAGCATCCGTAACACCAATAGCATTACCTACTGCGCCTGCTGCACCGTATGTATTTGCATGAGAATCTGTTCCTATACTGATTGTTCCAGGAAGTACATGACCTTGCTCCACCATTATTTGGTGCGCAATACCTTGTCTTCCTAAATCGTAAAAATTAGTAATATCATGCTGCTTTACAACTTCGCGCCACTCGTTTAACATTGTTGCAAACTTTTGATTAGGAGGGGGAACTAGGTGATCAGATACACAAATCACTTTATCCTTATCAAAAACTTCTGTTTTACCAAGAGACCTAAATTTATCAAAGCATGTTTTGCCTAAGTAATCCATTGTCATAACTGTATGCACATCTGTCCATACCAATTGCCCAGGTACTACATGATCTCTTCCGCTATTGCGGGCCATAATTTTTTCAGTAATGGTCATTCCCATATTGTGAATTATTTAAAATTGTAATTACTGATATTTAGGTATTAAATATCAGATCTTGATTCTTGACCGTTGGTTCTAATATTGGGTAAGTCTTCCCAAAATTGAGGATCTATTTCTTCTTGGGTAGCTATTTTACGCTCCTCTATCATAGTCACTCCATTAAACGTGTCGTTTTCAGACCACTTCCAAACTCTTATTCTATGGTCATCGTTACCTATTAAATCTATTTGTTCAAATAAAGTCATTCCAGGTTTATGCTTATAGTCCCAAATTAAAACTACACTTCTTCCTGTTTCCCAAGCCTTTCCAGATAATCTTGGATTTTCAAATATTAGCTCTCCTTTATCATTAAATTCACAAATTCCAAAGTCTAAACATTCTTCAAAACCATCGTCCCAGAAATATTGATTCACCTGATGATATCTTCCATCAGGTAATATTCTAATTGTAAGGCGGCTGTCCCACTCTTGAATAAGTTTTCCATCCGCCCCAATCCTTCGATACTTTCCTTCCCAAATTCCCGTATGTTTTGGGAATAATTTTAATTCGTAATTCTTCATTTTTTTCTTTTTTAAACTTAAGTAGTTTTCTTTTACATCATAAAAATAGTTAATTTTATTAATAATTAACATGATTAATCATTAAATTTATAAATAATTTTTGCTCTAAAGTCATTCTAAAGCACTCGTAAATTACATTCAAATATCTGAAAATCAATTTATTAAATACTCATAAACCAGTGATAAAAAAAACAACCAATAATAGTAAAACATTAAAAATAAAAGTATAATCCAACCTTTTTTGCGCAAAATTGAAGTATCTTTTTACAAAAAACTACCTGAATTTAACGCGTTAACTAATTCTAAAATCTACAACATTATGAATTTTTCCAACCTTAAAGAATTTAAATTTGGATGGCCAGTAATATTATCTTCAACATTTGGTATTGGTCTAGGTATGTCTCCTCTACCTTTTTATACTATAGGAGTTTTTGCCCTTCCCTTAGCTAAAAATTTTGGCTGGGGTATGGACACTGTGATGGGCGGACTTACCGTTTTTACCATATCAGCGTTAATTGCTAGTCCTTTAGTTGGGTATGTTGCCGACAAAATTGGAGCTCGTAAAACCGCCCTTTGGTCACTATTATTATTTGGACTATGTTTTATTTCCTTTAGTTTTAATACCGGTTCACCAATTTTTTATTACGCTTTATGGGGAGTAATGGCATTTGCAGGCGCAGGAACTTTACCTATGACTTGGACTCGAGCCATTAACAATTGGTTTAATAAAAATAGAGGTTTAGCTTTAGGACTTTCCTTATTAGGTACAGGGTTATTTGGGTCATTTGCCAAATTATACGCATTCGCATTAATTGAAAACTTTGACTGGAAAATGGCTTATTTAGGGGTTGGATTACTACCATTGCTCATTGCGCTACCTATAGCTTATTTCTTTTTTAGAGATATTGATGACCCAAAAGTGGCCAAAAAAGTGGCCAAATTACATGCTGAAATACCAAGTCATAACACTGCTAACAAGTCTGGGATGACGGTAAAAGAAGCTTTTAAGGATTGGAAATTTTGGCTACTTGCTTTTTGTTTTATTCTTATTTCGTTTGCGGTTGGAGGTCCAATACCAAATCTTGAAAACATGCTCTCCAACAAAGGTTTTGATACTGGTGATGCTGTAATATTAGCAAGTGTTATTGGATACGCAGTACTGGTGGGTAGATTACTTGGCGGTTATTTATTAGATCGTTTTTGGGCTCCTGCTGTAGCTTTTATTTTGTTAAGTGTACCCGCGTTATCCTGTTATCTTTTACAAGGGGCAGATTTAACTTATACTAATGCACTCATTGCAGTTATTATTTTAGGTTTCGGTGCAGGTGTTGAATACGACTTAATGGCATATTTAGTTTCTCGCTATTTTGGTATGAAAAACTATGCTGCAATTTATGGTTTTCTATATGGATTTTTTGCCCTGGGTGCAGGTTTCGGGCCTGTGATTTTTGGTAAATTTTTCACCACAACCGGTAGTTACGACACCATCTTGCATTACGCTATGATTGCTTTTCTAGCGGGCTCTTTTCCTTTGCTGTTTTTAGGGAAATACAGAAACTTTGACCCAAAAACTAAGTGATTCTATTAAATGAAAACCTCATCAAATATCAGATGGTGGATTGTTGGTACTGTTTTTTTGGCAACAACTATTAATTATATTGACAGGCAAGCACTTTCTGTTGCAGCCCCTGTTATTAGAAAGGATTTAGGATTGTCAAATGAACAATATGGTTGGATTGTAAGTGCATTTCTTCTTTCATATGCCATTATGCAAATGGTTTCAGGTAGACTTGTAGATGTTTTAGGCACTAAAAAAGGGTTTTCAATAGCTGTAATTTGGTGGTCAATAGCTAATATGCTACACGGCTTCGGAAGAGGAATGATGAGTTTGGGAATTTTTCGATTTTTGTTAGGTATTGGTGAAGCAGGCAATTACCCTGCGGCTATGAAGGCAATTTCAGAGTGGTTTCCTAAAGAGGAACGAACTAAAGCTGTAGGTATTTTAAACATGGGTCCTGGGTTAGGAGCTATTATTGCCCCTCCTTTAATGGCCTGGTTGATAACTGATTTTGGTTGGAAAATGGCCTTTGTTGTAACAGGTGCAATTGGTTTTTTATGGTTGTTTCTTTGGCGTTGGGTTTATTACCAACCAAATGAACATCCAAGAGTTTCAAAAGAAGAGTTAATTCTAATTAACAATGGTCAAGAAGCCGAAGAGCTAAATGAAAAGCAACCCTGGTTAAGTTACTTTAAATATAAAGAAGTTTGGGGATTAACCTTATCTAGATTTGTCTCAGATGGTGCATTCTATTTTTTTGTTTTTTGGCTTCCATCTTGGTTAGCTGACGTAAAAGGATTTAGTCTTATTGAAATTGGTATGTTCGCCTGGATTCCTTTTTTACTTTCAGACATTGGGAGTTTTGTTGGAGGATGGACTGGTGGTCTGCTAATGAAAAAAGGTATGTCACTAAACACATCTCGTAAATGGGTAATATGGGTTGGGGCTATTTTAGTAATTCCTGTTCTAGGTTGTTTGTATATTGAATCTCCATATTGGGCTATTGCCTTAATTAGTTTTTCTCTATTTGCAACACAATTTAAACAAGCATCATTATTTACGTTACCAATTGACTTGTTTGGAAAAAAAGACGCTGCTTCGGTTTGGGGTATTTCGGGCTCTGCTGGAAGTTTTGGCGCTATGTTATTTACACCAATTATAGGATGGTTGGTAGATACCATATCGTACTCACCTGTTTTTGTTATTGTATCGTTTTTACATGTTATTTCAGCAATACTGGTGATGGTATTTATACCTCGAATACAAAGAGTGGTTTAATTTAAAAAAAACTTATGAAAAAATTTATAGCAACTTTCTCTGCAATATTTGTACTTGCTATTCTAGTAAGTTCAAAACCAAAACAGCATAATGTGAGCGTTTCCAACGATACCATAACCAAACTACAACAAGATTTAGACACCCTTTTAGCATGGTTTCCGGGCGAATACGATAATCATAAACAAGTGTATAAAGAAGCTGTAGATAAATTACCCACACAAAAGCGACACCGACAAACGCATCACATTTTTCATGAAGTGGAATTAAATTTTATTCCTGGAAGAACATTATATGCTCAACAATCACAACATTATAATTTAAATGACCTATATAGGCAAAGAATTTATGCCTTTGAAGTTGATACCATAGAACAAGCAATCCGATTAAGAATATACACTCCAAAAGAGCCAGAGAAATTAATAAGCGCACATTTAAAACCGGAACTATTCAACAGTTTAAAAAATGAAGATTTTTTTCTTAAACCAGGTTGCGATGTATTTTGGAAACACGATGGCAATATTTTTAAGGGATATCTCAAAGAAAATGCTTGTAATTATTACTCAGATAGATTTGGCAAAAAAGTATATTTAAACGAAACATTAATTCTTAGAAAGGATGCATTGTTATTGGAAGACACTGCAACGGACAGTGATGGTAATCCAGTCTTTGGTGTTCACGATAAAGGACCAACCATAAACCTTAAAGATTATCCATGTAAATAAAAACTACAGCAAAAATGAAAAAGATTATTTTACTAGTTTTAGTATTAGCACAGCTTCAATTTGGGTGTGGAGATAAGAGAAAACAGCACCAAGAAACATTAACGGCAACCAATATCATGCAAAACGCACATGAAAAGGCGGGTGGTACATTCTGGCAAAAACCCAAAAGTTTAACTTTAAAAGGTTATGGTATTTTTTATCCAAACGGAGAACCTGTAAAACATGAAACCCACAATATGTGGCGCGAATTTGAACAAACCAAAGATGCTGCACATAAAGCAAATGGCAAAGTACGTATAGAATCCTTTAAAAATAATATTCCCGTTTTTATTGTAACCTATGATGGGAAAAATACATATAATCTCAACGGAAAACAAGAAAAGTCTGCAGCTGACAATCGTTGGGCATCTAATTTTGGTTATGGTGCAATTAGACACGCACTTGACGATGGGTATACATTACATCTAATGCCAGATGATACAGTAAAAACCAAACCCGCTTATACGATTAAAGTCATAGATCCAAATAAAGGAGAAACCTTTTTTGGCATTGACAAAACTGATTATAAAATAGTAAAAGTTGCTTTTAAAACACCTAGGGGTTGGCACCATAGAGAATATTCCAGATTCTTTTCAAAAGCAGAATACTCATGGCTACAGGCTGGCAGGGTAGAGCTGTTTTATGATGAAAAACTAGCAAATGAAGTTTTCTGGACTGATTTTGACGTTAATCAAGAATTACCAGACAGTCTGTTTGTATTAAATAAACAAGAAATTACTCCATGAAAAACAAACAACTTGTTGTCTCTCAATTCTCAGAGGATATTTCAAAAGCTACTAAACTTATTGAAACAACGGTTCCCAAAAT
The DNA here is from genome assembly GCA_947493885.1 of uncultured Maribacter sp. Classification (GTDB taxonomy): domain Bacteria; phylum Bacteroidota; class Bacteroidia; order Flavobacteriales; family Flavobacteriaceae; genus Maribacter_B. The sequence continues at coordinate 249,652 of CANLTE010000001.1, forward strand.
TGGGAAAAACCAGGTTTTAATTAAGAATACCTTTATAGGAATTAATGCCATATATGATCGTGAATTGTATCGCGGAAAAATCCCATACATCAATGTTAAGTTTCCATATGTTTTTGGTGTGGAAGCCGTTGGGAAAGTAATTGAAGTAGGAAGTAATATCACTCGTGTAAAAATTGGTGATGCAATATCTACCGTAAAAGTTGGTACTGCTTATCAAGAATATCAAATAATAACAGAACAAGAAGTAATTAAAATCCCTGAAGCTACTCCAGAATATTTAACACTTAATCCAACTGGTGTATCCGCATATTTGGCGTTAAAAAATACAGCAGAGTTACAGAAAGGTGAGACTATAGTAGTTTCTGCAGCATCAGGAGGATTAGGACACATTGTAACTCAACTTGCAAAACAAAAAAAGTGTCACGTTGTAGCCATTTGCGGTAATGATAAAAAAGTAAAATTGCTAGAAAGCCTTAATTCCTGTGACAGAATTATTCAATATAAAAAAGAATCTATTACAGAGGTCTTACAAAAAGAATACGCAAATAAAATTGATGTTGGTTTTGATTCTGTTGGTAGTCATATGTTCGATGCCTTTTTACAAAATTTAGCCCCTTTAGGTCGTTTAGTCGTTAGCGGTTTAGCTACCGAATTAACGGCTCCGCAATTTGAACAAATTCATGGTCCTAGAGTATATGAAAGTATCTATTGGAAAGGAGCATCGGTACGTTGTTTTATGAATCATCTTTTTAAAGAACAACATCATGAAGCTAGGGAATACTTATTTAATCTATACCAAAAAGGAAAACTACAAGTAAAAGTTGACCAGACTAAATTTGAAGGTATAGCTTCTATTACAAAGGCATCGGAATATTTATTGACAGGAAAAAGTTGTGGAAAAGTAGTCGTTGCTTTATAATCTATAAAAAAATAAATTATGAAAGTTCTTATTATACACGCGCATGAAAATTCAAACTCATTCTGTTCTTCTCTAGCTGAAACAGCTAAATCCACCTTTGAAAAAAAAGGGCACCAGGTAACCATTTCCGATTTGTATAAAAAGAATTTTAATCCTATTGGTGGTAAACATGATTTTATACAGACATCAGATGCCTCTTATTACAAATACGCATCTGAACAACTGTACGCTCACCAAAACAATCTGTTTTCTGAGGAGCTTAAAAAAGAAATGAAACTGCTTGAAAATGCAGATATCTTAATTTTCAACTTTCCGTTATGGTGGTTTGGTATGCCAGCCATTTTAAAAGGTTGGGTTGATCGTGTACTTGCGTATGGGTTTGCTTATGGCGGAGATTATGGTTTTTATGACAAAGGAAGGTTCTCTGGCAAAAAAGCTATGCTTTGTATAACAACAGGTAGTCCAGAAAACTTTTATACCAAAAATGGAGCTCATGGAAGAACCGTATCTGACATCTTACAAAACATTCATCAAGGAATACTTAATTTAATTGGGTTTAAAGTTACTCCTGATTTTGCAGCTTACGGGGTGTCAAGAATTACAAATTCTGAGCGAGAAAAAATTTTAAAAGAATACAAAGCATTCATCCACCAATACCTTATCTAGTTATTACTTTCTTTATCAGCAATAATTAGATAAGGCATCCTAAAATTAAATCTATTTTTATCTAGTTAAGCGATACTATTTTTTCTAAAAGAGAATTAAATTCTGCTGACTTTTCTATCATTAAAAAATGTCCAGTGTCATTTACCACATGTACATTAAAGCCAAAAACTCTCAATAATCATTTTTAAATTACAACTCTATTTATAATCAAATTGAACACTATAAAAGTTCTATCTAAGTCTCATCTAGAGACTAAACGGCATATCTAAAATGTTCAAAGAACAACTAAAAGTTATAAATTCAGTAAAAACCAATCTTCTAGTAAAGCTTTAACATGTTTTAGAAAGCGTGCCGCATCTGCCCCATTAATTACTCTATGGTCAAAACCAACAGTAATAGGCATCATCAATCTAGGTTCAAAAGCATTATTCAACCATATGGCTTCTGTCTGACTAGCGGCTACACCCAAAATAGCTACCTGAGGAAAGGTTACCAACGGAAAAATTGATGTTGTGCCAATACCTCCTAAGTTGGAAATTGTAAATGTTATTCCTTCTAATTCTTCCTTTGCTATTTTTTTCTGTTTTACTTTTTGTGAAATTTCACGAAGCTCTATAGCTATTTCACCTATACTTTTTTCATTAGAATTTTTTAAACCTGGTACTAATAAGCCCCTATCGGTATCTACTGCTACCCCAACATTTATATAATTTTTGTAGATAATCTCATTAGCTTCTTCGTTAAAGCTTGCATTAAAAAGAGGAAACTCTTCCAAAGCTTTTGCCATTACTTTTACTAAAATACTGGTGATTGTAAGAGAACCTCCTTTTTCCTTAATAGAAATTTTGTGTTCCTGTCTTTTTTGCTCAAGCATTGTAATATCTACCTTTTCTTGTAACCAAGCATGTGGAATATTACTCCATGAAGTATTCATGTTTTTAGCTGTTGCCTGCGCTATTCCAGAAAGTGCTTGGGTTTTAATTTCTCCCCATTTGGCAAAATCAGGCAAGGGATCTTGTTTTTTTACAGATTGAGAGCCTCTATTTTCATTCAGTTGTTTCGCATAATCCTTAACATCTTTTAGAGAAATTCTACTACTATTTTTAGTTGCAGTTATGTTGGTGATATCAATTCCGATTTCCTTTGCCATTTTTCGAGCCAAAGGCGACGCTCTAAACTTTCCGTTTTTTTGACTTTTAACTATTGGGTTAGTAACAGGAATACTAATTTTTTCATGCACCTTTTTTGCAGGCACAACGTTTACTGAAATACTTTCTTCAACAACCTCAACTGTATTTTCTGTATCTGATGTTAGCACCTTAAAAATAGGTGCTCCTTCTCCTATTTCATCGCCAATATTTACTAAAATATTTTTGATTGTTCCATCAATATCAGATGGGACTTCAACTACCACTTTATCTGTTTCCACCTCAATTAAAGATTGCTCTGCAGATATTGCGTCTCCTTCATTTACTAAAATTGAAATCACGGTACCTTTTTCAATACCTTCTCCTAATTCTGGTAGTTTAATCTCTGCTAAAACGGGTGTGTTTTGCTTTAAAGTGTCGTTAGTTTGTAGCGCCGCCAAAACCGCAGTCTCTTGCATTTCATCCTTTTCATCTGCGGTTGGCTTTGCTTCAATGTTCTTGGTGATGATTTCTGATACAACATTTCGCTCTCCATTATCTAACCTCACAATAGTCACCCCTTCACTTACCTCATCACCAAGATTTACTAAAATATCGCTAACTGTACCAGCCTCTTCAGCTGGAACCTCTACAACAACTTTATCGGTTTCTACTTCTATTAAGGATTGTTCAGCTTCTACTTGATCGCCTACTTTAACCAAAACAGAAATAATTTTCCCTTTTTCTATGCCTTCGCCTAACGATGGTAATTTCAATTCAATCATCTTATTGGAATTATGAATGTATAATTTGTTATGTTTTTATAAAGCTGGATTAATTTTAGCACTATTTATGTTTTGTGCTTTTATAAAATCTTTCACTTCTTTTGCCTCTAAAATTCCTTCTTTACGAAGTAACTGTAATGCAGCCAAGGCAATGTACTTAGGACTTATCTCAAAATAGTCTCTTAAATCTGTTCTAGATTCACTTAATCCATATCCATCTGTTCCCAACACATGATAGGCTTGCGGCATCCATTTTGAAATACCCATTCCCCACGATTTCATATAGTCTGACACCGAAACAAAAACACCGGTTTCATTCTCTGTAAGTTGTTGAACGTATGGTTTGGTTTTTTTACCATCTTGAGAAAGCAATTCATCTCTCTCTGCATTTAAAGCATCACGTTGTAATTCTGTATAACTTGTTACACTCCAGATATCTGTTGAAATATCCATTGCTTCCAACAATTCTTTTGCTTCTAAAACCTGAGTCATAATAGAACCACTCCCCATTAAGTGAGCTTTTCGTTTTGACTTTATTTTCTTTTTAGATTTTTCATATCGGTACATGCCCTTTACAATACCCTCTTCTACTCCTTTCGGCATTACTGGCATTGTGTAGTTTTCATTTGTAACAGTTACATAATAAAATATTTTTTCTTGTAACTCATACATTCTATAGATTCCATCCTTAATAATTACTGCTAATTCATAAGCAAATGATGGATCATAACTCTTCATATTGGGCACAACGCTTGATAACATATGTGAATGCCCATCTTGATGTTGAACCCCTTCTCCATTCAAAGTTGTTCTCCCCGAAGTTCCTCCAATTAAAAATCCTTTACATAGCATATCTCCACATGCCCAAATCATATCTCCAACACGTTGAAATCCAAAAATGGAATAAAAAACATAAAACGGAATCATTGGCAAACCATGCATTGCATAGGCCGAACCTGCTGCCATGAAAGATGCTATTGCTCCTGCTTCACATATTCCTTCCTGTAAAATTTGACCATCAGCACTTTCTCGATAATATGATACACTGCCAGCATCAACAGGCTTATATAATTGCCCTTTAGGTTGATAAATACCAGCATAACGAAAAAGTCCATCTAAACCAAATGTTCTGGCTTCATCTGGAATAATAGGTACTATATAATCTTTAATGCCATCATGGCGTATAAGTTTTGTAATAATTCTTACCAAAACCATAGTGGTGGATACTTCGCGTTCGCCAGTACCTTCATAAAACTCTCCAAACAAATCATCTCCAGGAGTTTTTATAGCAATACTTTCATCTGTTCTTTCAGGTAAATATCCGCCTAACGCTTCTCTTTTTTCTTTAAGATATTTTATTTCTGGACTATCCGTTGGAGGAATATAAAACTTTGCAGCAGCAGCATCTTCTTTGCTCATTGGTATTCCAAATCTGGCAGCAGCCTCAATGCGCTCATCCGCGGTCATACTCTTTTTTTGATGTGTAGTATTTTTACCTTCTCCACCACTACCCATTCCATACCCTTTTAGCGTTTTCATAAGAATAACACTAGGTTTTCCATTGGGTTTTGCCGCTTTGTCAAAAGCTGCATATATTTTTTTATAGTCGTGACCTCCTCGCCTGATGGTTCTAATTTCTTCATCAGACAAGGATTGCATTAACTCCTCAAGCTCCGGGTTATCTTTTATCCAATGCTTACGAACTTCATCTCCTGGAAGTACAGAGTACATTTGATAATCTCCATCAAGAGCTTTATTCATACGGTCTACCAAGATTCCTTTATTATCTCTTTCTAATAAAGCATCCCATTCGCTACCCCAAATTACTTTGGTAACATTCCATCCGGCTCCTAAAAAGCTACGTTCTAATTCTTGTATTACTTTTCCGTTACCACGAACAGGACCGTCCAATCGTTGCAAATTACAATTTACAACTAGTACTAAATTGTCAAGTTGCTCTCTTACCGCAATATTTAAAGTTCCTAAGGTTTCTGGCTCATCCATTTCTCCATCTCCAACAAATGTCCAGATTTTACCTCCTTTTTTTTCTTTAAGTCCTCTATTTTCAAGATATTTTTGAAAACGTGCCTGATAAATTGCACTTACTCCAATTAACCCCATAGAAGCCGCTGGTATTTCCCAAAAAGATGGCATTCGTCTCGGATGTGGATAAGAAGGTAAGCCTCCTTCAGGTTGAAGCTCTCTTCTAAAATTTTTAAGATTATCTTCGGTTAATCTACCTTCTAGTAAAGCTCTTGCATAAACACCTGGCGCGGCATGTGGTTGAAACGACACTAAATCGCCTCCATAATCTTCGGTTTTCTTTTTAAAAAAATGATTTAAGCCAACCTCATACATACTTGCCGCAGATCCATACGTAGCAATATGCCCACCTACTCCTGCTCCGCTATCATAGCCTTGAAGCACCATGGCCATTGCATTCCAACGGTTAATGTTTTCAATTTTCGTTTCTAAAACCGTATCTCCTGGATATGGCGGTTGATGCTTTACATTTATAGTGTTTATATATGGAGAGTTAAGGGCTTCTCCTGCCAATTTTACTCCTTTTTTAATGGCAAAAGCTCTTAAACGACGTATAAGCTTAGCTGCTTGCTCATCCCCTAAATCCTGAATAACTTCGTCTAGCGAAGCCACCCATTCATCTACCTCTTGTTGCCATTCCAAATCGTTTGCTGTAGTTATTTGATTCATAGTTTAACCATTGAGTACATTAAATACTGTATAAAGGTAATAAAAATAATTAATAAAGTTAATCATTAATTAAATTAACTAAATTAAAAGATGTTATATTTATAAAATATTTTTACCTGTAACACACTTAAAACCTATGAGATATGTCTTCAAAAAGAAAAAAAATACTGTTCAAAACCACACAACAAAATCTAAGTAGAGGCTATATACAAACCAAACTTGGACAAATACATTATGCTACTTCCGGAACAGGATTTCCATTACTTTGTATACATCAATCTTCTTCATCTATTGAAGAATATGCTGATTTGTGTTATTATTTAAAAAACCAATATCAAATTGTTCTTTTTGATTTGCCGGGGCATGGCATGTCAGATGACCCCGAACATGAACCTGGCGTAGAAGAGTTTACAGAAGCTGCGCTTTCGGTAATAAATCATTTAGGTATTGAAAATACAATGTGTTGGGACACCATGGGGGAGCATTAGTTGCAATGAATGTTGGTTACAAAGATTCCGACCGTGTTCGCAAAACCATTTTATCAGGAACCAGTGGAATTAAAAAGCAAGAAGAGAGAGCTGATTTTTCTAAAAAATTAGATTTAGAAAAAAAACAAGAAATAGATTTAAGCGGACAGTCGTTAATGGATGCTTGGCAGCGGTACGTAAAATACATTCCAAAAACAGACCCTAACACTATTATTAGGGCTTATTTAAATAACGTAATGACGCGAATTAGAAGTTACGATGCGCATCATGCTGTTTTAAAGTGGGATAGAAAACAAGCTTTGGAGAATTTAAAAATGCCAGTACTCCTAATTCAAGGAGACGAGGATGAGTTTGTCTCTAACCAAGAAAATCTTTTGAAATTACTACCAAATGCACAAAGAAAGGTAATACCGTCAGCAGGAGCTTTTATGTTTTTCAATAAAGCTAAGGAATGCTCAAGCGTGATCCGTACTTTTCTTTCGCAAGAAATGTAAAAAGAAATATTTCATATAACAAACGAAATGCCCCTCTCTACATCAAAACAATGCTATAATGTTACTTTAAATTACCAACAAGATTCCAAGACAACCCATCTGGAGATTTAAACGAAATACTGGGTTCTTTAAATTCATTTTCATAAATTTCAGTAACCTCTGTAGCTCCTCCTTCAATTACTTTTTTACGGTAAGCTTCAATATCTCTCACTTGATAAGTTAAAAGAGACATCCCAAGTGAACCCGGTCTAGAAAGGTCATGAACATCTTTCATCTCGGAAGAAGTACTCATTCGAACAATTTTTAACCGCCCAGATAAATGCCCTTTAACGTCTAATGACGATCTTGGATCATCAAAATCATGAATACTATAAACCTCAGAACTACTAAGATTAAAAGTCTGTTGATTTCCTGAAGAACAAGTAGGTTTTCCTCCTAAATTTTGTTCTTTTTGTCTTAAAAGTCCAAGGCAATCATCATAAAAACTCAATGAACTAGTATCATCCATACGAAGTAATATACCATGATGCGTGAATTGACTTGATTTTAGAAAAGAATGTTCATCTATATTACCGTAAGTAGGCTTTTCATAATTGTACCTTTCAAAAATCGCCAATCTACAATATGGGTTCAAAGCAATTCCTTCTCGAACTCCAAGTGGCCTGTCAAAGAATGGTTTTCCCTTATCCATTTGATAGACTTGCAACCAATGTGGCATAATAAAAGACCATAAATCCCCTTTTGCAATAGCATCTTCCACATGATTTAATATGTTGAGTACACTTTTTGTTAATATTACGCACCACCTTCCTCCATTCTGGCGCAAATTTGTTGTATAACCAATACCTTTATTTACTGGCTTATCCCATTCCATTAATCGAATAAAACTGTGATCACTATCTAAATGTTGTAGTTGAACTGACTTAACATTTGAATCTACATTATAAAGTTTTTTAGCCTCACTTGCGGATAGCTCTCCTTGATCCACAATTCGATAACCAAATTGATTCCAAAATGCAATTGCCGATATAAGGTCAGGCACCCCAATACATGATTCATAAACTCCTCTAATCTCCTGCTGTTCTACCATGATTTTTCTTTAATTTTCACTTTTTTAACCTAAAATTGTTTTTAGAATATTCTAATTTGAATTTTTAAGTCCATGAGACATCTTTAAAAGTTATCTACCCCATCCATCGCCAGCTTCTCCTTTTTGAAGTTTTCTTACTTCTTCAACATTTGCTGGAGGATTTAACCATTGTGGTTTATCTTTTTTTGCCCAATCTAAAAGTTGAGATGGAAATTGATCAAGACTTTCAACACGCCAAGAATAAAGCTGTATTATGGCTGGACCTCCACCTGCCCAGCTAGGTAATTGGCCATAACGTTGCCAACTCATTTGATATGGCTCTTCTACACTTCCTTCTGGATGTATAAAAAAATCATAGTTTTCCCATGCCTGGTATTGCTTCCCAGAGGGTAATGGAAAATCTAAAAACACAGAAGCATTATAAACATAAGTATTTCCCATTTTTCTGTATGGTATTCCCTCCTTAGATTCTATAATTTGAACCCTATCTCCAACTCCCTGTTCCACATCCCCATAAATTCTATTATCATCTTTTAATTTATAGGTAATCATTTGATACGGGTATGCTATAGGTTTTATTTCGTTTCCATTGTATTCCGTAATTACCTCTCCAGAAACTGGGTCAGTATATGCAAATGTTTTTCTGGTAAGGTGGGTAATTTTTTCGTCAGGGTTATCCGGCCAAATAATCGTTGAGCTATCAAAACCAATCATTCCAAAAAGTTTTTTCCCTGAAGGATATTCGTAAACACTCCCATCTGCAATCCAATGAACTGGAGATCCAGTTCCCGCTCGAGCATTAATCCATGTTCTCAATGCTTCTGGAGCTTTCTGGTATGAGGCCTTATTTGCAGACGGATGAGTTTCCTCTGAAACTTCCTCGATTTTCTCTTCTACTAAATTCGAATTGTTTTGCTTACACGCAACAAAAACAAAAAGCGACATTATAATAAGTATGGGTTTCAAGTTTCTCATAGTGATTTAAATTTTTTCTTAGAACTACTAATTTTCGTTTAGATTAGAATATAAATATAATTAATTTAATTAACTATTAATTTAGTTAACCACTTGATGGGGTTTATAATTTCTTAAAGAACAATTAATTCATATTACAAATTACCATAAACTCTCCTATCATACTGGTTTAGCATAGAGTTAAAACGCAGCTACAAGCAAAGTGTACGTTTCTGATTTATAAACAGATACAAAAACGACACAAAAAAAGCGTCAAAAAACATAAAAATTAAATTTTTTTTAAAAAAAATAGTTAATTTAATTAACCATTAACATAATTAATTATTATATTGGTAGAGAATTTAAACCCATTTTTATGAAAACTGAACGAACAAAAGCGCTTGAAAGAAGCTAAAACATGGGTGGAATCAACTAATTTAAACTACAAATAATACTTCTTATGAAAACGAACAAAGTCTTAAATTTAATCTGTATGCTGAGCTTTTTGCTAAGTTCAGCAGTGGTTTTTGCCCAAAGTACAATAACGGGTAAAGTAACTGATGAAAATAGTACACCTGTTCTAGGAGCAACTGTACAAGTTAGAAACTCATCAAACGGAACAGTAACAGATATTGATGGTATGTATACCATTAGCGCCTCTGAAGGTCAAATTCTTCTTTTCTCATACATTGGCTACGAAGATGTACTTAGAAAAGTAGGAGCTAACAAAATTGTGAATATCCAAATGAATCCTACCTTCAGCGAGCTAAATGAAGTAGTTGTTTCGTCAACAAGAAAACCAGTAAGAAAACTACAATCCACTTCGGCAATTAACAGTATAGGATTAGCTGAATTGGAAATTAAACAACCAGAATCTTTTACTGAAGCTATTGAAAACACTCCTGGTGTAACAGTTGATAATTCTTCTGGTAGAAAAGGTACTTTTAGAATTAGAGGGTTCCCTGGAGGAAATGTTTACACAACAACTTTAATAGATGGTCTACCAGTTTCTGGTATTTCTAACCTTTCAGCGGGTACTCAAGAGTTTTATGGAATTGATCCTAATGTGGAAAGAATTGAAGTTGTTAGAGGCGCTGCAGCGACCCTATTTGGTAGAGCTGCTGGTGCTGGTGCAATAAATATTATATCAAGAACTGGTGGAAAGGAACATGCTGGAGCTTTCACTTTTACAAAATACAATAATGTATCTGGTGATGGGCATCAATTTGATGGCGATGTAGATTACAGAGCAGACTGGAACTTAAATGGCCCAGTTTCTGAAAAACTCCGTTACAACATTGGAGGATATGTAATTAATGACTCTGGAAACAAAGAACAAGCTAATAAAGACCTTGGTGCCCAGTTTCGTTTTAATTTTGACTGGTTAATTTCAGAAAACTCGTCAATTAGATTCTACGGTGGATACTTGCACAATCAATTTCAGAATGTAACCGACGCTGCATATGATTTAAGCACCAATGAAATTGCAGATGGTTTTAGTACATACAACACTATTTACAGCGATGCTAGTCAACTAGAGAATCCTAATGCCTATGCAGCTGCTGGTGGAGAACCTGTTTTAGATGTTAACGGACGACGCATAACAAACAACCCTGCAGACAATAGGGAAGAAGTAAAAGGTGGTAATCTTGGAATTGATGCGTTATTTGATTTAGGAAGTGGATGGTCTATAAATGAAAAAATTAAATATCAAGACATGGACTTTGATGATATTAATGAAATTGGATTAACTGGTTTCTTTACAGCAGAAAGTTCAATTTTAAGATTTCAATCAGGTGCTAAAAACCAAAACAAATCTATTATTTCTGAAACCAGAATTTCTAAACTAATAGACGGAGAAAAGGCTGATCATAATATAAGTTTTGGACTTTATTATTCAAAAGCTGAACGTGATCGTTTAGGGTTAAACTATTTATATCGTTCTACTGTTAGCCCAAGACCAAGTTTCTTTGGAGGCTTTTTTGGACCTCCTTCCCCTCTTGGAGAAACCTTTTCAATTTCTGGAACTACGTCACATAGAGAAGAAAAAAGTACGGCCTTGTTTATAGGAGATGAAATGATATTTAATGAAAAACTAATTATTAATGTTGCCTTAAGATATGATTGGTTAACGGGTTCTTTCTCCAATAACCCAGAAGAGATTCGCAGTATAAATGTAGATTACGACCCAGCTGAAACTATTGTTAATGAGTTAAAGTTTAATGACTTTTCTGGATCTGTTGGAGTAAACTACTTAATTGGTGAAAATTCAGCAATCTATGGAAACTTCCTAAGAGCATTCTCGCTTCCTTCTGTAACAAATGTTAATCAAGAAGCGCCTGAAGAAAATGAGGTTATAAATAATTTGGAAATAGGATACAGAGCTGGTTTGGGAGATTTAACTTTAGATGCTACCTTTTTCAGTACAAGAATTAACAATAGAGTTTCTAGTGTTTTTGATGCCGATTTAAGTGAGTTTGTTTTGAGACCAGCTGGTTCAAACAAAATACTTGGTGGAGAAATAGCACTAACTTATGCTCCAAAGGGAATTAAAGGTTTTTTATTCAGAGGTAGTTATACACGTCAAAACTCTGAGTATGTAGATTTTGTTGTTCCGTTAAGCACAAACCGCGCTGGTGAGATTAATGCAGATTTAAATAATCTTTTTGGACTAAGTGCTGTTAATAATAATACTGCCATAGACGTTGGTGGTCTGCAAGTGCAAGAAACACCTAAAAATATTTTCAACTTCAATATTAGTTACAATAGAAGTAGATGGGGTGCAGATTTTGGAGGGTTTTCATATACTGATATGTACGGTGATATTTTTAACCTATATGATAAACCAAACATCTCTATATACAACCTAGGTGGTTACATTACTTTCCCACTAGGTATTAACGAACTAAAAGTTAGCATGCGAGTTAAAAATATTTTTGACGGAGCAAGTCCACAAGATTTATTTGTATCAAGTGGTGATGATAGTGTTCTACTTGAAAAGCAAAACAATCCGGATCCGACAGGAAGGTTAGCTTGGTCTACTTTCCAGAACCCAAAAAGAGTTTTATTTACATTGGGTTACAAATTTTAATCAATGTTTAAGTAAATTTTGAGTTAGTTTAAGTGAAAAAGTGGGTAACAAAATTGTTACCCACTTTTTGTTTATTTAAAACTGTTCATACACAAAATAAAAAAGGATTTATACCATGGTATAAATTCTTTTTTATTATTAATAACTAGTGTTAGTTAACCTACTCTATATTCTTTTCCTCAAAATCCATCATTGTATCGGGGTGTGCAGATTGTATTAACAAAGCCTTCTTTCTAAAAAAACGTAAAAATCCAGCATCACCCATTCTCGAACCATTAATTCCAGACTCCTTAAAAGAATTTTTCTCAGCGTCATATACTTTATTTGTTAGGCTTCCATCATTAATACTAACTGCGCCAACTTCTATTTTTGCAGCAATTTGTATTGCTCTATCTCTATTAGTAGAAAAAACAGAGGCCGATAAGCCGTAGATGCTATCATTAGCCAACTTTAAAGCCTCTTCTTCGGTCGTAAATGCCATAATAGGAATAATGGGTCCAAAAGTTTCTTCGGTCATTACTTTCATTTTATGATTAACGTTTACTAACACCGTTGGCTCACACCAAAGTCCGCCTTCAATTTCTTGAACCTTTCCTCCAGTAAGTATTTTCGCCCCCTTTGAAACAGCATCATCAATCTGTTCCTGAATTTTCTGCGCTTGTCCTTCAAAAATTAACGGCCCCATTTGCCCTTTTTTAGGATTCACGGTCATAGTTACTTTACTTGCTTTTGCGGTTATCTCCTGTACAAAATCATCGTAAATAACCTTATCTACGTAAATTCGTTCTAGAGATTGACAAGCCTGCCCAGTAGCTCCAACACAACTTCGTAAAATAGCATCAGTTGAAACTTCTAAATCAGCATCTTTTAAAACTATTGCAGGATCTTTTCCTCCAAGTTCTAAAAAGGCCGGAATAAAACGTTCTGCACATGCAGCTCCAATTTTTTTACCCGTAGGAACACTTCCTGTAAAACAAATAGCATCAGTATTTTGAACAACCGCCTTACCAGCTTCAGCACCACCACGAACCAATTTTAAGACTTTTACTAGTTCTGGAACGGCTTGAATACTTTTTTCCAATCCATCCATAAAGCGAGGGGTTACTTCACTAGGTTTTAGGAGTACTCCACAGCCTGCCATCAATGCAGGAACTGTATCAATTAAAGCCAATAATAAAGGGAAATTCCATGGGCTTATTACACCAACCACAGCGTAAGGTATCCACTGTTGCTGCACCGTCACTGTATTTGCAGACATCGACGGACGTTCAACTGGGGGTACTAATAATTGTGGGGCACGATAGCACCATGATTGCACCAGACCCAACGCTCCACCAACTTCAACATCAGATATTTTTTTTCTAGCTGTATCAATATTTAATTGTTCTGCAATTTCTGATTGATACTCCTTTAAACTTTCTAACCAAAGTTGTATAACCTCAGCACGTTTTATTACACCTTGCTCATTCCACGCTTTCTGGGCATCACGAATTTCCAATGTTTTATTTGCGACACTCTCTAAGGTATCCTCATGTAATTCATAATCGTATTTTCCTGTCCTAGGGTTTCTTATTTTCATAACACACTTTAAAATAGTTAATAAAGTTAACTATTTTTGACAACTTTTCTACTATTTTACTTAAAACATGATGATTATACCTTTATAAACAAGTCTTTAAAACTGCTCTTTTTTATTTAAAAATAGGGTATCTCAATAAAATTAGTTAACTTAGTTAACTAATTTTATCGTACCTTTGAATTATGAGTACAAAACACATTGTTTTAGAAGAACAGGGCTTAAGAGATGGGTTTCAAACCTTACCAATTACCATTTCAACTCAAAAAAAGCTCAATTATATTAAACTCTTGGAAGCAGCTGGTATAAAGCGTATTCAAGTGGCTTCGTTTGTACATCCAAAATTAGTTCCACAAATGGCAGATGCCGAAGAACTTTGCAGCAAGTTGGAAAAAAAAACAGATGTAATATACAGTGGCTTAGTACTAAACCTAAAAGGTGTTGAACGTGGCATTAAAGCAGGCTTAAATCATTTAGCATGTTCTATATCTGCTAGTAATACACATAGTCAAAAAAATGCAAGGTTAACCCTTGTTGAAGCCAAAAACGCTTTTCAGGAAATGGTTAAACATTCCAAAGAACATGGTATTATCGTTCGCGGAGGTATTCAATGTGCTTTTGGATGCCGATATGAGGGAAAAATAGATGAAAATCACGTTTTAGATATGGTAGACCATCATCTAGATACTGGAGTGGATGAATTAGCCTTAGCTGACTCTACAGGGATGGGAAACCCAAAACAGTTAGGAGCATTAATGTATAAAGTCGTAGAAAAAGCAAAAAATATCCCCGTAGTGCTCCATCTACATAATACAGAAAACAAAGGTTACGCAAATTTGTATGCTGCTATTGAGGCTGGTGTTACCATTTTTGATACCGCTTTTGGTGGCTTGGGGGGGTGCCCTTTTATAAAAAGTGCAACTGGAAACATTGCAACCGAAGATAGTGCTCATATGATTCATCAAATGGGTTATGAAACAGGATTAAACATTAGCAAAATTGCAGAAATAAGTAGAGAATTGGAAGCCACCTTAGGTTATAAATTACCAGGGCAATTGTACCAATTAATTGACAATAATGAAATTAAAATGATTTGATGGGACAGACAATTTCAGAAAAAATAATATCCAACCATGTTGGACATAAAGTATATGCGGGAGAACTTGTAATAAGTGACGTTGATGGCGCAATGGCTAGTGATACCACAGGGCCATTAACCATAAAAGCCTTCAAAGAAATGGGAGGAAAAAAAGTTTTTAATCCTGATAAATGTGCTTTAATTATTGATCACGCAGCTCCTTCACCAAACGAACGCATTGCCAACTTACATAAAATGATGCGAGATTTTGCCAAAGAACAAGGCATGCGCCTCTTTGAAATAGGTGAAGGAATTTGTCATCAAGTAATGGTTGAAAATCAATATGTAAAGCCGGGAGATATCTTTATTGGAGCAGATTCGCACACACCAACATATGGAGCCTTAAATGCTTTTGCTTGCGGTGTAGGTTCTACTGATTTGGCTGCGGTAATGATGACTGGTAAAATATGGTTAAAAGTACCTCAAACTATAAAAATTCATTGCTCAGGTAAGCTACAAGACGGTGTTACTGCTAAAGATTTAATCTTATTTCTGGTGGGTAAAGTAACAGTTTCTGGTGCAACATATCAAGCCATTGAATTTTGTGGAGAAGCATTTGAGGGCTTAAGTTTAGCTAGTAGAATGACCATTGCCAATATGTCCTCTGAAATGGGAGCAAAAACAGGAATTGTTCATCCCGCAGGTTTAGCATTGGATTATGACTTTGAAGCCATAACTCCTGATGCAGATGCCAAATACATTAAAACTTTTGACTTTGATGTATCAAACTTAGAGCCGCAGGTGAGTGCTCCAGAGTCACCTGATAATGTACACAACATTTCCAACTATGAAGACACTAAAATTAACTATGCCTTTATTGGAACTTGCTGTAATGGAAGGCTTGAAGATTTAGATGTTGCTGCTAAAATTTTAAAAGGAAAAAAAATACACCCAGATGTTAGAATGGTGATTGCTCCAGCATCACAAAGCGTTCTATTAGATGCTATGAGCAATGGTTCTATGCAAACGCTAATTAAAGCTGGCGCTTCATTAATAACATCAGGCTGCGGGCCATGTGTAGGTACGCATCAAGGTGTGCCTGCTGACGGCGAAGTTGTCATCTCAGCTGCAAACCGAAATTTTAGAGGTAGAATGGGTAATCCCAACTCCAACATTTATTTAGGAGCCCCTTCAACAGTGGCTGCATCTGCCTTAGAAGGGAAAATTACAAATCCAAAAAAATACTTAATATGAGCACTATAAAAACAACTATAGAGGCAAAGGCACATGTATATGGTAATCATATTGATACTGACCGTATTATACCAGGGAAATATACTAAAACATTAGATTTATCTACATTGGCAAATCATGTTTTGGAGGATTTGGACCCCAATTTCCATAAAATAGTACAATCCGGAGATATCCTTGTCGCAGGTATAAATTTTGGTTGTGGTTCCTCACGTGAACAAGCTCCATTAGCCTTAAAACAATCTGGAATATCTGTAGTAATTGCAGAAGATTTTGCACGTATTTTTTTTAGAAACGCCATTAATATTGGGTTACCTGTTTTAGAAATTGGTAAGCATAATATTCAAAAAGGGGCTAAACTTTCTATCGACTTAAAACAAGGCATTGTTAACGATATAACAGCTAACACATCATACAAGGCAACGAAACTACCGGATATTATGATTGATATTTTAAAGGAAGGCGGGTTAGTTAATTACTTGAATAAAAACGGAAATTATACTTTATAAAATGTATTATGAGCAGAGTAAATCCCATACAGAATCCAAAAGAAAGTCAACTAGGCACCCTATTCTCTAATGCAGAAAAGTGGATGGGTTTTTTACCCAATGACGGACTTATTATGGCTCATAAGCCAGAAGTTCTAAAAGCATTTTTTCAATTAGCAAAAACGATATACGCCGAGGGTAAAATAAATGCAGGACTTAAAAGAATGTTGGGCCATCTTTCCAGTAAGGTAAGCGGGTGTCAATACTGTAGTGCACATACCGCATACGGTGCAAATGAACAAGGCGTTGAAAAAGATAAATTGGAACAACTTTGGGAATATAAAACTTCATCTCTTTTTTCCGACGCTGAAAAAGCAGCATTAGAAATTGCATTAAAAGGCAGCATGGTTCCTAACCAAGTTGCAGATGAAGATTTTATCGAATTAAAAAAGTACTATGATGATGAAGCTATTGTAGAAATTATTGGAGTTATTTCCATGTTTGGTTTTTTAAACAGATGGAATGCCACATTAAATACACAAATAGAAAATGCACCAGAAACTTTTTATAAATCTCTAAATTCAAAATAAAATGAGTGCTCCTTTAAAAGGTATTAAAGTATTAGAATTTACACATGCAGTAATGGGGCCATGTGCCGGACTTATGTTGGCCGATATGGGTGCAGATGTAGTTCATGTGGAGCCAGTTCATGGTGATAGTACACGTAAATTACAAGGCTTTGGAACGGGTTACTTTTGGTTTTATAACCGAAACAAAAGAAGCCTTGCCATTAATATAAAATCTGAGGAAGGTCGCAATCTAATTTATGAGTTGGTTAAAGATTATGACGTGGTTGTAGAAAATTTTGGCCCAGGAACTATGGATCGACTAGGATTAGGGTACGATACCTTAAAATCACTGAACAAAGGCCTCATCTATTGTTCTCTCAAAGGTTTTTTAAGTGGACCTTATGAGAAACGACATGCAATGGATGAGGTTGTTCAGATGATGGGCGGATTAGCTTATATGACTGGTCGAGAAGGTGATCCGTTACGTGCAGGAACGTCAGTGATTGATATTACTGGAGGAATGTTTGGGTATATTGGTATTTTACAAGCATTGTATGAGCGTGAAAAAACTGGAGAAGGTGGTTTCGTAAAATCAGCTTTATTTGAAACATGCGCATTTTTAATGGGACAACATATGGCGTATTCCTCGCAAATAGATTACAAAATTCCACCCATGCCATCACGAGTAAGCGCATGGTCTATATATAAAGTTTTTGATACCAAGGATAACGATAAAACATTTATTGGTATCATAAGCGAAAAGCATTGGGAACGCTTTTGCGAAGTTTTTGGTTGGCAAGATTGGTTAACAAATGAGCGATTAAAAACAAACAATCTTCGTATTGATGAGCGTAAATGGTTTTTACCTGCTCTTGAGGAACGCATTAAACAATACACAAAACAGGAAATTATAGAACGATGCGAAAAAGGTCATATTCCCTTTGCCCCAATCAGTAGACCTGAAGACCTTTTTGAAGATGAACAACTTAACAAAGGAAATAGTTTAATGGAAGTTAATATGGGAGGTGGTAAAACAACAAAACTACCAAAATTTCCCATTGAATATAAGGGCACGAGAGTTGAAAAACGATTAGATCCCCCAAGGATTGGTGAACACACTTTAGAGGTTTTAAAAGAACTAAATATTGATGCGGATACAATTGCCAAAATGAAAGCTGCTGGAATCATTAAAACAGAATAAATCTATGAAACTGGTAGTTTTTGTATGTACTTTATTTATCGCTATAACTGGTGTCTCTCAAGATATAAGCACTTCTGAGAGAGAACAAATACTACATCAGATTACAAACCTCAAAACCGCGCACCTTAATAGCGATACTGTTTTGGCGAATAAAATATACCATGACAATCTTATTCTTACTTCTCAAAGTGGAAAAAGATATCATAAGAAAGAAGCTATTGCTAACATAAAAAATACGTTTGAAAGTTACGAAAGCACAGATATTCATTTTTTAAAGATTGATACTAATGTGATTCTAACAAATTACATGAACAAACGAAAATTTAAAGGGTTTGATGAAGGGGAATATAGACTTACGGTAGTATGGAAAAAACAGGAAGACAATTGGATTATCATTTCTATGCAATCTTCTAAAATCAAAAAAAGAACAAAAAAATAAAAATTGCTTTTACATAAATATTTAAAAAAACTACTATGCAGACCACAGATAAAACAGCTAAAGAACTTTATTTTGAAGTAAAAGCTAACCCAGCACGTAAACGCTTTGGGTTTGGTAAAAAAGCTGCTTTAATCAATATAGATATTCAAAAAGCATATACCAGAACTGATCTTTTTAAAACAGCTTACCAAAACGACCCCAAACAGTTAGATTATGTAAACGAATTAGCTGCAAAATTCAGGAAGTTAGGCTGGCCAGTTGTTTGGACTAATGTGGCATATATGGACACAGCAGCTGATGCTGGCGTTTGGGGCACTCGTACAGATACGCCGGATAGTTTACAAAATATTAAATTTGGTTCGGAACGTGCTGAATTAGATGACCGGCTTATACTTGACCGTTCCTCTGACGTTTTTTACGAAAAAAAGATGCCTTCGCCTTTTTTTGAAACCCCTTTGCAATCCCTTTTAGTATGGCATCAAATAGACACTGTAATACTAACTGGAGGGTCTACATCTGGCTGCATCAGAGCTGCAGGAGTTGATTCTCTTTCTCGTGGTTATAGAACTATAATACCTGAAGAATGTGTTGCTGACAAACATGAAAGTTACCACTATGCAAATCTTACCGATTTATCTTTAAAATATTGCGACGTACTAGAAGTACAAGAAATTTTTACATGGTTAAATAATTTATAACAATGAAAGAAGATCCAGGATATTACGATTATTGGCCTTACGAAAATCGACCAAAAATTAAATGGCCTAATGGGGCTAAAGTTGCCTTTTGGGTGGCTCCAAATATTGAATTTTACGAGCTAAATCCCCCTAATAATCCTTTTAGAAAACCATGGCCTCAACCAAACCCAGCATTACCTGGTTATACAAGTAGAGACTGGGGTAATAGAGTAGGTCATAAAAGGCAAATGGATCTTTTAGAAAAATATGGTATTCGTGGATCAATATCATTATCCACAGCACTATGTGACCATCATCCTGAAATTATAGCACTATGTAAAGAACGTAATTGGGAGTTTTTTAGTCACGGTATTTACAATACAAGATATACTTACGGAATGTCTGAATCTCAAGAGCGAGACATGATTAAAGACTCCATCGAAACTATTTATAAACATACGGGGCAAAAATGTGCGGGTTACCTAGCCCCTGCGCTATCTCACTCCGAAAACACTTTAGATTTATTTGCTGAAGTTGGTACTGAGTTATTTGGAGAAGAAGCAGGTTTTTATTCCTGTGATTTATTTCATGATGATCAACCTACTCCAATTCATTTAAGAAGCGGAAAACGTTTTGCATCTATACCCTACTCCTTAGAAATGAATGATACCATTGCCTATCTGGTGCAAAAAATAACGCCACGTAGATATGGTCAAGAGCTCAAAGACAATTTTGACCGCTTATATGCAGAAGGCGCTGAAAGTGGAACCATCATGTGCATACCAACTCATAATTATCAAGTAGCAAATTCGCACAGAATAAAAGCTTACGAAGAAGCTTTAGAATACATTACTGGGCACTCCGATGTATGGGTTGCAACAGGCAAAGAAATAGCTACTTATTATTTAGATAATTATTACGATGCTTCAATAACAGATATTAACAACAAAAAGAATCGTTATGGGATTAGATAAATCATATTTAGACTATCCAGAGCGTTCATATGGCATGGATCATCAACGCTACGATTGGAACATGTTGCACGAAAGAAAAAAAATACAATGGCCCAACAATAAAAAAATAGCTTTATGGGTGAATGTTGGTGTTCAATTTTTTCCACTAAATCAACAGGGAATTCCGTTTAAAGTTCCTGGCGGAATGACTAAGCCTTACCCAGATTTACGACATTACAGTCTACGAGATTACGGTAATAGAGTAGGTATTTATCGTTTTTTTAAAGCTCTTGACAAATACAAGGTAACACCTACCTTTGCGATGAATACTAGGTTAGCAGAACGCATACCTTATCTCACCGAAACCATTAAAGAAAGAGGAAACGAGATTCTTTGTCATGGTTACCATATGGATAAATTACATTATGGAGGGCAAAATATTGATGAAGAAAAAGAGCTAGTAAAACAGGCAGTTGATGGTTTGCGTGAACTTACGGGACAAGCCATTACTGGCTGGATAAGCCCTGCAAAAAACGAATCTGAAAACACTCCAGATATACTAGCCCAAAATGGTATCAATTATTTTTGCGACTGGGTTAATGATGAAATGCCTTATAATTTTAAAACAAAAAATGGTATCTTGACGGCAATGCCTTTAACTACAGAATTAGACGATCAGTTTATAATATTAAACAATTTGCATTCGGCTGAAGCTTGGGCAAATCAGGTAGAAGATGCATTTCAATACTTGTTAAAAGAAGCAACTTCGCAAGGAGGAAGAATATTAAGTTTAAATATTCATCCATGGGTATTGGGGCAACCGCATAGAATTAAGTATTTGGAATATATTCTGGACATATTAGGTAGCCATGAAGCTGTATGGTCCGCTTCTGCAACAGAAATTTTAAAAGCTTGGAAAAACAGTTAAACTTTTGTAGATGACGGCACAATTTTTAGCATACATTCCTGTCATATTACAAATTATTCTGTTTCTAGTAATGCTGGGCATGGGATTAACACTCACCGTAACCGATTTTAAACGTGTTGGTGTTGCTCCTAAAGCAATTTTTATTGGATTATTTAATCAAATAGTTCTGGTTCCTATAATAGCTTTTACCATTGTTGCAGTAGTACCTATGAAGCCAATGGTAGCTATGGGGTTAATGATTGTAGCTTGTTGCCCTGGGGGAGCGGTTTCTAATCTTTTTTCTCATTTAGCAAAAGGAGACACCGCCTTATCTATAAGCCTAACAGCCATATCTAGTTTAGTGACCATTTTTACGATTCCATTTATATTAAACTTTTCGCTAGACGCTATTTTGGGAGCTGCATCAAAAAACATACAACTTCCTATTGGAGCTACAGTTCTTAATATCTTTAAATTAACTGCATTGCCCGTTCTTATTGGTATGTTTATAAAACATAAATATCCTAATTTTTCTGAAAAAAGTAAGCCCGCAATTTCATGGGGTTCTGGTATTGTTATTGTCTTAGCATTAGTACTTATGATTATGAAACTTGAAGAAATTGGTAGCAGCTGGTTTTTTATTAAAGCTTCATTTTTAGGAGTACTTTTACTTAATATTACAACGCTTTCCGTAGGTTATTTTAGCGCAAAAGCGCTAAAGACATCTACAAAACAGGCAGCAACAATTGCTATAGAAAGTGGAATGCAAAACAACGTATTGGGAATGACTATTGCGCTTTCGGCTGGATTATTGAATGAACCAAAAATGGCAGCTACTGCCGGTGTTTATGGGGTTGTAATGTGTATTATTGCTATCGGCGTGATTTTTCTGTTCAAAAAATTAATTAATAAGTAAAATGAACTTACATCTAGATAATAAGCTCTTTTTGGTTGGTGGAGCAACAAGTGGATTAGGAAGAGCAATTACAGAGCAGTTAATAGCGGAAAATGCAAGAGTTATTGCCGTAGCCCGTACACAAGAAAAACTAAAAGAATTGCAGCAAATAAGTGATAAAATAGAAATTTTTGCTGGGGATTTATCAGATGAGAATACGTTATCTAGTTTAATTAAAATCATTGGTGACAATGTATTAACTGGTGCTGTAGTTAATTCTGGAGGGCCTCCAGCAATGGCTGCTATGAATACAAAACTGTCTGATTGGGATACTGCTTATAAAACCGTAGTTAGATGGAAAATTGCATTAACTCAGGCATTATTACCCAAAATGATTGACCAACAATATGGTCGTTTGTTATATATAGAAAGTGTTTCCGTAAAACAGCCCGTAGAAAATTTAGTACTTAGTAATGCCATGCGATTAGCAGTTGTTGGTTATGTAAAAACGCTTTCGCAAGAAATTGGATCATCGGGAGTTACCTTAAATATCTTAGGTCCAGGATTTCATGCTACACAGCGCATGGAAAATTTGTTTAAAAAGAATAGCGAACTAAAAGGAGTTCCTGAATCGGAGATTAGAGCCACATTTGCAGAACAAACCGTGATGAATAAAATTGGAAAACCCGAAGGTTTTGCTTCGTTAGCACTATGGCTACTATCTTCACACAGTAGTTATATTTCTGGGCAAACAATTTCGGTAGATGGTGGTTTGGTGAAAGGCACAATGGGTTAAAGTATAAATTAGTGCATTCCGGCACCACCATTAACATGCAAGCATTGTCCAGTCATATGAGCGGCTCCATTACTTAACAAAAACAGAATTACCGAACTTATCTCCTCTGGCTTAGCTATGGCTCCTAAAGGAACTATGCGTTGATATTGCTCTTTATTAAAACGCATTGTACCATCTTCTTTATAAATAAAATTAGTATCAACTGCTCCAGGAGCAACTGTATTTACTCTTATTTTAGGTGAAACTTCCGCTGCTAATGTTTTACTAAAAGCTATTACCGAGGCTTTTCCAGCTGTATACGGTCCGTAATTTTTTTGACCTATAAACGCAAGCCCCGAAGACATATTTACAATTGAAGCCTTAGATGTGTTTTTTAAAAGAGGTAAAAACACTTTACAGGAATTAAAACAGCTTTTAAAACTAATATCATAGGTATGATTCCATTGTTCAATACTAACTTCTTCTATGGATTTAAAATGTGTTATAGCTCCAGATAAATTTACAAGTCCATCAATTTTGAAAACCTTTTCTTTAATATTACCACAAGCGACCTCCAATTCGTCTGCGTTCAAAGTATTTACAGCCATATAGTCGTATTTGTCTGATTCTTTATAAAGTGAAGTTTTCTGAATATCAAGTCCAAATACAACTGTATTACAATCCACTAATTGTTGAATCAAGGTCTGCCCAATACCACTATTGGCCCCTACAATTACCACAACACTATCCTGAGCTGAATATTTTGCCTGTATCATACTATTTTTTATTTTCTTTTCGCCATGTATTTTGATTTACAAAACCAGGTTCAATAAATGTCCAACCAGATATTACCTTTCTTAAATTAATTCCTATTCGTTTCGCTTCTGGATTTACCCAAGTATAGCTTATAGAACGGCTATTAATATCAACACTATCTAAAGGCATATCATAAATGGCTAGTTTCATTATAGCTAGTTTTCTTCCGAAAACCAATTGCGTAAGTTCAACTGTATAGTCAGCACCTTCAACATCTAACTCCACCATTCCACCTTGATCACTAATTTCTAAATTACCTTGATGGTATTTCCCTCCAGGCTCAGTCTTCATAGGATACTCAATCCATCCAGAAAACTTACGCGCTCTAATAAATTTATAGGGGTCTTTATTTTTAAAATGGTGTTCTCCCGTTATAAAAAGCGTATCTCCACTTAAAACTATATTTTCATTCATCCTCCGATTTTCGGAGAGATTTAACTTTTCGATAATGTTCTTGCCATTTCGCCCCTCACGAATTTCCATTGATAAATTACCTTCCTCTGTTTTTTCTATTTTTAGTGATAAATGTCTGTGTTTATCATTAGTCTTAATACCATGAATTTCTTCAGCTGTATTCTCTTGCCAATATTGTTGAAAATTATCCCACTCGCCAATTAGTGCTTCTTCAGCATTACTGTTAGTAAATGATGTAAAGCTTAGGACAACTAAACATAATACTCCAAAATATGTACATATAAACTTCATACTATATTTATTTAATTTTTTGTTGTAAACCATTTAATCATTAACTCTTGTAATTCCTTTGCATTAAAACCAACATTGTTGCGTTTAAGTAATGCCCAAGCATCTAACAAATAGGTTCCATCTGTAGTAATAGCTGGCAATTTATCAAGAGGAATACCTCCTTTAATTTCGTCAGATATATCTGGCTCTATATCAAAATCATTTGGAAGAATATAACTAGGCAAGTCTACCGATTTGCTCCTTATTTGCTTAATCATTTCATTAATGCGTTCCACATTATCCGCTGGAACGGAAACCGCTTTTATATGCTCCGGAAAGTCATGATAAAGTAAATCATCAATATATTTTTTAATAATACTTCCTTTCCATCTAAAAATTGTTGTTGGTACTTTAAGTTGTTGAACATGTTCTGCCTTTTCATGTAAAAAAGCCATCTTGTAGGCCAGGTGGTAATTTTCTCCCGCTTTTAAAAAATCCATGGCTATAAAATGTAATGCTTCTTTAGGTAACTGTGGTTTGTTAAGTGCATATTTTTCTTCAGTAAAACACCAAGGAAAGTATTGAAACATACGGTTTACCATTTTCCATATTATCGGAAGGTGACTCCCATCCTGTTTTGGGCTTAAATTGGGGAAATAGTGCATTAGTATCTTATCCCGAAAACCTTCTTCAAAATGCGCAGCATTATCAAGAAAAATGTGTGAAACATTATCTGGATGATTTAAGGCATACCGTATGGCCAATTGCGCTCCAGTGGCTGAACCGTACAACACTGGTTTATCTATTCCTACCTTATTAAAAAATTCGTGTATAACTTTAGTATAATCATCCAAACTTTCAGGAGGAGAAGCCAAAAAATCAGATTTACCATAACCAGGCGTATCAATACATATGACCGTATAGTCTAGTGCAAATTCTTTTGCTAATGGCACTAGTAAATTTGACGTATGCGGTGATGGATGAAACATAACCATGGCTGGACCCGCTCCAACTATATGAAAATGAATATTTTTACCATTTACTGAAACCAATCTTCGTTGTACCAAAACAAGAATATTTTTTAAATTATTAGTTAATATAGTTAATTATTTATAATATTAACTAATTTTTATTAATTTTAGGATAAATTAAGGCATCATTTAATATGATGAAGTTATAATTCATGGAGATTTAATAACATACACTCCAAATATAAACACCTTCAGATAATGAAAAACACTAAGGTAATTTTAGTAAATAGGCCAACAGGGGAAATAGAAGATAGCAATTTTGATATTAAAACAGAGGAAGTCCCAGCCCTTAAAGATGGCGAAGTTCTTATTCAAATACACGATATCTCCCTAGATCCCGCCATACGTGGTTGGATGAATGAGGGAACAACCTATATTAAAGGCATAGAAATTGGCGCCGTAATCAGAACCTTTTCCGCAGGAAAAATCATTAAATCTAAAAACGAAAAATTTAAAGAAGGCTCATTTGTATCCGGATTATTGGGTGCTCAAACCTATTGTATCTCCAATGGAGAAGGTTTATCAGTGCTAGATGTCTCTTCAAGTAAGTTATCACACCATTTAGGAATATTGGGTATGCCTGGGATGACGGCTTATTTTGGTCTTCTAAAAAGCGGAGAGCCTGTTTCTGGAGATGTAGTATATATTTCGGGAGCTGCTGGGATTGTAGGTTCCACAGTTGGTCAAATAGCTAAAATTAAAGGTTGTACCGTAATTGGTTCCGCTGGAAGCGATGCTAAATGTAAATTTTTGCTTGAAGAATGTGGTTTTGATTATGCTATTAATTATAAAACGGAAGATATTGATCAACAATTAAAAAAATATGCCCCTAAGGGTGTTCATATTTATTTTGATAATGTTGGTGGTCCTACCTTGGATATTGCCTTATTAAATCTGGCTCGCGGTGCAAGAGTTGTTATCTGTGGTGCAATTTCTCAATATAACGACATGGGCAACATATATGGTCCTAAAAACTATATGAAAATAGTAACTGCAAGAGGTAAAATGAACGGCATTATTGTTTTTGATTATGTAGAGCAATGGCCAGTCGCAGTTAAAGAAATTGCTGAGTGGATTGGTAGTCGTAAAATAAGTGTAAAAGAGCATACTATAAACGGTCTTGATAATTTTTCTTCTGCACTAAAAATGCTATATACGGGGAAAAACTTTGGCAAACTCATCCTAAACATTAATTCTTAAACATGTTTATATGCAATACAAAAAAAACATTGTTTTAATCGTGATTAGCACTATGCTAACCTTTAGCTTACAATCACAAACACTGCCAGATACTGGTATAAGTGGTCTGTACGAGGTTATGCTAGGAGTCGAAGACCCCGCCTATGCAAAAAAATACTTTGCGGATTTTGGTTTTAGTGTAGTTGATAGTGCCACTATCACCGGCGTAGATGCCAAAAAAATATACGGAGTAAATTCTAAACTTACTTCGTATAGATTGCAAAATGGAGATATTGATAGTCATGGCTTACTACGTATTTTAGCTTGGGAAAAACCTTTGGGTGAGGGTATTGGTTATGCTCCTGTGGAAACTATTGGAACCAGAATTGCAGTAATGCGAACCAACAATATCTACAGGTTATTTGATATTTATCAAAAAGCTAGGTTGCTTGGTAAAAAACCTTGGTTACCAACAGAGCCAATTTCTGATGATATTTTTGGTTTGAACAAAGGAGAAAGAGACTTTTTTAATCGGCCCGTTCTTGTTCGCGAGAATGCCATTTACGGAAAATTTTTTAACCATATTTTCTTTCAACGTTACGGATATCATATACCTGGATATGGCACTATAAAAAATGACACCCCTTTAAAAACAAGTGAATTTACGCACCATGATTTTATAATTAACGCATCCTCAATGGAGGCTATGAGTTACCTGTCTAGCGCGCTAGGACTAAAAGCCGAAAGCAAACCAGTTGTTGACGGAGATTGGCTTAAAGGACCCAAACGTGTTTTTCAAATGGAGCCGGGTTATAGCCACTGGTACCAAGGCTTTGTTTCTCCAAACAACATTTGCGGAAAATTGAAATTTTTTATCCCAAGAGGAGATAAAACAAATAAATCTGAACACCAACGAATAGGAGAAAAAGGAATCACCCTTCATTCATTTTATACGCCAAAACTTAAAATGGTACACAAACTAGTAACAGAACATAAATTAAACCCCACTGCTATTCAAAAAAACGAGTTTAATGAAAACTCATTTGTATTTACTGATACCGCAGGTGTTAGTTGGCAAATAATAGGAAAAAATACGCCCTCAACTAATACTCCAATAACAAAATTAGAATTTAAACTAGTGGATTAATATTTTTCAATATCAACTCTAACAATAATACATTTCTTACACAAAATAGTTAATAATGTTAACTATTTTGTGTAACTTTAAGAAAACCAAATTATAAATACATTGATAAAAAGATATAAAGCTTTAGCATTACAAATAGAATGCCCAGCAGTTAATACATGCGAAAATAAAGCGGCAGCTCATAGCTTGATGCAAAAAACACTTAAAACTGTTTTAGCGCAGGCCAGTGGCTCTAAAAAGTTTATTGGTCCAGATTTAAAACTTATTGTTTTACCAGAGTATTTTTTAACAAGTTTTCCGTTTGGAGAAACCATTGAAGAATGGCATGAAAAAGCATGCATTACTACTAATGATGTTCTTTTTGACGAAATGAAAGATTTTTGCAAAAAGGAATCCATTTTTCTCTCTGGTAATTTTTACGAATTGGATGAAAATTTTCCTGAACTATATTTCCAAAGTAGCTTTATAATCGACGATGAAGGTGAACTCATTTTAAAGTATCGAAGATTAAACTCTATGTTTGCCCCTACACCACATGATGTTTTAGATGATTACTTAAAAATATATGGTGAAGATTCATTGTTTCCAGTTGCCGACACTAAACTGGGTAAGCTTGCATGTATTGCATCTGAAGAAATATTGTATCCAGAAATTGCCCGTTGTTTAATGATGCGAGGAGCTGAAATATTTTTACATTCTTCCTCAGAAGCTGGAAGTCCAAATCTAACTCATAAAGACGTTGCCAAACGAGCCAGATCTATAGAAAATATGTGCTATACTATTTCGGCAAACTCAGCAGGTATATCTGGAATAGACTTTCCGTTTGCTAGTACAGACGGACTTTCTAAAATTGTTCATTTTGAAGGAAATGTGCTATCCGAGGCAGGTACTGGTGATAGTATGGTAGCCAATAGTTATATAGATATTGAGGCTTTACGTGATTACCGCTCAAAAATATCTATGCAAAACTATATTGCACGTCAACGTTTTGAGCTATACGCGCCTTCGTATTCAACGTTTTCGCATTATCCCTCAAATTCCTTTAAAGAACAAAAACCTAACAAGGCATTATTTTTACAAACACAAATAAAAGTAGTTAATAAGCTATATAGTTAAATCGATAAATTATATATTTGTCAGCTTATTTTATTTGTAAAATAGAAAAAAACCATGATTGATAAAAGTATAGAGGAATCTATTGTATTAAGCATTTTTGATTTATCAAATCAGCTTAAGAAAATAGGAGATGATGTGTATCTAAAGGTAGGCTTAACCACGCAACAATGGCTTATTTTATTGCACTTATCTGGAAACCCAAATCTACCTTTCTTTAAAAGAGAAAAACACGTTAAAGATTTAATGGCCAGCGAATTAGCAGAATCATTAAATGTTTCAAGAGCAAACATAACAAATCTTATTAACGTTCTTTTAGACAAAAAATTAATAAAGCAATTTGAGGACGGACAGGACCGAAGAAAAAAACGTCTACGCTTAACTAAAAAGGGAATGGCTTTAATTGATAAAACACAACCATCTCGTCTTGGAGTAATTCATTTTTTAACCGAAGGATTTTCTAAAGAAGAGAAGGAAACTTTCCTTCAGTTTTTAGAACAATGCATGAATAAGCTAATCAATGAGGATGAAAAGATTAAATCATTCCATAAGTTATTTGATGAAAGTAAGGTTTAGTCTCACTTATTTATTGCTGTTCTAAAAGTATTTCTAATATTTGAATTGCTGCCAAGCTAATTTTTGTTCCAGGACCAAAAACTGCTACAGCTCCAGCATCTATTAAAAATTGATAATCTTGTTTAGGAATAACACCTCCAACAATAACAAGTATATCTTGTCGTCCATATTTTTCGAGTTCTTTAACCACTTTTGGAACCAGCGTTTTATGACCCGCTGCTAAGGAAGATACCCCTAAAATGTGGACATCATTTTCAACTGCTTGTTTTGCAACTTCTTCTGGCGTTTGAAAAAGTGGTCCAATATCTACATCAAAACCAATATCTGCGTAACCTGTTGCAATAACCTTGGCACCACGGTCATGACCATCTTGTCCCATTTTTGCAATCATAATTCGAGGTCTTCTACCCTCATATTCCGCAAATGCATCAGTCATTTCCTGAGCTTTTTTAAAGCTATCGTCTTCTTTTATTTCATTAGAATACACTCCAGATATAGATTTAATTAATGCTTTATGACGCCCAAATACTTCTTCTAAAGCATCACTTATTTCGCCTAAAGTAGCTCTTTCTCGCGCCGCTTTTACTGCTAAATCTAATAAATTATATGATTCGCCTTTAGCGTTCATTTTTAAATTGGCCGCTTTTGTTAACTCGGCTAAAGCTGCTTCCACCTTTTTAGTATCTCTCTCCTTCTTTATTGTATTTAAACGTTCTACCTGTTGTCTACGAACCTCAGCGTTATCAACTTCTAAAATATGCAACTCGTCTTCTTCCTCAAGAGCATATTTATTAACACCAACAATAACATCTTTACCACTATCTATTCGTGCTTGTTTTCGAGCTGCCGCCTCCTCAATTCGCATTTTAGGAATACCAGATTCTATTGCTTTGGTCATTCCTCCCAGAGATTCTACCTCCTCAATTAACTCCCAAGCTTTTTCAGCTAATTGCGCTGTTAAACTTTCAACATAATAGCTTCCTGCCCAAGGATCCACCGTTTTGGTAATTTTAGTTTCTTCTTGAAGAAAAATTTGAGTCTCTCTAGCAATTCTAGCCGAAAAATCTGTTGGCAATGCTATGGCTTCATCCAAAGCATTGGTATGCAAACTTTGAGTTCCTCCAAAAACTGCTGCGGCTGCTTCAATAGTAGTTCTAGCAACGTTATTAAAAGGGTCTTGTTCAGTTAAACTCCAACCGCTTGTTTGACAATGCGTTCTGAGTGCCAATGATTTTTGGTTTTGCGGATTAAATTGATTTACCAATTTAGCCCATAACATTCTACCTGCACGTAACTTAGCAATTTCCATAAAATGATTCATTCCAATACCCCAAAAAAAGGATAATCGTGGTGCAAAATCATCTATTTTCATACCAGATGCTAATCCAGTTCTAATATATTCTAGACCATCGGCTAGTGTATATGCCAATTCAATATCTGCTGTAGCGCCAGCTTCATGCATATGATATCCAGAAATACTAATACTGTTAAACTTGGGCATGTTTTTACTAGTATACTCAAAAATGTCTGATATTATCTGCATTGAAGGTTTTGGAGGGTATATGTAGGTATTACGTACCATAAACTCCTTTAAAATATCGTTTTGAATTGTACCCGATAACAATTCTGCATTTACACCTTGTTCTTCTGCTGCTACAATATAAAATGCCATAATAGGTAATACAGCGCCATTCATGGTCATTGAAACCGACATTTTATCTAGAGGAATACTATCAAACAAAATTTTCATGTCCTCCACGGAATCAATAGCTACACCTGCTTTTCCAACATCACCCACAACACGTTCATGATCACTATCATACCCTCTATGCGTAGGTAAATCAAAAGCTACCGAAAGTCCTTTTTGACCCGCCTCAAGGTTTCTTTTGTAAAATGCATTACTCTCCTCTGCAGTAGAAAAACCAGCATATTGTCGTATGGTCCATGGACGACGAACATACATCGTAGAGTATGGTCCACGTAAATACGGAGCAATTCCTGCAACAAAATTTAGATGTTCAACATCTTTTATATCTTCTTTAGAATATTGTTTTTTTACATGTATCCCTTCTGCAGTAGCATGACCTTCGGAATCAGGAATATATGTAGTATTCTCTGAAGATGTTTTTAATGTGATATGTTGGAAATTTTTTCTACTCATTACGTAATAATTCTAGTTCAACTTCCTCTGCCAACCTACTTTCACTAATTGGTACTGCGCAGGTATCCCCTGACACATCGGTCTGAAAAGAATGAATTTCTAAATCATTTTTCATTTTATCCGCGGTGTTTTGATATTTGTTGGTTCCTACCAGAACTTCTTGTTTTGTATTGAATCTTTCGCGCTCTTTCTGAGCACTATTTTTAATCTGGTTTTGGATTTCTCCCTGCTTTAATGCAGAAATAAAACCTCCTTTTTCTTCTATTTCTTTAAACAAAAGAAAAGCCTTGTTGGCAATATTTTGCGTTATAGCTTCTATATAATATGAACCTTCTGCTGCATTGCTTACTTTATCAAAATAACTTTCATTTTTTAAAAGTAATAACTGATTCAAAGCTATTCGTTCTCCAAAATCGTTACTCTTATGAAAAATAGCGTCATATGGTTGATTGCAAATCATATCCGCACCACCTAACACTGAAGACATGGTCTCGCTAGTTGTTCTTAACATGTTTACATTATAGTCATATAATGTTTTATTACGTTTTGTTGGTATAGCGACAATATGCATTTTAATTGGCATATTATATGCAGCTACCAATGTTTTCCATAACAAACGAAACGCCCTTAATTTTGCAATTTCAAAAAAGTAATTACTCCCTATAGCAACTTTAAAAGTTATGGACTCTACTTTATCTAATATGTTATTTTCATTAAAATAGTTCAGATATTCATTAGCATGATTAAGCGAATACGCCAATTGTTGAACTATATTTCCTCCGGCGTTTTGATATTGTGATGTATCTACTTGTATTGAGTTAGTACTATTTAATGATATCACTTTGTTCAGAAAATTAAAATCTTCTTCTTCATTAATATTCCAATTACCTGTTTTAACAAAATCACCTAATACATCTATATTAAAAAAGACATTTGGTTGGCCGCCTTTCCCTGCAAAATCTAAAATGGTTTTTATATAAATTATAGATGAAAATTGAAGATTAAAATAAACTGTAATTTCTTTTAAGTTGATTTCAGAAAGTAATTGTGTTCCACTTTGAGTCTCCTTCGAAACGCAAAAAACAATGCTCTCGGCTCCACATTTAATAGCATTAATTGCATTTTCATTGGCGCTTTTAACATCCTCTACCAAAATGTAGTGTCCAATTTTCCATCCGCAAATTGGGATGGGTACTTTTAACGACTCATCAACATCGCTCTTATCATAAAAGGGCTTAACGTTTACTCCTTCTGGTGATTTCCAAACAAGCGTTTCATCATAATCCGCGCCTTTTAAATCTTGCGTAATTTTTGAAATCCACTCTGTCGTGGTCATTTCAGAAAATTCATCAAACAAAGCCTTCTCACCCATAACGTTCCTCTTTAGTTATAATGGAATATTCCCATGTTTTTTCTTAGGTAGTGCTACATTTTTATTTTCCAGCATTGCAAATGCTTTTATGAGTTTTTTACGTGAATCTTTTGGTAAAATAACCTCGTCAATAAATCCTCTTTCGGCAGCACTATATGGATTTGCAAACTTATCTGCATACTCCTTTTCCTTCTCAATTAACTTTGCTTCGGGATCTTGAGCCGCAGCAATTTCTTTTCTAAAAATGATTTCACTTGCACCTTTTGCTCCCATTACAGCTATCTCAGCCGTAGGCCATGCATAATTCATATCTGCTCCAATATGTTTGGAATTCATAACATCATAAGCTCCACCGTACGCCTTTCTAGTAATTAAAGTTACTTTGGGAACTGTTGCCTCACTCAATGCATATAAGAGTTTGGCACCATTGGTAATTATACCATTCCATTCTTGGTCTGTTCCTGGTAAAAACCCTGGCACATCAACTAAAACTAATAGTGGAATATTAAAACAATCACAAAAACGAGTAAACCTTGCCGCTTTTTTAGAACACTCTACATCTAAAACACCTGCCAAACTTATTGGCTGGTTTGCTACAATTCCTATGCTTCTGCCTGCAATTCTTGCAAAACCAACAACAATGTTATCTGCGTAGTCTTTATGAATTTCAAAAAAAGAATCTTCATCAATAATACCATTTATTACGTTACGCATATCATATGGCTGATTAGCGTTTTCTGGTACAATTTCTTCCAAAATATCTCTAATTTCATCGGCTAAATCATATGGCAGTTGCTCGGGTGAATCCTCGCAATTTTGCGGCATATAACTTATTAACTGCTTTATTTGTTCTATACATTCAATATCGTTGGCAGCGGTTAAGTGAGTTACTCCTGATTTTGTTGCATGAGTAGTTGCTCCACCAAGTTCCTCGGATGTAACCTCTTCATTTGTAACAGTTTTTACCACATTTGGTCCCGTTACAAACATATAGCTAGAATTTTCCACCATTAGTGTAAAATCCGTCATCGCAGGTGAATATACTGCTCCTCCAGCACAAGGTCCCATAATAGCCGATATTTGTGGAATTACCCCAGACGCCATTACATTTTTATGAAAAATATCTGCATATCCACCTAAGGATCTAACACCTTCTTGAATACGGGCTCCACCACTGTCATTCAAACCAATTAATGGCACACCTATTCGCATGGCAATATCCATTACTTTACAAATTTTTTCGGCATGAGTTTCGGATAGCGCTCCACCAAAAACAGTAAAATCTTGAGCGAAAACATAAACTTGCCTTCCATTAATGGTTCCGTAGCCAGTTACCACACCATCACCATAAAAAATCTGTTTATCCATACCAAAATCTTTGGTACGGTGAGTTACCAGTGCACCAAGTTCTTCAAACGAACCATCGTCTAACAGAAAGTGTATACGCTCGCGAGCCGTTAATTTTCCTTTGGCATGTTGCTTGTCAATGCGCTCTTGACCTCCTCCTAATCTGGAGGCTTCCAATTTATCTTTTAGTATTTTCTGATTGTCTTTCATTGTATACTTTTTGACTGTTATTACAACAACCTAGATTCTATTTTTTTTCCAGTTAGAAGGAATTTTTTTTGGTGTTTTTATATTTTTTTGACTCTCCAGATATAGCCGTAAACCTATCTGAGCAGCAATTTCTTTTTCCTCAGAAAACTGATTCTTAAGATGTTCTGGGTTATAATAATTTTTCACAAAGTGTGTGTCAAAATTACCCGACTGAAAAGCCTCATGTTCACAAACAAACTGACCAAATGGTAATGTGGTTGAGACTCCCTCTACTTTGTAATCTCCGATTGCTTTTATCATTAATTGAATAGCCTCATCTCTATTTTTACCATACGTAATTAATTTAGATAACATTGGATCATAGTAAATTGGTATTTGCATCCCTTGCTCATAACCATCATCAACCCTGATACCTTCTCCACTTGGTCTTACGTATGTAGAAAGGGTTCCAATACTTGGCATAAAATTATCTAAAGGATCTTCTGCATACACCCTAATTTCTAAAGCATGACCGTTAATAGATAAATCTTCTTGTGTAAACTCTAGCTTTTGATTTCTTGCAACCTTAATTTGTTGTTCCACCAAATCTAAACCAGATATTAATTCGGTTACTGGATGCTCCACTTGCAGACGTGTATTCATTTCTAAGAAATAAAAATTCTTATCTCCGTCAAGTAAAAACTCAACGGTTCCTGCACCAACGTAATCGCACGCTTTAGCTACTTTAATTGCAGCTTCACCCATTGCATCTCTAATTTCTGGAGTTAACACTATGGAAGGTGCTTCTTCTACCACTTTTTGGTGTCTACGTTGTACACTACATTCTCTTTCAAAAAGATGAACAACATTTCCATGGTTATCCGCTAATACTTGTATTTCAATATGTCGCGGTGAAGTCACATATTTTTCAATAAAAACCGCTCCATCGCCAAAAGCTGCTATAGCTTCACTAATTGCCCTATCCATTTGTTCTGGTAAGTCTTCCAAAGAATTAACAACACGCATTCCTTTTCCTCCTCCACCTGCAGAGGCTTTAATTAAAATTGGAAAACCTATTTCTTTGGCAATTTTTTTAGCCAAATCAATATCGGTTATGGCTTCTTCAATACCCGGAACCATTGGAATATCATAATCTTTAACAGCTTCCTTCGCCGCCAGTTTATTACCCATAACCTTTATTGCATGCGGTTTAGGACCAATAAAGGTTATACCGTTGTCTTTTACCATTTGCGCAAAAGTGGCATTTTCACTTAAAAATCCGTATCCTGGATGTATACCTTCAGCACCTGTTTGTTTGGCTGCATCTATAATTTTATCCATTACCAAATACGAATCAACCGAGGGTGCGTCACCTAAAAGTATGGCTTCATCTGCGAATCTCACATGTGGTGCGTCGCGATCTACATTAGAGTATACGGCAACAGTTTTAATGCCCATTTTTTGAGCGGTCTTCATAATACGAAGCGCTATTTCTCCACGATTGGCTATTACTATTTTTTTCATTTTGTTGCTAGTCTATCTCAATAATTATTTGACCTTTATCTACTGCATCATCTTTCTTAACCGCCACAGATTTTATTACTCCTTCTCCTTGTGACAATATAATATTCTCCATTTTCATTGCCGACAATACTATTAAGGGGGTGCCTTCCTCTATGGTTTGCCCTTCCTTTACCATAACATCTACAATAAGACCTGGCATTGGTGCTTTAATATTGTTAAGTTTCTGAGAAGCATTAGAAAACAAGCCCATTTGTTTTACCATTTGGTCATACTCATCTTCTATTTTAATGTGATGATTGTTTCCGTTTACCGAAATTGTAAGCTCTTTGTTTAAAAAATCAGTACTTATTATTTCAATATTATATGCCCTATAATTTTTAAGAACATGAAAATGGTTATCGTTAACTTTACTAACATCCAAAGCATCTGAGGTACTTTTTTGAACCATTAACTCTTCTTGGTCAACGGTAACTTTATAATTCGCCATATTTACAGCATTTGTTTGATAATTTTAACTAAAACTAAGGTATTTTAACCTTCAAATAAACTTATCTGTTTTCTCAAAAGTACAAAAATTAGTTAACATAGTTAACTAATTTTAATTCTTATAACAATTTATTATAATTAGGTTTAGTCTTAATAAGGTAAAAATGGCACTAAACTACTTGCTCTCATAATCCAAAATAGCACCTTCGCTAATCCATTTAGCAAGTGCTTGCCGATTATCATATTCTAAAATTCGGCGTTGATCCTTTTTATTTTTGATATTCCCAATTTCGATATATACCGTAGCAGGTGACGTATTACGAACCATGTATAACCCTGTTCTGTCTGAGAAGGTACCATCATATATTCTATTGGGTTGATACTTTTTATACTTTTTTTGAAAGGTCGCATGAATATTTTCCGCTAACTTTTTTCCGCTTTTACTATTTTCATGATGATAGAAAAAAGCATCAATATTTTGTCCTTTACTTCTGCTATCAACATGAGTTACTATTAAACGTTGATGCTTACCTCTATGCTTTTTATATAGTTTATTTACAATATTTGCTCGCTGTTTTAATCTTTTAACCTGATTTAAGGGAATAATTTCATCTGGATAGGCAACTTCATCATGGTCAATTTTTAAAACTCGTTCATCTCTAATTCCATCGTTTTCATCTCTAATTATTATGTAGACCATTGCTCCATGAGATAATAATTCCCTTGCTAATCGTAACGAAATGTCGTAAGCATATTCATCTTCACATATGGGTTTAGATTTGTAATTAGTCATTGCGCCAGGGTCTGGACCTCCATGACCCGAAACCACATAGAAAATCGTTCCTTTTAATCGTTCGCTTTTAGGAGTTACAGTTTGGTACTTTTCTCCAAAAATTGGAAATTTTTTGCCCTTTGTTTTTGGTTTAACAGTACTTGCTGTGTTATCTGCTAAAACCTCAACTTTTGGATCATTTTTTTTAGGAGGAATTTTATATAGGCGTCCTTCATAAATATGAATGCTATCTCTAATATTAGCTATATTAAGTTTTACAAAATCATCAAAATGGGCGTACGGGTTTAAGCCTTGTTTTCTTAGCAAAGAATAGATTCCATCACCCTGTTCAGCTTTAACACTAACCAAAGAATCTTGACACAAACCAAATTGAACAATACTTATAAAAACGAAAAAAAAAGTGTAAAAAACCTTACTCACCTTAAAAATTATCAACTGTTATTAAATAGTATAAACTAAACCTTTTAATCGTTATCCTCGAAACTTGCGTTAGAATAATCTGTTAAAATAGCATTTGTAATTAATGAGGTGAAATTTTTTCTATTAACCCTTGACTTAATTGTTTTCTGAGGATTATCAGGTTGTTTTCCTATTTCTACAAAAGTAACTGTTGGCAAAATATTTTTGGCAAAATATTGCTTATCTCCATCCGCCAAAACCTTACTGTTTTTTAATTGCCTTTGTGTAACACTTTTTGCTTTTATTGATTTTTGAATACTTGCAGCAAGCTTCTCACCATCTTCACTACCCTCATGATGATAAATTGTTACTTGAGGATTAGATTTAGAAAGATTTTCATTCCCATTAATTACTAATACACGTTGGTACCGCCCTCTATGCATTAAGTATTTTTTATTAATTACTGCAACATACGTGCCTAAATCTTCATTTCCTAAGTTTTGAGAAATGGAGTTTGTATTTTGATATAAAGCATACACCTTTGCCCCTCGTAGTATAAGACCTTTTGTTAAGGTTTTTATATAAGGACTTAAGGTATTATTTGAAATTAAATAGTACACCGTATTTTTAAGCGTACTATCTTTAGCTACAAAGTTAGTAACTTCATCAAAAATCGGAGTTTCCACTTCTTCTGGAAATTGAATTTGTCTTCCTAAACTTTTAAAAGAGTCTTCTGCTGGTGGAATAATATAGGTTGCGCCTTCTTTTAAGTTACTTCCAGATTCTAAATTTTCTTTATTTAGTGCAATAAAATCAACATAATACTTAACAGGGTTAATACCCTCCCTTCTTAATAAAGAATATATTCCATCTCCTTTTTTTGCAGTAACTTTCTTTTGAGATTGAACATTTATAACAAACAATAAACTAACTATTACGAAGAAGATATTATTTTTTAAAGTCACATTTTTGAATTTGTATTCAATAATATCAAAAATACTGTCCAATTCCAAAAACTAATCCTCTTGACTTATCATTTGTTACTCCGTGACCATAGTCTATTCTGAATATAGCATTGAAAATTCGTTTATGTATAAAGCGTAGTCCTACTCCTGGAAAAATTCTAAGGTTATCTCCATTCGTAAAATCGCTAAAATCCCCCCCAGGGTTACGCCACGTTCCTCCATCTACAAATACGTTCCCTTGCAAAACAAACCAATCTTTATCAACTATCGTATGCCTATACTCTGTATTAAAAACAATGGCACCAGAACCTCTATCTATGGTATTACCTACTCCACGAATGTTTAAATTATTGTCCACTGTAAACGGAGCAAAAGGCGTTACTTGATTACTTGCCAAACCTAAACGAACACGATTTGCCCAATTCCCTTTTTTACCAATCCTATGGAAGTATAAAAAATCATTAAAACCTATTACAAAATTGGATAAATCTTTATTAGCGCTCCCAACATATTGAAAATTTAAAGTACTCCTAAATCCTTCTAAGTATTGATAAAAGTATTCTACATTATCGTAATTGTATATGAGTTTTAATAAATGCTTTTGTACATTTAATTGCTGAGGCACATCTGGACTTGTTATACCAGATAGATATTTATAGTCTTCTTCAAAAAAACTAAATCCGAGTTCTATCCGATTTTTAAAATTAAACTCATACAACCCTAAAACCTCAAGCCCCTTGTTATTATACCTATAATCTGCTTCAGAATTCGCGAAAAAAACGGGTTCTTGAGTTGTTAAGTCCTTATATTCAATTGCTAAACCTAATTTTTTAGAGAATAAATTAGGAGCTCTAAAATTTATACCAAAAGAATTAAATACATCATATTGATAAAACCCTCCAAGTATCATATTTCTTCCCAAAAAATTGAACTCTTGCAAACCAACTCTAAAAGCAAAGGCATCATTTGACGAAGTATACAAACTGGCAAAGGGTATTATTGTGAAATTTTCTTCTATAATGTAAACAACATTTACTTTATCCTCTTCTAAAGAATTTATGTTGTAAGATGCATGAGCAACAGAAGGCAATCGTTTTAAGCGATTAATATCCTCATTTAACACCAATGAATCTAGTACAGTTCCTTTTTTGACATTAATAAGTCTAAAAACAAAAGATTCTTTTAATTTTTTCGCACCTTTTATTTGAACTTCTGAAATAATTTGCTGCTGCGTAAAACCCAAAGCAGCGACTAAAAAAAAGAAAAAAGACAGGTAAATCCTTACCATAATTTATATATCTGTATATCCTTAAACACGAAAGTAAAACATATTTCTAACAAAAAAATCACAAACGTATTTTACTCCACAACAAATGGTTTCGATGAGATCATGTTTACCCAATTATCTTCACTTACAGCCATTAGCGTATAATTGTAAGTATCCCCATTTACCATACTTGTTGGTTTTTTTTGTGTAATATTTAAGACTACATTATCTAATTCATAAAATGTAAAGAATTTATCGTAAGTATAGGTTCCGGAAAGTAGATTATTTTGCTCATCAGAAATTACTTGAAAGTAAATTGCGGTGTCCGAGTAACTACCATCTTGCCATGAAAACATTGGGGCATTAATTGTACTATTGTCCGCTAAATATTCTGTTGATTTACTAAAATATTTTAATCTTATTGGATTTGATAAATGTATCTTTCCTGCTTCTTCAAAGGTTACGATTACCCATTTTTCTTCATCAAAAAAAGTTTCAAACTTCATTAAATACCCGTTAAATACATCAAAAATAGGCGCATCTATTTTAGAATAATTTTTAAAATTATTTTTATCATCATCAGAACTTTCAAAACATTGCGGATTTTTTGCCCCAGGTCTTGGGTAGAAAAAGACACTTACTAATTCAGAATTTTCATTACTGGCTGCGCACGCGATAACATTATCCACCACAAATTGATTATCTGCCAAAGTACCTGCTAATGAGGCCTCACTTTCAATTTTATCGGTGGAACACCCAACAATAAACCACACCATTAATATAAGTATCTTCTTCATTTTAATTTAGACTATAAAAATCTTTTATTATCTGCTCTGTAGGTTTATTCTGAGGTGTAAATCTATTATCATTTACGCCTCCTCGTTTCTCATAATTAATAAACCACTTCCATACATATCCTCCTTTAAACCATTCTTCTTTCCAAAATGCGTTAAAAATGGCTTGTGTAGCATTAGACTGTGCTGTCAAATTAACCTTTTCATCATTTCGATCTACCAACCATGGTTTTTTCGCAGTATAATCCATACTTCTATACCCAAACTCAGTGAACAATACAGGTTTATCATTTGCTTGGGAAAACTGTTTTAACTTAGGCTTCCACTTCACCCAGGCATTTTCCAACTCCATAACCGTAGGAGTTTTAGCTTCTGATAAAGGAAAATACGCATCTACACCTATGTAATCCAATTGTTTCCAAAAGGGAGTTCTGGTATACTCATCCCAATTAGCTGCATATGTAAGCTTTCCTTTATATATAGAACGTATTTTTTTAATTAAATTTTGCCAATAACTAGGTCTATTTTTAACAAACAATTCCAACTCTGTTCCAATACAGAATATATTTACTTTGGTTTCCTCTGCTAATTTTGCATAACTAAGAATGAAACTTTCATAAGAACCTTCTAGCCTTTTCCAATCCTTTTCAGAATTCATTTTTATAGTTCCTGTAAACTCTCCCCTCCAAACCCATATTTGAGGTTTTAGCATTACCTGAATCTTATTTTTATGCAACATTTGAATATATTGCTTTGCTCCTTCAAAGGTTTCTCCAAACCACTGTCGTTCTGCATTATATATAACTTCTGGAGAGTTCACATTTTTAACAAAACCAAAGGGCATTACCGCAGCATGATTAGCATTAATATTTAACACATGATTTACATGCTTTTGCAAAACCTTTTCTGGTGCTGCAACAAAACTCACTCCATTAATTTTTTCCGGAGCCTGACTCGTACAAGACAACTGACATAAAAGCAAAAGAAGCCCTAATTTTTTCATTTAAAATGATTAAGACTTCTAAAATACGGTATTTAAATGTTTTTTATAAAATAGCTCTAAGGCCTAAATTAAATGTTTGACCTAGTCCAGTATTACTACCTCTTAAAAAGTTTGTGTAAAGTACTTCAACGTTAAGCGCTTTAGTAAGTTGATATTTAGCACCACCTCCTGCAGCAGTAAAGTCCTGTGCGAAATCGTTACCAAGATCTATTCGTTGAGAATGTTGTATTAAGCCTAAAATTGTAAACTTAGACGTCGGGAAAAAGCTCAAAAACACCCCTGGAGTAAGACTTAAACTGTTGTTTGCAAAACTGTCTTGCTTGTCTCCAAAATGAAGTTCTCCATTAAGTTCTGTAAAAATCTGCCACTTATCACCTGGAAAAGTATAATCGTAAAACAATCTGTTTTGCCAAGTAAA
The DNA here is from genome assembly GCA_947493885.1 of uncultured Maribacter sp. Lineage (GTDB taxonomy): Bacteria > Bacteroidota > Bacteroidia > Flavobacteriales > Flavobacteriaceae > Maribacter_B. Next base: position 292,051 of record CANLTE010000001.1, read on the forward strand.
TCCTTTCTGATCTAAGAAAACACCATTTTCACTTTCATTATCTACTAATGGAATAAAAAATGAACTTTGAATACTAAAATTACTTACCGATTTAAATGGCACAAATTTAACCGAGGGTGCAATAGATGTAAATCCTGAACGCGCAGTGTTACCTTCTCCATCAAACTTAAAAACATCTAAAGCATCTCTACCTCCAATAACATTTGATCTGAATTCTAATATTGCACCAATATTCCATCTTTTGTTTTCTCCAACTCCAGTATAAATTTCTACTGTTGAAGTAAAAAAGGTTTCCCTTGGTTCTTTACCATCAGTAAATGTACTTTCCGTTTGTGTATAAAGGTTGTTAAACCATTTTAAGTCCACCTGACCTTTACCTATTAATTTAGATGGTGTGTACTGCTGAATATTACTTTTTTCTTGTTCATCGTCTTGCGCAAATGTCGTTACAGAAATGAGTAAGGCCGCAAGAATGGCTGGTATTATTTTTATTGATTTCATATTTTTTCTATAAAATTTATAATTATTTTTTTTCGTTTAATGTCCAATCATATGGGTAATAAGACACTTTAGCTTTCGCAGGAAGTTTTTCGGTTTTATACTTGTTAATGTAGTCCACTAAACTCATTCCATTTTGGGTAAAATCACCTTTATACCACTCAAAAATTTGAGAAATTTGAACTTTATTTTTATTCACCCTTATAAACTTTTTATCGTTCAAGGCTTTTACTGTTTGTTCTTGTAACTGTGCCTCCAAAGCACTTGGCTTATATGCTTTATTAATAATAGGTGGACAACCCAATCCTGCACATACTAACACAAAATGAAAGCGAGATTCTTCTCCAAAATTTCCACGCAACAGCTTGTTTTCAATATCATTTAGTGTAATACTTTTTCCGCCAATGTCATGCTTAATTTTATCAAAAAAGCCTGCTTTATCCAGAGGTGATTTAATCGGATAATTATCTATAATACTTTTTATAACCGTTAAGTTATATCCGTTTATCCAAAAGGCTTGATACGTTTTTGCATCGCTCTTTGCTATGGAAATGTTTTTAGCTAAACTTAAAAGTTCATCTAATTCTTTGGTGTCTTTTTTAATATCGGTATACGAAACCCTACCATTTTCAACATGCTTACCTAAAAAAGCATCAGTTTTTGTAAAAAAGGTTTCCGTGTCTTGAGAAATCCCATTTAATCCAATTAATGTAAAAATTATAACTACTATTTTTTTCATGATTTTTAATTTTTAAAGCAAAACACTTTTACCTCTGTCGTTCTATTTTTGAAAACTTAACAAACCTATTGTTTTACTTTCTTGGGTCAAAGGAAGAATAAAAGTATCACACAATTATCACGAAAATAAATTTGAAAACTTGGTTAAGTTTTTATGATTAACTTCGACCTAAACCCAATAATCAATATTCTACATGGAACATATAGTCATTATCGGAAACGGTGTTTCGGGGGTTACAGCCGCCCGTCATATCAGAAAATTATCAGATAAAAAAATTACGATTATTTCGGCAGAAACCGATTATTTTTTCTCTAGAACCGCATTAATGTATGTGTATATGGGTCATATGAAATTTGAGCATACACAACCCTATGAAAATTGGTTTTGGAAAAAAAACAGAATCAACTTAGTTAAGGGTTTTGTAGAAAAAATTAAACACAATACAAAAACATTAATTTTAAGTAATTCAGAGGAAATACAATATGACAAGCTAATAATTGCTACTGGATCTAAACCTAATAAATTTGGGTGGCCTGGTCAAGATTTAAATCATGTACAAGGACTATACTCTAAACAAGATTTAGATGCATTAGAAGCTAACGCTCCAAATAACAAAGTATGTAAGCGTGCAGTTATTGTGGGTGGAGGTCTTATAGGTATTGAAATGGCAGAAATGCTACGAAGTAGAAATATTCCGGTAACTTTTTTAGTACGTGAAAGTAGTTTTTGGAATGGTGTTTTACCTGATGGCGAGTCGCAACTCATTAATGAACATATTATTGAACATCATATAGATTTACGTTTAGAAACTAATCTCGTTGAAATTATAGCTGATGAAAATGGTAAGGCAAGAGCGGTAACTACAGATAAAGGTGATACTATTGACTGCGACGTTGTAGGACTTACTGCCGGAGTATCTCCAAATATTAATTTCTTGAAAGAATCTGGTATTGAAATTGGTCGAGGAGTAAAAGTAAATAGACTGTTAGAAACCAACATAAAAGATATTTACGCTATTGGGGACTGCGCTGAGCAGCATGAAGCCATAGGAAATAGGCGTCCAATTGAAGCAGTTTGGTATACAGGAAGAATGATGGGTGAAACTATTGCTCAAACTATATGTGGCAATCCCACTGAATATAAACCAGGGCATTGGTTTAATTCCGCCAAATTTTTAGATCTGGAGTACCAAACTTATGGATGGGTATTTAGCGATAAAGGAAAAAAAGAGTACGAACAACATTTTCATTGGAGACACTCCTCAGAAAAAATATGTGTAACCATCGCGTTTCACAAAGAAACTAAGAAATTTTTAGGCATAAATACTTTTGGAATTCGAATGCGTCATGAAATTTTTGACCGTTGGTTAACAGAAAACAGAACAATTGAATATGTTATGGAACATTTAAAAGATGCCAATTTTGACCCTGAGTTTTACACTCAATATGAAAAAGAAATTGTGTCAAAATTTAATCAAGAATTCAACACAAATATAGTTCCGAAGAAAAAAAATTGGAAACGAATTTTTACGAAAACTAAGGCAAACGCATAATGATGAAAGCAATACAAAATATAGGAATAACCATCTTTTTAGTAGGATTCGGAATTTTTGCCGCCCTCCCATTTTTAGGCAATTTTAAACTTGATCAAAAAAACTATGATGAATTAATAACAAGTCAAGGTATAAAGAGTGAACTTTTTATACAGGACCTTAAAAATAAAATTGTCGACAAAGATTTTTCAGGAATAACCTCGTTAGCTCCAATAGTAGAAACTGCCATTGATAATGCTAATATTGTACATTCCAAAAACAAAGAATGGGGTAAAAAAGTTTATGCAGGAAGTGACGATTTAGCAACCGCTATTCGCAAAAAATCTGGTTACGGTTTTATCCCAGAAAACAAAGGCCTAATGTGGCTATTAACATTTGGACTTAGCATTCTTGGCGCACTTATGTTTATTGTTCCACAGGTAATCACCCTAGGTAAAAAAGGTATTAAAAACGATCATATTTATCACCAAAGTTCCACTAATAAAGGTTGGATAGCTTGGTTGGTTTTTATATTTCTTGTAAGCTTTTACTTGGTTTTATATTTTAAATCGGAGTATGCCGTAAACTGGACTTATTTGGTAGATCCAATTAGTGAATCTTTAAGTGGAAATCCTGCCGGACATTGGTTTGTCTACGGTTTTATGTATTGCGTTGTAATGGTGATTATGGCTATTCGTATGTACATAAAATATCGTCATAATATGTATCAAATGGTAAGAACAACATCGGTTTTGTTCTTTCAAATTGTATTTGCTTTTCTAATTCCAGAAATCATGGTAAGATTGCAACTATCCTACTCAAAAGGGTACGATTTTAAAAATGCATTCCCATTAGATTATGATTTCTTCTTCAATTGGAATCTAAAAGAACTTATTTCAAGCGGTGGTCTAGGTCTATTTATTCTGGTATGGGGAATTTTATTAACTGTAGTTATTGTTCCTGTAATGGTGTACTTTTTTGGGAAAAGGTGGTACTGTTCATGGGTATGTGGCTGTGGTGGATTAGCAGAAACTCTTGGCGACCCATACCGTCAGCACTCAAGTAAATCTTTATTTTCATGGAAAGTTGAGCGCTGGCTTATTCATGGTGTACTACTTTTTGCTTTAGTTATGACTGGATTTACGTTGTATGGTTTTTTTGCAGAAACTGGCACAGTACTCGGCATAAAAGTTCAGAGTATTATGAACACCTATAGTTTTCTAATTGGTGCAATATTCGCAGGAGTTATTGGTACTGGTTTTTATCCAATTTTCGGAAATAGAGTTTGGTGTAGGTTTGGATGTCCATTAGCTGCATACTTAGGTTTTGTACAGCGTTTTAAATCTCGATTCAGAATTACCACAAACGGTGGACAGTGTATTTCTTGTGGTAACTGTTCTACCTATTGCGAACAAGGTATTGATGTTAGAGCATACGCACAAAAAGGGGAAAACATTGTTCGTTCCAGTTGTGTAGGTTGCGGAGTATGCTCAGCTGTTTGTCCCCGTGGAGTACTAAAATTAGAAAATGGTCCACTAGAAGGCAGAATAAATCCTACAGATGTTCTTTTAGGTAATGATGTAGATTTAATGGAATTGGTAAACAAAAAATAGCATGATTTACAAATTGTCGATTCTGCTGTTTTTTGTCTCATTTTTTCATTCAGAAATCAAAACAACAGCAAAATATCATAAAGAGTTTTATAAAACTGGAGTCTTAAAAGCAGAAGGCTGGTTAGAAAACAACGTGAAAAATGGTTACTGGAAATATTATTATGAAAATGGTGTAATATCAGAACAAGGGCATTACAAAAACGGAAAAAGGGAAAACTATTGGTACTTTTACACTGCGAATAATATTCCCACTCGAGAAGGGAATTTTAAAAACAATAAAATGATTAGTTGGTGGCATTTTTATGATGAAAATGGAGTTTTAAATCACAAATGTCAACTAGAAAATAATATAAAAAATGGATATTGTTTAAAGTATAAAAACGAAAAACTAACTGCTGCCGTTAAATATTCCAACGGAAAAAGAATAAAAGAGTGGACAAGTTTTTCAAGTTTTAGAAAAGAAAACAAACTATCTGACCTACAATAATGAACACTATTAAAGTAATCATCCCCGCCTATAACGAAGGTGACTCTATTGCACATGTAATAAATAAGATTCCAAAAATAGTTTCAGAAATTATTGTGGTTAATAACAACTCATCTGACAATACCCAACAAAAAGCAGAAACTGCTGGTGCCACGGTATTGTTAGAATCTAAAATGGGATATGGCTATGCCTGTTTAAAAGGTATGGATTATGTTGCAAAACAATCTAAAAAGCCCGATATTATCGTATTTATTGATGGAGATTATTCTGATTATCCAGAAGAACTCCCAAAAATTATTCAGCCAATTCTTGATGACAAGGTTGATTTTGTGATTGGCTCAAGAGATAAAAGTTTAAGAGAGGACGGATCCATGACACCGCAACAAATTTTTGGCAACTGGTTGGCTACCTTTTTAATGAAACTTTTTTTTAGGGCAACATATACTGACTTAGGACCGTTTAGAGCAATAAAGTACGATAAGTTGCTAGCACTAAACATGGTTGACAAAACTTATGGTTGGACTGTGGAAATGCAGCTTAAAGCGCTTAAACAAAAACTAAGGTATACCGAAATACCAGTACATTACAAAAAAAGAATTGGAGTATCAAAAGTTTCTGGAACGGTAAAAGGTAGTATATTTGCAGGCATAAAAATACTTGGTTGGATTTTTAAATATAGTTTTAAATAAACAAAATGGGACTAACAATAGCTTACATCATCATTGCCATATACAGTGTTGCCTTGATGCTGATTTTCTTTTATAGTTTAGCTCAACTAAACCTTCTCATTAACTATTTAGGCTATAAAAAGCGAAACCAAACCGCTCCTAAATTCAACTTACTAGATCCCAAAGAAATTCCATACGTAACCATACAACTTCCAGTTTATAATGAGGAATATGTAATGGAACGTTTACTTGAAAATATTGCAAAAATTGAGTATCCTTTAAGTAAACTTGAAATTCAAGTTTTGGACGACTCAACTGATGATTCCGTAAAAGATACATCAACACAAATAAAAGCATTACAAGAAACTGGTTTAGACATCCAACATATTCGCCGTGAAAATCGTGAAGGATATAAGGCAGGGGCACTTAAAGAAGGATTAAAAATTGCCAAAGGTGATTTTATCGCCATTTTTGATGCCGATTTCTTACCAGACCCAGATTGGCTTAAAAAAACGGTCATCTATTTTAAAGATGAAGAAATTGGTGTTGTACAAACACGATGGGGGCATATCAATAGAGATTACTCTACTTTAACCCGTATTCAAGCATTTGCTTTAGACGCGCATTTTACTTTAGAACAAGTTGGACGTAATGCAAAAGGCCATTTTATCAACTTTAACGGTACAGCAGGTATATGGCGTAAAAAATGTATTATAGATGCAGGAAACTGGGAAGGTGATACATTAACCGAGGATTTAGATTTAAGTTATAGAGCGCAATTAAAAAATTGGAAGTTTAAATACTTAGAAGATGTTGAAACACCTGCAGAATTACCTGTTGTAATTAGTGCGGCTCGTTCTCAACAATTTCGCTGGAACAAAGGCGGTGCAGAAAATTTTAGAAAAACGGTATGGAGTGTCATTACTGCTAAAAATATTTCGTTAAAAACTAAATTTCATGGAGTAATGCATTTATTAAACAGCTCCATGTTTTTATGTGTGTTTTTAGTTGCTATTTTGAGTATTCCAATGTTGTACATCAAAAATATGTATGGACATCTAGGTTGGATTTTTGAAATGACAAGCTTTTTTATAGTCAGTACTATAATTCTATTTGTTTGTTATTGGTTTACCTATAAAAGTATTCAGGGTAGTAGTTTTGATAACTTTGTGGATTACATAAAATTGTTTTTTACCTTCTTTTCAGTAGCTCTTGGGTTCTCATTACACAACTCCATGGCAGTTTTAGAAGGCCATATGGGAAAACGAAGTGAATTTGTTCGTACACCAAAATTCAATATTAATAATATTTCTGATAGTTGGAAAGGCAATAAATATCTTGCTAAAAAACTATCTCCAAATATGATTATTGAAGCAGCGCTGATGATCTATTTTCTATTCGGAATGTATAGTGCAATTCCCTTAAATGATTTTGGATTGTTCCCCTTTCATTTTATGTTATTTCTAGGTTTTGGCTATGTATTCTTTAAGTCGTTAACCGCCAAGGCTTAACGCGATTCCTTTTTTTTATTCTAAATTCTGCATGATTACTGCTGTGCTTTAAGTTGTATTATAAAAGCATGGAGATTAGGTATAAAAACTTTATATTATACCATGCGTTTATAATAAAATCATGTCAAAAAAAACTGTTCCAATTGTAAAAAGCATTGTTCTTAGTTATTTCGTCTTCATTTTTACCTTGGCGACATCTACGCTTTTTGCTCAAAAATCTCCAAATATCATCTTAATACTTTCTGATGATGCTGGTTATGCTGATTTTGGTTTTCAAGGAAGTGACACCTTTAAAACTCCAAATCTAGATAAATTGGCTTCCGAAGGAATTACCTTTAGCCAGTCCTATGTAACAGCAGCTGTTTGTGGTCCTTCACGAGCAGGTTTAATAACTGGCAAATATCAACAGCGTTTTGGTTACGAAGAAAATAACGTTCCTGGTTATATGAGTAAATCCTGTTTAAGTGATAATGAAATGGGGCTCCCGCTTGGTCAAAATACTATGGGAGATTATATGAAATCACTGGGATATAGCACAGCGTATTTTGGGAAATGGCATTTAGGTAATGCAGATAAGTTTCACCCTACAAAAAGAGGATTTGATATTTTTTATGGTTTTAGAGGTGGAGCCAGAAGCTATTTTGAGTTTAATGAAGAAAATGTGAATACTAGGCCAGAGGATTTCCTGGAAGAAGGCTTTGCCAACTTTAAAGAGTCAGAGCTCTATTTAACAGATGCCTTGGCAAACAAAACCGTTTCTTTCTTGGAGGAGATTGGAGAAAAACCTTTTTTTATTGTTTTAGCCTTTAACGCAGTACACACACCAATGGAGGCCGAAGAAAAAGATTTGAAAGAGTTTCCTAACCTGTTAGGTAAACGTAAAAAACTTGCTGCAATGACACTTTCAATGGATCGTGCATGTGGTAAAGTACTCAATAAGTTAGAAGCACTTGGATTAAAAAACAATACAATGGTTGTCTACACAAATGACAACGGTGGGCCTTCTGACACAAATGCATCCATAAATAAACCGCTCAGCGGCACTAAAGCCAATCATCTTGAAGGAGGTATTAGAGTTCCAATGATAATGCGCTGGCCTAATGGAAACATCCCTTCAAATACAACCTTTAAATACCCCGTTAGCACTTTAGATTTACTACCTACTTTTTTACACATCGCTGGCGGAAAAACTATGGATAAATTTGATGGTGTAAACTTAACTCCTTACCTGTTAAACAATACTAAAAATATCCCCCATAATACACTTTATTGGAAAAAAGAAAATCGTGGTGCAATAAGGGATGGAGACTGGAAACTTATAAGATTTCCTGACCGTCCTGCTGAATTATACCATATTATTAATGACATTTCCGAACAAAATAACCTTGCACCCCAACACCCCGAAAAAGTAAAAAAGCTTTACAAAAAACTCTTTGAATGGGAGTTAACATTAACCCGTCCATTATGGCAATTACAAAGAAAATACGAAGGAAAAGCCATGAATAGAATGGATGAATATAGACAGTAAAAAATATTAAAACTAATTATATGAAACCCGTTTTTTTTCTAATGCTAACCCTATGCTTATCGTGTAATACAGACGCTAAAAAGGAACTGAGTTCTTCTCTCTATGATTATGATGTTGAGCAACGCCTATCTCAATTAAACATCACCTTAAAACCTGTACCAAACTTACCACCAACAATTAACATAGAACGTATTGCAAGAGTTGGTAATACACTTTATTTATCGGGTAACGGTCCATCAGGTCCAGATGGTAAAAGAATTACCGGTAAGGTTGGAGCCGATTTAACCGTAGAACAAGGTGCAGCCGCAGCCCGAAGCACGGCAATAAATCAACTAGCGGTTTTAAAAGCATATGTGGGTGACCTTAATAAGGTAGAAAAAATTGTAAAAGTTTTTGGCATGGTAAACGCAACACCTGAATTTACGCAGCATTCCCAGGTAATAAATGGGTATACTAATCTTTTAATTGAAGTTTTTGGAGAAAGAGGTAAACATGCAAGAGCAGCTGTTGGTATGGTTTCTTTACCAGGAAATATGGCATGCGAAGTAGAAATGATAGTACAAATTCAAGAGGAATAATTAAGAACAATTATCACAAACACCAGAAACCAATCCATTTAAATGCTTAGCTGTATAACCTTTAGGTAGTTGAATATCCATTTCGTTTTCCAAACATTCTACCTTTCCACATTCAACACACCTAAAATGAAAGTGATTATGGTTGTGTTCCTCTTCATTGGTTTCACAGTTTAAACAAAGGGCAAAATATTGTTTCCCATCATCTCCCACTATTTTATGGGCTTGCCCGTCCTCACAAAATCTATTTAAAACTCGATATATGGTGGCCCTATCAATACTTTCTCCCAGTTCCGACTGGAGCATTTCATGACTCAAAGCAGATTTTGCTGTCTTTAACGCATTTAAAATTTCAGTCTTAGATTGTGTATTTCTTCTCTTCATATTTAAAGCAACCTTATTATAAATATAATTTTACCATTTCTACAAAATTAACAAGATAAAAGGTAACAAAACATTTAATGCTTGCGATTAACCAAAAAACAAAATATACTCTAAAAACATTAAAATACTAATTACAAGATAGTTACAATGAGTGATTAAAAGAATAAGCCTGTGTTAAAATATGTAATATTGTAAGAAAAAACTCGTTAAATGTAAAAACAAACGAGATATGAACACCAACCCACCTATTCCCTCAAACGAAAAAACCCGTTTAGAAAAATTAAACCATTACAGCATTCTAGACACCGAATCGGAAGAAATGTTTGATAATTTAACAAAGCTTGCTTCTCAGCTTTTGGAGGTTCCGATTTCGTTAATTAGTTTAATAGATGAAGACCGTCAATGGTTTAAGTCAAAATTTGGAATCGACGATTCCGAAACCCCTCGAGATATTTCGTTTTGTCAATACGCTATAATGTCTGAAGATCTTTTTGAAGTTACGGATTCTCTTGAAGACGAACGATTTAAAGACAGTCCATTGGTACTTGGAGGTCCAAAAATTAGGTTTTATGTTGGTGCACCGTTAGTAGATGATGATGGGAATGTTTTAGGCTCGTTCTGCGCAAAAGACACCAAGCCTAGAGATATTACTGATACACAAAGGGAACATTTAAAACTGCTTTCCAAAACAGCAATGCAACTTATAAAATTACGAAGAGAAAAAATTGAAGCCGAAAAACTCTCACTTGTTAAAGATGAGTTTTTATCCAATATGAGTCATGAAATTAGAACACCTTTAAACGCAATAATTGGTTTTAATGATTTATTAAAAAAAACAAGCTTAACCAAAGAGCAATCCGATTATTTAAATACCATACAAGTATCTTCTCAAAATTTAAAAGTAATTATAAATGACATTTTAGATGTCGCCAAATTAGAAAGCGGTAACATTTCTTTAGAGAAAAAAGCAATCTCACTTAGCGATTTAATTCAACATGTAATTTTATTGCAATCTCCTTCGGCTAAAGAAAAGGGTATAAAACTTCTTTCTAGTTTTGATCATGAGATACCATCACATGTTATTGGAGATGAAACACGTTTAACTCAAATTTTAATAAATCTAGTTGGTAATGCTATCAAATTTACTAGTGAAGGTTTTGTAGAACTGCGCATACTTGCATCAAAACATATAAACGACCAAGTTACCGTCATGTTTTCGGTAAAAGATACCGGTATTGGTATTCCTAAGGAAAAACTAGAAACCATTTTTGAGCGCTTTTCTCAAGCGGAAACCAGCACTACCAGACTTTACGGAGGTACTGGGCTCGGATTAAGTATTGTAAATATGCTGGTTAATCTTCATGAAGGAAAAATTACAGTGGAAAGTGAACGAGAAAAAGGTTCTGAATTTAAATTCGAAATAACATTTACAGTTACCGAGAAAGAAGAAAACAATATTTTAATTCCTCAAAAAAATAATGCCAATCCAGAAGCATTTAAAAACGTAAAAGTTTTACTTGTTGAGGATAATATTCATAATCAACTTTTAGCCAAAAACTATTTTAAACGCTGGGGAACAGAAGTTGTTATCGCTGAAAACGGTAAAGAAGGTGTTAGTGCCCTTGAAAAAGATACATATGACGTAATATTAATGGACTTGCAAATGCCTATCATGGATGGTTTTATGGCGACGGAGCATATTAGAAAAAAATTAAAACTTGATATTCCAATAATAGGCTGTTCTGCGCATTCATTAGTTGGTGAAAAAGAAAAATGTTTGGCCGTTGGAATGAACGATTACATAGCAAAACCTTATACAGAGGAAGATTTAATACAAACCACTTTAAATTACACCAGCAATAGCAAAAAAGTTAAAAAAACTAAAAACAAGGTTGATGCAGTAGAATTAAGCGATACCGTTTATGATGATTTTGAAACGCTAATGAATACTTTAAAAGCGCAACAAGGTTTAGAGTTGGCTGATGAGCTTAAAGTTCACTTTTTAAAAAGAACACCTAACGATATTTCAGAAATAGAAGCTGCCATTACTAATAACGACCTAGATTTATTAATGAAAAAATCACACTTGCTTACCGGAACTCTTGGTGTTTTTGGTTTTAACAAGGGGCGTGAACTTTCACTTTCCACAGAAAAATATGCCAAAAAAGGTGATGACAAAAAAACCAAAGAATTTGCCCAGCAGCTAATTTCGTATTTAAATAAAGCGTTACAAGAGCTTCATTAAATTAGATACTTAATATTTTTTGAATTAAAGCATACTGTAAAAGCATAATGGTTTTGGCATCCTTAATTTCTCCAGAAGCAATCATTTGCATTGCTTTGGAGAATTTCATTTCTAAAACTTCAATATTTTCGGTTTCATCATCTGCTCCTCCACCATCGGATGTTCTCATTTGGTCCGTATACTGACCAACAAAAAAATGTAGAATTTCGGTTACGGAACCTGGGGACATATAAGATTCAAAAACCTTTTTTACATCACTAATTACAAATCCCGTTTCTTCTTCACATTCTTTTTTAATACAAACTTCTGGTGAGTCCCCATCCAAAACACCTGCACAGACTTCAATCATCATACCATCTGTATTACCATTAACATAAGTTGGCATTCTAAACTGTCGTGTCAGTATCACTGTATTTTTATCGGTGTTATACAGCAAAATTGCAGCTCCATTACCACGGTCATATGCTTCGCGTGACTGTTTTTCCCATTTGCCGTCTTCCCTATGATAATCAAAGGTTATTTTATTTAAAGTATACCAATCATTTGATAGTATTTTGGTTTCAATATTTTTTACTTCACCGTTTTTCATACACAATTAATTATAATTGCAATATAAATTAATATATAGCCAATCTGGTAACTCTATTTACTATATATGGTTAATTTTATGACTACATAAATCTTGTCACAGAGTAAAATAAATTCTTTTGAAGAAACAACTAACATCTAAATCCTCCATAGAACTTAACACATCTCCTACAAAAATATGGGAAACCTTAATTAAACCAGAACTAGCTAAAGAATATTTTTTCGGAGCAGAAATCACAACGGACTGGAAGGAAGGAAGCCCCATCATATTTAAGGGTGAATTTAATGGAAATAAATATGAAGAAAAAGGAATACTTTTAAACTTTAAACCCAACAGTCAACTTCAATATACACATTGGAGCCATTTTGATGGACTACCCGACCAACCGGAAAACTATCGCACTTGGACTTTTGATATAGCAGAAAAGAATGAAACAACTCTATTAACCATAAGTAAAAACAATATACCAACTGAAAAACAAAAAAAACGTTCAGATGAATTTTGGAAAGAAACTCTCTTAAAGATTAAGCGATTAACTGAAAAATAAATATATAATAAAACTGTAGGCAATGTTGGCGATTTATGAAATTTCAATACTGTCTACAATTGCTGTCAATTAATAATTAAACATGAGTATATTCACCTACCATTTGGTAAAAACATCTTATTCTTCTGCTCTTAAAGCAATGCTTTTTCCTCCAAAAGCAAAAAATGTATCAGGGTTGATTCATGCAGAATGCATGACCTCAATGACGCTAGGTTCAGCTATTTTTTCTCCTTCTCGCATGTTAATTAAACAGATGGCGGTGTTTGCGCAATGGGAAAACGAAATAGCAATTGATAACTTTTTACAGCATAATAATTTTGGTAAAATATTGGCAAAAGGATGGCATACGCGATTAACCTTCATGAGGCAATGGGGAAAAATAAACGATTTTGAAATTCCCAATGAAACCTTTGAGTTTAACGCTAATAATTCTCCAGTTGTAGCAGTTACAATAGCTCGTATGAAATTGCTTGAAGTTCCTCGGTTTATTCGTTGGGGAAGACCAGTAGAAAAATTAGTTCGGGATCATCCAGGTACAACATTATCATTAGCTTCAATTAGACTTCCTAGAACAGTTTCTACTTTTTCAATTTGGAAATCTCTAAATGAAATGACAAATATGGTTCATGGGAGAAGCTCTGTTTCTCATCCGAAAAGACATTCTAATGCAATGAAAGAAAGGGAACGAAAAGATTTTCATTTTGAGTTCGCGACATTACGATTCAAACCAATTTCTGAATTTGGAGAATGGAACGGACGAGTGAACATAATACCCCCCCTGAACAAAAAATAATTAAAGTGTCATTAGCATATCCAATTCAAAAATTTCAAGATTGGCTTACTCAACAATGGGTAATTCTTTGGGGTAAAAAAATTAACCCTAAAGATGTACCATGGCTAATGGGACCATTTGGAAACTTAAACGGAATTGGTGATGACTTTATAAATCAATTAGCCAAAAAAGAAAATTTAGTTATTGATAGAAACACAAAATCACATGGCTTAATTCCTTCAATTAACAAGTTAAACTTATCCGATTCTGAGTTATCTAATTTAAACAAAAACGTTATTGATTTCTATGAAAATACGGCTAGGTATGATTTAACATTTACGGTAAAATGGAATCCTTTATTTAAAGTATTTGGAATTTTAGTAAACAAGTTATTTAGCAGCAGAATAAATCAATTAAACATTCCAAGTAATAATGCGAAAGATTCTGAATCCATAAAAAGTGAAATAATTACACTTTCTCATCCTGAATCCAAAAAAGTTAAATATACAATCTGGTTTAGAACATTTAAATCTAGTGGTAAGGTTATTTATTCTGGGATTTATGGCACGTGCAAATTACCTTCGGGTAAAACATGCATTAAAGCTGTATTCCCTTTACCCAAGGGTAATGCAACGGTCATAATGTCTCCAAGCGTTACCGCGAATGGCGAATTAGTTTTAGACTCTTCAGGAGAAAAATTCGGAGACGCTGGTTTTTATTTTATGTTAAATGATTCTAAAGGAAACTATTGGTCACAATTTATAAGTTCTTTTCGCGACCAATTAGCTGTAAATTCTGAAAATGAAAATATTTTAGCTAAACAAACATTAACCCTATGGCATCAAGTAATTCTTAGGTTTAACTATAAAATAAAAGTTAAAAATTAACTTCATAGAACAATATTTGCAGCTCTTGAGTATAGTTAAAAACAAGTAATCTCTCAAAAAGTTTATTCACAAAAAGAACCCTAAGATATTTCACATAGACCTTGTTAGCTTATACTAATAATACGTACTTTGTAATAGCATACTAACTAGTATTTATTATGAAGAAAGCATCCAAAACTCGACTTACAATTCTTGAAAAGGCGTTTGATATTATTTACAAAAAAGGCTATCAAACCACCAGTATTGATGAAATTATAGCTACAACTAAAGTAACAAAAGGCGCTTTTTATTATCACTTTAAAACTAAAGATGAAATGGGTTTAGCAATAATTAATGAAATTGTTAAGCCAACTATTCAGAAAGCATTTATTGCACCTATGCAAAATTCTAAAAACCCTGTCGAGGATATTTATACCATGACAAAAGGATTGCTTTTAGAAAACCCTTATTTGAAAATAGAATACGGATGTCCTACGGGCAATTTTGTGCAAGAAATGACACCTTGGAATACTGAATTTTCCAAAGCGCTTAACAAAATTGTTGTAGAGTGGCAACTGGCTCTTGAAAATAGTATCCAAAATGGTATTGATGAAAAAACTGTACGAGATAACGTAAATGTTAAACAAGCGGCTCATTTTATAATGTCCAGCTATTGGGGCATTAGGCATTTTGGTAAAGTATACAACAATCCAGACTGTTACCACACTTATTTAGAAGAGCTTAAATTGTATTTAAATAATTTAAAACTAAAACATACTATATAGTATGTTTTTATTATTTTTACATCATTAATTTTTTTTTGATGTATCAATCGCTTACCCTTTGTCATTCGTTCTTTCGTTGGTTAGTTTTATTAAGTCTACTTTATGCCATTTTTAGAGCTTTAAAAGGATATTTTAACGATTCAGGTTTTTCTAGGGTTGATAACCTTGTTCGCCATTGGACCAGTACAATTGCTCACGTACAGTTGACAATTGGAATGATATTGTATACACAAAGTCCTGTTATTAAATACTACTGGAAAAACTCATACTTAGACACACCAAATGCGGATGGCTTTTTCTTTAGCATACTACATATGGCTTTAATGTTAATCGCTATAATTGTTATAACCATTGGCTCTGCAATGGCAAAAAGAAAACATAGTGATACTCAAAAATTTAAAACCATGTTAGTATGGTTTTCCATAGCCTTACTGATAATTTTAATTGCAATTCCTTGGCCATTTTCACCATTAGCCAGTAGACCATATTTTAGATAGTATGACAAAATTTATTAAAACAAAAATTGGACGTTTACGAGTAATAGGGTTTCTAGAAGGAGTGTCATTACTAGCTCTTATTTTTATTGCAATGCCCTTTAAATATTATTTTGATAATCCTAGCGTAACCAAATTGTTAGGACCAATACATGGCGCATTATTTTTATTATTCATATTCAATACACTAAGTGTTGCAATTGAGTACCAGTGGAAATTTAAAACTACAACTTGGAAGGTAATATTAGCCTGTTTTATTCCTTTAGGGACATTTTACATTGATAGAAAAATTTTAAGTAAACTATGAAAAAATTTCTCGTAATAATTGGAATTTTATTACTGATTTACATCTCATACCGCATATTTAGACATATGACCCTAGATGAAGGGTTAGGTAAAAAAATAGCAAACGGAGCGGTAATTTTAGATGTTAGAACCAAAAAAGAATATCATACAGGCCATGTTAAAGGTTCTGTAAATATCTCTCTTGGAACTATTAGAGAACGTTATGTGGAACTTGATACCTGCCAAACCTATATTACCTATTGTTCTCATGGATTACGAAGTGTAAAAGCCGAATCCATTCTTAAAGAAAAAGGATTCAAAAAAGTCTTTAACGGAGGCGCACTCTCAGATATAGAAGAAATTGTAAATACCCTTAAAGCTAAAAAATAACTACTTGTCGATTAATTAGCTAGAATAGTCTAAATAAACAGTTCTTTTTTGTAGGTACTCTTCAATACCATAAACACCGTCTTCTCCACCTAAACCAGAAGTTTTATGACCTGAATGATACCCCTGAATATACCCAACAATTCCTCTATTGATAAAAATTGTACCTACCTGCAAAGTATCTATAGCTTTCTCATGAATTTTGTAATCATTTGTATAAAGATAAGCGGACAATCCTTCTTCACGAGCATTACTAAGCGCAAGCGCTTCATCAAAACCTGAAATTTTAACAATTGGTAAAACGGGTGCAAATAACTCAGATTTAGTAGTCGCTTGACCGTCTTTTACATTTGTTAAAACAGTTGGTTCATACCAATTTCCTTTTTCAAATTGCGCACCATCTGGGCGTTTTCCTCCAAGGACCAATTCTGCCCCCTCATCAATATTTTCTTTCACCAAATTATGCACCCTTTCTAACCCTAAAGTGCTCACATTTGGTCCCATTTGAATATTTGAATCTAGTGGATTGCCAACTTTTATTTCTTTTACTTTACGGACTAACTTTTCGGTAAATTCGTTTGCAATTCGTTCATCAACCATAACCATTTCATTACAAATGCATACCTGTCCACAGTTTGCATATCTAGAAATTACCGCAGCTTCTACCGCTTTATCAATATCAGCATCATGACAAACAATAAAGGGAGCTTTACCTCCTAATTCTAAAATCATACCAGTTATATTATCCGCCGCCGCTCGATACATTGCTCTACCAGCATTTGTACTACCAGTAAGACTAATAAGTTTTGTAATAGGACTTTCCACTAGCATTGATGCGGCTTTAGTATTTTTAGTAGAGACCATATTTACAACCCCTTTAGGTAAACCCACATCATGAACCAAACGACAAAATTCTGAGGCCGTTACTGGTGTTAATTCATGTGGCTTTACTATTATTGTATTTCCTGTAACTAAGGCCGGTCCCAATTTTCTTCCAATGAGCGCTAATGGATAATTGTAGGCACATAATGCTACCGTTACCCCATAAGGAACTTTATAAATTGTTAAACGTTCGTTGGCGTTTTCAGAAGGAAAAACAGCTCCTTGAATTCTACGAGCCGCCTCAGCGGAATAACTCATATAACGTATAGTATCGTCTACCTCGCCTAAAGCCTCTACAATAGTTTTACCTTGTTCCATAACAAGAAGCTTTGCAAAATGCTCTCGCTCTGCTTTAAGTTTATCGCAAATTGCATAAATATAATTAGCACGTGTTTGAGCAGGTAATAATCCCCAATTTAACTGTGCTTTTTCTGAAGATTGTAATGCATATTTAACATCATCTGAATTACAGGCAGTTACCGAGGCAAAAACTTCATTGGATGCAGGATTTTCTACGTGAATTACTTCTCTAGTAGAAGCATCAAGCCATTCTCCATTAATATAACAAGGATAATTTATAATATTTTCTTTCATAATATTATTATTAACATCTAATCAAATTTTGGTTTACGCTTTTCTACAAATGCCAAAAAACCTTCTTTTGCGTCATTGGTATTATAAAGAGGATTTACCAACTCTGTTTCTAAATTTAATGATTCTTCTAAATTTCTCCCTTTGTGCAATTGAACATACTTTTTTATGGAAGCCATGGCTTTTCCAGCTCCTTGAGCCAAGTTTACCACATAATTATTTACTTCATTTTCAAATACGTCTGCAGTATATAATTGATTAAACAGACCAAAATCATACGCTTTTTGTGAAGATATTGCGTCACCAGTAACTAATAACTCCATTGCTCTACTTGCTCCTATTAAATCTATTAACCTTGGCGTTCCTCCGTTTCCGGGCATTAATCCCAATTTTACCTCAGGTAAACCCACTAAATAATTTCCTTTGGCCGCTAAACGAATATCACAAGCCATAACAATTTCTAACCCTCCTCCTAATACATGTCCATTTATAGCTGCTATAACTATTTTACTGCTTTGTACTAGAGCTTCACAAACTTCTCTAGCCGCCTTAACCATTTCAGCATTTTGTTTAGTTGTATTATTACTAAAAACTTTTATATCTGCTCCAGCACAAAAAAACTTATCAGATGTGCTATTAAGTAGCAGCACCTTTACTTGATTATCGTTACTTGCTTCTTTAACTGATGTTGATATCAATTTTAAATAATCATAGTAGTAACTATTTGCAGGAGGTCTGTTTAAACTAATAGTAGCAACCCCATTAGACTTACTCACCAATAATTGAGATGAAATATCACTCATAACTAAATTTTAGAAACTCTTGGTTAATTTTCTTGGTGTGCTCTCCTAACATTGGAGCGCCTATGTTAGATTCTAAAAAAGAATCGTTTATTTGAATGGGGCATCTTGTTGTTTTCACCATAAATCCATCACTCATTTGTACCTCTCTAATCATATCTAAAACTTTAAAGCCTTCTTCATCTAATAATTCATTCCAATTTAAAACAGCAGCACACCAAATATCTGCTGGTTCAAGAATAGACAACCAATATTTTGTTGGCTTTGTTTTTAAATGAATAGATAATGTTTCTTTTATTTCATCGCGTTTATCGTACCAACTAGATACCTCTGGGTAATTTAACAATGCCTCACATGAAAGTAACTCCCCTAATACTGGAATTTGCCCCATGGCTAAAGCCATAAATCCATCCTTAGTTTCATAAACTCCATATGGAGCTCCTAAATATGCATGTGCATTATTGCTTTTTGTTCGTTGCGTAGGTTCACCTCCATCACTGTAATAGGTTGTTATAGATTCAAATTGAAATTCAATAATAGATTCTAGCATACTTACTTCTACCCGTCCACCTTTCTGGGCAATTGTTCTTCTGAATAAACAAGCCAATAAACCCTGCACCATATGTGCTCCTGCTAACATATCAACAATTGCCAACCCCATTGGAACAGGTCCTGAACCATAATTACCACTTAAACTTGTTAAACCTGAAATGGCCTGAAGCAACAAATCTTGACCTGGTTTATTCCTCCAAGGACCCGTTTTACCATACCCTGTAATGTCTCCATAAATTATTTGAGAATTTATTTTAGATATGGTCTCATAATCTATCCCTAATCGCTTAGGGACATCAGGACGAAAATTGTGTATTACAATATCAGCTTCTTTTACTAATTGGTAAATATTTTCTCTTCCGCTTTTCTTTTTTAAATCTGCTTGATAGCTTTCTTTATTTCTATTGATGGCATGAAAAATTGTGGACGCTCCGTTTAACACAACATTGGAAACATAAAGCGACCGACAAATATCCCCTGTTTCTGGTTGTTCTATCTTTATTACTCTAGCTCCTAAATCAGCCAACCTTAAACTTGCCGAAGGACCAGATAAAAACTGACTAAAGTCCAAAACCAATATCCCTTCAAGAGGTTTGTTCATTTTTATTTCAGATTAAATTCCTTTTCAATACGCTTATTATCTTCACCAGTTATGGGAGCCGATTTACGTGAAAAAATACGCTCTTCATCAATTCTAAATGGGCAACGCGTTGTTTTTATAACATCTCCTTTAGCGGTTTCTACTTCTTGAATCATTTTTAATTCTAAAAACCCGTCATGATGCAATATTTGGTCATAGTTATAGACCGGTGCACACCATAAATCCTGAGCCTCAAACAAGTTCAACCAATATGCTGTTGTGTTTTTCTTTATCTCTTTCCCTACAAAATGCATAACCTCATCACGCTTACGAAATCCAGAATCAGGATGAGAAAAAGTTTCAGGAGACTCTATTTTCATGGCTTTAAACAAAATCTCTAAGGAAACCATAGCTAAAGCAATAAAACTATCTTTAGTTTGGTATATTCCGTAAGGAGCAGCTAAAAATGGTTGAGAATTCCCTTTTTTAGCTCTCTTAGGAATAGTTTTTTTCTCGTTTAAATAAGTTGTTAACCCTTCAAATTGCATATCAACGGTAGACTCTAATAAACTAACTGATATTTTTGCGCCAATACCTGTTTTGGTTCGTTGATATAATGCTGATAAAATTCCTTGTACTAAATGTGCTCCAGTAAACATGTCAGATGCAGCAATTCCCATAGGAGTTGGATCATCGTCTAAATTCCCAGTTAAATACGCTGCCCCAGACAATGACTGAATTAATAAATCTTGTCCTGGTTTTTTAGCCCATGGGCCTTTTTTACCATAGCCAGTGACGTCACCATAAATTATTTTTTTATTAATTGTTTTAACCGACTCATAATCTAATCCTATTTTTTCCATGACTCCTGGCCTAAAATTATGTGTCATAACATCTGCTTGAAGAATTAATTTCTTTATTTTTTCTAAATCCGCTGGGTCTTTTAAGTTAGCTGCATAAGATTCTTTATTTCTATTTATAGTATGAAAAACCAAACTATCGTTTTCAATAAATAAATTTTTAATAGCAATTTGTCTTCCTGATTCTCCTACTTTGGGGCGTTCTATTTTTATAACTCTTGCCCCTAAATCCGCTAATTTTAAACCAGCTGATGGTCCAGCCATAAACTGTGCAAATTCTAAAACCGTAATTCCCTTTAGTGGTAACATATTTTTGATTGGCTTTTATTTACCATTTTAAATCTATTGATTTTTTATAAAGTTTATTTAATAAACTCATTACATCTTTATGGTTGCCACCATTCATCATATAATCACGGATAGGAGCACCAGCATTATCCTGAAAAAACATATGCCCGTGATATCTAGGTCTTAAAAATGCTCTATCCAATGCAGGTAAAGTATCTTTAAAATAATTTAAGCTATTAGAGTTTGTATAGGTATCCTTCCATGCCAACCTATGTCCTGGTTGACCTCCATTGTCATAAAAAATGGTTCGCTGTATTAATGGATCGGCAACAAATTGGGCATATTTAATAGCTGTTTTTTTATGCTTACACTGATCAGAAACCGCCAAACCAGTACCGCCTAAGGTTGTAATTAAGGGAGTTCCATTCAATAAAAGAACATCATGGAATTTTAAAATATACTTTGCATAACCATTCTTTGAATAATTAGAATACCCATATGCAAAAGGTGAATATGCAAATCTGTTTGACGATGACATGGATTCATACACTTGTATAGGATTCATGTTAAAGCAATCTTCATGAATATGTTCTCCCAGTTGCCTAAGTAAATCCAATGCTTTTAATCCTGTTTCTTGCGAAACAACATAGTCTTTTGATATACATACATCTTCTCCCAATGTACTACATACCATATAAAAACTCATTAAAGTATCTTGTGGTATACCAGGTATAGCGACAAGCCCTTTTTTAGCCAACGCAATAAGTTCATCCCATGTTTTAGGAATCTCGCAGCCCTGCTCTTTTAATAAGTCCATTCTACTGGCTGCAACAGGCGTAGCTGCATCAATAGCTAGTGCCCATTGATGATTATTAAAAGAATAACTCTCATGTGACTTCCCAACCGTATTGACTTCCAAATCATTCATGAATGATTTTGGTAAATATTTGTCCAATGGAGTAATGACCCCAGTTCGCGCGGCAAATCCTGTCCATGGGTGATCTATAATTAACAAATCAAAACGTTTTGCCAACTCGTTTATAGGTTCATCAGCAAAAGCTTGTAATGATCGTTTTTCCCATGTAATTTCCACCTCTGGATGCAATTCATGAAAGCGTTGTGCTGTAGCTACGGCAGAAGTAAATCCTCGGCTATGATTCCAAGTAATCCCTTTTAAGGTTATGTTATTTGTATTCAATGTGAAAAAGTATCAATTTGTATTAATAATTCTTTAATAGGAAATATTTAGTTAGGCGTTTGTTTTGACCTACTTCTTTATTTATCAAAACCTATGGCTCTAGGAGTTTGCATATCACTATCATATTTATATCCATCTTGACCCGTAAACTCTTTAAAAAAGTGATAATATGAACCATAAGCCCCATGTTTATTTTCTTGCTCCAGTCTTTCTTCTTTCCATTCATTAAATCTTACTGTAGCAGCTTTTTGATTTCCTATCAAGAAAAAATAATCATTCTTAGAAATAACTTTACCTTTTTTATCAATAAGCTCTAAATCCACATAAAATTTAGATTTTACTGATGTTAAAACTTTTTCATTTATGGCAAAAAATAACTTGGCACTATTTTCTTTAATTATATCTACATCAAAATCTTTTGAAGAAATAATACTACCTGAATCATCCTTTATTTTAAATTTAATCTTACAGTTTTTATATGATTTGTAAAAATCATTGATAACCCAAATATTACCTACAAATGGTTCTTTAGTATTCCATCTTCTTTTTTTAAACTCAAAATTAACTAATAAAGGTTGATACGCTTTTTGAACATAATTATATGATCTTTTGGGTTTTTGATAATTATCTACAATACCCCATTTCATATCTGGACCATATGTAATATAATGACAAAGTGCAATAGCGCTTAAGTTGGGTTTATCCCGCCTAAAATGTTCAATTCCATTTTGGAAAATAATTCCTTGTGCATCTTGAGTGGCATTCACAAACTCTTCCAAAGAACTTTTCATTTCACTGCCAAACACATCCCAGTTTTGCATGCGTAACCTAATTAAATCTGCCCAATGATGTCCCCAACTTAATCCTGGAGGCCACATTTCGTTCTCTGGGATAAACTTCTTTAAACTTTCAACAGAAGGCACTGAGGTAATTGCAAACTCCGGAACAATTGGGTAACCGTCTGCGTGGGTTTGATACCAATCCTCATGCAACCATTCTCCCATATCATAAAAATAGCGTAGGGCATGTACCGCTTCTTTTGGTTTAAACCCAGCCTGCTGTGCTACATGATCTGTCATTGGAGAATCAGGTATATATGGTAATTTTGCGTAAGCCTGTAAAGAATCTCCCAAACGCTCTAAAAACTCTCTGCCAAATTTGGGGTCACGTGTTCTAAACATCATTTCTTCACCACCTTCCATCATAATTAACGACGGATGGTTTCTACGTTCCTTGATTACTCTAACTCCTTCATTAAATATTTCAGCTAAATTTTCCTCGTCAGAAGGAATATTACCCGTTCCTAAGGGAATCATGTCTTGCCAAATGGTCATTCCCATTTCATCCGCATATTGATAAAATTCAGGAATTTCAGGAGGGTGCCATCCAAAAATTCGGATGTTATTCATATTCATTTCTTTAGCCAATTTAATTAGCTCTTTGTATTCTTCTATTGAAGTTCTCCCTACAAAAATATCAGGTGGTCCTCCCCAACATGCTGATCTAATAAAATGAAACTTTCCATTAATATAGGTAGACCTCGGAAAAGAGACGTCTACATCCTTAACAAATCCTGGATTCCATTTAGAAGTTACTTCGCGAATTCCAAAAACGGTTTGGTTAAAATCATGATTTACATCGCCCTCTTTTAACGAAATTCTTGCTGTATATAAATTTGGTTTTCCTAAATCCCATGGGTACCATAATTGTGCATTTTTAACCTTAATATTTTTTTCTATTTTATGGATTCCAGGTTCCACAATTTTAGTAAACTTTACCTCAATTTTTTTTGCATCAAAATTTTTACCTTGAAGAGTGGTTACAAAGGTCATTTCCTTTGCTTTATTTGAAGTATTTTCAATGGTCATTTCTAGATTTACATCGGCGGATTTATCTTTATTGATAGTATTATTAGCGTAAACATCTTTAAAACGAACTTTACCTGTTGTAACCATTTTCACAGGACGCCATATACCAATGGGAGTTAAATCTCTCCAATAATCCCCAAACCATGGTGTTTTTTTACCTGCTACAAAAGCATTTACCTGTGGTGGTGGATTTAATTTTACCATTAACATATTTCTCCCTTTAAGAAAATCGTGCTTACTTATACGTAAATACTCGTTTACGTTAAAAGAGAATTTTGAAAATACGCCTTCATGGCTTCCTAGATAATGTCCGTTTAACCATACTTCGCAGCTATAATCAACACCTTCAAATACAATATCCACAACTTGGCTAGTAATATCTTCTTTAACACTAAACTGAAGTGCATACCACCATTCATATTGTTGAACCCACTGGGCCTTAACGCTATTACGTCCAAAGTAAGGGTCTTCTATCACACCTGCCTTCCATAAATCAGTATAAACATCTCCTGGCACTTTTGCGTTATTCCATACCAATGTTTCAATATCTTCTGAAGGAAGCTTATGGAGCCCTTTTTTTATTCCTTCTCCTGGCAACATCATTTTAAATCTCCACATCATTCCGCTTAAATCGCGAACGGATTGACTGTTTTCTTTATGAGATAATGTAGTGTTTGGCTGAGCGAGAGAAAAGAAAAATATATTCAACATTAATACTGTTAAAATAGACCTTAAACTATTGTTTTTTGAATAGCTTCCCATAACGATGTAATTTGTATATAAAAGTATAAATTTTTAGGCTATTTACCTCTTAATTAAAGCATTTGATTGTACTTATTTTGAAGATTTTTCTTATTTATATTTATAACTAAAAATATTGCTATACAAACTATAAATTATACGATTGTATTAGATGATGAAACTGGTGTTTTTTAGACCCAAATCTAAGCCCTTGACTATAATAAAAAAACGCATTAAAATAACCTTTTTACAGCTACTGACATAAGGTTGTCATACCTCCCCATTAGTTTTGCCCCAATTAATTTGATAATTATTAAAATGAAACACGAATGGAGAAAAAAGGAAAAAGGAATTTATCTTCCCAAAAATAAACCTGAAGTAATTAATATTCCAGAATACCAATTTTTAACTATTAAGGGGGAAGGCAACCCAAATAGTGATTCTTTTTCTGAATATATAAAAGTACTTTACGCCGTTTCCTATGCTATTAAAATGAGTCTTAAAAAGGGTATTACTTTAAAAGATTATTATGATTATACGGTTTACCCCCTTGAAGGTGTTTGGGATATTAATGATGAGGCAAAACAAAACTATACAGGAACAATTAATAAGAACGATTTAGTTTTTAAGCTAATGATTCGTCAGCCCCATTTTGTTAATGCCGCTTATGTTTCCAAAATGATTGCACTTACAAAAACTAAAAAACCACACCCGTTACTTAAAGAAATAAGGTTTGAAAAAATTACCGAAGGTAAATGCATTCAAATGATGCATATAGGTAGCTACGACAACGAACCCGAAAGTTTTCAAGTAATGGAGATATTTGCATCAGAATTAAACCTAAAACGCAAATCAAAAAAACATAGAGAAATTTACCTGTCAGATTTTAGAAAAGTAGCTCCCGAAAAATTAAAAACCGTACTTAGGTTTAAAGTAGATTAATATGGCGGAATTATTCAAAAACGTGTACAATCAAGACTTTTTCAACAGTTTTACAACCCATGTTAAAACGGTATTCCCTAATTTTAAAACTAATTCGTTTATTTCTAAAATTTTTGATGCTGATTGGGACGACAAGGAACTAAAGCAGCGTATGCGTCATACCACAATCACCCTGCAAAAACACCTAACCAATGATTTTATTAAAAACGCTAATATTATAGTTAAAGTCATAGAGGAATTATCAAAAAACGGAATTAAAGAAACAAGTATTGAATACATGTTTTTTCCTGATTTTATTGAAGTTTTTGGTATAGAACATTATGACGCATCCATTGTCACATTTGAAAAAATAACGCAATTTACCAGCTGCGAATTCGGCGTTAGACCTTTCATAATTTCCTATCCAGATAAAATGATACCTCAAATGCTAGAATGGTCCAATCATAAACATGAAGCTGTACGCAGATTGGCAAGCGAAGGCTGTAGACCAAGATTACCTTGGGCCATGGCTCTACCTTCATTAAAAAAAGATCCAAGTGCTATAATTCCTATTCTTGAAAATTTAAAGGACGACGTTTCCGAAACGGTCAGACGAAGTGTTGCCAACAACCTAAATGATATTTCAAAAGACAACCCAAATACAGTGATATTACTTGTGAAAAAATGGAAAGGCAAAACAAAAGAAAGCAATTGGCTTACAAAACATGCCTCCAGAACACTATTAAAACAAGGTAACCCTGAAATAATGACACTTTTTGGATTTGGAAGTATCAACAACATCCAAATTACGGACTTTAAAATTCTTACTCCAAAAGTTACGATTGGTAACTACCTTGAATTTTCGTTTCAACTTAAAAACACAAGTAAGGTTTCGTCAAAAATACGGTTGGAATACGGATTGTATTATCAAAAAGCCAACGGTACTTTATCTAAAAAGGTTTTTAAAATAAGTGAGAAAGAATATACTCAAAACTCCACAACTTTAATAACCCGTAAACAACCATTTAAAATAATTACTACAAGAAAATTTCATATTGGAAAACACCAAGTTTCCATAATAATTAATGGTCATGAGCTTAATAAACTAGATTTTGAGTTACTATCTTAATTTTAGTTAACCAAAATTTACTCTTAAATTTTCTTTAACCAGCTGATTTTATAGTATATATTCTCCCAAAATAATGTAGTTTTAATTATAGAATTTCTTTTTAGATATCGCCAATGGAATTAATACAAATTAGAGCCGCTATTTTAGATGACTTGCCTATACTTCTTGAATTTGAACAAGGCATTATTCACGCAGAAAGACCCCTTGATGAAACTTTAAAACAAGAAGAACACATTTCGTACTACGACATAAAAGCTATGATTCTTTCAGAGGATACCGAAGTGCTAGTGGCTGTTGCCGGAGATGAACCTATAGGCTCTGCGTACATTACTATTAAAAAAGCCAAACCCTATTTTAAGCATACCTATTTTGGATTTCTAGGCTTTATGTACGTAAAACCTGAATTTAGGGGCAAAGGCGTAAATAAAAAAATTATGGACGCCATTAAAGTGTGGTCTAAAGAAAAAAATATTACTGAACTACGCTTACATGTTTACGAAACCAATATTCCAGCTATAAAGGCTTATGAAAAAACGGGGTTTCAAAAGCACCTTATAGAAATGAGGATGAATATTGATTAGGTGCAAGCATCATATAAAAAGATTTTACCAATGTAATAGAATCTTTAAATAGATATTACCTTTGATAGCACATATTAAAATGATGCACCCACTAAAAAAACATATTGAAGAAATCATTAGTCTAACCGATGAGGAGTTTGATTTTGTTTTGAGTCATTTTGAGCATGTAAAAAAAAGAAAACACCAATATATTGTTCAAGAAGGAGAGATTGTGAATAAAGAATATTGGGTAATTAAAGGTTGCTTAAAAAGTTATTTTGTTGACAATACTGGAAAAGAACACATACTACAATTTGGAATGGAAAACTGGTGGATTACGGATTACGAATCTTTCGTGAAACAAACCCATTCTAAAACGGCTATAGACTGTATTGAAGACTGTGAATTACTGTATATTACTTTTGAAAACAGAGAAAAACTTACCGCCAAAATGCATAAAATGGAACGTTTTTGGGCGAAAAAAAGCAAAATAGGTCGTATTGCACTTCAAAATAGAATTTTATCCCTTCTAAAAAATTCTTCAAAAGAACGATACGAGTTATTGCTTAATGAATATCCAAAGCTTTTTCAACGTGTACCTAAAAAAATGATTGCTGCTTATCTAGGAGTCTCTAGAGAAACTTTAAGCCGCTTAAACTCATAATTTTATTTCTTCCATTATCTTGTAATGTGATTTACATCACTCCAAAGAAGTGATGTACCTCCTTTCCAAAATAATCAGTTCTCAACACCTTTGAAAGGCAATTAATTTAATAAAAAAACATGCCATACATCAACATCAGGATTACCGATGAACAGGTAACACAACAACAAAAACGTAAGTTAATAGAAGGAGCTACACAACTTGTGGTAGACGTTCTAGACAAAAATCCGAAAACAACTCATGTAGTTATAGACGAGGTTCCTATATCTAATTGGGGAGTAGATGGAAAACAGTATTTAGGGACTAAAAAATAAAAAAAATGGAAAACAAAACCGTAATTATTACAGGTGCGTCTACTGGAATTGGAAAAGAAATTGCAAAACATTTTATTGCGAGAAAAAGTAACGTTGTAATGAATTCTTCAAATGAAGAAAATTTAAAAAAAGCATACAATGAGTTGGGGTCTCCATCAAACGCTGTTTACATGGTTGGAGATATTAGTAAAAAAGAAACTGGACAACAACTCATTAACTTAGCATTAGAAAAATACAAAACCGCTGATGTTTTAATTAATAATGCAGGTGTATTTTCACCCAAGCCTTTTCTAGAGGTTGAAGAAGAGGATTTAGATCGCTATTGGAATGTGAACCTAAAGGGAACTTACTTTACTACTCAAGCGGTTATTCCCCATATGCTAAAGCAACAAAAGGGCTCCATAATAAACATAGGTACGGTATTAGTAGATCATGCCATTGATGGCTTTCCAGCAACCGCTCCCCTCACAAGTAAGGGCGCAATACATAGTTTAACCCGACAATTAGCTGCTGAATACGGTAAAAACAACATAAAAGTTAACACTATTGCTCCAGGAATAATACGAAGTCCGTTACAAGAAAAAATTGGTGTTGAAGATGCGGATAGCTTAGCTGGTCTACACTTACTTAATAGAATTGGAGAAACAAATGATATTGCAGAAGCCGCTTACTACTTGGCTTCATCAAATTTTATTACTGGAGAAACTATTAACGTAGCTGGAGGGCACACCATTGGTCATGCTATTTAAAACAAAAAATATGTACACAAAAAACGTAAAAGAAATCAACACCCTAATTACAAATTATTTCGAGGGAATTTTTGAAGGGGATATAAAAAAACTTGAAATCTGTTTTGATGAAAAAGCGCATATCTACGGAGATATCAAAAATACTGACTACCTAAAAAATGTATATGAATATTTAAATGGAGTAAAAAATAGACAGAGCCCAAAAGATTTAAATGAAACCTTTAAAATGAAAACTATTGGAATTGATATTATGGGTAAAATTGCCATGGTAAAATTACATGTACCTATGCTAGGTTATAATTACTATGATTATCTATCCCTAAGTAAGATTGGTGATAATTGGAAAATTGTAAATAAAATATTCACTCACGTAGAGTAAGTAAAGGACAATAAAAATAATAACGGTTTGAAGTTAATCTCAAACCGTTATTTGATTGTTTAAAGCATTGCGATATAATTTAAATCGTATAAAGCGTTGTTATAATAACACCTTTACCAGAATTCAAACTAAATTTTACTAGTTGCTTTTCAGCTTTTGTTTTAAAATTAAATGGAGGAGCTAAAAGGTTTACTCCACTTTGCTTTTTGAGTCTAATCCCCTGGCCAGAAATAATATCTTTGTTAGGAACAAAATCTCCCGTCGGTAAATGTTCAGTAACAAGTACATATTTAAAGTCCACCAATTTACCTACTATATTTTCTATCTCTGCATTTGACAAATGCTGTAATACCTGCCTTAAGACAGCACAATCTCCAGCTGGTAAATCATCCACAGCAATATCCAAACACCTAAATTCTAAATTTGGAGTTTTAAACTTTTCAACATTATACTTTACTAAGTCAGGTACAATATCTACTCCAATATATTTTTTGGAATACTTTACAAACTCTTTACCAACATTAAAATCTCCACACCCTAAATCACATACAATCAAAGGGTTCTCAAAAGACCTCAAGAATGACGATACTGTACCTATGTATGGCTCAATTATCTCTGCTTCATGTGAACCGTCACCAGAATAAAAATCGAAATCACCACCACCTCCCCAAAGTTTTTCTTCATAAATCTGCTTCATGGCTGCTTTTGTAGGCCATGGCTTTTTTATTTTTTTTGAGGTTTTTTCTTCCAAATTCATATCCAACAAACCTAAAAATTATATTTAACTAATCAACAGCTCTTTAACGTAGTACAATTCTTGCAATTTAATTACCTTTATATCTCACAACGACATTTGTGAAAACAAATATATACCTCAAACTATTTTATTACAATGGAACTTCTTTTTAGAATACTACTTTTCATTACTGGAGCAATTAATGTATTACCTGCGATACTTGTTTTCTCCTCTGAAAAACTCTCAAAATCGTACGGAATCGAAATTCCAAATCCCAATTTTGAACTACTGTTAAGACATCGTGCTGTTTTGTTTGGAATTGTAGGTGGCTTAATGCTGTACGCTGCAATACTAAAAAAACATTACTCCCTTTCGATAACTGTAGGTCTGGTAAGTATGATCTCGTTCATTGTGCTATATTTTTCTTTGGAAGGTATTAATCAAAACCTAGAAAAAGTTATGAGAATAGACTTTATTGCTACAGCACTTCTTATAATTGTTTTTGCTGTATATAAAATTAAATCGCTTTAACCATGAAAATGAAAGCTGTTATATGTACTAAATACGGGGCTCCCGATGTTCTTAAACTCGCAGAAATAAAAAAACCTATTCCCAAAGAAAATGAAGTACTCATTAAAATAGAAAACACTGCAGTAACTGCAAGCGACATATTTATTAGAAAACTAAAAGTGCCTGGGAATCCTAAATTTCCTAAAAAACAACTTTTAAAGTTCGTAATGCGATTGTTTTTAGGTTTTTCTAAACCACGAAATCCTGTTCTTGGACTTGTTTTCTCTGGAACTATTGAATCTATTGGTGTAGGATTCGATCAGTTTAAAAAAGGTGAAAATGTATTTGGATTTACTGGGGAAAGTTTTAGCACGTATGCAGAATACATATGTTTATCTCAAAATAATGTGCTCAAAGGAAAAGTGGCTCTTAAACCTAACAACATGTCCCATGCTGAAACCGTTTCTATTACTTACGGAGGTGTTCTGGCTTTGCACTTTATGCAAAAAATGACGCTCACAAATACAAAAAAAATACTCATTTATGGTGCCTCTGGCGCAATAGGAACTATTGCTATTCAAATAGCTAAATCTTATGGTTCAGAAATTACCGCTGTATGTGGCCCTTCTAATTTAGAATTGGTAAAGTCATTAGGTGCTGATAAAGTAATTGATTACACCAAAGAAAACGCTTCCAATGAATTAGAAGAATACGACTATATTTTTGATGCTGTTGGAAAAAACAAAACTTCAGATTTAAAAAGGAAATTAAAAAAATCACTTGCAACAAATGGTAATTATATATCCGTAGATGATGGTTTACTCTGGCTGCACCCAAAATATCTTGCCCAATTAAGACAATTATGTGAATCAGAAAAAATAAGGAGTGTTATTGATAAAACTTATCCTATTGAACAAATTGTTGATGCTCACGAATATGTTGGCAAAGGGCATAAAAAAGGCAATGTAATTATAACCGTTAATTAGTGTAAACATCGCTTTAATGCTAAAACATGTATATTTGATATTACGATTAATATCTCATTATTAGTACCCAAATACAAAGTCCTCCTTTAATACATGAATCTAGATAATTTTAAAATACAAATCAGAAAAATAACCGATTTTTCAGAGGACGAGTGCACCATGTTTGTTTCTCATATTACCAAAAAAATAATTAAAAAAGGTGATTTTCTTTTACAAGAGGGACAACGGGTTAATGAGATAGCCTTTGTTGAAAAAGGAGCGCTAAGATTTTATTACCTATCCGATAAAAAAGAAATCAATAATCACTTTTTTTTAGAAAATGATTATGCGGTTTCTTATCTAGATTTTTTAAGAGGTACTACCAGCAGATATTACATTCAAGCCCTTGAAGATTGTGAGTTATACACGTTTAATTCGAAATCACTTCAAAAAGCATATGATGCCTCTAAAAATTGGGAACGGTTCGGGAGAATTATTGCCGAAAGTGTGTATGCAACTGCTACCAACAGATTTGAATCCTTTTTGTTTTTATCTGCAAAAGAAAGGTACTTACAAATGTTAAAAGATTATCCTAAGTTCGCTCAACGTATTCCAATGTATCACCTTGCTTCCTATCTAGGAATTGAGCGCGAGAGTCTTAGTCGTATCCGTAAAGAAATTTACAAGTAATTTACGATTGTAACATACATCAATTTTTAAAAAATATTGGGCATCTACCTTTATCATGTAAATTAAACATAACACAAAAAGTAGATTGTCATGAAAAAATTATCTCTTTATTTAACTATAACAATTGCAATAATTTTAACGAGCTGTGGTTCGTCTAACACCATCATTATTCCAACAAGTAAAACACTTCCGTCAACCAATGACAATTATAGTATACTTTGGTCTGGACAAGGAGAATCGTACATATATATTGATGGAAAATATCAGCGCAATCAGCCAAACGACTATTCTTTTGAAGTTGTTCAAAGACGTTACAAAAATTCTTGGAAATCCATTAAAAACATGCATCGTATTCATCCTGATTATGACGGAAAAGCTGGCCCTCGAGAACAAACAATGTTTTTTGCAATAGATTATATAAAGCAAAACAATGCCATTGTTTCAACCATTAATTCATCACTGGGTAACGGAAAAGGCACTTCGGATGAGGAGTTTAGAGAGCAAGTAATTCAATTTGCTATAGCTGATATTAGCTCCCTTGCACCTTACAATACCATGAGAATTACACAGCATTATAAATACGAAGAAGGAAAGTTATTAGAAACCGTAGAGCTTTTTAAACTTAAAAATGGAGAAGAAACACCTTTCGCAAAAATTGAGGAAAAAGCCGTGATTTTTAGACCAACTAAATTAGATAGTGCACCAACTAAATTTGAATAAATAATGTGGTTACATATTCTTGTAAGTTATATACACTTTATTTCCATTTTTCTTTTATTCTCCACATTGCTGTTATCTCTAATTACTTTAAAAGAAAAAATGGTGCGTAAAAGTTTGTTATTATTAGTAAAAGCCGATTTAAGCTTTGGGATTTTTGCAATAACCACGGTTGCAACAGGAGTGTTACGATTATTTTTTTTCGGAAAAGGTGTTGATTATTATTTATCAAACCCCGTATTTATTGCTAAAATAACCTTGTTTATTTTGGTAGGTGTTTGCTCTGTTTTACCAACAGTTCATTTTTTAAAAATGCGTAAATCAAAAGAAGAAATCATTGAAGTTGAAAATTTTAAGTTAATCCAACTTATCCTCAAAATAGAACTCGCATTGCTTTTGATAATTCCTTTATTGGGAGTAGCTGTGGCAAGAGGAATTTAACTATACTAAACATAAAACCAAATATCGGCTTAGACTACATCTAAGCCGTTTTACCTTTTAGTAAATTCTGTAGAATTTTTACGCTTATTCATTTCTGTTATCTTTGTTTAAGTCTTAAAAGCTATTGCTTGGTTATTGTTTGATATAAAAAATGAATCAACTTCACAAAAGTATAAACGAAAAGGTAGAAATATCTGAACAAGATTTCAATGAATTCTTAGCATTAACTAAACCAACAAATATTAAAAAAAATGATTTCTTCATCAATGAAGGAGATGTTGCAAAGTATATTGCTTTTGTAAATACTGGTGTTTTATATTCTTATTACATAGATGACAAAGGAAACAAACATGTTATACAAATAGCCCTAGAAAATTATTGGATTTCGGACTTATTTAGTTTTCTATCTAGCGAAGAAGCTATTTTTAATGTTCAAGCTATTGAAAACTCAGAAATCACTATTATAAGTAAACAAAGTTTTGAGAAAGCATGTGATACCATTCCCAAAATGGAACGTTTTTTTAGATTACTAATACAAAATGCCTACATAAACTCACAACGACGAATTTCAAAAATTTATGGTGCTTCAGCAAAAGAACGTTACTTAAAGCTTGTACAATCTCATCCACAAATTGTACAGCGCGTACCTCAACATTACATCGCATCATATTTAGGTATTAAACCTCAGTCCTTAAGTAGAATTCGTAAAACTATTCTCGAATAACCTTATCATCTTACATTTATTAACATAAGTGAATGTGTAGCTTTTCATTTAGCTAAATCTTTGTAGTGTAAATTATTAATCATTATAAAATTTAAAAAAATGAAACAGTTAATCACATCAGTAATCGCAGTTATTTTTACAATATCAACCTACGCACAAACAACTTGGAATATAGATCCAAGTCATTCAAAAGTAAATTTTTCAATAACCCATTTAGTTATCTCCGAAGTTGACGGAACTTTTAAAACATTTAACGGTAATTTTTCTAGCAAGTCTAAAGATTTTTCGAACTCCAAAATAAACTTTGAGATAGATGCTAACTCTATCAATACGGATAACGAAAAAAGAGATGGTCATTTAAAATCTGAAGACTTTTTTCATACTAAAAAACACTCCAAGATAACTTTTAAAAGTACCTCTTTTAAAAAAGTAAAAGGCAACAAATATTTACTTAAAGGAAACTTAACTATGCGCGGTGTAACTAAGCCTGTTACTCTAAATGTTAAACATGGTGGAATAGCAATAGATGGTTATGGAAATACCAGAGCTGGCTTTACAGTCACAGGTGAAGTTAACAGAATAGATTACGGCGTTGCATGGAACGCAAAGACAGAACATGGTAGTTGGACGTTGGGTGAAGATGTATCCTTCATCATTAAATTAGAACTAATTAAGTCTAAGTAGTTTATTAATATGCCAGTTTATTTAAAGTTTTAAATAAACTGGCTTAATTTTCAATTATAATGAAACGAATTGATTTTTTAAAAACTACTGTCATGGCATCAACATCATTACCGTTTATGCAATTAAACGCCTTGGGTAAATTAAATAAAGAATTAAAAACTACGCATAAAATGCCAATGATGTTCGTTGGGCATGGTACTCCTTTAAATGCCATTTTAGACAACAATTTTAGCAGAAAGTGGAAAGAACTCGGAAATCAACTAGAAACGCCTCAGGCAATTTTAGTAATTTCTGCTCATTGGATTACAAACAAAGTAACCAAAGTTACAGCTATGAAAAGCCCAAAAACCATTCATGATTTTGGCGGCTTTCCTGATGAGTTATTTCAACAACAATATCCTGCTCCAGGCGCGCCGGAAATGTCAAAAATTACAGCTGATATCTTGCAACACAAAACCGCAGTTGTGGAAGATTTTGAATGGGGTTTGGACCACGGAACTTGGGCAATATTAAAACCAATGTTTCCAAAAGCAGATGTTCCAGTTTATCAACTAAGTGTTGACTATTCACAGCCTGCAACATTTCATTACGAATTAGGAAAGGAACTCAACAAACTTAGAAAAAAAGGAGTATTAATTATTGGTAGCGGAAACATTGTACATAATCTTTCTAAACTTCGTAATGGAATACCTGCCTACGATTGGACAAAAGAATTTGATTCCATTATTACGAAATACATTGACGACAGAAATTTTAATGGTGTCGTTAACTTCCAAAAACTTGGACATTTAGCTAAAATAGCTCATCCAACTTATGATCATTTTTTACCTTTACTTTATACGCTTGGGGCAATGGATAAAAAAGATGAAATCACATATTTTAACGATAGTTTTGATTTGGGAGCTATTTCAATGCGTTCATTATTGTTTCAATAACAATACCTGTTAAGCACTTCGATAAACACAAAAAAAATCATCAGTTAATAATTAAGACAATAGAAAGTCTTATTTTACTACAAAATATCAGTTTCTAATGTCAATTACCAATACCAGAATTCATGCTGTAGATGCTTTAAGAGGATTTGCCATAGTTTCTATAATGCTTTTACATAACATAGAGCATTTTGATGTTTACTTTTTGCCTCCAAATCTTCCTGACTGGATGGTACAACTAGATAAAAAAATATGGGATGCAGGGTTCTTTTTATTCGGAGGAAAGTCTTATGGAATATTTGCCCTACTATTTGGATTAACCTATTTTATTCAGTTTAACAATCAAGAAAAAAAAGGAAACGACTTTAGACTTGTATTTGCGTGGAGATTAATATTGTTATTAGGATTTGGGATACTAAACTCTGCGTTTTACCAAGGAGATATATTGTTTATTTACGCTATTATTGGGTTTCTATTAATTCCGTTTAGTAAGCTAGGAAATAAACTTGTATTCATAGTCTCTGTTATTTTATTAGCACAACCTTTTGAGTGGATTAATTTATTTATAGCTGCTCAAAATCCAGGCACAAAAATCGCAGACCCAAATTCATGGGTGTATTTTGGCAAAATGGAAGACTACATAAAAGGAGATTCCTTCATTAACACTGCGTATGGCAATCTTATAAATGGAAAAAAAGCGGTGGTACTATGGAGTCATGAAAATGGAAGATACCCTCACATACTTGCTCTTTTTTTATTGGGTATGTTAGGTGGTCGTCTTCAAATTTTTAGCTACTCCCTTAAAAACAAAAAAATTTGGATTAGAACGCTCTTAGTTTCTTTTTTGATTTTTATTCCTTTATACTATATTAAAAAAAATATAGTGCCTGAAATTACTAGTGAAGGTATTAAAAGAGCTTTAACCACTATTGAAACCTCTTTGACCAATATTGCGTTTATGTTTGTCTTAGTTTCGGGATTTTTACTAACGTTTTACACTAAAATTGGTGGCAAAATTTTCAATGTACTATCACCCATAGGACGCATGAGCCTTTCTAATTATGTAATACAATCCATTTTAGGTTCGTCAATATATTATGGTTTTGGGCTAGGCATGTATCAACATACCGGAGCTACATATAGTTTATTAATTGGCATAGCCTTAGCAATTGTTATGGGACTTTTTTCTTCTTGGTGGTTAAATAGATATAAAAGAGGCCCTTTAGAAACCATATGGCATAGGGCTACTTGGTTATTTCATAAAAAGTAATAGATTAACCCCTTACTATTAAAAACGAAAATATTTTGTTATTTCATATACCGTGAAGTATATTGCGCCATGGTTAGATCTGAAAAAACAAGACAATTTATAATCGAAAAGACAGCATCAATCTTTAATAAAAAAGGTTATGTTGGCACTTACCTTTCTGATTTAACGGAAGCTACTGGTCTAACCAAAGGAAGTATTTATGGTAATTTTAAAAACAAAAATGAGGTAGCTCTTGAGGCCTTTCGCTACAATTATAAATTTCAAACTAAAGAAATTTCTAATTTAATAGACAGTGAACCCTCGGCAATTAAAAAGTTACAACTCTTTTTCGAACATTTTAAAAACAATTACAGAAACGTTTTTAACAATGGAGGGTGCGCAATATTAAATACTGCTGTTGATACCGATGATGGTGATGAAATATTAAAAAATGAAGTTATAAATACCATTAACGATTGGATAAAAAGAGTTAAAACCATACTAGACGTTGGCATTGAAAATAATGAAATTAAAACCATAAACACTCTGGAGTTTTCTCATAAAATAATTGCACAAATTGAGGGAAGTATTTTACTTTCTAAAACACTTAATCAACCAGATATTTTACTAAAAAACCTTGAGACGTTAGAAAAAGAAATTTTATCCATAAAAAAGGATTAAAAAAATTTACACAAACATATACCTTACGGTATACGAAAGAATAACTTATGAAAAGAGTAGTAATAACAGGAATGGGAGCAATTACACCTATTGGAAATAATGTAAAAACCTATTGGAATAGCCTTCTCAACGGTGTATCAGGAGCAAACAAAATAACCCACTTTGATGCAAGTAAGTTCAAAACTCAATTTGCATGCGAAATTAAAAATTACAATCCCTTAGACTATTTCGATAGAAAAGAAGCTCGTAAATTAGATAAATATGCTCAATATGGCTTAGTTGCTTCTGAGGAAGCAATTGCAGATGCTCAATTAGACTTCTCGCAATTAGACACCACAAGAATCGGTGTAATTTTTGCCAGCGGAATTGGAGGCTTTGAAACCTTTGAAAAAGAAGTAGTAGAACACGCCAAAAACAATTTCATTCCAAGATTTAATCCTTTTTTTATTCCAAAAATAATCTCAAACAGCCTTTCTGGAACTATAGCTATAAAAAACAAATTACATGGAATAAACTATTGTCCTGTTACTGCCTGCGCATCGTCCACTCAAAGTATAATTCATGCCTTCAACTATATACGAATGGGAAAAGCAGATATCTTTATTACTGGCGGTTCTGAAGCTCCAATAACAGAATCCTCTATTGGTGGTTTTAATGCTATGAAAGCTATGTCCACCAATAACGAGAATTATGCTACTGCTTCTCGTCCTTTTGATGTGTCTAGAGATGGCTTTGTTGTTGGTGAAGGAGCTGGAGCATTAATAGTTGAAAGTTTAGATTCTGCCATACAACGAAATGTACCTATTTATGCAGAAATAATTGGTGGCGGTGAATCTTCCGACGCATACCATATTACCGGAACACACCCCGAAGGTTATGGCGCTTATCTTGCAATGAAAAATGCTATTTCAGAGGGACTAGTAAATCCTAGCCATATTGATTATATAAATGCGCACGCTACCTCAACAGGTTTGGGTGATTTATCAGAAATTAAAGCCATAAAAAAGTTATTTGCAAACAGTTTGGATAAACTTCAAATTAGTGGAACAAAATCAATGACAGGTCATTTACTTGGTGGCACAGGTGCTATTGAAGCTATTGCCACAGCCTTAACAGTACAAACCAATGAAATACCCCCAACCATCAACACTACTAAAATCGATGAACAAATTCCTTCTACACTTAACCTTTCTCTAGGAAAAAAAACAACAAAAACGGTAAATTATGCAATTAGCAATAGCTTCGGGTTTGGCAGTCATTGCGCCTGCGTTTTATTAAAAAAATACACGAACTAATAAAACGGCACATAACGCCAGAAAAAACCTTATTTTTAGATAGATTTTCATGCAACATTTGTTTCATAAATTTAAGTATCATACCACTAATCTCCCTTAAAAACACAAATGAAAAAAAAGTTTTTCTTACTATTTATTGCTATAATAGTATCTATAAACTACGCGCACGCCAAAACATCCGATTCCCTTGATGTAAAGTTCAATTTATATCAAAAAATTAAAATGTCAGATGGTATTAACTTATCATCAAACGTTTACATCCCCGCTGGAGTTGAAAAAAAGTTTCCTACAATACTAATTATAACGCCTTATATTTCAGATAAAAATCACTCCAGAGGCTTGTTCTTTTCCAGAAATGGCTATGTTTTTATTACTGTAGATTCAAGAGGAAGAGGAAATTCTGAAGGAGA
This sequence comes from uncultured Maribacter sp., assembly GCA_947493885.1. Lineage (GTDB taxonomy): Bacteria > Bacteroidota > Bacteroidia > Flavobacteriales > Flavobacteriaceae > Maribacter_B. Next base: position 331,665 of record CANLTE010000001.1, read on the forward strand.
ATTTATTCCTTTTGAAAACGATGCTAACATTTTAATATATCACTCTCTTCCTTTAGAACAGGACATCACAGTAAACGGTAGTATAAAACTGGAAGCCTACATTTCAATGGATGTTGAAGATACTGATTTAAGGTTTTCGGCATACGAAATAACAAATGACAATACCTCCATTTTTTTACAAGATGATTTTCTAAGAGCTAGATATAGAGATGGGCTTGAAGCGCCTAAAAAAGTGCCTAAAGACAAAATTGTAAAATACATGTTTAGCGGAAGAAATCTTTTTAGCAGGACGATAAAAAAAGGGAGTAGAATACGATTGGTATTCTCTACTATTGATTCCCCAAGTCTTCAAAAAAATTACAACTATTGGATTGATACTTCTAAACAGGTTGAAAAAAATTCTAAAAAGGCAAACATTAAACTGTATCATAACACAAAATATCCGAGTAGAATTATAGTGCCATACAAACTAGAAAAGAAGCAAGCAAAAAATACATCTCGTTAAAAAATGAATCTTAATCAAATTACAGTTCCATCTTTAGATGTATCAAAATCAATTTCGTTCTATAAAAAATTAGGACTAAAGCTTATTGTTGAAGCCCTTCCTCATTATGCAAGATTTGAATGCCCAGATGGAACATCCACTTTTTCTGTTCATGAAGTAAGTACCTTACCAAATGGAGATGGAATTTATGTATATTTTGAATGTGAAAACCTAGATGACATTGTTACAGATTTGATTGCCAAAGGCGTTTCTTTTGAGCACCCACCAAAAGACCAAACCTGGTTATGGAGAGAAGCTCGTTTAAAAGACCCTGACGGAAACCAAATAATACTTTACTTCGCAGGTAAAAATCGTCTTAATCCTCCCTGGAGAATTTAAATTGCTTGTAGGTTTTATTTCAAAAAATTAAGCTTATTTGTATATTGCAATATAACCAACCTTAAAATGCTGAAACGCTTAATCTCAAGCTGGAAACTACATAAGTTCTCTATTTTGATGGTGCTTATTAGCATGCTATTTTATGCTTCATTTGCATATGATTTAGTGCGAACAGATTTTATTAAACTCCTTACGCTTCTTGTTGCACTTTTTATTCTCTGCTTTAAATTAGTTCAATTCCAAAAATGGAACTTTAAATTTCTGTTTATAGCAGGCGTACTTTTCAGGCTTGTCTTTTTAGTAGCTGAACCTAATTTATCACAAGATTTTTACCGTTTTATTTGGGATGGAGAACTCATATGTAACCTTAAAAATCCGTATACCTATTTACCCAATGTGCTTATTGAGCAAAAGGATTTGTTTATCGCCAATGCTCAAGAATTGTACAATGGCATGGGAGATTTAAGCCCTAAATTTTATAGTAACTATCCGCCGCTAAACCAGTTAATTTTTGCGTTAGCTGCTCTTTTAGGAGGAAAAACAGTTCTAGGCTCCGTAATTGTAATGCGAATTGTAATTATTTTAGCTGATATCGGAATTGTGTATTTTGGACGAAAACTGTTAAAAAACCTCAACCGTTCTACACATTTAATTTTCTGGTATTTTTTAAATCCTCTCGTTTTAGTAGAACTAACAGGAAACCTTCATTTTGAAGGGGTAATGCTCTTCTTTTTTGTGTGGTCATTATATTTATTTTCTATCAATAAATGGAAATCTGGCGCCATTATTTACGCGTTTTCCATAATGGTAAAACTTGTTCCAATACTTTTTCTACCCCTTTTTCTAACCCATTTTAAGTTTAAAAAAAGTATCGCTTTCTATAGTGTGGTTGGAGTAACTATAGTTGCGCTTTTAGCTCCGTTTTACACCCCAGAATTCTTTGTCAATTACTCCGAAACCGTTGGTCTTTGGTTTTCTAATTTTGAGTTTAATGCTGGACTGTATAATTTAATAAAGCATATTGCTATTCAGTTTGATGCAAAACCTTGGGAGCTTATAAAAACTTATGGAAAAATAACGCCTATAATAACAATAATAGTTGTCCTACTTTTTACCTTCATTCAAAAAAATAAAAAACTTGGAACACTAATTACTGCAATGCTTTTTGTTTTAACCATCTACTATTTTATTTCACCAACCGTGCATCCGTGGTATGTAATTTTCTTGATTTTACTCACCATTTTTACCGATTTTAAATTCCCACTTATTTGGTCTGCTTCTATTGTTTTAAGCTATTGGGCTTATGGTCAATCTGATTTTAAAGAACATTTAGGCTTTCTTTTTGTTGAATATATTGCAGTATATGGCTTTCTTATTTATGAATTAATAACACTACATAACAAAAAGCGTCTTTTTTGTAAAAATTAAACACTTACATAGGGTCTATTCATTATAATTTGTACATTTGGTCTATAATGAAAACAAAAGTACATACATATCATAACATCTGGACAACTGCTCCAGCACGTTCTTTTGTACCCACTCGCCGCCGCCCGTAGGGGTGTGTTATAGTTATGGAAATAGGTGAGTCCATTTCCCTTCTCAAAAATAAAGTCATTCATTTTTTAAATTAAATAAGCATTCAATGAAAATTGTAATTGCTAATACAACACATTATAAGTTCGCTCAAATTATTAGTGATACCATTACGGATTCCGCTAAAGTTAGAGGTACCGGAATTGCAAAACGTACACCAGAATATATTCAACAAAAGTTGGAAAAAGGTAATGCAGTTATTGCATTGGACGGTGACAAGTTTGCTGGTTTCTGCTATATAGAAGTTTGGGGGCACGAAAAATTTGTAGCCAACTCTGGTCTTATTGTTCATCCAGATTATAGAAATCAAGGATTAGCCAAAAAGATAAAAAAAGCTGTTTTTGAACTTTCTAAAGAAAAGTTTCCTAACGCAAAGATTTTTGGAATTACAACAGGTTTAGCGGTTATGAAAATTAACTATGAACTTGGATATAAACCCGTAACATTCTCTGAACTTACTGATGATCCAGAGTTTTGGAAAGGATGCCAAACTTGTAAAAACTTTGATATTTTAACCAGAACTGAAAGAAAAATGTGCCTCTGTACTGGAATGCTGTATGACCCTACCGCAGTAAGTAAAGTGGAAGAGCAAAAAGAAAAAGTGAATGGAAAAGCTTTTAAAAGATTAAAAAGTATAAAAGAACAGTTGTTCCTAAAAAAGAAACAAAAATAGATTTCCAATACTGTGGAAGTAAAAAAAGTAAACATGAAAAAATTAGTTTTAGCCTATAGTGGCGGTTTAGACACATCGTACTGTGCAAAGTATTTATCAAAAGAAAAAGGGTTTGAAGTACATGCTGTAAGTGTAAATACTGGTGGTTTTTCAACTGAAGAAATTACAACCATAAAAGAAAAAGCTATAGACTTAGGAGCATCCTCATATACTTCAATTGACGCTGTTCAAACTTTTTACGACAAAGTAGTGAAGTATCTAATTTTTGGAAATGTTCTTAAAAATAATACCTACCCACTTTCGGTTAGTGCAGAAAGAATTGTTCAAGCCATTGAAATTGTAAACTATGCGAAAAAAATTGGTGCAGAACATATTGCGCATGGAAGTACGGGGGCCGGTAATGACCAAGTAAGATTTGATATGATTTTTCAAATCATTGCTCCTGAAATCCAAATCATTACGCCAATTAGAGATAACAAGCTATCAAGAGAAGCTGAAATTGAGTACCTAAAAGAAAATGGGGTTGACTACTCTTGGGAAAAAGCAAAGTACTCTATTAACCGAGGGCTTTGGGGAACATCTGTAGGTGGAGAAGAAACCTTAACTTCTGAAAAACCTTTACCTGACAGCGCCTATCCTAGTCAACTACAAGAAAAAGAACCTAGCGATGTAACGCTAACTTTTGAAAAAGGAGAATTAGTAGCTATTAATGGCGAAAAAAACAATCCTGTTGCAAATATTGAAAAACTTGAGGCTTTAGCTTCTAAATATGCTATTGGAAGAGATATTCATGTAGGAGATACCATTATAGGTATAAAAGGTAGAGTTGGTTTTGAAGCTGCAGCTGCTTTGATTATTATAAAAGCGCACCATTTGTTAGAAAAACATACCTTAAGCAAATGGCAACAATACCAAAAAGAACAACAAGGTAATTTTTACGGAATGTTATTACATGAAGGGAATTATTTAGATGAAGTAATGAGAAACATTGAAGCCTTTTTAAGCGATACGCAGAAAAATGTTTCTGGAGATGTATTCTTAAGTCTATTTCCTTTCCAGTTTAGACTAAACGGAATTTCATCTAAACATGACCTTATGAACGCTTCATTTGGTAGTTATGGAGAAATGAACAAAGGATGGACAGCAGATGACGCTAAAGGATTTATAAAAATTCTATCCAATGCAAGTAAAATATCAAATCACGTAAATCAAAATCATGATTAAAGTTGGTATCATAGGTGGTTCGGGTTATACTGGTGGGGAGCTTATAAGACTTTTACTAAATCACTCCGCAGTAGCTATAGACTTTGTATTTAGTACTACAAGAGCAGGTAAAAAAATAACCTCTGCGCACCCTGATTTATTAGGAGTAACTAATTTGGCATTTACAGGAGATGTTAATCTAAATGTAGATTTGGTTTTTCTTTGTCTAGGTCACGGAAATTCAACAAAATTTTTGAACGAAAACCCGTTTTCTTCAACTACCAAAATCATTGATTTAAGTAATGATTTTAGACTAAATGACGATGCTGTTTTTCAGAACAAAGAATTTGTTTATGGATTACCTGAACTTTTAAAATCGGAAATCAAAACCGCAAATTATATTGCAAACCCAGGTTGTTTTGCCACAGCTATTCAGTTAGCCCTATTACCATTGGCAAAAGAAAATAAATTACAAAATGATGTACACATAAATGCCGTTACTGGTAGTACTGGTGCGGGTGTTAGCCCTTCTGCAACATCTCATTTTAGTTGGAGAAACAATAATGTATCATGGTACAAACCTTTTACACATCAGCATTTGGGAGAAATAGGCGAAAGTCTAGAAAGCTTGCAAGAAAATGTAGGCGAACTTTTTTTTCTTCCAAATAGAGGAAACTTTACTCGTGGAATTTTAGCTACAGCGTATACCAAATTTGATGGTGATTTAGAAAATGCTAAAGCCATCTTTACAAATTTTTATAAAGATGCACTTTATACGCATGTTTCAGATGACCCAATTAATTTAAAGCAAGTAGTAAATACAAATCAATGCCATATTCATTTACATAAACATGGCGATACTTTATTAATTACTTCTGCTATAGACAACCTTTTAAAAGGAGCATCTGGTCAAGCGGTTCAAAACATGAATTTAATGTTTGGGTTTAACGAAAATGAAGGGCTTAATTTAAAAGCAGGAGTATTTTAATATTAAATGAGAAAAAACATTAGACATTAGACAAAAATAATAACAATGAAAATAGCAATAATAGGAGCAGGTAACTTGGGGCTATCCATCGCCAAAGGAATTTTAAATTCTAATGGTGCAACAAGTATGTACTTAACCAAAAGAAACACTGCCGAAATAGAAGACTATACAAAATATGGTAATGTGACTATCACTTCTGATAATCGCGAAGCCATTAAAAATTCTGATATTTTAATTTTTGCCATTCAACCTAGCCAGTTCGAAGCTATTTTAGAAAACTGCAAAGATTTACTAACCGAAAATCATGTTGTAATTTCAACAATAACTGGATTTAGTATTGCGCAAATGGAAGCGATAATTGGTGCGGATAAAAATATTATTAGAAGTATGCCAAACACAGCTATTTCTGTTGGGAAGTCTATGACTTGTATTTGTGGTAATGGCAAAGGAAAGTCTAGAATAGATTTGGCAAAAGCTATTTTCAATAGAATGGGACACAGTTTAGAAATTCCTGAAAATCAAATGCAAGCTGCAACAGTAATATGTGCGAGTGGTATTGCTTTTTGGATGCGCTTAATACGAGCTACTACGCAAGGTGCAATACAATTAGGTTTTGATGCTAAAGAGGCCCAAGAACTAGCAATGCATACTTGTAACGGAGCGGCAGGGCTTTTAATTGAATCTGGCAGCCACCCAGAATCTGAAATTGATAAAGTAACAACACCTAAAGGATGCACCATACAAGGTTTAAACGAAATGGAACATCAAGGATTAAGCTCATCGTTAATTCAAGGTATTGTTGCTTCCTATGAAAAAATTAGTAGAATTAAAAAAGGCCAACTATGAATTTGTTTGATGTATATCCCCTATACGATGTAACTCCTGTTTCTGCAAAGGGCATGGTGGTTACCGATGATAAAGGTCAAGAATATTTAGATTTTTATGGTGGTCATGCAGTAATTTCTATTGGTCATGGTCATAATCATTATGTAAAAAAGCTAAAGAATCAACTAGATAATATTGGTTTTTATAGTAACGCGGTTCAAAACCCTTTGCAAAAAGAACTTGCCACTAAATTAGGACAGCTTTCTTCTTGTGAAGATTACAATTTGTTTCTATGTAATTCTGGTGCTGAAGCGAATGAAAATGCATTAAAACTAGCATCTTTTCAAACCGGAAAATCCCGAGTAATAGCTTTTAAAAATGGATTCCATGGAAGAACTTCTGCTGCCGTTGCTGCTACCGATAACGAAAAAATAAATGCTCCTTTAAACAAGCAACAAAAAGTAACAATTTTACCTTTTAATGATTTAGATGCTTTTACCACTGAAATAGAAAAAGGAGATGTTTGTGGTGTAATATTAGAAGCTATACAAGGTGTTGGTGGTTTAGATGAGCCAAACAACGATTTTTTTCAGCAAGTAGCTTTGCAATCTAAACAAAACGGAGCGTTACTAATAGCTGATGAGGTACAATGTGGTTTTGGAAGAAGTGGCAAATTCTTTGGGTTTCAACATCATATTACGGAGCAAGGTAAAAGTATTAAACCAGACATTATCAGTATAGCGAAAGGTATGGGTAATGGTTTTCCTGTTGGTGGAGTGTTAATTCATGAAAGTATTGAAGCTTCATATGGCATGTTGGGAACTACTTTTGGAGGAAATCATTTAGCATGTGCAGCTACTTTGGCAGTTTTAGAGGTAATAGAAAACGAAAACCTCATTAAAAATACCGAAGAGGTTGGGGCTTATTTTGTTGAAAAAGCAAAAGAAATTCCCGCAATAAAACAAATTAAAGGAAAGGGCCTTATGCTAGGTATTGAGTTTGATTTTGAAGTAGGAGAACTACGCAAAAAAATGATTTACAATCAGCATATTTTTACAGGCGGAGCTATGAACAAAAGACTACTACGTTTTTTACCAGCTTTAAATTGTACTAAGAAACATATCGATTTATTTTTTAACGCCCTTAAAAAAGAATTATAGTGAGCATCTTATTAAACATACAAGAACGTAACGCAGTATTACTTACTATGGCGGAGTTGATTGTTGAAAATCAATCTGAAATATTAGCTGCAAACAAAAAGGATTTAGAGGGGTATTCTGGTGAGGATTTAGCTATGGGAGACCGCCTAAAAGTGGACCAGTCCAAAATAGATGGTATGGTTTTATCTTTAAAGCAATTAGCAAATGAAGAAGATCCATTAGGTATTGAACGTTTTAATTTTACGCATGATAATGGTATTAACGTAAGCAATAAAACTGCTCCTTTTGGAACAATTTTAATTATTTACGAATCTAGGCCAGACGTTACTATTGAAGCCGCAGGTATAGCCTTTAAATCTGGCAACAAAATATTACTAAAAGGTGGTAAAGAATCTCTTAGCAGCAACCTTGTTCTTGTAGATTTATGGCATAAAGCGCTTGAAACGCACAATTGTACCAAAGATTGGGTTACCTACCTACAGTTTGACAGAAAACAAACTCAGGAGTTTTTAGAAGAGCCTACTCAAAAATTAGATTTAATTGTTCCTCGTGGTGGTGAAAAATTAATTGCTTTTGTAAAACAGCATGCTACATGCCCTGTAATTGTAAGTGGCAGAGGTAACAATTTTGTTTACGTAGATGCTGAAGCCGATTTAGAAATGGCCTTGGATATTATTATAAATGCCAAAACCACCAAAATCTCTGCATGCAATGCTCTAGATAAAGTATTAATAGATGCAGATTTACCAAGAAAACAGCAATTTCTTCAACGGTTAATTCAAGAATTAAAAAAGAGCAAAGTAGAAATCTTAACAGATGAAGCGCTCTCTTCCCTAGAAGAAACCAACCTCATTCAGGATGAAAACGTTTGGTACGAGGAGTTTCTTGACTATAAAATAGTATTTGGCCAAGTACCTTCTATTGAAGAGGCTATTGCTAAAATAAATACCTATGGTGGTGGTCATTCCGCTGCTATAATTACTGCTAACAAAGAAAAAGCAAATACTTTTATGCAATTGGTTGATACCGCAGCAGTTTATCACAATGCGTCAACAAGATTTACTGATGGTGGTCAATTTGGGCTTGGGGGTGAGTTGGCAATAAGTACAGATAAATTACATCAAAGAGGACCTATAGGATTGCAACATTTAGTTACCAATAAATGGTACATACTAGGAAATGGTCAAGTAAGATAACATCGTAGGAAGTAAAAAAATGATTTTGAAGCAGTGCGATAATGAGTAAAAAAAGAATTTTATTAAAAATTGGTTCCAATACGCTAACCAAAGAAACCAACCATATTTCTAGGGGTAAGGTAGAGGATATTGGAAGGCAAATCGCTGGTTTACAAGACAAATACGAATTTATTATCGTAAGTTCTGGTGCTATTGCTGCTGCAAAACAATTTGTAAAATTGGAGCATAACGGTGAAGAAATAAACGTCAAACAGGCTTTGGCTTCTATTGGGCAACCACACCTAATGCGAATTTTTCAAGAAAACTTTAGAGAGCTTGGCTTATTCACCTCTCAATGTTTACTATCGTATTCAGATTTTGAAAAAGAAGAATCCAAAATCAATATTAAAAACACCATAAACGTTTTAGTAACGAATAACTTTATTCCTATAATTAACGAAAATGATACGGTTTCCACCGATGAAATTAAATTTGGGGATAACGACAAATTAGCAGCGCTCACTGCTACACTGTTGCAGGCAGATTTACTTATGATAGCTACCAATACTGATGGTATTTATACTAAAACATCTATTGAACATAACGTTCCAGAGACCATAAAATCTGTAAACAACCTAACAAACCTGGCTAAAGAAATTAGCAATGAAAAGTCAACGCATGGAACCGGAGGAATGCAATCTAAAATAGATGCGGCTACCATTGCTCAAAAGGCAAACATAGAAACTTGGATTGTAAATGGTATCAACGATAATTTTATTGTTGATGCTTTAAATAATATCAGCCAATTTACCAAAATACAATAGCATGAAAAATTACTTATCTATTAACGATATTGATACTTTACAAGATTGGGTAGAAGAAGCTAAAGCTTTAAAAAGCAATCCTAAAAAGTATGAGACTTTAGGAAAAGGAAAAACCATAGGTTTATTGTTCTTTAATAATTCACTTAGAACTCGCTTAAGCACGCAAAAGGCTGCTATAAACCTAGGTATGGAGGTCATTGTTATGAATTTTGGTAGCGAAGGTTGGGCTCTTGAATATGAAGATGGAACAATAATGAATCAAGGCACTTCTGAGCATATTAAAGAGGCCGCCCAAGTAATTTCTCAATACTGCGATGTTATAGGCATAAGAGCTTTTGCAGGTTTGGAAGACAAAGAAAAAGATGAAGCCGAAGTAGTTTTAACTGGTTTTCAAAAATATGCCTCGGTTCCTGTTTTAAACATGGAAAGCTCCGTAGGACACCCGCTTCAAGGTTTGGCAGATGCTATAACTATTGACGAAAACAAAACTAAAAAAAGACCAAAAGTAGTTTTGTCATGGGCTCCACACCCTAAAGCATTACCCCATGCTGTTGCAAATTCATTTATAGAAATGATGAAATTGCAAGACGCAGAATTTGTAGTTACACACCCTAAAGGTTATGAATTAAATCCAGAACTTACAAAGGGGATTACCATAGAACACGATCAGGAAAAAGCATTAGAAAATGCCGATTTTGTTTCAGTCAAAAACTGGAGTAGTTATTCTGATTACGGTAAAGTCTTAAATAAAGACGCTTCATGGATGATGACTAAAAAGAAACTTGGTGCTGCTAAGTTTATGCATTGTCTGCCTGTTAGAAGAAATGTTGTGGTTGGCGATGATGTGTTGGACAGCAACCAATCCATTGTTATAGAACAAGCTAATAATAGAACATATTCGGCCCAAATAGTGCTTAAAAAAATAATTGAGAATTTATAATGAACCCAAAACTTTCCATAGTAAAAATAGGAGGGAATGTAATTGAGAATAAGGCTGAATTACAGAAATTCTTAACACATTTTTCTGAACTTCCCGAACCTAAAATTTTAGTTCACGGAGGGGGAAAACTAGCTACTCAACTCGCTAGCAAACTAGGTATTAAATCGCAAATGATTAATGGAAGGCGCATTACTGATGCAAAAAGTTTGGAAATTATCACTATGGTTTATGGAGGATTAACCAATAAAAACATAGTTGCAAATTTGCAGGCTAATGGTACCAACGCTATTGGATTAAGTGGTGCAGATGGTAATGCCATTCAAGCTCACAAGAGACCTGTTAAAGAAATAGATTATGGTTTCGTAGGTGATATAGACAGTATTAATGCTCCTTTTTTAAATACTTTACTTTCTTCTGGAGTTACTCCTGTTTTTTGTGCGCTTTCGCATGACGGAAAAGGAAGTATTTTAAATACAAATGCAGACACCATAGCTTCTGAAATAGCAATTGGAATGAGCAATTTGTATGACACTACACTGTATTATTGCTTTGAAAAAAAGGGTGTTTTATTAGACATTACTGATGAAAATTCAGTAGTTACCGACATAAACACTGATAAATACAAAGAACTTTTAAAACAAAAAATAATTGCAGATGGTATGCTTCCAAAATTGGAAAATTGCTTTCATGCATTAAAAAATAAGGTAACCAAAGTTTGTTTGGGTGACATTGAAATGATTAAACCAAATACAAAACTCTTTACCTCAATAACATTGTAAATGGAACAAAAGCAACTTACAGAAAAGGCTATCACCTTACTAAAACAGCTTATAAGCATTGAGTCTTTTTCAAAGGAAGAAGACAAAACAGCAGATGCAATTGAAGCTTGGTTAACATCCTTTAGCATTCCTTTTACAAGAGAAAGCAATAATGTGTATGCTAAAAACAAACATTGGTCCAACGCTAAACCAACCTTACTTTTAAACTCGCATCACGATACTGTTAAACCAAATAAAGCCTATACAAGAGATCCTTTTTTACCTGAAGTAATAGATGGTAAATTATATGGATTAGGCAGTAATGATGCTGGCGGTTGTTTGGTGTCACTTCTTGCAACATTTGTTCATTTTTATAATGAAGAAAATTTAAATCATAATATATTAATGGTTGCCTCTGCAGAAGAAGAAAATGCTGGGGAAAATAGCTTGAGAGGTTTATTACCAAAATTGCCAAAAATAGATGTCGCCATTGTTGGAGAGCCAACACTGATGAATTTAGCAATTGCAGAAAAAGGGTTAGTCGTTTTTGACGCTGTTGTAAAAGGCACTCCATCTCATGCAGCGCATCCAAATGATAACAATGCTATATACAACACTATTGAAGTTTTAGAATGGTTTAAAAACTACACATTCAAAAAATCGTCTGAAGCTTTAGGCGATGTAAAGCTTACTGTAACCCAAATAAATGCAGGTAGTCAACATAATGTAGTTCCAGCGCAAGTAGATTTGGTCATAGATGTTAGAGTAAATGATCGCTATACCAATAAAGAAATTGCAGATTTACTAAAATCCGAAGCCCCTTGTACCATTCAAGAACGTGGCCTTAAGTTAAACTCTTCTAAAATAGATAAAGACCATGCTTTAGTACAAAGCGGTGTAGCTTTAGGAAGAGAAACTTATGGTTCTCCCACTTTATCAGATCAAGCAGCGTTAAGCTGTCAGTCTGTAAAACTAGGACCCGGAGATAGCACACGTTCGCACTCCGCTGACGAATTTATTTATGTTAACGAAATTGAAGAAGGAATAGACCTGTATATTAAAATATTAAACGGATTTTTTTTAACCGACAATTAATAATAACCTATTAACAGTGGACATTGTTAATTGTTCTCTGATAATTGATAACTGAAAGAATATGAAACTCTGGGATAAAGGATTTAGTACGGATAAAAAAATAGACCACTTTACCGTTGGTAATGATAGAGAGTTAGATCTGCAGCTAGCAAAATATGATGTAATTGCATCTACTGCTCACGCTAAAATGTTGGGTAAAATAGGTTTACTTTCACAACAAGAAACCAATGATTTGGTAAACGAATTGGATACCATTGGTAAAACTATCGAAAAAGGCTCTTTTACTATTGAAGATTCTTTTGAAGATATGCACTCAAAAATAGAGTTTTTATTAATAGAAAAACTAGGCGATACTGGTAAAAAAATACATACTGCACGCTCAAGAAACGATCAAGTTTTAGTGGCTATGCATTTGTATTTAAAAAATGAATTAAACGAAATAAAAGACCTAACTAAATCGCTTTTTAGTTTATTAATAAATCTGGCCGATAAGTATAAAACCGTATTGTTGCCAGGTTATACGCACTTGCAAATTGCAATGCCATCATCGTTTGGGTTATGGTTTTCAGCTTACGCAGAAAGTTTAATAGATGATTTACATTTTATTGATGCCGCATATAAAATAGCAGATCAAAACCCTCTAGGTAGTGCTGCCGGTTACGGAAGTTCTTTTCCTATAGACCGTAGTTTTACCACAAAGGAAATGGATTTTGCTACACAAAAATATAATGTTGTAGCTGCACAAATGGGAAGAGGAAAGGTTGAAAAAGCAACTGCTTTTGGTATGAGTAGTATTGCAGCAACCCTATCCAAAATGGCAATGGATATTTGTTTGTACATGAGTCAAAATTTTGATTTTATTTCATTCCCAGATGAGCTTACTACGGGCAGTAGTATAATGCCTCATAAGAAAAATCCAGATGTTTTTGAATTGGTTAGAGGTAAATGCAACAAAATACAGGCAGTACCAAATCAATTAATACTGATTACCAATAATTTACCCAGTGGTTATCACAGAGATTTACAATTAGTGAAAGAAGTTATTGTCCCCGCTATTCAGGAGTTAAAATCATGCTTAGACATTTTAACATTTAGTTTAAAAGAAGTTAAAGTCAATGAAGACATTTTAAAAGACCCAAAATACGATTACTTATTTAGTGTTGATACACTAAACGAATTGGTACTAAGCGGAATGCCCTTTAGAGATGCCTATAAAAAAATGGGTATGGAAATAAACGAAGGTACGTTTTCTCCTAAAAAGGATATTAAGCATACGCATGACGGTAGTTTAGGTAATTTATGCTTAAACGAAATTCGTGAGAAGATGAATAAGATGTAAAACACCTTGTTTCCTTGTCTTTAAAAGCATTAATTAAGTGGTAAACAGCTGCTTAATTAATGCTTTTTTATTTGAAATGATAAATAAGATTACTTACAGCCAAATAATCTTCACTGTTTTCAGTGTGTTTCTCAGATAATATAGCAACTACTTTTGTATTGTTCGCCAAACAAAACGTAAGGTTCACAACAAAAATTAATTCTCAAAGTTATTCTTTATCATATTTAAAAAAATACCTCGTTACCTTTAAATAGCCAAACTAACCATGATAAAATATTTATTTACTTCAATCTTTTTATTTTTTAGTTTCACTTTGGCCGCTCAAACCACAGCAATACCAGATGCCAACTTTGAACAACAACTTGTTGATTTAGGAATTGACACTAATGGTATTAATGGTAACATTTTAGATACAGACGCTCAAGCGGTAACTACCCTAAACATTACTAGAAACGACATTACTGATTTTACAGGGCTAGAAGCTTTTGTAAACGCAATATCCTTAAACCTTGGTAACAATTTGTTTACGGACTTACCTCTAAATAATCTATTAGCATTAGAAGAATTAGTTTTTAACAATAATACAGTTCTAGCCGATTTAGACCTCTCTACAAACATTAACCTTAAAAAAATTAGCATGAGGGCTAATGGAGGAACGAATACAGCTCCAATTAACACTATTGACTTCTCCTCAAATATAAACATAGAAGATATTCATATTTATAATTTTGGGGATTTACAAAATTTTATTCTTCCTAATACTACAACGCTTACCGATTTATATATTTATTCAAGACATGATTTAACTGTAGATCTCGCTGTTTTTGATAATCTTGAGATCCTTTATCTCGGAGTTGGTAACGCAGTCATTAATGTAAATATGCCATCGGTTAAAACCAGTTTAAAATCTATTACCCTATACGGAGGAAACTTTGTAACAATTGACCTTTCGCTGTATACAGCTCTTGAATCTATTCATCTTACAGGAACCGATGTAGTTAATTTTATTCCTCCTTCCACTCCCTCATTAACTAACATTTATATTCTAATTCATAATATGGTTACTCCCCTTTCATTAACGGGAGTACCTAATCTTGAAAGCCTTACTATTACTAGTAATAGAACTTTGGTTCCGCTACAAGTTGATCTCTCAAATAATTTGGTGCTAGAAAACTTGAACCTTAGTGTAAACCAAATGACTAATCTAGATATTACTCAGAACACTGCTCTTACTGATGTTAATATCAGTAGTAATAATTTTATAACACTAGATACAAGTCAGAATGTTTTATTAGAGGATTTTAATGGGTCTCAAAATGCAATTACCAATCTAGACTTTTCAACAAATGTAGTTTTAGATAATATAGATTTACGTGACAATCAGCTCCCAGAACTTACGCTCACAAATAACGTCTTACTAAAAAGATTAGACTTAGGCGAAAATTTGATTCCAAACCTTGATGTAACAACAAATGTCCTACTTCAAAATTTAAAAATCGACAACAATTTGTTTACCACAACTGGACTAGATCTTACACAAAACATAGAATTACTTGAAATTTCAGCTTCTTTCAATCAAATAGAATCATTAGACATAAGTCAAAACCATAAACTTCAAGAACTAGTAATAGATAACAATCTATTTTCAGGTAATGATATTCTAAATCAATATTATCAAAATTTTATTGATTCAGGTAGGCTAATTGTTTGGCAGCATAAACTAATTGTACATCATAATAGCCTAACAGGCGCAATACCTAATTACAAAAGTTTAATTAAAGATTTTAATCAACCTTTTGACACCTATTGGTTTCAATTAGAGATAGAAGAAAACAATTTTCATTTCGAAGATTTTGAAGCCGTACATGATCAATACATTTTTTATAGAGACAATTCCTCACCTCAATATGGTAGTTTAAATTATTTCAGAACATATAACTACGCAGGACAAGCAAAAGTAGATGCCGTTGAAAACCCTAATCCAAATGCTGGAGACAACATTACTTTAACCACTACAGTTCGTGGTACTCAAAATCATTATAAATGGTTTAAAGATGGTATTGAAATTCCTGATACAGACTCACCTGAGCTTGTTCTTACGGATTTAACGGATTGTGATTCTGGCGTATATTATTCTGAAATTACAAGCGATTTGGTTCCATTTGAAAATAGTGACGCACCAGGAACAAATGGCAAAAACTTATTATTAGTAAGAAACGATATCACCCTTGACGTAAATGTTACTAAAAGCTGTGTTACTTTAGATATGCCATTGACCAATGTTCCCATTAACAGTGGTATTCAATGGAATGACAATCTAGGTGCTTGTGGCTATAAAATTAACGTTGGAACTTCATCTGGAGCAACCGATTTGGCAAATAACTTAGATGTAAATAACGTAACAGTTTACAATCACCCAACTAATTTTCCTCCTAACCAAGATATTTTTGTAACGATAACTCCTTATTTCAATGATGGTGATTTTGGTGGATGTTCAGAACAGTCCTTTAGAACAAACGCAACCGAGGTAGCGCCTAGTTGTACTTCTTTAGTAAGTTCTCTTGCTGGGCAAAACAATATAGCCATTGATGCAAATATTGAATGGGAACCTGCAAATGGGGCAGACACCTATGAAATTTTAGTTGGAACAACATCTGGTGGAACTGAAATATTTACTGGTAATGTAGGAAACACACTTTTATATGACCCTATTTCCAATTTTACAGCCGGCTCAACAATATATGTTACCATTATTCCTGAAAACACAATTGGATCAGCTTCCGGATGCACGGAACAAAGCTTTACAGTGCAATCAGGTGCTCCAATAGCTCCAGTATGTACAAGTTTAAGTAGTCCTACGAATGGCGAATCAAATGTTAACATTGCAACAACTCAAATTACATGGAATACAGTTGCTAATGCTACAGGATATAGAGTAACAATCACAGGTACCACCAACAACAATGTTACTGATGTTGAAGTTGGTACTAATTCATTTATCCTTCCAGGTAATTTCATCTACGAAGATACTGCAGTAGTAAGCATTATTCCATTTAACGGTTCTACCGATGCAATTGGGTGCTTTGCAGAAAGTTTTACAATAGAATCTCCCCCTCCGCCTTCTCTTTCATGCACAACATTAAACAGTCCTTCTAATGGAGATACCAATGTTGCTGTAGGAACTACGCAAATGACTTGGAATGCAGTTACTAATGCAACTGGATACAGAATAACAATTACGGGTACCGCTAACAATAATATTATCGATGCCGAAGTAGCTACAAACTTATATACTTTTTCTGGGACTTTTATAAATGGCGAAACTGCTACCGTAACTATTACTCCATTTAATGCAACTGACGAAGCAACTGGTTGTTCTACTGAAAGTTTTACAATTGAAACTGCAGCACCAGTTACTCCTACTTGTACAAGTTTAAGTAGTCCCACTAATGGTGACACAAATGTTGCCGTCGGAACAACTCAAATGACTTGGAACACTGTCGCAAATGCAACTGGATACAGAATAACAATTACAGGTACCGCTAACAATAATATTACCGATACCGAAGTAACTACAAACTTATATACTTTTTCTGGGACTTTTATAAATGGCGAAACTGCTACCGTAACTATTACTCCATTTAATGCAACTGACGAAGCAACTGGTTGTTCTACTGAAAGTTTTACGATTGAAGCCGCCGCAGCTGTAACTCCTTCTTGCACAACATTAAACAGTCCCACTAATGGTGACACAAATGTTGCCGTCGGAACAACTCAAATGACTTGGAACACTGTCGCAAATGCAACTGGATACAGAATAACAATTACAGGTACCGCAAATAATAATATTACCAATGCTGAAGTAACCACAAACTCATATACTTTTCCTGGAACTTTTATAAATAGTGAAACTGCTACCGTAACTATTATTCCATTTAATGCAACTGACGAAGCAACTGGATGTTCCCCGGAAAGTTTTACTATTGAAACCGCTACAACTGTAACTCCTGCTTGCACAAGTTTAAGTAGTCCCACTAATGGTGACACAAATGTTGCCGTCGGAACAACTCAAATGACTTGGAACACTGTCGCAAATGCAACTGGATACAGAATAACAATTACAGGTACCGCAAATAATAATATTACCAATGCTGAAGTAACCACAAACTCATATACTTTTCCAGGGACTTTTATAAATGGTGAAACTGCGACCGTAACTATTATTCCATTTAACGCAACTGACCAAGCAACTGGATGTTCCTCCGAAAGTTTTACTATTGAAGCCACTGCAGCTGTAACTCCTAACTGCTCAACCCTAACAAGCCCCATGTCTTTAGCTAATGATATTTCTGTAGATGTAAATATTAGCTGGTCCAGTGTTGAAAACGCAACAGGATACAGAATTTCTATAGGAACAAGCTCAGGAGGTACTGAAATCATAGGCAATCAAGATGTAGGTTTTCTTACTTCATATAATTTACCTAATAATCTCCCAAACAATACCACTATTTATGTTACGATAATAGCTTACAATGGTAATACAGAAGCGGAAAATTGTTCTGAAGAAAGTTTTACAACGATTGCACTCCCTGAAGATGAAACTAAATACGGTTTCTCTCCTAATGGAGATGGTATAAATGATTACTGGATAATAGATGGTATTGAAAATTACCCCGACAACGAGGTATATATTTATAACCGATGGGGAGATATTGTTTTTGAAACAAAGGGGTATGATAATAACTCAAAAGTATTCCATGGTTCTGCAAATAAATTATCCCGTTTAGGAGCAAATACACTCCCATCTGGCACATACTTCTTTAATATAAAAATTTCTGGTCAACACAATCTGAGAAAAACTAAAGGATACCTAGTAATTAAGCGATAACATAATAATCATGACTAAAAACAAATTCTCAGCTTTTATAGCTATCGTCTTACTATGTATAGCCTTTTCTAACGGGCAACAAACACCTTCATTTGCTGAATATAACTACAATCCATTTATTGTAAATTCTGCCTACGCAGGGATGTCTGCTAGCACCGAAATCATCTTAAGTAATTCTGGCTTTGCGAATCAATTAGAAGGTAGTCCAACAACTTTCAACTTAAGTTTTAATAGCCCATTAAACAGAGGAAAAGTAGGTGTTGGAGCGGGCATTGTTTCAGATAAAATTGGAGACGAATCCACAACTAACATTTTTGCCGCGTATTCTTATAAAATATTTTTTGATTTTAAAGACAGCAGACCGTATTGGCAACATTACCACCCAGGCGTACTTTCTTTTGGATTAACAGCAGGGGTACAGCAATACAATAATAATCTAACCGCTACAGGCTTAATAAATGACCCAGAATTTAGTCAAAACATTAATGCTACAATACCAAATATTGGTGTTGGATTTTTATTTAATCACTCCCGATTTTATATTGGACTTTCCACTCCAAATGTTTTAGGAACTCGCTTTGCCTCCAACGATGATTTAAAATTAAACACGCCGTATTACGGATATGCTGGATATCGATTCTTTACAAACAGATTTGAAGAAATCATGATTAAACCCAGTGCTTTTTTAAAATACGAAAAAGGGTCACCTGCTCAGTTAGATATGAATTTAACTGTCAGTTATAAAAATCGTTTTGAAATAGGAGGTGGTTATAGAACAAGTTCATCTGTAAACCTTCTTGCTGGAATATACTTATTCAATAATTTAAGAGTTATATATCAATACAATATGGCTCTAACTGAGAATCCATTTGGGAACACCCATGGTTTTATTTTAAGCTACCAATTTGGAGATGGTTATGCTAATTAAATTTCAGCTATGACCTTAAAAAACATAATAATTGGTTTACTTACGCTCGGTACAATTATTATTTTAGGATCTTTTTATTTAGCATTTAGAACAAAAACTAAGGATTTATCCGACAAGTATCCCTATAATACTATTATCGAAAAAACCTTAAAAACCAAACAAGAATGTTTTATAACAATACACAAACACGCTTTAGAAAATCCATATATCCTGGATATAACGAATACCAATTTTTATGAGACCACAGAGCCAATATATAAGCTTCCCATTGGTACTACTTTAAAAATAGAAAAAGCAAAAGCATTCACAACAGCAGTTAGCGGCTCCACACATCACCTTGTACTTGGAAACGTTTATATTAGCGAGCTAAAGGAAACCGTAAAATTTGAGTTTTTTTGGGGAGAAAATCCCACTTATGGCTTATACGACCATAATGAAAATTATGATATATACCCATTAGCTCCTTGGCAAGAAAAGCCATTACCCTATAAATATTTTTGGGATGGCAGAAAAGAGCCTCATGATTGGGAAAAGTGGAATGCTAACTAACATCTAGTTAGATTAAAAATACATATATATTATAGTTTTAATAACTTTTTAAAAGCTTTCCTAATTGTTTTAAAGCCTTTTCTATTTTGGTACTCCAAGGCATTCCATAGCTAAGTCGCATACAATTTTTATATTGATTTTGAAGGGTGAAAATATTTCCAGGGGTAAAAACAATACCATACTCTAGTGCTTTTTTATATAGCTTATTTACATCAATATTTTCGTTCAATTCTATCCACAATAAAAAACTGCCCTTGGGTTTACTAACTCTGGTATCTGCGGGAAAATAATCCACAACTGCTGCCATATACTTTAAACTATTAGCATATAAAGTTTGACGTAGTTTTCTCAAATGATAGTCATATCTACCTTTTGCTAAGAAATTAGCAATAGCCTCTTGCGTAATTGTTGGGGTAGATGATGAAAGACATAGTTTTAACTTTAAAACCTCTTGTAAAAATTTTCCTGGAGCAATCCACCCTACTCGGTACCCTCCAGCAATGGTTTTAGAAAAAGACCCCAGCCACATTACTAATCCTTTAGTATCATAAGTTTTACAAGTATTTGGGCGTTTTTTTTCAAAGTAAATTTCTCCGTAAATATCATCTTCTATTAGTGGTATCTCATACTTTTCAATAATTTTTACAATGCCTTTTTTTTTCTCATCTGGCATAATACTTCCTAAAGGGTTATTAAAATTTGATATTATAACAACTGCTTTAACCTTTTGTTTTTTGATTGATTTTTCCAGCAGAGCTAAATCTATCCCCAAATCTACATCGGTTGGTAATTCTAATACTCTAAGTTGTAATGCATTTGCTAATTGCAGTATTCCAAAAAAAACAGGACTCTCTACTGCGATAGTATCTCCAGCCTTGGTGACAGCCATCAATGCTAAAGACAATGCACTTGTGCACCCTGTGGTGGTTATAATATCTTGTTCTTTAAGGTTACCTCCCCATAAAAGTGTTCGTTGTGCAATTTGCCTTCTTAAGTTTTCGCTTCCCTGAATGCTGTCATAATATGTTCCACCTGCAGGAAGTTTTGCTATAGTTTCGTTAACCGTTTTATTCAATTTTGCAACTGGCATTAACTCAGGTGATGGTATCCCTAAAGACAGATTTACTATATTTTTATCATTTATTCTTTCATAGAAATCAATAATAATATCGGTTACCTCACGTAATACAGGCTCCGATTTTGGAGCCGTTTTCACAGGCTTTTGAAGCGATTTATTTTCGGAATACACAACATAATATCCAGAGCGTGGTCTTGATTCTATTAAACTCTTAGCTTCTAATCTATAATATGCTTCAAGTACTGTGCTTACACTTACACCGTACTCTTTTTTAAGTATCCTAACCGAAGGTAGTTTATCACCAAACTTTAATACACCTTCATTTATTTGCTCCTCTATTGCATGAGCAATATTATTATATAAAAAACTTTTAGTCGCGCTTTTCATTTTAAAAACCATTATCTGTACTGGTCAAAAATACAAAAACTGAATCTGTTATGGTTTCAAATTTATGTTGAATTTTGAAAAAGAAACATAATCATTATTACTCATGACTAAAAAAAGTACAATCCAAGATAAAATGTATTCCGATATCCAAGATGAAAGTATTTTTACCTCTGCCCAAACAAACGGATACAATTACCTAACAGAAATATTTGACCGAAATGTTTTTCCTACGGAAAAAGCATTAACAGATTTAACATATTTCGATGAAGAAATGCCAGAACATAGTTCTAACGCACATACTGTACTAGAACATTTGCATACCTACGGTTCACCAGCTACAGTTACTAACATGGGAGGTAGGTATTTTGGTTTTGTATGCGGTAGTTCTGTACCAGTTGGGTTAGCTGCCAAAAACTTAGCTACATATTGGGATCAATCGCCAACAATGAATGTACTATCACCTATTGGTTCAAAACTAGAAACCGTAGTTGAAAATTGGTTAAAAAATATATTTAATCTTCCAAAACGCACGGTGGCAGGTTTTGTTAGTGGAACATCAATGGCGACATTTTGTGGACTTGCCGCTGCAAGATATCGACTACTAGCAAATCAAAATTGGAATATCAACGAGGATGGCTTTTTTAATGCTCCAAAAATAAGAGTAGTCACTGGAAAACAAGCGCACTCTACAGTTTTAAAAGCCATAAGTCTTTTAGGTTTTGGAAAAAATACCATTGAGTGGGTAGATGTTGATAATCAAGGGAAAATAATACCCGAATTAATACCAGAGCTAGATAACACCACTTTATTAATATTACAAGCCGGTAACGTAAATAGTGGTTCATTTGATGATTTTGAAAGCATTTGCGAAAAAGCAAATAAAGCAGGCGCTTGGGTCCATATTGATGGCGCCTTTGGTTTTTGGGTTGGGGCGGTTAACCAATTAAAACATTTAACCAAAGGAGCAGAAAAAGCAAATTCTTGGGCAGTAGACGGACATAAAACTTTAAACACGCCTTATGATAGCGGTGTTGTATTATGTGAAGACAAAGAAGCCCTAATGAGTGCTTTACATATGTCTGGACGTTATATTATAACAAGTAAAGAGAGAGATGGTACTTTTTACACGCCAGAAATGTCTAGACGAGCCAGAATTGTTGAGCTTTGGGCTATTCTAAAATATTTAGGAAAAAGTGGTGTAGATGAAATGATTTTAGGAATGCATAAAAGAGCGCAGCAATTCGCAAACGAATTAAAAAACGAAAACGGGTTTACCATACTAAATGACGTTGTTTTTAACCAAATACTCGTACGCTGTAATACCGATGAGTTAACCGTAAAAACCTTAAATCGTATTCAAAAATTAAGAACGTGTTGGGTTGGCGGATCCCAATGGAAAGGAAAACAAGTAATTCGAATTAGTGTTTGTTCATGGGCAACAACAGAAAGCGATATCGTAAAGTCTGCAAACTCGTTTAAGCAAGCATTACGAGAAGTTCAAAAACTCACACTTATAGCCAAATAAACATGAAAACCTATATTGTTAATTCGTTTACCAATGAACCCTTTAAGGGCAACCCAGCTGGAGTATGTATTACAACCGAAGAACTAGAGGCTGATATAATGCTATCTATTGCTAAAGAGTTAGGACATTCAGAAACCACTTTTGTATTTCAGCAAAACGAAAACGAATTTTTAATCCGTTTTTTTTCTCCAAAAATGGAAATTCCTTTATGTGGTCATGCCAGTTTAGCAGCATCAAAAGTTATTTTTGAACGAAACCAAAGTCTTAATGTCATTCATTTTACCAATATTCAAAATTTAAAGCTAAAAATTGAAAAAAAAGACGACAATACTATCCGTATGGAATTTCCCAGTTATACTACAATTCCATTTACTGTTTCTAATAATTTATTAAGTGCTTTAGGAATAACAGAAGTAATTAACTGTGTTTATAATGAAGAAACCCAAATTATGTTGCTTCATATAAATGATTGTAATGTTTTACAAAACTTAACCCCAGATTTTGAAGCTTTATACAAAGCCCATAATTCCATAAATGGAGTTCTGGTTACTGCATTATCCAATAAAAATGATTTTGATTTTGAATCAAGATATTTTTGGCCTTGGAGTGGCACTAACGAAGACCCTGTGACAGGAGCAACACATACTTTTTTAGCGCCATATTGGGGCGGTATTCTAGAAAAAACAAAAATGAGCTCTTTTCAGTGTTCCTCAAGAACTGGATTTATGGAGGTAGAACTTTTGAAAAATGGTAAAATAAGTATCAAAAGCACGGCACAAATTATTTTAGAAGGAGTGTTGAGAATATAGCCAAAAAGACAAAACCGATACGAATATCGGTCTTACGGCTTACTTTTTTAATTACGTAAACAAAATATTTACACTGCAAAAGTCTCCTATTTATGACATATATGAGTTACTACAAGTTTATCTTTCTGTTATTTAATCATTGCCAGATTAATTATCTCTTGCTCCGTTAAATAACGCCAGTGTCCTCTTGGTAAATCCTTTTTAGTGAGTCCAGCATACGCAACCCTATCAATTCGTTCAATTTTGTATTCTAATTCTTCAAAAATACGTTCTACAATTCGGTTTCTGGAGCTATATACTTCAATCCCTACTTCCCTTTTTGGAGCTCCATCAATAAAACTAATATCTTGTATTCTAACAACTTTATCGTCTACCTGTAAGCCTTCTTTTATTCTCTTTAAATCCACGCTACGCAAATCTCTATCCAATACTAAATGATATATTTTACGCAGACCGTTTATAGGATTTTTTAATCTTTTAGTTAAATCCCCATCATTGGTAAATAACAAAAGTCCTGTTGCATTTTTATCCATTTTATCTACTGGAAGTAACTTTGCTTTTGACGCACTGGAAATAAGACCCGAAACATTTCGCCTGCCTTTTTCATCACGAACGGTAGTAGAAAAATCTTTGGGTTTATTGAGTAATACATACTCTTTTTTAACGGGGTTTAGCAAACGACCATCAAATTTTACCTCATCGGTTAATTTAACACGGTAGCCCATTTCAGTAATTGGTTTTCCATTTACCGTAACGTTACCCGCGGCGATATAGATATCTGCATCTCTACGAGAACATACTCCCGAATTTGCAACATACTTATTTAGCCTAATGCTATTAGGGTCTGATGGTTGTTTAGGTGCTGTTTGTTTTTGAGTTTTTGGCTTGCCTGTTCCGTAACTTTTCTTTTTAAAAGTTGTTGGCTTTTTTCCTGCTGGTCTTTTCCCTCCTTTTGAATCTGGCTTACCCATGTTTCTAATTTTCGGCAAAGGTAGCGATTTGTCTTTGCTTTAATCGCTTTTAAAATCAATCTATAAAATGTACGGTTGACTGCCTTTCTCGGTTTACGGTAAGTTTAGTAACATCGGGTCTAGAATAATGTCCAACTACATCAAAATTTTGGCGTTCTTCATATACCCTATTAAAATCTAATGATTGGTATATTAATCCTTCTTTATGCAAAACAGGTTCTACCAACCATTCCCCGTCTGGTCCAGCAATACATGAACCTCCGTTTGCTAAAACCGCAGGGGATTCTTTTACAATTTTATCAATATGAGGTGTATGGGCAGGAAAATCTTCTTTTTTCATTAATGAGGAAACCGATATTACATAACTGCGAGATTCTCTGGCAATAAAGCGTGTAATATCTTTTGTATTATACTCGCTCCCAGGCCATACCGCAATATGTAAATTCTCACCAAGACCATATAACGCTGTTCTGGGTAACGGCATCCAATTTTCCCAACAGTTTAATCCTCCAACTGTAAATTGTTTTAAAGCATGTACCTGCAAACCATTTCCATCTCCCGGAGCCCAGGTAAGCCTTTCATCATACGTTGGTTGTAATTTTCTATGTACGGATTTTATTTCACCATTTTGATTTATATATACCAGTGAACAGTACAAACTATGACCTCCACGATTTTTGGCTCGTTCCATTATACCTAAATAGATAGCAATATTTTTTTCTTTGGATAGTGCACATAACGAATCTAACTCGCCTGCTTCAATTTGAACAGCGTTACGTGCATAATGTGCGTGTATTTCTTTGTTTACTTTTAAATCCCACTTGGCTCCATCAGTAAGTGCTAACCAAAAAGGATATCCAGGTAATAACGCTTCTCCAAACACTACTAGCTCTGCTTTTTCATCTGAAGCCTCAATTACTGTTTGTTTAATTTTTTCAAGGGTAGCTTTTTTATCAAGCCAAACAGGAGCAATTTGCGCCATGGCTACTTTTAAAAGGTTTTCCATCTATAAAAATCTATTTAAAACTAGGTGTATATCTACAAGCAATATACTGAAAACCCCAACAATAATTATCAATTTTAAAATATTGTGAAGCCCTATATAATGCATCTTGGTTTTAGATTTCCAAAGCATTATTAAAAACAGTAGTAGTAAAAGCATACATCCAATAAAATATAGGTACATATACCCCACATCAAAATAAGTTATTAATAAGTAAGAAGGCATAAGTGTTAAAAGAACCAGAATGGTTATTCCTATTTTGGATACTTTAACACCATACAATATTGGAATGGTTTTATAATTCTGTGCCATATCACCTGCAATATTCTCCAAATCTTTAATCATTTCACGAACTAAAATCAAAAGGAAAAGAAATGTTGCATGAACA
This sequence comes from uncultured Maribacter sp., assembly GCA_947493885.1. GTDB lineage: Bacteria > Bacteroidota > Bacteroidia > Flavobacteriales > Flavobacteriaceae > Maribacter_B. The sequence continues at coordinate 357,650 of CANLTE010000001.1, forward strand.
AAAATTACACTATCAAAATTTCTGTAATACACAAAAACCGCGAAAAATGGAGTAATTGCCAGTGTAGCAGATACAAAATTACCTATGAAGGGCACCTTTTTAAGCTTATGAGAATACAACCATATACCAAAAATATAAGCCGAAAAAAAGAGTACAGCTTTAAATGAGACATAGCTTGCAAAAAAGGCTGCAAAAAAGTTTAAAACAAAATACGCTGATAGTTTTTTTCGCTGACTTACTAACCTATCAAGCATGCTTTTGGTAGGCTTATTAATTAAGTCCTTCTCTGAATCATAAAAATTATTAATTATGTATCCTGCTGCAATAACCAATGCAGAGGCTAAAACGATAACAAAAAGTTCTAAATCAAAAATTACGTCTCGCACAGGAATATGCGGAGCTAAAATATATATGGAAGCTATATATTGTGCTAAACAAATCATGAGCACATTATACCCTCTAACTATAGAGAACAAACTCAACAACTTAAGAAGCAAGAGTTTGTTTTTTCTGGAAAGCATTTGTGTATGTTTAGAAGTTGTAAACCACTTCTAATTGATATTCTTTTAAAGCCTTTTTAGCTTTTTCAAGATCCTGCGTAAACCCTAAAATATAACCTCCACCTCCAGAACCACAAAGTTTAAGATAATAGTCATTAGACTCTATACCTTGTTGCCATAACTGGTGAAATTTTGAAGGAATCATTGGTTTAAAATTATTTAAGACCACATGAGAAAGCTGCTTTAAATTTCCGAAAAGCGATTTTACATTTCCATTTATAAAGTCTTCTACACAAGCATCAGTATGCTTTATAAACTGATCTTTAAGCATACTTCTAAAACCGTCGTTCTTCATTTTTTCCATAAACAACTGTACCATAGGAGCAGTTTCTCCTACAATACCACTGTCTAATAAAAATACTGCACCCTTACCCTCTTTATTCTGAGAAGGAATGCTTGTAGACTCAATATTATCCTTAGAGTTAATAAGAATAGGTAAACTTAAATAGCTATTTAATGGATCTAAGCCTGATGACTTTCCGTGAAAAAAAGATTCCATTTTTCCAAAAACCAACTTAAGCTTAAGTAATTTTTCTCTGGTTAAATTTTCTAGAACAGTAATTTTATCTTTAGCGTACTTATCGTATATAGCAGCTACTAATGCTCCGCTACTACCAACACCATAACCTTGAGGAATAGAGCTATCAAAATACATTCCGTTGGTAACATCTTTTTTTAGTTTTAGAAAATCAAAACTTACTAAGTTAGGTTCTTTAGTTTGAAGCTCCTCTAAATAGATAGTAAACTCACTTAAATATTTATTTGACTCTTTAGCGTTATCAGACGAATTATTATCCTTCTTTAGTGCTCCTTTGAAAAAATTATATGGTATAGAAAGTCCTTTAGAATCTTTAATGATTCCGTATTCTCCAAAAAGTAATATTTTAGAATAAAATAATGGCCCCTTCACTTTGCTAGTTATATTAATATTTTATAATCCTTTTTTCAAAAACGCCTATTTTATTAAAGATAAGCATTACAAACAACAAAATCTAATTCAACATTTGTCTCTCTAAATGTTGTTTTGTAGGAAAAAACGTTCTTTTTGCTAATAAAGTATAATTCCTAATTATTTATTTTTTGCGCCAAGTCCGATTCGATCGCAAATATACTGCCCGTTTTCACAAAATGCAACCAGCTGGTCTTTAATAAATTGATATACAATTTCTTTTTCAGCTTCAGGATACAATACATGTACGTTTGCCCCAGCATCTAATGTAAAACAAACATTGCTTCCTGTAGACGCTCTAAAACTCCAAATTTTATTAATTATTTGCAGTGTATTTGGTTTCATTAATATGTAGTATGGTAAACTTGTCATCATCATTGCATGCAATGTAAGTGCCTCGCTTTCTACTATTTCTATAAACTTTTTTAAATCGCCCTCTGCAAATATTTTTTTAATTTTTTCTAAATTATTATTGGCTTGTTTAAAACGGTTTTCAGCAAAAGGATGGTTATGCATTAAGTTGTGACCAACTGAGCTGCTAACCGTCTTTTGCCCCTTATCAACTAGTAATATAGTATCGTGATAATTTGTAAATACACTATGTACTTTATATGGATACTTAATAGCATATAAATCTGAGGAGTTTTCTATTTCATTATGTGCTCCCCACTGAACCAAACTACCTTCAATACTTCTTGCAGCACTTCCAGAACCTAAACGAGCCAAAAAAGAAGCCTTTTGTATTCTAAAATCGTTAGTCATTTCTGGGTTCAGCAGTTTTTCAATCTCAATTAAACAAAAAGCCAAAGCCGCCATACCGCTTGCCGAAGATGCAATACCGCTACTATGCGGAAAAGAATTTGAAGTTTCTATACTAAAATAATACTCTTTTAAAAAAGGTACATATTGAACTATGCGCTGAAAAAAAGTTTCAATTTTAGGTTTAAAATCTTCTTTAGGTTTTCCCTCGAATATTAAATCAAATGAAAAATCATTGGCAGTCTTCTTTAACTTATGGTAGCTTAAACTTGTTGTAGTTGCACATGCATCTAGCGTAAAACTAATTGAAGGATTAGCTGGAATTTGATTTTTCTTTTTTCCCCAATATTTTATCAAAGCAATATTACTTGGGGCTTTACAAGTTACTTTTCCTGTTGCTACAGTTTGCGTATACGCCGAAGGAACAAAGTCTATTTCGGTCATGAAAATTTTAGTTTTTGCAAAGATAACTTTTAGCATGGTTCTAATTAAAATAATTCATTATTTTAGAGCTTTCACCTAAACCATTTTGAAAAAAAAGATTCTTTACATAACGTTTTCAATAGTAGTTTGTTTGGTCATAGGGTTTGTTTCAAGCTCCGTAACGCAAAGTGCTGTAAATACTTGGTACGTTACCTTAAACAAACCAAGCTTTAACCCACCAAATACAATTTTTGCTCCAGTTTGGACGGTACTTTATATATTAATGGGAATTTCCGCGGGACTTGTATGGCTGCGCGGCTTGCATCACAAATGGGTAAAAACAGCGCTTTATCATTTTGTTTTTCAACTTTTGTTAAATGCCGCTTGGAGTCTTGTTTTCTTTGGATTAAAAAAACCTTTTTTTGCACTACTCGTCATTATTGGACTAGTAGTTATGCTACTATTCACTATTAAATGGTTTAAAATTGTAAATAAAACTGCTGCCTACCTATTAGTTCCGTACTTATTATGGCTTTGTTTTGCTACTGTGTTAAATTACAAAATCTGGATGCTCAACTAGATAATTCTATTAGTTTTTGCATTGTTTTAAGATTTCTGGTAGTTGCTGAAACTTTTAATTTTTTCTCTATAAAATTGTTGTTGCACTTAGCCTTACCTGCACCCAACTTATATGCAAGGTAAACCACATGGTTTCCCATAGAAAATACTTCATTATCAAAATGTATTTCTTTAAACTGTTGAATTACATCATCTGAAGGCATTCTTTGTAACATTGCAAAATATAACATTGAAGGCTCTAAATTTTCATCCTTAAGGAATAAATTCCTTTCAACAATACTAACTATCTCTTCTCGCGACTTAACCAATACGGGGACATCAAAACCAAAAGTCTTTATAATTTCTTTTTTAATTTTTGATTCCAATTCCTCCTTGTTTACATCAGCGGTTTTAAAAACAATATTTCCACTTTGTATATAGGTTTGAACATCCGAAAAATTAAGGTCATTCAACATTTTTTTTAAATCGGCCATTTTAATTTTTTTATGACCTCCAACATTAATTCCTCGCAATAACCCAATATATGTGTTCATTATTTTATGCTCCTTTAGTTATGCCTTCAGCAGCTAGGTAACCAGTTGTCCATGCATTTTGAAAATTAAACCCCCCAGTAATAGCATCAATATTTATAACTTCTCCTGCAAAAAACAGATTTTTATGAATCTTACTTTCAAACGTTTTAAAATTAATCTCTTTTAAATCTACCCCTCCAGCAGTAACAAATTCTTCTTTAAACGTACTTTTTCCATTTACCAAAAATCTACAATCCGTGAGTTGACTTGCAAGTTCTTGTAATTGAACTTTTGATACATCTGCCCATTTTAATTGTTCTGGAATATTGGCAGCTTTTACCAAATTTATCCATAACCGTCTGGGAATATCAAGGGCTTTAGTTTTAAGTACTGTTTTTTTTACTTCAACTTCCTTGATTTCCATTAGTAAAGGTAACACCGCTTCACTATGATATTCGGGTAACCAATTAACCTTTATTACAAAATTGTACTTTAAGTCATTTAATATGATTGCTCCCCATGCCGAAAGCTTTAAAATTGCTGGGCCGCTTAAACCCCAATGCGTTATTAAAACGGGCCCTTCGGAGTCCAAAAGTGCTTCACTCTCTCTTTTACTTTTTAATTTGATTTTTAACTTTAACTGACTTAAAGATTGCTTGTAAACCTTTACACGGGCATTTGTGCTTACCCCAGGAATTTTAGAAATTCGGTCATCCTTAATGTTGAATGTAAATAGCGAAGGAACAGGGTTAACAATAGAATGTCCTAGACTTTTGAGTATATCCCAAACTTTTGGACTGCTACCCGAACAAACCAATACCTTTTTAGCGGCATAAGAACCTTTAATAGTAACTATATTCCATAAAGTGTTATCCTCGGAGCGTGACAGTTTTGTTACGGTACTGTGTTTTAATATTTGTACACCAAGTTTATTCACTTCATTTAAAAAACAATCTATTATAGTTTGTGAAGAATTTGAAGTTGGGAACATTCTGCCATCCTCTTCAATTTTTAATTGTACGCCTCTTTCTTCAAAAAAAGCAACGGTATCTCCACTGCAAAATTTATGGAAAGGACCTAAAATTTCTTTTTCTCCTCTTGGATAATTTTTGGATAAAGCTCTGGGGTCAAACTCTGCATGAGTAACATTACAACGCCCTCCTCCAGAAACTTTAACTTTAGCCAATACCCCTTTTCCTTTTTCCAATATTGCTACCTTTAAATTGGGCGAATTTTCTGCAATACGAATGGCAGCAAAAAAGCCTGCTGCACCACCTCCAACTATTATAACATCGAACATTAATTTGAGTAGTGTTTATTACAACTAAATATATAGTATTATAATTGTTTCCTTGTTATTATTTTAAAAAATTAAGTCTGTCCACCTTTTAACTTACTCCATAACTGAAGGCAAAAATAATCGATATCCGCACAGTATTTATCGCTTAATTTTAATCCGAAATTAAATACCTAAACACCCTATTATTTTTAAGACAAATACAAGCTTTTATGTATCATTTTTCACAAAAAGAATTCTTAAAATCATTTTGTATTTCACATAAAACCTGTACTTTGTACGTTTAATTTCAAGTGATTTTAACTTATCAACCAACAACCATTTAATTATGACATCAGCATTTGAATTTTGGGATTATTTTATTTTTATCGCATACGCGATTTTAATACTGGGCGTGGGTCTTTGGGTATCCAGAGATAAAAAAGGACATCAAAAAAATGCCGAAGATTACTTTTTGGCTAGTAAATCTTTACCATGGTGGGCTATTGGTGCTTCATTAATAGCAGCAAACATATCAGCAGAACAATTTATTGGAATGTCTGGTTCTGGTTTTGCTTTAGGACTTGCAATTGCTTCTTACGAGTGGATGGCTGCGATAACCCTAATCATAGTCGGAAAATACTTTTTACCAATTTTTATTGAAAAAGGGTTATATACCATCCCTGAATTTGTTGAAAAAAGATTCTCAACAAGCTTAAAAACAATATTAGCTGTTTTTTGGATTGCTTTATACGTTTTTGTTAACCTTGCTTCTGTACTTTATCTAGGCTCTCTAGCTCTGGAAACCATTATGGGCATTCCAATGATGTATGGGGTTATAGGTTTAGCTTTATTTGCTGCTGCGTATTCATTATATGGTGGTCTATCCGCCGTTGCTTGGACAGATGTTATTCAAGTTGTTTTTCTTGTATTAGGTGGTTTAGTTACGACTTACTTGGCATTAAATACCGTTTCTGGAGGTGAAGGTTTTATGGCTGGACTATCTACAATATATGATGCTGCACCTGACAAATTTTCAATGATTTTAGATAAATCTAATCCAGAATTTAAAAACTTACCTGGTATTGGAGTTTTAGTAGGTGGTTTATGGGTTGCCAATTTATACTACTGGGGTTTCAATCAATATATTATCCAAAGAACATTAGCTGCTAAGTCTTTAAAAGAGTCTCAAAAAGGTATTTTACTAGCGGCATGCTTAAAATTAGTTATTCCAATAATAGTTGTTGTTCCCGGTATTGCAGCTTACGTAATGGTTAACGATCCTGAAATTTTAGCAAGTTTAGGAGAAGCTGGTTTAAAGAACCTTCCATCAGCAGAACAAGCTGATAAAGCTTACCCTTGGTTATTACAGTTTTTACCAACAGGATTAAAAGGTGTTGCTTTTGCTGCTCTTGCTGCAGCGATAGTATCTTCGTTAGCTTCAATGCTTAATTCAACATCTACCATTTTTACAATGGATATTTATAAGCAGTACATTAATAAAAACGCTAGCGATAAAAGTACTGTAAACATGGGTAGAATTTCTGCAGGTGTTGCCTTACTAATTGCTTGTATAATGGCTCCTTTATTAGGTGGTATTGACCAAGCTTTCCAATTTATACAAGAATATACTGGAATTGTAAGTCCAGGTATTTTAGCTGTATTTATGCTAGGATTATTCTGGAAAAAAACAACCAACAAGGCTGCAATTGTGGGTGCATTAGTTTCTATTCCTATTGCTATGTACTTTAAAGTTGCTCCAAAAGGATGGTCTACAAGTGCAATTTTTGTTGACTTGCCTTGGATGGACCAAATGGGCCTAACCGCTGTGTTAACTATGATAGTTATTGTGATTCTTAGTTTAATGCAAAACAAAGGTGCAGATGATGAAAAAGGCATTCCTTTTACAAAAGGACTATTTAAAACAACTCCAGCATTTAACATTGGTTCATTTGCTGTAATGATTGTTTTGGTTGTATTGTATGCGTTATTCTGGAAATAGTCATCTCAATACTAAATAAGAATCAAATTTTAACAGTATACAAAAAAACCTTCGGATTGCCGGAGGTTTTTTATTTTAACCTTTGTATATCAACCCTATAAAATCTTAAATTAAAAGAACAAATAGTATATTTATGCAAACAATACTACCGCTACTTTAAATTAAACTGAATACTAATAATGAAAAAAATACTTTGCACTCTTTTAGTGATTCAATTACTTGCTTCTTGTAAAACTGAAAAAAAGGACAACACTATAACTATTACTCCAAACGAACTTCATTCAGCTATTGAAAATGTGGTGGATATTATGATTCACGACATTTTTTCGCCTCCAGTGGCCAGTAGAGTTTTTGTTTATCCCAATATAGCCGCTTATGAAATAATAGCGTCTAACAATAGTAATTATATTTCGTTAGAGAATCAAGTAAAAGAACTTACAGCAATCCCAAAAGCAGATACTTCTACTCCTATTAACTATCAAATGTCTGCCTTAATTGCACATATAGATGTTAGTCAACGTTTAATACATACCAGAGAAAAATTACATGCTTATAGAGATAGTTTATACAGTATTTGGCAAAATAAAAACCTTCAACAATTTGAAGCCTCAAAAGCTTACGGATTGCAGGTAGCAAAGCACATTTCGGAATGGATGGAGAGGGATAATTATAACGAAACTCGCACCATGCCAAAATTTGCAATTGACATAAACAACCCAAGTAGATGGCAACCAACACCACCCGCTTACATGGATGGAATTGAACCGCATTGGAATAAAATTCGCCCTTTCGCAATTGACTCCGCTCAGCAGTTTAAACCTGTTCCTCCTCCTGTATTTTCATTAGATAAAAGTTCACTTTTCTATAAAGAATTAAAAGAAGTCTACGACATCAGTAAAAAAATCACAACCGATGGGGATGATTCGGAAGAAATTGCTATTGCCCAGTTCTGGGATTGTAATCCCTATGTTTCCATTACAAGAGGACACCTAATGTTTGCATCAAAAAAAATAAGCCCTGGAGCACATTGGATTGGCATTGCCAAAATTGCGGCGCTAAAAACAAATAGTGATTTTGATAAAACTATTTATGCATACACCAAAACCTCAATAGCAATAGCTGATGCCTTTATTAGCTGCTGGGACGAAAAATACCGAAGTAACCTTATTCGACCTGAAACTTTAATTAATAAACATATTGATGAAAACTGGGAACCTATATTACAAACTCCTCCGTTTCCAGAATACACCAGCGGACACAGTGTAGTTTCTGGAGCTGCAAGTATTGCTTTAACCAACATTTTTGGTGACAATTTTTACTTTGATGATGATACCGAAATTCCGTACGGTCTTCCTGTGCGAAGTTTTAATTCGTTTAGCGAAGCAGCTGATGAGGCAGCAATTAGCAGAATGTATGGTGGTATTCACTATAGAGCCGCGGTTGAGGTAGGTGTTAAACAAGGTAGAGACTTAGGTAAGCATGTTATTAATTCCTTGAAAATGACAATCAACTAATATATGCTTAAGTGTACTACTATATTCTTAACAATATTAATTTACAGTTGTTCTAATCATGGCAAACTAAATGTAATTACCGATTTACCAAAACGATTAAATGAAAATTCGGGAATTGTATCATTCAACAACGAAAGTGCCTGGTTAGTAGAGGATGGAGGCAATAAAAATGAAATTTACAAAACCAATTTTAAAGGGGAAATTGTAAAAAAACTATCCGTTAAAAAAGCAGAAAATATAGATTGGGAGGATTTGGCCAAAGACAATTTGGGCAATATATATATAGGTGATATTGGAAATAATGAGAACAAGCGCAAAAACCTCGTTGTATACAAAATACCCAATCCCGAAGTGGAAAAAGGAAATAAAATAAAAGCGGAAGCCATTTCATTTTATTATCCCGAGCAAACTAAGTTTCCTCCTAAAAAAAAGGGTCTTTATTATGATGCTGAAGCTCTTTTTTACCAAAATAAAAACCTTTACATTATCACTAAAAACAGAGCCAACCCTTTTAATGGTGAGGCTCTAGTATACAAAATACCTGCAAAAAAAGGAAAACATGCAGCGCAATTAATAGACACATTTAAAATGTGTTCAGATTGGAATTATTGCCAAATAACCTCAGCTGACATTTCTCCTGATGGAAAAAAATTAGTGTTATTGAGCTACGGAAGATTATACGTGATTACCAACTTTACAGAAGATAACTTTTCGAAAGGAAAAATGGAAACTATAGACTTACAAACCAACAGTCAGTTGGAATCCATTTGCTTTATTGATAATACTAAATTACTCCTCTCGGACGAAAAAAAAGGGCCCACAGGCAGAAACCTGTATTCATATACCCTAAAGTAAATTAAAATCCAAAACCTAATCCAAAAGAAAAACGAAACCCATCATCACTATTAAAAAGTGCTACACGTGCGGAAACAATATCTGCCCCATTTAAGAAAAAACCACCTCCTTTTGAGGTATGCCACCTGTTAGAGCTTTCATCAGTTAACCAAACCCGTCCATAATCAAATCCAGCAAAAAAACCAAAAGACATAGGTAACACCCCTGTTTTAATACGTTTAAGATTATATCGCAAATCAGTATTTTGATAATAAGCTTTTCTTCCTGTAAAACGCTGATTTCTAAAACCTCGTAAACCATCGGTACCACCAATGCTGGCCGCCTGATATATTTCAAAAGTGTCGCTAAAATTTAGATGCGCTTTCCACTTTGAAGCCAACACTAATTTACCACTTGGAACTAATTTATAATCAATGGAAAAACTAGGTTTTATGTATCCCACATTTTTACCCATACCATCTACACTAAAGGTATACCCTGCGGTGAGGCCCACAGCCATTCCCATTGTTGGAAAAGCATTGTTGTCAGTATTTTTATAAGCATATTGCCCCTCAATACTAAAAAAATCTTTGTCGTTATCAATTTCTGAAGCATCAATGTATTCATTAATAAATCTATCCTCAGTTTCTTCTATTTCAATGGAGGTATAATCAAATCCTGCCCGTACTACTGACCCCATATCGCCTCTCCAAACCAAAGCAGAAGAAAAGGAATTTATTTGCAACTTAACACGGTTATAATCTAGCCCCAAATCATCATCAAAATTTTGAGTGTTGTTTCCGTAATCAAAAAAGTTAATACTAAAATTAGGACTGGTGAATTTAACTCCTACTTCCAAATTTGCATTTCCGATGACACTCGCAAACTCCCCCTTATAACCAATATCAAAACCTCTTGTCGCAAAATAAAACGCCCCATTAATACTGTGCCTTTGTGTAAACGGATTTTGTAAAAACCCGTATAATGTATAAATATTAGAAACTCCAATTAATAAGCCATCATCTGGATTTCCTCCTATAGCTGGCAATACTTGATTAGTACTTCTTTTAAGTTTTATTGGCTGATATGTATTGGTTTCATAATTATTAGAACGATTTACATGAGCCGTTTTTGCATTATCAAACGTATTTTTTTTAGCAGCTTGATCATAAACATAAACTCCTTTGCTATTTTTAACATTGTAGTTGTCGTTGTTTTGACCTCCGATAATGCGTATTTTTTTTACTCCATTTTTTACATTAATTACTTCAAAAAAATCATCGTCATCTAGACCATAAATCCATATTTCTTTGGTGATTTTTTTATCAAATACCTTACTAAAAAACACTTCCGCTTTTTTTCCATTTTTTATACGGTGAGCTTCTACTTTTGTTTTCCCCTTGGCAATTCCTGTAATCGTAAAGTAATCATCCTTATCCGTTCCTTTTATAATGGAAAATTTATTTACTAAACCGTAATATTCTTTAGCAGTTTCTTTTAACGCCTGTAGTCTTGATAGTAATGTTTTTTTCAATATAGCATCATGAAGACCTCTAATCTCTACAGGAAACTCTTTTAACGCTTCATCAACAACCTTACCGTTTAAGCGTTTTTGAATATATTCTGCTTGAGAAAGCCATGTTTTTAGTTTAGTTTCTGAAAGAAGCGCTACGTCTAGAGCAAAGGTCATTGGGGAACCATTAAATCCTTTTACACTACGTATTTCTTCATTAAACCCCTCCATTAAAGATAATGAGGGTGTTATTCTGGTAATTATATTCATTAAAGCACCGTCTCCCATAATGGAAAACACCTGGTCTCTATCTCTAGGTACTGGTTTATACATTACTTTATCAGAATCTTTCTCCTTAAACTCTGCCCATCTCCATTGATCTACATGCCTATCCCAATCGCCAACAGTCATATCAAACAAACGAGCTCTAACATAGGCTGTTGTATCAATGCTATATTTTTCGTCCATTCGGAGTTTTTTAAGTAAATCATCGGTACTTATCATTTTATTAGCGTATCCAAAACTTTTTTGGTCACCATGACCATCATCTGTACGTTCTTCAATCATATATAACCCATCACCAAACTCTGGCACATAATCTTTAATAGCCTCTTGTTTAGGAACATAAAAAAGTCTAGGATTGGTATGAAAAACCCCGACAGCATCGGAGAGTTTACCAACCACAAATGGCGCATACGGGTGAGCTCCTGTATAAAAATCTTCCAGTAATTGTTCGGTATAGGTGTCTTTAATTTCATCAACAACATATTGATTTTTAAACGCCATTGCTTGTAAATATACCTGAGCACTTTTACGTAAATCGCGCATTACATATTCTTTACCTTCCGCATTTACTAGTCGTAGAGACTTTGATTGATGTCCGCCTCCTTTTCTAATTACTTTTACTCCTCCAAAAAGCGTATCTAAATTTACCGTTGGAGCTGTAATTTCTTTAGCATATAGTTCTCGGTATCTAGTACCCCAAAGCCATTTAAATAATTTTCCTTTTTCTACCTCTTTTTTGGTATATATGGATGCTTTTATCTTATCTGGAAATTCACTTTCAACCCAATTAGCATTCTCTTTTACATCTTCTGGAAGCACTTCTGATGTAAACAAAAACTCTTCTTCTTTTTTATTAGAAACACCATAAAACCTAACCCTAGAAGAGCCATCCGTGTAGACTTGCAGTACTCCATAACCATTTTTTCCTGTGGAAAATTCACTTCCATTCAATAATCGTGTAGCACCTTTTTTTGCACCGGAACCGCTCACGATTTGAGGGGTATTATTTTCAACAATGTATTGCAGACTATGTTCATGGCCAGAAACAAGAATCACCTTCTTAGAATACTGTGCTAATGTTATTAATCTGCTTTGTAATTCTGTGTATTTTTTATTCTGGATATCTTCAATTGAAGCACCCGATGTTCTTCTTAACACATTAATAAACGTTCCTAAAATAGGTAATGGTATTTTACTTTTAATTGGAAAAATACTTCTCTTAAATGAAAAATGTCCACCGTGTTCTCCGTAAGTAAGCATAGGATGATGCGTAGCAATTAATGTGGTTTTATTTTCATTTTTTTTAATCAATCCCTCTAATTCCAGAAAAAAAGATTCTCTATCTTTTATTTCGCATTCATCATTCATAGTTGGATGCTTATCCCAATCAGTTAAAAACCACTCTGTATCAACGGCTATTACTACAATATCTTCAGAAATATCAATTTTTTGAATGGGGCACCCATCTTTTGGGTAAAAAACCTTCTTACTTTTTAACTTCTCTTGAACATAATCTTGTTGTCTCTCTAATCCTTTTAACCCATTAGCATACCAATCATGATTACCTGGTATAAAAATTGGCTTTCCACTAAATTCTTTTAACGCTGCTATTTGAGCATCTAATTGCGACGTTGCATTCTTATAGCCTTTTTTATCCTTTTTTTTATCTGGAAGCCCGCTAGGATAAATATTATCTCCTAAAAAAATAGCAGTACTATTCTGATCAGCTTTAGTTAAGGTGGTTTTAAATTGCTTTAACGTGTTGTTTAGTCCATTTTTTGGAGATAATCCAGCATCACCTATTAAATAAAAAGTATGCGCAACTTTTTTTTGTGTTGATATGTTTTCTCTATACTCAGAATTTTTATATTTATCCTTTACGGTAGCACAGCTTACTACAAGAAAAAAACATAAAAAGGGAAAGTAATATTTAATCATATCGGCGTTCTTCACCATAAAATTTGTAATTTGGACACATTAGTATTGATGGTATGTCGCAAATTATTGAGAAAACTGAAAATTTTGTTGTGGATTTGCTTTCCAACAACCTAGATAGCAAGTATCTATACCATAACCTAAAACATACGCAACGTGTAGTTAAAAGTACTAAAGAATTATTAGACTTTTATGAGCTCGATGAAAATGAAAATGAGGCTGTTATTCTAGCAGCTTGGCTTCATGATGTTGGTTACACCAAAGGAACCAAAAATCATGAAAAAAATAGCTGCAAAATTGCTTCACAGTTTCTTCATAAACAGGGGTATAACAAGGACAAAATTAAATCCATTGAGGATTGCATTATGGCAACACAAATGTATGCCGAGCCTAAGAGTCTTCATGAAAAAATACTTCGAGATGCAGATTCGTCACATTTTGCAAAAAAGAGTTATTTAGAAACTACTGAAACTTTACGACAAGAATTAAACCTTTTAGACATTGCTTCATATAATCATAATGAGTGGGTAGACATGAATATTCAAATGTTTAAGGAGAAACATCAATTTTATACTGACTACGCTTTAAATAATTGGCAAGAGGGTAAAAACAAAAATTTAAAAATACTTGTGAAAGAAAAAAAGGCTGAAAAACAAATTGCTAAAAAAGAAGCTTTAAAAGCCAGATATAAAAATGAAAGTCCAGATAGAGGAATCCAAACCCTTTATAGAGTTACACTCAGAAACCATATAACGCTAAGTAATATTGCTGATACCAAGGCTAACATTCTACTCTCTGTAAATGCCATTATAATTTCGTTAGCCCTATCCAACCTTATTCCAAAATTAGACAATCCCTCCAATGATTATTTAATTTATCCAACGCTTATTTTTTTAATATTTAGCGTAGTTTCAATGGTATTTGCTGTACTTGCAACAAGACCAAATGTTACCAGCGGAGAATTTTCAAAGGAAGATGTAAACCAAAAAAAGGTAAACCTTTTATTTTTTGGTAATTTTCATAAAATGAAATTGTCGGAATATGAATGGGCAATTAACGAATTGGTAAAGGATAAAAAATACATTTACTCTTCACTAACTAAAGATTTATACTTTTTAGGACTTGTTTTGCACAGAAAATACAAAATTTTACGCTGGACCTACACCATTTTTATGATAGGAATGGTGGTTTCCGTAATTGTTTTTGCAATAGCGTTTAAATTTTTCGGTCCAGAAAGAACAATTGCTGTGGAAGCCTTAATCCCTTAACTCATCCATTAAATCTTGGTAAGTAAATGTTTTTTCAGGAGATACATTTGAAGAATACAAAATTTCTGCACGAATGGCCTTTAATCCAGAAACTCCCTGAAGTCCTTCCAGCTCTACAATCTCAATTTTTCCTGTGAAATAACCTTTTGATTTTAGAAACTTTATATATCTAAGATATTCTAATTCGTCTTTCTTTTGAGAATACACTACTACCATTTTACCTACTTGTGTCAAACGTTCTTTAGTACCTTTAATATACGATTTATCTATTCGTTTTTTAATAACCTCATATCTGGCGTTATAGGTACCATCAACATCAAAACGTTTTTCGTCCATTCTAAAACGAATGGATAATGAGGCATTATAAACCAATATTAACGAAGCAACATCTAACTTTACGCCTAATTTTGGCTTTAAACCATAATGCGTATTTTCCATATCACACATTACTTGCAGCTGCCACAATCTTAAATTATTGAGATATATTGAATTAAATTCTTTTCCTTCGGCAATAGAATCTCCTACATACATATTATGCTCAATCCCATCTGTTTTAAAACGTTCAAAATAATGCGGAAACATTTCCTGCGCCTCAAGCTGTTTTTCGTCTATTACAGAAGCTAGTTTTTTATTAATCAGTTTTACACTTTCATCATAATTTTTACGATGATCGTAATACGATTCTAAATCTGAATTTATTTGGGAATTAAACTCTGTTATTAGATTTTTAAAATCTTCATCAGTATTTTTTAAATGCTTAAATACTGGAGATATTTCATCTCTCACAAAGTCAAATATTACCTGCTCACTATTGGTAAAAAGTGTTCCTTTAATACTATCTAAATGATTGTTAACTCTAAACATTAGCTCTTCATAGATAGGAAGTTTACTTTTTTGCCATACTTCAAACAAAACATCTTTAATTAGCGAAAGCTCAATAATTAAATCGTTCTGAATAGCTTTATTACGTGCCTTTGAGGAGTCTTTAATATCAATTTGACCATAAAGCGGGTAAATATCTTTAAATACAATTTCTTTAAACGAAGGCTGTTTTTCTTGTAATTCATCCTTTAAAAATTGTATTGCCTCTTCTTGAAATTTCCAATGTACTGATGGGTGAACGGATGTGCACTCGTTTTGTATAATAGCATCAATACGGTTTTCTTCCTCCAATTTAGTTCTTAGAACAGCCGAAACAATATATGGCATTACATCGTCAAGCTTTTTGGCATTAACACCATTAAGCACATGTTTATCTTCCGATGCAATTTCTAACATCCCCAATAATTCTCCTTCAGAAGATATTGGGGCCAAAATAATACTTTTTATCCCTTGAGATTTTAGTTCTCCAAACGGCTCTCCTCCATCTGACATCTCATAGTACTTATCCACATCAGGTATAGCAATATATTCTCCTTCAGTGAATAATTTTTTACAAGAATCGTCATGTAAAGAGGTTTTACAACAAAGTTTTTCGCGACCGTTTAAAACAAAGCTTATCATACCTTTACCATAAACCGATTCCAGTTGGTGTTCTTTTGAGTTATACACAGAAAACCCTATTTGGATGTTTGGAAGTTTAAAAAACGACTTAAATGTTTCTTTTAAGTGAATCATAAAATCATCACTCCCACGTTTATCACTTTCTATGAGTTCCGATTTTATTTCAGAAATGGAATGTTCCGCAGTAACATCAAACATATTAGAAATTACAAACCCTTTAGAAATAAAGCTGTTAGGTGGAATTTTAGATTTCCAGAGTTCTAAGTTATTTGGCTCATCCATTAACTCATTAACATCGTCCTGAGTAATTTTAACGGCCTTTTCCGTAGGTAATACTTCTAAAAAATCTGCATTATACAACACTCTGTAATGGTGCATTACTCCATTAGCATCTGGAATATCATAAAACATTGGGCGGCTAAAATCTAGCGGAAATCCAAAATAAAATTTTAAAATAACCACACAGCTCATTATATAATCCAGACCTTCCTCATTATTTCTAATAAATGGTTTAAAATCTGGACCAGCGTTTTTTACAATTTTTTGAAAACGTTTGGAAGAATTAAAAATAACATCGTAGTATGGTAATGAAGCTACTTTAATTTCATTTTCACTCAACACCTCGGTAAAAGTATCTTGTAAAATGTATTTAATAACATCTTTGTGTTCTTCTAAAAGTGCAATATCTGTAAAACCACCTCTTAAAAAGGGATAATCCTTCTGAACATCAAGTATGCGTTTCGCATTAGTTGCTAAAAATTCATCATCACTTTTAGCCATTACATCGTATCGCTGCAAGAGCTTTTCAAAACTAATGTGATGAACTAAAGGTGAATCTTTACTCATAGTTACTCGTATAAAACCTATTTGTCTTCGCTAAACAAATAAAATTACAAAAGAAATCGCTTATTTTAACAACGAAGTGCAATAATGCTTTGTTGCTTTTTTTGCATATTTATAAAAAAAAGAGAATGTCTAGCCTTACCAGACTAACAAAAGCATATAAATCAGCTAAAGAAGTACCCTTTGATGACTCCTCTAAATTTATATTATTTAGCGATTGTCATAGAGGGGATAATAGCTTTGCCGATGATTTTGCTAATAACCGAAATATTTACCATCACGCCTTAAAACATTATTTTGTAAATGGTTTTCAATATTGTGAACTTGGCGATGGAGATGAACTATGGGAGAACTTATCTTTTGAGCCTATTTATAGAGCTCACAAAAACATTTATAAGTTATTAAAACTTTATCATGAAGAAGGAAGGCTGCATATGATCTACGGAAATCACGATATGGTTTATCGAAATCAATCTTATGTAAAAAAACATCTTTCGTATTATTTTGATTTTAAGGAAGAAAAAGAAAAAGACCTTTTAAAAGATATTATCTATCACGAAGCTCTAATTTTAAAACATACACAAACCAATCAAGAAATATTTTTAACACATGGTCATCAGGCTGATTTCATGAATTACCATGGCTGGCGGTTTAACAGGTTTTTGGTTAGAATTTTATGGAAACCGCTTCAGGTATGGGGCATAGCTGACCCGACGAGTCCTGCTAAAAATCATAAGGAGCTGATAAAAGTTGAAAGACGCGTAAAAAAATGGATTCTTCAAAACGACAATAAAATTACTGTTATTGGTCATACACACAGACCCCGTTTTCCAGAACCAGGAGATATTCCCTTCTTCAATGATGGCAGCTGTGTACACCCCAGAAGTATTACTGGAATAGAAATTGAAGAAGGAAAAATATCTCTTGTAAAATGGCAGATTGCCACCAAAGATGATGGCACTCTGCAAATTGTTAGGATTTTATTAGAAGGTCCAGAAAACATAAAAGATTATCAACTTAAATAACTAGACTATTGTTGTAACACAAAATTAATTGGAACACTATATGGTACACTCACTGATTTCCCTCTCTGACTACCTGGAGTCATTTTAGGTAATGAACCTACAATTCGGGCTGCCTCTCTTTCCAGGCGAGGGTCTGGACCCCTTGTAGTCAAATTAGCTATAAGCCCTCTTCTATCTATGGTAAAAAGCACAAATACTCTGCCCTTTACTCCCATTTCTGCTGCAGCCTGCGGGTAACGAAATTCTTTTCGAATGTGAGCCTGCATTTTTTGTTGAAAACACTTTTTACGTTCAGTATTGGATTGCAATTTTTCACAACCTGGAAAAATTGGTACATTTTCAATAACTGAAAATGGTATAGATATATCTTCTTCCTCTTCTCCAACCTCTACGTCATCAACATCAATAACTTCTTCAACCGCTGCATCTTGATTGGTTTCAGTACTCTCAATAATTGTTTCCTCTATTTCCTCATTATCTTCAACAACTTCAATAATTTCAGGTGCAGCTGGTGGCGGTGGCGGTGGCGGTGTTTTCACCCGCTCAGTTATAGGAACTTCTTCATCTAACTGTTCATCAACATCTAACAATTCCACTATCTGGTTATCAGACGGATATGTTTTGTATTCTAACGCTCTCCATGTTAAAAACAATACAAGGGTTAAACCTATAACAAAGTATAGGCTACTATTCCTATTTAAATCTACGTTTGGGTTTTTTTTGACTTGCATAATCTACTAGTTGTTTGTTGCATTAAAAGTAGTTTAGGCATACAAGTTTTACCATGATATTTATCAGGTTTTGTGAGGATATCAAATTTTAAAGGCTTAATAATTATTGATTTCGTAATTATTTCTTCATTTACCGAATTTAATTCAATTTTATAAGCATAACCTAACAAACCAGACCACTATTTTAACAAATAGCTTTGTTTTTAAATATTTCGAAAATTGCTATAAAATTGGCAGAATAATCATGTCACAAATAAATTTTAAATGTTACAAAACATTGCTTGTTATCAAAACAGCATATTTTTGACAACAAAACGGATCTTTTTTCATTAAAAATGCTAATTAAGAAGCATTTAAATGGTTATATCCTATTTTTGTATAGCGTATTAACTAGGTTTTACAACCCATAAAAAACGCCACATATCACAATTAATAGATTTTTATATGAGTATGATGCACATTTTATCTATTTTTATACCCTATAAAATTGATAGAGTTTTAAAATCACAAAAAAACAGTGCGTTATGTTTGGTATAAATACCCGACTTCTCATACGTTAAGGTAGTTTTAAGCACTATCAATTTAAATTATAAATACAGCGTTTTAGAAAAAAGATTACATGGAATCAGTTACGATTAGTGAGAAGCAAGAAAAACTGGAAGCGGTAATTATCCGCTTTGTTGGAGATTCTGGTGACGGTATGCAATTAACAGGAACCCAATTCTCTGATACTTCAGCTATGTTTGGAAATGACGTTGCTACATTTCCAAATTTCCCAGCTGAGATTAGAGCTCCTCAAGGAAGTTTGTATGGTGTATCTGGTTTTCAGGTACATATAGGTAGTGTTCAAATAAATACTCCTGGCGATGAAGTAGATTTATTGGTGGCAATGAATCCTGCAGGTTTAAAAACTAACCTATCATCAGTTAAACCAGGGCATACTATAATAGTAGATACCGACGCTTTTACCAAAAAGAATTTAACAAAGGCCTTATACGAATCTAACCCTCTAGAAGATGGCAGCCTTAGTAACTACAGAGTTATTGAGGTATCAATGACTAGTTTGTCAAAAGAAGCGTTAAAGGATGTTGAAGGTTTAGACAATAAGAGTATTACAAGAAGTAAAAACATGTTTGCTCTTGGAATGGTGTATTGGATGTACAGTCGTTCCTTAGATCATACAATTGACTTTTTTAATAAAAAATTCAAATCAAAACCAGAAATAATTAAGGCTAACACTAAGGTACTTAAAGCAGGATTTTATTTTGCTGAAACTTTAGAGTTAATTCCTAATTCATACAGTATTTCTCCTGCTAAAATGGACCCCGGCACCTATAGAATTATTATGGGTAACACAGCAACCGCATGGGGGTTTTTAGCTGCAGCAGAAAAATCTGGAATGGAGTTGTTTCTAGGAACTTATCCAATTACACCTGCTTCAGATATATTACATGAACTTGTTAAACATAAACATTTTGGTGTAAAAGCATTACAAGCGGAAGATGAAATTGCCGGGATAACTGCAGCAATTGGAGCTTCGTTTGCTGGTAATTTGGGAATCACCACTACATCCGGACCAGGATTAGCACTAAAAGGTGAAGCCTTAGGTTTGGCAATGATGATTGAGCTTCCTTTGGTAGTAGTTGATGTACAACGTGGAGGCCCTTCAACGGGTTTACCAACTAAAACTGAACAATCAGATTTATTGCAAGCAATGTACGGTAGAAATGGTGAAAGCCCAGTTATCGTAATTGCCTCAAGTACACCCTCCAATTGTTTTAATTTTGCTTACGAAGCAGCAAAACTTACTTTAGAGCATATGACTCCTGTTGTATTATTAACAGATGGATATATAGCTAACGGTTCTGCACCATGGAAAATTAAGACTGTGGATGATATGCCGGAAATTAAAACTAATAAAATAACTGAAGCTCCGGAAAACTGGAATCCTTACGATCGTGATAATGATACGCTTGCAAGAAAATGGGCTATTCCTGGAACTCCTGGGTTAGAGCATAGAATTGGTGGGCTGGAAAAAGACAAAACTACTGGAAATGTATCATATGTTCCTGAAAATCATGAGTATATGACAAAAATAAGAGCGGAAAAAATTAAAAGGGTACAAAACTATATACCCGATTTAAAAGCTGAATTTGCTCAAGAAGGTGATTTACTTGTTGTTGGTTGGGGTGGTACTTACGGAAGTTTGCATTCAGCAGTAAAACAATTAAATGAAGAAGGTTATACCAACATAGGTCATGTGCATTTTAATTATATAAATCCGCTGCCTAAAAACACCGATGAAATATTTAAAAGGTATAAAAAAATTGTAGTATGCGAATTAAATAATGGTCAATTCATAAAAGTATTAAGAAGTAATCTTGATGAATTTACATATTCCGCATTTAACAAAATACAAGGTTTACCTTTTGCTAATTTAGAACTAATAGAAAAATTCAAACAGTTAGTAAAATAGTTATGGAAACAACAACTGTAAAAAAATATACCAGTAAAGATTACACTAGTGATCAGGAGGTAAGATGGTGTCCAGGATGTGATGACTATGTTATTTTGCGAGCAATGCAAAAGGCACTTCCCGAAATGAATGTAGATAAAGAAAACGTTGTTTTCATTTCAGGGATAGGATGCTCTTCTCGTTTTCCATATTATATGAACACTTATGGAATGCATAGTATTCATGGTAGAGCTCCTGCAATTGCTTCTGGAGTAAAACTATCTAACCCAGACTTAAGCGTTTGGATTATTACTGGTGATGGTGATTCCATGGCCATTGGTGGAAACCACTTTATCCATTTATTGCGAAGAAATTTAGACCTAAACATTATTTTGTTTAATAATGAAATATACGGGTTAACCAAGGGTCAGTTTTCACCAACTTCATTGGTTGGACAAAAAACAAAATCGTCGCCTTATGGTAATACACAGCCGCCGTTCTCTGCTGGAGAGTTAGCTCTTGGAGCTCAAGCTCGTTTTTATGCCAGAATTGGAGGTAATACTCCAAAAGAAATAACGCAAATGTTCATCGAAGCGGAAAAGTTCAAAGGAACTTCGCTTGTTGAAATATTACAAAACTGCCCAATTTTTAATAATGGTTGTTTTGTAAAGTATACGGACAAGGCTGTTCGTGAAGACAGACAACTTTTTGTTGAACATGGTAAACCTATGATTTTCGGAAAAGAAAAAGATAAAGGGCTTATCTTAAACGGACTAAAATTAGAGGTTGTAACCATTGGTGAAAATGGTATTACCCAAGAAGATTTATTAGTACATAACGCCAAAGAGGAAGACCCAACATTACATCAAATGTTAGTACGTTCTGAATACCCAATGGTAGTTGGTGTTGTACGTGCTTTTGAAGATGTTACATTAGAAGAAAGAGAAGATGCCTTAACAGAACAAGTAAAAGCAAAATCTAATTTCACTAAAACTAATGATTTGTTTTTCTCTGGAGACACTTATGAAGTAGAATAAAAATCTCTTAAAAGATATAAAAGCGGCAAGAATACTTGCCGCTTTTTTTATACCCTAAAACCGTATAAATAATTCAAAACCATTAAATTTGAGGAAATCCATTTTTTATATTCCTCATTAAACATCACTACGGATGAAATCTGTAATTATTGCCTTTTTTTTATCCTTGTTAGTGTTTTTTCAATTTTCCTGTTCAGAAAAAAAAGAGTATCAGAACATCCCAAAGGAAGATTCATTATTCGCCTCTACAAAACCTATTCACGACAGTCTCTTTGTTGGCGATAAAGCGTGTAAAGAATGTCATAAAAATGAGTTTAAAGATTGGCAAGGTTCGCATCATGACAAAGCCATGCAAATTGCAGATGAAAATACCGTTTTAGCTCCTTTTAAGGGCGAGGAATTTACTAGCCAAGGTATTGTATCCAAATTTTACATTAAAAACAATACTTTTTATGTAAACACAGAAGGTCCTGATGGAAAATACCATGACTATAAGGTTATATATACCTTTGGAGTAACCCCTTTGCAGCAATATATTGTGCGGTTCCCAAATGGTCACTTTCAATGTTTACGAACTGCTTGGGATGCCAAAAAAAATGAATGGTTTGACCTGTATCCAGATTTTAAAGTAGTTCATTCTGAATGGTTGCACTGGTCTCGTGGCGCTTTAAATTGGAATAATATGTGCGCTGACTGCCACTCAACCAATGTTAGGAAAAATTACGACGCTAACAACCATAGTTATAATACCAAATTTGCGCTTATAAATGTAAACTGCGAAGCTTGTCACGGGTCAGGTAAAAACCATATTAAAAACGCAAAAACACTTGGCGATGCATACCAATCTCATGGGGAGCTAAAAATGACTGCCGCAACAGATTCCAAAACACTTGTTGACCAATGTGCAAGATGTCATATGCGAAGAGAGCAAATATCTGAAAGATATAACTTTGAAGGGACTTTATTAGATCATTATTTCCCAAACCTAATTGCAAATGAAACTTACCATCCCGATGGGCAAATTTTAGACGAAGTATACGTTTATGGCTCCTTTGTACAGAGTAAAATGTACCACAATGATGTTACTTGCACTGATTGCCATGATGCACATTCTCTAAAGTTAAAATTTAATGACAATCAACTATGTCTTCAATGCCATGTTCCAGAAAAATACAATACCTCTAAACATCACTTTCACAAAAAGAATACAGCTGGAGCTCAATGCATAAATTGTCATATGACTGGTAAATTTTATATGGGCAACGATTACCGTAGAGATCACAGTTTTAGAATTCCTCGACCAGATCTAAGCATTAAATACAATACGCCAAACGCATGTATTCAATGCCATGAAGACAAAGACAATGAATGGGCATGGGAAAACTTCAAAAAACAATATGGTGAGCCAGATTATCAACATTTTTCGGAACTTTTGGCCCCAGGGTTAACGAGACAAGAAAATGGAAAAGAATCCCTTTTAACGTTAATAAAAGATACACTTCAACCAGAAATTGCCCGTGCTTCAGCAATGAGAGCCATGCGTGATTATATGAATATTAACGATGTAAATAACCTACTCCAGTATTTGAATGATTTATCTCCATTAGTTAGAGCAACAACCATAGATTTACTTGGCGAAATCAACAATACAGAGTACGCGAGTTACTTGCTTCCTCTTTTAAAAGATGAAAAAAGAAGTGTACGTATAAATGCTTTTTACGGGATCAGTCGTCTTAAGGAAGAGCAAATTCCCGATAACTACAAAAAGGTATACCAAAAAGTAAAAAAAGAATTTAATACCTCTTTGGATGTTATATCTGATTTTGCGGGAGGAAACGCAAAAAAAGCAAGCTATTTATTAAGACAAGGTAATATTCAAGAAAGTATAAAATACTACGAAAAAGCGCTTGAAATAGATAATATAAACAACCTAATACGGACCAACTTAGCGAATTTATATTATAGTAATGGTGAACACTTAAAGGCTGAAGAATCTTTTAAAACTGTTATTAAACAGGAGCCTGAGTACGGTCCAACCTACTATTCTTTAGGGTTGTTATATGCTGAATTAAACCAATCAGAAAAGGCAATTGACCAGTTTGAAAAAACCATACACTATATGCCTGAAAACACTAGAGCGTATTACAACTTGAGTTTGTTGCATGACGCGAAGAATGACTTTATTTCTGCGAAAAAAGTTATTTTAAAAGGCATTAATATTGCTCCTAACAATGTTGATTTATTGTATACTGCTGCCTACTTATTTTCTAAAAATGGCGACAACCAAAAGGCAGTATTTTATGCTAAAGAGTTATTACGTATTGAACCCAATAACCAGCAATATATTAACTTATTACAACAACTAAGCGCAACCAACTAACTCAAATAACATCATATTAAATAGTATTTAACACCTATTGGCAAGGTATTTGTTATATTTGATAAGGTAAGTAGCTCTTAAATCATGATTAAAAATATTGTTTTACTTATACTGTTTTCTACCTTCCTTTTAACGAAGGCAACCGCACAAACCGATCTTCCAACGCAACAACCTTTGGAGATTGATGCTGTTCCCTTACCCGATGCGGATGGTAACACAAGTAAAAAACCTTCATTAAATATTCCTTCAGTAATTGATGAGAAACCGGATATTAATTTTAAAGACTCCCTTACCAAAAATCCGGTACAAATGCTTCCTGAGCGAAAACTTGTACAAGCTGGGCATGATCTTAAAATTGACCCCAGAATTGGAAAAAAAGAAAAAGAAGGTTCTAAGGAATTTTTTCCTGACCATTATTTAGGAGATGTAAAATACAACGGAAAATTTGTTGGTGTTGTTTATCGCGATCATGAATATGTTGACGGTGATCGTGTAAAAGTATATTTGAACGATGTTGTAGTTGACCCAAACACCTTACTTACGGGTAGTTTTAAAGGCTTAAACGTTGATTTAAAAAAAGGTTTTAACCGTTTAGATTTTGAAGCATTAAATCACGGAACTTCCGCACCCAACACTGCTCAAATTCAGGTATATGATGAAAAAGGTGAACTCATTTATAATAATAAATGGTTACTTTCTCAGGGATCAAAAGCTACCCTAATAATTACCAAAGAGTAGCTTCTATTTTGTTTCTCCTGGTTTATACGTTTTTTTAGCTCTTTTTAAAACATCTTCTTTATAGTACGCAACATTTTTAAACCTCATGTCAACATAGGCTTGTGCTTGATTATTAAAATGTTCCGAATTAGGATTTCCGCTTTGACCTCCAGCTAAAATTGTTTTAGCCTTTACTCTATCTCCAAACTCCACTACAGCGACAAAACTATTACCCCTTGTTCCGTATATTTTTTTAGTATTGTTATGGTAACGTGCACCATAGGCTGCCAACGCACCCCATCTTCCTGAAGCAAAACCTACTGGAATACTTGGTTTATCATCATTAAAAGGTTGACGAATATCACCATTTAAACGTTGATAACGATTCACTTTTCCCCAAGGTATTTTCCATGTTCCAAAATTATTGGTAAGTTCTTTCAAAACCGTTGCTAAAACATCGGTTTGTTCTTTAGCAGACAAAAAATTATTAATACTACTAAACAACTCTATTTGAGTTGGCCTTTTCTTTACTTTTCCAGAAAACCCTAATTGTAAACATTTTGTTCCGTAATAATGAGCTAATGTCATAGCTACAGATTCTTTTGACGTTTTAAAATCCCAATGCTCTAAAACTTGAATTGCTCCTTGTAATTTATCATTTTTTATATACTGGGAAGACTTTACCAAAGCAGGGATTAAAACTTCAAACGCTGGTAAATAAGGGTCATGGGCTAATTCAATAACATTATCCAAAGTGAACCCAGATTTATCCGTTAATAATTGAATTGCATGAACTCCCCTAAAATTTTCCCTGTCTATAGACATATAGTTTGGGTAATTTTTCTTTTCAGGGCTGAATTCTAATGCTGCAGTATAGGGCGTAGAATTACAATTTTGCAACCAACCATTTTCTGGATTCAGTACTAATATATTTTCATCTATAGTATGCAATCCTTTCCAATCCGTTTTTGGGTTGCTGCCATCTACAGGTTTGGTATAATCAAAAATAGTATCCCTTTTTGGTATAAAATTTCCATGAAAGTACGCTATGTTTCCTTCAGAATCAGCATATACCGTATTATTACTAGAGTTAGTTCGTATATCCATCATTTTACGAAAACCATTGTAACCAGATTGTTTAGTGCGAATGTATGACTGCTCCAATGCCCTAATTGGCTCCCACATCATTGCCGAAGCTGTCCATTTATTATCCACTTTATGCGTAATGGGGCCATGATGCGTACGGTAAGCAGGAAAAGTTTTCTTGACAACAGTATCTGCTTCTTTATACTTTAATTCGATTGTTGTTTGCTTTACCTCTCTTAATTCCTCCCCATAGGTGTAGTATAAATTGTCGTTCATTTTAACAATGGTTTCTTTAAATTCATCCATAACATCGGTGTATGTTGAGGTATGCATCCAACCTGTTTTCTCATTAAACCCTTGGTAAACAAAAAACTGACCCCAAGTTACAGCTCCATATGCATTGAGTCCTTCTTCACTTACCACATGAACCTCTCCTCTAAAGTAAAATGATGTATGTGGATTTATTAGCAGAATTGGATTTCCCGAATCTGTTAACTTTCCAGAAATTGCAATTCCATTGGAACCTTGTGGTTCTTTAATTTCTTCCGTATTCTTAATCTTTAAATTTTCAGCTTTTGGAATTTCCATATCCCCCTCGTAAAAAGCTTTTATTTTACGGGTAGAAATCCGTTCAATATCTCCTCCAATAGAACCTTCACTGAAATAGAATGGCATCCATGGCTTAAATTTGGTCAACAGTTTGGGTTTTACTTCAGGATGTGTATGTAGATAATAATTTATACCATCTGCAAATGCGTTACAAAGTTTTTTTAACCAATCAGGGCTCTTTTCATAATTTGCCTTGGCTTCTTCTTCTGTCATAAAAAGCTTAGCTCGTAAATCACTATAAAGTGCTGATTCACCTTCTACTTCTGCCAAACGCCCGGTCGCCCAAATATAATTTTGTTCTACGCGGTTAAAGTCATCCTCACATTGCGCATAGAGCAAACCAAATACAGCATCGGCATCAGTTTTTCCATAAATATGAGGCACCCCAAAATCATCTCGGATAATAGTAACATTTTCGGCTTGAGTTTTCCAACGCTCTAAATCGTCATTTGTTTTCTTCACAGTATTGCAAGACAAAACTCCTAGCAATACAATTAATGGCAGGTATTTCATTTTAAAATAATTAGTCAAAGTGAAAATAAAGTAAGTGTGCTACAAATGCTAATTTTTATTTAAAAAACTCCTTAGTCAAGTTCAAAAACAATTCCTTTATAATTTTAAACTAACTTGCAGGCTTTTCAAAAATACATTGATATGGCTGCTAAAAAAGTAAGTATCTACTCCGCATTTAAAACCATTATTTGGCCAAGAAGAAAACTCGTTTTTATTGGGCTTTTGCTTATCGTTATAAGCAAGGCAGCGAGCTTTGTTGCTCCAATGTCTCTTAAATATTTAATGGATGATATTATCCCAAATAAAGACATTGAGTTTTTAAAGCTATTAGTAGGCATTGTTATTTTAGCTATTACTGTACAAGCTATTACCTCGTTTTTATTAACCAAAATTCTTAGTGTACAAGCACAGTTTTTGATATCAGAGCTTCGAGCTCAGGTACAGAAAAAAGTACTTTCATTACCCATTCGTTTTTTCGACAATGCCAAATCTGGAGCTTTGGTTTCCAGAATTATGAGCGATGTTGAAGGTGTTCGAAATCTTATTGGGACGGGACTAGTACAACTTGTTGGTGGAACTATCACAGCAATAGTATCTCTTATTCTTCTGCTTAGAATTAGTATTAGCATGACATTATTTACTATAATTCCGTTAGCCATTTTTGCTATAGTGGCGTTAAAAGCTTTTAAAATTATTAGACCTGTTTTTAGAGATCGTGGAAAAATTAATGCCGAAGTAAAAGGAAGACTTACTGAAACCCTTAGTGGTGTTCGGGTAATTAAAGGGTTTAATGCGGAAAAGCAAGAGCACAAAATTTTCGAAAATGGTGTAGAAAAATTATTCCAAAACGTTAAAAAAAGTCTAACAGCAACGGCATTTATGACTAGTGCCTCTACCTTTTTACTTGGAATTGCAACTACTGGTATAATGGGTATTGGTGGTTATAAAATTATGATAGAAGAACTGAGTTTAGGAGACTTTTTAACATTCACATTTCTTCTTGGTCTTATGATTGCGCCAATTGTGCAGATGAGTAATATTGGAAGTCAATTAACCGAAGCTTTAGCCGGTTTAGATCGTACAGAGGAATTAATGAATATGAACCCAGAATCTGATGAAGAAAATAGAACCACCATACTAGATTCTATTAATGGTGACATTGTTTTTAACGATGTTTCCTTTTCGTATGAGGAAGGGAAAGAGGTTTTACACAACATTAATTTTGAAGTGAAACAAGGTGATGTTGTGGCCTTAGTTGGAAGTTCAGGATCTGGAAAATCTACAATTGCTGGTTTAGCAGCAACTTTCCTGAATCCAGAATCAGGAACTATCACTATTGATGGTAAAGATATCTCTAAGGTTAATTTAAACAGTTTTAGACAATACCTTGGTGTTGTACTACAAGACGAATTTTTGTTTGAAGGAAGCATTAGAAATAATATACTTTTTCCAAGGCCCAACGCAACAGAAGAAGAATTACAAAGTGCTGTAAAAGCAGCTTATGTAAACGAATTTACTGACCGATTCGATGATGGCTTAGAAACTTTAATAGGTGAACGAGGTGTAAAACTTTCTGGCGGGCAACGCCAGCGTATTGCAATTGCAAGGGCGATATTGGCAAATCCTAAAATTTTAATTTTAGATGAAGCAACTTCAAATCTGGATACAGAAAGTGAAGCTTTAATACAAAAAAGTTTAGCTACATTAACAGAAGGGCGTACTACTTTTGTAATTGCACACAGATTAAGTACTATTCGAAAAGCAAATCAAATTTTAGTAATAGAAAATGGTTCTATTGCTGAGCAAGGAACACATGATGAACTTATAGCAAGAGAAGGACGTTATTATAACCTGTTTACTTATCAAGCAAGGATATAAAAAATGGGGTGACAATTGCACCCCATTTTCATTTTAAAATAATCCGAAAATTATTCAATATTTATTACTTCTTCAATTTGAGGGACATATTTTTTTATGGTCATTTCAACACCACTTTTTAAAGTCATTTGATTAACACTACATCCCACACAAGCACCTTCTAATTTTACTTTTACAGATTTATTGTCATCAATAGATATTAATGAAATATCTCCTCCATCACTTTGTAAAAAAGGGCGAATTTCCTCAAGTGCTTTTTCTACGTTTATTTTTACTTCTTCTGATGTCATCTTTTATTTTTTAACGCTAGAACAACCAGCCATAGTGGTAATTTTAATTGCCTCAGTTGGAGGTAACTTATCATTACGCTTAACAACTTCTTGTACTACATTTTTAGTCAATTCTTCAAAAGCGGCTTCAATTGGTGTTGCCGTTTGTAAGGCTGCAGGTCTCCCTACATCGCCAGCTTCTCGAATACTTTGTACCAATGGTATTTCACCTAAAAATGGTACTTTTATATCTTCAGACAGGTTTTTTGCGCCTTCCTTACCAAATATATAATATTTATTGTCTGGTAGTTCGGCTGGCGTAAAGTAAGCCATATTTTCAACAATTCCCAATACAGGAACATTTATTGAATCTTGTTGAAACATTGCAACTCCTTTACGAGCATCAGCTAAAGCAATCTCTTGAGGTGTACTTACCACAACAGCTCCAGTTACGGGCATAGCTTGCATTATACTTAAATGAATATCTCCTGTTCCAGGAGGTAAATCAATTAACATAAAATCTATTTCTCCCCAAGCAGCATCAAAAATCATTTGATTCAATGCTTTTGCCGCCATTGGTCCTCTCCAAATTACCGCCTGATTAGGTTGTGTAAAAAATCCCATTGAAAGCAGTTTTACACCATAACTTTCTAAGGGTTTCATTTTAGATTTACCGCCCACATTAACTGCTAAAGGTTTTTCATTGGCAACATCAAACATTATGGGCATTGATGGTCCATAAATATCAGCATCCAACAGGCCAACTTTAAAACCCATTTTTGCTAAAGTAACCGCCAAATTTGCTGTAACTGTAGATTTACCAACCCCCCCTTTTCCTGAAGCTACGGCAATAATATTTTGAATACCTGGAAGTGGTTTTCCTTTAATTTCATTTGCTTTAGGTTTTGCAGGGGCTTCAACCTTTATATTTATCTTTATTTTAGCTTTTGCATAAACCTCTTGATGAATTATTTTTAAAATCTCAACTTCGGTCTTTTTTCGAGCCTGTAAACTAGGGTTAGTTATTACTAAATCCAACTCAACCTCATCGCCAAAAATCTGGATATTTTTCACAGCTCCAGCTTCAACCATATTTTGTCCTTCACCAGGCACCGTTATTAGCTCTAAAGCCTTTAATATATCTTGTTTACTTAACTTCATAAAGGGTATTTCCTAAATTCCTATTTAACACAAACAAAGATACGTTATAGGGCTGAGAAGTTAAAGCTATGTTATTGAAAAGAAGAATAATGCAATAGCATTAATTTATTCAAAAATTTAAAAAATTAGAAAATCCATGGTTAAAGGCTGTTAACTAGATTCCCAATTGTTTTCCCAATCTTTCCAAACTACCTCTAACCCATTAGATCTTAACATCTGAGAGATTTCTTCTGTTGGTCTTTCATCTGAAATTTCAAATTGTTCCAACGATTGTTTTTCCACAACATAGCCTCCAGGATTGGTTTTAGATTCTGCACTTATAGAGGTTACTCCTAAGTTTACAATATTATTACGGAACAACTGACTTTCTCTTGTGGATATAGATAACTCCACATCTTCATCTAATAAACGATACGCACATATTAATTGCACTAAATCCGCATCGGTCATTTCTACTTTAGGCTCCAGCCCTCCAGAATGTGGTCGCAATCTTGGAAAAGAAATAGAGTACTTTGTTTTCCAATAGGTTTTTTGCAAGTATTTTAAATGTAATGCAGTAAAAAAACTATCGGCCCTCCAATCTTCAAGACCAAATAATGCACCTAAACCAATCTTATGAATTCCTACTTTTCCTAATCTGTCTGGCGTATTTAATCGGTAATTAAAGTTAGACTTTTTACCCCTTGGATGATGTTTTTTATATTCTTCTCTATGGTAGGTTTCTTGATACACCAATACCGCATATAATCCATTTTTTATCAATAACTCATATTCTTCCTGCTCCAAAGGCTGCACTTCTATAGTTATATTTGCAAACTGGGAACGAATTAATTTAATAGCATTAGCAATATAATCTACTCCTACTGTTTTATTAGCCTCTCCGGTTACTAAAAGAATATGGTCGTACCCCTTGGATTTTATATATTTTATTTCTTTTAATATTTCCTCATCTGTAAGTGTACGTCTAGGTATTTTATTTGTCATACTAAAACCACAGTATGTACATATATTTTGACACTCATTACTTAAGTACATAGGAGAATACATTTGTATAGTATTTCCAAAACGTTTCTTGGTAATGCTGCTACTTAATTGTGCCATCTGTTCCAAGTAAGGCTTAGCAGCAGGAGAAATTAAAGCTTTAAAATCTTCTAAATCTTTTTTGTCCTTATTTAGTGCATATTCAACATCCTGTGTTGTTTTGGCATTAATGTTTGCTAGGGTATCTTCCCAATTGTAGGTATCAAAAATAGTTTGAAATGTTTTTCTCATTTTAATTAAGAAACGATGTTAGCGGACTACTAGCTTCAGCATGTTGTTTTACTGGTGCCAGTTTTGCATTAAATGCCATTCTTCCAGATTCCACAGCCATTTTAAACGCTTTTGCCATTTGTACTGGTTGTTGCGATACTGCTATTGCAGTATTTACCAAAACAGCATCAGCACCTAATTCCATTGCATATGCAGCGTGTGACGGACTCCCAATACCAGCGTCTACAATTACAGGCACATTGGTCTGATCTATAATGATTTCTAAAAATTCTTTTGTTTTTAAACCCTTATTACTGCCTATAGGTGCTCCTAACGGCATTACGCATTGCACACCAACTTCTTCTAATCGTTTACATAAAACTGGGTCTGCATGTATATATGGCATTACTACAAAACCAAGTTTCACTAATTCTTCCGCTGCTTTTAAAGTTTCAATAGGATCAGGTAACAAATATTTTGGATCTGGGTGTATTTCTAATTTTACCCAATTAGTTTCTAAGGCTTCTCTAGATAATTGAGCAGCAAAAACAGCCTCTTTTGCTGTTCGTACACCAGAAGTATTGGGTAGTAGGTTTATTCTAGAATGATTTAGTTTCGACAAAATATCATCATCATTGGTTACTTCTACCCTTTTTAGAGCTACTGTTACCAATTCACTTTCAGAGGCTAACAAAGCTTCTTCCATTAATTGTGAAGAGCTAAATTTCCCTGTTCCTGTAAATAATCTGGAAGTAAATTCTTTATCCGCTATTTTTAATATATCCTTCATATACTATAACTTTTAATTCTTTCTTTATTTTTTAAAACTATAAGGTTGTTCTAAAGAACTTCCAGCATTTAATAACTTATGAAACTCATTAATTTTATTAAAATCTCGTGTAATTTCACCAGAAATAGCTATTCCAGAAACTCCCGTTTCTAAAATTTCTTTAACATCTTCTATCCTAATACCTCCAATAGCAATAATTGGTGTTTTTGTTTTTAACTCTTCTATAATGGTTAAATAACCATTAAGTCCTAAAACTGGACTTAAATTTTTCTTTGTTGCTGTATACCTATAAGGTCCTAAACCTATATAGTCTACTTCTTTTTTTATTAAGGCTTTGCAATCCCCAAATGTATTGGCTGTGCCTCCAATAATTTGCCATGAGGCAAGTACTTTACGAGCTTCTAACGGGCAAGTATCATTTTTTCCTAAATGAACACCATCTGCTTTCACTTCCTTCGCTATTTTATAATAATCGTTAATAATAAGTCGTGTTTGAAAATGACCAGTTATTTCTCTTGCCTTTAATGCTGTTTTTAAAATTTTCTTCTCTGATAAATCTTTTAAGCGCAATTGCACTAATTCTGCCCCCGATGTACATGCTTTTTGTATGTTATCTAAGTGCTGTTGTGGGCTTTCTCCTTGCGATATGTAATGTAGTTTTGGTATAATCATGGTTATTTGAATATGAGAATTATGGGAGTTGAGAATTTAAGAATAGTTGTTTTTATTGGCTATACTTCTGCAATATGCATTCAACATTTTGCTAACCTCATTAATTAATTCGTTTAATTCTATAAAATTATTAGTGTATTCTAGATCTCTTGATAGAATTAAAAAATATTTACATTCTTCTAAAGATGCTTGTGCTATGTTATAAAAGCGTAATTTTTCTTTATTACTTAATCTTTTATAGCCTTCTGCAATATTTGCAGTTATAGATACAGCAGCTCTTCTAAATTGAGACGTTAAACCGTAAATCTCTTCTTTCGGAAAACCTTTAGTGATTTTATAAACCTCTAAAACAAACTGGTGTCCTTTTTGCCACACAATTAAATCTTCAAAACTTTTGCTTCTTTCCATTTCCTAGGGTCTTAAACTTTATTCTTAACTTCTAAATTATGCGTTCCCAAAAGAGATTTATTACTATTTAAAAACGTTTCAGTATAATATTTAGAGTTTTTTGAAGCATCCTCTAAGCTTTTCTCTAATAAAATATTACTGGCCAAAGAAGAAGATAATACACAACCACTACCATGTTTCTGAAAAACAGTAGTTGCTTTAGGTTCTATATTTGTTTGAACAATTCCACAATGATACAATACATCCCAACCTTTTTTTTCTTCTCGGTGCCCACCTTTAAGATATATATTAGTTAAAACTGAAATACGCTCTATAGTATCTTCAATACTTAATTTTGGGTACAAACTTTTAATCTCGTCATGATTAGGGGTAATAATATAACACGCTTCCCATATTTTATCTAACAAATCTTGATTCTCTTTTGTATGAAAATCATACCCAGCACTTGCTTTAATAATTGGGTCTAGAACTATTTTGATTTCTGAATTAAGAGCCTTCAATTTATTTACAATACGTAATAATACAGACCAACTTTCTACAATACCAATTTTTACAACAGGAAGAGTGAAACGTTCAAACAATGTTTCTATTTGAGAAATAATAACATCAGGTTCAATCCAAACACACTTTTTAAAATCTATATCATTTTGAACAGTAATAGCTGTACAAACCGATACACCATACAAACCATGTGCCTCAAATGTTTTAATATCTGAAGTAATTCCCGCTCCAGCCGATGGGTCGTGACCTGCTATGGTCAATATACAATTATCAATTAGGAATGAACAATTCTCTTTCTGCATGTTAGATATTGTTTATAGATGAATTGATGATTTTGTATAATATTCTTAGAATTTCCTCAACTTTATCAAACAAATATTTAAACTCTTCTTGGTTGATGTATCCTGTATCCTTTAATATTCGTAGCCAATATTTGGTTTCACGAGCTTCTTTATAGGCAATAGATAATTTATGAATAAAATCCTTTTTAGAAATTCCTCCAATAGCTTCTTCGGTATTAGCTCCTATTGAAGTTCCTGAGCGTAGTATTTGTTTAGATAAAACGTATTCTTTCTTTTCTGAAACTAATTTCTGAGAAAGTTTAACTATTGCAACTGCAAGGTCATAAGTCTTATCTAAAACAACATTTTTACTCATAATTAATTGTTCTTTGTCAATTGCACATTGTTAATTGATAAAATGATGTTTTATTGCTTTAAAAACTTCAATTGGTTCGTTACTATTCCATATTCCTCCTAAAACTCCTACTCCTTTATAGCCAAGAGAATGGAATTCTTCTAAATTATCCTTCGTTACACCTCCCATACCAATAATTAGTTTATCAATGGTATTTACATCAAAACCACGACCTGCATATCCTTTTTTTGATATGGATGAAAAAACAGGACTTAATAAATGATAATCAAATTCGAATTCACAATTAGCTAATACTTCAGGTTCATGAAAAGAGCTGCTAATTGTTTTACCATACATTTCTAAGTTTAAAAAATATTGACCGGGATTATCAATACTGTCTTTCCTTTTTTGTTCTTGAAAGTGAATGCCTTTTAAGTTGAATTTATTTACTAATTCATGAAAATGATGAACCACAATTCGATTGTGGTACTGTTTATCTATTTGATTTAAATAATCACAATGCTCTTGATAATTTTTATTTGGTTTTCTTAAATGATAATACTGTAAGCCCTCTTGAAATAACTGATGTAGTATTTCAATTTCATTAGGAATATCATTTTCAGGAGCTATTAAAACTATCATTTTCAATGTACAATTGGCAATTGTTTAATGGTATATTTCAGAACCTTTTTCTTTAAATTCTTCAGATTTCTCTTCCATCCCTTTTTGTAGGACTTCGTTATCGCCAGAGATTTTATTTTCGGAAGCAAAATCACGAACCTCCTGCGATATTTTCATTGAACAGAATTTTGGTCCACACATAGAACAAAAATGAGCTACTTTAGCTCCATCTGCTGGTAAGGTTTCATCATGATATTCGCGTGCACTTTCTGGATCTAAACCTAAATTGAACTGATCCTCCCAACGGAATTCAAAACGAGCCATACTTAACGCATTATCTCTATGCTGAGCACCGGGATGTCCTTTTGCTAAATCAGCAGCGTGCGCCGCTAATTTATATGTAACAACACCTACACGTACATCCTCCTTATTTGGTAAGCCTAAATGCTCTTTGGGAGTAACATAGCATAACATAGCGCAACCATACCACCCAATCATAGCTGCTCCAATACCTGATGTAATATGATCATAGCCTGGAGCAATATCAGTGGTTAATGGACCTAAGGTGTAAAAAGGAGCTTCATCACACACCTCTATTTGCTTTTCCATATTTTCTTTAATCATATGCATTGGCACATGACCAGGGCCTTCTATAAAACATTGTACCTCATGCTTACGAGCTATTTGGGTTAACTCCCCTAAAGTTTCCAACTCTGCAAACTGTGCTTCGTCATTTGCATCTGCTACAGAACCTGGACGCAAACCGTCTCCTAGAGAAAAAGCAACATCGTATTGCTTCATTATTTCACAAATTTCTTCGAAATGCGTGTATAAGAAACTTTCTTTATGATGAGCTAAACACCACTTTGCCATGATAGAGCCTCCACGTGAAACAATACCAGTAACACGTTTAGCCGTCATTGGAACATAACTTAATAATACGCCAGCATGAATAGTAAAATAATCTACTCCCTGTTCCGCTTGTTCTATTAATGTATCTCTGAAAATTTCCCATGTTAAATCTTCTGCAACCCCATTTACTTTTTCTAGTGCTTGATAAATAGGTACTGTACCGATTGGGACTGGTGAATTGCGTACAATCCATTCACGGGTTTCATGAATATTTTGACCTGTAGACAAATCCATTATATTATCCGCCCCCCAACGGCATGCCCAAACCGCTTTTTCTACTTCTTCCTCAATAGATGATGTTGTAGCGGAATTTCCAATATTAGCATTAATTTTTACCAAAAAATTACGCCCTAAAATCATAGGCTCAGCTTCAGGGTGATTTATATTTGATGGTATTACGGCGCGCCCTCTTGCCACTTCTTCACGGACAAACTCTGGTGTTATTTTTGCAGGAATTGATGCACCAAAATGCTCTCCTTGATGTTGTTTTCTAATCTCCACCATTTCATCAATTCGTTGATTCTCACGAATTGCGATGTATTCCATTTCTGGAGTAATAATTCCTTTTTTAGCGTAATGTAATTGGGTTACATTCTCGCCCTTTTTTGCTCGTAACGGCTTTCTTAAATGAGTAAAACGCATATGATCTAAACTTTTATCATTTAACCGCTCATTACAATATTCAGAAGAAAACCCATTTAACAGCTCTACATTACCTCTATCTAAAATCCACTGCTGACGAATTCTCTCTATCCCCTCATGTACATTAATTTCTTTATTAGGGTCTGTATACGGACCCGATGTATCATAAACAGTAACAGGTTCATTTGGTGTTAATTTTCCTGTCATTGAATTTTTAGTATCACTCAAAGAAATTTCACGCATTGCCACATTTATTTGTGGGTGAATTTTTCCCTGAACATATATCTTTTTAGAATTTGGAAAAGGATTTCTTGTAATTTTCCCTTCTTTTGGTGCGGTATCTTTACTTTTCATTCGTTATGAGCTTTTTACCTTTGGTTATTAACTTTTGGCGTTTGAATTATTCAATGTTTTATTTCAATAGCAAATGGTTAATTTCCATAAGCTAATTCTTCATTATCCTCCTTGAACCGCCCTTATAATCAACACATTATCATTATTGCTTAAAAACGTTTTTGACCATTCCAGATTAGATATTACGTTTTCGTTTATGGCTACAGCAATTCCATTTTGAGAAATTTTAAGATCTTCTAAAATGTTTTGCAAAGACAAAGTATTCGAGAATTGATACTCCTTTTTATTAATATTTATAGTAATCATGTATTAAATTTCTCTTTTTAAGAAGATTATTATTTCAGTTTATTGTAATAAACTAGAGAATAAAAAATATAGAGAAATATAGATATGCAGTACATACTGTAACTTTTGCCTACGTTGGTATCAACCAAATCAGGTTCAAAGGATATTTCTCAAACTATTACTAGTTACTCCTAAAGTTTACAGTGTAAATGTATAATTTAAAACCTTAAAAAAAAGGTATTAAATGTTTTATTTAAAACATTTAATACTTGGGTCTAAACACTTCGACCATCTAAAAGATTAATAATTCTGGAACCATATGCTGCATTTTTTTCAGAATGGGTTACCTGTATTACGGTGACGCCATCAGCATTTAATTGCTTAAAAAGCTCCATAATTTCTTCTCCCTGCTTAGAATTTAAATTTCCAGTGGGTTCGTCAGCCAATATTAATTTAGGACTAGCAATTAAAGCTCTTGCAATACCAACTAATTGCTGTTGCCCCCCACTAAGCTGAGACGGGAACAAATCTTTTTTTCCAACAATATTAAACTTATCCAAACTATCTGCAACCAACGACTTACGCTCAGAACTTGAAGTTTTATTATAGAGCAAAGGCATTTCAAGATTTTCTTTAACCGTAAGTTCATCTATTAAATGGTACGCCTGAAAAACAAACCCCATATATTGTTTATATAGGTTTGCTCTATGCTTTTCTTTTAATGTGTGAACGGATTCATCCATAAAATTATATTCACCCTCATCAAAACCATCTAACATTCCTATTACATTCAGCAAGGTTGATTTTCCAGAGCCTGATGGCCCCATAATTGATATAAACTCCCCTTCTTCAACTGAAAGGTTAATGTCTTTTAAAAGAAAAACGCGTTGTCCTCCTGATTGTACCCATTTGAAAATGTTATTTAACTGTAGTAACATATGTATTTTTTTATTCGTTTCGTAATGCGTTAACTGGATTATTGGTAGCCGCTTTAAAACTTTGCCAACTTACCGTTAACAGCGCAATTGAAATAGCAACAAAACCTGCCAAAGCATAAATCCACCATGAAATTGAAGTTTTATATGCAAAGTTTTCCAACCATTTGTGTATTGCATACCATGAAACTGGGCAAGCTATGATATAAGCGCTGACAACCCATTTCATAAAATCACGATTTAACATTACTATGATCTGATTAATTTTTGCCCCATTAACTTTTCTAATCCCAATTTCTTTAATTCTTTTTTTAGTGTTAAACAAAGCCATCCCTAATAAACCTAAACAAGAAATAAGCAACGCTAATAGCGTAGAAATACTCAATATGGTATTAAATTTTTGATCTCTGGCATATTGCTTTGCAAAAGCGCTATCAGAAAAATTATAAATAAATTCCTCTTTTGGATATAAATTTTCCCAAATATCACCTATTTGAGATGTGATAGCCTCAATATTGTTAACAGTAAGTTGCATTGAGTAATATCCTACACCATGATCCCACTGTAAGTTTTGCATATATATAGTAGGTTGTACCGTATTATGTAACGAAACATGATGGTAGTTTTCCATAACCCCCTGAATCATATAATTTCTATTCCCCATCACAATTACTTTTCCAACTGCTTTATTTGGGTCTTTATACCCCATTTTTTCCATAGCAATTTTATTAATTAGCACCTCATCTGAATTCCATTTGCTTTGGTTTTTTAAATTTGTTCCAGCAAGTAATTTTATACCATATGTATTTAAATATCCGTCATCTACGCTTATTTGATTAAAACTTGTTGCGTAAGGTTCTGCAGAATTTATTTCCTTTACTTGATTGCTCCCACGGTGCGGTGTTTTACCTGGAATACTTGAACTAACCGAAAAAGAATTTACTCCACTAAGTGCTAAAACCTCATTTTTAAAAGTTCGTAATTTATTTGGTATATCGGGATGCTGATTCATGGTCATGGGTGTAAAACTGTAAATGGTTTTACTACCATTAAACCCTAGCTCCTTATCCATCATAAAATTCATTTGCTTGTAAATACCCAATGTAGATATTATTAAAACAATTGTAATCACAAACTGTAACGTTACCATTACCTTTTGGCTTGTCCATTTTTGTCGTATGCTACTGCTTCCTCCCTTTAAAGCTCCAAAAATTTTGTTTTTTACTACAGAAATAAATGGTATTCCAGCCGCCACCACAGCTATAACAATAGCTATTCCACTAACAATCAGAAGTGATAAATTACTGATTTGAGATAATCCTAGTTGTAGACCTATAAGCCCATAAGCTAATGGTATTGCAATGGTTAAAGCGAAAAAATTAAACACAAAGCTCTCTGTAAGCATTATCTGAAATATCTGAATATGCTTTGAGCCATTAAGTACCCTTATGGTAAAGCCCTTTAAACCTTCAATGGCTGAAATTGTATTTAGATTAATAAAATTAATAATACATACTGTAAGCACAACTGCTATAATGATGTATAAAAAAAGTAGTTGTTTTTCATTACCATTAGCTGAAATTTCATGTTCCAAATTAGACTTTAAATGAATATCGCCTACTGGTTGCAATATAAATTTTAGACTAGAATCTTTTAAATCTTGAGGTAATGCAACTTTTTTAAGTAACGGCGCGACCATTGCTTCAATACTCCTAATAGAAGTGCCTTTTTTTAATTTAACATAACAATATGGACGATATTCCACAGGCGCACCCCATCTTCTGGTTTCATAAGGTGTGGGTTGATTAAATTCATAATTGGGATTATCAATGAGAACCTGAGCTCTATTATCAAAATTTTGCATATAATAGAATAGTGTTTTGTACGAACCTATCATATCTATTTTAATGTGGCTATTGGCTGGTATATCTTCAAAAACAGCATCTACAACATATATCCAACCCTCATTTACCGATATTTCTTTACCCAAAGGGTTTTCATCTCCAAAAAGTTTTTTTGCAAAAGACTCAGAAATAGTAACACCGTGAATATTCTCCAAAAGTTCGGCTGATTCAGATTTAATAATTTTTCTATCAAACACTTCAAAAAACGAGGGGTCGCTCCAGGCAAAATCTACATCTTGAATTTTTTGATTAGGACCATTAAAAACGGTCACCACATCTTTACCAAAATTAACATGAGAAAGCACTTCCTCCATTTCAGCATTTAAAAGTGCCGAGGACCCAGAGAAATTTTTAGCGGATTTTAATTGTTCTCCCTCTTTATTGGTAACATCTAAAGCTACCCTATAAATATTATCAGCATTCCTCCAAAAAGTATCATAACTCTCTTCAAATTGAATTTTTTCCGATAAAAAAAGAAAAACAACATACCCTACAATTAGCCCCAAAACTTTTGTTAGGGATAAAAATTTCTTACCTCTAAGACTTCTTAAAACCGTTTTTAACCCCTGATTGTTCATACTTTTCCATTATTACTCCGTTCTTAAACTTTTTACAGGATTTACAATTGCTGCTCGTATACTTTGATAACTAACTGTAAGTATTGAAATACATATGGCTAACAATGCTGCCAATGCAAACACCCACCAGCCTATTTCTATTCGGTACGAAAAATCTTCAAGCCATTTATGCATTGCGTACCAACCAACAGGTAATGCTACTACTATAGCAATACCTACTAATTTTAAAAAATCAATAATAAGCGCAAACGTTATTTGACTCACACTTGCTCCTAACACTTTTCTGACTCCAATTTCTTTAGTTCGTTTTTCAGCGTTAAACGCAGCTAAACCAAATAAACCAAGACAAGCAATTAATATAGATAGTATTGTAAAAATTATAAAAATATTTCCCAAACGTCTCTCTGCTTGATATGTAGTATTAAAAGAGTCTTCCATAAAATAGTAGTCAAAAGGTTGCCCTGGAGCTAACTCATCCCATATTTTTTCAATACCAGAAATAGCTTGTGAAAAATCTCCAGCTTCTAATTTTACAGCCATTGCATAAGCGTTGTTATCTATATAAATACTCAATGCTTCGATCCCTTCTTTTAAGGAGTTAAAATGAAAGTCCTTTACCACTCCAATTATTGTATAATAAATAGTATCTTCTGAACCCATATCTGGAGTATATCTTTTGCCTAAAGCTTCGTTTGGTGATACTCCCATATTGGCTACTGCGGATTCATTCACGATAATACTGGTAGAATCATTACCATGTAACCTATCAAAATCGCGTCCAGCAATAAGATCTAGCCCTATAGTTGATACATAATCAAAATCTACTCCCCAAAATTGCATACTAATGGCATTCTCTTGTTGCGCCCCTCCATCTTTAGGAGAAAAAGTACTATCACTTCTGCTTGATGGTGTTGGAAAATAGCTACTTAAACTGGCATTTTTTACAAAACTTAATTGCTTAACTTGTTCTTTAAACGATTCCATTTTTGTACCCACTCCATACACATCGTTAATTACTAAAACTTGATCTTTAGAAAAGCCTAAATCTTTATTCTGAATGTATTTTAGTTGTTGATAGACAACTAATGTGCTTACAATTAGTAAAACCGAAATTGAAAACTGAAAAATAACCAATGAATTTCTAACCTTACCACCTTCAACGCTATTTTGTCCTCCTCCTTTAAGTACTTTTACAGGAACAAATCTTGACATAAAAAATGAAGGGTAACTCCCAGAAAGCAAAGCTAAAACAATTGTTGTGGTTAGTAAAATTATCCAAAACACGGGGTTAGTAAAAGGCAATGTAATATTTTTATCTGCCAACGAATTAAAAAACGGTAATGCAATTACGACCAAAATCATTGCTAGTGCTAATGACAAAAATGATATTAATCCAGATTCTATTAAAAATTGTTTTACAAGCTCTGCCTTATTAGAACCTAGTGTTTTTCTAACTCCAACTTCCTTAGCTCTTTTTAACGAATGTGCTGTAGAAAGATTCATAAAATTTACCGCAGCCAAAACAATAAGGAATATGGCTATAAATAATAATATATAAACACTCTGAATGTTATTGTTTGGTGTTATTTCAGCTACCATATTAGAATGAAGATGAATATCTTCAAGCGGAATAGTACTATAAATTAAATGATTACCTGCAGCTTTAAATTCTTCCTCGGTTATACCAGGCATAAATTGCTGTACTCCTGGAACAACATATTTCCCTAAAAATCCACGAAGTTGTTCTTGAATATCAGCGGCATTGACTGTGGGAATAAGCTTTATAAATGTTTGATAGTTATTACTCCCCCAGTTCACAATTTTAGCATCCGCATAACCTTCCATCGACATGAAAACGGTGTATTCTCGTAAAAACGAATTCAAAGGCAAATCATCAATAACCCCTACAACAGTATATGTATTAGTATTATCTACTAAAACACTTTGCCCAAGAGCATTCATAGATCCAAAATGTTTTTCAGCTGATGATTTAGTTAAAATTAAAGTATTTGGCTCTTTGAGTGCGGTATTAGAATCTCCTGTTAACAAGTTAATTCCAAACATTTCAAAAAAGCTAGCATCTACATAAGTAGTCCTTTGCTCCTTGATATTTGCCTCAGTACCAAGTTTTCTAACAAGTAAGCTTCCGTTAGTTCTAAATCTAGTAACTGTTTCTATCTCAGAGAAATCATTTGCAACAGCATCAGCCATTGGTGCTGGAGTAACTGCAAAGACTCTTTCTTCTCCTCCGAACTTAATGTCATTATTTATTCGGTGAATGCGTTCAGAATCTGCGAACATTTTATCAAAACTCAATTCATCATAAATATATAATGAAATAAGCAGCCCTCCTGCCATACCAACAGCTAATCCAAAGGTATTTATAAACGTAAAAAAAGGCTGCTTTTTTAAGCTTCTCCAGGCGATTTTAATGTAATTTTTGATCATGATTATTCATTTTTTGTAGTGAATTTGTCGTAGTATCTACATATTATTCTTCACGTATTATAGTTGCGGGATTATGTCTTAAAACTTTTAAAACAAAGTATAAGATATTACATAGGGCAATGGTTAGTATTAATACTACTGCAATGATAAATTCAGTACTATGCAGCTCAATTTTATAAGCAAAATTATTAAGCCAATTTTTTAGAAAATACCAAGCTATAGGGGTGGCTATGCACCCAGCAATTAGGATAAGGTTTATAAAGGTTTTAGACATTAAAACAAAAACAGCTTTGTTATTAGCACCCAATACCCTTCTAAC
The DNA here is from genome assembly GCA_947493885.1 of uncultured Maribacter sp. Lineage (GTDB taxonomy): Bacteria > Bacteroidota > Bacteroidia > Flavobacteriales > Flavobacteriaceae > Maribacter_B. Next base: position 401,522 of record CANLTE010000001.1, read on the forward strand.
ACTAATTTCTTTTAGTTTTTCTGTAGTGTTTAGCGAAATCATCGCAACAAGACCTAAATTGGCAATTAAAATAGCTAATATGGTAAGTGCGTTAAAAATGGCCCCAAATTGTTTATGTTTTATATATTGTTGATTAAAGTAATTGTCAGAAAAGTGTGTTAGATAAGGGTCTTCAGGATAAATTTCTTGCCACTTAGATTTTATAAATGCAATTTGTTTGGTAAGGTTTTTAGGGCTCAGCTTTACTAAATAGTATCCAAATTCATTTGGGTGTCTATTGGCAAAGAATGTAGGTAAAATAGATTCTGATAATGATTTCATGTGAAAATTAGCTGTTACACCTTTTATTTTCCATTCTCCGTTTCCTAAAATTACAGTTTCACCAATAGCATCTTTAGTAGTGCTAAATCCTAATAGTTTTCTGGCTTTATCATTAATTACAATTTCATTTTTTTGTCGTTTTTCATCTTTTTCAAAGTTCTCACCAGATAATATTTTTACCTCATATACAGGAAAAAAGCCCTCATCAACATGCCATAGCGCTATTTTTGACTGTATGTCTTCTCCTCTTTTAAGTCGAACATTATTGTACCCGAAACGGGTTTCCTGTCCAGGAATATTTAGGCAAGAAGCTACCTCTTTTAAAGTAGGGTTTTTTAATAATTCTTGTTTAAAAAGGTTAAATTTTTGCGTTTTAAAATTAACCCTATCATAATCGTCCCATGCCGCATTTAAAGTGGTTGGACCTTGCAATATTAAAACTTGGTTATTGTTAATTCCCAAATCATAATTTTCCATAAAACTTACTTGTTGGTATACTACATATGCACCTATTGTAAGAAAAATGGAAGCACAAAACTGACCTATTAATAAGCCTTTCTTTATATAAGTATTACTAGATTTTCCTTTAATAATTTTACCTTTAATAGCAGTAGTTACATTCACCGAGGTAAGAATAAAAGCAGGATAAAAACCTACCATAAAAACACAAATACTAAAAATTACAGCAGCCCATAACCAAAAAACAGGATTTATTAGCATGGCAAAGCTAAGGGAGATGTTAAAAATGTCTTCTATAAAAGAATAACTAAAAAGTACTAATATGGCCGCTGATAGTAAAGCAATTATATTTAATAAAAAAGCTTCTACAAAATATTGAAATTTTAATTGATAATTAGATGCTCCAAAAGTTTTTCGGACGCCTGTGTCTTTGGCTTTCCTAATGGATAATGTTGTACTTAGATTAACAAAATTAATAAAGACAATCATTAATATAGCAACACCAATACCGATAATAATATAAATTTGATTTAAGTCTCCATTTGCTTCTATTTCATCTGAGTAATGAGAATTTAAATGAATATCTTTTATTGGTTGTACTATAAACTCTAATTTTTCACCATCATTCTCATTAGGTTTTACACGAGATAATGCTAAACTATTTAAAGCCTGTTCTATAGTTTTTTTAGAATGCGTATCGCTAGCGGCAATGTAGTTGTAATAAGCGTTATTGTTCCAATTTCCTTTTTCTGGAATCCAATTATAATAGACAAAGGTTTTTAATGTAGTTAAGTACTCGTATTTAAAATGAGTATTGGCTGGAGGGTCTTTAACAATTCCAGTAATTTCAAAAGGCATTCCCTCATTTACTTTTACTGTTTTTCCAATAGGGTTTTCATTTCCAAATAGCGCATAGGCTTTAGATTTTGTTATTACCATTTTTAAAGCCCCATCTAGTGCTGTTTCGGGGTTTCCTGCAATCATAGATCCTTTAAAGACTTTTAAGAAGTCTTTATCTACCCAATACACCTTTTGGTTGGCATATTTTTTGTCTTCGCTTCTAACTAAGCAAGGTTCATAATATGCTCTAGTAGCAAAATCTATAGAAGGAACCTCATCTGGTGCAACCTGCGCTAACCTATCCGGTCCTTTTGCACCCTCCTGAATTGTTTTTTCATTTTTAGACCTTTTCGTAATAACTCTATACACTTGATCTACATTTTCTATATCTTCTTCATAAGAAAATTCAAACGAAACATACCCTAAAAGTATCATACAGGTAGCAAAACCAAGAGCTAAACCACCAATATTGATAGTCGTAAAAAACTTTTCGCGGTTAAAAAATCGTAATGCAAGTTTTAAATTATTTTTAAGCATAATACTCTATTTCTTAAAATCTTGATAAACAAACTTTAAACCATCATAAACCGTTTTTAATAAAACACTTATGTGTGTTTCATTTTCATAGGCAACACTTTCCCATTTAAGATTTTTTGGAGCATTTGTCTTTAATACAGCATCCATAGTTTCAATTCCCATGTTTTTATAGGGATACCCCTTTCGTCCAGAGACAAACAGTTTTACATTTAAATTTGGTTTATTAGGTAATGACTCCTTTAACTTGTTAGTAACATAGCCTCCATCCCACCACAATGACGGATCTGTAGCTATATATGCATTAAATAAATTAGGTTCGACTAACATACTATATATCGTAAATGTGCCTCCATGAGAATGTCCAAAAAGCGTATTGTTTTTTGATGTAGCATACTTTTTATCAATATGCGGCATTAGCTCCTCTTTTATAAACTTTAAATAGTTGTTTGCGCCTCCAGATAAAGATGAAGAATTAACATTTGTTGGCAGTAAATCTCTATTTCTCATTACTACTCCATCAACAAACTTATTATGTATGCCAACAATAATACACCTAGGGACTTCTCCCCAGTCTGATGCAATTCTATGTATTGGAGAAACAACATTTACAACCGTTTCACCATCTAATACATAAATAACATCATGTTTTTTACCTGAATTCGTATCGTAATCTATAGGTAGAATAACCCTGTAATTTCTATGTTCATTCAACACTTTAGAAAATAAAGAATCTACAAGTGGAGTGCTATTTTGTTGTGCTATTCCAATATGGGATACACACAATAAACAAAACGAAATAACATAAATAAGTTGTTGACATATTCGAGAAGCAGGTGTTTTCATATCCATTTTTAAATTGATTTTAATTTTTACTCCGTTCTTAAACTTTTTACAGGGTTAGCTTTTGCCGCTTTTATGGCTTGAAAACTTACCGTTAAAACTGTTACTCCCATTGCTCCAAAAACAGCTAAAGCAAAAATCCACCACTTAAGAATTACACGATAGGGATATTCTTGAAGCCATCCGTTCATTACGTAATAGGCTATAGGTATGGCGATAAAACATGAAATAGTGACTAATTTTAAAAAGTCTTTTGAAAGCATATTCCAGACATTGAAAACCGTTGCGCCCAATACTTTTCGCACGCCGATTTCTTTGGTTCGTTGTTCAGCAACAAAAGAGGTTAAACCAAACAACCCTAGACAACTGATTAATATCGCCAAAGCGGTAAAAATTCCTGAAAGGGTACCAATACGCTGTTCAGCGGCAAATTTTTCGGCATATTTATCATCCACAAAATCATATTGAAAAGGGATTGCAGGAAAGTTTTCTTTGAACACTCGTTCAACAATTGCAAGATTTTGTTTAGCACTTTGGGCGGGGTTCAAACGTAAGTTATAGTAGCTAAAATTGTTATGACGGTCATATACATACCAGGCTTGCTTAACTGGCTCATATGGTGACTGTGCAATGATATCTTCTACCACCCCTATAATTTTCATAGGCGGACCAGGATCCTCTTCGTATAAATTACGAATAATAGTCCCAACCGGATTCTCAATCCCCATGTATTTAACTGCAGTTTCGTTAATCAAAATTCCTAGAGAATCAGACGCCATATCTCTAGAAAAATCTCTTCCTTGTACAACCTTCAAATCTAAAGTAGAAGCATACTCGGGTGATACTTCGGTCCATGCGAAATCTTCTTGAAATCCATCAGGTTTTCCCTCCCAGGTAAAACCACTTCTATTAGACCAAACCTGTGTTGTTGGACTACTAGATGTAGCCATTGCTATAACGGCTCCAGATTTTATAAACTGTTCGCGCATTACATCTGTCTTTCCTTGAAAATCAGCTGACCATGTTGGTATTTGTACTAATCCGCTCCTATTATAACCAATTGGTCTATTTTTAGCGTGATTTATTTGCTGCATCACTATTACGGTTCCAATAATAAAAGCTACGGAAACCGTAAATTGTAAAACCACTAATATTTTTCTTGGTAAACCTGCATATTTCCCAGCCTTGAACGTACCTTTCAATACGTCAACAGGTTTAAATGATGAAAGGTATAAAGCTGGATAACTCCCTGCCAATAGGGCGGTGAATACTATAAAAACAATCGAAATCAACCAAAATGTACCAATTCCCCATGGAAAAGTAATTTCTTTACTTGCCAACTCATTAAATCCGTCTAAAGATAAAAGCACAATACTGACCGCAACAATAAAGGCTAACAATACCACCAAAAAGGATTCGCTCAAAAATTGATATATTAATTGCCCTTTTCCTGAACCAATAGATTTACGTACGCCAACTTCTTTAGCGCGTTTTTCAGAACGTGCTGTGCTAAGATTCATAAAATTAATACACGCCAATAACAAAACAAAAATCCCTATAATACCAAAAAGCCAAACATACTTTATACGCCCACCTACTTGTTTACCATCTTCAAAATTATTATGCAAATACCAATCTTTCATGGGTAAAAGAAATAATTGAGGATTAAACTCAACTGTATCCTCATTAAGGTCTTTTTTGACGTTCCGAATTGTTTCAGAAACTGTTTCCATGTCCACATTTTCAGTTAACTGAACAAACATCTGAAAAGAGTTATTTCCCCAAGTATCTAAAGAGTTTTTCACCCATTCCTTATTGGCTACATAATGATCCCATGGTATTACATAATCTGTGTCATTAAAAGTGTTATTAAAAGGAATATCCTTATAAACTGCCGTTACATTTAAATCATACTCATTGCTAATTTTAAGTATCTTTCCTATAGGGTTCTCCTTTCCGAACAGTGCATCTGCAGTAGATTTTGAAATCATAATGGAGTTGATTTCTCTAAGCCCATCTTTCTCACCTTTAAGAATTTCCAGGTTCAGTAATTCAGGCGCCACAGGTTGCATATAATTGCCTGAGCGAGAAATACTATTTTCTTTGTATTTGATATAACTATCTTGAGTCCAAGATGCCATCATAATATGTTTAAAATTGTCAGCATACCCATCTCGCAAGGCGGGCTCAAGAGGCAACGGTATTGCTGGTCCAGTACCAGTTCTGCCATTAAAAGTCTGTGATTGATAGACCTGTGCAATTTTATCCTTATTCTGGAAATAACTATCTCTAGTTAACTCATCATACATCCAAAGTCCAATAATAAGTGTTACTGCCATTCCTAGGGCTAATCCACCAATATTAATAATGGAATAACCTTTGTTTTTTCGAAGATTTCTCCAGGCGATTTTTAAATAGTTCTTAAACATGATTGTTTTGATTTTATGATTGATGTATTTTCATTCCGCTCTAAGGCTTTTTACTGGCTCGACCATAGCAGCTTTAACAGCCTGAAAACCAATAGTTAAAAAGGCTATTAATATTGTCAACGATGCTGCTAGTAAAAAAATCCACCATGAAATTTCTATGCGATAGGCAAAGCCCTCAAGCCATCCGCTCATTAAATAATAGGCTATAGGAGAAGCTATTAGTATGGCTAACCCTACCAGCTTAAGAAAGTCTACAGATATTAAGGTTGTGATACCACTTACGCTAGCACCTAATACTTTTCGAATTCCGATTTCCTTAGTGCGCTGTTTAGCTATAAACGTCGCCAAACCAAAAAGACCCAGACATGAAATAAGGATGGAAATAAAGGCAAAGTAATACGTAAGCGCACCAGTTAAAGTCTCACTTTTGTATTTCTCAGCATACTTCTCGTCTACAAAATCAAGGTGAAGAGGAGTGTCTGGTAACATCTTTGCAAATATTGTATTAATATGAGCCAATCCTCTCTTGGTTTTATCCGACTTTAATTTAATAAACATCGTTCCAGCGTCAGTTGGGTCTAAAAAGAAAATCGAGGGCTGTATAGTTTCGTAAAGTGATCTATTGTGAAAGTCTTTTAATACCCCTATGATTTGACGTTGAGCTCCCCACACTTCTATTGTTTTACCGACCGGATTTGAAAGCCCCATTATATCAACCGCTTTCTGATTAATTACAATATTCACGGTGTCTTTACTTCCTACTGGATAATATCTACCCTCATCCAATGCAATTTCAAAAACATCAGGAAAATTGGATGCAGTCCATAACAACGAAAATTCTATATTTTGTTGCTCTTTTGCTTTTCCAGGCCAACTAACTCCGCTTGTGGACGCTCCAATATCTAGCGGGAAAGGACCAGCCAGCGTAACATCCTCAACTGCTTCTGACGCAACCAATTCGTTTCTAAGGGCTTCATATTTTTCTGTAAGCTTCTCATCTTGGTGTGTTGATACAATGTGGTTTTTTGCAATTCCTAAGTCTTTTTCATTGATATATTGAACTTGTAACTTTACAATAATAGCAGCGACTATAAGTAAAATTGCTAAGCCAAATTGTAAGACAACTAATCCTTTTCTAAAGGAAATTGTGTTTCTTTTTTCTTGAGCTTTTCCTTTCAATGCATCAATAGTTTTAAAGGAAGAAATAACTACCGCAGGGTAAGCCCCAGAAAGTAATGTGGTTAAAGTAAATACTACTAGAATACTAAGCCAAACTATTGGCTGGGTAATTCCGATATCCAACGTTTTTCCAACAAATTGGTTTACAGCCGGTAACAACATCCAAGCCAAAACGTAAGCTATTATAAAAGATATAAGTGTTACAAGAGCAGTTTCAGTAAGAAACTGTTGTACCAAAGTTTTCTTTCCAGCACCATTCACTTTTCGAACTCCAATCTCACCTGCTCTTTTGGTTGCATATGCCGTGGAAAGATTCACAAAATTAATGCATGAAATTAATAGCAAAAAGATTGCTGCAATCATAAAAATCCGAACATATTCAATGCGTCCACCAGCCACTTCCGCTTTTTCATCATACTTACCATACAAATAGCTGTCTGAGAACTTTTGTAAAAAGCTGCCTTCTTTCTGTTCTCCCTCGATATTAGCCTGAAATAGTGTTTGAACTTTAGCAGCCACTTTATCTGCATCTGCTTCCTTTTGAAGAAGAAAGGCGCCTTGCGTTCCTCTGTTCCCCCATTCAAGCATCCAATCGTTCTTCTTTAAATATCCATTAAAACTGTAGTAAAAATCATTTTGAATCGAGGAATTTTTTGGAAAATCTTTGTAAACCGCTTCCACAGTAAAATTTCCAATTTCAAGAATTTGTATAGGGTTACCTATTGCTTTTCTTTTCCAGTTTTTACCCCACACCTTAAGAGCAAGGCTTTCTGATATTGCAATAGCCTCTGGTTTGTTATCTAACTGCGAAATATCACCTTGAAGAATCGGAAAAGAAAAACTTTTAAAAAAATCTGCATTCGTAAATGTTCCAGCGGCTCTATAGTCCATGTTATTTACCCTTAGATTATCATCAAAACTGCGACCTAGAGTAATATAACTTTCTATTTCTGGTATCTGCTCTTTGGCCGTTCTTAACAATTGATAAGGTACCGTTTCATAAACATCTAAGACCCCTTCTTCTAATGGTATTGTTCTTTTAACCTGATAAAGTCTATCATTGTTTGCATGAAACTTATCCATCTTATACTCATCAAATACCCATAAGAGCAACAAAAAAGATACTGTAAGGGCAATAGACAAGCCAAGAATATTTATAAAAAAGTAAACTTTATTTTTTAGAAGATTTCGCCAAGCGATTTTTAAATAATTTTTAACCATGACTATCTATTTTTAATTGATGATGTTTTACTCCGACCGTAAACTTTTTACGGGACTCGTAGTCGCTACTTTCAGAGTTTGATAGCTAATTGTAATTAAGGTTATGACTATTACCGCAACTATTGCTACTATAAAATACCACCACAGTATTTGGGTTCTAAAGGCGTAACCTTTTAGCCATTGCTCCATAAAATACCATGTAATCGGGGTAGCAATAAGTCCTGAAATTGCAATTAGTTTTATAAAATCTTTTGAGAATAAAACCAGAATATTACCAATATTACTGCCTAAAACTTTTCTAACGCCTATCTCTTTAGTTCGCTGCCCTACGAAGAATAGAATTAATCCATAAAGACCCAAACAGCCTATTAGAATAGCTAATCCTGAAAAGATTTTTGAAAGTGACAAATACCGCTGCTCAGTCTCATATTGTTCTGCAATTCGTTCATCTAAAAATCTATGTTCAAAAATATATTCTTCAAAAGTTTCGGACCATTTTTCTTTTACTTTTGCGATGATTTCATTTGAATTTTGACTATTAATTTTCAAAGCAAACTCGCTATAAAATTTGGTTTGTGGAGCTATATACATTGGACTTATCCCTTCAGTAAAATTATTATCGTGAAAGTTTTTAACCACGCCAACAATAGTGGCATTTATAGAATTTCCATTTAACTTAACTTGTTTACCAATTAGTTCATGAGACGAACTCAACCCTAACTTTTCTCCTAATTTTTCATTTACAATAACCTCATCAATAGAATCTCTTTTAAAAAAATTCCTTCCTTCAACCAGCTCTAAATCAAACGTTTTAATGTAATCTTCATCACCAAGCTTTGATAAAATGCTAAATTCTTCATCTTCTGGTCGGTTATTATACCTAATATTTGCACTCCATATACTTTGAGAACCTCCTGGGCTACTCAAACAACCTGTTATATTCTCTACCCCTGGAATTTGTTGTAAACGGTCTTTAAGACTATACAGTTTATCTTCCCCTATGTCTCTTGGAATGGGGAGCATTGTAATAAAATTTTTATCAAAGCCTAAATTTGTATTAACCGCATAATCTATTTGTCTTGAAATTATAATTGTACTCGCGATAAGAATAATAGATATTGTAAATTGGGCAACAACCAATACTTTACGCGTACTAGCACCGCCAGTGTCATTATGACTTAATTTTCCTTTAAGCGCCAGCACCGGAATAATTCTACTCATTAAAATTCCAGGATAACTCCCTGACAAAAAAGAAACCAACAATAGAATTACAGTTAAAAAACCAAAAAACTGGAGACTCAATAAATCTTTAAAAGATAACTCAATTTCAAAAAGGTTATTAAATGATGGCAAAAACAAAAACGCAAATAAAAACCCTATTCCTAAGGCAAAGAGACTAATAATAAAAGTTTCGGACATAAACTGCCAAAAAAGGTGCTGTTTAAAGCTACCTAACACTTTTCTAATTCCAATTTCTTTAGAACGGTAAAAGGCTTGAGCCGTAGAAATATTAATAAAATTAATACTTGCTATTACAATTAAAAAAAGTCCCACTATACCAAAGATTACTGGTAGAACAGGATTAAGTCCACCATAATCTGAGTTAAAATGAATATCAGATAACGGTTGTAGTTTATATACATGTTCGTTTTTACTAGTTGGCCTGTGTTTTTTAGGTAGTTCCCCTATTGCTGTTTCTATAGCGGATATATCTTGGTTTGGGTGCAAAAGACCATAAGTCTTTAAATTACTTGTCATTCCGTTCCAAGTTTCACGAGCTGCGAATTCAAAGAAATCTTCTAAATTAACAAACGATATAAACAGCTCATGTTCTAAGAACGAAGCTTTAGGTATGTTTTGCAACACTCCCGTAATCTTAATAATTTTATCGTTTTCAAGAACAAAGGTCTTTCCCACAACATCTGTTTTGCCAAACATTTTTATAGCTTGGTCCTCAGTAACAACTGCCGTATTTGGAGCTGACAGCGAAACTTTGTCTCCACCATGAAGAAGTGGAAAAGTAAAAATTTGGAAAAAATCTTCTTCTACAAAATAAACATCTTCTTTAAACTTCTTAACAACTCCTTTCTGCTCAAAATCAATAATCATTTCCTCCCTATCACAAATTTTTGCAACTTTTTCGGCATAGTTATAATCTTCTCTAAAAACTTTAGCCAATCCTGGAGGAACACTTGGCATATACTGCACATCTCCCCCTCTATGCTCTTCCGTGTTTATCCTATAAATACGGTCTTCATTATTATGAAAATTATCAAAAGATAAATTGTAGTTTAAAAACATGTAAATTAAAATGCTACTTCCAAAACCTAGTGCCAACCCTAGTACATTTATGGTAGCAAACAATTTTCTTTTTATAATGTTTCGCCAAGCGATTTTTAAATAATTTTTAATCATGATTGTCTGTTTCTTGATTAATGATTAAGATTGATAAATAAACTGCGCCCTATACCATTGCTCCAATTGCTCTATTTTTGCTTTCTGTTACAATTTGCCCATCAAACAAATTAATTACTCTGTGCGCGTAATGTGAATCTCTATCAGAATGGGTAACCATAACAATAGTTGCTCCTTCTTGATTTAGCTCTGTTAAAAGGTTCATTACCTCAATTCCGTTTTTTGAATCTAAGTTACCTGTAGGCTCATCTGCTAATATGAGTTTTGGATTAGTTACTACAGCTCTAGCAATTGCTACACGCTGTTGTTGTCCCCCAGAAAGTTGTTGTGGAAAATGTTTTTCTCTATGCGCAATTTTCATGCGCTCTAAAACCGCCATTACTTTTTGTTTACGCTCGCTTTTATTCATTTTTAAATAAATAAGTGGTAGCTCAACATTTTCATAAACCGTAAGTTCATCAATCAAATTAAAACTTTGAAAAACAAAACCTAAATTCCCTTTTCGTAATTGGGTTCTTTGATTTTCTTTAAGATGGCCAACCTCATGGCCTGCAAAATTGTATGAACCGTCAGTTGGATTGTCTAACATTCCAACAATATTTAAAAGGGTAGATTTTCCACAACCAGATGGTCCCATAATGGCAACAAACTCACCTTTTTCGACCTTCAGATTTACTCCATTTAAAGCCAAAGTTTCCACCTCCTCGGTTCTAAAACTTTTTTTAAGATTTTGTATCTGTATCATTTTTTAGATTGATTTTATATATTAAAAGATATCTTTTATGTTTACTTGTGACAGTTATTTTAATACTATTCGGTCTGCATCTCCGAAACTATCGTAATTAGATGTTATTACCTGTTCTCCATTATCTAGACCTTCCAAAATTTCATAATATCTTGAGTTTTGTTTTCCAATTCGGATATTCCGTTTAATAGCTGTTTCGCCATTAACATCAACTACAAAAATCCATTGACCACCAGTACTTTGAAAAAACCCTCCTTTTGGTAACAATAATGCATCATTAGATTCTCCTAATTGTAATTTAATATTGTAGGTCTGACCCGCCCTAATGGTTTCTGGTTTGTTTTCTGTAAAAACAAGATCCACCTTAAATTTACCATTTCTAACTTCTGGATATACTTTTCGTAATCTAAGCTTATACTCTTTGCCATTGCGCTCTAGCGTAGCACTTAAATCTCTCTTAACCCGATCAATATAATGTTCATCAATATCGGCCTCAATTTTATAATCTGTTAGAACATTAATTTGTCCAATACGCTGTCCTTGTGCAATATTTTGTCCAATTTCCGCATCTAAAAACCCTAATTGTCCGTCTGCTGGAGCCCGAACATTTAAATGATCAATACGCTCATAAACCATTGAAAGTGTTTTTTGCATACGTGCTAAATCTGCATCTAATTCTTTTAAAGAGGTTTCTCGTAAAGCATTATCTTGACTAGTTTGTACCCGTACAATTTGAAGCTGTTTTTTTGACAATTCGTAATCTTCTTTAGTAATTAAATACTCCTCTTTAGAAATTAGTTCGTCTTTATAAAGCGACTCATTTTGTTCAAAATTTCGCTTTAATCTATTCATGTCATACTCCGTATTGGCAAGCGATTTTTTACCTTCAACCTGTCTTGAGTCAAAAGTTAATTTGGTAGATCTTAGGTCATTTTGTTTTAAAGCAAGATTACTTTCACTAGCTAATATTTGTTCATATAAATTTCTATTCTCTAGTTTTAAAATAATATCTCCTTTTTTTACCATTGCACCTTCCTCAATTAGCTTTTCTGTAACACGACCACCTTCGTAGGCATCCATGTAAATAGTTGAGATAGGAGCTACAGAACCATTTATGGTTATATAATCATCAAATTTACCGGCACTTACAGCTGCAATGGATAGTTTATCTTTTTCCGTTCTAAAGGTATTTCCTGCGGTATTAAACAGTAATTTCCATGACACAAAAAGTAACAAAACCCCTACTGCAATGTAACCGTAATGCTTTGGTTTTAATCCTTTCTTTTTTTCTAGTTGTATATCCATTTTAATTATTCATATTTATATTAAACACAGGTAACCCTCTATAAAAATCCAGTGTACTACTGTTTACTTTTAACAATAAACCTACCTGCAAATTTTTGTTTTGAGAGGTTGCAAATAAATTTTTAGCCTGATTTAAATCTAAAGCACTAATTAGTCCTTTTTGATATTTTTTTTGGGCAATTTTAAAAGTCTGTTCACCTGCATTCATTTGCTGAAAACTTTGCTCATATTCAACAGCTAAAGCATTTTTACTTTGTATCAACTGCTGTATGGTTTGATACAATTGTTGTTCCTGTATTTTTAAATTATTATTTGCTCTCATATAAGCAATTTTTTGCTGTTTTACCCGTGAACGTCTTGACCATTTGTCACTTATTGGTACATTAAGCGATACACCAACTCTCTTAGACATATTATCCTCTATCTGCGTTTTAAAAGGAATTACCTCGTTTGTATCTTCACTTGTATTTGTTTCAAAATATCCAGTTCCAATTCCTGCAAATAATCTAAGCGATGGATATAGTGCTCCTTTTGCCACTTTCATTTCTTTTTTAGCAGCCTTTACCCTATGTTCTTGTGCTTTTATTGTTGGTAAAAACTCTTTTGCATAGGTAAAAATGGAATCGGTATTTTGCTTAGATGCCTGCTCATTTTTATGTTCCCCTAAAAGTTCCGTATAAATTTCAATAGTACTTTCACCTTCTAAGTTAATCTCTTGTATAAGCCTTAGTTTTGCTTCTTGTAAAAGATTTTTGTTCTGGGTTACCTCAAGCTCATCAGTTAGTAAAGTAGATTTTGCTTCATGTATGTCTGCTCCCGCCTTAATCCCCAATTCTATTTGTTTTTTTACAAGTGCTAAATTGGTTTTAGATACTTCAACCTTGTTATTAGATATAGCCAAAAGTCCTTCATAATATTGAATATCGTAAAACGCTGACATTACTCTAAAAGCCAATAAAAACTTTTGCCGTTTTACATCTTCCATATTTGCTTTATACAAATATTTTGAAGCCTTTATCATATTAAGTTTTTGAAACCCTTGAAATAAATCTAATGACGCATTTAATGAGTAGTTATTGGAGAAAAAGTCTGAGTTTACAAAAACACCTGTATTAGGATCTTCTGACCGACCAAATGTTAAGTTGTAATCGGAAAATCCAGATACACTTGGAAGCATTTCTCGAAATGATTGTTTGTATGTTTCCTTACCAGAAGCCGTTGTTAACTCAAAATCCTTAAGGTTTAAATTATTTGTAATTGCATATGAAACACAATCTTCCAAAGTCCAACGTTTTTGCGAAAAAATACTTCCAAACATAAAAAGCGATAAGAGTAGAAGTACTTTATTTTTTAAATTCATAGTTTCTTCAAAACCTTAAAATTCATATTCATTTGCAACAATACTTACTACCTTCATGCCACAATTTTATATTGCTCAAAATCAGTATATTACGGCTAATCATGTAACAACACACATACCATAGTGTAAAATTGTTGTACAATAAGTGTCCAATATTTTTACATTTTATATATCCGTATTGCTTGAATTTGTAGTTTTAGTACTCGTAATTTATATTTTATGACCGCTGCTAAAATTTTGATTATTGATGATAACAAAAGTGTACTAAGTGCTCTTGAAATTCTTCTGCATTCTGAATATGACAATGTTGATTCCATTTCCAACCCCAACCAAATATCATCATACCCAAATTTAAAGGACATAGATATTATTCTTTTAGACATGAATTTTTCTGCTGGTATAAATTCTGGTAACGAAGGATTGTTTTGGCTAAAGGAAATCATGAAAAAAAGTCCAGACGTTTCTGTAATCATGATGACGGCTTATGGAGCTGTAGAACTTGCTGTACAAGCTTTAAAAGAAGGTGCTGCTGACTTTATTTTAAAACCATGGAATAACGAAAAATTACTAGCCACTGTAAAATCTGCGTATCAATTAAAAAAATCAAAACAAGAAATACAGCTGTTAAAAGAAAAAGAAACGCATTTAAAACAGCATATTAATCAAGATAAAAATTACATTATAGGCAACTCTAAGGCAATAAATACGGTTTTAAATCTTACACACAAAGTAGCAAAAACCAATGTTAATGTCTTAATTACAGGAGAAAATGGCACTGGAAAAGAATTAATAGCTCGTGAACTTCATAGAGTCTCTTCTCGAAAAAATGAAGTTTTTATCGGTGTAGATATGGGTGCTATATCAGAAAACCTTTTTGAAAGCGAGCTTTTTGGTCATACTAAAGGTGCATTTACTGACGCTAAAGAAGATCGTGCTGGAAAGTTTGAAGCCGCGCATGGTGGCACTCTTTTTTTAGATGAAATTGGTAATTTATCATTACAAACTCAAGCAAAATTACTCTCTGCTATCCAGCAAAAAACAATTGTAAGAGTAGGTTCTAACGCTCCTATTACTGTTGATATTCGCTTGGTGTGTGCAACAAATTGCAACTTAGAACAAATGGTTGCTGATGGGCTTTTTAGAGAAGATTTATTATACCGCATAAATACCATACATATTAACGTTCCAGCACTTAAAGAAAGAGAAAATGATATTGTGGTTTTAACCGATTTTTTTCTTAAAAAGTTTAATCATAAATACGGAAAACAAGGGCTTAAAATTAATGCATCCGCAATTGAAAAACTTAGTGAGTATCATTGGCCAGGGAACATTCGAGAACTACAACATACTATTGAGAGAGCAGTGATTTTATGTGAGGGTAGTGTATTAAAGCCAACCGATTTTCTTCTAAATACTTCACAAACAACTACTACAAACAATCCTGTAAAAACTCTTGAAGAAATGGAAATTTTAATGATAAACAATGCTTTAAATAACCACAATGGTAATTATAGTGCAGCAGCAAATCAATTAGGGATTTCCAGACAAACTTTGTACAATAAAATAAAGAAGAATGATAAGTAAAAACCTTTATTATAAGCTTATCTCTAAAATTTTAGGCATTACAATTTCAGCCATTGCAATGGCATTATTTTATGCTCATGACAAAATAGTTTTTGCTTTATCGTTATTGCTATTTCTTGGTTTTCAAACGTGGTCTTTAATAAAATACTTGAATCAAACCAACGAAAAAATAGCATACTTTTTTAAATCCATAAAAAATGAAGATTTTACATTACGATTCCCCGAACATGGAAATGTAAAAACGTTAAATGAGCTTCATGCCAGTCTAAATATGCTAAATGGCATTATGCAAAATGTACATTTAAAGAATGAAGCTCAGGAAAAGTACTATCAAGAAATCATTAAACAAGCCAATATTGGAATTTTAACCCTAAACGCTAAAGGTCATATTCTTTTTGCCAATCCAATGATGGAAAAATTACTGAATTACAAACCATTAAACCATATAAATCAACTCACCCAGGTGAATACAGAGCTACATGAATTGTTTGTTAAAATTCAGCCCTTTGAAACCAAGCTTTTTCAGTTTTCCAATGAGCGCGAAAAAATTCAATTAAGTATAAAATCTACGGCAATAGTATTAGATAAAGAAGAACTTTTATTAGTTGTTGCCCAAGACATTCATAAAGAGTTAGACAAAAAAGAAACAGATTCATGGATTCGTTTAATTCGGGTACTAACTCATGAAATAATGAATACAATTACTCCTATAACTTCAATATCAGAATCTATACTTAAATTCTTTAAGTTGGGCGATAGTACCAGACAAATTGAAGAATTAACTGAAGGTCAAGTAAAAAGTACCGTAAAAGGTTTAGACGTTATTAAAGAACAGGGCGAAAACCTTATGGACTTTGTACAGTCGTATCGTACTTTTTTAAGTGTACCTACCCCAGATAAAGAGCCTGTTTCTGTACAACATCTTTTTAAAAAAGTAACAAGTTTATTAGATATTACCAACGTCAAAATAAATTTTGAAATAACTATTGACCCCAACGACTTGGAACTATTTGTTGATGAAAAACTTATAAATCAAGTTCTTATAAATCTAGTTAAGAATGCTTTTCAATCAATTGAAAATCAAGAATTAGGTAATGTCAAATTAACAGCGGGTATTACAAATAACAATGAAAAATTCATTCAAGTAAGAGATAATGGTCCTGGAATACCTCCAGAAATTTTAAATGAAATTTTTGTTCCTTTTTTTACCACTAAAAATGAAGGAACTGGTATTGGGTTAAGTTTATCAAAGCACATTATGCGACTACACGGAGGAACAATAAACGTAATCTCTGGAGAAGAAACTGTTTTTACACTTATTTTTTAACTACTGTAATTCTTTAAAAGGATCCCAAAAGTGTTTTTCTAAATTTTGAATTTGATTATCAATTACTAAAATACCTTCGCTCTCTAACAATTGCTGCATAAGGTTGGTTCCCTCAAAGTGATGCTTTCCTGTTAATATGCCTGCCTTATTCACTACTCTATGCGCTGGTACATCTTTTTTTAAACCAGAACCATTCATTGCCCACCCAACCATTCGAGCACTGCGTGCAGCTCCTAAGTATTTAGCTATAGCACCATATGAAGTTACCCTTCCGTATGGAATTAAACGAGCAACATCATATACTTTTTCAAAAAAGTTTTGGTTTTCAGGTTTCATGTTATTTAAAATAAAGTCTAAAAAAGGTAATCATAAAAAGGACACCCATCAATGCGCACATAATGTAGTTTGCATTAGAAGAAAAACTATTATTTTTCTTTTCTAACTTATTAAAATAAATGGCATACATATACATAATAGCAAAAGTTCCGGAACCCGCCCCAAAGATAAAAGTAACAATATCTGATACTTCAAACTTAATCCATCCAGAGGCTTTCCACATTATATTAAGTCCACTATAAAATGGTATGGTCAGCACATTTAAAGCAGCTAACAAAGCTCCTTTAAAAAAGCTATTTTTTTTACTAGTTTTTACTTTTTTAATAGCATTATGTCTGCCCTTTCTAGCAGCGAAAAAAAAATAAATAGCAAAAAAAGCAAATACTGCTAAGGCAATTTTTAAAAGTATATCAACCACCTCGGCATTTTTGTCTAAAAATTTTGAAATTAAAACCGCAATATATGCTTGCAGCATAACCATTGTAGCCACTCCAAAACCAAAAATAACCCCATTTGTTTTACCTTTTTCTACGCTTGTTTTGGCCGCATTCATGTTTAGTAAACCTGGAAACGCACTTGCGGTAAAAGCTGCCGCAAACGTCGCAAAAAAAAGGATAAGCAAATGTTCCATTAACTAGGTTAATCTAAATTTGATGTAAGTAATTGGTTTTTCTTTTTCAAGATACTGATTTTCATAAAAAGTTTGTATTTCAAGAACTTCCTCTGGACTCCCTTCATTTTTATAAACATCATGATTGGCATACACCACTTCCATTCCTAAACCATGTAAAAGTCCAAGGGTATAACCATGCATAAATTCAGAGTCGGTTTTTAAATTTACCGTTCCGTCTGATTGCAGAATTTTTTTATACTTATCCAGAAACAAAGCATTTGTCATTCTATGTTTTGTACGCTTATATTTTATTTGAGGGTCTGGAAATGTAATCCAAATTTCAGAAACTTCCTTTTCTGCAAATAGCAAATCTATAAGTTCTATTTGTGTGCGAATAAAAAGAACGTTGGATAAATTTTCTTCTAAGGCTGTTTTGGCTCCTCGCCAAAAACGTGCTCCTTTGATATCAATTCCAATATAATTTTTGTTTTTATCACGTCTGGCCAACCCTACAGTATATTCCCCCTTACCACAACCTAATTCTAAAACAATAGGATTATTATTTCCAAATTGTTTATGCCAGTTGCCTCTATGAGAAAATGCCTTATCGCAAATTTCTTCTCTAGTTGGTTGAATTACATTTGCGAATGTATCGTTTTCCTTAAATCGTTTTAGTTTGTTCTTGCTTCCCACTGAAATCGTTATTTTTCAATAGGCAAAGCTAAGAAAATGAAAGTTGTTTACATATCTATTTCGGTGGTACTCTTTTCTAACGTAAAAGAAAACTCAGAACCCACTTGTTCTACACTTTCTACATATATTTTTTCACCATGAGCCTCAATAATATGTTTTACAATAGAAAGTCCTAGACCCGAGCCTCCAACTTGTCTATTTCTACTTTTTTCTACTCTATAAAAACGTTCAAACAATCTGGGAATATGATCGTTTTGTATTCCTTCACCATTATCTGTAACACGCACTATAACTTTATTCTGAATTAAATTTTCCACGCTCACCTCTGTTGTTCCGTTGGAGTGACCGTATTTTATGGAGTTTACAATAAGATTGGTAAGTACTTGCTGTATCTTTTCTTCGTCACCCTTTACATAAATGGGTTCCTTATAATCCATATCAAACGTAAGAGCAATTTTTTTCTTACTAGCTTTCATTTCTAGCAAGTCAAAAACATTTTGAATAAGCTCAATAATATCAAAAGTACCCATCTCAAGGTTTAAATCTCCCACCTCTAACTTTGTAATTAAATCTAGGTCTTTAATGATATATATAAGTCGCTCTACACCTTTTGCGGCTCTTTCAAGATACTTTTTATTAACGTTTGGATCTTTCAAAGCACCGTCAAGCAGTGTTAAAATATATCCTTGAACTGTAAAAAGGGGTGTTTTAAGCTCGTGAGAAACGTTTCCTAAAAAATCCTTTCGATACTCTTCTCTAATTTTTAGCGTATCAATCTCTATTTTTTTATCTTTTGCGAACTTTTCTATCTCTGTAGTAAGTGTTCGCATATCAGTAGTAATAGGATCAGAAGTTAGTGATGTAGATTCTAAAAGAGCAACATCATCATAAATCTTTTTAATCCTTCGGTAAATAAACTGCTCTATTCTAACCTGAATAATAGTGAAGGTAATTGCAAAAATTAAAATTGCAAAAACCGCAATTAAAAGCCAATTATCAATATTAAAAAGCAGGAAAAGACAAGTTAATAAAACAATGGAAAAAAAGGTTACTAAAACTGAAGAACGAAGTGCAAAACGATAAGACCTTTTTAACCTAATTGCCATTATAAAACAAACTTGTAACCTACGCCTTTGACAGTTTTAAAATGGTCATCACCAATTTTTTCACGTAGTTTTCTAATATGAACATCAATGGTTCGTCCTCCAACAACAACCTCGTTACCCCAAACTTTATCTAAAATAACCTCTCTTTTAAAAACTTTACTAGGTTTTGAAGTAAGTAACGCTAAAAGCTCAAATTCTTTTCGCGGTAATATAATTTCTTTACCGTTATTCACAATTTTATATTCCTCTCTATTAATTTCAATATCTCCTACTTTAACAATGTCTTCGGTAGAACCATCTTCTTCTTTTAAACGTCTCAAAAGCGCTTTTACTTTACTAACTAAAACCTTTGGCTTTATTGGTTTAGTAATATAATCGTCTGCTCCAGCCTCAAAACCTGCAACTTGCGAATAATCTTCTCCACGGGCAGTTAAAAAGGTAATTATAGAATTTTCTAATTCTGGTGTTTTTCTAATAATTTCACAGGCTTCAATTCCATCCATTTCTGGCATCATTACATCTAAAATTATTAAATGCGGTTGCTTTTTTTTAGCCTTTGCAACACCCTCAACTCCATTATTTGCTGTAAAAACTTGATATCCTTCAGAAGATAGGTTGTAACTAATAATTTCTAAAATATCTTGCTCATCGTCTACTAATAGTATTTTAATATCCTTCTTTTTCATGGATTTAATATAGTTTAATTGAGCCAAATGTAAAGATAATACTTATACACCAGATGCGCTTAACATTCATTTAATATAGTAACAATAAAGTAACATTAAACCAATAAATGTTTAACACTTGGGTAACTCGACTTTTACAACCCCTAACGTTCTTTGCGGCTTAATACAATAAAAGTCGATGAAAAAAGTTTTAGTATGCTTGTTTACGTTAGTAACAGTTATAACGCAAGCGCAAGAAGTAGGAAGTATAGCTGGTAAATTAATAGATAAGGAAGTCAATGACGAACCCTTAGCTTTTGCCAATGTTTTAATTAAAGGCACTACAAAAGGTACCACCTCAGATTTTGATGGTTTGTATGAAATTGCAAACGTAGAACCGGGAGTATATACGGTAGTGTATAGTTATTTAGGTTACGAAACGGTAGAAATACCTAATGTAACTGTAGAATCTGGAAAAGTGACTTCTTTAAATGTTCCTTTAAGTGCTTCGCAAGGTGTATCCTTGGACGAGGTTGTAGTTACTACAACCGCCAGAAAAGATTCCGAAGCCGCACTATTATTGGATCAAAAGAAGGCGTCTACCTTGGAAACTTCTATTGGAGCTCAAGAATTACTTCGTAAAGGAGCAAGTGATGCTGCAACAGCTGTAAGTAAAGTCACTGGAATTTCTAAAGAAGAAGGTTCTGGAAATGTTTATGTTAGAGGATTAGGAGATCGCTTTAATATTACAACCCTTAATGGTTTACCACTACCCTCTAACAATACATCTAAGAAAAATATTGATCTGGGAATTTTTGGAACAAGTATAATCCAATCAATAGGAATAGATAAAACATATAATGCAAAAAATTATGGAGACTTTGGTGGTGCTAACATTAACATAATTTCCAAAAATTACACTGGAAGTGGTTTTATTGAAATAGGAGCATCATCTGGTGGAAACTCTGAAGCCTTAGGTGTTGAAGAATTTTATAGTACCGATGGTCCTGACTGGACTGGTTTTTATGACACCTCGATATCTGACAATCCATTTTCTGACACATTTGATACTAGCTGGGATAGAAAAAAAGCAGGGACTCCAATTAATTCAGGATTTTCTCTAAAAGGTGGTGACTCTTACACTTTATGGGAAAATACTAGACTAAATTATTTTGCAGTAGGATCCTTTAACAATGGTTATTCATATAGACAAGGGGTAAACAGAGGAGCTCCAAACGTTGGAAATGGCTTGGCAAATTCTGACTTTGACTACGAAAAGTTTAGCTACAAAACTTCTACTACCTTAATGGCTAATGTTGGGCTTCGTTTTGGAGAATCACATGCTTTAAAATACAACTTTCTTTTACTAAATAATTCAGAGCAAAAACAAGAAGAATTTTTCGGAATTTTGGATAGAGAAGATGACGCACCAGAAGGTGGTGGATTTATTCAAAGGGCTACTTTTGATAGAACCACATTATATATAAATCAACTACTTGGAGAACACGATTTAAGTGATAGATTTGAAGTTAATTGGGGAGCAGCGTATAACTATGTATTAAATGTTATACCAGATAGAAGACAAAATACTGTTCTTCCAGTTAGCAATAGAAATCCTGAAGGGCCTAAATCATTTGCTTTAGTATCAGCTTCATCTGAAAACCATAGATTTTTTCAAGATTTAGAAGAAGAAGAAATTGCGGCGAACATTTCAACTACCATAAAATTTAAGGAAAATGAAGATGAAGAATTTGATGGAAAATTGACTTTAGGGTACAATGGGAAGTTTAAAAATGTAGACTTTAAAGCCACACAATTTAACTATCAATTTTTAGACATCAACAATCAACCTGAAGTTGATATAAGAAATATTGATTCATATTTTGACCAAAATCCTTTGAGTTCTGGCTTATACCAAATAAGAACTTTCAGAGGATCTTCCTCTTTTGGTGATGCTCTTAAACCACAAACTTTTGGGGGTGACCAACAAATCAATGCCGCCTATTTAAGTTTAGATTATAAATTTTCTTCAAAATTCATATTATTAGCAGGTATTCGAGGCGAACAAATTAACCAAACTATTGAGTGGAATACTACTTTTGATAACTCAGGTGATGATAAAAACGAATTAGATTCGTTTGAAGTTTTACCGTCATTAGCACTTAAATATGTTTTAAACGAAAAGCAGAACTTAAGATTTGCAGCTAGTAAAACATATACTTTACCCCAATTTAAAGAACGAGCTCCTTTCCTTTTTCAAGAAGAGATTAATCAAGATTCTTACGGTAACCCCGACTTACAAAACTCGACAAATTACAATTTTGATTTAAGATGGGAGTTGTTTCCATCGGCTAGTGAAATTGTTTCTTTTGGTGTGTTTGGAAAATTAATAGAAGATCCTATTAATACTTTTCTTGTTGTATCTGCAGCCAATGATTTAAGTTATGCTAATACTGGAGATACCGCAACTGCTTTTGGTGCTGAACTAGAAGTTAGGTTAAATCTAATTGAGAATGAAAAAGAAATAAGTGATTCTTTCTTAAAAGAAAGATTAACAATTGGCGCTAATATATCTTACTTAAATACCAATCAAGAATTAGATTCTGACAAAGTATCATCAGAAACAGGTTTGTCAGCAGCTTTTACCAACACAGAAGCTCCTTTACAAGGCGCATCAGATTTACTATTAAATGCTGATTTGGGTTATTTTAAAGAGTTTGGAAAAGACAAAAACTTTAGTTCTACACTAGCTGCTAATTATTTTTCTGAACGTTTATTTGCTTTAGGTAGCACCGGTCGTGGTCATATTTTTGATAAAGGATACGTGACATTAGATTTAATTTCTAAAATGCAACTTGGTAAACACATTGGTTTAGGGCTCAATCTTAAAAATTTACTAAATCCTTTAGTAGAACGTGTTAACAAAAATGCTGAAGGTAAATTTGATAATGATAATCCTGCTATTCCTGGTTTTTTAGAGGATGGTCCTGTAACCCTATTATCATATAAAAAAGGTGTAGACTTTTCATTATCTCTTTCTTATAAATTTTAAAACGTAGTTAATTAAACTTTATAAATACACAAATTAAATTTAAAAATTAGAACCTATGAAAAAAGCAATTTTATCCTTAATGTTTGGTCTTGCTACGGTGGCTTTTGTTACCTCATGTAGTAATGACGATGATAACCCTTCAAATGAACCTACATGTACTGATGGTGTTAAAAATGGTGATGAAACTGGTGTAGACTGTGGGGGAACATGTTCTCCATGTACTTCTACTTCTGTTGAACTATCTGGAGATGTAACAGAAAATACAACTTTAGATTCAGCCAATGACTACAAATTAACTGGTGCATATGTTGTTAAGTCTGGTTCTACATTAACTATACCTGCTGGAACCACAATTAAAGCTGCTGGTGGTACAGCTGCTTTTATTGGAGTAGAAAGAGGAGCTCAAATATTTATCAACGGTACATCTTCTAGTCCTGTTGTAATGACTTCTGATGCTGCTAGCCCAGCTCCAGGTGACTGGGGTGGTTTAGTAATCGCTGGTGATGCCCCTACTAACAAAGGTGTAGATGTTACTACTGAAGTTGGTGACCTTACTTATGGTGGTTCTAATGCTGCTGATAATTCTGGTTCTATTACTTACCTTAGAGTTGAGTACACTGGTGCTACCTTTTCTAATGATAAAGAATTTAATGGTGTTTCTTTATTCGGTGTTGGTTCTGGAACTACTTTTGAATATGTACAATCATTCAATGGAGGTGATGATGGTATTGAATTTTTTGGCGGTGCCGTTGAAGGTAAATATTTAGTATCTGTCGGTAGTGGTGATGATTCTATTGACTTCGCTGATGGATGGACAGGTAACGGTACTAACTGGTACATTAAAGATGGTGCTAAAGCTGGTATAGAAGGTTCTAATAATGGTGATGACGGTAACGCAACACCTGTAACTACTACTACATTAACAAACATTACTGTTGTAGGTCCTGTTACTGAAGGTGCTCTTTTCTTTAAAGAAGGTGGTGGTAACTTCACAGTTGACAATTTTTACACTTCTGGTGTAGATTTAGGTATTAAAGTAAAAGATACTGATACAGAAGCTAATGCTAGAATTGATGCTGATAATCTTACTATTACCAATATACAATTTGCAGAAACTGCAAACGGTTTCATTGCAACAGACTATGCTGGAATGAATACTGATTTCTATACAGAAGGCGTTGCTACTGGTGCTGGTAATGGTGCTGCTGCTCCTGATTGGGCTGCTAATTGGACCACTGGTCTTGATAATAGTAGTGCCGCTACAAGCGAAAACTTAGCTGGTGAAATTGCAGGAGATGTTACGCTTAACGCTGCAACTGAGTATCTTCTTACCAGTGGATTAGTGGTAAAAGATGGTGGTTCTTTAACTATACCTGCTGGAACTACAATTAAAGCTTCAGGTGGTACAGCTGCTTTTATTGGAGTAGAAAGAGGAGCTCAAATATTTATCAACGGTACATCTTCTAGTCCTGTTGTAATGACTTCTAATGCTGCTAATCAAGCTCCAGGTGACTGGGGTGGTTTAGTAATCGCTGGTGATGCTCCTACTAACAAAGGTGTAGATGTTACTACTGAAGTTGGTGACCTTACTTATGGTGGTTCTAATGCTGCTGATAATTCTGGTTCTATTACTTACCTTAGAGTTGAGTACACTGGTGCTACCTTTTCTAATGATAAAGAATTTAATGGTGTTTCTTTATTCGGTGTTGGTTCTGGAACTACTTTTGAATATGTACAATCTTTACATGGTGGAGATGACGGTATTGAATTTTTTGGTGGTGCCGTTGAAGGTAAATATTTAGTATCTGTCGGTAGTGGTGATGATTCTATTGACTTCGCTGATGGATGGACAGGTAACGGTACTAACTGGTACATTAAAGATGGTGCTAAAGCTGGTATAGAAGGTTCTAATAATGGTGATGACGGTAACGCAACACCTGTAACTACTACTACATTAACAAACATTACTGTTGTAGGTCCTGTTACTGAAGGTGCTCTTTTCTTTAAAGAAGGTGGTGGTAACTTCACCATTGACAATTTCTACACTTCTGGTGTAGATTTAGGTATTAAAGTAAAAGATACTGATGCAGAAGCTAATGCTAGAATTGATGCTAGTGACCTTACTATTACCAATATACAATTTGATGCTACTTCTTCAGGTTTTATAGCTACAGACTATGCTGGAATGAATACTGGTTTCTATACAGAAGGAACCGCAATTGGTGCTGGTAATGGTGCTGACGCTCCTGATTGGGCTGCTAATTGGACTTCAGGATTGTAAACAAAATAAATTAAACTTTAAAATGCCTCGTAACTGCGGGGCATTTTTGTTTACAGTAAATTGATCATATAATAACGAAAAAAGTCTGTGAAAAGTAAGAATATACGGTAATTTTATTTCAAACATTAAAACTCTTTAATCATGAAAAAAATTACACTTCTAATTATGCTACTCGTTGGTATTAAATCAACCTACTCACAAACATCACGTTATCATAGACTTAGATCATTAGGAACAAGTATTAGTTCATCCGAATCAAACTCTTTTTGCAGTGGTAGTAATTTTTCAAATAAACCACTCGCTAAATGGAACATTATTTCCAACGCTCCACTCCAAGTCAACAAAGTTTACAGAATTTTTATTGATGATGAAATTAAATATTACTGGGTGGAACAAACCTTTAATTACGCAACGGATGATGATGGAGAAACTGTTCATCAAAATAATATAAACCTACATACAATCACATGCCCTGATAACGATAACGATGGAATTCCAAATACACAAGACAATTGTCCAAATGAAGCAGGACCAGCTTCCAATAATGGTTGTCCAGGTAACCCAGAATTATCAATAAATCTAAACGGATCAACTATCAATAGTAACTGCTTTAACTGTAGTCCTTTCTTTAGCCAAATAGGATCTGCTAGGCACTTTGTTTATCAAAATTCTGGAATTGCTAATTTAAACATTAAAATAAAAAACAATGGTAACGCAACATCTAATTCCACAACAGTTGGTATTTATGTGTCAGCCGACAATGTTTTCCAGAAAAACTCTGATGCGAAAGTCAAATCTTTTAATTTAAGCGCTATTAGTCCAGGGCAACTTGGTGACGCTCCCGGTACATTATTTGCTAGCGATTTTCAGGTAACCACAAATTTCTGGCTACTCATTAGAATAGATGATAATGAAACAAATGATGAAACAAATGAAAATAATAATGTTTTTGCCATCCGTTTCAATGCAAATACCCCATTATAAAACTAATTATAAATTAAACGTTATGAATTATAAATATTTTACACTACTAGCTTCCTTTCTTTTTTTAACCTTTACATCTTGTTCAAAAAACAACGAAAACTTAGAAACTGAATCTACTCAAAATATAAATTCTAAAGCTTTCATTGCTTCATATGGACCCATGAGTCTTTCTAATGATTTGAATATTGAAATTCCAATTCCTGAAACTCATGGTTTTATTAAAAGCTCCAAAAATTTCTTTGTATTCTATAAAGAAATCGAAGGAGGTTGGCAATATTTAACCAATATAAACCTTGAAAAAAATTATCGCCTAGGTTATACAATGGACTATAGACAAGAAGATGTCTTAATTAACATGCGATTAATAGTGGAGGATAATACAACTTTTGAGTCTTACAGCTCGACAATAGAAGTAGATAGTGTACAAGTAATTGGAATTAAACTGGAAGAATTAAGAAAAATAACTCCCGGTGATGTCAATTATTTTGATTATCATCAATTAACAAAATACCTTGGATTAAAAAATTAAATTTTCAAACGAATAAAATGCCTCGCAATTGCGGGGCATTTTTGTTTACAAAAACTAATTTTATCTATAGAACAATACCCTTTCCGTTAGGTGCTGCATTTTATAAAATTGCAATTTCATCCTTGAAAAGTGCATTTCATCGATTTTTATGCATTTCATCGATCTTTTCACAATATATCAATGCAGAAAAACCTTTCAAAGCACAGATTTAATATCTTTATGGTACGCAATTTGCTAACCAAACTGTATGAAGCACTTTTACATAATAGTATGTTTATTGGTTTTCTCTTTTAGTTTTGGACAAACTACTCCCAAAAAAGGAGAAATTGTAGGGTTTAAACTCTATCCTAACCCTGTAACCAATAACAAAGTTTTTATACAAACCAAAGATAACGCTCCTAAGAAAATTATTATCTACGATGTATTAGGAACTCCAGTTTTAAAAACAACTATTATTGGCAAAGAATTAAATCTTAGAGAGTTTGATTCTGGGGTGTATGTTTTACGCGTTTTTGAAAAAGACAAAGTTGCCACCAGAAAGCTTATTGTTAAGTAGTGTTTAGATTTTTTTCTTCAATAAATCGATAAACGACACGCTATCAAAATGTTAACCTACATTTTGTCGAATTTCACAACATTTCTAGACTTACTATTACTTGTTTTTATACTTTTATGTTGTTGATCCCAAATCAATACTAAATGAAACAAATCTACTTAATCCTACTTATGGTAGTTTCTATTGCTGTTTCTGCTCAAGAAACAACAAACGATTCTGTTTTAGGTACTAATGATATTGCTGGGTTTAAATTGTACCCAAATCCGGTCGCTAATGGTATTGTTTATATTTCTTCACAAAACCCTGCCACAAGAGATATTACAGTATATGATGTTTTCGGAGAAATTGTACTCACCGATCGTATTTATGCAAAAGCGTTAAATATTTCAAGACTTGTTCCAGGAGTATATCTAGTTAAGGTAATTGAAAACAATAAATCCATCACTCGTAAATTAGTTGTAAAGTAACCTTTCCTCTTTTACCTCCATATTGCTACCTTTGTCCCAATATGACAATTGATGGACACAGATAGTATTTTTAATATAAAAACTAATGCTCAGTTTGAGTCCAAAGTATTTGAAACATTTAATTTTCAATACAAAAACAATACTGTTTATCGCGAATTTTGCAATCACCTCAAAAAAACACCTTCAAACGTAAATGGTGTTCATAATATCCCCTTTCTTCCTATTGATTTTTATAAAAGCAAAAAAGTTGTTTCTACCACAGAAATACCGCAAACAATATTCACCAGTAGCGGAACAACGGGTAGCATAGTCAGTAAACATTATGTTGAAAACATTGAATTGTACGAAAAAAGTTATCTAAAAGGTTTTGAAACCTTTTATGGCCCTATAAAAGACTTTTGTGTTCTAGCCCTTTTACCATCATATTTGGAAAGAAAAGGATCCTCCCTGATTTATATGGCAAACGATTTTATTGCTCAAAGCAAGCACAAAGAAAGTGGCTTTTATTTAAACAATTTATCCGATTTAAAGGAAACACTTGAAACCCTTAAAAAAGGTAATATTAAAACATTACTCATTGGAGTATCTTTTGCACTTTTAGACTTTGTTGAAGAATATAATCTTGACCTAAAAAATGTAATAATCATGGAAACAGGGGGCATGAAAGGCCGGCGTAAAGAAATGATTAGGGAAGAACTGCATTACACACTTAAAAAAGGGTTTGGTTTAAAAAACATTCACTCTGAGTATGGTATGACAGAACTTTTATCTCAGGCATATTCTAAAGGAAACGGAATTTTTAATACCCCACCATGGATGAAAGTATTGGTTAGAGACCCTGAAGATCCATTAAGTTATCATTCCACTGGAAAAACAGGAGGAATAAATGTTATTGATTTGGCCAACATATATTCATGCTCATTTATTGCTACTCAAGATTTAGGTAAAACACATCAAGATGGCAGTTTCGAAATTTTAGGTCGTTTTGATCATTCTGATATTCGCGGATGTAATTTAATGGTACTTTAAAAAAATAGTATTTTCTACTTAACCACTAAAACAAAGTAATTCTTCTTACCACGTTGTAATAAAACAAACTTGTTATTAATCAAATCAGTCTCAGTAATGGAATAGTCTTCTTTTACCTTTTCTTTATTTACTGATATCGAGTTTTGTTTTAACTCTCTACGTGCTTCTCCATTAGATCCTAAAAAGCCAGTTTTAGCAGCCAAAGCTGCAATCATGTCTAACCCATTGCCGATGTCTTCTCTTAAAACCTCTGCTTGTGGAACTCCTTCAAAAACATCTAAAAATATTTTTTCGTCTAACTTTTTCAAGTCTTCAGAAGTTGATTTTCCAAAAAGAATATTTGTTGCTTTAATAGCATTATCCAAATCTTCTTGAGAATGTACATCTATAGTAATTTCCTCTGCCAAGCGCTTTTGTAACAAACGCATATGCGGAGCTTCTTGATGTTCTTTTATCAAGGTTTCTATTTCATCTTTAGAAATAAATGTAAATATTTTTATATACTTTTCTGCATCAGCGTCAGAAGTGTTTAACCAATACTGGTAAAATTTATATGGTGAAGTTCTATTAGCATCTAACCAAACATTGCCTCCTTCGGTTTTTCCAAATTTGGTGCCATCTGCTTTAGTAATTAGTGGGCAAGTTAACGCATAACCTTTTCCTCCTCCAATTCTTCTTATAAGCTCTGTTCCTGTAGTAATATTACCCCATTGGTCACTACCTCCCATTTGAAGTGTACAGTTATGATTTTGGTATAAATACAAATAATCATAACCCTGAACCATTTGATAAGTAAATTCTGTGAACGACATACCTTCTTTTGATTCTGACGAAAGACGTTTTTTAACTGAATCTTTCGCCATCATATAATTTACTGTAATGTGTTTACCAACATCTCTAATAAAATCAAGGAATGAAAAATCTTTCATCCAATCATAATTATTTACCAATACAGCCGCATTATCTGCATCACTTTTAAAATCTAAAAAACGAGATAATTGTTCTTTTAAAGCTTCTTGATTATGACGTAAAGTTTTTTCATCCAATAAATTACGCTCTTGCGATTTTCCAGAAGGATCGCCAATCATACCCGTAGCTCCACCAATTAAAGCATAAGGTTTATGTCCTGCTAACTGAAAGTGCTTTAACATCATTACCCCAACTAAATGTCCAATATGTAAAGAATCTGCGGTAGGGTCTATACCTACGTATGCCGATTGCATACCAGATAATAAATGTTCTTCCGTACCAGGCATTGCATCATGCAACATTCCGCGCCATTTTAATTCTTCTACAAAATTTGAAGTCATTCTAGTTTTATTTTCAATAATAAGATGCAAATATAAAAGGAAAAATACGCCTTTCTAACTCAAATTATAAGGAATTTATTCCCTTACAATTCCTAAATTTGAAATATGGTTCTTGTCACAGGAGGTACGGGTTTAGTTGGAGCACATTTATTATTGCATTTAACGCAAAAGAATATTCCAGTACGAGCAATTTATAGAACGGAAAAAAGCTTAAAAAAAGTTGAAAAAGTTTTTTCGTACTACAGTAACAACTCTTTAGAACTGTTTTCTAAAATTGAATGGGTAAATGCCGATTTGAATAATCTTCCAAATTTAGAGAATGCCTTTAAAGGAATAGATTTTGTTTATCACGCTGCCGCTTTTATTTCTTTTAATGAAAGGGATTTTGAAATTCTTGAAAAAACTAATGTTGAAGGAACTGCAAATATTGTAAACCTATGTATTGCTCATAAAGTAAAAAAACTATGCTATGTTAGTACAATTGGTGCTATTGATAAAAGTATTGGCAACAAAGAAGCTACGGAAGAAAATGAATGGATAGGTCAAAATATAAATGTTTACGCCCGTACTAAGTATAGTGCGGAAATGGAAGTTTGGAGAGGTACACAAGAAGGATTAAAAGTGGTTATCGTTAATCCTGGAATAATTATTGGACCAGGGTTTTGGAATAGTGGAAGCGGTTCCTTTTTCACAAATGGAAACAAAAACAGGAACTATTATCCCCCAGGCGGAACAGGATTTATTTCTGTTAAAGATGTGGTTGCTGTTATGGTTTTTTTAATGCTCTCTCCTATAGAAAATGAGCGATTTATTACAATCTCAGAAAACAAAACATATAAAGAAATTCTAGACCTTATAGCTGATGGATTAGGAAAAAGAAGACCAGAACATCAACTAAAAAAATGGCAATTGCATATTGGGGTCTATTTAGATTGGTTGAGAAGCATATTAACAGGTAAAGAAAGAATTTTAACCAGTAGCACGGTTAAATCTATTGACCATATTGAAATATATAACACTGATAAACTAAAAGCTCGCTACCCACAATCCTTTGAACCTATAAGAGAAACTATAGTCTTTTGTTGTACAAAATTTACTACTGAGGCAATTTAGAAGGTCTTTCCATTTTCTCTTCTCCACCAAGCAACAAACGCAAACTGTCTTGAGTTCTCCTTAGTTTTTCCGTTTGCTCACCCTTTTCTGTAAGCAACGCTTCAACCTTAGTGTAAATTTCTTCATATTGAGCGGGTATTGAAACATAATAAGTATCACTCTCCGCAAACTGCGTACTATCTATATTAAATTTTTTAAAAATATATTCGGTCTGGGTAACCCCTATATCTTCCATCAAATGTTTATTATTGCCTTTTGCTGCTTTTAATATAGCTACTTCAGTAATAATCTCCACCATTTTATCTTTAGGGATAAGATTCTCAGGTTTTTCAATTAATTTTTCACCACAAGATGAAAAAATTAAAAAGACAATTAAAATTACCTCTCTTTTCATAGTTACCTGTTAAAAGTTAACCGCTTCGCATTTTTTTGTGCTGAAAAATTACCATTCTCATAGGCCAAATGCCCATTCACAAAGGTATGTGAAATACTAGATTTAAAAGAACTACCTTCAAAAGGAGACCAGCCACACTTGTATACAATATTACTTTTTGAGACTTGCCAAGTACTATTTAAATCCGCTATTACCAAATCTGCATAGTACCCTTCTTTTACAAAACCACGTTGTTTAATTTGAAATAACTTCGCCGGATTATGGCACATTTTCTCCACTATTTTTTCCAGAGAAATATACCCTTCATGATATTTCTCAAGCATAGCGGGTAAAGCATGTTGTACCAATGGCCCTCCTGAAGGTGCACTCGTGTATACATTACTTTTTTCTTCTAATTGATGCGGTGCATGATCTGTTGCAATAACATCAATACGATCATCTAGTAAGGCTTTCCATAATTGGTCTCTATCTTCAGCAGTTTTCACTGCTGGATTCCATTTTATTAAAGTCCCTTTGGTTTCATAATCTGTATCAGAAAACCAAAGATGATGAATGCAAACTTCGGCAGTTATTTTCTTTTGTTCTAATGGGATATCATTTCTAAACAAGTGTGTTTCCTTGCCAGTAGATAAATGAAAAACATGTAGCCTAGCTCCAGTTTTTTTTGCTAGATTAATTGCCTTTGATGACGACAAGTAGCAAGCCTCTGTACTCCTAATTATAGGGTGATATTTTATGGGAATATCATCTCCAAATTCCTCTTTATATTTAGCGAGATTTGCTTTAATGGTTCCTTCATCTTCACAGTGAGTAGAAATTACCATTTCGGTATTTCTAAATATTTTTTCAATAACCTCCTCATTGTCAACTAGCATATTTCCTGTTGACGACCCTAAAAAAAGCTTTACTCCAGAACAAGCGTTTTTATCTAACTTTTTTAACTCCTCTAAATTATCGTTAGTTCCGCCAAACAAAAAGGAGTAGTTTGCATATGAACTTTCTTTAGCCATAGCAAATTTTTCCTCAAGTTTTTCAATGGTAGTAGTTTGCGGGGTTGTATTTGGTTGTTCCATAAAGGTTGTAATTCCCCCAGCAACCGCTGCTCTACTTTCACTTTCAATATTCCCTTTATGAGTTAACCCTGGCTCTCTAAAATGAACTTGGTCATCAATAACTCCAGGTAATACATATTTCCCGTTTGCATTTATTATTTCCGCATCGGCATCGGTAATATCAATATCGATTCTGGAAATCACCTCTCCCTCAATCAAAATATCACTTTCAAAAATCGTATTTTCATTAACGATTTTGGCATTTTTTATCAGAACCTTACTCATAATTATTGTTACTTTTTTCGAAATAAACTTCTAATTTTCATCATAAAAACACCAAAAATAGCCTCCTTTACAATTGAACCACTCATTTTTGATTTTCCTTTTACCCTATCTCTGAAAATTATAGATACCTCATCTATTTTAAACCCTTTTAAATACGCTTTAAACTTCATCTCAATTTGAAAAGCATACCCAACAAATCTAACAGAATCCAAATCAATGGTTTCTAAAACCTTTCTTTTATAACCTACAAAACCTGCTGTTGGATCATGTACCCTCATACCAGTAATTATCTTCACATAAAATGATGCTCCGTATGACAGGAGTACTCTATGCAAAGGCCAGTCTACAACATTTACTCCCTTTTTATACCGTGACCCTACCACAACATCGGCGTTATTTTTAAATGCATTAAGCAATCTGGGTAAATCTGTAGGGTCATGAGAAAAGTCTGCATCCATTTCAAATATGTTGTCATATTCTTTTTGAATTGCCCACTTAAAACCATGTATATATGCTGTTCCTAAACCTGACTTTTCCTTTCTGATTTCTAGAAAAAGTTGCTCTGGAAAATCACCTTGCATTTCTTGTACTTTAGCACCAGTGCCGTCTGGAGAGTTATCATCAACAATAAGTACGTTAAACTTTTTTCTAAGCTTGAAAACCGCCTTTACAATTGACTCAATATTTTCAATTTCATTGTATGTAGGAATTATGACAAGGCTTTTTGACATTGAATTTGTTGTATTTGAGCAAAAATAGTGTTTTAATTACTCTAGGAAAATGTCATCATCTATTTTATCATTTTTTTAAACTATTTGTTATAGGGTATTATTTGTAATTTTGAATTTCAATAATCAAATAGTATACAATTGAAACTTCCAAGATTATTTATTTATCTATTAGGTGCTCTTTTAATTATTAATGTACTACAATCCTATTTTACCCAATTAATTTTTGACGAAGCCTATTATTGGCATTTTTCTCAAAATCTTGATTGGGGATATTTTGATCACCCACCTATGATGGCGTATTGGGCTCGTTTAGGAAGTATTTTTTTTAACGGAGAACTTGGCATTAGATTTATAAGTTGCCTTTCTTCTTTAGGAATTTTTATTGCAATTTGGTTAATGATTGATCATCCTAAAAAAAACAAGCACATCATCCCTTTTTTTGTGTTGTTATTTTCAATGACACTTTTAAATGCTTACGGTTTTTACATACTTCCAGATACTCCACTGTTGTTTTTTACAAGTTGTTTTTTACTGACTTATAAAAAGTTTTTGAGCAACCAATCTATTCTTACAAGTATTGTACTTGGGGTGTTTATGGCAGCTTTAATGTACAGTAAATATCACGCGGTATTGGTAATATTTTTTGTGTTGTTATCCAATCTAAATCTGGTGAAAAACAAATATGCTTGGTTAGCTGTATTTGTTTCGTTAGCTTGTTTTGCCCCTCATTTATATTGGCTTTACGAGCGTGATTTTGTTTCTATACAATATCATTTGTTTGAAAGATCAAACAGTACCTATGCCTTTCACAAAAACACCCTTGGTTATTTTGTAAACCTTATTGCCATATTAGGTTTCACTTTTCCATGGGTTTATAAAGCGCTTTATAAAACAAAGGCAAACAACAAATTTACTAAAGCGCTCCTTTATTTAATTTATGGAGTTTTGGTCTTCTTTTTTGTTTCAAGTTTTAATCGACAAATACAGGCGCAGTGGGTTGTTGTAATTTCTATTCCTTTAGCAATACTGGCATTTAACCATATGCTTAATAATCAAAATGACGCAAAATGGATTATACGAATGGGAGTATTAAACATTGCAATAATTTTGTTTTTAAGATTAGGTTTGGCGTACTCTCCTTTACTACCAATAAAAT
This sequence comes from uncultured Maribacter sp., assembly GCA_947493885.1. Taxonomy (GTDB): domain Bacteria; phylum Bacteroidota; class Bacteroidia; order Flavobacteriales; family Flavobacteriaceae; genus Maribacter_B. Next base: position 436,436 of record CANLTE010000001.1, read on the forward strand.
ATGAGAACCAAGGAAATAAAGAATGGGTACAAAAAGTTTTAGAATTTGCGGGAGACAACCCTGTAGTTTTTGAAAATTCATATAGAAACGCCCCGATGTATGCATTTTACTCTGGTAAAGATTCATATTCATTAAACAATTCTTATTACCGGCAAAACCAATATTCTATTGATGATTCAGAATCTAAAGTTCAGCACAAAAAAGTTCTGCATATTTCAAGGTATAAAAGAGCAAATACTGTTTTTGAAGTTGAAAACATTAACAAATCTCCTTATTACGGTAGGTGGATAGATAATTTTGAAACATTTAGAAAACTAAGATGTATACTTGACCTAAAAGAGGTAGATTTAAACACAACCAAAGAACTCAACTTTCATTTATACAATCCCTATAATAAACCCATAGCTTTAAAAAAGTTGAAATTTGGCATAGCTTATATGAATAAGTTTAAAAAAACACAGGAGATTATTAACATTGTACCTACACTTAAAAACGGTGCTGTAAAAGAAATTAAAGCCAAAGACTCTTTAGAATATGTTTTCACCTTTAAAAAACCTACGAAAGAAAACGTAGATTATTTAAGAATTGTAATTTCCGAAAACAACCAACTCCACGGCTTAAATGGCTCTAGTATTAAATTAATTAAGTAAAAATGGAATCTATACTAAGAAACAGTGCCGATAACAGCTGGATTACCTTATTAATTTTTGGCAGTCTTATTTTTGTAATTGTTGCCAAAAAACTTTTCCATGCACGTTTCTTAAATTTTATAATACTACCATTTAATAACAAGTACATTTTTATGTACAATAAAAAAGAAAAATTAGGCAACTGGTTTCATGTTTTCTTTACCATTTTTCAAATCATAAACTTTTCGTTGTTTCTTTTTTTAAGTTACCAGATTTTAGTTTCTGATGTAAACTACTCTAAACCCGTAATATACTTTGTTATTCTTGGTGGTTTGGTTCTTTTTTTAACTTTAAAAATTATATTACAACTTAGCAATGGCTTTGTATTCAACAATAACAAAATAATCACAGAGATTATTTTCAAAAAAATGTCGTACCTAAACCATAGTAGTATACTAATGTTCATTGCTAATGTTATACTAACTTATATTGCAAAAGACTCTAGTATTGTTGTTTATATTACAATTAGTCTGGTTATACTCGAGAACAGTATTGGACTTATAGACTTGTTAAAGAATCATCAAAAATTCCTAGCTAATAATTTTTTCTATTTTATTTTGTACCTTTGCGCACTCGAAATTGGCCCTATCATAATAGTCCGAAGCCTTCTTAAATAGTTCATTATATGAAAATAAAGACGATTTTAGTCTCTCAACCAGAACCTAAAATGGAAAACTCTCCTTATTCAAGACTAATTGATAAGGAAAAGGTGAAAGTTGATTTTAGACCCTTTATTCATGTTGAAGGAGTAGATGCAAAAAGCGTGCGTCAACAAAAAATAGACCTTTCAAAGTATACAGCAATAATACTTACAAGTAGAAATGCTGTAGACCATTTTTTTAGAATAGCAGAAGAAATGCGATTTAAAGTTCCTGATTCAATGAAATATTTTTGTCAATCAGAAGCTGTTGCTTATTACCTTCAAAAGTATGTAGTATATCGTAAGCGTAAGATTTATGTTGGTAAAATGAATTTTGCCGATTTAGTTACACTCTTTAAAAAATATAAAGACGAAACTTTCTTGCTTCCGTCTTCAGATGTTTTAAAACCTATTGTTCCTGAAACGTTAGATAAACTTGGAATTAACTGGACAAGAGGCATTTTTTATAAAACAGTTATAAGTGATTTATCTGATTTACGAGATGTATATTATGATGTTTTAGTTTTCTTTAGTCCTTCAGGAATTGAATCTCTGCTAAAGAATTTTCCTGACTTTGAGCAAAAGGATACAAGAATAGCAGTATTCGGAAACTCTACTGTAAAAGCAGCCACAGCAGCTGGTTTACGTATTGATATTAAAGCACCAACGCCAGAAACACCTTCAATGACAATGGCATTGCAAAAATATATTAACGACGCTAACAAAAAGTAATTGTAGCGTTCTCAATCTAATAAAAAACCCGAAGGTTAGAACTTCGGGTTTTGTTTTTTAATGAGCGTAACGTTGCGGTCCGCCTCTCCTTATTTCTTCACTTGCGTAAGATTCAAATTTCTTAAAATTCTCTCGAAACGCATTTGATAACTTAAACGCCGTGTTATAATATTTTTCATCATTATTCCATGTAGACCTTGGACTTAAAACCTCTGTTGGTACACCTGGACAGCTTCTAGGTTGAGCAACGCCAAAAACCGAATGTATGTGGTATGTGTCGTAAGAGTACATCCCCAAGTCTCCGTTTAAAGCCGCATGTATCATAGCCCTAGTGTATTTTAATTTCATACGTGTACCCACACCATAAGGGCCTCCTGTCCAACCTGTGTTCACCAACCACACGTTAACACCAGCCTCCAACATTTTTTTACTCAACATTTCAGCATAAGCGGTAGGATGCAATGGCATAAAAGGTGCTCCAAAACAGGCAGAAAAAGAAGGTACAGGCTCAACAACTCCAGCCTCTGTTCCTGCAACTTTTGCAGTATAACCTGAAATAAAATGATACGCTGCTTGACTTGGTGTTAATTTTGATATTGGAGGCAATACACCAAAGGCATCCGCTGTTAAAAAGAATATATTCTTTGGGTTTGTACCCATTGAAGGTTGTTTAATATTATCAATATGATAAATAGGATAACTAACTCTTGTATTTTGCGTGATAGACGTATCCGCAAAATCAACTTCATCTGAAGCGTCCAATATCACATTTTCTAAAATTGCACCTTTTTTAATTGCACCATATATCTCTGGTTCATTATCCTTAGAAAGGTTTATAACTTTAGCGTAACACCCTCCTTCAAAATTAAAAACTGCATTTTCATTGTTCCAACCATGTTCATCATCTCCAATTAATTTTCTAGTAGAGTCTGTAGACAATGTTGTTTTTCCCGTTCCAGAAAGGCCAAAGAATATTGCAGTATCACCTTTTTTACCAACGTTGGCAGAACAATGCATGGGCAAAGTGTTTTTCTGCACGGGCAAAATAAAATTCAATGCAGAGAAAATTCCTTTTTTAATCTCTCCCGTATAACCGGTTCCTCCTATTAAAGCTATTTTCTTTTTAAAATTTAAAATTGCAAAATTATGCTGTCTAGTTCCATCTTCTTTTGCTACTGCCATAAAACCAGGAGCATTTACAACTGTCCATTCCGCATCAAAATTTTTTAGCTCTTCATCTGTAGGTCGTAAAAACATGTTATAAGCAAACATATTGGACCACGGATATTCGTTAATTACTCGAATATTCATTCTGTAATTTGCATCAGCGCAAGCATAACATTCTCGAACAAAAAGTTCTTTCTCATTTAAATATGCTATAACCTTATCATACAGCTTATCAAAAGCATCGGGCGCAAAAGGTATATTAATGTTTCCCCACCATACTTTGTCTTCGGTAATATTATCTTTAACAATAAACCTGTCCATAGGCGACCTTCCTGTAAACTCTCCAGTGTTAATCGCCAATGCACCATTAGACGCCTCCTTCCCCATTCCTCTCTCAATACTAATCTCATGAAGTTTTTCTGGAGGCAACTGATAATGTATATTATCATGCGTAATTCCATAGCTCCTTAATGAAACTGTTTTTACTCCCTGTTTAAACATAGTGTAATAATTAGTTGTTTTTAGGGTACAAAATTAATGATTAAATACTTTTAACGCATAAATTTTACGAATTTATTAGTCAAAGTGTTTAAAGCATCGATAACCTAAAAGTGCCCAGCCAAGTATAAGAAGTAAGCCTCCTATTGGGGTTATAAAACCAATTATTTTAAAATCAAAGCTCGTAAGGGTATTCGTGGCTAAAGCATATATTGAGAAAGAAAATAAAACAACTCCAATTAAAGTAAGATAATAAATAGGTTTTTTGCTACGTTCAGACAGTCCGTTTAATCCTCCCAAAATCATCAAAAACAAGGCATGATACATTTGGTACCTAACACCTGTTTCAAAAGTAGAAACGGCATCGGCATCAACCAACTTTTCCAATCCGTGTGCTCCAAACGCTCCAAAAATTACACTCAACGCACCTAACAAAATTCCAGTAATTAAAATTGTTTTGTTCATAACTTTTTTATCCCTTATTTTTACAAATATAACATTTGAATAACTTAGCAGTTCGTTTTATCTTTACAAAGCTACTGAAAACCTATGTTGCGAAAAATACTTGTTTTAGGTGCTGGAAAATCCACCTCATATTTATTAGATTATTTTTTAGAAAAGTCTATTGAAGAAAAACTTCAATTAATTATTGGCGATTTACATCCAGAAAATATCTCCAATACCATTAAAAACCATAAGGCTTGTGAGGTAATTAAACTCGATATTTTTGATGAAACTCAGCGTAAAAAAGAAATCAAGAATAGCGACATCGTGGTATCTATGCTACCACCAAGTTATCATATCAAAATTGCCAAAGATTGTGTAGCTTTCAATAAAAATCTAGTCACCGCTTCATATGTAAGTGATGAGATTAAGGCTTTGGACGAACAGGTTAAAAAAAAGGGGCTAGTTTTTATGAATGAAATAGGGCTCGATCCAGGTATAGATCATATGAGCGCTATGCAAATAATAAATGATATTCGTGCTGACGGAGGTAAAATGTTATTATTTGAGTCATTTACTGGAGGTCTACTTGCCCCTGAAAGTGATAATGGAATATGGAATTACAAATTTACTTGGAATCCAAAAAATGTAGTTACCGCTGGTCAAGGTGGAGCTGCAAAATTTATTCAAGAAGGATCATATAAATATATTCCATACCACAAATTATTTAGGCGTACCGAATTCTTCAATATCGAAGGTTATGGAAGATTTGAAGGTTATGCCAATAGAGACTCCCTAAACTACAGAGAAGCTTATGGTCTTCAAGATGTACTAACTCTTTATAGGGGCACTATTAGGCGAGTTGGTTTTTCTAAAGCATGGAATATTTTTGTGCAATTAGGAATGACTGATGATAATTACATCATTGAAAACTCTGAAGGAATGACTTACAGAGAGTTTATAAATTTGTTTTTACCATATTCTCCAACAGACTCCGTTGAGCTAAAACTCAAACACTACTTAAAAATAGACCAAGACGATTACATCTGGGATAAGCTTGTATCGCTAAATATTTTTGATAATACAAGAGTTATTAGAAAGAAAAATGCTACCCCTGCACAAGTTCTTCAAATTATTCTTGAAGAAAGTTGGACACTAAACTCCACCGAAAAAGATATGATTGTGATGTATCATAAATTTGGCTACGAGAAAAATGGAGAAAACAAACAAATAGATTCGCACATGGTTGTAGTAGGTGAAAGCCAAACACACACTGCCATGGCAAAAACGGTTGGGCTACCCGTTGCAATTGCAACAATACTGATACTAAATAAAAAGATTACCACTCCAGGAGTACAAATCCCTATTCAAAAAGAAGTTTACGAGCCTATTTTAGAGGAACTAAAGAATTATGGAATTGTATTCAAAGAAAAAGAAGTTCCTTATTTAGGTTATAATCCAGACTCTATTGTAATGTAAAATTGTACTTTTAATGATAATTGAAAGTATTAAGCATGAAAACCACTTACAAAAACGTTAAAATAGACGGTATTGACAAAAAAATATTAAGGTTTTTAATTGAAGATGCCCGAAAACCTATTCTTGAAATTGCCAGACAAATAGGCATTTCTGGTGCTGCAATACATCAAAGGCTGCGAAAACTAGAAAGTTCAGGGTTAATTGCTGGTTCTATATTAGTATTAAATCCTAAAGTTTTAGGATATACTACCATGGCCTATATTGGTATTTTTTTAGATAAAGCCATGAGTAACCCTGTTGCGGTTAAGGAACTCAAAAAAATCCCAGAAGTTTTAGAATGTCATTATACCACGGGTAATTGGTCTATTTTAATAAAAGTACTTTGTACTGACAATGAACATCTTATGAATGTGCTTAATAGAGATATTCAACAAATTGAAGGTGTTTCCAGAACAGAGACATTCATCTCACTGAATCAACAAATAGAAAGACAAATACAGATTTAATATTTGGATTCAATCTAAATAAACTTTAGATTTGTCCTATGGTGTTAGTTTACAAATCGGAATTTTATGCCTTGTATCAAAATGATATAGAACGTTGCTATTTCCTAGATTTTGGTCATAAAACCATAAAGTTTTCGTTTTGCCAATTACTGGCATTACGGCATAAAATTAATTCCATTTCAATAACCGACCATTTTGATTCCTCTGTAAACAAACATGGTTTTGAGGTGCTGACGTTGTGCAATAAATCACATTTATTTGTATTCAACACTTTAGAAATACTGGACTTAAACCAATTAATCCAACAAAGTTTATTAGCTGTAGGTATTTCTATTCCGTGTAATAGCGTTGCATGCGTTTATTAATTTGTAATTTTAAGTAAATTAAGACCGCTTATAAATAAGTTTATCAACTTATTTTCGTTGTACACTTTAAGTATATTTGAGTAAAACAAACTAGAGCTTATGAAAGATATTGCTAGACAAAGAATGAGTATTTCTGTTGAAACAATGGACTTACTTAACAATCAAATAAAAATGGAAGCTCATGCTTCAGCATCATATTTAGCTATGGCATCTTGGTGTGACCAAAATGCATTTACACAAAGTGCCGCTTTTTTCTACAACCAATCCGTTGAAGAAAGGTCTCATATGATGAAAATATTTCAATTTGTTAATGATTGTGGAGGTAGTGCAATTTCTCCAGCTGTTGGTCAAACAAATCATGATTTTTCTTCGCTGGAAGAAGTGTTTGAAACTGCATTAGAACAAGAAATTCAGGTTACAAAATCTATCCATAATATTGTGAACGAATGTAAAAAGAATAACGATTATAATGTGGAAAACTTCTTGCAGTGGTTTATTGTTGAACAACTTGAGGAAGAAAAAACAATGCGTGATATTCTTGATATGTTTGATTTAATAGGAAGAGATGGCATTGCGTTAAAGATGATTGATGAAAGAGTTACAATTTCTGAAGGTGGAGGAGAAACAGAGTAACATTATTAATCTTCATAATACTAAAAAAAGGAACTATCAATTAGAAATTAGATAGTTCCTTTTTTTATCCTCATATTTTATATCATACTTAATCTCTACTTGCAACCCGCATAGCAAAGTATAGTAAGGTTGCTAAAGCACCTATTGCGGCAACCAAATATGTTCTCGCAGCCCATTTTAAAGCATCCTCTGCGCCAGCATATTCTTGTTGACTTACCATGTTTTTATTCTTTAACCATGCCAATGCTCTGTTACTTGCATCATATTCAACTGGCAATGTTATAAAGCTAAATAGTGTTCCAATACCATATAAACCAACTCCAGCCCAAGCTATAGTTCCACCAATTGCTGTTGTACCCATTAAGGCCAACCCGCCAAAAATTACCCACATTGAAAAACGAGAGGTAACATTTAAAATAGGAACTAACTTTGAACGCATTTGTAGCCAGCTATATGCGGTAGCATGCTGTACCGCATGCCCACATTCATGCGCAGCTACGGCGGCGGCGGCGGCATTTCGTTGACTATATACTCCTTCGCTTAAATTTACGGTTTTGTTCGCAGGGTTATAGTGATCCGTTAACATTCCTGGTGTAGAAATTACTTTTACGTCTCTAATACCATGGTCTGCTAGCATTTTCTCAGCAATTTCCGCTCCACTCATTCCGTTACGTAAATGTACTTTTGAATATTTTTTAAACTTACTTTTAAGACGATTACTAACAAACATACTAAATAGCCCAAAAACACCTGCTATTATTATATATCCTATATCAAATCCAAACATAATTTTCTATTTTATTTTTAATTAAAGATACTAAAGAATCTTTCTATTGGAAAAATCTACCAATTATTAAAAAGCAAAAACCCCGCCAATCTAACTGAATTAGTCAACAGATAGTAGCGAGGTTCTATATAGAAGAATTAACTAGCTTACGAAACTGAGGAGGCTTACCATCTAAACGTTTCAACAATTTCTTTGTAAACCACTTCTCCTTCAACAATATTTAATCCTTTATTTAATGATTGATTTTCATTGCAAGCAGCTTCCCAGCCTAAATTTGCCAGCTTTAACACATATGGTAGGGTTACATTTGTTAATGCCATTGTTGAGGTATATGGAACTGCTCCTGGCATGTTTGCAACGGAGTAGTGAACCACGTCATCTATAATATAAATAGGGTCTTCATGAGTTGTTGGCTTTGTAGTTTCTACACATCCACCTTGATCTACTGCAACGTCTACTATTACAGTTCCAGGGTGCATATCTTTAAGCATATCTTTGGTAATAAGCTTTGGTGCTTTTGCTCCTTTTAATAAAACTCCGCCTACAATTAGGTCATGCGTTTTTATATGTTTTCTGATGTTGAATTCGTTTGAAAACTCAGTAACAACATGAGGTGGCATTACATCATTTACATAACGAAGCCTTTTCATGTCAACATCCAAAATAGTGACATGCGCCCCTAAACCAGCTGCCATTTTTGCAGCTTGAATGCCAACTACACCTGCACCAAGTACTAAAACCTTACCAGGAGCAACTCCAGGAACTCCACCTAACAGAACTCCTTTACCTTTAACTGGTTTCTCTAAATATTTTGCACCCTGCTGAATTGCCATTCTACCAGCCACTTCAGACATTGGTGTTAATAACGGCAAGGTACCGTCCTCATCCTCTACTGTTTCATAAGCAATACATATTGCCTTGCTTTTTAGCATTGCTGCTGTTAAAGCTTCACTAGACGCAAAATGAAAGTAGGTAAAAACAACTTGCCCTTCTTGAACCAAACTATATTCTTCCTCTATTGGCTCTTTTACCTTAACAATCATCTCGCTCATAGCATATACCTGACCAATAGTATCAAGAATAATAGCACCAACCTGCTGATAGTCTTCATTTAAAAATCCACTACCATCTCCAGCACCAGATTGAACATAAACGGTATGACCGCTTTTAATTAATTCAAAAACCCCAGCAGGAGTCATTCCAACACGACTCTCGTTATTCTTAATTTCTTTAGGTACACCAATTATCATTTGTTATGATTTTAATGATATAAGGGCAAATTTGTGATAAATCTGTGACATAAAAAAATTGAAAAACAAAAATAAAGGGGTCAAAACCCCACAAATTCAATAATAAAAAAACAAACCCCTAAAAATTTAGGGGTTTGTTTGAAAAATTTTCATTTTTTACTTAAAAAAAGATGTTTTTAATGGGCATACATTTAAAATATTGAGAATATAGAATAAATGCAGTTTTATAACAATCAGCCAAAAAAATGCCAAATATTGTAGGTGCTAATCACTTTTTCATAGCAACAAAACAACTATCCGACAATATTTACAATTTTGCCCGGAACCACAATTACCTTTTTGGGTGTACGTCCTTGTAATTGTTGTTGTGTTTTTTCATGCGCCATTACGGTAGACTCTATGTCTTCTTTACTCATATCCAAAGGCAATTCTATTTTAAAACGCATTTTACCATTAAAGGATACAGGGTACTCTTTACTACTTTCTACCAAATGCGAAGCATCAAAAGCAGGGAATGGTGCTGTTGAAATAGATTCATTATGACCTAACTTTTCCCAAAGTTCTTCTGCAATATGTGGCGCATATGGTGAAACCAAAATGGCCAAAGCTTCTAAAACAGACTTACTTGTACATTTTTGAGCAGATAACTCATTAACGCATATCATAAATGTAGAGACTGAGGTATTGAAAGAGAAATTCTCAATATCTTCTTCTACTTTTTTAATGGTTTTGTGTAGAGTTTTAAGGTTGTCTTTTGTTGGCTCATTCACCTCGACTCCGCTCGGTGAGTTAATGCTTAGTGAGGAATCAAAATAAGGAGTGTATAAACGCCATAGCTTTTTTAAGAAACCATGTGTACCCGTAATACCCGCAGTATTCCAGGGTTTAGATTGTTCTAATGGTCCTAAAAACATCTCATACAAACGTAAACTGTCTGCCCCATACTCATCGCAAATTTCATCAGGGTTTACTACATTGTACCATCTTTTCGACATTTTTTCAATCTCCCTTCCCACTAAATATTTTCCCTCTTCTAATATAAACTCAGCATTTTGATACTGGGGTTGCCATTTTTTTAATTCCTCAATATTCAATTCATCAGCAGAATTAATTAAACTAACATCCACCCTTAGTTTTTCTGTTTGATATTTATCCTTCAATCCTTTAGTAACATACTTATTTGTTCCACTCACTCTATAGACTATAGCACTCGTCCCAGTAATCATACCTTGATTAATGAGTTTTTTAGCAAACTCGTCTTTAGGAACAAAACCTCTATCAAACATAAATTTTTGCCAAAAACGAGCATACAATAAATGCCCTGTAGCATGCTCGCTACCACCTATATATAAATCTACATCTTGCCAGTAGTTCATGACTTCTGGTGAAAAAATGGCAGCTTGATTATTAGGATCCATATACCTATTAAAGTATTGCGAACTCCCTGCCCAACCTGGCATGGTGTTTAACTCCAAAGGATACACTCCTTTGACTCCACTCCGCGCGCCTTCAATTAAATCGTTACTAACAACTTTATTAGTATTTGTATCCCAAGCCCAAACTGTAGCATTACCCAATGGTGGTTCACCGGTTTCAGTTGGTAAATATTTTTCCACTTCTGGCAACTCAATAGGCAAATGTTCTGGAGCTATCATTTGCGGCATTCCGTCAGCATAATACACAGGAAATGGTTCTCCCCAGTAACGTTGTCTACTAAACACGGCATCTCGCAAACGATAGTTAATCTTTCCTTTACCTTGTCCTAATTGCTCAAGCTCAAAAATGGCTCTTTTTACTGCTTTTTTATAAGGTAGTCCATTTAAAAAATCAGAATTCGCAATTACAGTTTTACTCTTATCTGCAAACGCTTCTTCAGAAATATCAATTCCTTCAAAAATATTTGGGATAGGAATATTAAAATGTTTTGCAAAATCGTAATCACGTTGATCACCACAAGGAACGGACATTACAGCACCTGTTCCATATCCTGCCAAAACATAATCTCCAATCCAAATGGGAATTGGCTCTTTAGAAAAAGGGTGTTCCGCATAAGCTCCTGTAAATGCTCCAGAAATGGTTTTTACATCAGCCATACGATCACGTTCAGAACGTTTTGCTGTAGCTTCAATATATGCTTCTACCTCTGCTTTTTGTTCTGGTGTAGTTATTTTAGCAACCAACTCATGTTCTGGAGCTAAAGTCATAAAACTTACACCAAATATAGTATCAGGACGGGTTGTGAAAACTTCTATCTTCTCGGCTTCGCTCGAAGAAGAAGATGAAGGTATTACTTTGAAAATTGCGGATGCTCCTTCAGAACGACCAATCCAATTAGTTTGAGAATCTTTTAAAGGTTGGGGCCAATCAATTTTTTCCAATCCGTCTAACAAACGTTGTGCATACGCAGAAATTCGCATACTCCATTGTGTCATTTTTTTTCGAACCACAGGATGTCCACCACGCTCCGAAACACCGTTTACAATTTCATCATTAGCTAAAACAGTACCTAATGCTGGGCACCAGTTAACCTCTGTTTCTGCCAAATATGTTAGTCTATATTGTAATAAAATTTCCTGTTTTTGCTTTTCTGAAAAATTATTCCATTCCGCAGCTGAAAACAACTGCACATCTTCATCGCATACAGCTTTTACTTTTGAATTTCCTTCTTTTTCAAAAATTGAAATCAAAACATTTATGTTCTCCGCCTTATCTGAATCAATATTATACCACGAGTTGAATAACTGTATAAAAATCCACTGTGTCCATTTATAGTATTTAGGGTCAGATGTTCTCACCTCTCGATTCCAGTCAAAAGAAAAGCCAATTTTATCTAACTGCTCTCTATACCGCTTAATATTTGTTGCTGTGGTAATTGCAGGGTGTTGCCCTGTTTGAATGGCATACTGTTCTGCTGGTAATCCAAAAGAATCGTACCCTTGTGGATGCAATACGTTAAAACCTTTGTGTCTTTTGTATCGGGCATAGATATCACTTGCAATATAACCAAGAGGGTGACCCACATGTAAGCCTGCTCCAGAGGGATAAGGAAACATATCTAAAACATAAAATTTTTCTTTATCAGAATTATTCTCTGCTTTAAATGTTTGGTTTTCTGCCCAATATTTTTGCCACTTGGCTTCAATTTCATTGAAATTGTATTGCATGATTTGTTTACTTAGAATTTCAGGCAAAAATAAGTTTAATAACCCAAAGGCGAAAGCTAAAGTTCTAGCTTGTTTACGCAACCCTAATTAGCCTTGCGTGCTTACAACAACGGAAAATATACAATATTTTGCTATCTTGTATAACCCCGTTATAAACTGCAACCATGATTGTTGATATTTACGAATACTTTAAAAATAACCCAAGGCTCAATACCCGAATTGGCAACAATTTTATTTTGGCGGAATACCAATGCCCTCTTAATATTGATGAGTTTACGTTATGGACTAAATCTCACATGATACTTTATGTGATTAATGGAAAAAAGGATTGGCATACACCTAACAAAACATTTAATCTTAAGGGGGGTGATATAATATTTGTAAAAAAAGGAGTTTATACTACAAAGCAATATTTTGAGGAAGACTATTGCGCCATGTTGTTTTTTATGAATGACGATTTTATCATAGATTTTATTAACGCTAACAACATTCAAAATAATATTACTTCTACAACTGAAAATTCGGTTTTACCAATAATAGCTGACACCTCCTTTAATACATTGGTGGAAAGTATCTTCCAATATTTAACTAAAGGTCAAGCCATTCCGCAAAATTTAGTAGAATTAAAGTTCAAAGAATTAATTTTTAATATTTTACTAAACAAAAAAAATTCTCAGTTTAAAAATATGCTTTATGAAATATCGCAATCGTCTAAAGCGAATATTGAGCATATCATGAATATGAATTTTCAATATGACCTTCCGCTTGAAGGTTTTGCAAGACTTTCAGGGAGGAGTCTTTCTACCTTTAAAAGAGATTTTAAAAAATATTTTGAAACAACACCATCAAAATGGCTAATGGACAAAAGATTGCAATACAGTAAAATGTTGCTAATTAGCTCTGAAATGAATATAAACGAAGTATGTTTTGAAAGTGGTTTTAAGAATACTTCACATTTTATTAAGTCCTTCAAATCTCATTTTAACTGTACACCGAATCAGTTTAAAGTTAGTAAAAACATCGCATAAAGCTTTTTTCAAAGCTTGAACTTTAGAGCATATTCATTGGGCTTAATAGAACATCTTATCATATAAGTGAGTAGGATATTTGCATTGTAACCAAAAAACAAGCAATATGTTTAATACACTCTTTATTACCAAAACCATTTTAAGAAACGCAAATCTTCTTAAAAATCCGTCTCAAGTTTTTATGAGACATATGAGACTTCAAAAAAAATATGAAGAAAACCCTGCATCTGCCTTAATTATTGATCGGGCTGAAGTAATTGGTAAAAACTTTCATGACCCTTTTAGAACAACAGTTTCTATGAATAGCGAATTGCATGTGCCTTTTAAAGTAGGTGTGCATAGAGCTGTTGGTGGAGACCACGATTTTCCTAATCCCGGAGACATGCTTTGCGCAACGCTAGCATCATGCTTAGAAAGCACTTTACGAATGGTTGCAAACAGGCACAATATTACACTAATAAAAACCAGGGTACTTGTTTCCGCAAAAGTAGACGTAAGAGGTACTTTACGGATGAATATTACCACACCTGTTGAGTTTCAATCTATGCATGTAGATCTTGAAATTACTACTAAAGGAATAAGCAAAAAAATACTAAACACCTTAATTCAAGGTACAAAACGCAGTTGTATTATCTATCAAACCTTGAAAAAGGGAACACCAATTACCATTAATATTATTTAAAACAACACCTAAATTTAAACAACGATGAAAACTATAAATACAAGCAAGAAAATATCGCAGGACACCTATGAGTCCATTTTTTCCACACTTCAAAAAAATGCTAAAAAACATGATACTAATAGCAGCTTCGTAAAAGAAAACTACGAGCTTTTAAAAAGCCATAAATTGTTTTCTGCTTTAATTCCTGAGGAACTTGGTGGAATGGGAATGAAATACACCGCAATGTGCAACTTACTAAAAGAAATGGGTAAACGTTGTGGGTCAACAGCTTTGGCTTTTTCCATGCATCAACATTTAATAGCGGCTGCGGTTTGGAAATATCAGCACAAAAACATTGGGGAGGCTACCTTAAGAAAAATAGCTGAAAACCAGTTAATATTAGTAAGTACCGGAGCAAGAGATTGGTTAGGTTCCAATGGTGAGCTTAAAAAAACCGAGGGAGGTTATCTTTTTTATGCTGAAAAACACTTTGCTAGTCAATCTGTTGTTGGCGATGTTGCCATAACAAGTGCCCCATATTTAGATGAAAGTAACGAATGGAAGGTTTTACATTTCTCTGTTCCGATAAAACAAAAAGGTGTTTCTATTATAAATAATTGGAACGTTATGGGAATGAGAGGAACAGGTTCCTGCGGTATTGCTTTTGACTCGGTTTTTATTCCTGAAAATGCGATAGCTTTAGAACGAAAACAAGATGAATTCCATCCTGTATGGAATGTTGTTTTAACAGTTGCCATGCCCTTAATAATGTCGGTATACGTTGGAATCGCGGAAAGGGCTATGGAGGTAGTACTTTTAAAGGCCAGGGAAGGTAAAATTAATACTCCTCACTTAAATTTTTGCCTTGGAAAATTACATAATAGCTTGATCGCAGCACAGTCTCAATGGAAAACCATGTACATGACTGCAAACGATTTAGATTTTGATATAAATCATGATAACTCAGTAACTATTTTAAGTTTAAAAACTAACGTGGTTGAAGCTTGTAAACAAACAGTTAGCGATGCCATGGAAATTATAGGTGGACAAAGTTTCTATGTGAAAAACGAAATAGAACGATTATTTAGAGATGTTCAAGCTGCTAGTTTTCATCCGTTACCAAAATGGAATCAATTTGCTTTTACGGGAGATAAGTTATTATCCAATTAGGTTATTATTAAGATTTTTATGCTGAAAAAATAAGTCAATACTTGGGTATTGACTTATCTTTCCTAACTTTATCCCTTATATGAGCAAGTCATTTGAACGTTATCAAAAAAGGAAATTAATTTCTTCTTACTTTTCTGTAGTATTAAGTATTGCATTAGTATTGTTTTTGCTCGGCATTCTAGGGTTGTTAGTCTTAAACACTAACAAAATGGCCAATCATTTTAAAGAACAAATCACTATTTCGGTATTCTTAAAAGAAAGTGCCAAAGAAGTTGAGGTTGACCAACTGCAAAAAAGCTTAGCAATGGCTGACTATACCAAAACAGCTAGGTATGTCTCTAAAGAAGAAGCAGCTAAAAAACATGCTGAAGAAATTGGAGAAAACTTTACTGATTTTTTAGGCTATAATCCTCTAAAAAATTCCATTGATGTAAACCTTAATGCTGATTTTGTTTCTCCAGAACAAATCGAAGAAATTGCTACTGAAATAACCGCAAAAACATATGTTGATGAGGTTAGCTATGACAAACCGCTAGTTGGGCTTTTAACCGAAAATGTAAAACGAATTAGTTTTTGGATTTTAGTAGCATGTGCCATTTTTACTTTTATTGCAGTACTATTAATTAATAGCTCCATACGCCTTTCTATTTATTCCAAACGTTTTATTATTAAAACTATGCAAATGGTTGGTGCAACAAAAACATTTATTCGTTGGCCTTTTATCTGGAATAACATAAAATTAGGAATGCTAGGAGCGTTATTGGCTATACTGGTGCTTTCCGGAGTATTATACTATTTAAATGGAAATTTTCCGGAACTCGGTTTATTTGAAGACCCTACGCAATTAAGCTTACTTTTGGTTGCCGTTTTTGTACTTGGCGTATTTATTTCATTCATAAGTACTTATTTTGCTACACAACGCTTTTTAAATTTAAGAACAGACGAATTATATTATTAACTTTGCGTTCATGAGCAAAAAAGAAAAAAATAACTTGGAAGGTTCAGCAAAGCAGGAGTTTATTTTTCAGAAGAAAAATTACTTGTTTATGTTTATTGGCATTGCCTTTTTATCGCTTGGCTTTATTTTAATGAGCGGAGGAGGAAGTGATGACCCCAATGTTTTTAATCCAGATATTTATAATTTCAGAAGAATTCGTTTAGCTCCAACACTTGTACTTATTGGACTAGGCATAGAAGTTTATGCCATTTTATTAAATCCTCACAAAAAGAAATAACAATTGGAAACTTTAGACGCTATTATCCTTGGTATTATTCAAGGATTAACTGAATTTTTACCTGTTTCATCTAGTGGTCATTTAGAATTAGGTAAGGCTATTTTAGGAGATAACTCTGTTCCCGAAGAAAGTTTATTATTTACAGTTGTGCTTCATTTTGCTACTGCATTAAGTACAATTGTTGTTTTTAGAAAAGATATTTGGGAAATTTTAAGTGGATTGTTTCAGTTTAAATGGAACGATGAAATGCAATTTTCATTAAAAATTATACTATCTATGATTCCTGCAGTTATAGTTGGGTTATTCTTTGAAGAACAATTAGAAAGTTTTTTTGGTGGTAATATTAAACTTGTAGGGGCAATGCTAATTGTAACTGCTATCTTATTATATTTTGCTGATAAAGCAAAGGATACTGACAAAAAAGTGAGCTTTAACAATGCTTTTGTCGTTGGAATTTCCCAGGCAATTGCCATGTTACCAGGTATATCTCGTAGTGGTGCAACAATTTCTACATCGGTTTTATTAGGTGTAGATAAAACCAAAGCAGCTCGTTTTTCTTTTTTAATGGTAGTACCACTTATTTTCGGAAAAATAGCTAAAGATATTTTTAGTGGAGATTTAACTTTTTCTGGAGAAAACAACGTTGCCATGGGCGCTGGTTTTATCGCTGCATTTATAGCTGGTTTAGCTGCCTGTACATGGATGATTCAATTAGTTAAGAAAAGTAAACTTACATACTTTGCTATCTATTGCTTAATTGTAGGTTGTATTGCACTTGGTTATAGTTTTTGGGCATAAAAAGTAAACATTGAAAACCAAAGAAGATTTTTTAGAAGGTCAACTTCTTTTGTTAGACAAACCATTGAATTGGACTTCCTTTCAAGTGGTTAATAAGCTTAAATGGAATATTCGAAAAAAATATAAGCTTAAAAAAATAAAAATTGGTCATGCTGGTACTTTAGACCCGCTGGCAACGGGACTATTACTTATCTGTACGGGTAAATTCACTAAGAAAATCACAGAACTACAAGGACAAGTTAAAGAATATACTGGCATAATTACTTTAGGAGCTACAACGCCTTCTTATGATTTAGAAACAGAGATTAATCAAACCTTTACAACTAGTCATATTACTCAGAAACTTATTATTGACGCCGCTAAAAAATTTATTGGTACAATTGAACAAATTCCACCTATATTTTCTGCTTTAAAAAAAGATGGAAAACGTTTGTATGAATATGCTCGAAAAGGCAAGACCGTAGAAGTAAAACCCAGACAAGTAAATATCTTAGAGTTTGAAATTACTTCCATAAACAACCTTGATGTTAGTTTTAGAGTACTATGTAGCAAGGGAACATATATACGCTCTTTAGCACACGATTTTGGAAAGGCTCTTAATTCTGGTGGTCATTTAACTAAACTCCGAAGAACCAAAATAGGTGATTACTCCGTAAATAATGCTATAGACCCTCTAAATTTTGAGCAAACTCTTAACGAAGAAAGTTAAAATCTTAAATTTTTGACAAGACCTTTAGTTTTGGTTGTTTATTTGAAATAATTTTAGGAAAAAAGGGTTATTGTATTATTATGACTTTAAATCGTCAAGTATTATCATTATTAATTACGGTGTTTACCATGGCTATTATGGTTCTCACCCTATACAATATACACTTAGGAGGACAAAGTGAGGAAGAAGAGTATGTTGTTGAAATGGTATTATCTGAAGAAGATTTAGAAGAAATAATTAAGGAAGAAGAAAAGGCGCTTGAAGAACTTACCAAAACTGACCCCGTAAAAAGTCACTTAGCTTTTAATGAAACAGCCAAACCTAGTTATGGCAATCCTGAGCCGCTAAAAACCTTAGAAGAGATTATGGCTGAGCGAGAAGCTCAAGGAGAAAGTCAAGATCCACTAGATTTAGGAGAAAATGCTGGTTACGCAGAGCGCGTTAAAGAACTTGCAAAAAAAAGAGAAGAGAAAAAACAATTATTAGGTGAACGAGAAGCTCAGAAAGAGACGTTTACTAATAATTTAGCAGAGCGTAAAACATCTGTTTCCTACTCGTTAGTTGACCGAAATAGTTATAACCTTCCACCTCCAATTTATACTTGTATCGAAGGTGGTAAAGTTGTTATTAATATTGAAGTCAACGCTGTTGGTAATGTAACAGATGCTACTTTTAATACTAAAAGTTCTGGAACATCAAATGGATGTTTAGTGGATAATGCTATAACCTATGCGTTAAAGGCAAAATTTAATTCTTCATCCAAACAGGTACAAAAAGGAACAATTACGTATTTATTTCAAAGGAAGTAAAGCCAATAAATCTTTTAAGGTAGTTTGCCCTTTATCTTTATTGTACCAAACCTGAAGCTCTTCTTTAAATTCGGGAGTTAACTTACCGTACTTTTCTTTAAAATCATTCACCATTTTTGTGGCTGTACTTGGTCTTGGACCCCAATCCGTTACAACCTTATTCTCACTATTAAGAACTATTAACTTAGGAATAGACATTGCACCATTAGTTAAAAACGCATTCATAAGTGCCACATTTTCATCACGCAAAACAATTTTTAACTCAATATTTGGATTGGCTTCAGAAATTCTGTTCATTACTGGCAAACTTGGAGCTGCATCACCACACCAGCTTTCAGAAATCACCAAAAAGGTAATTTTTTCATTCACGCTTGCAATTTTAGCCATCGCATCAGCATCAATTTTAAATGTTTTATCCCAACGCTTCATACGCCTGTCATTCAACTGCGTATAGTTACTCAATGCTTCAGTTTGAGTTGGTCCAGAAGCTTTACCTTCTTTTGCTAATTGTGAAACAAAAACTCTGTACTCTTCATACGACATGGTTTTAGATAAACTCTCGTCGATTATTTTTATTATATTTAATTCTACTGTAGTTTCCATAGTAATAAAACGAAAAAATTATTGAGTAGCTTTGGTAGTAAATAGCACAAAAAACTTACATAATCTCCTCAGACTAAAACATTATTAACCAAAAAATGAATTATGACAAACTAAACAACCCTGTTTGGCATTCCTTAAATGAGGTGCATAAAAAATTTTGTGTTGGAAATGATAATGTAAAGTTTTACCGTCCAAAATATTCTCCTTTTGGCAGTTTTACCAATTACAATACTATTGACATTTACATTGATAAATATGCAGACTTAACTCCTATTTTTTTTGTTGTAGGAGAAAAACCAATGATTAGTGATAACATTCATTTAATTAAACAAATGATATGCGAACAAATGATTCTAGACAAGGAAGTTACTATTGATATTGAAGAAAATATTGTTGAACTAAATACAGAAAAACACAAACTTGATTTGTATAATCTCGTAAATCTTGTACAGCCAGGATATTTTATGAAAAATACTATCGCAATGGGAAGCTATTTTGGAATTTACAAAAATAATCAACTAGTAGCTGTTGCTGGAGAACGTTTAAAAATGAACGAATTTACCGAAATTAGTGCTGTCGTAACACACCCAAACCATACTGGAAAAGGCTTCGCAAAACAATTGATTGCCTATACTATAAATCATATTGTTAATGGTTGTAAAACACCTTATCTTCATGTTCTGGAAACAAATTTTAAAGCCATAAACTTATATCAAAAATTAGGTTTTACCATACAACGAAAAATGAATTTTTGGAAGCTTAAAAAATCTACATTACAATGACAATACACAAATGCGGCTGGTGCGTTGGAGACAATTTATATGAAGCTTATCATGACCTAGAATGGGGTGTTCCCGTAAAGGACGACGATACTTTATTTGAATTTTTAATCCTAGAAACCTTTCAAGCTGGACTAAGTTGGATAACTGTTTTAAAAAAGCGCGAAAATTTTAGAAAAGCATTTGACAATTTTGATTACAAAAAAATTGCATATTATGATGAAAGCAAAATTACAAGCTTACTAGAAAATAGTGGTATTATTAGAAATAAACTTAAAGTTAGAGCAACTGTTAGTAACGCCCAAGCCTATATTAAAGTTCAGGAAGAATTTGGGAGTTTTAGCAAATACATTTGGGATTTTGTTGATGGAAAACCTATTAAAAACAAGTTGCAAAATTACAAAGATGCCCCCGCCAATACTCCAATATCTGATGCTATTAGTAAAGATTTAAAAAAAAGAGGCTTTAAATTTGTAGGCAGTACGGTTGTATATGCTCATATGCAGGCGACCGGTATGGTAAATGACCATGAAGTTGATTGCTTTAGGTATAATGAGGTTTAGCTTTTTTGTAAAATTTTTATAAATTGGTTTCTAGATATTTCTCTAGCACCCAAACTGGCTAAATGGTTCGTGTAAACTTGACAGTCTATAATTTCGTAATTTTTAGACTTCAGTTCTTGTACCATTTTAATAAATGCAAACTTGGAAGCATTACTTACGGTACTAAACATACTTTCACCACAAAAAACGTGTCCTAAATCAACACCATACAAACCCCCAACCAAATTGTTACTTTCCCATACTTCATAGGATGTTGCAACTCCTATTTTATGAAGTTCATTATATGCAAATTTCATTTCCGATGTTATCCAAGTGTTTTGCTGCCCATGTCTTTTAACATCTGCACAGTTGGCCACAACTGCATCAAAACACTCATTTTTGGTCAACAAAAAACGGTTACTATTTAGCACCGTTTTCATACTTTTAGAAACTTTGAGTTCCGATGGAAACAAAACCATTCTAGGATCTGGACTCCACCAAATAATAGGCTGTTGACTATCATACCAAGGAAATATTCCTTTTTTGTAGGCTAGTAATAAGCGCTCAACGCTTAAATTACCTCCAACAGCTAGTAGCCCATCTTCATCGGCATTTTCTAACGGAGGAAAAACCAATTCCTCCGTCAAAAAAATTAATTCATTATCTGATTTATTTTTGCTCAAAACTGCCGAATTGCAATTTTAGATTAAAATGGTAAATCGTCGTGATCTTCTTCGTTTAAATCATCCGCTGGTTCAAATGCGTCCATTGGAGGTACAGGAGGAATGTTTTGATTTGGTTGTTCTGCCTGAAGGCTTTCTATTCTCCACCCTTGAATGGAGTTAAAATATTTTACCTCTCCTTGTGGATTTGTCCACTCTCTTCCTCTTAAGTTAATACTTACCTTAACATCCTGCCCTGCAGCATAGCTGTTCAATAAATCGCATTTATCTTGAACAAACTCAATCATAATATGTTGAGGATACTGTTCATCAGTAGTAACAACCAATTCTCTTTTCCTAAATCCGTTATTACCAAAAGTTTTAGTTTCGTCAATAAGTTTAATTTTCCCTTGTACTTCCATTTTTTAATCTTAGTTAGCTAATAATACTTTCCATGCGGAAAGTATATCATTTTTATTTAAATAGTGTTGTGCTTTTTTATGTAATTCTTCTTTAGTAGCATTTCTACTAATTTTATCTGATACTAAAAACGCATCAATCTCTTTGCGCAAAGGTAGTTTTTCAATATTACCCAACATTCCTAAATTGTTTCCAGTTAAAACAGTACTTCGTCTAATTTCTTCTGGGATATTATCAACTCCAATACCCAAAGTTGTTATTGGTTTGGGTACTTCAAACATCCCCATATTAGCTCTGGAATACCAATTGCCTCCCATTCTTGCAACCTGATCAATTTTATGTTGATTTATATTTCCATTTTCATCCAATATGGATTTATGTAAATGGATTTTTACTACTTCAGAAAAAATTAAATTTCCAGCTCCACCCTCATTTCCTAATGCTTCAACTTTGGTTACTTTGCATTCAAATTGAACCGGAGATTCAGCAACCCTAAATGGTTTTACCTCCTCTGCATCCAACATTGTGAGCCCAGATTTTATAAATTCATTTTCTCCTTTGGTATATTCAGTACTGGACAAAGACATTTGTTGAACAATATCATAATTTACAATATTAATAACCACCTCTTTAGTTTCCAATACATTTTCCAAAGTATGCTTTGTAGTATTATCACGAACCCTACGGGATGGAGAAAAAATTAATATTGGAGGATTAGCACTAAAAACATTAAAAAAGCTAAATGGTGATAAATTTGGTCTACCATCACTATCTAAAGTACTAGCAAATGCAATAGGTCTGGGGCCAATAGCACCTAATAAATACCTATGTATTTTTGCTGTAGAAACCTCAGAAGGTGATATGGAAACCATGTCAGACATCATAGGCAAAAGTAGTTAATTTGTTTGCCATTTAAAACCTAATGCAAACAAGGCGTTCACTAATTTTGCGCTTTTTACGTTATCTTTATTGCAAGAAACCATTTGGATGAATTTTAATCCTAAAAACAAAACTTCTAACATTATTTTATTAGTTGCGGCATTTGCTATTGTTAGCCTCATCTTATGGAATACCAATAGTTTTTTCAAAAAATTTAAAGAAGAAGAACGTTTTAAAATGGAAATTTGGGCAACTGCACAGTCAGAATTGCTTCAATTTTCAGAAAACATGGATCTTGGAGAACTTACTATTAAAGTGTTACAAAACAACACTTCTACGCCAATGATTTTGGTAAATAAAGATGGGTCCACCCGTATAAATAACATGCCTGAAAATAAGGCCACGGACTCATTATATATACAAAAACAGATTACACGATTTAAAAACGAAAACACTCCTATTTCTATAGATCAACAAGGTGAACATTTAGCCACATTATACTACGGTAACTCAGAAGTTTTAAATAGGTTAAAATACTATCCTATTGCCTTATTATTAATCATATTTTTGTTTGGCACCGTTATTTTCTTTTTTTTTAAAACCAACAAAGCTGCCGAACAAAATAAGCTATGGGCAGGAATGGCAAAGGAAACCGCACATCAAATTGGAACGCCATTATCTTCTCTTTTAGGTTGGAACGAACTGCTTAAAGTTGAAAAAATAAATCCAGAAATAACTAAAGAAATAGCAAAAGATATTACCAGACTTGAAACCATTACAGAACGTTTTTCAAAAATTGGTTCACTACCAAAACTGGATGAAAGCAATATTGTATTTGAAACCAAAAATGCCTTTGAATACCTTAAACGCAGAAGTTCAAAACTAATTCACTTTTCTTTTACTTCTAACGAAGAGCATATTCCTGTATTACTAAATAGTGCTTTGTATAACTGGACTATTGAAAATTTAGTTAAAAATGGTATTGACGCAATGAAAGGAAAAGGTAGTATAGCTATTGAAATAAAACCAAATGGAAAATTTGTTACTATTTTAGTAGCCGATACGGGACACGGTATTCCTAAAAAAGACCAAAAAAATGTTTTTAATCCAGGTGTTACTACCAAAAAAAGAGGTTGGGGATTAGGGCTTTCATTAGTAAAAAGAATTATTGAAGAATATCATCAAGGAAAAATTAAAGTACTTTCGTCCGGTAAGGAGGGCACTATTATGCAAATATCGTTAAAAGTATACGCTTAATTATGGCAGAGGAGAAGTTAGTAGTTATTAAACAGGCAAATATTACCAATAATTGTCCTGAGTGTTTTAATCAAGATTTATCGCTTTCGTTTTATCAAAAACACAGTTGCGGAAAGTTTGTGCATAAAATCACCAATGAGGTAACACACAAAATTACATGCAACACCTGTAATTCTGATATATATCCTGTTAATTGGACGGATGATATTGAACGTATTTTTGAGTACTATCAAAAAATGGCTATTCCAGAGAAAAAATCTGTAAAATATACACCATTATTCTATATTTTACTGCTGAGTTTAGTCGCGCTAATTGGAGGAAGTATTTACCTATATTTAGAAGGTTTTATTCAATTTTAGAACGAATTTGATGCGCAATCGTTTCAAATTCTTCAGTAGTTAGCTTTACCTTATGTTGAAAAGTGGCTTCTTTCATTTCATTTAGAGGAATAAGATGAACGTGCGCGTGAGGTACTTCTAAGCCAATTACGGTAACACCAACTCGCTTACAATCCAAAGCAACTTCTATTGCTTTGCCAACTTTTCTTGAAAAAGCCATTAATCCCATATAAGTATCTTCATCAAGATCCATAATTTTATCCACTTCCTTTTTAGGAATACATAAGGTATGTCCTTTAGCATTAGGATTAATATCTAAAAAAGCAAAAAAATTATCGTCTTCTGCTATTTTATAACAAGGAATTTCTCCCTTAATAATTTTGGTAAAAATGCTTGGCATGGTAAGATTGTTTCTAAGTATAAATTAAAAATCCTGCTAAATAGATTAACAGGATTAAATATAAAAATTTATATGTGTTTACGCTCTGGTAATTTCTAAAATATCAAATTTAAGTGTTCCATTAGGGACTGAAATTTCTGCGACTTCGCCAACAGATTTGCCCAATAAACCTTTACCTATTGGAGAACTTACCGAAATTTTACCCGATTTTAAATCGGCTTCACTTTCTGCAACTAAGGTATACTTCATTTCCATACCATTAGTCTGGTTTTTAAGCTTTACTGTTGACAATACTAATACCTTTGAAGTATCTAGTTGAGATTCATCAATTAATCTAGCATTTGCAACAACAGCTTCCATTTTAGAAATTTTCATTTCCAGAAGTCCTTGAGCCTCTTTGGCTGCATCATATTCTGCATTTTCCGATAGGTCACCTTTGTCTCTTGCTTCAGCAATGGCTTGTGAAGCTTTTGGGCGCTCAACATCTCTAAGATGATTTAATTCGTCTTTAAGTTTTTTTAACCCTTCTGCTGTATAATAAGATACGTTACTCATATCATGAATGTTTAAGAAATAAAAAACCCTCAACTATTTAAGTGTTATCACACATTTTAGAGAGGATTTAACACAAATATACTAAAAATTACGCAATTTTGCGTTGTACTTTTTGAAACCTATTTAAACTATGAAAAAGATTTCGATTTTGTTAATTACCATAATTTTATTGGCTTGTGAAAGCGATAGAGCGGACCGAAATCCTTTTCTTCAAGAAATTGGTTTTCGTTTTGACATTAACTTAAATTTACCCCTTTACAGTCCATTAACCAATATAGGAAGTGCTGTTTTTATAGGTAATGAAAGTGTTGGTAATAGGGGGGTTTTTGTAATAAATTCTGGATTTGAACAGTTTAGAGTATTTGAAGCCAGCTGTCCTAACCATGCCCCTAACAATTGCTCTGTAATGGTTTTAGAAGGACAAAACGTACGTTGCAATTGTGAGGATTATGAATACAGTTTATTTACAGGGCAACAACTTAATAGACCTAATGATGATGGACGGTATTATGACATGCTTGAATATAATGCACGACTAAACGGAAATGTAATAACTATTACTAATTAATATTGGTTAATTGATTTAGTTTTTTAAAAGCAAAAGATGGTGCTAAACGGGTTAACATACGTAATATTTTTACTTTACCAATCTTAATTTCTAATTCTCCCTTTTTTAGTTTAATCAACATTTCATCAATAGCTTTCTCAGGTGATATTGCTATTTTAGGAGAATTTCCATTATGCCATGGCGTATCTACAGCGGGAAACATTACCTCAACAACCGAAATAGGAAGTTTGCTTAGTTGTATTCTTAACACTTGGGTAAACGAATGTAACGCTGCCTTTGTAGCATTATAAAACGGATAATCCACTCGTGGCACAAATACCAAACCTGAAGTAATATTTATAATTGATGCGTTACTATTCTTCGTAAGAATTGGAATTAATAATTTGGAAAGCGTTATTGGAGCTAGCAAGTTAATGTTGAGCTCCATCACTGCCTTATCCAAAATTTTATCATCATCATAGAAATTAGCTACATGAGTAATGGCGGCATTATTCACCAGTATATTACATTCAGGGTGATTTATGGATATCCACTCCACTAAATTTTGACATTCCTTTTTTACCGAAACATCGCATTGAAAAAAATGGATTTCTGGAATTTCTTTTTTAGTTTGCTCTAGCTTTACCAATGAACGTCCGCATATTAGAACCTTATTTTTTTGTTGTACCAATCTATTTGTGAGTTCTAGCCCTAGTCCAGAACTACCTCCAGTAATTAACACTGTGCTATTTTCAAGTATCATAATATCTGTTTTACCACAAAGTAAAACCTAACCAACAAAACTTGCATTGACCTATGATAAGAAGCCCATTTTTCTTCGTAATCTACTCAAAGATTCTGGTGTTATTCGTAAATACGATGCTATAAGATGTTGACTTATACGTTTATCTAAGTTGGGAAATTGCTCAAGGAAGG
Organism: uncultured Maribacter sp.; assembly: GCA_947493885.1. Classification (GTDB taxonomy): domain Bacteria; phylum Bacteroidota; class Bacteroidia; order Flavobacteriales; family Flavobacteriaceae; genus Maribacter_B. Next base: position 463,118 of record CANLTE010000001.1, read on the forward strand.
AGCGGTATCTTTTTTCAGCATCAAACAACAAAAATTGTCGTTCTCTTTCTTCTTTCACAAAAAATACTTTTTGCAACATCACAACTAAAAATTTGTTCCATCCTTCCCACTCCGAAAACAAATCTAAAAGCCTGTCATAGTTAACAACTTCTATTTCCGAATCTTCTATGGCCTGTGCCGTAAAATAAGAGCCTCTATTTTGTATAATTGCGCTATAAGAAATTAGTACCGAATTTTCAGTGAAAAATGCTTTTGTAAACTCTTCACCCTGATCACCAGAATAATAATATCTGAATAATCCTTTACAAACAAATGCAATAGTTTTTGGGTGTTGGCCTGCAACAATAAAATTGTCATTCTCTTTTATTTTCCTTTTAGAGATAATTTTCAACAATTTACGTTCCTGATCTACAGGAAGTTCAACTAAAGTTTTTATATAGTTTACAAAATAGCTCATACCCGGATTACCTAGATACTTCCTAAAATTTTATCCATTGCCCAACTAGTATGTAATCCTGAAGAACCTAACGAAGGGTGTTTACCTTCTTCCAATAAATGTTTTTTGATATTAGCTACGTGGTATTTTTGTACGTTTTTCGGGTTTTCTATAAATAAACTTTCTACCCCTTCACTCGTATGCAACTCCAAGTTTACCTCCTCAAATACGGAAAAAATTATTTTGCCTAAACTACCAATAATCTCCACTTTATCCTCTCGTTGGAATCCTCCAAAAATCCAACTACCTTCTCCAGTAACACCACTTTCATGTTCCCAACACCCTGTTATAGCATCCATAGATGTATACAAGCCTTGTTGATTTTTAGCAATACCATGTACATTTTTATAATTCCCAAACAAATAGGCAAACAAATCTAATCCGTGACTACCAACATCATCAAAATAACCCCCTGGAGCAACATCAAAATCAGTACGCCAATTATATTTTCCACTTTTATCAAAATCGGAAGCAGGTTTACTAAGGTGCCACCTTACATGACGAATCTGTCCTATTTTATCAGTGTCCAACCATTCTTTTACCTTTAAAAATCGAGGTAATGAACGCCTGTAATAAGCTATAAACAGGGGAATGTTTCTTTCTTTAAATGCATTATAAATTTCTAAACTATCCGCATAACTGGGTGACATAGGTTTTTCAATACAACAAGGTTTACCAGCCTCTGCCACTTTTAAACCATATAATTTATGAGTATCAGGAGGGGTTGCAACGTAAACTGCATCAATTGACTCATCTGCAATTAGTTCTTCTGCGGTACTATAAACTTTTTGAACTCCGTGACGTTTTGCATAATCTAAAGCTTTTTCATAGTTTCTTCGCATTACTGCGGATAATTCAAAATCTGGCGTGTATTGATAAGGTGGACCACTTTTTACTTCGGTCACATCACCGCATCCAATAATACCCCAACGAATAGGTTTTTTCATATTAAGCATATTTATTACCTTCAAAAATAAAAAAGGAACACTCTTAAAAAGAATGTTCCTTATAAATATTATGATATTATTTATTAAAAGGTAATTGTAGCTCCTAATAAAAAGTTCGTTCCTGCCTGAGGATAATATCCAGCTCCTTCAATTGTTGTGGTTGTGCCAGGGTTAGACCAAGTATCATCAAATGTGAAAAAATAGCCATTTGACTCGTAAAGCGAATTAAAAATATTATTCACTAAACCAGATAATACTATGTTCTTTATGAAAGTATTGATATTAATCTCATACTGAACATTAAAATCAAACTGCGAATAACTATCTAGTTTAGAACTTTCAGCATCAATATTACCCATATATTGCTCTCCCACATATTTTCCTAATATTGCTAATTGAATATTATCTGTTGGGAGATAAGCAAATGCTCCTCCTGCAATTACGTTTGGAGAAAAAGAAATATTGGTATCTCCTAAGTTTTGTAATACTCCATCTCTTTGAAAAAAGAAGTCTTTATTTTTATTTGTGCTTAACGTTAAGTTAGGTCTAAACGCAAATTGATCGCAGATGGAAATATTGGCATCAACCTCTAAGCCCAAACGATAACTGTCTCCAACATTTGCACGCAAGGGAGCTCCTACATCGTTTAATTCACCTGTTAACACTAATTGATCTTTATATTTCATATAATACACATTAGTATTCAACTGTACTTTTGGTGATACATATCTCCAACCTAGTTCTAAATCACCTAAACGTTCTGGTTTAGGGCTTCCATTTTCGTAATCGTTTCTATTTGGCTCTCTATTAGCAATAGCGTATGAAAGGTAGAAATTGTTATTCCTATTTAAATCAAAAGTAACACCTGCTTTTGGGTTAAAAAATGTAAAGGTGTCGTCAACAATACCAGTTTCAGCCCCGTTAGCCTCATAAGTCACACTTCTTAATTGTAAATCACCGTAAACGCTCCACTGTTCACTAATTTTTGCATTGGCTTTACTATAAAAACTAAAATCTGTTTTTACGGAGTTATCATCATAATATCGGTCTCCGTAATTTAAGTCATTAGCAATTCTTGCCCAAATTACCTCACCATAATGTCCCCCTTCATATTTATTTAAGGCTCCACCAACTATTAAATCTAGCTTATCACTTTTATAATTCGCAGAAAAAGTAGTGCCGTAAAAATGGTTATCTAGCCAGCGTCTTCTAATAATATCTGTGGAGTTAACTTCTTCTCCATTTATATTTAATGGTGTAATTCCATATGTTGCAAAATCATCATCAACTTTAAATTGCTCAAAATAACCACGACCTCTAGTATAGTGTAAAGCCAAATTGGTACTCCAATTATTACTTATTTTTTGATTCCACAATAACTGGGCATGATTTTGTTTATAATTATCTTCCTCATTTTCATAGGTATAAAAATTATATCTCCTATCCGAATTTCTAAGATTTTCCGCTTGCGCTTCGGTATACCCGTTTGCAACAATAAAATCTTCAATACCCTGTGTATCGTTATTTATTCTAGCCAGTGGTGTTCCAAACCAAGCTTGATAGGTAACTTCATGACCTCCAAAAATAAGCGCCTTAATTAAAGTTTTATCTGCCTTATACGTTCCCTGTAAAAAGTAAGAATCTAAATCAGATGAAGCTCTATCAATGTAACCATCAGAAGTTATTCTTGACAAACGCCCTGCAATTTCAACATGGTCATTTAATAAACCCGTACTAAACTTTACTGAATTTTTCAAGGTATTAAAACTTCCTATTGAAGAGGATATTTGACCAAATGCTTCCTCAGAGAAACCATCAGTTAATACATTTAAACTGGCTCCAAAAGCTCCTGCTCCATTAGTTGAAGTACCAACACCGCGCTGTAATTGCAAACTTTGCGTAGAAGAAGAAAAGTCAGGCATATTTACCCAAAAAGTTCCATGAGACTCTGGGTCATTATAGGGAATTCCGTTAATGGTAACATTAACTCGGGTTGCATCACTACCTCTTACTCTAATACCAGTGTAACCTATTCCTGCTCCAGCATCTGAAGTTGTTACTACCGAAGGCAAAAAGTTCATTAAAATAGGAATGTCTTGTCCTAAGTTTCTCGATTGTAAATCTTCCTTTGTTAAATTTGAAAATGTAACAGGAGATTCTTTAGTTACTCTTATTGCAGATACAAAAACCTCATCGAGTACAACCTTTTTACCCTCCAAAGAATCAGCTTGTTTTTCTTGTGCTGTTACACTTACTGTTAGGCATAAAAATGCCAGTGTTCTAAAAAATGAAAATGAATTTTGCAGTTTCATTCGTAAAATGTTTATTACGAATAAAAGGGGCTATTATTCTATAAAATTAATATTTGAGTTTTGAGTTTACTACAACCCTATCTATGGATACTTCCATATAATTTTCAACGTATCCCTTAGCAGCATTACCTGCTCAGGTTCATTGGGTATAATCTCAGCCACATAGTAATCAACAGCAGCACCCCTTTGAGATAAGGCAAAGGTATGGCGAGGTTTTACATTATCATAACGTTTTAAAGTAAAAAACAATGAAAATCAATATTCTAAAAAAAATTAACATTTTTATTGTTAAAAAAGTACAATCACGGGATATACTTATAAGATTTGCGCTAAATTTAGTTATCCAACTCTAATAACAATGAATAGAAACCAATTCCTTAAAAAAACAGCTTTAGCATCCATAGGTTTAAGCTTTTTGTATAATTGTAATCTTAGTGGTTTTACTTTAAAAAAAGGCGCTGTTATTGGCTGTTTAGGAGACAGTATTACTTCTGCTGGAAAAAACGGCTATGTAGAACTATTACAGACCTTTTTTGATACCGAACATCCAGAATTGAAGTTAACTTTTATAAATCTAGGAGTAAGTGGCGAAACTATAACTGGTTTAACCGAAGATAGCCACCCTACTCCAAGACCGTATCTGTTTAATAGACTTCAAAAGGTATTACAAGAAACCAAAGCAGACATTTACACCTTTTGTTATGGGGTAAATTGCGGTATTTATCAACCTTTAAATGATAATAAATTAGCGCTTTATAAAAAGGGAATAACCCATTTTTTAGATTCACTTTCCGCATTCAATTCCAAAGCTATTCTACTAACTCCCCCTCCTTTGGCTTTTTCTCAAAAAAATAATAAGCCTCCGTATACTTGGCAAAAACCATATCCTAATTATAATGAGGAAGTTATTTTAGTATTTAAAAAAGTAATTGAAGACATTCAACATGCTAATACGCTGCTCAAAATAGATATTCATACAGCGCTTTGGAATAAAAAAGAAGAAGCCTATGATAAAGACCCTATACATCCAAACCCAAAAGGGCAAAAAATTATTGCCGAAATGTTAAAAAGTACTTTTAGTAACTAACACATAAACCTAAACACTGCCATTGTCGTAAATATCATAGCACTTCTACAAAAAATGCTATGAAAAAGAAAACCAAAAAAAGGTTTGCTATTAAAATAATGCTTAGCTATTTAGCTCTTGCTATTCTGGCATTAATTTCTGGTTTTTTTATCTATTCTGAAATTAACACTTATGTAGTGTCAAGTATTTCCAATACGACAGATAATAAACTTTTTAAAACAAATTCCCTTTTAACACAATTATACGAAGCGGAAGGGTTGTCTAAAATGGCCCTGCAAAAAAAAACGGAAAAATTTTTTGTTACCTATTCTAAAAAAATTGATAGCATTACCCTTGAAATTGATACTTTAAAACAACTAACCGAAAGTCACCATCAAAAAAATCTATTAGATAGTGTTTCATTTTTACTAGTTCAAAAGGTAGAAAACTACAACCAGCTCTTAAGAATAAAAGCTCAGAATAGATTTAACAACCCTATTGATAGTGCACTTGAAAAATTTAAAAAAATTGAGGCTTCTTTAGGAAAAATAACAGCGGAAGCGTTAACTCCAAATTTTAATCAACTTTCTCCGCAAGCTCAAAACTCAATTATAAAGTTAGCAAATTATCTAAATGCCAATGTTCCAAGAGATACATTGATAAATAGTTCTGAAAAAATAGATTCAATTCTTCAAAAATCTAAATCCGTACTCACCGAGGTTAAGAAAAAAAATAACGCTAGTGAAAATGCTTTGCTAAAGCAAGAAATTGAAATTACACAAAACGACTTACAGATTTCTCAACAATTACAACATATAATTGAATCGTTTAAACAAGAAATTCTAGACAATATTCAAAAAAATAATTCTTTAAAGGAACGTGCATTAAAAAAAGGCATTCGGCTAGCTGGTTTAACTGCTATAATTGGTTTTTTAATAATTAGTTTTTTTAGCTTTTTAATCATTCAAGATTTCTGGAAAGCACAGTTATACAGACAAAAATTAGAAAAAGAAAAGCAGTTTTCAGATTCACTTCTAAAGAGTAGAGAACAACTCTTACACACAGTTAGTCATGATTTACGCTCTCCATTAAATACCATTTTAGGTTATTCTGAACTTCTGGAACAGACTTCGCTAACAATAAAGCAACATAAATATCTAAATAACATAAAGTCTGAGTCAGGATACGTAGAAAACTTAATGAATGATTTGCTCGATTTTTCGAAGCTAAAATCTGGTAAATTAGGTATTCATAAAATTAACTTTAACCCTTATGATTTACTAAAAGAAACTGCAGAAAACATTGCAAAATTATCTTCGAATAAGAAGGTAACTCTCTCTCTTTCCATTGCTAAAAATGTGGATAAAATGGTACATGGAGATTCTTTTAGGCTCAAACAAATTTTAACTAATCTTATCGGAAATGCCTATAAATTTACCCCAAAAGGTCGTGTAACAATAAAAGCAAAAATAATAACAAATTCACTAAACATTTCTGTTATTGATACAGGTATTGGTATTCCTAAAACAAAACTAAAAAGTATTTTCAAAGAGTTTACACAAGTCAATAATAAAACAGAACAGAATTACAGGGGCTATGGATTAGGACTAGCTATTTCAAAAAAACTGATTGGGCTTTTAAATGGAAAAATTTCAGTCAAAAGCAACGTCGGACATGGAAGCATATTTACAATACAAGTACCTATAGTTCCTGTTAAGGCAAAAATTGCAAGGCAAAAATCAATATCTAATATTTTGATTATTGATGACGATAAATCACTATTAAATATGTTTGGAGAGATGGCAAAAAACATTGGCGTACAACCTATTTTATGCAATGATTTTACCGAAATAAACAAAACAAATGGGGTTTTGAATTATGATTTAGTTTTAACCGATATACAAATGCCACAATTTTCTGGCTTTGATGTTTTACATGAATTAAAATCGGGAATATATAGGCACTATAAAAATCAACCTATAATCGCAATGACAGGTAGTCGCAATTTTGATATTGAAGATTATTTAAAAGAAGGGTTTTCAGGTGTTTTACTAAAACCCTACACCCAACAGCAACTTACACAATGTTTACTTAAGCTAAACTTTGAAATTAATGTGAGAAAGGAACAAGAATACGTTAAAAAAACAAACCCTAATTTATACGATTTGGAAATTTTAAATTCCTTTTTAGACAAAAAAGATGTCGACGTAGTTCTGAATACATTTATAGCTGAAACTTCAAAAAACATTAACCTACTCACTATGGCCTTTGAACAAGCTGAAATTTCAAAAATTAATGCAATTTCTCATAAAATGCTTCCAATGTTCAGACAATTAAAGATTACTAGTTTTAGTCTTGAATTTTTAGAAAAATTAGAAATAGCAAATCAGCTACCTTTAAAAAAAGATATGAATACTTTAATAAATGACATTAAACGGCTTCTTTCTACCATTGAATTAGACCTAACTACAAATTCAAGTTATACTGTTTAATTCTGTTATAAAGTGTTTTTCGGGTTACATTAAGTATTTCAGCTGCTTTTGATTTGTTATAATTGGTTTGTTTTAACGCCCTAATTATGCGTTCTTTTTCGAATTGAGCTTTTGAAAAATTCTCAGGAATACTTTTTGTTTTGGTATCTAGATCTATTGAAACGGTATCCAGCTGTACTGTGTTTCCTGAAGTTAAAAGCACCGCCCTATTAATTACATTTTGCAGCTCTCTTAAATTTCCCGACCAATGGTGTTCATTAAACACATTCCATACTTCAGCAGAAAAGTTATGGACAGCCTTGTTTAATCTGGTATTTGCTTTTTCTAAAAAAAAATTCGCGAACAATGGTAAATCATCAATCCGTTCTTTAAGTGTTGGTAATTGTAATGAAAACTCATTTAATCTATGAAACAAATCTTCACGAAACGCCCCATGCTCAACTGCTTTTATTAAATTTTCATTTGTTGCAGTAATAATTCGGACATCCACTTTAATTTCTTGCGTACTTCCCACTCTTTTAATCTTTCGTTCTTGTAAAGCCCTTAATAATTGTATTTGATTTTCATATGATAAGTTTCCTACCTCATCTAAAAATAACGTGCCTTTATGTGCTGCTTCAAAATTTCCAATTTTTTGCTCCGTTGCTCCAGTAAAACTGCCTTTTACATGTCCAAAAAATTCGCTAGCGGCCAATTCTTTTGGTATTGCACCACAATCCACTGCTACAAATTCAAAATGTTTTCTGCTACTGTTATTGTGTATTGCTCTAGCGGTTACTTCCTTACCTGTACCGCTTTCACCGATAATTAAAACAGATATATTTGTCGGTGCCACCAACTTTATATATTTATCTAACTTTTGTGAAGCTTCACTATTTCCCTTTATTCCGTTAAAACTTACTGTTGGGTTTTCTTTTTTTTCGGTTACAACCTGAAGCTTCTTTTTTTGATTTTGTAGTGTATTTTGAATAACTCTAATAATCTGCTCCGGAGGAAATGGCTTAGCTATATAATCTGAAGCTCCCATTTTCATAGCCTTAACGGCTGTACTTACATCTGCAAAGCCAGTCATTACAATAATTGAAGTTTCTGGAGATATTGCCTTAATCTCTTTTAACAAAGATATTCCATCATAATCTGGAAGCCGTAAATCGGTCAGAACTAAATCAAAATCAAAATCCTTAAATCTCGTTTTTGTTTCTTTTGCGGAATAACTCACAGAAACTTGGAATTCTTTTTTCAGCAAAAACTTCTGCAACATTTGCGCAAAAGCAGTATCATCTTCTATAATTAAGATTTTAGGCATAGGTATTTTGTTCAGGGTATAATATCTACGCAAAAAATCGACAAAAAGCTGTTTTAAAATAAAAAAAGGGAAGCAAAATGCCTCCCTAAACAAACTAACTTGATACAAATAATGGACTTACTAACTATTTTTCTATCCAATTTCCGTTTTCATCAGCGTACAAGGTTCCGGTAGTACCGTCTTCTAATGAAAGTTCTAGCTTATATTGCTTTGCCTCGTTAACATAAGCTTTTTCTACCTTAGCTGTTGGATAGTTTTTTGCAATTGCATCTACAACTGCTTGGGGTAATTCTTCTGCTAGAATTTCTTTATAAGTGTCTTGTGTGGCGACTACTTGTGCTACCAAATTTTTATTTGCTTCTTGAGCAAAAGTGATTAAACTTCCAGATACTAATACAGCAACTAACAATAACTTTTTCATGATATTCTATTTTAAGTTCATATTTAAAGACATTTAGGTATATAGAAATTATAATACCAAAAAATGAATTTTACATATATGTTTGAAAATCAATTAGTTGAATATTTATCTGATTAGTAAAAGTGCATAAAACTGTATACCCTATGAATATTTGTATACTCCTTTTTACCCACAAAAAAAGGAGCTACTTACGCAGCTCCCCTACAACCAACCAAAAAATAACACCTTTATCTTTACAACCTCATCGTATAGCAACAGCTATATGGGGGGAATAAGTTCTACTTAAGTAATCAAAAAAATAATTAACTTTTTTAAACTCATCATCAATTTAATTGTAAAGGGTTGATCCTCTATAGTCAATGGTTAGTGTTTCTACAAAGGTCATGCTCAAATTTTCTTTATTAGTTTTATCATTAACTATTTCATCAACTCGTTTTTCTTTATTTGTAACTGATGCGTAATACAAGCATGAGCCTAACATGGTTAATCCAAACATTGAAGAAATAATTAATTGTTTCATTTTTACTATTTAGTTTTTATCATCATACCAAGTAAGCCATGCTAGAATACCTACAGACACTACCAGCGTTACAATTCCTATGAGTATAGATATTTTTGCAATCATTACTTTTTGCTCTCTTATTAATTAAGACACAGCGGTTTTTAAAAAGTCACTTTTTAGCAAAAAAAAAGCTGCAAAAAGCAGCTTTATATATTTTAATTGAAGTAAAAACTATTGTTGATGTGAAGGTTTTAAAAGATCATTTACTGTTTTTACTGGGTTAAAAGTTATAAGCGGAACCTCAACAAAAATGGTGTTCCAGAAAGCCATTGCACCGTTCCAAAGTCCTGGAAGTTCTAATGCTTTTAATACTTTTCCATCTTTGGTTTTTTCAGTAATAAAACCTTGTTTAGAATCAACAAAATTTAAAATATTATATTTTTCTCCCTTGTAATTTTTAATTCCACAAACAATATCAACAGGATTAAAATGCGTTGAGTTTTGGAGAATTTCTTTTTGTTTTTTATTATTCAAATCTATTTGAGCAGATTCAATTATTTGAAGTGAAACCCTCCCCTGTTTATCTTCTACCCAAAAAGGACCTCCACCAGGTTCTCCTTCATTCTTAACCATTCCACAAATACGTATTGGTCTATTAAGTTTATCTTTTAAAACTCTTATTTTTTCGTCTAAGCTATATGTTACAAACTTGTCTAAAAATCTGGCATTAAGTTTTTCCTCTAAAAACTGCTTAATTTCACTGGTTGTTTTTTCAGAAATGGATGTATTATCTATCAACGCTGCATATTCAAAAGTTTGTTTTTGAACTTCTAGCAATATTCCAGCTAAAATCTTTTTGCTATTAGCAACTTCATCAGCGTATTTTGAAACCACAACATTATCAATATTCTTAATAAAAATAATATCAGCGTCTTGTTCGTTTAAATTTTCAATTAATGCGCCGTGTCCACCAGGTCTAAAAAGAATAGTGCCGTCTGAATTTCTAAAAGGTTTATTATTCATATCCACAGCAATAGTATCTGTAGATGGTTTTTGAAATGAATAATTAACTGTATAACTAGTTCCTGTTTCCAATGAAACCGTACTGTTAATTCTTAGAAGTTCATTTTTAAACATATCTTCATGTTGCTCCGATATGGTAAAATGAATATCTGCTTTTCCATTTTGATTCGCATATTTGGCTCCTTCCTTCAAATGCTCTTCAAAAGGGGTTACCATTTTGCCATTATAATTATGAAATGGTAATAATCCTTTCGGAAAAAAACCATAATTAAGAGCACTATCAAAAAGCATTTCTTTTACAAACAAAAAAACCTCTCCATCTTTACTTAAAGCTTTTCCTGCAATTCTATCATATACCATTTTATAAAACGGTAATTGCTCCATGTTTTCAGCAAAAAACTTCACATTTTTATCGTTAGTCCTATTCAAATAAACATCTAAAGTTTCCTCTCCAGGGTTATATGAATCTAAAAAATTAAAAAGTGCTTTAAACATTCTAGAAGCAGCACCAGACGCAGGGACAAATTTTAAAAGGGATTTACCGGAAGCTTGCTCTTCGAAGCTCTTTATTAACTGTTTTTCTTTTTCTTCAGTAAACTTTAAGATACCGTTTCCTATTATGGCAGCTTTTTCAAGATTAACAAAAGGTATACCCTCTTTAAAGGTTCGTATTTGGCCTCGAACCTTGTTTTTTTCAATCCCTTTATTTGCAAAGTATTCTAAATCTTTGTCGGTTAGTTGGCTCATTTTTTTAGTAATTGATCAATGTAACTTGTTGCTTTTGCTAATCTTTCTTTTTTATTACCCTTCAAGATAATAAATTTTCTATCATATTTTTCGAGCGTTTCCTTAAAGTATAAAAACATTTTTTCTCGCTCATTAGGCTTATCCCTTAAATCATCTGCTTCCCAAGGAATATCAATATATGTAAGAAAATATATATCGTATGTGTTTTCTAACGCATATTTTTCTAATGTAGTGTTGCAATATCCTAAATAATATGCTTCAGAATAGACTTTAGTCTCCAGCAAATCGGTATCACAAATTAAAATATTTGAAGCCTTTTTGGCTAGCTGGTTTTCCAATTTTATTTGTCCCTCAGCAATAGGTAATAAATCTGACGGTTCACAAGTTTTACGCTCATTATTCCACTTGTTTTGAAGATACTCTCTTGCATACTCAGGTACCCAAACAGTATTATAATGTTTAGCCAATTGTTGCGATAAAGTTGTTTTTCCGGTAGACTCTGGTCCAAACAAAACTACTTTAACAAGGTTTGAGGGCTCTTGTTTAAATTTTTCTTCCATGCTTTATATCCGTAGATAGCAATAATTGTAAATAATAAATACTGAATAGCCGTAAAAACCAATCCTTTATACAAATATAGAGGTACTGAAATTATATCTCCAATTATCCAAAATGTCCAGTTTTCCAACTTTTTTTTTGCCATTAACCACATTCCAACAAAAAATATAGCTGTTGTAAAGGTATCAACATAAGCTGTCCAACCATCAAACTTATTAAACAAACTATATACTAAAATCACAAAAAGTATGGTTGCTACAAACATTAAAACACTCCATTTTTTATCATTTAGAGTTGTTTTGGTAATTGGAATAAAATGAGATTCATCTACCTTTCTAGTCCATACATACCAACCGTAAATGCTCATGGAAAAGTAGTACGCGTTTATAAGCATATCGCCCAAAAGCCCATACTCCAGCAAAATGTAAACAAAAATTGCGGTACTAATTATACCTGTTGGAAAAACTAATATGTTTTCTCTTTTAGAATATAAAACGCTTAAAAAGCCAAAAAAAACGCCCACAAACTCTAAAACCACAAGATGAGTAGGTATATTTTGATACTGCGAAAAAATCCAATCAAAAATGTGGCTCATAATCGCTTCGGTCAGATTTTACTATTTTCATGAATAATAAGCCTCTTTCCATTAAGTCAAAAGCCTCTTTAATTTCTACAAAAAGTAATTTCATAACGGCATCATAATCACCATAAACTTGTGTACTTAATGGATTTTCTAAGACGGTAAGTTTTGATGCTCTTAATTTTTTAATAAAATTAATAATGTGCTTTTCGAAATCGTCTTGTAATGGCGAAAACGTTAACTCTACTGATATTTTCATTAATTTTTTTTTAGTGCATATACACATGTAAAACCTTCAAACTCTATAAAGCTAATATTATAATAGGTTTTATTAGACTTGTAACGAATTTCACCTGTTGTTTTATTGTCAGAAATCATAAAATCATTTATAAAAATATGATTAAAAAAACTCAAGCCCTCTTGCGCATATATTTTGTATAACGATTCCTTACAGCCCCAAACAATAGTAAGTTTTCGTATTAATTCTTCTTCCGTTTTAATATTTTCATATGCTTCAAGTTGTGTAAACTTATGAGCAATACGAGTAATTTTATCCCGTTGTTTCTCAATATCAATCCCAACATCAATAGTATCACTTACTATAATCCCAGTAAAATTGTACGAATGTGATATAGAAATGTACTTACCGTCTTTTAGATATGGTTTTCCATTTTCAGCATAATGTAAATCTGCATCTACATAACCCAATAATGCAAGTAAATGCCTTATGCTTAAAAAAGCTCTTCGATGCATTTCAGATTTCATACCATCATATCTATTCTGACAATACGAGCTAAGTATTATTCCTTCCGATAGTTCTTCTTCAGATTCAGTAACCTTCCAAACAAAAAGTTTTGTAGAAGATGATATTGTTATTGTTTTATAAAGAGGCATTGACCTTTTGTATGGTATTTGTAACTTTGCAAGCACACATTGGAAAACCAATGTGCTTTAATCGCAAAAGTAAACATAAAGAAATGAGTACAAAAGCAGTAGCATATGTACCTTATAAGGTAAAAGATATATCCCTTGCAGAATGGGGAAGAAAAGAGATTGAATTAGCAGAGGCTGAAATGCCAGGATTAATGAGTCTTAGAGAAGAGTATGGGTCATCACAACCTTTAAAAGGAGCTCGTATAGCTGGTTGTTTACATATGACTATACAAACCGCAGTACTTATTGAAACTTTGATTGCTTTGGGTGCTGAAGTAACTTGGAGTTCATGTAATATTTTCTCTACACAAGACCAAGCAGCAGCCGCAATTGCAGCAACTGGAATTCCTGTTTATGCGTGGAAAGATATGACCGAAGAGGAATTTGACTGGTGTATTGAACAAACTTTGTTTTTTGGTGAAGACCGCAAACCTCTAAATCTTATTTTAGATGACGGTGGAGATTTAACTAATATGGTTTTGGATAAATATCCAGAATTAGCAGCAGGAATCAATGGGCTTAGTGAAGAAACCACTACTGGTGTTCATAGGCTTTATGAGCGTATGAAAAATGGTACGTTACCGATGCCTGCCATTAATGTTAACGATTCGGTAACCAAGTCTAAATTTGATAATAAATACGGATGTCGCGAAAGTGCGGTTGATGCTATTAGACGTGCTACTGATGTTATGCTTGCCGGAAAACGAGTTGTAGTTTGTGGTTATGGTGATGTTGGAAAAGGAACTGCAGCTTCTTTTAAAGGCGCTGGCGCTATTGTTACAGTTACTGAAATAGACCCTATTTGTGCTCTACAAGCTGCAATGGATGGTTTTGAGGTTAAACGTTTAGAAACAATTGTAGGTAACGCCGACATTGTTATTACAACAACAGGAAACAAAGATATTGTTCGTGGAGAACACTTTTCTGCAATGAAGGACAAAACCATAGTTTGTAACATTGGTCATTTTGATAATGAAATTGATATAGCTTGGTTAAACTCTAATTACGGTAATACCAAAGTGGAGATAAAACCACAAGTAGATAAATACACTGTTAACGGTAATGATATTATTTTACTTGCTGAAGGTAGATTAGTAAACCTAGGTTGTGCGACAGGTCATCCTAGTTTTGTTATGAGTAACTCTTTTACAAACCAAACTCTAGCGCAACTAGAACTTTGGACAAACAGAGATGCTTATAAAAATGAAGTTTATATGTTGCCAAAACATTTAGATGAAAAAGTAGCCAAATTACATTTAGCTAAAATTGGTGTTGAACTTACTGAACTTAGAGAAGACCAGGCCGAATACATTGGCGTTACCGTTAATGGACCATTTAAGCCTGAGTATTACAGATATTAAAATAAAATTCATTTGATGTAGTGCATTTTCTATAAAATATTTATATTTAGGAGACCCTTTTTCTAATCTAATTTAGCAAAAGGGTTTGTTTTAAAATATAACTATGCCTGATATACATTCAAATAAATTTGATGACGCTACACAAATTAAGCTTTTAATATTAAGAGAATATCTAAAAAAATGGTTGCCAGTTTTTCTGAAAAGAAAAATTAAGTTTTGGAAAGAAATCACAATTTACGACTTCTTTGCAGGTGAAGGTTTTGACACTCAAAATAATCCTGGCAGCCCAATAATAATACTTAACGAACTTGAAATATATCAAGATGATATAAAAAATGAAGATATTAATCTAAAAGTAATCCTTAATGACTTCGACTCAAGTAAAACTTTTAAATTAAAATCTCGAATAAATTTTGAGAAATACAATTTTGAAATAGAAATATTAAACGAAGATTTCACAAAACTCTTTTATAACATTTACCCTGAAATAATTCAAAAAAGTAAAAAAAACCTACCCCGTTTTATGTTTATAGATCAATACGGGGTTAAATATGTTACCAAAGATATTTTCACAAAAATCGCTGAATTAGAAAGAACAGATTTTTTATTTTTTATATCATCTGATTTTGTAAAACGCTTTTCGGAACTAGCTGAGTTTAAACAATACATTCAAATTCAAAAAAAAGAGTTTAATGAAAAAAAGCCTTATCAGTGTCATAGAGTTGTCTTTGAGTATTTTAAAAACATGATTCCTAATGGTAAAGAATTATACCTAGCTCCTTTCTCTCTGCAAAAAGAAAATTCAAAAAATGTTTATGGATTAATTTTTGGTTCTCATAATCCATTGGGCATTGAGAAGTTCTTAAAACTAGCTTGGAAGCTAGATGGAAATGCTGGTGAGGCGAATTTCAATATTGATGATGCTATTCTTGAAGGACACACTTTTGACATGTTTAATTCAGATATTAGAGCAAAAAAACTACAATTGTTTGAAAAAGAATTAAAATTACAAATAGAACAAGGTGAAATTATCACCTTAAAGGAAGTATATCTCTTCACTTTTAATTATGGCTGTTTACCAAAACATGCAAATGTTGTTCTTGAAGAGTTGGCTAAAAGAAATTTTATATCAAGAGACTTAAAACTAGTTTCATCAAATATTCATAAATTAGATAAGAATATAACCTTAAAATGAAAAAGACAAAAATTGAATGGACAGAAGCTACATGGAACCCTACCACAGGATGTACAAAAGTATCCGCTGGTTGTAAAAATTGCTATGCAGAAATAATGTCTTTTCGTCTTAAAGCCATGAAAACTCCTGGTTACGATAATGGTTTTGAATTTTCCTTAATGCCAGAACGTCTAGCTCAACCTTTAAATATTAAAAAACCCACACGCTTCTTCGTGAACTCAATGAGTGACTTATTTCATGAAAATATGCCTTATGACTATCTCGATAGAATTTTTGACGTAATAAAAAACACTCCCCGGCACCAGTACCAAATTCTTACAAAACGCGAAAATATTTTAGCAAACTATTTTAAAAAAAGAAAAGTTCCTAAAAACGTTTGGCTTGGCGTGACAGTAGAAAATAAAAAATCTAAAAATAGAATTGATGTGTTAAGGAACATTGAAGCTGAAATTAGATTTTTATCTCTCGAGCCATTATTAGAAGATTTAGAAGAGCTTAATCTATCTAAAATCCATTGGGCAATTGTAGGTGGAGAAAGTGGTTCAAAAGCAAGACCAATGAAGGCAGAGTGGGCTGTCAAAATAAAAGAGCAATGCGAACAACAAGATGTAGCATTTTTCTTCAAACAATGGGGGACTTGGGGGGCCGATAATGTAAAACGAAGTAAAAAGGCAAACGGAAGATTACTTGAGGGCAAAGAATGGAATGCTTATCCAGTTGGGTAAATCTACATATCCAACCAACGTTTAAAATTACTTGTTCGCTCTCTAGAGACAATTACTTGTTCTTCTTCCTTAGGAAGTAATTTTAACAATAATCTACTATTAAAATACGTGTGGATTTCTTCCACTGCTTTTACTGACACCATAAATTTTCTATTGATTCTGAAAAACTGAATTGGATTTAAAATATTTTCCAATTGATCAATAGAATACTCAATCGGGTATGATTTTCCTTCACTGGTAAATAAATAAATAAGCCCTTCCATTGATTTAAAAAAGGCAATATCTTCTACCTTAAACCACCTATACTGATTGCCAACTTTTACCATAAACCTATGCTTATACTCCTTTTTAAAAAGCTGTTTTAGGTCTTCAAAATTTGTTTCAGAAACTTGCTGATTACTTGTAACATTTTTTCGAAATTTCTCTAAAGCTGTTTGGAGGTCAGCCTTAACAATTGGCTTTAATAAGTAATCTAGCCCATTATACTTAAAACCTCGAATAGCGTACTCGTTATATGCCGTTGTAAAAATAATTGGCGAATGATACTCAAGTTGATCTATAATATCAAACCCATAACCATCGTTCAACTGTATATCCAAAAAAATAAGCTCTGGCATTTTATTTTCGGAAAACCATTGTATTCCGTTTTCAACAGAAGTTAATTTTGCTACGATATTAATTTCTGGAGCCAAATCGGTTATTAATTGTGATAACCTTTTTGCTGCAAATTCTTCATCTTCTATAATTACTGCATTCATAATTATACTATACTGATAATAAGTTAATCTCAGTTATTTCTTTATTCAAAAGTGGAATTGTAACCTCAAAATATCCTGATTCTTCTTCTACCAAAACGGGAGTATTTGTGTAGTAAGAATATCTTTTTTTTATATTCTTTATTCCAAGCCTAGTAGTATCCTCTTTTAATTCTCTTTTCCGCAAATTATTTTTCACTTTTAAAACTTCGCCATCAATAGTTGCAATAGATATCAATAACGGTTTTTCTTTAGAATAGTAATTATGTTTTAGTGCATTTTCCACAAGCATTTGCAGGGAGAGTGTTGGTATCACATAGTTTTCTGCACGTATAAAAATGTCTGTTCTAATAAAAACAGCCTCTTTATGTCTTACATTCATCATAAAAATAAATGAATCTAAAAAGTTCAACTCCTTGCTCAAGGAAACCAAATCTTCCTCTCTATTATCCAAAATATAACGATAACTAGACGCTAATCTGGTTACAAAATCTGAAGCTAAATCACGGTCTTCATACATTAGTGATGTTAGCGTATTTAAACTATTAAACAAAAAATGAGGACTAATTTGATTTTTAAGAGATGTATATTTTGATGCTAACATTTCTTTTTTTAAATCCTCCATTTGTTTTTTCATTTCTTCTCTCTGATTCATTGCATGATGAAATAAATTAAAGAAAACAACTGTAGTGCATAAAGTAGCTCCTCTGCTAAAATCTTCTAAAAATTCTTCGAAAACATTATTTGTTATAATCCCACAAAATACCTTGAATTGATATAGTGCTAGGTAATATGTTAATGCAGAAATGGGTAAAAAAACTAACAATGTCTTAACTAAAATGTTTAAACTATTTTTTAGATCTAACCCTCCTTTTTTAAGTTGTCTTTTTATCAACCAATCGTTGTGTTCCCAAGCTACCATAAAAAGAAAAAAAGCACTTAAATAATAAAAAGCATTTGATCGGGTAAACAAATCATGAGTCTCTCCTTCATCATGTTCTACAGTAAGTTTTACTAATATGAACACCACATTGACTACAAGCCAACGAAAACCAAATTTCTTTAAAGTCTTTTTAGTAAACATTTTTCTTTATTGGATAAATAAAGATAAGGAAGCAACCTTCGTATGAAAAGTAAAATTTTGGTAATCGTTATTATAACAACTGAGTTGTAGCAATACGCTCTTGAACTGAGTGCACTTCTACAAATACCTATAAGCACTATTTAAATACATTATTTACAACTCAACAGACAAAACAACAACTGAGTAATTTTAATAAAAAGGTTCCAGAAACCTAATAACATCTTTGTTGAAAATAAACAATTTCATCATGAAGAAAATCTTATTACTATTAGCCCTTGCCTTAGGTTATAGCAGCATTGCTCAAACTGGTGTTATAAAAGGAACTGTAATTGACAAACAATCAGAAAATCCTTTAGTAGGTGCCACTGTGGAACTACTTAATATGGATGTTGCTACTGGAGTAGTTACCGACTTTGATGGTAAATTTATCTTAAACGAAGTACCCGTTGGAAGACAAACCTTACGCATAAGTTATATAGGTTTTGAAAACTCTACAATTCCAAATTTGGAAGTAAATACAGGTAAAGATATTATTATTACCGTTGCTCTAACCGAAAGCTTTAATACATTAGAAGAAGTTGTAGTTACCTCTAATACTAATAAAGATAAGGCAATAAATAAATTAGCCACAGTATCTGCAAGACAATTTGGAGTTGAAGAAGTGGGGCGCTTTTCTGGGGGTCGAAATGATGTAGGAAGACTTGCTGCAAACTTTGCTGGAGTCTCTGCACCCGATGATAGTAGAAACGATGTGATTATCCGTGGAAACTCTCCTACTGGATTACTTTGGCGTTTAGAAGGAATTCCTATTCCTAATCCAAATCATTACTCCTCAGCAGGAACTACAGGTGGGCCTGTATCTGCTCTGAATCCAAATATGCTTAAAAACTCCGATTTTATAACGTCTGCATTTCCTGCAGAATATGGTAATGCAATTGGAGGCGTATTTGACCTTGGGCTTAGAAAAGGAAATTCTGACGATAATGAATTTGCCGCACAAGTAGGTGTTTTCACGGGAGTGGAAGCCTCTGGAGAAGGTCCATTAGGTAAAAAAAATGGTTCGTTTTTAGTTGCTGCTCGTTATTCCCTAATTGGTTTAATAAGTGGCGGAGCAGGAACATCCGCTACACCAAACTACGGAGACGTTTCCTTTAATTTTGACTTCGGAAAAAGTAGTTTGGGCAACTTTTCACTTTTTGGAATAGGAGGTACATCAAATATCGATTTTTTAGGAAAAGATATTGAAGCCGATGATCTGTTTGCAGAAAAAGATAGAGATTCATATGTAAAATCAGGTTTTGGTGTTATTGGCCTTAAACACAAAATTGCAATCGGAAACAATTCGTACTTAAAAACAGTAATTGGAGGTTCAACATCTACTAACAATTTTACCGAAGATGCATACTTTAATCAAGATACTCCCCAAGAAGTGCTTCTTCCTTTTACCAATAGTGATGAAAAAGAAAATAGAATAACTTTTTCTACACTTTTTAATTCAAAAATTAATAACAAAATAACGCTTCGAAGTGGTTTGGTATACGAAAACATTACTTCTAAAATCACAAATGAAGATAGAGAAGATCAGCCAGATAATGATGGTGATGGTTTTCCTGACCTTTTCTTATTATATAATGTAAACGAAAGTCTAAGTCTTATACAACCTTATGTTCAAGGGCAGTTTAGATTAACAGAAAAACTTACCCTAAATGCTGGTATGCACAGTATTTATAGCAACCTAAACAAACAATTTGCTTTTGAACCAAGAGCTGGTATTAGCTATGCAGCCAATGATAACCATAAATTTAGTTTTGGTTACGGAATGCATTTCCAAAATATTCCAACGCCAATATTGTTTTTAAACAGTGAAGAAAATGGACAATTGGTACAAACCAATAGAACATTAGACTTTGTAAAAAGTGACCATTATGTTTTAGGTTATGACGTTAAATTAGGAAGTAATTGGAGAGCTAAAATTGAAACTTATTATCAAGATATTAGCAACGTTCCTGTAGAACCTTTTCCATCCAGTTATTCTACCATTACAGAAGGTGCAGACTTTGGTTTTAGTAGCGATAAAACATCATTGGTTAATGAGGGTACTGCAAACAACAAAGGTGTTGAAATTACTATAGAACGCTTCTTTAACAAAGGTTACTATACATTGTTTACCTCATCTTTTTATGAAAGCAAGTACAAGGGAAGTGATAAAGTAGAAAGAAACTCCCCTTTTAATAATGGTTTTGTAATTAACTTTTTGGCTGGTAAAGAATTCCCTATTGGAAAAACTAGAAAAAACAAGTTGTTTACAGATACCAGAATAACAACAGCTGGGGGAAGGTATTACACTCCTGTAGACCTTGATGCTTCAAGAGTCATGGGGTACGAAGTATTACAAGACGATGTTGCTTTTAGTAAACAATATGATAACTACTTAAGATGGGATGTTAAGTTTGGTATTAAACTTAACAGCAAAAAACGAAAAAGTTCGCATCAATTCTACGTAGATATTCAAAACGTGACTAATAACAAGAATATATTTTCTAGAGAATACAATAGAATCACAAACAACATAGATCGAAAAGATCAAATAGGTTTGTTTCCAGATGTAGGTTATAGGTTTCAATTTTAAGTTTATTCCACAAAAAACCCTCCTTCGACTTTGCTTAGGAGGGTATTTTTATCTCTTTACAATTTTAACAATAAAGTAACTGCTTTTTCGCTAAACAATCTTTTTATAGCTTAACTAATCAACCAAAACAGTATGATTCAAATTATTATACCCAGTATCACTTTCCCATACATTAGTATTCGCCAATTGAATGCTATAGAGAGGGTTGTTTAACAACTCATTTCCACCATCAGGAAAATGTAAAAACAATTGATAATTACCCGAGACTATTCCGTTAGGTAAATCAAAAGATTCTTGAATTTTTAATGAGCTTGAAATGTTCCTAGCATCTAATTGTGTATTGATACTATATTCCACTTTTGTAGAAGTGTTTCTGAACACAACATATATCCTTCTCTCATGATAAGGAGTTGTATAGCCTGTGTTATTAATGGTAAGTTCAAAATTAAGTTTTTCACCAACTGTCACCTTTTCAGAAAAAGCACCTGAACTCAGTGAAAATCTATACCCTAAATTACGTTTTATATCTTCAATACAACCACCAGATTCCCAATCATTATTTACTTCGTTATTAAACTCTGCATTTAAAAAAGAGTAATGTAAGTCTTGCAAATTAGATAGTGCACCAGAGCAATTATTTTGTGGGCTAAAAGCATCCGAACAAGTTTCGCCTCCAACAGGAACGTAAACCCCATCATCCATAACATACTTTTTAACAGCTTGAATATCAGGTTTTGGTGAGGTAGCCGAATTCCCATAATCAAAATAAGTACCCAAATCGTCCTCGCTTGCCAAAAAACAATCGTTGTGAAAACCTATTCTTGCCTTATCGCTTCCTGAAAACGCCTCTGACATTATTAACGCTTCTGATGAGGTAGGAGCATTTATACCGTAAACAAAACGCTGTTTCATTTGTGGGTAACGTACCTGAATCATCATTGTTTTTGGAGTTACATCAAGTAAAGTTTTTAAAACCTCTATTCTGTCTTGCCAATTCTCATCAATCAATTTTTTATTTGTCCCATTTTCAGAGGAGTCTCCAAAATAATCTGTATAAAAATTCTCCCCCCAAATACCTATAAAACCCATTTGTAAAGTGGCTATTAAATGACTATTTGACGTCAATACTGGTGATAGTTGATTTATATGAGCAAGTACTCTTTCTTTTGAGGCATCCCCATAAGGTGGGCAAACATTTCCATCGGCACAATTACCAGAATTAGGGGTAATCGTATAGCTAAACCTCACAATCATTTTAAAACCGGCAGAAGCAACAGTATTAAAATCGGTCTGAATATTATCTAAAAACTCTTGAGAAATATCAGAATTTATAAAATCATTTAAAACAAAATTTCTATATATCAAAGTACTTTTCGTACTATACGTTGCACTTTGGGGCGTGTTACCTGCTCTATAACTTACTAAATTTTCCTCCTGTAACAGTGTATAATTACTTGCTGAAGTGTATGTTGCTCTGTAAAATCCTCGTTCTGGGTTAGGAAAATCTTCATTAGAAATTGAATAACTAATTTGTTTAACATTATTAAAAACAGGAGAAATAGATTCCGAATCTGATTTACACCCAACAAATAATAATATACTAAAGGCAAGAAAAAAACACTTCATAGGCAGTACTCAAAGATGGTATATTGTTTACGTAAATGAAAAAAGTTTAGACGTTTTTTATTTATAAAAACAACAAAACCATCCAAAGAAAAACTTTGAATGGTTTTATATATTGTTATCATCAAATACACGAAAGTATTTGACTACCAATAAAGGCTTATTTTAAGCTTCAAATGGCTCAATGGAAACATAAGATTTTCCACTAGCTTTTTTCTGAAACTTTACGATACCATCAACACGAGCATGTAAAGTATGATCTTTACTAGCATAAACATTATCACCTGGATTATGTTTAGTACCACGCTGTCTAACTATAATGTTACCAGCAATTGCTGCTTGACCACCAAAAATCTTAACACCTAAACGTTTCGATTCTGATTCTCTACCGTTTTTAGAACTACCTACACCTTTTTTATGTGCCATTTTGTTACGGTTTTATTTGTTATACAAAAGAAGTTTAGCAATTACGCTTTACCTCCGTCTAATTCGTCTTGCCATTTCTTTAACTCATCCCACTTACCATCTGCAGCTAATTTAGCTTGAGCTGGCCAAGTATCAGTAACGTGATTTCCACGTACATCAGCGATGATTTCAGAAATTTTCGCAGCATCAGTTTTTGCTAACTCAACGAAAGTAGCAATACCTGCCGCTGTTAAAGTTTCAGCAATTTTTGGTCCAATACCTTCAATCTTTTTTAAATCATCTCCTTTAGAAGCTGATTTTTTAGGAGCTGCCTTTTTTGCTTCAGCCTTAGGGGCTGCTACCTTTGCAGCGGCTTCTTTTTTAGGAGCTGCGGCTTTCTTAGGCGCTGCCTTTTTAGCTCCAGAAGAAATAATGCTCTCAACAACAATCTCAGTTAAAGACTGGCGATGACCATTTTTCTTCTTGTAACCTTTACGTCTTTTTTTATGAAAGACAATAACTTTGTCACCTCTAAGGTGCTTAATGACTTTAGCCTCAACAGCGGCTCCGTCTATAGCTGGGGCGCCAACAGTAACGTTCTTTCCGTCGTCTAAAAGAAGTACATTGTCAAAAGTTACCTTTTTTCCTTCTTCCGTTTGTAAACGGTGAACATACACTTTTTGGTCTTTCGCAACTTTAAATTGCTGCCCTGCCATCTCTACAATTGCGTACATAGCGTGTATTATTAATTATTTTTAACTACCTATTTTTTCGCATAGGCGGCTGCAAATATACTGCTAATTCAGTAACCAACAATAACTTTGGTGTTATTTTTTAACTGTTTTGGCTTCAATTATAAGTTTCCATTCTTTTTTGTTGCACCATACCAAAGAAAAGTCATACAACTTGAAACATATAACCCTTATAAAGTTAATGCACATAAACCTCTGGACACAACGTTTTTCTAGAACACCATAAATTATCCGCCAATAAGATTTTTATGATTAATGTTATGTTTTATATGATAAACTGGTTTAATTTAGCGCAAAATTTTTCTGTTGAAATTAAAATCTATTTGGGCGGGGCTCTTTATTTTTTTATATGTTCTGGCAATGTTAAGACCAGTACTTCCTCTGTTTGAATATGTAGTAAATCAAGATTACATTGCTGAATTTCTATGTGTTAACAAAGATAAATCAGAATTAAATTGTAAAGGAAAATGCTATTTAATGAAACAATTACAGGAACAGGAAGATGAAAAAAGACAAAATCTGCCAAGGATTGTAATGGAAGAATATCCAATAGGTTTTATTACTTTATTACGGTTGAATGTTGATAGCGAAGCTACGACACCTTTAAAGATAGAAAGTGCATATATTACAAATTACCAGTTTCTTTATCTTTCTGATAATTTAAAACCGCCAATATTTACTTCTTAAGTACCGTAAATAATTCATATCAGCATATTTTAATTTGATTTTCATTTTAAAAAGGTGCTGATGTACACAATCATATATTTTATCAACAAGAATTCTTGTCTTTTTAATAAATTTTAAATGAAAACATACATTAATATACTAATAGCTCTCGCTATTTGCTCTATTTCGTTTGCCCAAAACACATATAAAGGGAGTATTACAGATACAAATAACACACCACTTTATGGAGCCACAATTATGTCAGGAAACACTGGTGTTTCTACTGACAATACTGGAAACTTCACAATAAAAATTTCAGGAACTCCTGAGGTAACCATCAGTTATTTAGGTTATAAGAATAGAACCCTAAAACTAACCAATGACTTTAATACTATTCAACTTCAAATGCTTGAAGAATCATTAGATGAAGTTGTTATTTCCGCAAGTAGAGAGCAGCAGAAAAGAAAAGAAGTTCCCGCCGCTATCTCTGTTATTAATGCACAGACAATTAAGGAAACAAAGGCATTTGGCATAGAACAGATAGTAAACCAGGTGCCTGGGGTGTTTATGGCTACCTCAAAAGCATCAAGCAATGAGGTACATTTTATGGCCGTACGCTCACCGATTTCAACAAAGTCTTTGTTTTTATATGTTGAAGACGGATTACCCATTAGACCAACATCCGTATTTAACCATAATGCATTGTTAGAAATGAACAATACTTCTTTTGAACGTGTTGAAGTTTTAAAAGGTCCTGCTTCAAGTATTTATGGAAGCGAATCAATAGGTGGTAGCTTTAACTTTCTAACAAAAACACCTAAACCAGGTTTACACGGTAGCATTAGTCTTCAAGCAAATGATATGGGTCTAAAAAAATATGAAGCCGAAATATCTCACCACAACAATAAAAATTTTGGTTTTTATTTAGGAACACATTTTATCCACAGGGAAGATGGCCCAATCGACCATACCGATTATGAAAAATTTGCTCTAACCTTTAAAACGGTAAACGATTTTTCTAAAACTCTCAAATGGACAAACGCCGTCACCATAATTGATTACAGAACTGACATGACTGGATCACTTAGTCAATCAGATTATCTTGGAGGCAATTACGAAAGTGATCAAACTTTTACCGAAAGAGTTGCATTAGCTTTTAGATTTCGAAGTAGCTTAGACAAGTTTTGGAACGATAACAATAAAACTTCTTTTAATTTTATTTTTAGAGACAATAGGATGGATCAAAATCCATCCTATAGAGTTAGACAATTTAGAAACAACGGACAACTTACGGGTTCCGGTTCTGGTGAAATAAATTCGAATAGCTTCAACAGTTACGTTGGACTAATTCAACACAAATTGAAATTTAACGCATTAAACTCTTCTTTAATTTTTGGAGCTTCAACCGATTTTTCTCCTCAGGATTATGTTGCGGAAACTATTAATATTACGGTTGATTCTGAAACAGGAAAAAACACAAATTTTACTCTTAATGCGGGAGATTACATCCTAAATTATCAGGCAGATATTTTAAATTACGCTGGTTATTTTCAATACGAAATATCTCCTATTGAAGCCTTAAAAATTACCGCAGCGTTACGATACGACAAATTTGTATACGATTATGATAACCAAATTGAAAATCAGGCAGGAGCCCAAGACGCTAAATCAGAATACGAAAATATTTCTCCCAAGTTAGGTGTAAACTATAATTTTTCTAACACCATAGGTATCTACGCTAATTACTCCAACGGTTTTACTCCACCTCAAACTTCAACATTATATAGAAATAGTTTAGTAGACATTGGAGGAGAAATTTTTGAACTTAAACCAAGTGATTATAACAACTATGAAATTGGCGGTTTCTTTGTTAATGACCAATGGAAGTTAGATGCTGCTCTTTATTTACTAGATGGTAAAAACACTTTAATTACGCTTAGAGACCCAAATGACCTTTTTTACAATGCAAACGCAGGTAAAACCCGCTCATATGGTCTGGAATATGGAGTAACTTATAAACCAACCAAAGAACTTAGTTTGACACATAATGGAAGTTATGCTAATCACGAATATCTTAGCTTTTTTGAAGGAGGTGTAGACTATTCAAACACTCCCATGGAAACCGCTCCAAACCTGCTAGGTCTATCTATAATTAGATATCAACCTTCTTTCATTAAAAACTTTGCTATTTCGGCAGAGCATGAATTAGTAGGAAAGTATAATACCAGCTTTGAAAATCAAGTTGATAATGGTGATGGAACTTTTGGCACCGCAACCTATGACGGGCATAACATTTTTAATTTGAGAGCGACCTACAGCTGCAAAAATTTTGAGATTTGGGCACATGCTTTGAACATTTTTGACGACTTATATTCCGTTAGAGCTTCTTATAACAGGTTTAGAAATGCTAATAGATATATTGTTGGAAACCCCAGAGCTTTTCATGCAGGAGTAAAATATTCGTTTTAATTTTTTAGAAGGGATGTTTTTTATGCATCCCTTTTTCAATCTCAATGAAAATGAAAAAAAACGAAAAGCTGAATAAATGGCTCTGGAAATGGCACGTTATAGCTGGATTAGTTTCCCTTCCATTTGTCATAATACTTTCTGTAACGGGTTTAATATATCTTTTGAAAGAAGATTACGAAACTCCAAGACAAAAACACATTAAAGAAGTTGTTGTTAAACAAGAAGCAATAACCTTTGAAGAACAAAAAACTATTGCAGATAAACACGCTGTAAAAAAACCTAATGCAGTAGTTATACCTAAGCAAACAAATCAAGCAACCGAATTTGTTTCAGGAAAATTTGGCGGAAAAACAAGTTTATACATCAATCCGTATAATGGCAAGGTAACTGGAGAAATATTACCTAAAAACACTTTTATGTTCAAAGTAAGAAAACTCCATGGAGAACTTCTTTTAGGAAAATGGGGAACAAAGGTTATAGAACTAATTGCTAGCTGGATGGTTGTATTAATAATCACAGGACTATATGTTTGGTGGCCGTCAAGAAGCTGGAACTTAAAAGGCTTTTTTATTCCCAGAATACATCAAGGAAAAAGAGTTTTATTTAGAGACTCGCATGCCATAATTAGTTTTTGGATATCAGGCTTATTACTACTAACTCTTGCTGGTGGCTTTCCATGGACCGATGTTTTTGGCGATAATTTTAAATGGGTTCAAAAACAAACCAATACTGGCTTTCCATCAACCTGGCACGGACATACTTTTAAGTCTAATGTTAAGGACAAACCTTTGTCATTAGATGTCATGATTACAAAAGCTCACTCCTTAAATTTAGAAGGCGATGTAACAATTGAATTTCCTAAAGGAAAACATGGCGTGTACAGTATTTCTAATCAAGTTTTCTCCAATTTGCAAGCGCAAAAAAAATATCATTTTAATCAATATTCTGGAGAGCCTCTTCATAAAGATAACTGGAGCGATGTGGGATTTTTAATGCGAAGTAGAATGTGGGTAATGGCTTTTCATCAAGGGCAATTCGGTAGTTGGAATTGGTGGTTAATGATTTTTGTGGCGTTAGCTTTATTTGTTTCAAGTGTATCTGCTATTTTTTCTTACTTCCTCCGAAAAAGAAAAGGAAGTTGGAGCATTCCTAAAACGCCTAAACATTTTAATGTTGGATACGGAATTATAAGTATCCTAGTGTTGTTAGCTATTGTTTTTCCTTTATTTGGAATTAGCTTACTCATTATTATTGTTATAGAAAAATTTAAAAAACCAAAAACCTCAATTGTATAACATACATTAAAAAGTAAAAAAATGAAAAAACACCTTAGCATCATTGTTCTTGTATTTACATTAATTTTCTTTTCATGCAAACAAGAGAAAAAAGAAAAAAGCAATTCAGAAATTACTCAAATGGAAAGAGTAATGAATATTCATGATGAAGTAATGCCAAAAATGAGCACTATAGGCAAATTAGTTGCCAAACTTAAACCCATGGTAGACACAACCGAAAGTGGTTTAAAATATCATAAAGGGATGGAAGATTTACAAAATTCACATAAAGCTATGATGGATTGGATGAAAGGTTTTGGCGACCGCTTTAATTCAGATGAAATTTTAAAAGGAAAACAACTTTCAAAAGAAAAACAACTTTGGCTAAATGAAGAAGAGGAAAAAGTAAAAGCTTTAAAAACTCAAATTAATACTAGTATCACTAATGCGGAATTACTGTTAAAAGATATATAACCGTTATTTTCGATTAAAGTCACTGACACTGTTCTGGTTAAAAAACAAATAGTAATAACTTTGCGTTGTAAATTAAGCTTAAAAATGAAATACCCGTTTAAAATTTTAGTACTCGTCTTTTTTATTTCTTCTTCTTGCATAGGGCAAAAAAAAGAATCAAAAAATGTTACCATTAAGGAAGTAATGGTATTACATGACGAAATAATGCCCAAAATGGGGGATTTGTTTAAACTCGTTGAGCAATTAAAGAGCAAACCTGAAACTCCTGAGAAAAAAACCAATATAGATTTAGCAAAAAAGGAACTTCAAATATCCAACAAAGCCATGATGAGTTGGATGAATAATTTTGGTAAAAGTTTTGATAAGTATGAGGTTTCTGGTAAAAAAGCACTTACTAAAGAAAAGCAGCAAATGCTAAATGAGGAAGAGATTAAATTGAAAGCGCTCGATGAAATTATAAATACGAGTATGGTAAATGTGAAGAAATTACTAGCAAAGAATTAATTCTTCCATTTTAAACTTTCCATAATGCTGCGTATATCCTTTTGTATGTACGCAGCAGCTGGATAAATAGAATCGTAATTAGGCTTGGTATAAAAATATACTGATCCAGTAACAAAGTGTTTCAAGCTATCCGTTACATAAAATTGTGATTGCGAAGCTGCATTTCCTTTTACTTCGTACAACACACCATAAACTTTGTTCTTCTTATTTTCAAAAACATCAGTCTCTATACCATCAGCTTTAACTACATGCTCGTAGGATAAACGTTGAGCATCAGACATTAGTTTTTCAAGGTTATTTTCAATAGGTTTATATGTAATAAAAATAGAGCCCTTCATTGTAGGGTAGTCTATGGTAAGTGAGTATCCTTTTTGATTTTTTACATTCGCCAAACTATTATAATCAAACTCATATATATCACCAACCAGTTTTTGAAATTCCGCTTCAGGGTATTCTAACCTCAACTGGGCTTTAGGTTTTGGTAATAACACATCGTCTTTACAACTATAAGTGCATAGTAATATTAGTATCAAAAAAAACAACTTATTGCTCATAAGGTAAAGTAACTTTTATTTGTTTTAAACGCTTTTTATCCAGGCTCTCAACAACAAATTGATAGTTATTAAAATGTATTTTATCTCCTCTTTTGGGAAAACTTCCAGCAATTTCTAAAACAAACCCTGCAATGGTTTCAGACTCCCCCTTTTCATCTTCAAACTCCTGAGTGTTCTCCAATTTTACAACTCTATAAAAATCTTTAAGCGTTGTTTTACCTTCAAAAACATAATTGAACTCGTCTAACTTAGAATATACCAAATCTTCATCATCAAACTCATCGCTAATATCTCCAACAATTTCTTCAATAATATCTTCTAATGTGACAATCCCCGATGTACCGCCATACTCATCTACAACAACCGCCAAGTGATTTTTCTTTTCTTGAAACTCAAGTAATAAATCATCCAGCTTTTTATTCTCAGGAACAAAATAAGGCTCCCTAATCAGAGAAACCCATTGAAATGTTTTTCGATCCAAATAAGGTAATAAATCTTTAACATATAGCACTCCTAAAACATTATCCATACTATCTGAAAACACAGGTATTCTTGAGTAGCCATTCTGTTTTATCTCTGATAATACCTCAGAAAATTTCATCTCCTCATTTAATGCAAAAATATCAATACGCGGTCTCATTACCTGCTTAGTATCTGTGTTACCAAAAGACACTATACCTTCTAAAATTTTCTGCTCTTCTTTAGTTGTATCTCCATCTGATGTTAACTCTAATGCCTGAGACAAATGATCTACGCTTAAGTTAGATTTTTCTTTTCCTAATTTCTCATACAAAAAAACCGTTCCTGCTCTCATAGGAAGACTAAAAGGAGAAAAAATTACATCCAATACTTTCAACGGATAAACCATAAAATAAGAAAAGCTCACCGTGTTTCTGTTTGCATATATTTTAGGTAAAATTTCACCGAACATCAGTATTAAAAATGTTGCCACTACAACTTCTAAAAGAAAGCGTGCCGAAATCACTCCGAACAAAACGTAGGTGATGTTTGAAAACAAAGTATCTCCAATAACATTAAACAACAAAACAATACCAATGTTAATGGCATTGTTTGTAATAAGTATTGTGGCTAATAATTTTTTAGAACGATTGAGTAATTTTAAGATTAACGCGCTCTTTGCCGTTTTCTTTTCTCCAATTTCTTTAAGCTGAACGGATGTAAGTCCAAAAAAAGCAACTTCGGCACCCGAAATTAGAGCAGAACATACAAGTAAAATTATAAGAACTACGGTTTTTAAGGCAAACGCACTATCAAAAACCATAAAAAAAGAAAGCAAACTAAGGGGTTCAGGGTCCAATAGTTAAATTTTAATTTTTGACTTTTTAAAAAGGTAAATCATCATCCTGTTCAGGCTCACTTACCTGGGTATTTGGTTGAGGCGTTACCTGAGTGTTCTGTTGAGTAGCCTGCGGTGTTGATTGCGCATTAGCGATACTCTCTTTTTTGGTTGATAAAAAGGTGAAATCCTGTACATGAACTTCAGTGGTGTACCGTGTGTTACCATCTTCTCCTTGCCATTGACGGTTTTTTAATCGCCCCTCAACATACACTTTATCTCCTTTACTCAAATACTTTTCGCATATTTCCGCTGCTTTATTTCTTACCACAACATTATGCCAATCTGTATTAGTAACTTTTTCTCCCGTTTGTTTATTTGTATAGGTTTCGTTAGTAGCAATAGGAAAACGCCCTATGCTATTTCCTCCTTCAAAATAGTGCATTTTAACTTCGTCACCTAAATGACCTATTAGCATAACTTTATTTAATGTACCACTCATAAGATTAATCTATACCTTGTTATTTAAACAAAAATACTAAAATTTAAATGCTTTGATAAAATCTGCAATTAAAACTGGAACTGGATATTTATCTAATTCAGAAATTAGAATCTCGTTGGTTAGACTTTCTTCTGTTTCAACTATCCAAAACCTAGTGTACAAATACTGATGCGACAGTTTATGAACTATAGGAGTATTGTTATACGTATATACCTTTGAAAAATTTTTAGCCCCAAATAATTCAAACAACACTTTTTGAATTTCACCTTCCGCTAATTCCTTTTTACTTTCATGTAATGGAAACTCCCATAAATTAAACCAAATGCCTTTTTTTGTTCGCTTTGATAAAATAGTTTTAATATGATTAGAACTTTTTATTATTGGCACAACATAATTAAAGTAACGCTTGGTGACTTTAGTTTTGTTAATTTTTACAGGTAACTTTTGTATACTACCATCTTTAAATGCAAGACAAGAATCTTGCAAAGGACAACTATTACATTGTGGTTTTTTAGGTGCACATTGCAAAGCACCAAACTCCATAATACCTTGATTATAATCTCTGATGTTACCTTGATTCATAACATCAGTAGCCAATTGCTTAAAATATGAAATGCCTTCTGAACTATTGATAGGTTTATCAATACCAAAATACCTTGCTAAAACTCTATAAACATTGCCGTCCACTACGGCCGTTAGTTCATTAAAACAAATGGAAGCAATTGCGCTAGCAGTATAATCTCCAACGCCTTTAAGCTTTAATAACTCTTTGTAATTGTTTGGAAAAATACCATTATAATTTTCTACAACCATTTTTGCAGCAGCATGCAAATTTCTGGCCCTTGAATAATACCCCAGACCCTGCCATAATTTTAAAACTTTTTCCTCTGTAGCATTTGCTAAATCAAAAACTGTAGGAAAATTATAAACGAATTCCTCATAATAAGGTGTTCCTTGGGCTACTCGAGTCTGCTGAAGAATAATTTCAGAGAGCCATATTTTGTAAGGGTCTACAGTTTTTCGCCATGGAAGTTCTCGTTTATTTTGCTCATACCAGAGCAGAATTTTCTTAGAAAATAACATTAAGTATATTGCTTGGCAGTAAAAGTAATGGTTTATCTACTTAAAATTAGTTCATTAAGCAAAAAGAACCAATTTAATTTATATATTTGCATCCCTAAAAAAACACAGAAAATCTATTATTAAAGATGACGAAAGCGGAAATTGTATCGAAAATCTCAGACAAACTGGGAATTGAAAAAGGAGATGTACAGGCAACAGTAGAATCCTTTATGGAGGAAGTAAAGTCTTCATTAGAAAGCGGAGATAACGTATATTTAAGAGGTTTTGGAAGTTTTATAATTAAGACACGAGCTGAAAAAACAGGAAGAAATATTTCAAAAAATACAACAATAAAAATACCTGCTCACAACATTCCAGCATTTAAGCCAGCAAAGGTTTTTGTTGAAGGTGTTAAGAGCAACGTTCTAGTAAAATAATTAACTTAAAAAAAGAACTTTATGCCGAGTGGTAAAAAAAGAAAGAGACATAAGGTAGCTACACACAAGCGCAAGAAGCGTAGAAGAGCTAACCGACACAAGAAAAAGTAGTTGTAACAACTACTTTTTCATTTTATACTAGTTCTTTGACATAGAAGTTCTAAAATGAATTTCGGCAGGTTTATAAGAGCCTGTTTCTAGTATTGTTTAATCAATCTATCATAGATAATTGATAGATTAAAATATAAATTCAGGTGAATAGAGAATTAATCGTAAGATCTAGTTCCGATGCCGTAGATTTTGCCTTACTTAAGGAAGGAAAACTCACTGAATTACATAAAGAGGAAGACAATAACGATTTTTCGGTTGGAGATATTTTTCTAGCCAAAGTGCGCAAACCTGTTACTGGTTTAAACGCAGCATTCGTTAATGTGGGTTATGAAAAAGATGCTTTTTTGCATTATCATGATTTGGGCCCACAACTTTCCACTATGTTAAAATTCATTAAACAAGTGAGTTCAGGAAAATTAAAAGAATATTCTCTTAAAAATTTTCCTTTTCAAGAAGATATTGATAAGCATGGCGTAATTAGTGACGTCTTAAAAGCAAATCAATCTATTTTAGTGCAAATTGTTAAAGAACCCATATCCACAAAAGGGCCAAGAATAAGTTCAGAACTTTCTATTGCTGGACGTTATTTAGTAATGGTTCCTTTTTCAGACCGCGTATCTGTTTCTCAAAAGATATCGAGTACTGATGAAAAAGACAGACTTAAAAGGCTTGTTAGAAGTATTAAGCCTAAGGGATTTGGGGTAATTATAAGAACAGTTGCGGAAGGCAAAAAAGTGGCTGAACTAGATAAAGATCTAGAAAATTTGCTGAACAAATGGTCAGCAATGTGTAAAAAATTGTATAAAGCACCTACACCCTCAAAAGTATTAGTTGAGCTAAATAGAGCCTCCTCTATACTACGGGACATTTTTAATGATTCCTTTACGGGAATTCATGTAGATGATGAAACACTTCACAATCAAATTAAAGATTACGTCCAGGAGATAGCTCCAAGTAAGGAGTCCATTGTAAAACAATATAAATCTCCAGTTCCAATCTTTGAAAAATACGGTATAGAAAGACAAATTAAATCGTCTTTTGGTCGTACAGCTTCTATGAGTAAGGGTGCATATTTGATCATAGAACACACCGAAGCTTTACATGTTATTGATGTTAATAGTGGTAACAGATCTAACAAAGCAAAAAATCAAGAAGATACTGCATTAGAGGTAAATCTTTTAGCAGCTTCTGAAATAGCAAGACAGTTGCGTCTTCGAGATATGGGAGGTATTATTGTGGTTGACTTTATCGATATGGTAAAAGCACCGCATAGAAGAAAGCTCTTTGATCATCTTAAAGAAGAAATGAAAGATGACCGAGCAAAACACAAGATTTTACCCCCTAGTAAATTTGGTCTTATTCAAATTACAAGGCAAAGAGTTAGACCAGAAATGAACATTAAAACAACAGAGGAGGATCCTAATCGTAGTGGTCAAGAGGTAGAAGCTCCAATTGTTTTAATTGACAAAATAAACTTTAGTCTAGAGAAGCTTTTAAAAGGTCCTGCAAAGGATAATAGCATTACTTTAAACATACACCCGTTTATTGCAGCTTACCTTACTAAAGGTTTCCTATCCATACGTTTTAAGTGGTTTTTAGAGCATAAAAGATGGATTAAAATTCAACCTAGAGATGCGTATACGTATCTTGAATATCGTTTTAAAAACAAAGACGGTAAGACTATATATTAAAAAACTGAGCGACTTCTTTAAATAAGGAGTCGCTTTTTTTATGCTTAATATTTAAATCCTAGTTATTTTTTGCTACCAAAAAGGCCTCATTATTAACCTTTAGAATATATAAGCCTGTCGCAAGTTTTGGCATTAAAACAGTAGTAATGCTGGTGGACGCATCAAAGTTTTTCTCTATTATCTTAAGCTTTCGACCAATAATATCAAACAACTCAAAACTATCATTACCATTAGTATTGGCTATGTTAATTTCATTATTAATTAATGGATTAGGATATAGAATATATTTCCCATTATCCTCTGGAATTATTGTTTCTTCACTAGAAAAGTAGGGAATTGCATAATTATAGGCATCAACTCCAACTTTTGCTCCAATTTGTCTTCCTAAAATATCATCCGCTGGAGGGTGTATTCCTCCCCAAATTCTAGATAAACTTGTTTGATCAGAGGCATCTCTATAAGTTGCCCATTGTAATACAACATCTACTGAAGGTCCTTTTTCAAAAACTAAAAACTCATCCTTTTTAGCCACAAATTCACCTAATCCTCCAGGAAAATATTCATCTCCAGTAATTAATGTTAAAACTTCAGCTGCAGCTCTAGAATAAGTAGAATGCCCAGATAAATACCCAGCAAATGGCGGAGTTACAAATGATGGTCGTTGATACGGAAACCAGTCTTTGGCTAAAATCCAACCTACACCAGCTACATCTGTACTTGGGTTATCAATAAATTTATGCCCTCTCCATGCAAATAGTTTTATTTCCCCAACGTTTTCATTGTTGATACCACTTAGCTCATCGCCTTCATTAACTACTTCAACATATCCTTCTTTTAAAGGTATTCCGCCAATATGATAATTGGATAAACTTTGATCACTGCTTTGACCCAAAGCGCTCATATATCTAATAGCAGAAATTGGACGTATATAATCATACCACCCTTTTATCCCCCAGGCAGTTATAGCAGCATCATGCATTGCCCCAGCCAATATAAAATACGATTTTACATCCCACTCTAATGGTGCTAACTCCTCTCCTTCACCATTGAATCTACGTTGAAATTGCTCATGGTCACTCACATAATTAAGTATAGTAAACCAATGTCCTGGAGGAGTTTCTGAATCAGGTCCATCTGCCCAAAATTCTGCAAGCACCCTTGCATAATCCGCTCTAGGTACCATTTGAGAAGTATAAGCTTCACCGGTTTTGGGATTTATGCTTCGCCCCATACTTATATCTCCTCCTTCAATTTCTTTATAAAAATTAGGGTATTCGTCAAATGAATTCGGAAATGAAGCAATGTCAATATTACCAATGTTTTTTGGGGAAATATCCCATAAAACCCCATCCGTGGGATCTAAATGAGCACTCCAAATAGAAACTAATGAAAAATTCCACTTGTATAAATCACTCGAAGCTGTCTCATTTTCTATATCTAACAAAGGAGGAGCTCCTGGATCATGAAATACTTTATAATCATTTCCTCCTCTACTAAAAATAGTTATATCTTCATTTGATAAGGCAAAGGGAGATACTTTCCCCCATTCTGGGCTTAAAAATTCTGGTGTATCTCCTTCAATTATATTTCCACTTTGATCTATAAATGTATTAAAAGTTAGTGGTTGCCAACGATTAGCATCTACCACATTACTATTTTCTTCGGAAACGTTTAATTCTAGCGCCATATTTACAGGTTCGTAAAACGCATTATCATATGCGGTTGCCTCTCGTGATTCATCTAAATTTCCGTAATTAATTATCACTTCAGCTACATAATTTCCAAGAGCAATAGCATTTCCAGATGTATAGTCAGTATCAACATCACCTACATCAAACCCTAATTCGTACATGATATAATCAAAAAGTGCTAAGCTTTCTTCCCTATTGGGAGAGTTTTTAAATCGATGTCTTAACACACGATAAGCAGCATAACTCATTGCTTTTTCCTGAGATTCTTTTATGTCTTCCGAAGGAATAAAATCTCCCAAGGAGCTACTAAATTCGCCTACTGTATTCCCAATTAAATAGGGTCTAGCAATTTCATCATAAATTGCCCAACAATCATATAATGCAATGGACGCATGAAACAAGTTTCTGGCATGCACAGTAGGTCTAGCATAATCGTTACGAATTGCTTCCAATAGCGCCTCATTCCAAATTCTTGCTATCGAAACATTTTCAGGAATATTACTAACACTTAACGCTACATCTATTTCTTTTACTTCACTAATACAATTTTCTGCTTGTTCTATTGCTGTAATTTTCCCTGAAACACCTATACCCCATTTTATAGTTACGGTATTTGTGCCTTGTCCTTTAACAATTTCTCCTCCCTCTACTGTCCAATTAATTGTATTTGTATCTATACCATATACATACTCTTCCTCATTATTAAATCCAGATTCTAAGGCTCCATTTATTGTATTATTAGCTCCAAAATAGACACAATTACCATCACTTGATACTGCTAATGGATTATAATTACAAGCATTAGGGTCAGTACAGCCCAAAATTTTGTTACTGGCAGATATATTCAGCACCTCAATACCATTGCCTTGGGTAATTTTAAGATGTTGGTTAACGGATTGATTACTAAAAATTTCTTCTTGCCCATTGGTCCAGGTGACTTTAATTTCTCGAATTTCTTGGGCCTGACCTAAGCCAAAGTGAATGGGTTTAATACTTTGTGATAACATTCCTACTCCATTATACCATCGTATAAGGGTTTCTTCTTCGGTTGTAAGTTCAATTTTAGTTCCAAAAGCATTTTTATTTACTGTGGTGCCTTCTACTATAATTTTACTCCAGCTTAAAGTATTGGAACTGGGAGATAATGTTTTGTTTTCATAAAACTGTATCGCCTCTCTGGCATCAGAAAAAATAAGATCTAAATCGCCATCATTATCATAATCAAAATCAACAACAGTAGCTCCATTTCCAAAATGATCAAGCCCCATAGCTTCTGATACGTCTGAAAATCCAGTCTGACCTTCCTTAAGCAAATTTTTGTAATAAAAATTACTTGCGGGACCTCTAAAGAAAAAGCCGTTACTTACATATAAATCTTCATCTCCATCTAAATCAAAATCGGCAAAAGTACAGCCCCATGCCCAATTACTATTAAATACGTTATAGGTTTCGGATTGTTGCGTAAAAGTATTGCCTCCTTGATTTATAAAAAGAGAATTCTTATCGATGCCGGTGGTAAATAGATCAAAATACCCATCATTATTAACATCACCAATAGCAATACCCATATCGTCAAGAAAGCTATTTAAACCAAAATCGGTAGCGTTTTCATTGAACGAAGTACCATTTTGATTAATGAACAAAGTATTGGTTTCATCAAGGTCATTTGCGACGTAAATATCTTGCCAACCATCAGCATTAATATCTAACGGAAAAGGTGTATAACTTGCGTAACTAGTTCCAGAAGCAATTTGAGAGGATACATTTTCAAAGCTTCCATTGCCATTGTTTTTGTATAAAGTATTACCATTACACCTGTTCCAGTCCGCTAAAAAAAGATCCAAAAAACCGTCGTTATTATAGTCAAACCATGCCGCACCGGTATTGCTACAATCGTTGTTCTGTGAAATGCCTGATGTAACAGTTACATCGGTAAAGGAGCCATCGGCATTGTTACGAAAAAGATGAACTTTTTGATAATGAGTTAGAAAAATATCAGGATAACCATCGTTATCGTAATCACCCCAAAAAGCACCATATTTAAAGCCGTCGAGTCCAACTAGACTGGAGTTGGCAAATCCAACTTCTTCAGGTAAAAAAAGGTTTGCGAAGCCAGCCTGGGCAGTAACGTCTGTAAAAGATCCATTGTTATCATTTCGAAATAGGCGACTATGGGTCAAGCCTCGATTATTCTCATCAGGGTTAATAGCCACTACAAAAATGTCTAAGTCTAAATCTCCGTCATAATCTGCAACAGCTACTCCATTATTCTCTTCTAAGATTCCCAAACCAGCAACTGATGTTATATGCTCAAAAGTTTGAGCCTGAATATCAACGTTAAGGAATAAAACAACTATTACAATTAAAAAACTATGGCATTTTTTAAAATCAAGCTTCAACATAAATCATATTTAAAAATTCTACCTTTAGGCGCAATTAACAATGTACTACTAATTTTGCAGTTTTTAGAATTTTTCTACTTTACAATTTATGAACAACAGCTCTAAGTTTTACTCTGTACAGGAGGCTAAAAAAAAGCTTGAAAGTTATTGTGCTTATCAAGACCGATGCCATAAAGAGGTTACGGACAAGTTAAAAGAAATGCGCATGATTCCTGAAGCCATTGACCAAATTGTTGGAGAGCTACTTGCTGATAATTTTTTAAATGAAGAACGTTTTGCAAAAAGTTTTGCAAGAGGTAAGTTCAATATTAAAAAATGGGGTAGAAATCGTATCGTAAGTGAATTAAAATTAAGGCAAATATCTAAATACAACATTTCTATTGCCTTAAAAGAAATTGAAGAAGAAACATACCTTAATACTCTTAACGATTTAGCACAAAAAAGATTTTTCCAACTAACCGAAACTAATATTCTAAAAAAGAAAAAGAAATTAGCTGATTATCTACTTTATAGAGGTTGGGAAAGTCAATTAGTTTACGAAAAACTCAAGGAGCTTTTTTAAGTTAATTTCGCTTTCGCTTTAGCAGCTTCATTCCTCTCTATTTTATGCTCAGGTCTTGTCCATTTTGGCTTTTCTCCTAATGGTTCAATTTTAGAATCTTTTGCCTCTACTGTTTTTGGCTGAGAAGATTTTTTAAATGGTTTTTGAGGATTTAGTCCTAAAGCCTTAAACATTGCCATATCCTCATTTACATCGGGATTTGGAGTGGTTAACAGCTTATCTCCTGCAAAAATAGAATTAGCTCCAGCAAAGAAACACATAGCTTGCCCTTCTCTACTCATTTGAGTACGTCCAGCGGAAAGCCTTACTTGCGTGTGAGGTAAAACAATTCTGGTTGTTGCAACCATACGAATCATTTCCCAAATATCAATTGGCTCAATATCTTCCATTGGAGTACCTTCTACAGCTACTAATGCATTTATAGGTGTAGATTCTGGTTGAGGATTTAACGAAGATAACGCTACCAACATTCCTGCCCTGTCTTCTAATTTTTCACCCATTCCTATAATACCTCCGCTACAAACAGTAACATTGGTTTTGCGTACATTATCAATAGTCTCTAAACGGTCTTCAAATGCTCGAGTGGAAATCACATCTTTATAATAATCTTCAGAAGTGTCTAAATTATGATTGTAAGCATATAAACCAGCTTCAGATAAACGTTTTGCTTGATTTTCGGTAACCATACCTAAGGTACAGCAAACTTCCATATCTAATTTATTAATGGTACGTACCATTTCCAATACCTCATCAAACTCTGGCCCATCCTTTACATTTCTCCATGCTGCACCCATACATACTCTAGAACTGCCAGATGACTTTGCCCTCAATGCCTGAGCTTTCACTTGAGCAACGGACATTAAATCGTTTCCTTCAATGTTAGTATGATATCTGGCTGCTTGCGGGCAATAACCACAATCTTCTGAACATCCGCCAGTTTTAATAGAGAGTAAGGTTGATACCTGAATCTCATTTGGATTATGCTGTTGACGGTGAATAGTTGCTGCCTCATAGAGTAGCTCCATTAAAGGTTTATTATATATTTCTAATATTTCCTCTTTCGTCCAATTATGCCTTACTTCACTCATAAAAAATACTATTTATCTTTACAAAAATAGGCTTTTTAAAACTCAAAAACCAGAAACAAAAAAAGACCTATTATAAAAACAACAGGTCATTTTTAATAATTATTATCAAATCCTTTCTTATTTAGAAAGCAACACCGAAACAGCGTTTCCGCCAAAACCTACGGCATTTACCATTACTTTTTTAACGGTGGAAGATTGTTTACTATTTAAATAGGGTATTTCAATGCATTTATTATGTTGAAGCATTAAAACCGCAAATTCTACACTTAACATGCCTGAAGCCCCAAAAGTATGGCCCACTTTCCATTTATTTGTAGTTAAGAAAGGTAGTTTATTACAAAAAACTTTTTCAATGGCTTTAAACTCTGATAAGTCTCCTTTAATTGTACCTGGTGAATGCATTACAATTACATCTACTTCATCTGGGCTTGTTTCTCCTAAAGCCATTTTCATTGAACGTTGAAAGCACTTTGCATCCGCTGAAATAGAAATATTATGCTCTAATACCTCCGTTGCGTAACCAACACCTTCTATTACGGCAAGGGTATTTTTAGATTTTCCTTTTTCTAAACAAGCAACTGAGGCCCCTTCACCGAGTATCATGGTATTTCGAGTTTTATTCAAATCTAGTGCTCTACAAGGATATCCTTTAGCATCAACTTCAGAAACATTTGAATAAATTTTTAACGCCTTCATTTGTGCAATGGTGAATGGAGTTAATGGAGCTTCACTACCGCCCACTAAAAACTTATTGGTCATACCAGATTTTATCCAAGCTACTCCATTTAAAAGGGAGTGCAAAGCTGTGGAGCATGTTATGGAATGTGATATTTCTGGCCCTTTAGTTTTTAAATCATGGGCTATCCAAGAAGAAATATTACCCAAAGTAGTTGTTGGCGAACTTAGGGTTGAGGTAGTTTTCTGAAGTAAAAATTCTTCGTGATATTTTTCGAAAAGGGCAGTAGCCCCACGAGATGACCCTATATTAATCCCAAAATTATCTTCAGCTTTCCAACCAGCTTTATCAACAGCTTTCCGAGAAGCTAAAAGCGCAAAAAGAACCGTTTTATCTAAATTTTTATATTTTGAATCCGATTTCCTTACCTCATGAATTTCTGCTTCTGTGTCATCTGAAATTTTAGCAACCCATTCCAACTCATTATTAAAATCTTGCCTTTGAAAAAACGATTTGTCTAATAAATAATTCTCCCATATAGTTTCTGAAGAAGCCCCTAATGGAGATATTGATGCTATTGCCGTAATTGAAATTGTATTTGCTCCTCTTTCCTTTTCCATTCCCTTGCAAATAAATTTTAAACTAAATCAAAAGATGATTTAATTGTACTGTATATTTTCTTCATTTGTTGTTCTGATATAATGTATGGAGCTAAAATGTAAATTGTATTTCCTAATGGTCTTAAAAAAACGCCATTATCCATAAAGTGACTAAACAATTTATCTCTTAAATTACCATAACGCTCCATCTGAACATTTAAATCTAGTGCAAAAATAACTCCTAATTGTCTAGTATCCGATACTTTTGGATGGTCTTTTATTTCATTATTAAACTCACTGTGCCATTTTGTTATTTTTTTTATATTACGTTGAATCTCCTCTGATTGTAACAATGTTATTCCGGCTAAAGCCGCAGAACATGCCAGCGGGTTCGCTGTATACGTATGCCCATGAAAAAGCCCCTTTGCAATATCATCACTATAAAAAGCGTCATAGACCTTTTTTGTACAACTTGTAATTGCCATAGGTACCAATCCAGCAGTTAGTGCTTTAGACAAACAAATAATATCTGGTTTTGTTTCAATATAATCCGAAGCAAAGTTTTTTCCAGTTTTTCCAAATCCTGTCATCACCTCATCGGCTACCGTAAGCACCTTGTGCTGTTGTAAAAGAGAAAGGATTTTATTTAAACCATCTAAGTCATGCATTTTCATTGCAGCCGCTCCCTGAACTAATGGCTCATAAACAAAACCAGCAATGTCTTGTTTTTTTAATCGGTTTTTTAAATGCAATAAAATTTCTTCAATATTGCTTTTGGTAGGGACAGGTATTCGCTCTACCTCTATAAAAAAATCTTCAAACGGACCATTATATACTGAAAGTCCAGAAACTGACATAGCACCAAAAGTATCTCCATGAAAACCATCTTCAAAAGCCAACATAACATTCCGCTTTTCACCTAAATTAAAATGATATTGTAATGCCATTTTAATTCCAATTTCTGTTGCTGTTGAACCATTATCGGAGAAAAACAATTTCTGCTGATTATTTGGTAAAATTTTAATCAACTCCTCGGATAGTCTAACCGCTGGTTCATGTGTAAATCCACTAAAAACCACCTGATCTAATTGCTGCATTTGAGTGCTTACAGCATCAACTATATAATTATTGCAATGACCATACATACTCGTGTACCATGATGCAATTCCGTCAATATACTCTTTATCTTCCTCGTCATATAATACCGCTCCTTTTGCCTTTTTAATGGCAAGCATCTTTGAATGCAACTTATGTTGAGTTAAAGGGTGCCATAA
This sequence comes from uncultured Maribacter sp., assembly GCA_947493885.1. Classification (GTDB taxonomy): domain Bacteria; phylum Bacteroidota; class Bacteroidia; order Flavobacteriales; family Flavobacteriaceae; genus Maribacter_B. Next base: position 506,363 of record CANLTE010000001.1, read on the forward strand.
GTGCTTTTGATCTCTTTCAGATATTTTTTTTTGCCCCATTAATTATTTAGTAAAGTATTTTTTACCTTGCAAAGATGAATAAAAACAAGCTTCTTGAACTAATAAATACAGATAATTTCTTTGTTAAGTTTTCAGGTTTATTGGTAATTATCTATTTATTATCCATCTCATTAAATTTAAATTTTGTGCCTTTAAGTGCTGAAGAACCAAGAAGAATTTTGGTAGCTCTTGAAATGTTATTAAACAACAATTATACGGTTACAACCATTTTTAATGAAGTATGGTATGACCATCCTCCCTTGTGGAATATGGTATTGGCGCTTAGTGCAAACCTATTTGGAACGGAGTCAGAGTTCGCCTACCGATTTCCTTGTGCCTTATCGTTGTTTTTAACTGGATTAGTAATATTCTTTTCTGGAAAAAAATATGTGTCTCTTAAATTTGGTATATTAAGCGCTTTCTTTTACCTGATATCAGTAGATGTATACTTTTTTTTCTCCGCTACTGCAGAAATAGATATTTTCTTTTCCTTACTTACTTTATTGAGTATTTTATGTGTTTTTCACTTTCACGAAAAACAAAATTTTTATCTATTATTCCTAACAACCTATTTTTTTGGAACACTAGGTTTTTTTACAAAAGGAATAGTTGCACTAGTTTTTGTTGGAATAACATTGCTAACCTATTTTATATATAAACGTGAGTTCAAAAAGCTTTTTTCTTTTGCACATATAATAGCATTCTGCCTCTGTATTTGTGCCATTGTATGCTATTTTTATTGGTATAGTCTACAAGAAGATGTCTACACCTACATTAAAGATATGTGGAGTTTAACGCAAAATAAAACTGTTGCATCTGGAAACCCAATTTTGGGTCTTATAAAACATTTATTTACTTTCCCAATAAACTTAGTTGCTAACCTTTTTCCTGCTACATTATTACTTTTGTTTGTATTCAACAAAAAGGCCGTAACCAATGTAAAGAGACATAGATATGTTTATTTTTTGGTTTTAATTTTCATATTTAACTTTTTAATCTATTTGTTTTCTGGTGGAGCTAAAATGCGATATACCTATATGTTTTATCCAATGGTCATTAGTGTTTTTGTTTTTGTTTTTACTTTTTATTTTAACCAAAAAAGCAAATTGCTAAATATTTACTACAAAATTTTACAAAGTATTATGTTGTTAATTTGCATTGCGACATTAGCATTGCCTTTTATAGAGTACTTAAGTGTAAATAAAAACATTATTACACTTACCATAATTTTTGGAATAGCATTTATTACGGTTTTCCTTTTAACAGTAAACACAAAAAATAACTGGAACAAAAACTTAGCAATTATTGCTTTTTTTATACTTACTAGATTACTTTATACTTCAGTTGTTTACCCAATTAAGTCCGTAAAATCTTCTAGCGCCCTTTTCAAAACAAATGCCAAGGAAATTTTTAAAATAACGCAGGGAGAACCTATATACTTATTTTCTCAAGAAAGTGTAAATGATGATGAACTATTTGAAGTTCCATTTAAATTTTATAGAACAGGAGCTTATTTGGAAATGTTTGGCACTAAGATTAGTAAAGTAAAACAACTTGAAAATTCTGGTTACTATATTATGAACAATCAAAAGTTACCCGAAAATGAACAAAGCATATATTCATTTAAAGTACAAGGTGAAGAATTAAATCTGGTACAGATTAAGTAGAATACTATAAAAATGGTTTAAACTTATCAGCGTATTTCTTAATCGTTTTTTTATCAAATACTTTTTCTTCATTAATCCTTCCAATTACTGAAACCCCTGTTTTTTTTACAATTATACTTTCGGTACTGGGGTGTTCGTCTCCACTAAAAATTACAGATACATCGTACCCCTTTAACATCAACCATTCTAGCGTAAGCAGAGTATGATTTATACTTCCTAAATAATGCCTTGATACCACAATAACATGAGATTTTGGTCTAATAATATCAACAACATTTGTATTATTACTTAAAGGCACCAAAATGCCTCCAGCGCCCTCAACCACCAAAATGTTCTCTGTATCAGGTGTTTTTATATTATCATACTTAATGGCGATACCATCTAACCTAGCAGCTTCATGAGGGCTCATTGGGGTTTTAAGTTTGTAACTGCTTGGATGAATTTTTGTTTTTTTGTTTGATATCATCCTAGCAACTTTATGACTATCTGTATTGTCCAAATCACCGGCTTGAATAGGTTTCCAATAATCTGCCTCCAATGCTTCAGTTATGATTGCAGAAACAATAGTTTTACCCACTTCTGTGGAAATTCCTGTAACAAAAATCTGTTTCATTTTATTATTGTTTAATACTTAGATTGTATAATACTGTATAAACTACAAAATTTTTACTTTATTTACTAGTAATCATACCGCATTGAAAACAGCGATGTTTTCTTTTCTCCAGAAAAGGAAACAATTTGTAAAAAATACCTTTGCGAGCGTAATATGCTTCTGACTTTTGTGCTTTACAGTTAGGGCAAACCACAAGGTTTCCGTCATTATCAACAGCATAAGGTCTAATTTCGTCGTATACTTTTATAGCCTGTTCCTTATCTTTTGCATAGACTTGTAATTTTACACCTCCTATAGCTCCACTAATTAACGGATCGGAGTTTATTGTATTTTCATCTTTTAAAAAAACAGGAATTCCTTCTGATTCCAATCTTCCTTTAATTATTTGAACATCTGCTGGAAACTCAAAAGAACCTAACGTATAAAATTTTTCTTCCATATTACTTTAAAATTGATGCTAGTATCTGCAAAAGCAGCATTATTTCTTCTTGTGAATTGTAACTATGTAAACAAAAACGAAGTCTTTCCTCTCCCTTTGGAACTGTTGGAGATAATATTGCCTTAATATTAAATCCCTTTTCTTGTAGTTTTAAAGCTGCCTTTTTTACTCTTGTATTACCCGGAATTACACAACTTTGGATTGCAGAATTGCTAGATATAAACAGTTTTTGCAACTTAAAATACACCAACTTTTCCTTAAAAAAATCAATGCTTTCTTGTAATGTATGTTTTGCGCTTTCCCCTTCAGGGCTGGTAATAAATTTAAAGGCCGAAATTATTGTTGCGACAGTATGAGGAGGTAAGCCAGTTGTATAAATAAAACTGCGAGAAAAATTCACTAAATATTCAGTAAGCCTTTTAGACCCCAAAATAGCTGCACCATTACACCCCAAGCCTTTTCCAAAAGTTGCGATACGGGCAAACACATATTCATGCATCCTATTTTGTTGTATTAAACCCTCACCGTTTTTTCCAAACACACCAATGGCATGAGCTTCATCTATAACCAAACGAAAATTATGCTTCCTAGAAAAAGTAATTAAATCTGCTATGTTAACGGTATCACCATCCATGGAAAACACCGATTCTGTAACTATATAAATTTCCCCGGTAAAGTCTCCCGAAAAACTCTGTACTACTTTGGCAGCCTTTTCTTTTAAATCTGTTATGCTATTATGTTTAAACTTGAAACTTTTTGCATTACTCAATAAAATTCCATCTCGAATACTGGCGTGAACAAGCTCATCAAATAAAATAACATCTCCTCTTTGAGGCACAGTACTAAAAAACCCCACATTGGCATCGTAACCAGAGTTATAGACTAAAGCACTCTCTGTTTCAAAAAGTTTAGACAATAAGGTCTCCAGCTCAAAATACAGCTGGTGATTTCCAGAAATAAGCCTTGATCCCGTGGCTCCATTCTCCGCGATTCCTTTATTTAATAATAATTGAAAAGCATTTGCGTATAAGGTTTCATTTTTTGCAAAACCTAAATAATCATTCGAAGAAAAATCAATTAAATTTGTTTTACTAGAAAGTTCTCTATAAGCTTTGTCTTCTTCTCTTTGTCTAAGCTTAATCTCTAATTTTTCTGGAAAATCACTCATATTAAACATAAAGGTACACCTTCCTTATAAATAGTTCATAGTATATTTTGTTCTATTTTTAGATAAAAAACAACGTTCTAGTTTTGAAGAATCTAACTAATTGCTATTCAAAAAATATTACGTTAATTTCGTACGATATTGTAATCCTTTACGTTATAAGACTAATACCATTGGTCGAATAAATTCTCTTAATGAAAAATATTTAACTACTTTTAAACCACAGCCAACCACTTTTGAATAAACTTCTTTTACTATTCCTTATGTTCTGTACATTTGGTTTTGCCCAGAGTATTAATTTTGACAAATTTGGCAAAGACAAATGGCTACGTTATAATGGAGGAATTGCCGCTAATTCTGTGTTTTATGACGGAACAGCAAATAGACAAGCCTTAACATATTATCTTACGGGAAACCTGAATTTCAATATTAAAGGGATTTATAACATACCGTTATCTTTTACCTATTCCAATCAAAATTTTGATTTTCCAAACCCTTTTAAATTCAACAGACTTAGTTTACACCCTTCCTACAAATGGGCAACAGCTCATATAGGTGACGTTAGTATGACATTCTCACCATATACGTTGAGTGGTCATCAATTTACTGGTGGTGGTTTTGATTTAAGCCCAGGCGGAAAATTTCAGATTAGCGCAATGTATGGGCGCTTTTTAAAAGCAACAGAATATAATGATGAAGAGCCTCAAGCTCTAACAGCATACAAAAGATTGGGTTACGGTGTAAAAACCAGTTATGATTTTGATTTTATGAAATTAGGGGTTATTCTTTTTAAAGCTAAAGATGAAGAAAACTCAATTGAAAATCCATTTCCAGTGGAACTTGGCATTACTCCCAAAGACAATGCTGTGGTCTCATTTGAGTCTCGTTTTAACCTTTTTGAAAAAGCTCAAATTCAAATAGAATACGCCATTTCTGGAGTTACAGAAGATACCCGACTAACCGATGAAAAAGCAAAAAAGGGGTTACTTTCTTTTTTGTTAAACGAAAATATTAGCACTAAATATTATAATGCTCTTAACGCCTCATTCAATTATCCCGTAAAAAATGGTTCTTTAGGATTAGGCTATGAAAGAATTGACCCTGACTATAAAACTTTAGGAGCCTACTATTTTAATAACGACTTAGAAAATATCACTATAAATGCAAATCAAACTATTTTTGATAATAAAGTAAATATAAGTGTGAATGCTGGTCTACAACGTGATAATTTAGAAGACACAAAATCATCAGAGCAAAAACGTATTGTTAGCGCAGTTAATGTAAACTATACAGCTTCAGAACGTTTAGGAGTTAATGGCTCTTATTCTAACTTCCAGTCTTTCACTAATATTCAAGATCAGTTTGACTATATAAATCAAGTAGGAGAATTTGATAATGTTGACACCCTTAATTACCGTCAAATATCTCAAAATGCTAATCTAGGTATAAATTATATTCTTAAACAAACCGAAACCAAACAACATAGCACTAACCTTAATTTAGTTTACCAAAACTCAAATAATTTACAAGAAGACAAACCTGTTGAAGGTGGTCAAAATACATTTTACAATGGTACAGCGGCCTATACTTTAGGCTATCCGCAAAACGCTTTAAATATTTCTATTGCTGCAAATACATCATACAACACTGTTGCCGATAGCGACAATTTAACACTTGGCCCAACACTTGCCGTTGGTAAACAATTTTTTGACAAAAGACTACGCACTAATTTTTCTAGCTCATACAATACCTCATTTACCAATGGTGTTCAACAAAATAATATCTTTAATTTTAGATTGGGCAGTAACTATGTTTGGTTAGAAAAACATAATTTAAACGTAAACTTTCTTGCACTTTTCAGAAACTCAGAAACAAACAAGTCTAACGACTTTACTATAACCTTTGGATATAGTTATACGTTTGACAATTTTAAACTGAATAAAAAAAAAGGAACACGAATTCCTAAGGAAAAAGGTAACAAAAAAACATTAAGTTTTAGATACAAAAATGTTACTTATAGTGGAACTATCCCCGACATCAATAATCAGTTAACAACAATTTTTGAAAGTTCTCAATTTAGCTCCATTCCACTATTTAAAAGGGATGAATTAACTATTCTTTTAGCTACTACAAAAGAGCAACAAAAAGAACCTAAGTACAAAGAAAGTGCTTTAAGTTTCCTTAAAGAACTTTATGCCTTTAAAGACTTTCAAAATTTATACGACAATGCTCTTTTTAACATTATTAATTCCATATGGGGAGATATGAAAAGAATTGACTTCATCTTGGAAAAACTGTATGTTGAAACTAAAGAAATTGTAGACAAGCACCCATTATATAAAAAACCTGCTGAAAACTACTCTAAAACAGATGAGGTAATAGCGGCTCAGTTTAACGAAATACTGAAAGAGCATACGGATAGGGGAAAAAAACTTGCTGGCCATCGGTGGATGGAAACTAAATTTATAGACTACAATGAGATAGAGGATATTATAAATCCATATGGCTATTTAAAGGAGTTTAAAAAATTAATGATAAGTGAGGCCTTTAGGGAATATGAAAAAACAAAAGACACTAACCAATTAGAACGTTTTTTAGAAAAGAAAATCATTGATTTCTATTATAAAAAATCATTGACTATAGTAGACCCTAATAATATAGAGTTGCGATATATTAATAAGAATTAATTTTTATGAAAAAAATAGTATTTATAATTCATTTTTTAATTCGCCTTTTTCCAAAGAATTACAAACTTGGTAAAAAAAATATCGTACTATTTGTTTGTTTTATTTTTAACTACACTTTATTATCCGGGCAATCTTTTCCAGTTCAAGTAATACCCCAAGCCACACCCCCTCCTCCAATATACCTATCCAACTATGCAGACGCCAGTACAACCAATAGCCCTTTAAGGGTTCAAATTGTATTAAATGATTTAACCATATCTAACAGAGAAATACGACTTAAAACCTACTTTGAAGGTAATGATATTGCATTTGAAAGTAATAATATTGTAGCAGGCGCAACACCTCTATTTTTAGAAGGAGGTATCCCCCTAACTTTAACCAATGTTGAGTTAGCCCCATATTTCGAATTCCAAAATATTACAGGAATATCACCAACTGTATATGGACAAGCAATCCCAGAAGGCAGTTATCAATTTTGTTTTGAAGTCTATGATGTACTTTCTGGAAACAGGTTGTCAAACAAAAGTTGTGCAACATCAATAGTTTTTCAAAACGAACCTCCTTTTTTGGTTGCTCCGCGAAACAAAACAAATATTGATGAGGTAAATCCTCAAAATATTGTTTTTCAATGGACTCCAAGACATATCAATGTATCCAATGTTGAGTACGAACTAAGTATTGTAGAAATTTGGGATAACAACGTAGATCCACAACAAGCTTTTTTAAGTTCGCCCCCTGTTTTTCAAACCACAACCACAGCAACTATATATGTATACGGACCAGCGGACCCATTATTGCTATCAGGTAAAAATTATGTGTGGCGTGTACAAGCCAAAGCCAAACGGGGTATCGAAGAAGTGGGTTTATTTAAAAACCAAGGTTACAGTGAAATATATTCTTTTAGTTATGCCTTTTCATGTGATTTACCTCTAGGTATAAATCATGAAGTAAAAGGAAGTACAAATGCTAACATTTTTTGGGATGATTTTTCAACGGATATTCCAGAGTATACTTTAAGATATCGACAAAAAAATGTAGAAAATGCGGAATGGTTTACTTCAAAGACAACAACCAATTCTATAACTCTTTGGGATTTAAAAGAGGGAACAACTTATGAATATCAGCTACAAAAAAAATGTGTGGTCACGCAAAGTGATTGGAGCTTCACTAAAGAGTTTACCACCATTCTGGAGTTTGAAGAAGAAAGTGTTTTAGATTGTGGTATTTCACCAGACATTAATTTGGAGAATATGGAGCCTTTATCTAGTATTCAAAAAGGTGACGCTTTTGAAGCTGGAGATTTTCCCGTAAAAATTCTAGAAGTTAGTGGTAGTAACGGTCGTTTCACAGGAAGAGGTTATGTAACTCTGCCTTACCTAAAAAACATTAAAGTAGCTGTAGAATTTACCAATGTTCTAATAAATACCGATAAAAAATTAGCGGAAGGATCTATTCGTACTGTTTATGACGCTTCATGGGGGAATATTCTTGATACCGCTGATATTACCGATGTTGCGGATGATATTAGTGATGTTTTTACTGGAGGAGATAAAAATATTCCTATAACTGTTCCTTTCGAAATTCCCTCTAAAGAAAATATCAAAATAGAGGATGGAAAAATAGTTATAACAGGTCCAAATGGAGAAACCAAAACTTTTGACCATGATCAAGGAGATAGTTATCAAATTACTGATAAAGAAGGTAATTCCTATCACATAGATGAAGATGGCAATATTACAGAAGGCGAAAAAGGAGCACAAGGAGGAGCGGCAACAGCAGAAAATACCAATGGTATTTCAGGAGGTTCTGGCACAGTAACCAATCCATCAGTAAATGCGATTACCGCTACTGATATTACGGTTAGTTTTACAACATCAAATAAAACTATATACGATCTAGATTTGGTTACTTCAGATTTTGAAAAGGCAAATTATGCAAAAGTAACCATGCCTAATGGAGACCATTTTTACCCGCCACATAAAGCTGTAGTTGAAGGCAAAACCGATGAATTTTTAGCAGTTATAGAAAATAAAAACCCAGAAATAAGCCTAGATAGTATAATCGTTAAAACCGTTAAAGGAACCCAAATAAAAAATGCTAGAAACGGCAATACATTCACGATAACAATAGCTGGTAAAAATAGTTACCATAATGAGGAAGCTGTAATTACCTACAAAGCCAAAGACGGCAAATACAAAACTATAGCCAGTTTCTTTATACACCATATAAAACAACAAGATCCAGTAGAGGTAGTAGTAATTTCTGTAAATGGTACAAGTACATTAAATAATTTACAGCAAGAATTAAACGGCATATTCAATAAAGCAGGAGCTACTTTTAACGTTAAATCTGGTAATGCATTAAGTATAACTCAAGCAGATTGGGATACTAATAACAATGGTGTTTTAGATTACGAAACCAATGGCTTACTCTCCAATGCTAAAAATTACCCGCCGGAGCTAAAAAAAATACATAAAAAATATAAAGACCAAAACCCAAACTATAATCCTAAGGCATACCATCTTTTTGTGTTAAACGATTCTATTAAAGCTAATAAACCCTTAAATGGTTTTATGCCAAAAACGCGCCAATGGGGTTATTTGTTTAACGCATATATAGGTAATAATGCTATTGGTAAAAAAGATGATTTAAACCTAGTTGCCGCCCACGAACTTGGTCATGGCGTATTTAGGCTACAACACCCTTTTGAAGATGATGAAAACGCAAGTGGTAGTGGTACCAATTGGTTAATGGATTATACGGGTGGCAAGGAACTTTCCTATGCAGATTGGGCTTTAATGAGTGATGAAAGCCTAAATATTGGACTTTTTCAGGATAGGGAAGATGCGGAAATTGCAGGTAAAATATGGTTTACCCCAAATTGGAAGCCTTTTACAGTAGCAAATACAAGTACTATTAATTCTTCAAAAGTAACAAATGTTCCTAATGGGGCAATTCCAGGTTTCAAGTTGAATAATAAAATCTATACTGCAGAATTTGAAGACAATAAGTTCATAGGGTATTTTAATAAATACAATAAAGGGAAAAATAATAATGACGAGTATAAACCAAATAAGATTACAGCTTTAGATTCTGATGCAGATGTATATCTTTATTTATATGATGGTGGTTGTCGAAACAGTAAATATTATAAAACAAAGTATTATTATGTAAATAAGATTAATTCAGAAAGAAAATCATTTGACTTTAAAAATGATAAAAACATTGAATTTGTTTCAAAACTAGCTTGTGAGCAAAAAACAAATTATAGTGTTTGTGATAATTATACAGCTTTAGATTTAAATAATGAAGACCATCGTCTGTTAAAAAATGAGTATCAAAAAAGTTTAAATACTGCTCTAGAAAATGCAATTAATGAAATAGATAACTCAAAAGGAACTCTTTATAGAGACAAAAAAAATATAGTACATGTACAATTTGCAAATAAGAGTAGCGATGATGCTATAGATGACGCAGATTTACAGAGATTGGAAGATAAATTACACTTGCTTTCTTATTATAAGAAAGATGTGTATATGGTAGTTACATTTTTGAAAACACAAAATAATTTATCAGTAGGGGATAGTATTATTAATAATATGGCAAGTAAAGCAATAGCTAATTTGTCAAACGCTACAGATAAGAAAATTGTAAATGTTGTTATACCCTATGCAGACTATCAATCTATTTTAAGAACTCATAATCAAGGTTGTTATAACATTGGTTTTGCGCAAAGTGATGAATCAATATTAACTATTAAAACTGTCAGCGATAAAAAATCTATTAGAGATGATATTATAAGTGTATTCGAGAATATAGAAAAACCCTTATATATAAAACAATATTTTACTAAGGCAGATGGTAGTTTTGTAATAGTACAACAAGAAGCTAAAGACTTAAGAGGCTTTTCCGAAATACATCTATTAGAATTTTGGAACTCTAAATATATACGTGAGATAGAAAGTATCAGAAACAAAATTATAGGTTCAATCCAGTCGTATAGTCAAAATGAAACACCAACATATAATCAAAGTATAAAATTTTTAAATCAACAATCAGATTACAATAATCAAATAAAAGAAAAGTACGATTTAGCACAAATAGATGAAATAGATATTGATGTTTATAGCCAAAATAATACATGGGAGCATTTTAGACCTACTAATATTAGTTTACTAAGAGAAGTCTATGTTTTTGATGTAGATATATCTAATTCATACTACGCTAGTCAAATATCATCTTATGGTTTTATAAAAGTTGTAGATGTATATGCAGGTTTTAATAAAGACCTTAATTCAGATATTCATTTTTATGATTTTGATGGGTATAAATTAGCAGATCCACTTGTATATGGCGCAGCGGATGTGCTAAGTATGGTTCCTGTATTTTATATAGATAATATAGGAGATGGTATAGGGTTTTTATACGGAACGTATAGGGGAGATACTTCTCAAACGCCTTTTTATGCAATAGGTTTAGCAATGCCAATAGGTGCTGCATATTTAAAAAAAGGAGCTAAAAGTATAGACGATTTATATGTAATTGTTGCTAAGCAAGCAGATGATGGTAATATAACTTTTAATACAGTATTAAGAAGAAACATAAAGCCTAATGATATCCAAATTACTTCCGTTTTAAGTAGTAAAGCAGATGATGCTAATGCCGCATTAAAAGAAATTACACAATCAAAAGTTTACAAAGAAAATGCTGAAAAATATGTAAGAGGTTTTATAAGTAAAAAAGAAAAATTATTAGCATTAATAGACAATGCAGATGAAGGAATAAAAAAAGCTTTAAAGGCAGATTTAAATGCATCTGATGAACTAGTAGAAGCTTTTATAAAAAATCCTGAATTATTAGAAGGGTGGAAATATATTAATAACCTAAAAACAAAGGCAAGTAAACTAGCACAAGATGTAGGTGCATTAAAAATTATAACTAAACAAATATCAGATACTGATTTAATTTCTAAAATAGGTAAAGAAAACTATGATAATATACTTAAAAAGTATGCTGGTACTTGTAAAGGTTGTAAAGAATCTACAGAAGAAATAATAAAACATTTGCCTTCGCATGATATAATGCTAAAAAACCTAGAAGAATTTGCTAATATACATGCCAAAACACCTGGTTTTTATAAGGTAATCGAAGATTTATCTGGTGAAGTTCGTAAACAAAAAGGAGCAGAGTTTGTTTCACGTATTTTAAAAGGAGAAAAAAATGTATCTGCTTTTGAAGTAGAGTATTTAGATGAACTTAATAATACAGTAGATTTTATTTTAAGCGGCAAGTTTATAGATGGTAAAAGTTGGGGAGTAAAATCTATTAAAGGTATTGGAGGGTTTAAATTTCCAAAACAATTAAAAGATTATTTTAAAAGCGGAAAAGAATTTGAGCATTGGTATGACTATACACGCTTTAAACAGTCTAGCGATGCAACATATAATGTAATGTCTAAAGAGGAAGCAGTAGAACATATTAAAAAACAATACCAAAAACTCTTTCAAAAGCCAGAGAAAGCTAAAGAATTGCGAGACTATCTTGGGAAAGATTTATTTAATGAAAAATTTGAAGTTCAAGATATAGATGATTTTATTGATAATGTGGTGTCAAAACTAGATAATAAATTGTATGATTTTATAATTGTAAGATAGATATGTACAAGCAAAAAAAAGTAATAAATAAAGTACTGTATTATTTAGTATTAGAAAATTCAGAGTATTTATTTATAGAGTTGAATAAAGAAACATTAAAGATTAAATGTGAAGAATTTGAATGCGATATCGAATCAGATTTGATAGGAAGATTTTTTATTTGGGAAGAAGGTATAATAGTTTCAGATGCTGATACTAAATTAATATCGGTAATAAAAAAAGGAAAAATTATTGAACAAATTAGTGGGCATATTCAAGGTCTCAATAATGATTTTTTGATTGCAAATACACGTGATGAATCTGGTCGATATCTTAATGTTTATGATAATAAGTTGAAATTAAACTATAAAATAAAATTAACGATTGGTGTCTATCGTTTTACTAATGAAAATTATTTTGTGTTTAGTGAAACTTTGAAATCTCGATATCTTAATTTTTTAAACTTAAAAAATTATGAAATAAAAACTATTTCGTTTGCTGAAAACAAATGGTTTTCTACGGATGAAGATGATACTAAAGAGTACGAGGGTAAAATATTCCAAATTATTGGAGAGTGGAACAACCAATTATTAGTGCATATAGGTAGATATAGGCTTATCGCACTTAATATAGATACGGGAGAAGAACTTTGGCGTATAGAAAATTTTTTAGGCAACCTATCTTCTGATAAAACAATACATTTTAGTCGTGGCACGCAAACAATAACTAAATTGGTATTAGATGAAGCAGATAATGCCATTTATTTATTTGCAAGAAAACACCTTATAAAGATAAATTTAAAAGAAAAAATAACTTCTGTAATAAAAGACTATCACAAAGACACAGGCTTTAATTGGGATTTTAATTATATAAGATTAAATGGTGATTTTATTTCTTTTTCGGCGAGTGAAGGATTTAAATTCCCAAACTATTTTGGTGTTATAGATAAGCAATCTAAAGAAATTTTATGGTCAACAAAATGTAATGGAGGAGCATATATGGTAGAGGCACCGCAGATAAATAATAATAAACTTTATGTACGTGATAGTAAAAACACATTATATGTTTATGAAAAAGAAGAAGTTGTAAGTTAGGTAAGCTTGACTAGCAGTTGATAGCCCCGCTAGCGTCTCGCTCGTGCCGAGTAAGAGTAAGAAGGAGTAAGGATAGAAGCAAAAGAGTATTTAAAAAATATATAAAGAAATAAAAGAATACAAATCTAAGCAATAAAAAATATTAGCTAACAAAACAGTCATAACCACAAATTATGAAAAAACACTACCTATATATCATCTTTTTGTTTTGTACCAGTCTCACTTGGGCAAACCTTTCTGTTGAGATATCTAAAGACTCCCTAACAACTAAAGAAAAAGATACCAACAACATAAAAAAGGTAGTGCATGTTACTAACCCTATGCTCAACTGGCAAAAGAAAAAAGTTAAAAATAATGCTAGCAAACACACCGAGATAGTTATAGCCAAAAAATTTAAAAGTTTTCCAGAGCTTAACAATGTTACCAAAAACCTGTACATACCTCCTAATACAGAAAATAAACCAGAATTTACTCCTGAAAAAGTTAAAGAACTTTTTAAAGTAGATAATAATACTCAAAAAGTATTAGACGCTGGTAAAGAGGTTTTTGATATTATTGAAGAAAACCAGCGGTTCATTGATATTATAACTGGACAAGAAGTGATAGAGCTCCCTGTTGGTATAAAACAAAAAATTTCTGATAACTCATCTATTACCTTGGGGATAACAAGTATGGAATACCACCCCAATTATACGGTAGTGGATATGTTTGCAAAAGTTCAACTTAAAGAGTTAAATACCGAGCTTTTTTTTGGAGCCAATGATGTTAAAATTTCGAAAGAAGGAGGTATTTATGATGAGGCGCGTTTAAACCTTCTGGCAGATTTTCCTGTAGCTCAAAATGGAGGGCAATGGTTAATCACTTTTAAAGGAGGTATGAACAATAAAGGCAAAGCCGATAGTGAAACCTACATTACCATTAACTGTGAAGGTAAAATAAAAGAAATGGCCTTTAATGCCGATGTGCGGATATCAAAAAATGTTGCTGTTCCTTTAAATGAAGATGGCTCTCTAAAATACCCATCTAAAACCACTCCAGGCACTGAAAAAAAGGTTGCTGGCAACGATAGTTACGTAGGGGCAAATTTTAAGGTAAAAGCTTCTAGTCTCCAAGATCTATTAATAGAGCTAGACTTACCTATGTTTGAACTTAAAGCTTTACCAAATTGGGGATTTAAATTAGACAAAACTATTTTAGATCTTAGTGATACAAAAAATACAGAAAATATAATTTTTCCTGAAATATATAGAACAAGTGGGTTGTTACAAGGTAACGATAACTTATGGAGAGGGTTTCATGCCAAAGAGGTAAAAGTTACTTTACCTCCAGAGTTTAAAAAGAAAGGCTCCCAAAAAAGAATTTCCATTGGTGCAAAAAATCTATTTATAGACAATTTTGGAATTTCAGGTGATTTTTATGCTACTAATGTTTTAGATATTAATGAAGGAAATGCTAACAAATGGCAAATATCAGTAGACTCCATAGGAGTGGATCTAAAAGTAAATCGTTTTATAAAAGGCGGATTTAATGGTGAAATTGTTTTACCAATAAGTGATGAAAAATCAACTGGAGGTAAACTCGCCTACAAAGGCCTAATTTCTGCAGATCAGCATTATTCTGTTCAGGTAGAGACTTTAGACGATGTAAGTTTCGATATTTTCAAAGCTAAAGCAAAACTTTTTAAAGGTTCTTACATAAAACTTGAGGTTGAAAACAATAAATTTTACCCAGAAGCCAATCTAACGGGATTAATGGCTTTCAATGCCAAACAAGATAAAGAAATTGAACAGCTCTCCTCTGAATCATTAAATGATTCTACCAATGTTGAAGGCTTAGAATTTGAAGGGCTTTCTTTTCAAGATTTAAAAATACAAACCAAACAACGCCCATATTTAAGTATAAAATATGCTGGTTTTAAAGATGATGTTAAACTACCAAAAATAGCAGGGTTTGAACTTGGGTTTTACGATATAAGCATAAAAACCGATGAAAATGAAAACGCAATACTTGGGTTAAACTGTTTTGTAAACCTAGATGGTTCTGGCATTCATGGCGATGTTGGCTTAAATATTATTGGCTCGCTAGAAGAAGGAGATTTACTAAAATGGCGGTATAAAGAAGTAGAAATTACAGATATTGAAGTTGATGTAAAGCGAAAATCATTTGAGTTTTATGGTAAAATTGCTTTTTTCAAAGACAACCCTGTTTATGGACGAGGTTTTGCAGGAGCCCTTAAATTGTATTCAGAAGATTTAGGTATTGAAGTTGGTGCTCGTGGCCTTTTTGGATCAGTTGACGGTTATAGATATTGGTTTGTAGATGGACATGGAAGACCAACAAAATCAAACAACAAGAACTTCACCATATTCGATATTGGTGGCGGAGTTTATCACCATATGCGCAAAGCTGGTATGGATGAAGAAACTACATCACTCTCCGGAATAAAATATCAACCAGATATTAAAACAAGACTTGGTTTTAAAGCTCTAATGGCCTTTGAGGTGAAAAAAGGAGCATCATTTACCGGTTTAGCTGGTATAGAAATGAGTTTTAACTCCAAAGCTGCAGGGGGCGGTATTAGTCGCCTAGGCTTTTATGGAGCTGCTATGCTGATACAAGGAAAAAGCGGTGGTGGAAACCAAAGAACTCCATTTGGATCTGTAGATGAAATGCAAAAAACCGTATCCGAGAAAGAACAATCATTATCTAATTTTCATGAACTTTCAATTGATAAAGAAGGGTTAAAATATTTTGCTGACAATGTTTTTCCTGGTCTACTAACTGGAGAAGAATTATTTGCTGCTCAGGTAGCTGTAGATTTTGACTTCAGAAACAAATCGTACTGGGGGCTTTTGGATGTTTACCTAAACGCTGGAGCAATTAGAGGAGAAGGAGAGAAAAATCTACTTGGTAGACTTGAATATTATAACTCCCCAGATGATTGGTACATTTATGTTGGTACTCCCACGCACCGTTTTGGATTGGCTGACATCCCCATTGGTCCGTTTTTGGCCAGTATAAATATTTATTTCATGACGGGTACAATTTTGCCTGACCCAGCATTACCCCCACAAAATGTCATTGACATTTTAAACTTATCAGATGAAGAATTACTATTTGGGCGTAATTTTAATCAAGAGCTAGCTCAAGGAGTTGGTTATGCATTTGGAGGTAAATTTCAACTTTCTATGGGGTTTGATTGGAAAATTGTTTATGCCAGAGTAGATGCCGGAGCGGGATTTGATTTAATGATGCGAGATTTTGGTGATGCGCATTGCAAAGGAAAACAAGGCCCTATTGGAATGGACGGCTGGTACTCAATTGGTCAAATGTATGCATATTTACAGGGAGAAATAGGCGTTAAAATAAAAATATTCGGAATAAAAAAAGACATCCCCATACTTGAAGCAGGTCTAGCAGTTTTAGCACAGGCACAATTACCCAACCCATGGTTTGTGAAAGGTTATGCTGGCGTTAAAGTTAGAGTACTAGGTATAGTAACTATTAACGCAAGACTAAAAGTAATCATTGGGGAACCATGCGAAATTATTGGAAAATCTGGATTGCAAGAAGTTGTAATTATTTCGGATATATCCCCTAGAGATGAACGTACAGATGTTGACGTTTTTGACGCAATACAAGTGGCATTTAACGCTCCAGTAAATAGCCAGGTAAAAATTGAAGACGATCAAGGAATCAAAACTTATCGTATAAGCCTAGAAGAATTTGCTTTAACCACGGATGGCAATACTATTGCTGGAGATTATAAATTTAATGACGCCAAGGACTTACTTACGTATTCCCCTAAAGAAATTTTACCTCCCGAAACCAAAATTAATGCCACAGTGAAAGTTTCTTTTGAGGAACTTGTTAATGGTAGTTGGGTCACGGTTACCGATGATGGAAAACCTGTATTTGAAGAAAAACAATCAAATTTCACAACAGGTACAGCTCCTAAAAAAATTCCATTCTCTAATATTGAATATATGTATCCTATAGTAAATCAACAATACATGTTGCCAGAAGAATCTAAAAAAGGATATATACAATTAAACAGGGGGCAACAATATTTATTTGGAAACGGATATAGTGATGAACTTTATTTTATTGACGAATCTGGTAATAAAACCAAAACAGCTTTTACCTATAATACTTCTGAGAAACGATTAGATTTTGATATCCCTAATCTAAATAATCAATATAAGTATACATATGCCTTGGTTACACTCAACCCTGGTGACATTGATGAGGATAAAGTGATGACAGAAGTTCAGTTTCAAGAAATTTCAGAAGGTCTTGAGATTTCCAACAACACAATTACAGAAGGAGCAAGCAATGGTGCCTTTATAAGTAGACTTAACTTCTCGTTTAATACGAGTAAACATAATACGTTTAAACAAAAAATGAGGTCATTAAACATTGTAAACTCAATCACCTCCATGGACAAATCTCATGTGTCTGGGGAAAATTTGTATGGTGTTGGTTTCATGAATTTGGTTATGAGTTCTTTTGAACCATTTGGAATAAACGACGTTAAAGGAACTAATTATACTGCTAATTTACCTTTGATAAAAGCTGAAGCTATTTTAAACGATAGTTACTACAAACAAGATATTAATCCTTTAATTTACAAAGAATACCCATTAGATAGTGACATACATCTGAAAAGAGATGCCAATTTGTTGGGTATTCCTCCTATAAAATCAATTTTAACAAGTGCAGCTTACATTAATTTTGCTTCCTCCCAAACAGAAAAAACATATTTAAGTACAATGTTTCCTTACAGATATCATCTGCCTATAGTCTATTATTATGACTTTAAAGATTTACAATATCAGATAACGAATAGGTATATGAGGAATGGAGTAACCAATGAAACAAAATATAAAAAATATGAGTATTTAATCTGGGGGAGACTTCCTTTTATGAGAAAAGAAAAATATGATGTGCAATTTAAATACGTACTTCCTAAACGTACTTCTGGCAACTCAAGTATTATAAAATATCAGAACACACTTTAATGAAAAAGTTTTTTAAAAATATAATTGCAATCTTTTTTCTGGTTTTTTTGATTCCAATTTATGGGCAGCAAGAAAACAGCGAAATTGTGGAAAATCCTATTTTGGTTCTTAGAGCTAGGATTAAAAAAAATACCGTGTTACTTAGATGGGGTGTAAACGAAAAGTTTGCATGGAAATATGGTAATAAATATGGTTATATAATAGAAAGAGCAACCATATTTAGAGATGATAAACCCTTAAAAAAATCAGAAAAAACAGTTTTATCTGGTGGAGCAATTAAACCAAAACCACTGGAAGAATGGAGAAATATTGTACAAAACAACAACAATGCTGCTATAGCAGCTCAAGCCATTTATGGCGAAGATTTTAATACTAGCAATGAAGATAACATAGTAATGCAAATAGTGAATCAAAGCTCAGAATTACAACAAAGATTTGCTTTTTCAATGTTTGCTGTAGATCAAAGTTTTGAAGCCGCTAGATATGCTGGTTTGGGTTTTATTGATGATACTGTAAAACCTAACGAACGATATTTATATAATATTAAAATGGCTGCTCCAGAAGAAGTAATAAATCTAAAGGAAACAGGTGTATTAATTAATATGTCTGAAACTGAAAGTTTACCCAAACCATATGATTTTGCTGGGTATTATTACAATGATGCTTTTGTGTTAATTTGGGAGTATGATGCTTTAATGCCTTACTATAATGCTTATGATCTAGAAAAATCAGAAGATGGAGTATCGTTCAAGAAAATAAACAAAGTTCCCATTACAAAACTTGCAAACACTACAACCACAGGAATCTCTTTTACCGATAGTATTCCTAAGTACGGTCAAAAATATTTTTATAGGATTAAAGGAAAAACCATTTTTGACGAAATAAGTCCTTCTTCAGATACTATTTCTGTTATAGGTTATAAAGAGCTACTTGTAGCACCAGAACTTAAAGACAACCAAATTATTTCAGATAAAGAGGTTATTCTTAACTGGGCATTTGCGCAAGATGAAGCTTGGAAAGTTAAAGGCTTCGATATTTTAAGGGCTAACAAACCCATTGGGCCTTATATCACAATAAAAGAAGATTTAGAAGACAACGTAAGGTCATATAAGTATAGTAAACTGCAAGATGTAAATTACTTTAAAATTAGAGCAAAAGGTATTGCTGGAGATTACCAAGATTCTTCACCCAATATGGTTCAGCCTATTGATTCTATTCCCCCAGTAAAACCATTTGGATTAATAGGAACAATAGATACTTTAGGTATTGTAAAATTATCTTGGGACAAAAATTTAGAATTAGATTTAAAAGGATATTCCATCTTACGAGCAAACAGGGCAAATCAAGAATTTACTCGCCTTGAAAAACAAGAATTTATAGAAAACAACTATACAGATACCGTTAATCTAAAAGTTTTCAATAAAAAAGTCTACTACAAAGTAGTTGCTGTAGATAATAGGTATAACGAATCTGTGCCGTCAGATATTCTTATTTTAAATAGACCTGATAAAATACCACCTTCTAATCCAATATTTACTGGTTACGAACTAAAAGATGAAGGCGTTTCTCTAAAATGGCAAAAAAGTGAATCCGAGGATGCTGTAAAACAAATAATCTATCGTCAAAAAATTGCACTTAACAGCGAAGTTTTGTGGCAAAATATTTATGAAACAAACGATACGTTGATTTCCTCTTATACAGACACAACCGTGGAAACCAATACCAAGTACGCTTATACCATAGTTGCTGTTGACCAAAGCGGGTTAGAGAGTACTCCATCCCCTGTCGTGAGTGTTACAACAAAAGCGCAATTACTTCATGATCAAATAAAAGGATTTTACGCAACAGCAAATAGAGAAGATAAATACCTACAGCTTAACTGGCGAATTGGCTCTGCTGAAGACATTTTTGAAATTCAATTATTCAAAAAGAACAGCCAAAACGGGTATACTTTATTCAAAACGTTAGACCCTAATCAAAACTATACTATTGACTCTCAATTAACCCCAAATACTATATACTTCTATGGCATTAAGGCTATTTTTAACGATGGTAGTATTAGTAAATGGAATGAAATTGAGGTAAAATATTAAACCTACTTATTATGAAAAAAATAATCTTTGTTTTCCTTTTCTTGCTCACTGCAATCAACCTATGGGGACAAGACACCTATAGGTATAAAGTTGGATTGAATTTTGAGTTACAAAATACAACTTCGGGTAACGGTTATTTTTCAATTACTCCGTATAATAATAGTGCTCCTCTACAATTTTCTCCTCCATTTTATGAAATGTACATTAACTCTTTTTCGACACAGTCTTTGGAAAAAGATGAAGTTGTTGAATATACAAGAGAAATTAACCGCTTTAGAATTGTCTCCTCAAATAGTGGAGGGACTTTCTGCGACGAAACCTATTTTGTTGATTATATTGGTTGTTTTACAAGTCCTGGAGATTTTTTAAGTGGTGGAAATGATTTATGTCACTTTCTTTCTCAAGCTCCCTTTTCCTATGTAGCTCAAATTCCTCTAAGAGGGGAATTTAAAGATTTTAACGAACTGCGTGGTTTAGACTTAGAGATAAATGATTGTGAGACAAAAACCGTAGCAGTTAGCACAAGCACCTGTTTACTTCAATATTCTGTGATGGCTATTTATCAAACCTCTGGAACCGAAGTTGAAGAAGAGATACTTCCGTATGCCTTAAGAAGCTCAATTTTTGGGTTTAACACATCTATGATTCCAAATTTACCTGATGATGTAGATGTATTTCAAATTCAAGTAATTTATGTGGACAAAGAAACTCCAACAGAGGAAGAAGTTTCTGATCCTTTAACATTTGATAGGAACCCCTGCCCAATAGGACTAGATTCAACTCCTGAAGGTATCTCTCCTCAATGTTATAATGGTTCTGACGGAGGTTTTAATATTACATTTGATCGTGCCCTAGAAGCCAATGAAGAAATACAAATTAACATTTATGAAGAAACTGATCTTAGTGCACCTTCTTCTGATGAAACAATTACAGGTCCCGGCAGAACATTTCAAATTAGGTCATTAACTCCCGGAAACTATGAAATAGCCTGGATTCTTGGTGGCGAGCAAAGTCCCAACGTGCCAGTAAGGATTCCTAACCTTACCCAAGTAGCGTTTACCCCTACACCCATTAAAACTACCTGCGAAAATACCAGTGATGGCCAAATTAATATTACCCCAACTGGCGGTACTCCTCCTTACAGTATTAACATAACAGAAAATGTTGGAACCATAAACAATACCACCTACACCATAAGTGATTTACCTGTAGGAACATACACCGTTTCTATTACCGACAACAATTCATGTACTTCGAATGAACAAACTATTACTATTGAGTCAAACTCCAGCATTCCCATTTTAGATCTTGGGTCTACTATTGTAAACCAATTAAACGAAGCTCCTTTAAATACGGCAAGTATTACCTTAGGTCTTATTACAGGAGGAAATGGAACAAATACATATCGTTGGACAAGAACTCCTGATAATGGTTTTGGAGTACAAACTTCTCAAAACATAAATAATTTAAATGCTGGAGAATATAACCTAGAAATTTCGTCTGGAGGTTGTACATCAATACCATATTCTTTTACCATTAACCCTCCACCTGCCTTATCCGTTTCCATAAGCTCATCTGGCGAAATCAATTGTGAAAACGATACCACTACCCTTAATGCTCTTGCAATTAATGGATCAGGTACGGGATACACGTATGAATGGTTTAGTGGTTCAACGGTAAGTGATCCTCAACTTTCTGAAACCTCAAGTGCCTTAACAGCGACTCAAGGAACATACACCGTTAGAGTAACCGATAGCAATACGGATCAAGATACATTCACTTATACCTTAAATTATACTAATAGAAACAACGGAAATGTAATTTTAGAAGCTCTTTCTGTATCCGCTTCTAAAACGGACATCTTATGTAGAGGAGAAAATACAGGTATTATAACATTAACCATTTCTGGAGGAACTGGCAACTATGAAGTATTCTGGGACGGCAGCTTAACTTCTGGATCTACTAATAATACTTCTTTGGCCACTGGTAGCCATACGTATGAAGTTAGGGACGGAAATTGTGTTTTTCAAGGTACTCCCATTTTTATTGATGAACCTCTTACAAATTTAAGATTTACTAATCCCATAACCAAAACAGATGTTACCACTGTTGGGGGTAATGATGGAAGTATAGTAATTCAAGTTGAAGGAGGAACTCCCCCTTATACTTATGAATGGTTAAAAGATGGTAATCCATTTACCCCTTCTTCAGGTGCTAACCCTATAGATTTAGAAAGAGGTGATTATGTAATAACGATACGCGATAATAATGGAAACACTAATTCTTGCGAATTAACTTCTGGAGTAATTACTATAGGGGAACCCCTCCCTTTGACCATTCTTAACCCTGAAGCTAATGTTAGCCCAGTTCTTTGCTTTGGTGCTTCCACAGGAAGAATACGGGCTAACTACCAAGGAACAGCACCATTTACATTTACTTGGTTTGATGGTAATGGAAACCAATTGAAATCTGGAGAAGATGATTTTATAGAAAATATTCCTTCCGGGAATTATGCATTTAGCATTAATGATGCTAGTAATGCTGGTCCTATTTTAAGTAATGTAATAGTTGTTTCACAACCAACAAATGACATTTCCGCTTTAGTAACTCCTACTCCAACCTGTGAAGGCGAAAATAATGGTACAATTACCATTACCGGAGCTAATGGCGGAACACCAGGCTATACTTACAGTATAGATATTACTGATGACAATAGCTTTCAAAATAGCCCCCTATTTGAAAATTTAAGTGCTGGCACTTATACTGTAAGGGTAAGAGATAGTAATGACTGTGATTTTATTACTCCAAATATTGAAGTAACTCTTTTCCCCGATATTATCTGGGACGAGCCTAACACTCAAGTTACAAATGTAAGTGTTCCAGGGGCAAGTGATGGCTCCATACTTCCCATTTTTTCAGGAGGAAATCCTCCTTTTACCTATAACTGGACAGGACCAAATACTAATAATGAAACTACTCAAAATTTAACTGGAAAACAGGAAGGAATATATACCGTTACCGTTACTGATCAAAACGATTGTTTATTAATACAAAACATTACCATTGGCAGCCAAGATGAACTAATTGTTAACGCCACACTTAACGAATCTATTCTTTGCTATGGAGATAATTCTGGAGAAGTTACGTTAAACATCACAGGAGGGTTGTCTCCATATACCATTGAATGGTTTCAAAATAATAACGGTAATATTGTTAGTCTTACTGAAACCTCTAACACCTTAAGTGATTTATCTGATGGAGAATACTTTGCGCAGGTAACAGATAATAATGGTGTAAATAGAACTTCAAATACTACAACAATAACAGAACCTCAACAACTCAATATCGATTATGACAAAGTAGATATCCTATGTCAAGGTATGTCAACTGGTGCAATTACAACTAACGTATCGGGAGGAACACCACCATACAGATATTACTGGAATAATATTGAACGGACACGAAACCTAACAGGTATCCCTCCAGGTGATTATTATTTTGAAGTCTTTGACCTCAATGGATGTCGAGCTGAAGAAAATATAACCATTAATCCTGCTGAAAATCCATTAGAAATTAGCAATGAAATAATTACAAATGTTTCAAGCTATTTAGGAAACGATGGAAGTATTTCTTTAGAAATTAATGGTGGGGAGTCTCCAATAAATATTATATGGTCTAAGCTTTCGGACAATTCTTTTAATCAAAACTCTGCTAACATTTCAAATTTGGAAGCCGGTATTTACCAAGTATCAATTACAGATGCAAATTTGTGTCCTATCAATAAAACATATGAAATTACGCAGCCCGATATTGTAGAAGAAATAATAAATCACCCTACTTGTACAGGAAAATCCAACGGTAGTATTTCTTTAAATGTAAATCAAGGAAATGGTACATTCACTTATGAATGGTCAAATGGAGCAACAACTTCTAGCCTACAAAATCTTGAAGCCGGCATATATCAAGTTACAGTTACAGGTCTTCCAAACGGACCAATTACAAGAAGCTACACGCTATTAAACCCTCCGCCATTAACGATAGAGTTAGGAGATAATAGAGTTCTTTGCATGGGACAAACATTAGAACTTGATGCTACCATACAAGATGAAAATGCAACATATAATTGGATGTCTGACACCGGTTTTTCGAGTAACACCAGTAATGTTACAATCACCAGTTCCGGAAACTATTCATTAACAATTACCTCTAGTTCAGGTTGTATAGTTGAGGACACTTTAAATGTTACTATAAGTAATGATGAAATTAGCGCGGAACTCGCAACTTCAAGTCAAATATTTGCTAATGAAACCTCAGTTGCTGTGGATATTAGTTTTCCTCTTCCAGATACCGTGGAATGGATTTTACCAAACGAGGCCACAATAACAAATCAAAACAATGATGAAGTTGAATTTTTATTTTCAGAATCTGGTGAGTACGAAATAGGCATTATTACCACTAAAGGAGACTGTATAGCAACACAAGTTAAGAACATAATTGTTATAGACACCGATGTCTCAATTGCCGAAAATGGAGAACGTAACAATGGAAAAGTAATTGAAGATTTTATAGTTTATCCAAATCCTACGAGTGGTGCATTCACCATTGATATTAATTTATCTGAAATTGGAAATGTAAGTGTTAAAGTTTTTAGTTTTGCGAACAATGCTTTAATTGCAACCGAAAAAGATAGAGGAAAAAGCACATACAATATTCCTTTTGATTTATCTCATTTACCAACTGGAATTTACGCTGTGGTATTAGAAACTCCTTATGGTAATTCGTTAAGAAAAATTATTATTGAATAAAAAGCGTATACTAAAAGAGCCGTACAAAATGTACAGCTCTTTTAGTTATTTAAATAGAGTTGTATATTAATCTGCCAATACAATAACCTTATTGTCTTTCATCTCTATTGTACCACTGGTAATAGCTAAGACAGTTTTTCCTGTGGAATCGTTAGAAAATTTATTTGCATAAGCTTCTTCAATCTTCACGTTTCCTTCAACTTTTACATCTCCAGCCTGTAATAATGAAACTACAGGTGCATGATTCGTTAACATCTGAAACTCCCCATTAATTCCTGGTACTGTTACTGAAGTTACTTCTCCAGCAAATAATGTTGCTTCTGGTGATACTATTTCTAAATACATATCTTTTTTTAGTTATAAGCTGCTGGTAATAAGTTATATTAAACTCTTAACCTTAAGCCTCAGCTAACATTTTTTCTCCAGCTTCAATAGCTTCTTCAATAGTTCCTTTAAGGTTAAAGGCAGATTCTGGTAAGTGATCTAACTCACCATCCATAATCATATTAAATCCTTTAATAGTTTCTTTAATATCAACTAATACCCCTGGTATACCTGTAAACTGTTCTGCAACATGGAAAGGCTGAGATAAGAAACGTTGTACACGACGTGCTCTACCTACAGCTAACTTATCTTCTTCTGAAAGCTCTTCCATACCAAGAATTGCAATAATATCTTGTAATTCTTTATATCGTTGTAATAACTCTTTTACTCTTTGCGCGCAGGCGTAGTGATCATTTCCTAAAATTTCAGCTGTTAAAATTCTCGAAGTAGAATCTAATGGATCTACCGCTGGGTAAATACCTAACTCTGCAATTTTACGAGATAATACTGTTGTTGCATCTAAGTGAGCAAATGTGGTTGCTGGTGCTGGATCCGTTAAATCATCTGCAGGTACATAAACCGCTTGAACAGATGTAATAGATCCTTTTTTAGTTGAGGTAATACGTTCCTGCATAGCACCCATTTCTGTTGCTAATGTTGGTTGATAACCTACCGCAGAAGGCATACGTCCTAAAAGTGCAGAAACCTCAGAACCAGCTTGTGTAAATCTAAATATATTATCCACAAAGAACAGTACGTCTTTACCTTGACCATCTCCTGCTCCATCACGGAAATATTCTGCAATTGTTAATCCTGATAAGGCAACACGGGCACGCGCTCCGGGTGGCTCATTCATCTGACCAAAAACAAAAGTTGCTTTTGAATCTTTCATAGCTGTTTTATCTACTTTAGATAAATCCCATCCTCCATCTTCCATTGAGTGCAAGAAATCATCTCCGTACTTAATAATACCAGACTCTAACATCTCACGAAGCAAATCATTTCCTTCACGAGTACGTTCTCCTACACCTGCAAATACAGAAAGACCACCGTGTCCTTTTGCAATATTGTTAATTAATTCCTGAATAAGTACTGTTTTACCAACACCTGCACCACCAAATAATCCAATTTTACCTCCTTTTGCATAAGGCTCAATCAAATCAATAACCTTAATACCTGTAAATAATACTTCGGTAGAAGTAGAAAGCTCTTCAAATTTTGGTGCTTCACGGTGAATTGGAAGTCCGTCTTTACCTGCTTTAGGCAAATCACCAAGTCCATCAATAGCATCTCCAATTACATTAAATAGACGTCCGTAAACATCATCTCCAATTGGCATCTGAATTGCACTTCCTGTTGCAGTTACTTCTACACCTCTGCTTAAACCATCAGTAGAATCCATTGATATGGTTCTAACTGTATTCTCACCTACATGTGATTGCACTTCAAGAACTAATATAGAATTATCCTTGTTTTTTATCTCTAATGAATCATAAATTTTTGGAAGATCACTACCTGATTGAAACTCCACATCAACCACTGGTCCAATAATTTGAGAAACTTTACCTGTAACTTTAGACATTACTTATGTGTTTATGTTTTAGGATTAAAGTAAGCAAAAAGCCCACCCCTTTTTCAGGGCGCAAAGATAGGTTTTTATCTATAAAATGAAAACATCTTTTTCACTCTTTTTAAAGATAACAAAAGAGCGCCTAATCTCTGGCGCTCTTACAATTACAATATTTTATATATTTTTTAAATCTTTTTATAGGTTAACTCCCCATGAAATATAGAAGATAGATCCAACACTTCCTGTTCCAATGGCAGAAAAATATTCATCCCCTAAAATATTTGACCCACCTAATTTAAATACAGACTTAATACTTGGTACACTATAATTTACCTGAGCGTCTAAAACCGAATAGGATTCAATATTACCGTCTCCAAAAGTTGCTTCCCAAAAAATATCATCACTCCATCTATAATTAATATTAAAACCAAAATTTTCGAAAAGCGCTGTATTCCCAAAAGATGCTTTTACTTTATGTTTAGGTGAATTAAAGTTTGTTCTAAAATCTGGAGCCGAAGCTCTATTAAAATCTAATTCAGTGAATGTATAATTAACTCCAATATCAAAATTTCCTAAAATTTTAGCATCAACTCCCACATTTACACCGTATGAATTAATATCCTTATCGGAATTGGTATATGTCTGATAAGGTTGAACATCTCCGTCACCTAACGCAGAAATTGCAATAGGAGTTTGTGTGCCTGGTATTATTTGAGTTAATTCTACATCACCATAGTAGGGAGCAACCACTGTAGTATTAGATATAAAATTTTTATACATATTAAAGTATCCACTTAAATCAATAGCTACTTTCCCTAATTGCCCTCTATAACCAACTTCAAAAGCAGTAATTTCTTCAGGCTTTACGATACTGGTTTCAACACTTTCAAGCAACCCTATCCTTTCCGGACCTAATGGTAATTCTGACTCTCTAAAATTCTCAACAGAATTTAATGTCCAGGCATTTTCATACGCATTTCTACCTGTTAACGTAGAGGTTGCAGAACCTGTTAAAGCGGCACCATTACCCAAAGGATTATTGTCTAAAACCCTTACATCTCTATCAAGATTTTCTGGAGCGGAACCTATAAGTATAGCTCTACCTGCATTTAACCCAATAAATAAATCTTGTGTAGTTGGGTTTCTAAATCCTTTTTGAACGGAAGCCCTAATATTATGATTACGCTTTTCTCCAGCAGTATATCCAACTGAAAATCTAGGGGAGAAAAAACCATCAAAAAATTCATTCTTATCATACCTTCCCGAAACCGTAAGTTTCAAGCGTTCTTCCATCATATTTTTTTGCAACTGAATATACGCTCCGTATTCACTATATACAATAGGTGCATCAATATCAGTAAAAATTGTTCCTCCAGAGTTTAATTCATACTCTCTAAATGAACCTCCTATTTGAACGTCTGCAAAATCTTTGGTTAAATGCGAAAAATTATAATTAGCATCTACATGTCTAAACTTCGTATTATCTATAAACTTTGCACCGGTTGTTAAGTCTCCATCAGCAATTACACTATTAAAAGCAGCTTGAAATTCAGGAGTTCCTGGAATTAACCTTCCTGTATCTGCCACTTGTCTTGCCGCAGCATGTGCAGTAGCATCGTCTGCTTGTACCCCTGTGCCAACGCCTAATTTAGCACCAATAAAAGTTCTTGCATATTCAGTAAACCATTGTCTATCTCCTTTCCATTTTCTATTTACATTAATAGCAGCAAATCTCGTATCATATGAATCTCCAGAATTCTCAGAAGTTAAATACCCTCTAACAAAAAAATTATCGTTTCGTATTTCAAATTTATGCTGCTGCATGGTGAAATTCTTTACTGAATATCTATTTGCACCTTGATAAATGGTGTTTCCGATACCTATTCTTCCATTATATACCAATTCTAAATCGTTTCCAAATGGTCTGTAGTGCACTGAAAAATCAGTTTTAACACTCTCTGCATCGTAATTCGCTAAATCAAATTCATGATAGCCCGTTCTAGAAACTTCTGCTGAACCAACTGTTCCCGTTGGGAATCCACCAGCACTATCAAAATTCAGCTCTTGAGAAACCTCATCTCCATATATATTCAAACCATCAAAGGCAGGATGCGATCTATCACGACCAGGATTTTCTAAATCATCTGTCCTATTTGCATGCCAATCTTCTCCTCTTAACACCGAAAGATTAGCTTTTACCGCAAATTTATCACTAAAAGCATGTGCAGCGCGAATACCAAAATCACGGTAAGTATTATCTCCAGCAGCCTCTTGTGATGTAATTCCAGTTTTATAATACGCACTTATTCCTTGAAAATCAAAAGGGCTTTTACTTCTCATAAATAACACCCCATTAAATGCACCTGCACCATACAAAGCGGAAGCCGCTCCTGGCAGAATTTCAACACTTTGAACTTCTAATTCTGACATTCCAACTAAATTACCAAGTACAAAGTTTAGACCTGGAGCAGAATTGTCCATACCATCTACCAATTGTAAAAAACGATTGTTTGCAAAAGTTGCAAAACCTCTGGTATTTACTGATTGAAAAGTTAAACTATTGGTATTAATATCAACACCTTTCATATTTTGTAATCCTCCATAAAAAGATTCAGCTGAGGTATTAGCAATTTCCTTCAATCCAAAGCGTTCAACAGAAACAGGAGACTCAAATATACGTTCTGGTGTTCTCGAAGCAGAAAGCACTACTTCATCCAAAAACGTCTGAACTTCATCCATTACTACCTTAACTGTCTGAATTTCTTCTGTAATATCTACATACGAATCGGAATAACCTATACTACTAAACTTTAGTTTAAAAGGAGGTTTTTCTGTAGT
Source organism: uncultured Maribacter sp. (assembly GCA_947493885.1). Lineage (GTDB taxonomy): Bacteria > Bacteroidota > Bacteroidia > Flavobacteriales > Flavobacteriaceae > Maribacter_B. Next base: position 536,351 of record CANLTE010000001.1, read on the forward strand.
TTTTAAAGTAAAATTACCGTCAAAATCAGTAATGGTTCCTGTAGTTGTTCCTATAATAACCACATTAACTCCGGGAACTGGCTCGTTATTAGCACCCATAACATTCCCATTTACAGTAGTTTGCGAGAATCCCACGGCACCTAAAAACATCAATCCTAAAAATAGTATTGCTCTCATTCTTTATGTTTAAGTTTAATTAGTTCGCACTCAATATACAGATTATTTTATATCGAGAATAGCAAATTAAAAAAAATTATGCATGCATAATACTATTTTGTCATAAAAAATGCTCATTTGTTGAGATAAACATAAAAAAGGGCTGTAAACCAAGTTTACAGCCCTTTTAACAATTTATGATTTTTTATCCTTATTCTACCGTTACTGACTTAGCTAAATTACGTGGTTGATCCACATTACAACCTCGCATGACCGCTATATGATACGAAAGTAATTGTAAAGGAATTGTAGTTAACAAAGGTGTTAAACTTTCTAACGTTTCAGGAACTTCAATCACATGATCCGCCAAGTCTTTTACCTGAACATCTCCTTCGGTAACAATAGCTATTATTTTACCTTTTCTAGATTTTATTTCTTGAATATTACTTACTACCTTTTCATAATGACCTTTTTTAGTTGCTATAACAAAAACTGGCATTTGTTCATCAATTAAGGCAATTGGACCATGCTTCATTTCTGCAGCTGGATAACCTTCTGCATGAATGTAACTAATTTCTTTAAGTTTTAAAGCTCCTTCTAAAGCCACAGGGAAATTATAGCCACGTCCTAAATAAAGGCAATTGGTAGAATCTTTATATACATCAGCTATGATTTCGATTAAAGTATTAGATTCTAACGCTTTTTCCACTTTAGCTGGAATAGTCTCCAACTCTGTTAAAAATTCGTGGTATTTAGATTCAGAAAACTCTCCTTTTTCCTTCGCAAGTTTCATTGCGATTAAAGTTAATACCGTTATCTGAGTTGTAAATGCTTTTGTTGAAGCTACTCCAATTTCTGGACCAGCATGCGTATAAGCTCCTGCGTCCGATTCTCTTGCAATAGAGGAACCTACCACATTACATACACCAAAAACAAACGCTCCTTTTTCTTTAGCTAATTTAATAGCGGCAAGAGTATCCGCAGTTTCTCCAGATTGCGAAATCGCAATAAGAACATCTTTGTCCGAAATAACAGGATTACGATATCTAAATTCTGAAGCATATTCAACTTCAACAGGAATACGAGCCAAATCTTCAAAAATGTACTCTGCAACCAATCCAGCATGCCATGAAGTACCACATGCCACAATAATTATTCTGTTTGCATTTAAGAATTTTTCCATATTAAGATCAATTCCAGCCATACGAATAATTCCTTGATCAGCTAATAAACGTCCTCTATAAGTATCTTTTATTGCTCTAGGTTGCTCGTAAATTTCTTTTAGCATAAAGTGGTCATAACCACCTTTTTCTATTTCTTCAAGATTCATTTGCAGTTCCAAAATTTTTGGATATGCAACTGCATCATTCTTTATTTTCCTTAGTTTAATTTCTTTACCAAGTCTAACAATTGCCATTTCTTCATCTTCCAAATAAACGGCATTATTAGTGAACTCAATAAATGGAGAAGCATCAGAAGCTATAAAAAACTCATCTTCACCTATTCCAATAGCTAGTGGGCTACCAAGTTTTGCTACAACAATTTCATCTGGCTTTTGCTTATCAAAAACAGCAATTGCATAAGCTCCAACAACTTGATTCAAAGCAATTTGAACGGCTTTACCAAGTTTTACATCTTCTGTTTTTTTTATTTCTTCAATTAAATTAACTAAAACCTCAGTATCAGTGTCAGAGGTAAAAGTATATCCCCTTGAACTTAATGCTTGTTTAATTGATTCATAATTTTCAATAATTCCATTATGAATAATTACTAAATCTCCAGAATTAGAATAATGGGGATGTGAGTTTACATCATTTGGAACACCATGTGTTGCCCAACGTGTATGCCCAATGCCTAATTTTCCTTCTAACGAAGTACCTTTAGCTTTGTTTTTTAAGTCTTCAACCTTTCCTTTAGTTTTTGAAAGATTAATTTGATTACCATCATACAGCGCAATACCTGCACTATCATAACCTCTATACTCAAGACGCTGAAGTCCTTTTATAATTACGGGATAAGCCTCTCTATGACCTATATATCCTACTATTCCACACATGTTTTTCTATAAATTGTTAATGATTGTATTTTTTTGCAAATCTAATACATACGTTTAAAAAAGCGATGTATTTACAGATGTACAACGTTAAATCTCTGTAAGTGGTATGTTAAAAAGACAAAAAGCCCATTTTTAAAGATAAAATGGACTTTTAAATTTTATATGTTTTAACTAATACGCTCTATACAATTGGCTTAAGAACCTGAGAATCATAAAATTCTGCATAAGCACTCTCAAACTCTTGTAAAGGAACATATGGTAAAACAGGTTTATCCAGGGTACTTATATGAGCCTGTAAATCTTCTGGTAATTGTTCATCTGCCAAAATTACAGCATCAGAATAGTTTACCGCAACCTTTAATAAGTTAGTATAATCTGGGTTTTCTAAATCTGATACTTCATCTTCAGAAATTCCATCAAATGCTACTTTTTTAATCATTTCACTATCCAAGCTTCCTTCAAACCCTTGACCGTAAACAGAAGTTACAATTTTACTATCCGCAAATAAAGGTTCATCAGCATAATACTTTTTAAGGTATAATGGTAATAAAGATGCCATCCAACCATGTACATGAATAATATCAGGAGTCCAATTTAATTTCTTCACGGTTTCCACAACACCTTTTGCAAAGAAAATTGCTCTTTGATCGTTGTCTGGAAATAACGCTCCTTTATCGTCAAAAAAAGTTGCCTTTCTTTTAAAGTATTCTTCATTATCAATAAAGTAAACCTGAATACGTTCTTTTGGTATAGATGCTACTTTAATAATCAATGGCATATCCATGTCATTAATAACTAAATTCATACCTGAAAGTCTAATTACCTCATGTAGTTGATGCCTACGTTCATTAATGTTACCATATCTTGGCATGAAAATCCTAATCTGACCACCATTGCTGTTGACCATTCTTGGTGTTTCATAAGACATTAAAGAAACTTCATTCTGTGGTAAGTATGGAACTAATTCTGAAGATACAAACAATATCTTTTTACCATTCATAAACTGTGTTTTATATTATGCTCGAGTGCGAACGCAAAATTACAAAAATTAATAGAGATTAGCAGTATTTATAGTAAGTTTGCTCGCTATTAAATGTATTTTATGCTTATAATTAATGCTAAAAAAAAGTTAAAATCCTATTTAACGACTTTAGACAGCCATAATACTCTAGGGTTAGTACCAACTATGGGTGCGCTGCATCAAGGGCATATTTCGTTAATAAAAAAGGCTTTTGATGAAAATAACCAACTCATTGTAAGCATTTTTGTAAACCCAACGCAGTTTAACAATCAAGATGATTTAGTTAAATACCCTAAAACTTTAGATGCAGATATTGAGCTACTAAAAACAATTTCTGATACTATTGTTGTTTTTGCCCCTACCGTGGAAGAAATGTATGGTGATAATGTGAAATCTAAAGCATACAATTTTAACGGTTTAGATAAAGTAATGGAGGGTGCATATAGGGAAGACCATTTTGAAGGAGTTGCAACCATTGTTGAAGCCTTATTAACTTTAATAAAACCTGATAACGCTTACTTTGGTGAAAAAGACTTTCAGCAATTACAAATAATTAAATCTATAGTTTCTTCTCAAAATATTCCAGTAAACATTATTGGCTGTCCTATTATTAGAGAATCTCACGGACTGGCTATGAGTTCTAGAAATGAAAGACTTTCACCAATTATGAGAAAAGAAGCTTCTCTAATCTATGAAACGCTAAAATCTGCCAAAAATAAATTTGGCATAGAAAGTGCTAATAAAATAGTTAAATGGGTCAAGAGTGTATTTGAAAAATCTGAAAATTTAGAATTAGAATATTTTGAAATTTCAGAGACCGATAGCTTAAGGCCTATCAACAACAAAAATGAACAAAAAAAATATCGAGCATTTATTGCTGTTTACGCTGAGGGCGTTAGACTTATAGATAATATAGCTTTAAATTGATTAAATTTGTACCATGCAAATAGAAGTAGTAAAATCTAAAATTCATCGTGTAAAAGTTACCGGTGCAGATTTAAATTATATTGGAAGTATTACCATTGATGAAGATTTAATGGATGCGGCTAATATTGTGAAGGGAGAGAAAGTGCAAATTGTAAATAATAACAATGGTGAACGTCTGGAAACCTACGCTATCCCAGGGCCTAGAAAAAGTGGTGAAATTACCCTTAATGGTGCTGCGGCTAGAAAGGTTGCTGTTGGAGATGTTCTTATTTTAATAACATATGCAAGAATGGATATTAAGGAAGCAAGAAGTTTTAATCCTTCTTTAGTATTCCCAAATGAAGAAAATAATTTATTGACATAAGTTTTGAACTTTAATTTCAAAAAATACCTAAAAATGATACTCCCAATTGCTTTGGGAGTTTTTTTAGTATGGTACTTGTACAACTCTACCACATCTGAACAGCGTCATGAAATTTTAACTCATATTAAAAATGCAAATCCTTTTTGGGTTATTACTTCAATAATCATTGGTATTCTAAGTCATATTTCAAGAGCCATTCGTTGGAATTATCTTTTGGAACCGCTAGGATACAAACCAAAACTTAGTAACAATCTATTAATTATACTTACTGCTTATCTTGCAAATCTAGGTATTCCCAGGTCTGGTGAGTTTTTAAGAGCAACCGCATTAACTACTTATGAAAAAGTCCCATTTGAAAAAGGTTTTGGGACAATTGTCACAGAAAGAGTTGTTGATGTAATTATGTTGTTACTTATCATTTGCATTGCATTGTTGCTTCAAACCGAATTAATACTGGAGTTTATTTCTGAAAGTGGTTTAGGGATAATTGGTGGCTTAGGAATTCTAATTGTTGGTATTCTGTGTTTGTTTATTTCAATTAAACTCATCAAAAAATCTACATCGTCCCTAGCCATTAAAATTAAAGACTTTCTAAAAAGTATGCTCGATGGTGTCTTAAGCATCTTTAAAATGAAGCACAAATGGGCGTTTATTTTCCACACACTTTTTATCTGGGTGGCCTATATTGGAATGTTTTGGGTAATTAAATTTACTATTTTAGAAACTACAAATTTGTCATTAAGTGCACTATTAGTCGCTTTTGTTGGAGGGGCATTTGCTATGACCACAACCAATGGTGGTTTTATTGCTTACCCAGCCGCTGTAAGCAAGTCTTTAGAAATTTTTGGAATTAGTGTAGTCTCCGGAAACGCTTTTGGTTGGATTATGTGGATTGCGCAAACAATAATGGTTATTGTTTTTGGTGCAATATCTTTTCTACTCTTACCGTTATTGAACAGAAACAGATAACTAAATCTCGCATCATGCAACGCGCTCTACTATTATTTACACTACTAATAGGTGTAAACTTAAATGCACAAGTTACTCAAGAAATTTTTGAATCATTTAAACTTCAAGAAAGACGCGATGTGCTTTACTATTTCCCCGAAGATTACGATAAAGAAAAAAAGTATCCATTAATTGTGGTTCTAGATGCAGAGTATTTGTTTGAACAAGTAGTGGCTAATTCTAAATTTTACAGCAAGTTTCACGGTATGCCGCAAAGCATTATTGTTGGCATTAATCAAGATGAAGAAAGTATTCGTTTAGACGATTGTGCCTTTGAGCCAGATACAGGGTTGCCTACTAAAAAAGGCAAAAGTTTTTTTGAATTTATAGGCATGGAGATTGTTCCATATTTAGAACTTAACTATAATATTGCTCCGTTTAAAATGATTGTTGGTTATGATATTACTGCCAACTTCGAAAACTTTTATCTGTTTAAGGAAAAGTCGTTGTTTAATGCATTTATCAATATTTCACCCACTTTAGCTCCTGAAATGGAAACTAGAGTTCCTGCAAGGTTAGGAGGACTTAATCAAAAAATATTTTACCAACTAATTGTTGAGGGAGAAAAAAATAAACATACTAATAGTATACTGGCCATGAATAAAGCAATTAAAGCTTTAGATAAAGAAACCTTGTTTTATTATTTTGACCAATACCAAAATGCAGACCATATTTCCATTGCCACCTATGGTATGGGAAAAGCCTTTGACAATATATTTGGCATGTTTAAACCTATAACACCAAAGGAATACAAAACCAAAATACTTACTTCTGAAGAACCTGTTTACAAATATTTGGAAACCAAATACCAAAATATTGAGGATTTATTTGGATTAACAAAGAGTCTGGATTTAAATGACATAATGGCTATTTATGCAGCTTGTAGAAAAAAGGAAGAAACCGAGTCACTAAAACCCCTTTCAGATTTATGCAAAAAAGAATTTCCAGAAACCATGTTAGGTTTTTACTTTGAGGGGGAATACTATGAACAAATGGGTGAACCTAAAAAAGCGCTTAGAACATTTGAAAAGGCATTTGGTATGGATGAAATTGATTTTTTAACCAAAGAAATGGCCTTAGAAAAAATTGATGCCCTTAAAGCTGACTTTGGTTACTAATAACCCTATGAGTTTTAATATTCTTTGTTTTTAACCTTAACAACAATATCTTAGCCATAAAGCTTATATACTTAAAATGGCTAAAACAAAAACCGCATTTTTTTGTCAAAGTTGTGGCACTCAATATGCTAAATGGGTTGGACAATGTTCAGCGTGTAAGGAGTGGAACACTGTTGTAGAAGAACTTGTTCAAAAAGAAGATAAAAAAACATGGAAAAGCACCGCAAATAACACTTCTTCTCGAGTTTCAAAACCTTTACGCGTTAATGAAATTAGTACCGAAAAAGAACTCAGACTAAACACTTTTGATTTAGAATTTAATCGTGTTTTAGGAGGAGGACTGGTTCCAGGAGCTCTTGTACTTTTAGGTGGTGAACCTGGTATTGGTAAAAGCACGTTATTATTACAAATTGCTTTAAAGCTTCCATATAAAACTTTATATGTTTCTGGTGAAGAAAGTCAGAAACAAATAAAAATGCGTGCAGACCGTATTCATCCTAATAGTGAAACCTGCTTAATTTTAACGGAAACAAAAACCCAAAATATATTTAAACAAATTGAGGCCACCACGCCAGACATCGTAGTTATTGATTCTATTCAAACCCTTCATTCCGATTATATTGAATCTGCCGCGGGAAGTATTTCCCAAATACGAGAATGTACTACGGAGCTCATTAAATTCGCAAAAGAAACCAATACACCAGTAATTTTAATAGGTCACATAACCAAAGATGGATCTATCGCTGGACCTAAAATTTTAGAACATATGGTTGATACCGTTCTTCAATTTGAGGGAGATAGAAATTACGTATACCGTATTCTACGCTCACTAAAAAATAGATTTGGTTCTACAGCGGAGTTAGGCATTTATGAAATGCAAGGAAGCGGATTACGTGAAGTAAACAATCCTTCTGAAGTTTTAATTTCAAAAATAGACGAAGGTTTAAGCGGAACTGCTATAGCCTCAACAGTAGAAGGTATGCGCCCTTTAATGATAGAGATTCAGGCATTGGTAAGTACTGCTGTTTATGGTACTCCCCAACGTTCTACAACAGGATATAATGCCAAAAGATTAAATATGCTTTTGGCTGTTTTAGAAAAACGTGCAGGCTTTAAACTTGCTGCTAAAGACGTATTTTTAAATATTACTGGCGGAATATCTACTGATGATCCTGCAATAGATTTAGCTGTTATTGCAGCCATTTTATCCAGTAATGAAGACATTCCTGTAGAAAAAGGAATCTGCTTCTCAGCTGAAGTTGGCTTAGCTGGTGAAATAAGACCTGTGCAACGTATAGACCAACGTATTTCAGAAGCAGAAAAACTTGGTTTTAAAACTATTTACGTCTCTAAAAACAATAAAATATCAGTTAAAAATTCAAAGATTGCGATTGAATTGGTCTCCAAAATCGAAGATGTTGTTAGTAGTTTATTTGGCTAAAAGACTATCTTTTGTCTCTCATTATTCTGGCCAAAACCATAAAAACTATTACAACAACAATTATCAATATTAATTGCCAAATACCTACTTTTAAAAATAGTAAAGGAATATTCATTAAGGTGCGGGGTTAGGTATTAAATCATGAATTTCTTCAATTCCTTGTATAACATCATCACTTAAATTTACACGAATACTATCTATATTCTCCTTTAGTTGAGTCATTGTTGTAGCTCCGATAATGTTACTTGTTAAAAAAGAGCGCGTATTTACATATGCCAACGACATTTGAGCTAACGAAAGACCATGAGCTTTTGCAAGTTCATTATATTTTTCTGTCGCCTTTACTGCCGATTCTTTTAGGTATCTATTATAATTAGGAAAAAGTGTAATTCGTGCATTTTCAGGTTGTTTCCCATTTAAATATTTTCCACTTAACACCCCAAACCCAAGAGGAGAATATGCCAATAATCCAATATTTTCATGTGCAGAAACCTCGCTCATTCCTGTTTCAAATTGTCTATTTAGCAAACTATATGGGTTTTGAACTGTAACAGGTCTGGACAGACTAGAATCCTTTTTTACTTCTTCCAAAAAACGCATAGTTCCCCAAGGTGTTTCATTAGAAATCCCAATATTTCTTATCTTTCCTTGATTTACCAAACTGGTAAGTGTTTCTAGAACTTCTCTAAAATTATCTTGCCAAGAATCGTTTATATCATGCGTATATCCTCGCTGCCCAAAATAATTAGTGTTTCGTTCTGGCCAGTGTAATTGATATAAATCTATATAATCTGTCTGCAATCTTCCAAGGCTATTCTCTACCGCCGAGATAATTGATTCTTTTGAAAATCCAGTTTCTCTTATGAACTTAGTAAAAGGGGCTTTCCCGGCGATTTTAGTTGCCAAAACAACCTTTTCTCTATTTCCAGTTTTCTTAAACCAAGTTCCTATTATTTTTTCTGTATCAGATTGACGATCAGGATGAGCAGGGATTGGATACAACTCTGCGGTATCAAAAAAATTAACTCCTTGCTCCAAGGCATAATCCATTTGCTGGTGCCCTTCTACCTCAGTATTTTGTTTACCCCAGGTCATTGTTCCTAAACAAATTTTACTTACTTCTAAATCTGTATTAGGGAGTTTTGAATATATCATAATAAGCTTTAAAACATCATTTTACATGCGGTATATCATACCAATTTAATAGTCGAATAGTATAAATTACTCGACAATATACAAACATGTAAAAAAGTCTACTATATACTACACTAAAAGCGTTTCTAAAACGTTTTTAACAAACCACTTTGTCAAAAATACCACAATTTGGTGCAATTAATAAACCTATACCAACCAAATCATGCGAATGGTCTCATTTAAGAGTTCATTACTTAAGAAAAAAGTATTTACCTTACTTTCGTTCATATTGGTAATGACTTCCCTTTTCGGATACATTATACCTGCATCATTTTCTAATAATTTTAATACCAACTCAGAAGAGTCTGTTGTCCTTTTTGGAGACCACCCACTAAACGGTATTTCAGATAACGTTGTTAACTGTACAAACGACAATAGAGAATTGCACGAAATTTATTTATGCGGAGCTACTGCCGAAAGATTATTAGCTGTTAATATTCCTAACTTAAAGCAAATTATTTGGAGCAAACTACAAGACCCAAATTGTGCTGTTACGCAAACAAATTGTCCAAAAACATCACCAAGTTGTGGGTGGGATGAGGTAAGCACTAACACCCAGTTTAATGCATCAGAAGATGGTGAGTATAAAATTTTTGTTCAATATAATGACGACTCTAAGGAACGATTTTATTTTAACATATATGCAAATGGCTTAGCACCAAGTTCTGTTGTTACCAATATTGATTGTGGTACTTCCGGTAGCATAACCATTAATAACGTTCCTTCTACATACGAGTATAGTATAAATAACGGAGCTACATGGCAAAACGCCAATGTTTTTCCTATTACAAGTGTTGGTAGTTATGATGTTCAAATAAGAAATAAAAGTTTAACCGATGGGTGTATTTTTAATGTTAATGATATTGCGGTAGGTAATAATAGCATTGATGCAGTTGCAGAGGTAATCCCTATTACATGTAATACTGCAAAAGGAGGAATAAAAGTTGATATTAACAATGCATCTTCAAGTTATGTGTATGAAATAAGAAAGGGAGGAAATCTGGTTAAATCTTCAGGTCCTATAACTGCAAGTACGTACACTTTTACTGATTTAGATTCAGGAAGTTATGATATAAACGTTACACTTGCTAGCATTTCAAATTGTTCGTGGTCAGCAACTGAGGTACTACCTTCTTTTCAAGCAATTCAACCCAATGCTGTAGTAACTAAAAATGTTGATTGTAGCGATGGAGAAATCACAATATCACCAACTGGTGGAAACGCACCTTTTGAATATAGTTTAGATGGTATCACATTTGTTCCATTTACTTCAACAAACCAAACTACGGTTCCAATTACCACTGCGGGCTCTTACACGGTTACTATAAAAGACAACAGTGATTGTGAAATAACAGCTGACCCAATTCCTGTAATTGACGAACCCGAAATAGCTTATACAATTATTCCTAAAGATATTACTTGTAACGGCAATGATGATGGAAGCATTACAATAGATGTAACAAATGGTCAAGGGTATTCCACCACATTTAGTTTAAATGGTACAACTTTTCAAACTTCAAACGTATTTAGTAATTTATCAAGTGGAAGCTATACTATCACCATTAGAAAAGAAAAAGCAGGTGGTTTATGTGATGTAACTCACAATACACCAATTACAATAAATCCAAGTACTGTATTTACAGCAAGTGCAGCTGTAACCCAACAAATAAATTGTATAAATGGATCTGCTACCATTGAAACTACCATTACTGCTGGGGGTACTGCTCCTTTTGAATTCAGTTTAAATGGTGTAGATTTTCAACCAAATGCTACCTTTACTGGTTTAGGAGCTGGAACATATACAATTACCGTAAAAGATGACAACGGCTGTACTACAACTGCAAATCAAACCATTAATGGAGGTTCAGATCCAACCAACCTAAATTTTTCAAGAAGCAACACAAATTGTATTACTGGAGCCACAGACGTTCAAGTAAGCGTTGAAAATGGCAATGGTCCATTTACTTACCAAATAATAGCACCTTCAACTATTGATAATGATACTGATGATACATTTACTGCGCTTGTTCCTGGCACTTATACTTTTGAAATAGATGATGATGGCTGTAAAATAATCCGAAACTATACGGTTCCTGAACCTACTAGTTTTGACGCAAATACTATCATTAAAAAACACGTTAGTTGCTTTACACCAGGTACAACTGATGGAGAAATTGAAGTTAATGTATCTAATTTTGCTTCTTCTTTTACTGTAGTTGTAGAAAATAGTGCCGGTACAGACACTGGATTAGGAGTGAATGGTGCAACTATTTCTCCAATAACAATTACTGGTTTAGCTGCAGATACTTATACCATAAAAATTAGTGACACATCAGGTCCATGCGAATATGAGGAAACACAAACTGTAAAAACACCGTCATCTGCATTATCATTAGATTCCTTTAATGTCTCTCATATGAATTGTGGATCTCCAGGATTAGTAACAATTGAAGCCTCTGGAGGGTGGGGTAACTACAATTATGCTGTTTTACGACCAGATAATACTACCTCTATTGCACAAAGCAATAAAACCATAACTGGTTTAACACAAATTGGAACTCACACAATTATTTTAAAGGATATTAATGGTTGTATTGTGGATACACAAACTTTTGATTTAGAAGATGTAGGCGGGCCTATTTCTGTAGTAGATCAAAGCGCTTCTAATTATTGTTATAGTACTGCTACCAAGGGAGAACTTAAAATTGATGTTTCAGGAGGAGAGGCTCCATTTTTTTATACTGTAAACAACGGAACTCCTCAATCTATCACCGGAGGAACATTTACACTCAGTAACCTTACTCCAGATGATTATATCATAAAAGTGATTGGTAACAATGGTTGCGAAACTACCGTTGCCGATACGAAAATTTCTGGACAGTTATTTGCTCTTCCTCAAATTACAAAACCATTAGGCTGCGGAGCAACACCAGATGCTTTAATAAACGTTATTCCAGAAGAAGGATATCCTCCATATACGTATACTGTTAATGGAAATACTACTCCAGTTACAATGCCGTACAACACTTCAGTAGAAGGACTTTACACATTTACTGTAACAGATAGCAAAGGTTGTAGTTTTACAACTGATGCGGTAGATGTAAAAAAATCTCCCCCATTAGATTTCTCAAACGAAATATCTAATACAACTTGCGGAAAAGATGGAACTGGTTCAGTCAAACTAATCGCAAATGGAGGAACACCTCCTTATCAATATGCTTTTAGCACAACACCATTTACTCCAACCAACCAACCTGTATTTGATAATCAAGCGATTTTCACCGGATTGGATGCAACCACTTACTATCTTGCCATTAAAGATGATCTTGGTTGTACGAGAGAAGATATCGAAACCATTATAGGTGCAGAAGATCCTATTGAAGCCACAATAGAAAAAACCGATATTCAATGCGACCCCTTAAAAGGTGGCAACATTTGGGGTAACATGAAGGTAAGAAACATAACCAATGCAACTGGGCTAGTTACCATATCTCTAGTTAGAATACAAAACCGAGCAGACTACGAAGCTGGAAATGATACTCGTGAATGGACCTATAGACGTTATGAAAATATTGATTTAACCTCAAATTCCAACTATTTAAACGCCTCTAAACCTAGCTTATACGGATCTAATACTGGTTTTGATATTAGATTATATTGGGCAACAAATTTTGTAGTTCGTATAGAAGATGAAAAAGGGTGTTTTTGGGAATCACCAGTAGAAACAATTACAGCTCCCACTTTTCCAAACGGAGTTGTAATAGACAAGGCTGATCCTGTCTGTGCGGATGGAGCAACTTTTAAATTTGAAATTAATGACGATCCGACATTAGTAGGCCCTTTTGAGGCCAGAGTTTGGCCTTATGATATGGTTGATAGTGATGGTGATGGTATTGAAGATGATATAACTAACGACTGGAGGCCATTTGATGATGTTGAAAACCCATCATGGGATGGTGTAACTACCAATAGTAGAATTTATACATTTACAAATAGTACGCTATATGGGAAGTTATTGTTTGGCGTAAACTATTCTGTTATTATTAGAGATAAAGCAACTGGCTGTATTCGTTGGAGACGACTAGGAATAGTAAATCCTCCATCTCCGGGAATTAGTGTAGATGCCGTCCCTCAAAGTGTTACTTGTTATAGCAATCAAGACGGAAAAGTACAACTTACAGTAAACGAAGCTTCTGCTGGTGATATTACATACAGAATTTATCATGCAAGTAATCCAAAAAACACAAAATTCCATTATGGTAATTACTATGGTAGTGGCCATGTTGTAACCAGCGATGGTATTAATCCAACAACCTTCACTGTTCCAGAAGATTTAAGAGTAGGATGGTATGTTGTAGAAATTGAAGACGCTACTGGATGCTCTGTTGGAGAACGCTTTTTAGTTCATCGACCAAAAACTAAATTAAAAGTAGATGTAGAGCAGGTAGTTCAACCAACTTGTAATAAAGGTGGTCAAATAGCAATAACAGCTACTGGTGGCTGGGATAATGAAAAATTCTATAATCAAAGAAATAAGATTGACCAAAACTGGCACCCACACGAATATGCTTTAGTTTTAGATAGCCAAACCCCAACTGATTCCGATTTTGGTTCCAATAGTTTGTGGGCAAACATTGTTCCCTCAGCCTATGATGGTACCAACAACGTATACAGAGCTTATGTTCTTGATGCAAGTGGTTGTACCGTACCAGTATCTGACCCTATTACACTTACACAAGACCTTACACCTATAATAGATAACATAGACGTTACAAATAGATGTACTTCAACTGATGAATTATACAATGTAGTAGCAACCTTATCACAACCAGGGACTAACCCAACCAATACCGTTCCTGTATACATTTGGAATGGAGAGGTTACCACATCATCAACTAAAACTTTAGGCCCTGGCCATCATACTCTTGAGGTTCGTGATGAAAACGGGTGTTCTGATACTCAAAATATTCATATTTACCCTCAATTGGTAGCTAAATCAAAAATTACAAAAACAGTCGATTGTGATGTATCTGGTTTGGATAACGGAGAAATGTTAGCATCTGCATACGGCGGGTCTGGTAATTTTGAGTATACCATAGATCCCGTTCCAGCTACATATGCTGCAGGGGAAGAAACCAACACAACTGGTATATTTACGAGATTAGAACCTGGAATAAATTATACCTATAGTGTTAACGATTTAGACAATAGTTGTGGTCCAAAGGATTCTCCTTCTTTGCAGTTAATTACCCCAGCCGATCCTCAGTTCGAGGTAGCTTCAACACAATCAGTAAGTTGTAACGGAGCTAATGATGGGAAAATAATTATAAAACAAATTGATGGTGTTGATAATTTAGATGTCACCTATGAATACAGTATTGATGGTGGTACATACCAAACTTCATATTTATTCGAAAACTTATCAGGTGGTACTCATGATATTAACATTCGTTCTTCAAAAAATTGTGTGCAAACAATAACTGGAATTTCAATAAGTGAACCTTCTCCATTATCTGTTAGCACGCCTACAATCTCTAACTTTTTATGTACTTCAGATAACAAATTAGGAACTGCAACTATTGAAGCAACTATTTCCGGTGGAAACACCCCGTACAAATATAGTTTTAATGGGAGTAGTTATGCTGATGCTACTGGCTCAACAATATCTTTTGAAACTCCATATAAAATCGTTGCCCAAGACATAATCATTGATGTAATTGACAGTAAAGGTTGCCCCATTCAAGCTAATATGCCGAGTGGAATACCTGCAGCTCAAAAAGTTTCTGCGGACTTTACTGAAATTCAAGCTATGAGCTGTATTAACGACGCTCAAATTACTATAAATGGAATAGGAGGATCTGGGAACTATTCAGTTGTAGAACTACCTTCCGGAAATCTCATAAACGGAACAGGCTCAGGAACTATTACAATTCCAGCTGGAAACCCAGGAACATACGTTTATCTATTAACTGATACAACCACGGGTTGTACGGATCAGGTTACTTATACTATAGCTCCATTTAACACCATAGACGTTTCAGCATCACATATAAAAGATATTACCTGTTTTGGAGAAACCAACGGAGAAATTTCATTTACAGCAACTGGGTTTGGAACAAGCTTTAGTTACGCTATTTTTAATAATAATGATACAATAACACCTATACATTCTGTTGCAAACAGTACAGCTACAACCGTAATATCATATAACACTTTAGGTGCAGGTACTTTTTACGTTGTGGTACAAGACGATAGTACTGGATGTTTAAAAAAATCCGAACATATATCGATTCAAAGTCCAACAGAAACATTAGATTTTACTTTTGATACTACGCAACAATTAAGTTGTAGTCCTGGTTCTGATGCTCAAGTAACAGCAACACCAATAGGTGGCTGGGGAACTTATGAATTTGAGTTGGTAGATACTAACTCAGGAACAACGATACAATCTTTTAATCCAAACAATGTTTTTAGTGGTTTAACTTCTGGTATTAATTATGAATTAACCCTTAGAGATGCAGGTGGTTGCACCAACGTTAAGAAAGTAGTTTCAATTCCTGTGATAAATGATATTATTATTGATCCTACTACAATTTCTGAAGCAACTTCTCCAACATGTCCAAATGGAAATGATGGGACAATCACCGTTATTGCAACTGGAGGAAAAGGAACAGCAGATTACAAATATATTCTAAACAATCAAACAACTGGTGTTAGTAGATTACCTCAACTATCTAATATATTCAACGACCTAGTAGCTGGTTCATATACCATTACTGTGACTGATGGTTACGGCTGTGACGCAACTTCATCTCCTATCGTTCTTGTTAATCCGTCAGAAGTGATTATCGATGCGGCAATTACTCAAGAGCCTGGTTGTATTGCACAAGGCGAAATTACAGTTTCTGCAAGCGGAGGAAGTGGCAGTGGTCATGAATATAAAATGATGGCTGCACCTGCTTCATATACGCTTACAAACACTTGGAGTAATCAACATATATATGGCTCTTTACCTGCTGGAACATATGAATTTATCGCCAGAGATGGTAATTCATGCGAATCTTCTGTTTCAGTTGTAAGAACAATTAATACCATTGACCCACTTCAAATAACCAATTTTAACACAACAAATACCATAATTAATTGCAGTGGTGACAGTGATGCCGTTTTAATAGCAGAAGCTTCTGGCGGATTAGGAGGCTATCAATACCAATTAGAACGTGATGGCTCATTACAAGGCTCCCCTCAAGACTCTGGTATTTTTGAAAATCTAGGGCCTGGTGATTACAGAATTGTTGCAACCAGCGGTTTAGATTGTACAGCGTATTCGGATTATTTCAACATAAGTGAGCCACCAATACTAAATGCTATTATTGGTGGTCAAGAAAACATAAAATGTTATGGCGAAGTAAATGGTTCAGTAACCATTTCAGCAACAGGGGGAGTAGCTCCATATAGCTTTATAATCTCAAGCGAACCTGAAAAAACCGTGAAAACAAATGTTTTTGAAGGTTTAGCTGTTGGAGAGTATATTGTTTTTGTGCAAGACAACAGTGATTGCCAAACTACGGTTTCAGTAAGCATTTTAGGCCCCACAGCCCCGTTAAGTGCAGATATTACTCAAGTTGATGATGAAGTATGTTCTAGTTATGACAATGGATTTATAGAGGTAACACTGGCAGGAGGCACAGCACCTTACGAATACAATTTGGTCGGTTTTAACGAACCATTTATTCCAATCTCAGGAACAGTTTTACCCTTAAACGATTTAGATGGTGGTTTCTATACCCTTTATATAAAAGATGCTAATGGATGTGAAGAAACCATTTTACAAGAAATTAAAGTTGGATCAGATTTAACATCATCAGTTACAACTTCAAGCGAATGTGCTAACGGACAGCCAATTTATGGTGCAACTGTTGTATTTGAAGATACTACACTAGATACTTCAGATATTGTCTACATTTTAGATGATGCAGACCCAGAAAACCCTAACATTAGCAACTCTCAAGACAATCCCGAATTTACTAATATTTCTTCTGGAGAGCACACTATTAGTATTGTACATGGTATTACAGGATGTGTTGAGGTGAAAAGAATTAATATAGAAGCGCAAGATCAACTAACACTAACGTTTAAGCAAAGAAACATCAATGAGATTGCTGTAGAAGCCAACGGTGGTGATGGTAATTATACATATTACTTTGATGATGAGGAAAAACGCGAAAACTTCCATTACATAAATACTGATGGTAATTATAACGTTCGTGTGGTAGATGGTAAAGGTTGCGAAACATCTATAACTGTACCGATGAAATTTATTGACCTTGTTATTCCAAAATTCTTCACCCCTAATGGTGATGGTGTAAAAGATACCTGGGAGCTTGGAAATGTAGAAGCGTATCCAAATTTATGGGGTGCCATATACGATAGGTATGGTAGACTTTTAAAGTATTTTGTAAAACAAAGCTCTTGGGATGGTACATACGAAGACACCGATTTACCTGCTGGTGATTACTGGTATATTATTAAATTAAATGGAAAAGAAGATAATAGAGAATTTATTGGAAACGTTACCGTATACCGATAAATATCACTTAACTGCATTAAAAAATCCCGAAGCTTTTCGGGATTTTTTATTTCTTTTTAGTCAATCTCAACTAATATAGGGCAGTGATCACTATGTTTTGCTTCTTTTAAAATTATTGAACGTTTTAATCGGCTTTCCAATGGTTTGCTCACCATACCATAATCTAAACGCCAACCTTTATTATTATTTCTGGCATTTGCCCTATAACTCCACCAAGTATAATTATGAGGTTCTTTGTTTAAGTGTCTAAAGCTATCTATAAAACCACTTGCCATAAAATTACCTATCCATTCACGTTCCACTGGTAAAAAACCAGAAACATTTTTATTTCTAACGGGATCATGAATGTCAATAGCTTCATGACAAATATTATAATCTCCTAAAATAATTAAATTGGGACGCTCCTTTTTCAGCTCGTTTACATATTTCTGAAGGTCATCCATATATTTGAGCTTAAACTCAAGTCTGTCCATATTTGTACCTGAAGGTAAATACATACTCATTATGGAAACATCACCAAAATCGGCTCTTAAGTTTCTTCCTTCAAAATCCATATAATCTATACCCGTTCCATACTCCAAATGGTCAGGTTTCTTCTTCGATAAAATGGCAACTCCACTGTATCCTTTTTTTTGAGCACTAAACCAATAATTATACGAATATCCAGCTTCTTCAAATAAGGATAAATCTAGCTGTTCTTTCATTGCTTTAATTTCTTGAAGACAAACTACATCAGCATCGGTTGCTATTAACCAATCTATAAAACCTTTATTTATGGCTGCTCTAATACCATTTACATTATAGGATACAACTTTCATTAATTTATTTTTTTCTAAAATTAGCTATTTTTAAACTTTATACAGCTACTAAATATTCTAAGTTTTTAGCGCACACTTTTAAACGTAATCTTCGTTCAATAAAAAAGCACCTTAACCTAAATTAAGATGCTTTTTGTATTTAGAGAAATCCAATTAATTTAAATCAAAGCGATCTAAATTCATTACTTTGTCCCAGGCCTTTACAAAATCGGTTAAAAATGTAGTTTTAGAATCATCAGCCGCATAAAATTCAGCAACGGCTCTTAACTCCGTATTTGAACCAAAAATAAGATCAGCTCTTGTTCCTGTCCATTTAAGATTACCAGATTTTCTATTGCGACCTTCAAAAACTTTTTGCTCATCAGAAATTGCCTTCCAAGTAGTACTTAAATCTAAAACATTCACAAAAAATTGATTCGTTAATGCCTCAGGGCTATTTGTAAACACACCATGTTTAGAGCCATCGAAATTAATATTAATAGTTCGTAAACCTCCAAACAAAACTGTCATTTCGGGAATAGACAGTGTCATCAACTGAGCTTTATCAATTAACAATTCTTCCGCTGAGGCTTTAATATCAGGGCTTACATAATTTCTGAATCCATCTGCTATTGGCTCAAGGTGTCTAAAGGAGTCTACATCCGTTTGTTCCATAGTAGCGTCTGTTCTTCCTGGAGTAAAAGGAACTTTTATATTTTCTCCTGCATTTTTACCAGCTAACTCTACACCAACACATCCCGCTAAAACAATTAAATCTGCTATGGATACTTCTTTATTTTGCGTTTGATTAGCATTAAATTCTTTTTGAATACTCTCTAAAACATTTAAAACTTTAGAAAGTTGTTTTGGATTATTTACCTTCCAATTGTTTTGCGGTGCAAACCTAATTCGCCCTCCATTTGCTCCTCCTCGCATATCAGAACCTCTATATGTAGACGCAGATGCCCATGCTGTACCAACAAGCTCTGAAACAGACAAGTTTGAGGCGCCAATTATTTTTTTAAGCGCATCAATATCTTTTTCATTAATCAAACTGTATTTCGCCGAAGGAATTGGGTCTTGCCAAATTAATTCTTCTTTAGGTACTTCAGGACCTAAATATCTAATTGAAGGTCCCATATCACGATGTGTAAGCTTAAACCATGCTCGTGCAAAGGCATCCTCAAAAGCGTCTGTGTTTTCATGAAAGTGCTTTGATATTTTTAAATATGCGGGGTCCTTTTTTAATGCCATGTCTGCAGTAGTCATCATTAGGGCTTGTTTTCCGTTTGCATCACCCGCTTTAGGAGCCATTTTAGCATTAGAAGCCGCTGTTGGTGTCCATTGGTGTGCACCAGCAGGACTTTTAGTTAATTCCCACTCATAATTTAATAACACATCAAAATAGTCATGATCCCACTTTACAGGATTTGGTGTCCAAGCTCCTTCAATTCCACTAGTAATAGCATCATCTAAAACTCCAGAACCAAAAGTGTTTTTCCATCCTGTACTCATTTCTTCAATTGCTGCCCCTGCCGGCTCAGCTCCAACATATTTGTCTGGGTCTGCTGCACCATGCGCTTTACCAAAGGTATGACCTCCAGCAACAAGTGCTACCGTTTCTTCATCATTCATTGCCATACGTCCAAAAGTTTCCCTGATATCAAACGCGGAGCCCACAGGATCAGGTTGACCATTAGGACCTTCTGGGTTCACATAAATTAATCCCATATGAGCGGCTCCTAAATGTCCTTCAAGTTCTTTGTCTTTATATCGTTGTTCGTTACCGAGCCATTCCGTTTCTGACCCCCAGTATACATCTTGTTCGGGCTCCCAAACATCTTCACGACCACCAGCAAATCCAAAAGTTTTAAAACCCATAGATTCCAGTGCACAATTACCTGCTAAAATTAATAAGTCTGCCCAAGAAATTTTTCTTCCATATTTTTTCTTGATTGGCCATAAGAGTAGACGTGCTTTATCTAAATTTCCATTATCTGGCCAACTGTTTAATGGGGCAAAACGTTGATTTCCAGTAGAAGCCCCTCCACGACCATCACCAACTCTATATGTTCCAGCACTATGCCAAGCCATTCTTATCATAAATGGTCCGTAGTGACCATAATCCGCCGGCCACCAATCTTGAGAATCCGTTAGTACATCTACGATATCCTTTTTTAGTTTAATAAAGTCAAGACTTTCAAAAGCTTCTGAATAATTAAAGTTTTTATCAATAGGGTTAGATTTTTCTGAATTTTGACGTAGAATATTTAGTTTAAGTTCGTTTGGCCACCAATCTCTGTTTGATGTCCCCCCCCCTGCTGGTTTAGTTATTTCTCCATGATGGAATGGACATTTCGATTTTTCTTCCTTCATAATATAATATTGTTTTTAAGCGAATTAGACGTTACTAAAGTTACTATTCTTATAGAATGAATTTTTTAAACAGTTATCTTTTTGAGCTATTCAACTATTTGTTTTATTTATAAAGTTTAATACATCATCAGTTTTTCTTATTCTAATCTTACAGATTTAGTTCAATAAAATTTCACTTTTTGTTTTTGGAACAACATTTGCATTTTACCTTATAATTATAAAGATTTTGTACAATGAAACATTTTATCGCAACGACAATACTCCTTATTTCTGCGCAATTTTGTCTAAGTCAAGCTTACCCGAATTATATAAATAACAATGAATTTAAATTCAATATTGGTAACTTTTTAGCAACCTCATCAATAGGTTTTGGATATGAGCATTATTTAAATGAAGATACAAGTATTGGTGGAACACTCTATTTTAATAGTGATGAAACAAAATACAATGGAAGTTTTGGAATTGGCCCCAATTTAAGAGCCTATTTTGGGTTTCAACCTCGAGGAGGTATTTTTGCCGAAGCTTTTGGAATTTACTATACTGGAGAAGAAACAAATGATACTAATTTAGATTCTAGAAACCTTAAGTACAACACCACTGCGCTTGGATTGGGTGGTGGGTATAAGTGGACAACTCCTAGTCAAAGGTTTATTCTAGAACTTAGTGGAGGTGTAGGAAGAAACATAAATCCCGAAAATTTTCAAAACACTTTTATGTTTAGGGGAGCCTTATCCATTGGATTTCGATTTTAAAAAACAAAAGGAGCATCAAATTGATGCTCCTTTTCAATAAACTTCGGTTTTATAACTATCCCATGCGTTTTAACCAAGTTCTCATATCTACTGCTTCAGCAATAATTGATTTTAAATCTGAGATAGCTACACGTTCTTGCTCCATAGTGTCTCTATGACGAATAGTTATGGTATTATCCTCAATAGTTTGATGATCAACAGTTATACAAAATGGTGTTCCATTAGCATCTTGTCTTCTATAACGACGACCTACAGCATCTTTTTCATCATATGCAACATTAAAGTCCCATTTTAAGTCGTTGATAATTTTGCGAGCTATATCTGGCAAACCGTCTTTTTTAACTAACGGTAATATCGCTGCTTTAGTTGGAGCTAGAACCGCTGGTAGCTTAAGTACCGTTCTTGTTGTATTATTTTCTAATTGCTCTTCTTTCAACGAATTTGAAAATACCGCTAAAAACATACGATCTAACCCTATTGAAGTTTCTAAAACATAAGGAACATAATTTTTATTTAATTCTGGGTCAAAATACTGTAGCTTTTTACCAGAATACTTTTCGTGACTTCCTAAATCAAAATCGGTACGCGAATGAATTCCTTCTAACTCTTTAAACCCAAAAGGAAATCTGAATTCTATATCGGCAGCAGCGTCAGCATAATGCGCCAGCTTTTCATGGTCATGAAAACGATAATTATCCTCTCCTAACCCTAACGAAAGGTGCCATTTCATTCTGTTTTCTTTCCATTTTTCGTACCATTCTTTTTGCGTTCCTGGTTGAATAAAAAATTGCATTTCCATTTGTTCAAACTCACGCATTCTAAAAATAAATTGTCTGGCTACAATTTCATTTCTAAAGGCCTTACCAGTTTGTGCAATTCCAAACGGAATTTTCATTCGTCCACTTTTCTGAACGTTCAAAAAGTTAGCAAATATTCCTTGGGCAGTTTCGGGACGTAGATATAAGTCCATCGCACTTTCCGCATTGGCACCAAGTTTAGTTCCAAACATAAGGTTAAACTGCTTTACATCTGTCCAGTTTTTTGAACCTGACATTGGACATGCGATATCCAATTCTTCAATAAGCTTTTTAACATCCGCTAAATCTTCATTTTCTAAAGACTTTCCTAATCTTTTTAGAATACCTGTTGCTTGCTCTTGGTAATCAACTACTCTTTGATTGGTCACTAAGAACTGTTTTTTATCAAAAGAGTCTCCAAAACGCTTTGCCGCTTTTTTAACCTCTTTTTCTATTTTACCTTCAATCTTAGCAACATAATCTTCCACTAAAACATCAGCTCTGTATCTTTTTTTAGAATCTTTGTTATCAATTAAGGGATCATTAAACGCATCAACGTGACCAGAAGCTTTCCACGTGGTAGGGTGCATAAAAATAGCGGCATCTAAACCTACTATATTATCATTTAGTTGCACCATGGCTTTCCACCAGTATTCTCTAATATTTTTCTTTAACTCTGCTCCATTTTGACCATAGTCATATACAGCACTTAATCCATCGTAAATTTCACTGGATTGAAACACATACCCATACTCCTTTGCATGGGAAATTACTTTCTTAAAATCGTCTTCTTGTTTTGCCATTTGGCAAAAGTAAAATATTCGATTAAAAAAAGAAGGTTATTTTAGTTGAAATTCCTTAGAAGACAGTAGTCTTTCGTCTTCAAATATATTTAAGATATAATTTCCTGCCTCTAAAGATCCTACAGGTATTGTAATAAAGTCACAAACATTTGTTTCTTCACCGTTATATACCACTTGTACGCGTTTACTATAAATGTTTCCGTTTACCGTAATGGTATTAGCATTATCCTCAATAACTCCCATATTAGGGCCTAAAAACTGAAAGTAAATTACTTTGTCTGCTACTGGTCCTCCAGGATTAGCTTTTAAGGTAACACACCCTCTGAGTTTTTCTATTATTGAAGCCTTGTTTGTCTTGATAGGTTTTCCGCTACGAAGTCTAAAACCACTTCCTTCGGTATTTTCTAGTTCTAAATACTTTTTAGATTTTAGCTCGGCATTTAATTCAAGTGCTTTTTTACGCTGCAATGCTTCTGCTTCTGCCAACGTGCTACTTTTTCTTCTAAGTTCCTCAATTTGTTTTTTGGTTTCTTCATACTTTTCACCAAGTAACATATTGTTATACTTAAGAAAGTTATTTTTAAGTTTTAAACTATCGTTCTTGGCTTCTAACCTTCGAAGTTCGGTTTTATATTCCCTTAATTTTTCCACCGTGAAGTTTAGTCTACCAACAGAATCTAAAAGTTGTTGTACTCTATACTTAGAACCTTGTAACTCTATTTCATTAACTTCATTGAGAGCAGAAAGTCTATCTACATCAGCCTGCATTAGTGTAAGATCCTTTACCAAAAGCTCTTTCTCCTGTTCCAAGAAACTAATTTGTGTCTTGGATTTTGCATAACTATAATAAAAGGCAATAAGTATACCCAATATAACAGCAACAAGTGCGGTTAGGATTATTTTATAATTAAATTTAGTATCTTGATTGTTCATCAAAACATTTGGGCTTTTGTAGGTTTATAATACATTTTAAAGATTTGACTAAAATAGCGTTTCCAAAGATAATACATGACATCAATACTCTCCTATTGCCCATTGTGTGTTTTGGATGTAATGCACGATTATACAGAGGAGAGAAGCAATTGTGTACCGTTTGTCGAAACCAAATGCCACTCACCGACTTTACCTTTAACGATCAAAATGCCGTTGACCGTATTTTTTATGGACGAATTAACATAAAAAAAGCAAGTTCGTTCCTGTTTTATAATGAAAAAGGCATTGTGAAATCTATTATTCACAACCTAAAATATAGAAATCAGGAAAAAATAGGAGCACTATTGGGTGATTGGTATGGTCAAATTATCGTAGAAAAAGGTTATTTGAAAAATATAGACTATGTTATTCCTGTTCCATTACATCGCAAAAAATTAAAACAGAGAGGGTATAACCAAGTTTCTCTTTTTGCGAAAAGAATAGCCTACCACATAAAGGCAACTTACAATGAAAATATTTTAATTAAAACAGCAAATACAAAAACCCAAACAAAAAAAGGCAGAATAGCTAGATTTTACGAAAAAAAGGATTTATTCACCTTAACGGACTACACCTATTTTCAAAATAAAAATATATTATTGGTAGACGATGTAATTACTACAGGAGCTACAATGGAAATGTGCACGATAGCTATACAAAAAACTAAAGGAGTAACTATTTATATTACAAGTATGGCCTTTGTTTCTTTATTTCACAATTCTTGAAATAAGTTGTTTCTTTGTTATACATATTTTACCAAAATGTTACAACGTATTTTAGGCTGTATTTTCTTTATTTTAGCGATTTCCGTTTTATATCAATGTGCTCAAAGAGGAACTCCATCTGGAGGCCCAAAAGACATTGCTCCACCTGTATTAATAAAAGCAGATCCAGAAAACTACTCCATAGACTTTAAAGAAACCAAAATACGCTTGTATTTTGATGAACTTGTTAAACTTAAAGATGTTCAAGAGCAATTAATTGTTTCTCCTCCATTAAAGTATCAACCATTACTTTCCCCTCAAGGTGGCGCGCAAAAATATGTTGAAATTAAAATAAAAGATACTTTAAAAGAAAACACCACCTATACCTTTAATTTTGGACAAAGTATTGTAGACAATAATGAAGGAAATCCCAATAGCTTTTTTACCTATGTGTTTTCCACAGGAAGCTATATTGATTCTCTTGAGTTACAAGGGGTAATTACTGATGCTTTTAATAAAAAAGCGGATGAATTTGTTAGTGTAATGCTATATGAAATTGATAGTGCATATACTGATTCTACAATATATCAACGTCCACCAAACTACATTACAAACACCTTAGATAGCACTGTTGTTTTTACTCTTAAAAACTTAAAAAAAGGTAAATACGCTCTTTTTGGACTAAAGGATGAAAACAAAAACAATATGTTTGACCAAAACTCAGACAAAATTGGGTTTATTAAAGACACTGTAGTACTACCTACAGATTCCATTTTTTTACTAAATCTTTTCAAGGAAATTCCAGATTACGCAGCATCTGTACCAAGTTTAGCTGCAAAAAACAAAATTACATTTGGATACTATGGAGAAGGGGATTCCATAGACATAAAACCTTTAACTCAAATACCTGATACGGTTAAAACTATTTTTCTAAAAGAGTTTGAAAAAGATACTATCAACTATTGGTTTACGCCATATGAGATGGATTCTATTGTGTTTACAGTTACCAATGAAAAACTTAAAATAAAAGACACTTTTACTATTAAAAACCGTAAAATTGATATTGATTCCCTTCGCATTGTTCCAAACCAATCTGGAACTTTAAATTTTAATGAGTCTTTTAAGTTTATTACAAATACACCTCTTGTAAGTGCCGATACCAACAATATTCAAATATTTAGGAAAGATTCTTCATTAGTTAAATTTAATGTTGAGATAGATAGTATTGAAAATGCCGCGGTAGTTGATTTTGATTTAGAACCAAATGAAAATTATAATGTGGATTTATTTCCTGGTGCTATCACTGACTTTTTCGGAGAGACTAACGATACGCTTTCTTTACGATTAAATACAGCTAGCTATGCGGATTTAGGTAACCTAACCTTTAATATTGATGGTAGCGCTGTGACATACCCGTTAATACTTCAACTTACAGATGAAAAAGGAGGAATTAAGAGAGAAATATATGCAACTGAATCTAAACCCTTTGAGTTTACCAACTTAAATCCAGGGAATTATTTAATTCGAGTAATTTTTGACGAAAACAAAAACGAAAAATGGGATACGGGAAACTATCTTAAAAAAATCCAACCAGAAAAAATTAATTATTATCCCCAGGTCATTGAGGTTCGAGCAAATTGGGAATTGGAACAAACTTTTACGATAACAAACTAAACGAGTCTTTATCATCTAAAAATTTAAGTTTATCTCTTGTTGCCTCTATATGAGATTTTTTTAGTGTTGCAGTTAAAATTGTCTCCTTATCAGAAAACGCAACACGTTCTCCTAAAGTATTATAAATAGCAGAATGTCCAGAATATTGATGCCCAGAATTATCTTCTCCAACTCTATTTACTCCCACACAATATGACATGTTTTCTATTGCACGTGCGCAGAGTAATGAGTCCCAAGCTTTT
The DNA here is from genome assembly GCA_947493885.1 of uncultured Maribacter sp. Lineage (GTDB taxonomy): Bacteria > Bacteroidota > Bacteroidia > Flavobacteriales > Flavobacteriaceae > Maribacter_B. Next base: position 563,343 of record CANLTE010000001.1, read on the forward strand.
ATTCTAGGTTTTGGCCAATTCGCTACATAAATTAAAACATCATATCCTTCAACATTTCTTGACCATACAGGAAACCGTAAGTCGTAGCAAATCAATGGAAAAATAGTAAAGCCTTTGTAGTTAATTAAAGCCTTGTCCTTTCCTGACGTATAAATTTTGTCCTCACCAGCTAATGTAAAGGTGTGCCTTTTATCATAAGAAGTAATTTTTCCATCTGGTTCTACAAAAAGCAATCTATTATAATACCTATGATTCTCCTGGAAAACTAAGCTTCCTACTAAAGCTGCATTCTTTTTAAACGCCACTTTTTTCATCCATTCAGTAGTTTCGTTACCCCAACGCTTTTCAATTTTGTTAGGAGTCATGGTAAAACCTGACGTAAACATTTCTGGAAGTATAATAAGATCGACCTCTTCGCTAATGCTTTCTATTTTTTTTGAAAACATTTCAAGGTTCTTCTGTGGAGATTCCCAAAATAATGATGTTTGTATTAACGCTATGTTTAATTCAGAACTCATACAAATTACCTGTTTCTGTTACCAACAAATATATCTAATAAAGATTTACTTATAATCAGCCAATTATAACTTTTTCAGATGAATTAAGTTTGTTAAAAAGTCTTCTATTTAATCCAAAGCTTCCAAAAATTTTACTTGCAGTGCTATAACATTCTAAAAAAACTTGTAACTTAGAAAGGAGCCAAAGGTAATTTGGCGTGTTTAAATTCTTAAAAATCTTTTTGCGAAATACTTACCCCAAATACTAGCAAATAGCGATGAACATATAACCTTTTATTGCTTTTCTTCCTGTACTAGGAGTGAGAGTATTTATTATAGTTGTACACTTAAAAAACACGTATGAATAAATTTGAAAGCTGTTATATCATTGATGACGATGAGTTGTTTAGGTTTAACACAAAAAAATTAATGAACGAAATTGGTTTTTGCAACACCATTTTTTCTTTTCATGACGGTCAAGCGGCTGTAGATTCTCTAATAGGTTTTATGCTCGAGGGAATAAAACTTCCAGAAATAATTTTTTTAGATTTAAATATGCCAAGAAAAAACGGTTGGGAGTTTTTAAAAGATTTTGGGAATTTATTTCCGTTAGAAAAACAAAAACAAATTAAAATTTATATAGTTAGCTCCTATACAAGTTCTGCAAATATGACTAAGGCAAAATCATACGTAGCAGTGGAAGACTTTCTCGTAAAGCCATTAAAAATAGAAACTTTACAAGGAATTTTAAAAAAAGTGGTGTCATCTTAATGTTAATGTTTTCCTGGGGTAAAGTTCTCTGGAGCGGTTTGTGGTTGATTAGTAGTTTGTGCTTCTCCAGAATCGTTGTATATAGTCCATTCCATATAGTTATAGAATGTATTTCCTTTGGAAATATTTGTATTACGAACGGCTCTACCGTCCTCAAATTCATGATTGGTACCAGAGCCATCTTCTCCAATAACTCCAAAAACATCTACTGTCTTTCCAAACGGATCTACTAAAACAATATTATCATCACCATTAGAATTTGCAGCACTATTTGCTCCAGCTAAAACGTCAGGTAAAAATCCGTAGATTATTTCAAAACTATCTGGTTTTGAAGAGATAACCAAAGTACTTTTCCCCAAAATACTATAATCCGTTAAATTAGTAGAAGAACTTACTTCTGTGCTGTTATTTGTATACCGAAGTAACTTCCACCCTTTCAAAGACATCGTATTGTTGTCCGAATTATACAATTCAATAAACCTTCCTTCAGGAGCGTTATCTGGGTCAGCTAATTCAGAGATAAATATTGCATTTGATGTAAATTCATCAACAATTTTCGGGCATCTTTCGTTTTTAAATTCAATATCCTCTAAACTTCTAATTCTTAAGTTAAAGTCTTGATTATTTTTAACTAAAACTCCAGTTATACTTCCACTTAAATTAGGTAAGATTGTTTCTTGAAAATCAGAATAACCACTATTCACCAGTGTAATTAAATTACCTTGGCAATCTTTTAGTAATCTATTAGTTTCTTCTGCTTTAACCGCAAAAGATTCTCTCAACTCTTCATCAACAAATTCCAAGTTTTTTAGTCTGACCAAAGTATTTTCTTTAACCTCCATTAACATATCTAAAGATATTTCCAATGGTTCTATATTTTGTCTATCACCACATGATACAATTAAGTGGTTTTTTAAAACCGCTTTAGGAAGCCTCCCGACAGAAAGGTTACCAAAAAAAGTAACCGCTCCTCCTAATTTAAATCCCTCCTTATTTTTTCCTAAAAAAAGACCCTTTAATTTTATAAAAACTTTACTTCCAACTGGGTACCACAAATATGAGTCTCTAAGATCAATCTCAATTTTTAAACCGCCATTAGGTTGGTCTGCTGAATCTTGTATATATAGTTCCCCAAAAAAATTACCTGCTTTATCAGAAGACACTACATATGATTCTAAAATCCAATTTTCCTGTATTTGAATGGTTTCTCCTTGATATAAGTTTATTACGTTAAGAAAACTGATATTAGCTACTAACTCATTATTACAATTTTTTTCGGGTGACTTAAATTCTGAATCTTTCACGCATGAAAAACATAGAATGGTTAAACTAATTATAAATCGCATTTTTGATTTTAACATCGTTATATACTTATTGCTAGATTTAAAAAATAGGTGCGGCCATATCCATACCAATATTTTGATCCAAAAGAGGGAGAACCTGATAAATTATCTCCCCTTAAAGCTTCATAATTTCCATTTCTACTCTGCTCATATCCACCAGTTTTAAAACTTGCATTAAAAACATTATTAATACTCCCAAAAAGACTAATATATCTACCTTTTACACGCCAAGATTTGCCTCCAACCAGATTTAATAAATACATACTTTCTAATGGATTTTGATCCAAAATAGCTGAAACATTTTCTTTCGTGGCATTTATAAACTTTTCTCCTGTTTCTGGGTTTAACAGAAAACTTTGTGTTCTTGAAATTGTAGAAATATTTATATAATTGTCTGCCAAATAATTAGTGGTTGCAGTTACCCACCAATATTTTGGATCTCTATATTCTATTCCCAAAGAAATAGCAGTTTGTGGACCTTGAGCTAGTCTGTAACCCTTTATATGCGTTTTACCCAAATCTACATTACCTTTTATATTTATTAAATTGCTTTCAGAACCAGATGTATCAAAATTAATACTAACATTAGGGTTATTTGCATACGAATAATGCCCAATATTTATAGCAGTGGAGAGTTTTACTGCGGAAGATAATTCATATTCCAAGCCTAGTTCTAACCCTTTGTGCAACTTATCCATATCAGTTAAAACTTCTTGAACAAAATCGGAACCTAAACCACTTTCAACAAAGAAAAAATTAACATCCGATATATTTTGAAACCGAGAATAAAAGCCTGTTATCCTTCCTGTTAACTTTGGAAGCCTTATAAAATAATTAGTATCAATTGAAGTTATTTTTTCGTTGGTACTATTTGGAACTGTAAGTTGATTTTCTCGTGGGTTAATGTATACATTTTGAGCAAAAGGTGCTCTTAATAAATATGCAGAATTAACTCCAAACCAATGTCGGTTTGTAATTTTATATAACCCACCTAACTTTACTCCATAATTAGAAAAACTAAGTTTATTTCCCAAGCCTGGAGAGTTGTCTGGAAAACGTTCATTTTTAAATAACCCTTTTCTTTGATACGTGGTTTGACTATATAAAGTTGATAAAAAACCTTTCCAATTTCTAGCTTCATGTTTAAATTGAATAAAACCCTTCCATTGTGATGTCAAAATATTGTAATTGTAACCAATAACACTATTTTCTTTTTTTTCTATTTCACCATCAATATCGTTTTGAGTGTTAGAAAAAGCGTCAACATCATCATGAAAATCTGCGCCTAATAAATCTTCTACTCTTGCAAAATTGTGCAATTTTAACTTTCTATAATTATAACCAAAATCTAACCAGCCTTTTGTACTAATCTTAAGGTTTCCAACTGTTGAAACTGAAATTTGTTTATTATCAACAACATCACTTTGGAGAACGTATACAGCTTTTCCTTTATTCTCTGGATTTACATTTGCGGTATATAAATCGCTCCAGACCAATTGAGGTTCTCCTATAAACCCATTTTTTGCTTGATTCGCACTAATAAAATTTGCTCCAATAGGACTATTAATATAAAAACTAGGTAAATAACGGTAATACGTTGGGTCCGGGTTTGGTGCATTAAAATAAGCTAATCTGTTTTTAGATTGCTCTCCAAACTGATATAATAAGCTTGTTGTTAAATTAAAAACTTTTCCCTCGTAAAAATGATTAAACATAAGTATAGGCTCAACAATTTTTCTTGTTCTGGAGTTTCTTATTTTACCATTTTGATTTCCCCAATAGGGATTGTATTTGTTGCCTACAAGTTCATAAACTTCTTCAGTAATGGCAGCAGAACGCCCTCTGCTATTACTTGCTAAAATTCCAGTTAAACCAAAAGTATTGTTCTCATTTATTTTGTGTTCTAGGGAAGCAAAGGCAGAGTACGCATCGTACAACGTTCCAGAAATAAATCCTTCTTTTGCCCACCTACGTGATCCTGATAAACTATAGGACAAGCCTTTTTCTAATTTGCCAGAATTATATGTAGCCATTATTCTACCCGCATAAGTTCGGTTTGACATTGAAGAGGATATACGCATTCCAGGACGCATTCCAGAAGGTCGGACATCAATATTTGTATTTCCAAGAACACCTCCAAACGTATAATTAGACACTTCTAATCCGTTGGTATATTCTTGATTTCTGGTAATATCGTTTAGACCTCCCCAATTATTCCATTGAGGTCTTCCATCAATAAGTTTATTCATAACAGCGCCGTTTATAAGTACCTCTCCATGATTGGAATCGTAACCTCGTACTCTAAAAAAAGCCTGGCCAAAATCAAACGCTGCACGTCTTAAAAAAATATCTTTGGTAGATTGTAGAAGTCCTGTAGAAATGGTCTCTCCTTCATCATCCACCAATTCCGTATCTGTAATCGCTATTAAATTGTCAGATTTCTCAATTTTAAAATCATCTTCCAAATAAACAATTCCAATATTCAATATGCCTTTGTCCAACAATACTGGTATTCTTTTTGTTATAAACCCTCCTGCGGATATTTTTAGAACAAATTCCCCCGCGAAATGATGAGAGATAATAAACTCTCCATCATTATTACAAAAAAATGAAAATCCGTTTTCTTCTAATTCTAGTCTTGTATTGTTAATTGCAGTCTTTGAAAATTGACTTTGTACAACCCCTTTGAGAATGGATTTTTCTTGTGCAATATTATACTGGGACCAACTCAACAATAGAACAATAAAACAAAAACGCATGGTTACTGATTAAACTAATGGTGTTTTTAAAAATATAGATTATTTTCTTAAATATGTAGAAAAAATACTGCAATTGTTTAATTTTTAAGTAATTTTAAAAAACTGCCGTCATGAGAAAGACATTTGTTATTGTTTTATTTTTAGTCTTTCATATCACATTTTCTCAAAAAACCAAATATAAAATACGCACGATTGCTTTTTATAATGTTGAAAATTTGTTTGATACTGTCAACGATTCTTTAACCTTTGATGATCAGAGAACACCCAATGGAAAATACAAATGGACAAAGAAGAGATATTATCAAAAAATAGAAAACATATCAAAAGTGTTATCTCAAATAGGAAAGGAACTTACTGGTGCTTCTCCTGACATTATTGGACTTTGCGAAATAGAAAATAAACAAGTGCTTGTTGATTTAGTTAATCATCCTAATTTGAAAAACAAAAACTATGGAATTGTTCATCACGATTCTCCTGATGAAAGAGGAATCGATGTAGCACTACTATATAAGCAAAAGGCATTTATTCCTAATACCATTAACAATCATAGGTTATTACTTTTTGATGATGATGGGTTTCGAAATTACACTCGAGACCAATTAATTGTTGAAGGGGTTTTAGATGGAGAAAATATCTATTTTATAGTTAATCATTGGCCTTCAAGAAGTGGAGGTGAAGCCAAAAGCAAACCAAACAGAATTAACGCAGCAAAACTGAACAAAAAAATAATAGACTCTGTACAACATCTTAATCCAGAGGCTAAACTAATAAGTATAGGAGATTTTAATGACGACCCTGCCAATTCTAGTTTCAAAAAAGTACTCAAAACTATAGGTAAAAAGAAAAATGTCAAAGATAAAGAACTATACAATCCTTTCGAAAAAATGTATAAAAAGGGGCTTGGTTCATTAGCCTACAGAGACAAGTGGAATTTATTCGACCAGATTTTCGTTACGAAAAGTTTAATTAGCAATATAAAAAACGGTTATACGTTTTGGAAAGCAGGAATATATAACCCATCATATATAATAAACTCAAAGGGCAAATATAAAGGATATCCATTTAGAACATACGCTGGAGGAAATTACTCCAAAGGATATAGTGATCATTTTCCAGTCTATATGTTTTTAATTAAACATATAGATTAGCCTAGCCAAGCATTCCAAGGAATTCTGCTTAGTACAAGAACAAGCCCTAATCCATAAAAAATAGCTATGCTTTTAAACTTTTTATCTGCCTCCATGAATTTTTTATGACGAGACCATCCTATGGTAATTAATACTACCGCTATAATATTAACAAACGGATGTTCCACGGCAATTAATCTAGAGGCTGCATTTAAACCTCCCATACCCAATTCTTGTATTGCATTTAAACCCTTAGCAGACACAAAATATAGTACTAAACCCACTAAAAGCTGAGTATGTATTAAAATCATTGCAAAAAGACTTAATCGTAAATCTTTCTCCATGGTAAACATTTTTTTTCCAACAAGTCCCATTATTGCGTTAGCAACAGCTAAAAACAAAACTGCCAAGGCAACATAAGCTAAATATGAGTGTAAGTTTTTTACAATTTCCATAGTACAAATAATTTATGTTCTTGCTAAATTACTACTTTTTTACGCATAAAAAACCCCGCGTAAAGCGAGGTTTTCAATAAAAAAGAAAAAATCTTATTTAGAAATCATATCGTAAAGTAACATTCCATGTTCTTCCCCAGCCAAAAAATCCTTGGTTCGAAACAGAGATGCCATCATATGTTTCATCTCCATCCTCAACCGCATTTGCCGTTGTTAATCTGGAAATATATTCTGTATCGAGAAGATTATTGATATTACCTCTAATTTTTATTTGCTTAGTCTTATCCTTACCAACTGGCATTCTATAAGTAAGACCTGCATCTAATATATTGAAAGACGGTAATTCTAAGTTCTCTTTTATTGCTCCGACATCTGAATAAGTATCTGCATAATATCTCCAATCAGAATCTATAGAAAAAGTATCATTAATTCTATACGCAAAACCTAGACCTCCAGAAAGCTGAGCTGCACCACCTACTTTTCCCCCATCAACATCTTCGGTTTCCGTACTTATTACATTACGTTCTTCATCGGTTACCTGCGTTACAACCTCTCCTTCATAAATCCAATCTCCTATGGAAGCAAAACCATTTATTGAAAGCCCCGTAACTGGTTTTAGTTTAAAATCTAATTCCACACCAGAGTGCAATTGTGATGTTCCGAAATTACTTTCAAATGTAACTACGTCATCAATAACATCAGAGCTAGTTACCACTCTATCTTTCCAAGAAGTTCTATATAGGTTTAAATTTGCAGAAAATATGGAACTAGAAAAACCGTAACCTGCTTCTAAGCCAAAAATCTTTTCATTTTCAGTTAAAGGGTTTACCTGATTTGTAAAATTCAAGTAAATATTATCATGGTATGGTTGACGATTATATACACCTGTATTAAAATAAAAACTATGTGATTCGGAAGGCTTATAGCTAAATCCAGCCTTAGCATTATACCCAAAATTATCTACTTTTTCAGAATCAACCCCATCTTCTATTCCACCAGGAATAGACTCATTTGTCCCTTGTGATGATGTTCCATTAATTAATGCTTGATCTGCATATTGATAAAAATCAAATCTCTGATGAAATTGGTTTGAAACAGATCCCTGGAAAAAAGCAGATAAATAATCTGTGGCATATTCTAATTGCGTAAACAATCCTGTATACGAAATACGCTCATCATTACTATAAGCAATTTTTTGATCTTCAGGATAGCTGTTAAATGCTGCAGCCCAACCAGAAGGTCTAAAACTTTCCGTAGCAGTTACAATCTTATAGGTGCCAAAACTTCCATAAGTTTCATGATTATTATTCTGGTCTCTTAGTCTTATGTTTTCTGTCCAAGAATTTAAACCGTGAAAATCTGAAACTACTCTAAAATGTTTTCCATAGTAGGTTCTCAAATCAAAACCAACATTCCATGTTAAATTTTCAGTTAGTTTTGTTTCGAAGTTTGATATTAGTCCATACCAATTATGTAAATTCATTGAAGCACGTGTTACATATGCGTCTTGACTTCCAAAATATACACCAGCACCATTGGTAACTTGAGCATTTTGCGCATATATAGCGTCATAATCTATTCTACCATCACTAGTTCTTATTCTGTTTCCTCGGTTACCGGTACCTCCACCGTTACCCCAAGAAGCATAAAGTACTGTTGATAAATTAGACTTTTCACTTATATTCCAATCCCAGTTTAAATTGACAACTGGTTTGTGATAAAAGTTTCTTCTTTCTGTTTTGTATTGCCCATTATGTATTCCCCAATTATTATTATATCGTAATCCATGCTCTAAGTAATCTGCAATGGGTTTAGTAAAATTTTGATCATGAAATTGTGGTGCTCCCGTTATTAAGAAGTTAAATCCATGCGTATCGTTAGGTCTATAACCTAATGAAATAAAATAAGTTTGTCCTTCACCAAAGTTACCATCATTATAACCATCACCCTGCCAGTGCGAAAGCATTACACTTAAACCCCATCCATTTTCAGATATACCAGTATTATATCCTGCAGCAGTTTTAATATAATTATCATTAGCTATGGTAGAATATGCGAAACCTCCTTTATTCATTTCAGTAGCTTTAGTCACAAAGTTTACTGTGCCACCTACAGAAGATATCGCTAATTTAGAAGATCCCAACCCACGTTGAATTTGTACACCAGAAGAAATATCATTTAATCCTGACCAGTTAGACCAGTACATTTTTCCATCTTCCATTCCATTAATTGGTTGTCCGTTTAATAAATACGCTGTGTTGTCTTGATCAAAACCACGTACTCTCATATTTGTGTCTCCAAAACCACCCGCTTGACCTGAAACATATACAGACGGAGTATTAACCAAAGTCATTGTTATGTCTTGAGTACCAATTTTTTCTTGAATCATTTTAACAGGTATAGAAGAAACAGCAATAGGAGTTTGCCTATCACTCGCAAGGTCAATAATTCCCGTTCCGACAACAACAATACCATCTAATTCCTCAGTATCTGAAGAAAGAGAAATTGTTCCAATATCTCCTGCATTATTATATCTAACGTTTTGTGATATAAAACCAATATAGGAAACTACTAAGGTTCCTGAACCTTCTGACACTTCAATAGTAAAGTTTCCATCAAAATCGGCTGCAACACCATTTGTGGTACCCAGTACCATAACATTTGCACCTGGGAGTGGATCTCCAAAATCTCCATCCACTACTTTTCCAGTAATTGTTACCTGTGAAAATGCAACTGCTGTCATTAAAAATGCAGCCATTGCTAACATCATTTTTTTCATTTGTTCTTGAGTTTATTTTAAGTTTAATCCGTTCTGCAAATGTGAATTATTTCTAATTCTAATGCATTAAGCGAATGTTAAATTAGCCGTGCTAAATTTAACATAAAATTTGCATAAAATAACTTCAAAAACACTGAAATACAGTATGTTATAAAACCCCCGTATTTATTGATAAAAAGGTTATTATTTCTTAAAACTTTGCAATAATTGCAAAGTTGAAGCATCATGATTACTGATATCTGAATTTTGAATATCCTTTAATATTGTTCCAGCAAGTTGTTTGCCTAACTCTACACCCCACTGGTCATAGCTATAAATATTCCAAATTACTCCTTGAACAAAAATCTTATGCTCATACATAGCTATCAAAGCTCCTAAACTTTCTGGAGTAAGTTTATCTATAAGAATTGTATTTGTTGGTTTGTTTCCTTCAAAAATTTTAAATGGAAGTAGTTTTGCGATTTCATCCTCTGAAAGTCCTTTTTGAGATAGTTCTGCTTTAACTTCTTCTTCTGTTTTTCCATTCATTAAAGCTTCGGTCTGAGCAAAGAAGTTTGCCATTAGTTTATTATGATGGTCCACATCATTATATAAAGCATTTTTAAAACCAATGAAGTCTGCCGGAATTAGTTTTGTACCTTGATGTATTAATTGAAAAAAAGCATGTTGAGAATTCGTTCCCGGCTCTCCCCAAATAATAGTACCTGTTTGATAATTTACATTTTCACCACCACGATCAACACTCTTTCCGTTACTCTCCATTATTCCTTGTTGTAAATAGGCAGAAAATCTACTTAAATACTGCGTGTAAGGTATTACAGCTTCGGTATCGGCTCCGTGAAAATTATTATACCATATACTTAAAAGTGCCAATACTACAGGAATATTTTGATTAAAATCTTCATTTTTAAAATGTTCATCCATTTCATTGGCGCCTTTTAAAAGCGCATCAAAATTATCATAACCAACCGCCAGCGCAATGGATAACCCCACGGCACTCCATAGGGAGAATCTACCTCCAACCCAATCCCACATTGGGAAAACATTTTCATTAGAAATTCCAAATTCAGCAATTTTTTCCGCATTTGTAGAAACTGCCGCAAAGTGTTTCGCTATATCTTCTTGCGAACCGTATTCTAAAAACCACTTTTTTATTGTGGTCGCATTACTCAATGTTTCCTGGGTTGTAAATGTTTTAGATACAATTACAAAAAGTGTTGTTTCTGGATTAAGTTCTTTTATAATTTCATGTACATGATCCCCATCAACATTACTTACAAAATGAGTTTTTAAATGGTTTTTATAAAACTTTAACGCCTCAGTAACCATTGCTGGACCCAAATCGGAACCTCCAATACCTATGTTAACAACATCAGTAAATGCTTTACCTGTATACCCCTTACTTTGTCCTGAAACTATACTTTCAGAAAATAATTTTATATGTTCTTTAACTGCATAAATTTCTGGAATAACATTTATACCATCTACTAATACACTATCCGTTTTTTTTGCCCTAAGCGCTGTATGCAATACGGCACGACCTTCGGTTTCGTTAATACAATCTCCATCAAAAAAAATTTGAATTGCATCAGACAAGTTTACCTCTTTTGCTAGTTCAACCAATATATCAACAGTTTCTTTCGTAATTCTGTTTTTAGAATAGTCCACTAAAAAATCCTGCCAATCAATGGTAAAATCTGTTGCCCTATTTACATCTTCTTTAAACAAATCTTTAAGATGCTTATTATTATTTTGCGTAAGGTGTTGCGAAAGTTTTTTCCAAGCGTTTGTTGTAGTAGGGTCTATATTCTGTAATGCCATTGTTTTAATTAAGTGTTAGCAGTTCTTCTTCTAATTTTTTTTCTGGAAATTCTATACAATCCAGTTGATCCTTTTTGGGATTAATAAACTCAAAGTATTTTGGTCTAAGTGATTCCACTAAAGGTTCTGCTTTTGGAAGTTCTTCTCTTAAAGGGTCTACCTGTTTTCCATTTCTCCAAAATCGATAACAAACATGGGGACCACCAGTATTACCTGTCATACCAATCCAACCAATTACATCACCTTGTCTTACGAACTCCCCTTTTTTTACATTTTGGTTTTTCATATGTAAGTACTGGGTAGAATAGGTTCCGTTGTGTCTTATTTTAACATACTTACCGTTACCTCCTCTTCGCGTAGATTCTGTTACCGTACCATCGGCAGTAGCCATTATTGGCGTTCCTATTGGTGCTGCGTAATCTGTTCCTTTGTGTGGTCTAAGTTTATATCCATAATACTTAATTCTTCTTTTAAGATTATACCTAGAAGATATTTTACTGAACTTCACTGGCGCTCTTAAAAAGGTTCTTCTTAAGTTATTCGCTTTCTCATCAAAATAATCTACTATACTTTTTAATGAATCATTTTCAAAAGCAAAGGCATAAATTGGTTTTCCATTATGTTCAAATAAGGCCGCTTCTATAGGTTCGGCTCCAGCATAAATAGTATCATTAATATATTTCTCCTTATATATTACCTTAAACTTATCTCCTTTTTGAAGTCTAAAAAAATCTATCGTCCAGGCGTAAACTTCAGATAAATTATTGGTAACGTTATAATCTATTCCTTGATCTAAGATAGCCTCAGATAAGGATGTTTCAATAATTCCAGAGGCTTCGCGTTCTACATATTTAACTTCCTTTTTATCTTTATAAACATTAACACTATCACGAAAATCAACAACAGTGTAATTTATTCTATCGTTTTCGTAAATAAAAACTTGAGCTGTTTCTGAAGTGTCTTTGGATTTTAAAATAAAATAAGGCTTACCAACTCTTATTTTTCGAACATCAAAAGTATCTTTATATTCCTCCGATATTTTTGCAATTTTAGGATAGTCTATCTTGTTTTTAATCATTAGTTCTCCAAAACTATCTCCACTTTTAACCGTATCCTTTTCTACGGTAAAATTCTCTAGATTAAAACCAAATTCCTTTTTAATAGGTTTTTCTACTACCTCAGCTTCAACAATTTTGTTGCTTTTTAACGGTTTATCTTCTTTACAACTAACGATTGCTATTAACAATAATATTGCGCCCCAATATTTATACATTTTTAAATTTTATCTTTTTTCTGGGTTAAAGATATGGTCTACCCACTGTTTACCCCAATCATTTAACTCTTGTTTCGAATATATTTCTGGAAAAAACACGATTTTTTGAAAACTCGGTGGTAAAAATTTTTTCCAATTTGTTCCACCAGTTGCATCCAAATCCCCTGCTTCTTTTCCAAGATATCTATGCGCAGATCCCATATGCATTAAAGGCCAGTTTACATTAGCATTGATATCTAGAGTTTTTAACGCTTTAATAAGCTCTTTATTATTCCTGTTTTCATCAGATAATTGCCTGTATTTGTGATATATTGTTCCTTTATTAACCTGTTTCGCAATACGAATTAATCTTGGAGTATAGCGATACTCAAACTGTTTTAGGGTAAGTGTTTTTTCTCCAGTTTCTTTGTCTGTTGCACCGTTTTTCCAATAAATGTTTTCGTAAAGGCTTTCAATACTATCATCAGAAGAAAAGTTATCTCGCTTGGAATGGTGCACTAAATTTTCCATAGGAGTTGCATAAATTTCAATCATTCTATATTGTGCTGATTGAAATCCACTTGCAGGAAGTAAGGCCATTCTATATTGCAAAAATTGCTCACGCTCCATCCCTTTAATCATTATTCCAAATGATGATATTAGCGCTTTGTAGTAACTATTTATTCTGTTTACCTTATCAATAAAAAATTTAATGTCATGAGATTTATCATCAACAAGTTGTTTTTGCTCATGAAGAATAAGTTTAAAATATAATTCGGTAATTTGATGATACATGATGAAGATCTCTTCATCTGGAAAATGGGTTCTAGGTACTTGTAAGCTCAATAATGTATCAAGGTGAATGTAATCCCAATAGGTAAGATAACGTTGGTACAGAAGACCATCTAAATAAGAACTTAAATCTTGACCTGAATTTTTATACTTTTCTTCTAATTTAGAAATTTGAGACTCAACCCGCTCTTTATTCTTCATTTTTTCATTTAATCCATTAATATCTTAAATTGGTGTTTTAAGTTATTATAGCCATCTAAATCTGCTTTTATTGAGCCAACAGTAAGATCTGCTTTTATTCTTATGGGTATTCTATTATCATCATTAGAAACCCAAAGCGATAGACTTTCTTGTTCTTTAAAAACTCTACCTGACTGAACCATTGGTCTAAATTTTAAACATTTAACTTTTCCAAACTTAGTTTTAACTGTTTCTTTTCCTAAATACTTTAGTTTAAAGTTAAAAACACCATCATCATCATAAAGCATTTTTAATTTAATAGATTCACCCTTTACTAAATCATCAGGGTTGTAATTGTTTCTCAGATAGTAGAACGCAGATATTAAATCTTGAATGCCATGTTGAATGTCAAAATTAAGCTTTTTCTTATTCTTTTTATCGTTTAACTCTGCCTTGTCTTTATTATAATCAAAATTTATTTCAATATCCTTGGTATACCCTCCTTCATCAATTTTGCGAACAAAGCGGTACGGTATGCCTGTTTTTTTATCAAAGTAGCTTTCATAAGTATCATCTACCTTAAAAAAAATGCTGGCAAAGCCTGTTGTTTTTCCTCTTCCAACAACGTGATAAACTGACTTGTTGTTCACTTTCGCATTTTTAACATGTAATGTTGCATAGCTGGCATTTAAAAAACCATAGTGTAATCTAAATTTTAACCATTCCCCTTGTTTAAATGCGGATAACTTGTTTTGCCCATAAGCAAAACAATTAATGACTAAAAAAAGTAATATAATAATATGTCGCATAGTTACTGAATGAGTTTAAAATTAATAATAAGAAAATAAACAACAGTAGTACTAACAATTACTTAAACAAAATTTATTCCAAAGTATTGCGCATAAAAAAAAGCCCAGCTAACAAGCTGGGCTTTTCCTAAATAACCAACCAAACTTTAAATTATGAAAAACCTAATATAAAGTTACAAGGGAACCACCCCTTATACCGACAAAGTTAAGGCAACTTACACTCCCATTAATACGTTTTAACTTACTTTAACTCTTGTGTTAACAGTAATTTAGGTTTGTTGCTAAAAATTAATATTTTTTTAAGAAAAATAGGCCTTATAATGTTCCTCGCAATGCCTGTTCTCTTTCAATAGATTCAAATAATGCTTTAAAATTACCCTTACCAAAAGACTTAGCTCCTTTTCGTTGAATTATTTCAATAAACATTGTTGGGCGGTCTAAAATTGGTTTTGTAAATATTTGTAAAAGATAACCTTCATCATCTCTATCTATCAAAATACCTAATTTACTCAACGGTTCTAAGTCTTCGTCGATTTCTCCAACTCTATTTAAAACTTCAGAATAATAACTTTGCGGCACTGTTAAAAATTCTACCCCTCGGTCTCTTAATGCTGTAACAGTTTCGATAATATTATCGGTTGCTAACGCAATATGTTGAACTCCCGCCCCATTATAAAATTGTATATACTCCTCTATTTGGGATTTTTTTCTTCCTTCTGCGGGTTCGTTTATTGGGAACTTTATTCTACCGTTTCCATTACTCATAACCTTACTCATCAAAGCAGTATATTCTGTAGAAATATCTTTATCATCAAAAGAAACTAATTGTGCAAATCCCATAACTTCTTCATAAAACTTGCACCACTTATTCATCTCGTTCCAACCTACATTACCAACCATATGATCTACATATTTTAAACCCGTATTAGTTGGTTTATAATATGGGTTCCATGCCCTAAATCCAGGTAAAAAAGCCCCATTATAATTTTTTCGTTCTACAAAAACATGCTTTGTTTCTCCATAAGTACATATGCCAGATAGCACAACTTCTCCATCCTCATCTTTAACAATCTTAGGAACGTAGTAAGGTTCTGCTCCTCTGTTTGTTGTTTCTTCAAAACTTTTTGCGGCATTATCTACCCAAAGGGCAATTATTTTAACACCATCACCATGGGCATTAATGTGTTCGTTAATTTCTCCACCAGAATTTAAAGGGGAGGTCAACATTATTCTAATTTTATCTTGTCGTAATACATACGAAACTCTATCCTTGAGCCCTGTTTCTAATCCGGCATAGGCTAAGGGTTGAAAGCCCCATGCAGACATGTAATAATGTGCAGCCTGCTTTGCATTACCCACGTACAACTCAATATAATCTGTTCCTAAAAGAGGTAAGAAATCTTGAGCTTCTATATTTTCTTTGGGTAATTGAAGTGAAGTTTTATCTACTATTGACATTTGTTCAAAAATTGATTTGACATTAATAATAAGGGTTATACAAATTCCTTAAAGGTGAATTTGTTATTGCTTACCACATTGCCCTCAAATGAGGAGTTATATCAATTCGAAACTGTAACATCATAAACAAATATCGTAAAAAAAGTGCTATCATGTTTAAAACCAATACCCAATACTAAAGAAAAAACTCTCTTTTTCGATTTCTGGAGACCATGAATACATAATTTGCAATGGCCCAATAAAGGATTCAAAGCCATAACTTATACCATATCCAGAATAGTTGGGCAATGTAAACCATTCTCCTGTTCTAAAAATATCGTCATCTACGTTTGCAAAATTTGCAGAAAACATAAAATGGTTTTTTGGAATAAATTCATAATCTAATCTACCATATGCCTTTATATAACTATTACCAACCAGGTTTAAAAAATCATATCCAATAAACGGTGTAAAATTATTAATATAGCTGGCGCCATATCCTCCTAAAACAAAATCAAATGATGAAACTGTAGAAGAGCCTAATTTAAAACCACCATCCGTTTCAACATTTAATGAAAAATTGTTTGTTATAGGTAAGGCAGTACCAACTTTAGCTTTTACAATTGAAAACTCCCTAAAGTTGTTATTAAAATCAGAGGATAGTGCATAAAATTGAAAATCCCCATTAAAATACAATCCTCTACTTGGAAAATATTTATCATCGTATGTATCTAGTATTAGCTTGCTAAAAGCACTATAATAACTCCCTTTTTCGAAATGTGTTCGTTCTTCTGTTGAAGCGGCTGAAGCTCCAAAACCATCATTATTCACATCACTTAAGGTGAGTGTACTATATTTTAAAAACTTATGCTCCAACCCAGCCCTGAATGCAAATTCCTCACGAACCACTGTTTGCACATAAATTTGATTGGTAATGTCAGAAACATCCAACGTAATTGTATTAATGTTTGTGTTATTAAAAACATTATAATTTTCACGTATCAACCCTAACGAAATTTCTTCCTCAAATTGATTAAATCTAGATTCTATCCCAAAACTCCAATACAAACCCTTATCAACATAATATTGAAAATTATAGCGGATATTATCTCCTAAAATTAGGTCCAGCGACGTTACATCTTCGTTCAACAAAAGATTTTTTCTTGTAATATTAATAAGTGCTGAACTTTTGTATAAACCATTATAATTAACTCCTAATCGTAAAAAAGTATTATCTATGGTTTCCTCTAAATTAATGGACAAATCTTCGCCATTTTCACTTGAAGTAAGTTTATATCTATTGGAAACAAAATTTCCTGTCGCATACAGATTGCTTAGTCCTTGTTGAAGTTTTTTAAAGGTAATTTCTTCACCAAATTTAAACCTAAGTTTTCCTTTTATATATCCTCGTGAATATGAATTGTCTCCAGTGAGTATTAACCTATCTACTTTTAAGGTATTAGTGTCTTCGATTTCTATGTTGGGTTTTGTCTTATTTTGTTGTTTTTGAGAAACTTTATAAAGCTCATCCATTTTAAATCGTGCTGCAACCAAACCCGTTTCAATTATTGCTTCTTTGTCATCAAAATCTAAAACAGAATAATCTTTAATCTCGGGTTTAATATAGATATCTGTTTCTTTAGATTTGGTTTGCATATCAGCCGCTGCTCTAAAATTATTTATTTGCATAAGAATTTCCGTTGCCGACGACAACTCTTCTTTTGTTGACAACCCATGTTGCACATCTACACCAATAATAAAATTCGCCCCCATTTCCTTTACTTTATCAATTGGGTAATTGTTTACTACTCCACCATCAATTAAAATTTGATTATTAATTTTGGTGGGTTCAAAAAGCGACGGTAGCGTTCCACTTGCCAAAATTGCTTCTGGTAAATATCCTTTATTTAAAACAACTTCTTTACCTGTCTCCACGTTTGTAGCAACACAAACAAATGGAATGGGCAACTCACTAAAATCCTCAACATCTTTCACATGATATAATAATTTAACCAACTCGCTATATATGTTTCTCCCTCCTGAATAACCTTGAGGAAAAGTAATTTTAAAATTATTAAACGGAAGTGTTAAAGCGTAACGTTCAGAATCCTCTTTCTCATAAAATGTTTTGGCACTTCTAGGGAGATTATCCTGAATTAAATTAAAAAAGTCGGTGTTTCTAAAAATTGAATCTAGTTCAGTAGCTGAATAACCCGAAGCATATAAGGCTCCAACAATTGCTCCCATACTTGTTCCGCCTATGTAATCTATTTTTATGCCTGCTTCTTCAATTACTTTTATAGCACCAATATGAGCCATTCCTTTTGCTCCGCCACCACTTAAAACAAGGCCCACCTTTACATTGTTTTGTTCTTGCGCAAATGCACAAAAACAAAAAACTAATAATACCAGCAAACTTATTTTTTTAATGAAAAGTTTCATACACTTTTTTGGCTTTTGATAATCCAATTACTGCTTCTAAGCTAGATATTGATGCTTCTTTTACTCGTTTAACAGATTTAAATTTTTTCAATAAATCTTGAGCCGTTTTTTTTCCAATACCATCAATATTTTCCAATTCAGAATTAATAGCAGATTTACTCCGCTTATTTCTATGGAAAGTAATTCCAAATCTATGCGCTTCATTCCTAAGACGCTGTAATATTTTCAGGCTTTCCGATTTTTTATCTAAGTACAATGGTACACTATCTCCTGGAAAATAAATTTCTTCTAATCGTTTTGCAATTCCTACAATTGCTATTTTTCCTCTAAGTTCCAAAATGTCCAGACTTTTTAACGCCGAAGACAGTTGCCCTTTTCCTCCATCAATTACTATTAATTCTGGTAACGACTCTCCTTCTTCTAATAATCTTTTATACCGTCTAAATACAACCTCTTCCATTGACGCGAAATCGTC
Source organism: uncultured Maribacter sp. (assembly GCA_947493885.1). GTDB lineage: Bacteria > Bacteroidota > Bacteroidia > Flavobacteriales > Flavobacteriaceae > Maribacter_B. Next base: position 582,282 of record CANLTE010000001.1, read on the forward strand.
TGGGCCAACAACTGTTTTTATATTATAGTGTCTATACTCTTTTTTAGATGCTTTACCATTTCTAAACACTACACATGCGGCTACAGGATTTGTTCCCTGAATATTACTGTTGTCAAAACACTCAATGTGTCGAGGTTCTTTTGTTAATCTCAAATCTTTTTTCATTTGAGACATTATCCGGCTAGTATGCCTATCTGGATCTATTATTTTAATTTGATTAAAACGCTCCTGCCTAAAAAACTTTGCATTACGTTCTGAAAATTCTAAAATCTTCTTTTTATCTCCTAATTTTGGGATGGTAATCTTTAATTTAGGATCCACAGAAACCTTAAAGGGAAGGTATATTTCTTTAGAAATAGATTTAAATCTATTTTGTATTTCAACAATGGCGAGTTCTAACAATTCTTCATCAGACTCATCCAATTTTTTTTTAATTTCCATTGTATGTGACCTTATTATAGAACCATAAGAAAGTTGTAAAAAATTGATATAGGCAAAATCAGAATCTGATATTATTGTAAAAACGTCTACGTTGTTTATTTTAGGATTTACTATTGTTGATTTTGATTGATAATTTTCAAGCACTTCAATTTTTTCCTTGACTTGTTGCGCATCCTCAAATTTCATTTCAGTTGCCAATGTTTTCATTTCCGTCTTAAAATATTGAAGAGATGATTTAAAATTACCCTTTAAAATATCTCTAATATCCTGTATTTGTCTATCATATTCATTTACACTTTGTAAGCTTTCACAGGGGCCCATACAGTTTTTTAAATGATACTCAAGACATACCTTGTATTTATTATCATCAACATTTTTTTTTGAAAGATCATAATTACATGTTCTTAACGGATAAACACTCTTAATCAAGTCAAGTAAGGTTTTTACCGTTTTCATACTTGTATAAGGCCCGTAATACTCCGATCCGTCTTTAATTAGGTTTCTCGTATAAAAAACTCTTGGAAATCGTTCTTTTTTAATACATATCCAAGGATAGGTTTTATCATCCTTTAAAAGTACATTGTAACGAGGGCGATACTTTTTAATAAGGTTATTTTCCAATAAAAGCGCATCGGACTCTGTAGGTACAACAATATGTTTTATTGAACATATTTTTGATACCAAAACACGGGTTTTTCCATGTTCGTGATTTTTATTAAAATATGACGATACTCTTTTTTTAAGGTTTTTAGCTTTACCTACGTACAATATTTTTTGTTGTTCATCATAAAACTGATAAACTCCAGGGTTACTTGGCAGTGTACTTAATTGTATTTTAATTGGTAATTGGGACATGAATTTTTATCTGTTTTTCCCTTTGTACTTATACAATGTTAAATTACTGCGTTTTTCTATAATTAAGTGGAGTTTTTGCATTTTTTAACTTTAAAAAGCTTGCTCAAAACGCCAAATTGTCATTTTCGGTTTACTCATCTTTTAGTAGTAAATTTTCTTAATTTAAAAAAACAAGAAGGTTAATTCTGTCATTTTAGCATTCAAACCGATGAACTACTGAAAAAAATTAAAATTTAACAAAAAACCCTTCTAATTTTAAGCTTATAAATAATTGATTGAAAATTAACTGGTTACTGTTAAAATCTTCAGAATTTTAAAAAGAAATCTTTAACAAAAAGTTAAATTTCATCAAAAAAAGTGCATTTCATCGATAAAAACCTACCGTTAAAGGGTTAAATAACATTTTTTTTATCTATATTTAAACAGATTTAAAGAAGAGGATACATGGACAACTATATAATTACATTAGGAACCTACTTAATTTTAATGCTATTTTTTAAGGTATTTTTTGCTGTAGCAACAAAAGAGTAAGTTTATTATTATTTTGCCGTAAATATGATATCGTAATATATCTTTTATGCTCAAAAAAGAGTTACGTAAAAATTATTTACAAAAGCGAGAATTAATCTCAACACAAGACTTAGAAGATCTGAGTCTAAAGATTGCAAATAAACTTTTAGAACTTGCCATATGGTATTATGATTATTACCATATATATCTGTCTATTTCTTCCAAAAAAGAAATAGAGACATCTTACATTCTTTCAATTTTACAAGGAAAGGATAAAAATGTAATTGTTCCCAAAATAACTTCAGATACTGAACTAACCAGCATACTGCTAACAGATAATACTAAATTACACGTCAATAGCTGGGGTGTTCCTGAGCCTGTGGATGGTATTGAAATTGAAGAAAGGAAAATACAAGTTGTTTTTATTCCACTTTTGGCTTTTGATCTTAATGGAAATAGAGTAGGTTATGGAAAAGGATTTTATGATTCTTTTCTCTCAAAATGTTCAAAAGATGTTTTAAAAATAGGTCTATCGTTATTTGAAGCTGAAGAAGAAATTAGCGACGTAAATAAGCTTGATGTTCCTTTAAATTATTGTATTACTCCAAAAAAAATCTATTCCTTTTAGTTAAAATCTTTATTAGTTTCTTCTAATATTTTAGTGTCATTTTTAGAAAAAATTCTTTTATTAAAAACAATAAGAATTCCAACCCCTGTACTTATAGCTGTGTCCGCAATATTAAAAACAGGCTCAAAAAATCTAAAATTTTTTCCTCCAAAATAAGGTATCCATTCAGGCCATATAGTATCTACCATTGGAAAATAAAGCATATCTACAACTTTTCCATGAAACAAGCCGCCATAAGTTTCTTCAGCAAATAATGTTGCAACTTGATTATAACTATCATCAAAAATAACTCCATAAATAACTGAATCTATAATATTCCCAAGTGCTCCTGCAAAAATCAAAGAAACCGCAATAATAAAAGTTTTTGTAGATTTTTTTTTGATTACATCCAACAACCAATACCCTATTCCACATATTGCAAACAATCTAAATATGGTTAAAACCAATTTACCTGTTTTATCTGACACAGGTAAAACATCGCTTAGTTTAGCTCCCCATGCCGCACCTTCATTTTCTATAAAAAGAATCTTGAACCAATTAAAAACATCGTGAGACTCTCCTAAAACAAAATGTGTTTTTATATAAATTTTACTGACTTGATCTATGATTAGTATTACTATTATAAGTAATAACGATTTCCTTAAATTCATGGGCTTCTTTATAGAAAAGCAAAAATAGACATATTATTCTATTTTCTTTAGATTGATATTTCCGCTTGTTGTGGTTAAATTAAATAAATTGTTTCCCTTAGGAATATTGTCTTTTTGAATAAATCCAAACTTGTTCTCGAGTATAAATGTGCCACTTTTGGCACTAATACTAATGTTTCCTTGTTGAGTAGTTACCTCGACATTTTTAGATACATTCACTAAAAAACAATCTCCTTCTGATGCTACTAATTTTAAATTTTTATACTTCCCAGTAGCAGTAATATCACAGCTTGTACCATACGCTGTGATATTTAAATTTTCTGGTAATACCATTTTTAAGTCAATGGCTATGACTTTATGAGCACTTAATTTATCATTAGGGTGGATAAAACTTGGTTGAAACTTGGTATCAACCATAATAGATGATTTTTGTTCGTCTATCACCAATAGTAGGTCCTTTTGATATTCACCATCAAAAGTGGCTTCAATATGCATTTCATTAGTATTAGCAGTAGTAATATTTAAAGTATAACACTTACTAACATCTATCTGAACAGACTTAATATTGGGTTTAACTACAGTTTTTTGTACTATTTTTTGACCAAAAATTAGTTGCGTCGCAAAAAGCAGGAAAAAATAAAAGGTTGTTTTCAACTAATTAGAATAAAAAAACGCCTAATGGCGTTTCTACTATTTTTGCATATTTTTTGCTTCAATGCTTAACGTAGCATGTGGAACAAGCTTCAGACGTTCTTTATTAATAAGTTTACCTGTTACGCGACAAATTCCGTACGTTTTATTTTCAATTCTTAATAATGCGTTTTTAAGATCTCTAATAAATTTCTCTTGACGAATTGCCAACTGGGTATTAGCTTCTTTACTCATAGTATGAGAACCTTCCTCAAAAGCTTTAAATGTTGGAGAGGTATCATCGGTACCATTATTACTATCATTCATATAAGAGCTCTTAAGTAGCTCTAAATGACTTTTTGCTTTTTCAATTTTCTCTTCGATAAGTACTCTAAATTCTTCTAAATCCTTATCTGGGTATCTAACTTTTAAATCTTCTGCCATTTTTTAATGTTTTTCAATAAGCAATTTGGTGTTTACTTCATCGAAGGAAACATCAGTGCCAAGTTCCAAATTTTCAACAAAATCTAGCTCCGCAGTAAGCGTTTCCGTTTTAATGTAGACAAGATTATTTTCAACAGCTTTTTGAACTACACCGTCATTTAAAACTTTAATACTAATCTTATCTGTTACTTCAAAACCAGATTCTTTTCTAATATTCTGTATTCTATTTACAAGTTCTCGAGCTATACCTTCTTCTCGCAAAGATTCATTTATTGTAACGTCCAGCGCTACCGTAAGCTTACCTGAACTTGCAACAAGCCAACCTTCAATATCTTGAGAAGATATCTCTACATCCTGTAACTGTAAAATAATACTTTTATTTTCAATGTCAAGAGATATTTCGCCATTTTGCTCAATTTTTTGGATATCTTCTTGTTCAAGAAGCATTATTGCACCAGCAATACTCTTCATATCCTTACCAAATTTTGGACCTAAAGTTTTAAAATTTGGTTTAATCTTTTTCACCAAAATACCAGAGGCATCATCCAAAATTTCAATTTCTTTGACGTTAACCTCAGATTTAATTAAGTCTGCAACAGCCTCTATTTCTTCCCGATCCTGCTGGTTTAAAACTGGAATCATGATTTTTTGTAACGGCTGCCTTACTTTAATTTTTTCTTTCTGACGAATGGACAATACCAATGAAGATATCGTTTGCGCTTTAAACATTTTAGCCTCTAAGCTTTTATCCACAAAAGCTTCATCACAAACTGGGAATCCTGCTAAATGCACACTTTCAAAAACTTCACTTTGCGTTGTATTTACCAAATCTTTATATAAACGATCCATAAAAAATGGTGCAACTGGAGCAGCCAATTTAGAAATCGTTAATAAGCATGTATATAAAGTTTGATAAGCAGAAATTTTATCCTGCTCATAATCCCCTTTCCAAAAACGCCTTCTGCATAAGCGCACATACCAATTACTTAAATTCTCTTGCACATAATTTGATATGGCTCTTGTTGCCTTGGTTGGCTCATAATCTGCATACGCTTCATCAACAGTTTTAATTAGGGTGTGTAATTCCGATAAAATCCAGCGGTCAATTTCTGGTCTCTCGTTCAAAGGAACATCTTTTTCTGCATATTTGAACTCATCTAAATTGGCGTAAAGCGCAAAGAAAGAATACGTATTATAAAGCGTTCCAAAAAACTTACGCTTTACCTCAACAATACCCTCAATATCAAACTTTAAATTATCCCAAGGGTTTGCATTAGATATCATGTACCAACGTGTGGCATCAGGCCCATGTTCTTCCATTGTTGTAAAAGGATCTACCGCATTACCCAAACGTTTAGACATTTTTTTACCTTCTTTATCTAAAACCAAACCGTTGGACACTACATTTTTGTAAGCTACAGAATCAAACACCATGGATCCTATAGCATGTAATGTATAAAACCAACCACGCGTTTGATCTACACCTTCAGCAATAAAATCTGCTGGAAATGACGTTGAGTTATCGATTAATTCTTTATTCTCAAAAGGATAATGCCATTGAGCATACGGCATTGAACCACTGTCAAACCACACATCTATTAAATCGCTCTCGCGTTTCATAGGTTTACCAGAATTTGAAACTAATGTTATTTGGTCAACAATATTTTTATGAAGATCTATTTTATCATAGTTTTCTTCTGACATATTGCCAACTTCAAAATTTTCAAAAATATCTTTATCCAGTATCCCTGCTTTTAGCGCTTTATCCATTTCGGATTTAAGTTCAGCAACGGAACCTATAATCATTTCCTCCTTACCATCTTCGGTTCTCCAAATTGGTAATGGTATTCCCCAATATCTTGATCTTGAAAGATTCCAATCATTCGCATTTGCTAACCAATTACCAAATCTACCCTCTCCTGTAGATTTCGGTTTCCAGTTTATGGTTGAATTCAATTCAAACATTCTGTTTTTAACGTCTGTTATTTTTATAAACCAAGAATCCAATGGGTAGTATAAAATAGGCTTATCTGTACGCCAGCAGTTTGGATAACTGTGTACATATTTTTCAACCTTAAAAGCCTTGCTTTCTTCTTTTAGTTTGATAGCTATTTCTACATCAACAGATTTTTGAGGAGCTTCACCTTCGTCGTAATATTCATTTTTGACATACTTACCTCCAAACTCCTTAAGTTCTGGTCTAAACTTACCTTGTAAATCTACTAACGGAACAGGGTTATTATTCTCATCTAACACTAACATTGGTGGAACTTCTGGAGAAGCTTGCTTTGCAACAAAAGCATCATCCGCCCCAAATGTAGGAGCTGTATGCACTATACCAGTACCATCCTCGGTAGTTACAAAATCACCAGGAATTACGCGAAACGCATTCTCAGGGTTTTGATACGGTTGAACATAATTTATTAATTGCTCGTAAGTAGATTCAATTAAATCTATTCCTTTTGTTTCTGCAATTACTTGATATGGTATTTTTTTAGCCTCTTTAGTGTAATTAGCAAAGTCACTTTCTTCTTGAGCCTCTGCAAATTTACCTCCAAACTGTTTACCAACTAAGTTCTTCGCTAAAACAACATAACTTGGTTTAAACGTATATTGATTAAATGTTTTTACTAAAACATAATCTATTTTTGGTCCAACAGTTAAGGCTGTATTACTTGGCAACGTCCAAGGAGTTGTCGTCCATGCTAAGAAATAAACATCTCCATCTGCCTTACCAAAAAAAGCATCGTTTTTATGGCTCTTTACTTTAAATTGAGCCGTAACAGTAGTATCAGTAACATCTTGATAAGTTCCTGGTTGATTAAGCTCATGCGAACTTAACCCAGTTCCTGCTTTTGGCGAATAAGGTTGAATAGTATAACCTTTATAAATGAGTCCCTTATTGTAAATCTGCTTTAGTAACCACCAAACAGATTCCATATATTTTGATTTGTAAGTAATGTATGGATCCTCCATATCTACCCAATATCCAACTTTTTCAGTCATTGAGTTCCATACATCTGTATAACGCATAACTGCCTTTTTACAAGCCGCATTATATTCCTCTACGGATATTTTTTTACCAATATCTTCCTTAGTAATACCAAGCTCTTTTTCAACTCCTAATTCTATAGGCAATCCATGAGTATCCCAACCTGCTTTTCTTTTAACTTGAAAACCTTTCATGGTTTTATACCTTGGAAAAATATCTTTAATGGTACGAGCCATTACATGATGTATTCCAGGCATTCCATTTGCAGACGGTGGTCCTTCATAAAACACATAGCTATCGCTACCTTCTCTTGTAGAAACACTTTTTTCAAAAATTTGATGCTCCTTCCAATATTGAAGAATTTCTTCCGCCACTTTAGGCAGATCTAGACCTTTGTATCCTGCAAACTTCATTTATTCAGTTAAATTAAGGCTGCAAAATTAAAAATTTAGATTGAATAAAGGGGGTAATCCTCAATGAAATAGGTCTTTATTATGGCTTTATTAAACTTTTCTGATAATATCACATCTAAAAAAACTATTTTAACGTATATCTGACAAACAGAAACCATTATAAACTAAAAAACAAAGTAATGAAAAAAGTAATTTTTGGATCAATTTTAATGTTAGCACTAAGTGTATCATTTGTATCATGTAGAGAAACCAGTGATAAAGCTAAAGAGGCTACCGAACATGCTGAAGATGCAATGGACAGTGCTAAGGATGCTGCTAGTTCAGCTGCTGACGCAGTAAAAGAAGCTGGAGCTGATGCAATGGATAAAGCTGGTGAAGCTATTGATGGTGCTAAAGATGCCGCTGGAAATGCTGTAGATGCAGCCAAAGAAGCTGGAGCTGACGCAATAGACAAGGCTGGTGAAGCCGTTGATGGTGCTAAAGATGCCGCTGGAAATGCTGTGGATGCGGCTAAAGAAGCTGGCGATAAAGCTGCAGATAAAGCAAAATCTACCGTTGAAGATGTAAAAGAGGCTGTTAAAAACTAATCCTCTAAATAAAATTAAAAAAAAGCTGTCAGTAAAGGCAGCTTTTTTTATAGCCTATAACCAATACTTGCTACAATATTTCGTCCAGCTGCTGTTAAACCAGAAGAGTATGACCGATACCGTTGATCCGTAATGTTTTCAATACTCAACGAAACTTTTAAAGCATTTGTCACATTATATTGGGTTCTTAAATTAACCGTATACCAGGATGGTGAATACGGGTTCCCATTACTATCTAAAGCGTATATATATGCTTTATTTTGTTCAGATGGAGCTAAATCGTTAAAACTGATTTCACCATTATAATTGATAAAGGCATCAACCTTAAGTTTTTGATTTTTCCATATTAAATGAAAATCTCCAAATGTAGGTGCTACATGTCTAGAAGGAGATTCTGTACCATCCTCTTCCTCTTCCACTCCTTTAGTTATAGTTAAATTAGCGTCAATGGATAAATTATCTGAAAGGTACATATCCGTTCCAAACTCAAATCCATATACAAAAGCTTTAGCCGCATTTTGAATGGCCTGCACATTACTTAACTCACCTTGAAAATACATTTGAGATAGTCCATTAAATTCATAATCACGACGTACCAATGCATCTACTAAATACGTATAAAACGTGGCTCCTTTTAGAACAATTTTATCATTAAAATTCTTCTGCACACCTATTTCCGCATTATAAGCGTACTCTGGTTCCAAATCTGGGTTTGGAACGACGACCGCCCCTGGTTCAGAATCAAATATTTTGCCCACATCATCAATATTTGGAGCTCTAAACCCTGTTGAACCATTAATAGTTATTTGAAAATCTTGTTGAGGAAACCAACTAATACCAATACTGGTAGTTAACGCTCCGGTACTTAAATTTGCATTATCAAAAGGAAAAGAATAAAACGTTTTATCAAATAAAGCATCAATCCAAACATGACTATAGCGCAAACCTCCCAAAATTGTAAAATTAGGCATTGCCTTATATTCACCGTTAAAATACCCTGCTAAAGTTTGCCAAGTTGAACCATCAGGATATCTGGTAGGCGCTCCAACTGTTGACCCAGTAATAATGTTTTTTTCCTTTCCAGTAGAACGCACTTTGTTAAATATAAACTCTCCACCATAATACAATCTGAGGTTTCCAATTTTTTTATTTTCAAAATCAATATTTGCTGAAAAAGCATCAACTTTTTCATTGGTGATATATAATTCTGGATCTTGAAAATCTCTACTATTTCTGCTCTCCTCAAAAAACTGATATGCAGTAGTAACTTTTACACCATCATAAAACTTGCCTCTACCTTTTTTGTTTACCTGCAAATTTCCCATAAACCACTTTTGCGGACCATAATACCAATCACCATACTGCAAACCTTCTCCGGTGTTTAAAGGTCTAATTAATCTATCGTATCTTGAATAGTCTGATGTTTCTGAATAAAAGGCAGCCGCATCAACACTCCAATTAGAATTCGGCTTAAACGCAATTTTTTGCATTAAGTTGATTTGATTATATCCTGTTGAAATTTGCTTTTCAGGGTTGCTATTACTTACTTCTGTATCCACTCCGTTTACAGTTTTAACATAAGTTGGCCTCAAATACGCATCAGAACCGTGTTTTCCCATTTTTAAATCACCAAAACTGTTATACGTAATGCTACTCAAAAACGCCCATTTTTGTTTTCCAAAATTTAAATCTACATGTCCACTGTTTTCATCATTAGCTGAAGAAAATCTATAATTTGCATTGCCAGAAACATACAAACTATCTGCATTAGAAAATATGGGTTTTTTCGTGTAGAAGTTCATTACTCCACCTATAGCATCACTACCATAAATAACGGAACCCGGGCCAAAAATAATTTCTGTATTTCTTATTGCATATGGATCAATTGAAATTACATTTTGCAAATTTCCTCCTCTAAAAATAGCGTTATTCATACGAACACCATCAACAGAAAGCAGCAACCTATTTGTGGCAAACCCCCTAATCATAGGACTACCACCTCCCAATTGACTTTTTTGAACAAAGACTTTACCACTACTTTGGAGCAAATCTGCTGAAGTTTGTGGATTATTAAAAGCTATTGCTCTAGCATCAATTGATGCTATTTTATTAGGGATATCTTTTTTTTGTTGTTCCCATTTAGAAACAGACATTACTACTTCTTGAAGCTCCTCAGGTTTTAATGTTAAATAAACAACCCGTTTTTGTCTTAAAATTTGTGCTTTTGAAGTTTTTCGGGATTCGTAACTTATATGCTTAAATATAATTCGCTCATTCTTTGAAAAAACTGCGATATTACATTTACCACGAGCGTCACTAAGTGTGGATTTGGATTTATCCAAATTATACACTGCAATATTAGAAATAGGCTCGTGAGTGTCTATATCTAATATTGTAATTTCCTGAGCAGAAATGGCAGTAAACATCAGGAAAAAAACCATAAAAAGTATCTTGTACATACTAGCTAAAAACTTCTTGTAAAATAGCAAGTGATTTGGGTTTTCGAAATCCCTGCAAATGTAACTCAAAATATAAAACAAGGGCATTCAATAACTCCTGCCTACTTTTTTTATTCATCTTTATCGTTAACATTTCATCAAAATTCATGCCCAACAACTCTTTTAAAAACTTAATTACGCTCCCCTTAACTATGGGGTTTAAAGACTGCTCATGAACAAATTGCCCCTCCAACAAATCAAAATACACTCCATCAAAATTTGTATCATCTGGATAAAAGCCTAAATATTTGGTTAATACTAGTAAAAAACAAATATGAAAGTTGGCTACATTTGAATGCGTATCTAACCATTGTAAAGCAGCTTCCAAAAAATTAAATAGGGCAGGGTTGTTTTCTTCTTCATGAATACTATTTCCAAGTATTTCTGCCAGAAAAAGTGTAAGGGCATTTTTAGAAACTTGAGTATGCAAAGTTTGATAATGATAATAAACTTTTACCTCTTTAATACTATGCAAATTAGAATTAGGTTTCTGATTTGCTACTATTTCTAATTGTGTCAAGGGCTGAAAATACGCCGTTTTTAATTTTCCTTTTTTCGATGCCAATACTCCTTTGAGCATGTACGACTTTAACCCCTCTGCTTTTGTATATGCTTTTACAATTAAACTAGTATCTCCATATTTTAAAGATGAAAAAACTATAGCTTTTGTTGTTATTAGCATATTAATTTAAATGGCTGATTAAAGATTGTTTCAAAGATAATGCGATTTACGACATGTGTTTTACAAAAAAGCCCATCTTAAATTAATAAGAAGGGCTTTAAAAATAAATGGAATAATTTTTTAAATAACACCTTGTGCTAACATAGCATCTGCAACCTTAACAAAACCAGCAATATTTGCTCCCTTTACATAATTGCAATAACCATTTTCTTCTTTTCCAAACTCAATACAAGAATCGTGTATATCCGCCATTATACCTTTAAGTCTATCATCAACCTCTTCTCTTGTCCAACTAATTCTTAATGAGTTTTGCGACATTTCCAACCCAGAAGTTGCAACACCTCCAGCATTTGAGGCTTTTCCAGGTGCAAAAAGAATTTGAGCATCATGAAAAGCGTGAATTGCATCAGCTGTAGATGGCATATTTGCTCCTTCAGCAACACAGCTACAACCATTAGCAATTAGCTCCTTCGCATGATCTAAATTTAACTCGTTTTGAGTTGCACATGGTAACGCCATATCACATTTAACTCCCCAAGGTTTTTCTCCTTGATGATATGTTGCGGAAGGATATTTCTTAATGTATTCAGAAATACGACCTCTGCGGTTATTTTTTAAGTCCATTACAAAGGCTAATTTTTCATTATCAATTCCATCTTTATCATAAATATATCCTGCTGAATCAGATAATGTTACCACTTTTCCTCCTAACTGAATAACCTTTTCCGCTGCGTACTGTGCCACATTTCCAGAACCAGAAACAACTACTGTTTTTGCTTTTACATCATCATTTCTAGTCTTTAGCATATTTTGAGCAAAATACACTGTCCCATAACCTGTAGCTTCGGGTCTAATTTTAGAACCTCCCCACGAAAGTCCTTTACCAGTTAAAACTCCTGTAAATTCGTTTCTTATTTTTTTATACATCCCAAACAAGAACCCTATTTCTCTAGCACCAACTCCAATATCACCTGCAGGTACATCAGTATTTGGTCCAATATGTCTATTTAACTCTAACATGAAAGCATGGCAAAAGCGCATTACTTCATCGTCAGATTTTCCTTTTGGATCAAAATCAGAACCTCCTTTACCACCTCCCATAGGCAAAGTAGTTAGGCTATTCTTAAATACTTGCTCAAAAGCAAGAAATTTTAATATACTGGCATTAACTGAAGGATGAAAACGCAATCCTCCTTTGTAGGGTCCAATCGCCGAATTCATTTGAATACGGTATCCACGGTTAACATGAATTTCTCCTTGATCATCTACCCAAGCAACTCTAAACGAAACCAATCGTTCAGGTTCAACCATTCTCAAAAGGATATTTTTCCCATTATAAATTTCATTTTCAGCGATATACGGAATTACTGTTTCTGCTACTTCTTGTACCGCTTGGATGAATTCTGGCTCATGACCATTTCTGGCTTTAACCTCATCCATAAATCCTTTAATTTTTGCTTCCATAGAGCTTATAAATAATCTATTAAAAATGATGATTTAAAAATATGAGGGCAAAATTATGCTATTTATTTATATTTTTAGCAATTATTTTGCTTCAAATTATCAATTACACAATATCGTAAGGCTTTTCTTCAAGCCTATTTTATCTGTTACAAAACCATTTTACCAGCTAATTATTGTATTCAAAAAAATTAAAATTTTATGTAAATATATTCGTATTCTTTTGGAGATAACTTTGAAGGTATTACTTTTCAACTATCAAATATAATCTGCTCCTTAAAATGAAACCTTTTGTTCTGCTTTTATTTTCTACTTTTTTAATTGTTAGTTGTAAAAAGAAAGATAAAATTACTTTTAAAACCTATGAATATAAAACTGAGAAATGTTCTGACTGCCCTCAAGTCTCTATAAAATATCCAAAAGTAGATGAGGAGTCAAATTTAGCATTTGTGATAAATACCAGTATTAAAGAAGAAGTTATCTCGTTTTTAACTTATGACGACGAAATTGAAGTAACCACAATTGAAGAAGGTATTGCTGCCTTTAAAAAAGGCTACGAAAACATACAAAAACTTCATCCAGACGAAAGCACACCTTGGAGTTTTAATGCTAATGGTAATTTAGCATACGAAGATATGAATGTAATTACCATAGCACTGGAAGTACATTCTTTTACAGGAGGAGCTCATGGCTATTCCTCAAAAACCTTTTTAAATTTTGATAAAAAAACAGGAGTAGAAATAGAAAATGAGGAGTTATTTAATAATCTCGACACTTTTACAGAAATCGCGGAAACTTTTTTTAAAAGAAAAGAACAAATTCCTGAAAGTGATTCTATAAACAGTACGGGATTAATGTTTGAAGCAGATATTTTTTACCTTCCAGAAAACATTGGTTATACAAAAGAAGGTTTACAACTTTTGTACAACCAATATGAAGTTTCTTCGTTTGCTGACGGAACAATTTCGGTTACAATTCCATACGAAAAACTTAAGCAGCACTTATCACACAGTATGCAATAGGCATAAACCTTAGTGTTTTTTAAGAGATAGTATTGTTCCTAAATGAATTCCCTCATGAAAAGCATTAAATGCAATAGCATCTTCTACAGAAGAAAGTGTAACATTAGCGCTAGTTGTATAGGAATTAAACTCTTTAAAAACTCCGTTTTTATAATCTTCTTGTAGTTGATTAACTGTAGAAATCAAACAATCGTTAATCAATTTAATTTCAACATCCGAGGGTATTCCTTCTGGAGCCGTTCCTTTTTTATATTTACCAATAATTTCATCATCTAGTTGCATGGGAAGATTACTAAACTTATAAACTAATAATTGCTGTGTAACCACAACATGAGCAATATTCCACCATATATTATTACGATGCCCTTCTGGTATTTTAAACAACTGTTCTTTTGAAGTTTCGGTTAAAAATTGTTGTAATCTTTTCCTGTTTTGTAAAGTAATATCAAATATTTTTTCCAAAATAAATTCTTTATGAGATTTTCTATCTCAAAAATAGAACATTAAGTCATTATTAGGTTTCTTTGTTATTCTTTTAAGCTAACACTATGAAAAAAATATATCATTTAAGCACTTGTGATACTTGTAAGCGTATTATTAAAGAGTTACAACCACTTGAAGATTTTGTTTTACAAGACATTAAGTCTACTGCTATTACGCCAGCGCAATTGGAAGAAATGCACAAACTTTCTGGAAGCTATGAAGCTCTCTTTAGTAAAAGAGCAAGGTTATATAAAGAGCGTAATTTAAAAGAAAAACAACTTAGCGAAACAGATTGTAAAAATCTTATTTTAGAACATTATACTTTTTTAAAACGACCAGTAATACTGGTAGATAAAAACATTTTTATCGGAAACAGTAAAAGTACTGTGGCTTCAGCAAAAGAAAACATTCACTCTTGAGTAAAAGAACCCTTGCCTTACTAGCGGCTTTAGCTACTACAACCATATATGGTATAAACCATACTATTGCAAAAGATGTAATGCCTACATATATAAAACCTTTTGGTTTTATTTTTCTTCGTGTTGTTGGGGCTACTATACTTTTTTGGGCGATTTCTTTTACCATTCCAAAACAAAAAATAGAAAAAAAAGATTGGGGTCGAATATTAATTTGTTCGGTTTTTGGAATGGCCATTAATATGCTGGCTTTTTTTAAAGGCCTAGAATTATCTACACCCATAAATAGCGCTGTTTTAATTACAGTAACTCCTATTATTACTGTAGTATTATCAGCTATTTTAATTAAAGAAAAAATAAAACCTATAAAAGCATCTGGTATTTTAATAGGCTTCGTTGGTGCTGTAGCCTTAATGCTTTTTGGTGTAGAAAAAGCCCAAAATGCGCCCAACATTCCTCTTGGTAATATATTGTTTATTGTAAACTGTATATGTTACGGTACATACCTTATTCTTGTAAAAAGTTTGGTTGAAAAATATCATCCTTTTCATTTGATGAAATGGTTATTTACTATTGGTATAATTTTAAATTTACCTATTACCTTTTCAGAAGTAATGGAAGTTGCTTGGACCAATCTGCCCCTAAATGTAATTGGCGCTATCTTTTTTGTGGTATTTTGCACAACGTTTTTGACTTACCTTTTTAACGGATACGCCCTTACTCAATTAAAAGCATCTACAGTAAGTGCCTTTGTTTATTTACAACCTTTAATTGGAATACTCTTTGCCTTAGGTTCAGGAAAAGATAAACTTGATATTTTAAAAATTGGTGCAACGCTTTTAATCTTTGCTGGAGTTTACTTGTCCACAAAAAAACCTAAGCCAAGTCTTTAGGAACCCTAGTATACTTTCTAGTATCTTCTTTAGTTAACCTTCTAAAATTTTCTGCTTTTTCAACATTTTGAAAAAGTTTTAAAAGATTACCAGGAAGTGCTGTTAACTTTCTTGTCTTTAAATCCATCCAAGCACCCATCATTTCGCAGTGCGCAAAATTTTTCCCCTTATGGTCATAAAGGTTATGATGAAATTCAAAAAACTTACCATCGTCGCTCATTCCCATAATTTCCATAGAAACCTTTACCGGCTTACCAGGAAAAACCTCTTTAAAATAATAAATATGCTCATAAAACATTACTGGACCAATACTATTTTCTTCCATGGTTTTATGATCAAAGCCAAGGTCAATTAGTCGAGACATACGTGTATGACTCATAAAATTTACGTATGCCGAATTTGCCAAATGTCTGTTAGCATCAACATCACTCCAACGAATTTCAAAATCTTTTAAATACATAGTTTTTTTGTTATGCACGCATAGTTCTTGTAAAAATAACATAGTTTTGAATATTCTCACATAATATTTTATTTCTATTTTTAATAAGTATCTAAATCCAGTAAATATGTCAAAAAAAGCATCTTTTATCAATGATCTTAGTTTACCCGCAATTGCTGCCCCAATGTTTTTAATCTCTGGTCCTGAATTGGTTATAGAATGTTGTAAAAATGGAATTATAGGTACCTTACCAGCACTAAATCAACGAACAAGTGAAGGTTTTGAAGAGTGGCTAATAGAAATTAAAGAGGCTTTGGAAAAGTTTGAAAAAGAAACTGGTAAAAAAGCAGGTCCTTTTGGCATAAACCTAATTGTACACCCATCAAACCCGCGGTTAGAGACTGATTTAAAACTATGCATCAAACATAAAGTCCCATTAATAATTACCTCGTTGGGTCCAGCATCAAGAATAGTAGAAGCAGTACATAGTTATGGTGGATTAGTTTTTCATGATGTTATTAAAAAAAGACATGCTATAAAAGCGGCTAAAGCAGGTGTTGATGGTCTTATATTAGTAGCTGCTGGGGCAGGCGGGCATGCGGGAACAATTAACCCAATGACATTGGTTTCTGAGATAAAACAATTTTATGATAAAACTATCGTGCTTTCTGGTTGTATTAGTACTGGTAGAGATATTGCCTCGGCAATGCAAATGGGAGCGGACTTAGCCTATATGGGTACCCGCTTTATAAATACCAAAGAGAGCAAAGCTCCAAGTGAATATCAAGAAATGATAATAAATTCTGGAGCCAGTGATGTTGTTTATACAGCTGCTATTTCTGGAGTACATGCCAATTTTTTAGACGCCAGTTTAAAAGCTACTGGAATTAGTGATGAAGATCTAAAAAAAGACAAGAAAATTAACTTTGGAAAAGAATTAGATACAGAAGCCAAAGCATGGAAAACAATATGGTCTGCAGGTCAGGGAGTAGCTTTAATAGAAAATTCTCCTTCTGTTTCTGAATTGGTAACAAACTTAAAAACAGAATTTAAGTCTGCCATTGAGGAACAAACAAAATTGTTAACTATATTTCCTAAATAATTCAACCCAAAAGTTATGTACATTAAAAGAAATATTAGCTGGAATATTATTTTACGGTTTGCATGGAAAAACCTTATTTTTTTTTCACTTTGGGCCGCCACAGTATTCTCAGCCTATTATTTTTTAGGATGGAAACATATTGATATCCCCTTTCAACCTTTGAGTGTTATTGGTATTGCGGTCGCATTTTACATTGGTTTTAAAAATAGCCAGAGTTACGACAGATTT
This sequence comes from uncultured Maribacter sp., assembly GCA_947493885.1. Classification (GTDB taxonomy): domain Bacteria; phylum Bacteroidota; class Bacteroidia; order Flavobacteriales; family Flavobacteriaceae; genus Maribacter_B. The sequence continues at coordinate 599,656 of CANLTE010000001.1, forward strand.
TGGGAAGGGCGCAAAATCTGGGGAGGTATTGTAAACTACTCTCGCACTTGGGCAAACAATGTTTTGGCTTTAGTACAAGATGATAAAGAAACACAACGTATTCTAATATACAGGCATATCGCTTGGATTAATGCCTTGCGAATTCAATTGAGACAACCTTCAAGCTTTTCCATTAAGGAAAATAAATCTGTTGAAAAGCTGTTTGATCGCCATGGTGAACGTAACCCAGTTTGTTCACGCTTAGATAAATATTTATCTCCTGAAGAAGACCAAGACTTAGAAAATCGAAAAAATGTTGCGACGCATTTAGTTAAAAATCAAGCACAACACCTTAAAAAATTATTGGCAGAAGAAAAAATAACCGAATTTGATAAACAGATATTCCATAACAATTTAGAAGAACTCTATAACCTTCAGGGAAAATGTGAACGCATAAAAAACACGCCTTTCCCAAGGCAATACGCCTATTTTAGCACTGTTTTTACATGGATATTTGTGCTTTTACTTCCTTTTGGTTTATTATCTGTATTTGAATCAGAAATTGTAGAATTAAATAGTATCACCCAACAAGAATTATTTTTAGCACTAATGATTCCTTTTTCAGTTTTAATTTCATGGATTTTTACCACAATGGAAAAAGTTGGTAGTAATAGTGAGGATCCTTTTGAAGGTAGAATAAATGATGTTCCTATGACTGCTCTTTGTCGTACTATAGAAATAGATTTGTTGGATATGTTAGACGAAAAAAATCTTCCACCAAAGATTCAACCTCAAGACAATATTTTATATTAATGCCAATAATACCTTCAAAGTATAATCCCCCTTTATATTTTAAAAACGGTCATTTTTCTACAATTTACGCAGGTGTTTTTAGAAAAATATCTGGAATTACTCAAGAACGAGAACGTTTATCTTTAAACGATGGCGATTTTTTAGATTTAGATTGGAGCTATACTAAAAACGTAACCCATAAAGTAGCTATCGTTATTCATGGTTTAGAAGGTAATGCCCAGCGTGCTTATATTATGGGAAGCGCTAAACAATTTAACCTTAATGGTTTTGATGTTTGCGCTATAAACTTAAGAGGATGCAGCGGAGAAACCAATCTACTATTTAAATCATATCATTCCGGAGCTACTGACGACTTAGATGCGGTAATTAAACATGTTTTAGAAACCAGAAATTATAGTAAAATATATTTAAAAGGATTTAGTCTTGGAGGTAACTTAACACTAAAATATCTTGGAGAAAACAATACTATTCCTAAAGAGATAAAAGCGGCAGTATGCATATCTGTTCCTTGCAATTTAGAAGATTCGTTAAATCAACTATTAAAATTTAAAAATTATATCTATGCGAAACGATTTCAAAAACATCTAACTGAAAAGTTGCACATAAAGAGAACACTTTTTCCTAATAAATTATCTTCTTCTGAAATTAAATCCATCAAAAATTTAAAAGACTTTGATGACACTTACACTAGTAAAGCACACGGTTTTAAAAATGCCATAGATTACTATACACAATGCAGCAGTTTACAATTTCTTCCAAACATAAAAGTGCCTATACTGCTTATCAATGCCATTAACGACTCCTTTTTGGGTGACCTTTGCTATCCTATTAAAGAAGCCAAAACAAACCAAAATCTTTTTCTTGAAATACCAAAGTACGGTGGGCATGTTGGGTTCTATGGGAAAAATAATATTACTTACACTGAAAATAGAGCTACAAATTTCATAAATGAAGCCCAATAAATTTGAGTAATTCTTATATTAGTGCTGACTTAAACTAAACAAAACATGAAAAAATTAATTACCCTATTAACCCTAGCCGTATGCGTTATTGGTTGTGGTGAAAAAAAGGAAAAAAAAGACGGTTTTGAAATGAACCGAACAAAAAAAGAAGTAAAAGCTGAAAAAGTTTCTGAAGATGTTCCTGTGGACTTAAACAACAAAGGGGTTGGTCCAATTACTTCTCTTGAATTGGGTGATGAAATAGATGAAAAACTTGCCGCTGAAGGTGAACAAAAATATAGTACAGTTTGTACAGCATGTCATGCACCAAAACAAAGACTAATAGGTCCTGCTTTATCTGGAGTTTTTGAACGTAGAAGTCCAGAATGGGTTATGAATATAATTTTAAATCCAGAAGGAATGCTAAAAGAAGACCCTATTGCTAAAGCCCTATTAAAAGAATACAATAACGCTGTTATGACTAACTCTGGTTTTAACGAAAATGAAGCAAGAGCGGTAGTAGAATATTTAAGAACACTATAGTATACTTCTATATATATATATAAAAGCCTGCGTTTTAACAATTTAAAGCGCAGGCTTTTTTTGAAGTATCAGCTGTTCTTGAAGTTAATTAGTGCACTCTTTTAAGTCCGTATTTCCCTATTTTTTTAAACACTAGGTCATCTGATGATTTAAAGCCCCCTTAGGCATACAAATTACACCCAAATTGGCATTGAATCATTTTTAAAACCACTAACATCCTAAATTTAAATATCACGAAAAAACGAATTGAATTTTACGAAAACAAATTAGCTTATGAAATGGATCCAGCAGATGTATTTGCTACTTGGAAAGCAAATTATTACATGTATTTGGATTGCCTTTTTTTAAAAGAAAATGCCAGAGGTAAAGGGGGTTGGCAAACAAATTATGCTCAAAATAAAAGTATTTGCTGAGTCTCAAAACTGTACATAGATACAATGGCAAACACCAGAATTTAATAGTAACGCTATTCTTTTTTATCAAAAACTCCGTGCTTCGTCAAAAACCAAAGAGCGGTTCTCATGGAATATTTAACATTTGAATAAGCTAATAGCAGTTTGAAATTTTCAATTTAAGCTGCTATTATATTTTATAGCTTGTCTACAACAACCTTATATGTTGGGTCTTCTAAAACATTTACATCAATAATATCATCTGCATTTTTCAATAGACGAATGCAATCTTTACTTAGGTGTCTTAAATGTATTTTTTTACCCACCTTTTGATAACGTTCGGTAAGTTTATTTAAGGCTTCAATCCCAGACATATCGGCTACTCTACTTTCCTTAAAATCTATTATTACTTCTTCTGGGTCTCCTTGAACATCAAATTTCTCGTTAAACAACGTAGTAGAACCAAAAAATAAAGGTCCAAAAATTTCGTAATGCTTTACACCATTATCATCAACATATTTTCTAGCTCTAATACGTTTAGCATTTTCCCATGAATAAGCTAATGCAGAAATCACTACTCCCAATAAAACAGCCACCGCCAAATTATGTGTTATAGCGGTAATAAGCGTTACTAAAACCATAACAATAACATCTGAGTTTGGCATTTTTCTAAAGGTTTTAAAACTTGCCCACTCAAAGGTCCCTATTGCAACCATAAACATTAAACCAACCAAAGCAGCCATAGGTAATTTTTCGATTAAGCTAGACCCAAACATTATAAAAACCAACAACATTATTGCTGCAGTAATTCCCGATAGTCTTGCTCGCGCACCCGATGAAGTATTAATTAAACTTTGCCCAATCATAGCGCAGCCACCCATGCCAGAAAGAAATCCAGAAAGGATATTTGCTGTTCCCTGTGCTACACATTCTTTATTACCACTTCCTCGAGTATCTGTTATTTCATCAATAATATTAAGTGTCAACAAACTTTCTATTAAGCCAACTCCAGCTACAATAGCTGCATATGGTAATATTATTTTAATACTTTCTAAAGTAAACGCTATTTGAGGAATTGATATTGGCGGAAAACCTCCATTAATAGTTTGTCCTTCTTTCATGGTATCCGCTACAGTAAGCGTATCTATACCAAAACCTAAAACAATCGCAGAAACTACAACAATAGCAACAAGTGATGATGGAATCGCTTTCGTAAGTTTAGGTAGCCCCCAAATAATTACCATGGTAAGTAGTGTAAGCCCAAGCATAATATAAAACGAAGCTCCAGTTAGTAACTCATTTGTTCCTTTTTGATAAAAATTAGGGAACTGAGCCATAAAAATTATTATTGCTAATCCGTTTACAAAGCCAAACATTACTGGGTGAGGAACCAAACGAATAAACTTACCTAAGCGTAAAAGACCCGCAATTATCTGCATTACCCCAGCAAGAATAACCGTAGCAAAAACGTAGTGTAAAATTGTTTCAGGTTCTATTCCTGGAAAATTTCGTTTTAATTCTAAGATTAACCCAACGAACACTACAGCGACAGCCCCTGTTGCGCCAGAAATCATTCCTGGTCTACCTCCTAAAATAGAAGTTACTAAAGCCAATACAAATGCTGCATATAAGCCTGTTAATGGAGAAAAACCAGGTATTAGAGCAAATGCAATTGCTTCTGGCACTAAAGCTAAGGCAACTGTAAGGCCCGATAAAATTTCGGTCTTATAATCTACTTTTTGTTTAAAATCGAAAAGATTAAAATACTTTTTCACGTCGCTAATTTAAGGGGGCAAAAATACCATAATTTCTTTGGATAGAGAGAAATACCCTTATCATAGCACAAAATTGATTATTATATAACAAAAAACCGCTCTAAGTTATTTCTTAGAACGGCCTTTTTAATTAACCAACCAAAAATCATAATTTCTATATCAGACGCTAAAAATTATAATTGTCCTTTTTTGAAACTGTATTTTTTTCAATACCATGTTTCTATAATTAATAACGTTACTTTTTAAATTATCATTGTATAAAAAAACGCTCGTAATGTTAAATTTTTGGGCATTTCATCGTATTGAATGCAGTTCATCTGATTTATTCGATTAAGATCAATTTTAGATTAAAAGAGCACTTTGTAGTTCATCGATATTTACGTTTTAATCTCTTTTTAGAGATTAGAAATATTCTGTAATATTTATCATATTCTTGAACATTTTATTCCTAACTCGTTTATTTTGGTAATTTTGGCGTTGTTAAAAACATTTAATGAATACAGATTTAAAATTTGCAGTTTTAGGTGGAGGAAGTTGGGCTACCGCAATTGTAAAAATGTTGACGGAAAATCAAGATACTGTAACATGGTACATGCGAAACTCTGAAGCCATATTGCATATTAAAAATGAAAAACACAATCCCAACTATTTAAGCTCAGTTGAATTTAATACTAATCAATTAGTTTTAACCGACTGTTTCAATACCGCCTGCGAAAAAGCAGATATTTTAATTTTTGCAATACCATCTGCTTTTTTAGATAATGAATTAAAAAAACTAACATTACCCTTAACAAACAAAATTATTTTTTCTGCTATTAAAGGCATTGTTCCTGAAACGGGTTTAATCGTTGGCGAACATTTTCATGAAAAATATAATGTTCCTTTTGAAAACATAGGGGTTATTACTGGTCCGTGCCATGCTGAGGAAGTGGCTTTAGAAAGATTATCATATTTAACAATCGCCTGTGCAGATTCTGAAAAAGCTTCAATTGTGGCCGATAATTTAAAATGCCATTATATAAAAACTAAAATCTCTGATGATATTATTGGTACAGAGTATGCTGCAATGCTCAAAAACATTTACGCTATAGCAGCTGGCATTTATCACGGTTTAGGTTATGGTGATAATTTTCAGAGCGTTTTAATGAGTAATTCTATTCGTGAAATGAAATTGTTTATCAAGCGCGTTCATAAAATGAAACGCAACATTAACAACTCGGCCTATTTAGGAGATTTATTGGTTACCGGGTATTCTACTTTTAGCAGAAACAGAATGTTTGGTAATATGATTGGCAAAGGGTATACCGTAAAAAGTGCTCAAATGGAAATGAGCATGATTGCTGAAGGCTACTATGCAACTAAAAGTGCCCATTTAATTATAAAAAAGCATCAAAAAAAATACCCTACTCCTATAATTAATGCCGTTTACGAAGTTCTTTACAAAGGGAAAAACGTTAAAAAAACATTTAAAGACCTAACCAACTTGTTAGACTAATAGAATAGGTGTTATTCTATTGTTACTTGTATAGAAGTCTCATTCCCCAAAGCATCTAAAGCTGTTATAGTATGCTTTCCTTCATTGGGTAAAATTCCTATTTCGTGAAAATTGGTTGTTTCGGTAACATACAAATCGTCTAAATACCAAAACACCTTAGTTTCTGGTTTTGTGTGAGCAAGTTGTAAAACAAGTTCGTTTTTTTGTCCTTTAAAATTTTTTGCAAGTATGATTTTACTTCCATTTTTTGGGTAAATAAATTGCATTGGAGAAACATTAGAGAGTTCGCAATTTTTCTCTAAAGCTGGTAAAGATTGATACGCTGGATTGCTTTTCTTAAAGTAAAATTCCATTAATGGAGGTAAAACAAACCATGATTTTGAAATGGTTTCTGCTAAATCTGAACAAGATGAATTTACTTGTAGACCTTTATTGTTTAGTTGTATCTCTTTATGGTATGTACAAACTTTTATACTATTTTCTTTATTTGGAATAGACACGTGTTTAATTGGACATTGTGGAGAAGCCAAAAAGCCACTATTTGAACAAACATTTACATCTATAAACTCATCCAAAGGTTTTTGAAACCAGCTAGCATTGGGTAAAACATCAAAAACATCAAACAAAATGGGAGCAGCACTGGAAACGCCTATTAAATCTGGTCTGCCTTCTCCATCGGCATTACCTACCCAAACACCTACGACATATTCTTTTGTAACACCTATTGCCCAAGCATCTTTGTTCCCAAAACTAGTACCTGTTTTCCAAGCAATTTCTTTACTAGAATCATAAAATTCCCAAGATTCGTTTCCTTCAGGTCTATTTACCTCTTTCATGGCTTCAAAAGTGAGATAAATACTTCCTGCATCAAAAATGGTCTTTTGAATAGTCTTTTTACCAAAATCTACTTTTTCATCTTTATTTATGATTGGAGAAACAAATTCATTTGTATAATATTCTGAAGAAGTTGTATTGAAGTGGTTTATCGTTGAAGCAAGATTTGCATATGTTTTGGACAAATCCCAAAGATTGCTTTCAGCACCTCCTAAAATTAGCGTGAGCCCATAATGATTTGCTGATTTATTAATTCCTTTTAGTTTAAAAAAATCCAATTGATCTCTAAATTTTTCTAATCCATAAGACTGCAAAAGTCTAACAGCAGGAATATTTAATGACTTAGCCAATGCTTTTTTTGCCTGAACCGCACCACTATAACCTTCATTAAAATTTTCAGGAGTATACCCAGCAATTTGGGTGGGAACGTCTGCCACCAACATATCAGGAATTAATTCCCCTGCATCCAACATTGCACTGTATAAAAGTGGTTTTATTACACTACCTGTACTACGGTTCGCTTGAATTAAATCTACATCTTTTTGATGCTCATTGGTAGTATTAGTATTCCCTACATATGCCATAACCTTACGCGTGTTTACATCTACAACAAGTACTGCAGCATTATGAATCATGTTTTGTTTTAATGATTTATAATGTTTATCAACAATGGTATTAACGTTTTTTTGAAGATTAGCGTTAACGGTAGTGGTTACTCTTTTTCCCTTATTTTTTTTAGCAACATTATGTAATAAATGTGGAGCAATTTTTGGTAAATTATATGGTTTTTTGGGTAACATTTCTAACAATGCCGTATTATAAATAATACTATCAATATACTTTTTGTTTAAAAGCTTTTTTAAAAGTTTATTTCGTTTTAATAATAATTTACTTTGATTTTTTCCTGGATATATTAAGCTTGGCGCATTCGGCAATACCGCAAGTGTTGCAGTCTCTGCCCAAGAAAGTTGATGTGGTCGTAAACCATAATATCGCCAAGCCGCAACATCTAAACCAACAACATTTCCTCCATATGGCGCATGACTTGCATATAGTTTTAATATTTGGCCTTTAGAATACCTTAATTCTAACCGAGTTGCTAAGACAAGCTCAATAAACTTTTCATAATACGTACGCCTTTTGTCTTCTCTAGATAGTCTAATTACTTGCTGTGTAATGGTGCTACCTCCTCTAACTGTTTTTCCAGCTGATATGTTTTCACCAATTGCTTTTATCATTGAAACAGGGTTAAACCCAGGGTGATAATAAAAATGAGCATCTTCAAATTGTAATAAACAAACCTTAAATTTTTGAGGTACACTATCTAACTCTGGAAAGCGCCATTGACCATCTTCCGCTATTATAGCTCCTAAAAGTTCATTATTACTACTTTCAACAACCGTAGAAGTTGGTTTATTAAACAGTGTTTCTGGTAAACAAAAGTAATATGCAATTAATAAAAATAAGAAGACAATCGTTTTCTTGGGGTGCGATTGTATTAGTCTTCTAATTTTTTTCATTACCAAAATTGAATGCCTTCTTTCGCTCAGAAAGGTAGTTTCATTTCATTTTTAAAGGTAGGAGTATTTAGGATATATATTCTTTTTCCAAAAAATATCCAACCAAAGCTTCTTTCATTAAAATAGACTGTTCTCCAGCTTTTAACGCAGGTAATTCTGCTTTTACCTTATAATGAGGCCATCCATCATCATCAAAAAAATCAAATTCATAATAACCATAGGGCTCCAATAATCTACATATTGCAATATGCATTAAATGTAGCTTTTCATCCTTTTTATATTCTCTATGATATTGACCCAATTCTTGAACACCTACTAGGTAAATTATGGCATCTAAATCTAGGTCGTCTCCATCAGCAAATTGAACAGACAACTTTTCTACAAGTAACTCCCAACGCTCTTTTAATTCTATATCTCTAGACATTTTGCTATTTTACTAATCTGTGGTTATCTTAAAATCTAATTCAAAGGTACAAATCAAAGTTCTATATTTGTTTTAAAGCAACAATACATGGCAATTTTAGATATTATATTAGGCATACTATTAATTTGGGGGCTTTGGAAAGGCTTAAAAAATGGTCTTTTTGTTGAAATAGCTTCTATAATTGCATTAATAGCGGGTATATATGGCGCCATTCATTTTTCATATATAGCTGGTGATTATTTACATGAAAATATGAAATGGAACGAGCGGTACATAAGCTTTGGTTCTTTTATAATAACCTTTGTAGTTATTGTTTTGGTAGTACATATCGCTGGAAAATTTTTAACTAAAATTGCTGATTTTGCCATGTTAGGACTACTTAATAAGGTTGCTGGAGCACTATTTGGTGCCTTAAAAGTTGCCGTAATTTTAGGAGGATTTTTAATCTTTTTTGATAGAATGAATAATACTTTTTCCATTGTAAGTGAAGAAACCAAAAAAGAATCCATTCTATATCAGCCAATTAAAGAAATTGGCGCCTTTGTTTTTAGTAAAGTTCTAAAAGAAAAAAAGGAGGTTTCCAAGAAAGAACTGGAGTCCGCTTAGCATTAAATGTGCTTTTTACAGATTTTCAGTGTTATTCATCGACATCTGGGCTTTTTAAATAGTTTCTTCAGTTACTTTGTAGTGAGAACGTGAAAATGAAAGCATTGTGGGGAGGTTAAAAGATTCTATCTTTTACAGACAGGCAAACAGTGAACTTGCTTATGATTTTGGAAGTTTCTACTTGTTTGATTCGTTTGTAGTATCGGAAATTAATGAAGACGTTATTTTTTCGTGGGATAAGCATGGCAAAAAAGTAACGGAAGATATCGCCAATTTGTATGAACAAAATGGTAAACGAATAGTATTTATTTCTAACCGAATAAATTCTTACTCCGTTATTCCTTCTGATTGGCTTAAATTCTACAAGCATAGCTATAAACTTAAAGCTTATGGTATTGTAAGCTATACTAAAACTGGCTTTTTTAATGCCGTTTTAGAAGAGTTATTTGTGAGCGCTTCTTTTAAAAGATTTACCTCTTTAGAAAATGCCATTTTATGGGCAAAAGACTTTTCCAAAACCCAAACAATGGCGTCGTAGCAGCTTTTATTGAATTACTTCAACCCATTCTCCTTTTGTTCTTATTGCAAAATCATTATCATACATAGCCTCAGCTTGAATACCAGGCAAATAGTATTTTCCTAAATACGATGCATTTAATAATACTCTAAATGTTTTAGTTTCATTTCTATTCAAATCAAAATAGAAGTTCACTCTATCATCTCTAATATCAATGTGTTTACTTTTATTTGCAGAATAGCTGCCGAAATCCGTAAATCTGGTATTTACTATTTCCCATCCGCTAGGAAAAATTTCTGTAAGTGCCATATCTTTAACTGTTCTGCTTGTTAAATTGCTTAATGTAACCTCAGCAACAAAATTAGTTCCCTGTGAAATTTTAGACACATCTATTGCTTTACCATTTTTAGCCTTAAACTTTAATGTTGCTTTTAAATTACGTTCTACAACTTTTTCTGAACCAACGGGTAAAATTCCATTATTTACAATATTCACATACAATATGTTGCTTTCATTGTTTTTAACGGTAACTGTATTTACTCCTTTTTTTATGACTAAATCTCTGTTTGCTATAGTTTTTGAAGTACTAACTTTTTCTGAAACGCCACTAACGGTTACACTAGCTTGTATTTGTTTACCTCCAATCATTTCAACAAACTTAGCCATGGATAATAAACTATACGCCGTTGCTTGCGTGCTCATCCATTTTTTTTCAGATAATCTGTCAGCAACATCTTTCGCCATGTTTTGAGATTTTTGAATCTCTTTTAATAAAACCAAGGTTTCTAATGCCATAGCTCTATTTCTACTGCCAGAACCATAAGTATAATAATTGTGCTTAGTACTATTGAAATCTAAACTAGCCTTAACGAGTAATTCTTTAGCTACTTTAGCTTGTCCAACAAGTGCATAACTTGCAGCCAAACGATATTTAGCCTCGTTAGACATTGTACTTGTTTCCCTTAATCTATTCATTGAAGCAATGTCCGCATTTCCTGAAAGTGCTAAAGTGTACAACCTATATGCCTGAGCTAAATCTGAATTGTTACTTGAAGCTCTCCATTGCTTTGCAATTTGCCTTTGATAACTAACCCAACTAGATTTAAACCCTATAGGAAGTACATAACCTCTTTTTTCCGCTTCTAATAAAAAATGTCCTGCATAAGAAGTTCCCCAATCGTTAGTACTATTTTGACCTTGCCAATAAGAAAATCCTCCATTAGGTAGTTGAAATCCTCCCAAGCGCTTTATTGCGCTTTCAATATGTACTTTAATTCGTTTTTTTCTATTTCCATCTACATCAAAAACATCTGTTAAAAACAACTGTGGGAAAGCTGCCGAAGTTGTTTGCTCCACACACCCATGTGGATACTGAATTAAATACTGCAAGCGTGCATTAAAATTCATAGGAGGCAAAGTAGAAAACTCTATTTGAGCTGTATTACTTCCAGAAATTCCAAAAGTTTCTAAATTAATCGTTTGGCTTTTATTTCCCTCTATAACTAAATTAGTTAACTCTGTGGTAACCGGATTAGGGTTTACAACATCAATAGGGATTTCAAAAGAAGCTTTTTCCCCATTTCCAGAGGCCTCGACAATTACTTTTCCTATTCCCTTAAATTCAGTAACGTCCAAATTAAAGTATACCATTTTTTCATCTGGCTGCGAAAAAGAAACCGTTTGTACCGCTGACCCACTTATATTAAAAGATTTATCATTCTTTATTTTAACCGTTACATTTTTAATCTTTTTTTCCATTGCGAAAACCGTAATAGGCAATGTAACCTTTTCTCCATGAGTTATTTTTCTAGGTAACGAAGCTAAAACCATTAATGGTTTACGCACTGGTGTTGTTTTTTCAGCTCTTCCGTAAGCTTCTTTAGTAACATCTCCTGCTATTACCATTGTTCGTACGGAACCGACATATTTTGGAATTTTAATTTTATGTGATTTACTTTTTCCTTCTTTTAGCTCAAAAGGACCTAAATACATAACTACAGGTTTAAACCTATTTGCTTTTTTGTTTTTTGCACCTGCCAATTCACTATCTCCACCAATTGCAAATACCTGATTTATTCTACCCCCAAAAGCTCCAATAACATCATCATAAACATCCCATGTTTTTACACCTAAAGCTTCTTTTGCATAAAAAGTATCCCAAGGATTAGGTGTTTTAAATCTAGTTAGGTCTAATAAACCTTCGTCCACGACAGCAATACTATACGTCATTGCCTTACCCTGCTTTTCTTTTATTTTTATAGTAACATTATCTTCTGGCTTTAAAACGTCAGGCATTGTAATAACAGGTTGTAGTTTAGTTTCTAAATTTTCAACAGCTATTCCAGTAACACCATATAAACGAATTGGAGCATCGTTGGTTGTTTTTGCATGAGGTTGTAACAAACTAATATGAATAAACACGTTAGGCGTATACAATTCTGAAATAGGCAAATTAAACTTAGTTTCTCCTTCATTTGTTTCTACCCATAAAGACTCTAAAACTTCGCTTCCGTTTTCAACAGTAACCAACGCTCTTCCTCCTTTAGAACTAGGAAAAGTAACAATTGCTTTTTCACCAACATTATAGGTTTCTTTATTTGTAGAAAAAACTAACATAGATGCTGCAGATGGGTCTCCTTTTCTTGATTTTCCTGCCCACCCTGGCCAATCTATATATATAGTTTTTCCAGTTGAATGACCGCCATTTGCATCATTAACATGCACCAAATACCTTCCCCAATTTGGATACTTTAATTCAAAATCAAATACCGCTTTACCTTTTGAATTTGTACTAATAGTTTTATCAAAAACTTTTTCTCTATAACTACTATTGCTATAACTCGAAAGGTTTTCTTCAGAGGTATCCCACCACCAACGCCAGTTAACTTTGTATATGGTAACTTCTAAATTTTTAGCAGCCTTAGGGTTTCCATTTTGGTCGACAGATACAATCTCAAACTTGTGCTTAACATCGGTTAAAAGCATTCCTCTTGCCTTATCTCCCTTAGGTGTATTAATTCCTATATACGTTTTATATGGTGAATACGTTTTTGTAAACACATCTGTACTAAAATCACCTCCATTTTCATAAACCTTGGTAACAAAAGCAGCTTTTAGCATACCCGGAGCTTTCCCTTTTAAGTTCGTATTTAAGGCAAAATTAGCCTTGCCTTGCTCATTAATTTTACCATTAAAAACTACTTGTTCTTCAGCACTAAATTTACGTGTAGGATCATCAAAAACATACCCAGGAAAAGTTTTAAATGTTGTACTTGTAGCATTGAACTTTGCAGTAATATCAGCATTTAAATTTTTAGCTATAGCTCCATGCAGCCATTTTACCTCTAGATTTCCGACTACAGGTTTTTTACCACTTAATACATCTTCTTCAAAATCAGATTTTATTTTTAGTCGATTAGGCTTAATGGTTTCAATTTTTAGAGTTTTAGTAAAATGTGCTCCACCGACCGATACTTTTGCCAACCAATTTCCGGTTGGAGCATCTTCATTAGTTTTCATATTAAATTGATAAAAATTATTTACGCCAGAAGTTTTAACTTTTCTATAAACCACTTTGTTATATGGATTTATAACCTCAAGTTTTACGGGATGATTTTGAGGTAATTTATTGGCATTATCGTTTAACATAAACGAAAGAAATATTTGATCTCCAGGGCGCCAAACTCCGCGCTCTCCAAAAATAAATCCTTTTATTCCTTTTTGTAGTTTAACACCAGAAACATTAAACTTACTAACCGATAATGCATTACCATCATTTAACCTAACATAGGTTTTTTGATTATTATACTTAACCTCCGCAAAAAAGGCATTCTTATCAGCGTCGAAAAATGATATTCCTTCATTATTTGTTATAACATCTCCTATTTCCTGCTGCTGAAAATTGTAGAAAGTTACTTTCGCTCCAGCTACCGGATTTGTATCTAGAAGATTGTTTACAGCAATAAAATAACTTTTATTTACTCCTTTCTTAATGGTTACGCCCAAATCCGAGGCAAGAACGTTTATCCCAATTTTTTTATCATAATAATAAGAGGTATGACAAGGGTTTTCACGTTCACTCCAACGATACCCGTAATAATCGTTATAATAATTTTCAACACCATCCCATGAACTATTTTCTTCTTCCTCATCAAAATCCTCTTCAGCTTTTTCTTCAGAAAAGTTTGTAGTATCACATTTATACAAACTATATGAAGGTTTAAAATTAAACTCCACTCGATAGATAGCACCAGGATTGGGAGTAATCAACGTTTTTAAATCTAACGCATGGGCAATCCATTTTCCATTTACATTAGAAAAATTATTCTCAATTATAATTTTCTTTCGAGCAATGGGTCGCGCCACAGCCCTTAAATTACTTCCTCCGTTTAAATTATTATACTGTAAAAACTGAAGTACATTATTCTCATAAATTCTTAAAACTGTTACGTCAACAGCTTTTAAATTAACGGTTTCAAAATTTACTTTTAAATTACTTGAAGAAGGCAGTATTGTTCCGTTTGAAAGTAATCTAACCTGTGGCAAAATTTGTTCAAAAGCTATACGTTCATTAAACTTACTTTTAAGCTTTTTTCCATCAATACTCAAAATTCCTTCAAACACCTCCAACTTAACAGTTCCTTTTAAATCTACTGATGGAAATACCTTTAACGTATTCCCTGTAACACTAAATTTTGGATTATTGTCTCCTTCAAGTACCACAAGACCTTTAAAATTTTGAGTCTTTTTTATTGGATCAGAAAAATTAACATGTATAACCGATTTGGTACTCGATTCTACTATGGCTTCTAGAACGGTGAAGTTATTTTTCCCTGAAATAGTTATTGAATTGTTACCAGAACTTTCAATATTAAATTTGGAACCATCCCATGAAACTTCTAACTCAGAATCATCATCTAAACGTGGGATACTGTCTATCTTAAAATAGAACTGAGATTCTTCATTTGTAACCTCTTCAAACTTTATCTTAACTTCTTTACCGTTTTGTTTTACACTAACTAACCTTTGCGCTGTTGCTAGGGATAAAACATCGGCACACCTAATTTGTCCTTTTAGATATTGCCAATCTTTTGAATACGATTGTAACGCTTCGGTATAAACATTAAACTGCTGTTTTAAAGTTTTCACCCCAAAAACCATGGTTTTAATCTCTTCAGGAACCTTTTTTTCAATTGCTCCAAGATTCAGTGTAAAACTATAATCTGTATCCTGTTTAAAACCCTTTTCTGGAATAAAAGCTATAGTTCTATCATCTAGTGAAACCACTTTGCCCTTAACTTTTGGTGAGACTAATAACAGTTTTTTATCTTGCTCATTTCCATTCTCCCAACCAGAAACAGGTTGTTGTAATACTACACGCACATCGCTTTTAGTAGAAATTATTCCGTGACTTACTTCTGAAACATATGTTTCATATTTGCTTAAATCACTAAAGGTATTTGCTATTTTGTCTTCTTTTGAAGTACATCCCAGTATAAGTACAAAACCAAAAAATAGTAACGAAATAATATTAACTTTCATAAAGGCAAGAGTTTAAATCAAAATTAACTAACAAATGGAACATAACAATCCCTCTTTACAGTGAAATAAATATGCTTTACAAGATATACGTACGAAATTCATTTTATGGTTAAAAATTGCCTTTCATCGAAATAATGTTAAACTTCATCTTCGTGTAATATTATTTTTATAACATTACACCGTTGAATGCCCCTTTTCAACGAAAAGAACACGAGAACCCCTTTCTTAGATTTACCTACTTAGGCATTGAATGGCCTACTTCAAAGAGAACAATATATGAAAATGAGAATGCGTATGGCATTCTATGTTCTGTTTGTATTACTAAGTGCTTCTTGTAGTAAAGAGGCAGTAGAAAGTACAGCAAACATTGAAGCCGAAAATGCCCTTGAAATTGAGGCAGAATTACTAAACATCGTAAACGATTACAGGGTATCTATTGGAAAATCTGTTTTAATCCACAATGAGTTTGCCTACGAACAAGCTAATCTTCACAACGACTATATGATAGCTAAAGGAAGTTTAAGCCATGATAATTTCAGTTCCAGGGCTTCTAAAATTTCTAATCAATTTGATGTCAAAAACATTGCTGAAAATGTAGCAAGAAATTATGATACTGCTAATAAAGCTTTTGAAAAGTGGCTTTCTAGCACTAATCATAAAGCAACTATTGAAGGTGATTTTACTGACACTGCCGTTAGTGTTAAAAAAAATGAGGTAGGAGAATATTATTATACTCAGCTTTTTATAAACCAATAGTTAGGTAACTCTGGCACTTATAATGTCATAGCTTTTTTTTAACTTTCCAAAAAACTAGTCTATGGCAATACAAGCACCATTCAACCTTACAAAATGGATTGAGGAAAATAGAGATTCCTTAAAACCTCCTGTTGGTAATAAAAACCTTTATAAAGATGCTGGTGATTACATTGTAATGATAGTAGGAGGTCCAAATGCTCGTAAAGACTATCACTATAATGAAACTGAAGAACTTTTTTACCAGTTAGAAGGTCACATTGAAGTTCATATACAAGAAGACAATAAAAAAAGAACCATGAAATTGGGTCCAGGAGATATGTATCTTCACCCAGCTAAAGTTCCTCATTCCCCAGTACGTCATGAAAACTCAATAGGCTTAGTAATTGAACGAAAGAGAGCCGACCTAAATGCTAAAGACGGTCTGTTATGGTTTTGTGATGATTGTAACACCAAGTTACATGATGTATATTTTACACTAAATGATATTGAAAAGGATTTTCTAAAGCATTTTAAAGATTTTTATGGTTCAAAAACATTACGAACCTGTACTAACTGTAATACAGAAATGCCCGTTGATGAAAGATTTACTGCTGATAATTAAAACATAACAAAACATGGGTCTAGTTATTCAAATATTAATAGTAATAATAGCATTACTCCATTGTTATTTTTTGTGGTTTGAAATGTTTGCTTGGACAACAAAAGGACCTAAAATATTCAGAAACTTTCCAAAAGAACTTTTTGAGCCTACAAAAGCATTAGCAGCTAATCAAGGTTTATACAATGGTTTTTTATCCGCTGGTTTATTATGGACTTTTTTTATAGAAAACCTTATCTGGAAAAATAATGTCGCTCTATTTTTTCTGAGTTGTATTGCTATTGCCGGAATTTATGGGGCAATTACGGCCTCAAAAAAAATATTTTTTGTTCAAGCTTTACCAGCATTAATAGCAATAATACTTATCCTCTCTAAATCGTCCCTTTAATTTTTAATTCCAGTAGTTATTAAGCTGACTATTATTTGTAGATTTGTTTCAAAAATATAACAATAAGAACTTAAAAAGTTATAAAAATGAATATTTCATCTGAAATAGAAAAAGCTCTTCAGGAATTAGGAATTAAAGATGTTAATGATGGAACCTCTACAGGAAAATCGTTCTTTTCAAACGGAAATGAAATAGCGTCCTACTCTCCCGTTGATGGCAAACTTATTGGGAAAGTAAAAACTACTACAAAAGAAGACTACCAAAAGATAATGTTGTCTGCAACTTCTGCATTTAATGAATGGAGAACAATGCCTGCTCCCCGGCGAGGCGAAATAGTGCGTCAATTTGGAGAAAAACTAAGAGAAAAAAAAGAGTCTCTTGGCAAACTTGTTTCCTATGAAATGGGAAAAAGTTATCAAGAAGGTTTAGGTGAAGTTCAAGAAATGATTGATATCTGTGACTTTGCTGTAGGACTTTCTCGTCAATTGCATGGGTTAACAATGCATAGTGAGCGTCCTGGACATAGAATGTACGAACAATACCATTCATTAGGTGTTGTTGGTATTATATCCGCATTTAACTTTCCTGTAGCCGTATGGTCATGGAATACCGCTTTGGCTTGGGTTTGTGGTGATGTTTGTGTTTGGAAACCAAGCGAAAAAGCACCTATTTGTGGTATTGCATGCCAAAATATAGCAGCTGAAGTTTTTGCTGAAAACAATTTACCTGAAGGTATTTCTTGTTTGATTAATGGTGATTATACTGTTGGTGAATTTATGACTAAAGACACTCGTATTCCACTTATATCTGCAACAGGGTCTACAAGAATGGGGAAAATTGTAGCAAGTGAAGTTGCTAGTAGATTAGGAAAATCATTATTAGAGCTTGGAGGAAACAATGCTATAATTGTTACACCAGATGCAGATATAAAAATGACTGTCATAGGTGCAGTTTTTGGAGCTGTAGGTACTGCTGGACAACGTTGTACATCAACGCGTAGACTTATTATTCATGAATCCATTTACGAAACTGTAAAAAATGCTGTTGTAGATGCCTATAAACAATTACGCATTGGAAATCCATTAGATGAAAACAATCATGTAGGTCCTTTAATTGATACTGATGCGGTAAAAATGTATCAAAACGCTTTAAATATTGTCGTTGAAGAAGGTGGTAAAATAATTGTAGAAGGTGGTGTTTTAGAAGGAAAAGGATATGAAAGTGGATGCTATGTAAAACCAGCGATTGCTGAAGCCCAGCCAGGCTTTAACATTGTTCAACACGAAACTTTTGCTCCAGTACTTTATTTATTAAAATATTCTGGTGACGTTGAAAACGCTATAAACATTCAAAATAATGTAGCACAAGGACTATCTTCTGCAATAATGACCAATAACTTAAGGGAAGCAGAACAATTTTTATCGGTAGCAGGTAGTGATTGTGGAATTGCGAATGTAAACATTGGTACTTCTGGAGCTGAAATTGGCGGTGCCTTTGGTGGCGAAAAAGAAACAGGTGGCGGACGCGAATCTGGATCTGATGCCTGGAAAGTTTATATGAGACGACAAACTAATACTATAAACTATACCACAGAACTACCTTTAGCACAAGGTATAAAATTTGATTTGTAAAAATTAAACAGCCCTATCATTTAAAACAAATAATAGGGCTGTTTTACTAACTAATTCAAATAATACTAAAAAATCCTTTCTAAATGCCGGAACTTTGTCGGGAGAGAAAGGATGTTTTCTTATTGCATTACAAATTTCTAAATTTTTAGCACAGTATCTACTCAAAATTATATGAACGGTTAATTTTATTGTATAAATAACCTTTTTATAACTCAAAAATAATTCTCTTCAATATAAAAAATGAATGTCTTTTAACATTCATTTTGAACTAGTTAACATTTTTTTATACATTGTAGTTCAAACACTAAACAATATCTAGTATGTCAAAAACAACTACGAACCTCATTGGAATTGTAATTACAATTCTGGCAGGTATCTATTTTTACATGATGTATTGCAGTGAATGCGGCACAATTGTACAAGATAATCCTGTAAAAGAAACCTTGGTTGAGGAAGCGGTTCCAAAAGCCACATCATACCCGTTTGCAATAGCTGATGGTGATTATGAATATCAAGAAAATGATAATTACAATTTTCCAATTTCTGCTTCACGTTTTAACACGCCTTTATCCCCAAATATCACTAATGCGATTGCTAGTGTAAAAGATTTTTTAGCTGAAAACTCCGAAAAAATTGTAGATATTACTGGATTTTACAAATCAGAAGAAAAAAACGAATCAGCTTTCCCAAATTTAGGGTTAGCCAGAGCCAATGCAGTTAAAAATCATTTTGTTGAAAACGGAATTCCATCTGCTCAAATCAATACTTTTGGTCTTCTAAAAGATGAAATGGTTCCAGAAAATGATATTTTTCTAGGTCCGGTTTCCTATAAATTTGAAACCAAGGCTGATAATGCAGAAGATGAATTGAAAGTGTTATACGATAAAATTAAGAACAACCCCTTAGTTCTGAATTTTAACACCGCGCAGACTCATGTAAATCTTAGTGCAGAACAACGACAAAAATTTGCTGATATCTCAAAATATTTGGATAAATCAGAAGGTGCGTTGGCGATAATTGAGGGCCATACAGATAATACAGGTAGCAATGAAAAAAATATTGAGATTGGAATGGACCGGGCTAATTTTGCAAAAAACTATCTTATAAAAAACGGGATTTCTGCTTCAAAAATAAAAGCAACTTCAAAGGGCTCCAGCAATCCTATCGCAAGTAATGATACCGAAGAAGGAAGAGCCCAAAACAGACGAACAATAATTACATTGAACTAAACAACTATAACAATAAAACTATAATTATGGATTTTGAAAACATGAATATTTGGTGCTGGTTAATTCCTTTACTTGTTGGAGCCATTTGTGCTTATTTGGGTTATTTAATAGGAAAAGGCAAAAGCACAACGATTGATAATTCTGCACAATTAAGAATTCTAGAAGATAAAAATGCCAAATTGCAAGCGGATTTAGATGCCTGTAATGGAAAATTATCTGCTGCCCCTATATCTTCGTTTACCGCTGATGCTTCGGTTGCTGCCATCCCTTTTAATGCTGCTGCGGCAAAAGCAGCCCTTGGAAAAGCAGTTAAACAGGATGACTTAAAAATTGTTGAAGGTATTGGCCCTAAAATCGCTGGAATGTTTAATGATTCTGGTATAGCAACTTGGAAAGCCTTATCGGAAGCTTCGGTTGCGGATTGCCAAAAAGTATTAGATGGTGGTGGAGATCGCTATAAAATTCACGACCCTGCTTCATGGCCAATGCAGGCAAGAATGTGTTACGAAGGAAAATGGAGTGAATTAGCAAAATGGCAAGATGAACACAAACATGGAAAACTTTAGAATTCCCCCTTATATTAAGCAAAAAAAATCCGGTTTTACAACCGGATTTTTTTTATAATCTTCCATTAGCTTCAACCCATTTAAAGGTGTATTGATCTTCCGGAAATTTCATTCTTTCCGCAATTCTAGCTAATCTAGCTGGTAATTTTAATAAATAGTCTCTTGCTTTTTCTGCTTCATCAGATAAGGTTCTAACACCCTCAAGTTCCCAATAACTATTTAATTTCTTTAAGATATCTATGTAATCATCAGAAGTATAAACTCCTAAACGTTGTGCGCAATTGGAAAAATTCTCAAAAGCTGTCCCAATAGCTCCACCAGATTCTCTTAAAAAATGAGCAGGCATCACAATTTTTTTCTTCATCATATCAGCAAAAGCCAACATCATTCCAGAAGGATCTTCAGTAAAAATTGTTTTAACAAACTCTCTATACGCTAAATGATGACGCATTTCGTCTCCAGCAATAATGGTACACATTTTTCCTAATAATGTATTTCCCTTCTTCTTTGCCATTTGACCCACACGTTTATGAGAAATGTATGTTGCCAATTCTTGAAATGAAGTATAAACAAAGTTTTTATACGGATCTCTATCGGTACCAATATCAAATCCATCAGAAATTAAATGTTGTGTAGTAATCTCCACTTCACGCATATTTACACGTCCAGAAAGATATAAATACTTGTTTAATACATCGCCATGTCTATTTTCTTCAGCAGACCAAGCTCGTACCCATTTAGACCATCCGTTCTTTTTATTTTCACCATGTTGGTCAATTCCTTCAACATCCATTAACCAAGATTCATATGTTGGTAATGCTTCTTCTGTAATTGTATCGGCAACCATTGTAACCCAAAAATCATAACCTAACTCTTTAGATTCTTCTCTTAATTGCTCTACGGCAGTTAAAAAACCATCACTTTGAGAGTCTGGTAAAAAATCAGACGGTTGCCAAATATCTTCAGTAGGAATTAGATAAGAGTCCATGAATCCCTCTACTTTTGGCTCAATTGCCTGCATAACCTCTAGTCTAATATTCTTTGTAGACATATAATATTCTTTTTTACAAAGTTCGTAAATATAATGCGGTATTCCAGTTATTTAACCTTGTATTTTAATTTCGGCCTTTTTCATCTGGATAAAAGGTGTAAACTGGTTCGCTTTGCCATACCTCTTTAGTGTTAATATCCATAACAGAAAGTGGTCCTTTAAAAGCGGCTCCGGTATCAATATTCCAGACATTTGAAGCACATAATGGATACGTTTTGTTTATTCTGGTCAATGGGGTATGTCCAATGTATACTTCTTTATACAAAGAGAGTCTTTTTGGAAACAAAATATCGTTCTCTTTCAAACGGTTATCAGTTGCCAAGGCAAGTTCCCAAAGTGTGCGATCCCAATAAAAGTTTTTTTCAAAAAACTCAAACTCAATTCCCTTTAAATTGGTAAATCCTGCATGTAAAAACAATCTGTTTTCGCTATCCAAATGATAACTCTCAAGTTCCTCGTAAAAATCCAAGTGCTTATTTTTGGTATCTTCATCCAACTTACTATAAGAAGCAGATGTTGCAGTTCCACCATGTTTTAACCATTCCTTGTTTTCCTTTTCTGTTACTAAATAATTAAAACATAACTCATCATGATTACCTCGTAAAAAAATGCAATTATAAGTCTCATTTAAGGTGATAAGAAAATCAACAGTTTCAGCAGCTTCACTCCAGCCATCAACATAATCTCCTAAAAATATTAATTTATCTTTTTTTGTAATGTTTGCCTTCTGTAAAACCTGTTTTAAAGCTTTAAGCCCTGAATGAATATCTCCAATAACCAATGTTCTCATTTTGCAAAAATCGCACTAAAATTGAACATTACTAAAATTTAAATAACAAATAATCTTTAAGCCTTTTTAAAGCAACAAAAATGGCGGAAGTTTTTATATTTCTTCAAAATTCATGGTTTAAAATATTTGTCAACTTTCTATAGTTGATAAATATTTAACTATGTGAAAATCAACATTTAAAATAGTCCTTGTGGTAAACTTCATGATAAAAATCATGAAATAAGTGGTCATATATGATATAATATTGTTTTTGAAAAAAAATTCTAATTCTAAAAAAATATTCATGTCAGTAGAAACAACCACCAAAAAAAGAAAAACATTTTCTCAAGACGAAGCATATAAAGCCAGCTTGGACTATTTTAATGGGGATGATTTAGCGGCAAGAGTCTGGGTAAACAAATATGCGCTTAAAAATTCTAATGGAGATATTTATGAATTAACTCCAAATGACATGCATCTTAGAATTGCAAAAGAAATTGCCCGAATAGAACAAAAGTATCCAAACCCTTTAACTAAACAACAAGTTTTTGAACTAATTGAAAACTTTAAATATATAGTTCCCCAAGGTAGTCCAATGGCCGGTATTGGTAATCCTTTTCAAATTGCTTCGCTTTCAAATTGTTTCGTAATTGGTACCGAAGGTATGTCAGATTCCTATGGTGGTATTATGAAAATAGACCAAGAACAAGTGCAATTAATGAAACGAAGAGGTGGTGTTGGTCATGATTTATCCAAAATTAGACCTAAAGGTTCGGAAGTAAAAAACTCGGCTTTAACCTCAACTGGACTAGTACCATTCATGGAGCGTTACTCTAATTCTACTCGGGAAGTTGCGCAAGATGGTAGAAGAGGAGCTTTAATGCTCTCAACCTCTATAAATCATCCGGACGTGGAAGATTTTATTGACGCTAAAATGGGGGAAGGTAAAGTTACTGGCGCCAATGTTTCGGTTAGAATTGATGATGAGTTTATGAGTTGTATTGAAAACGGAAATACTTACATTCAAAAATTTCCCATTCATAGCAAAAAACCAAAAGTTTCAAAACCTATTGAAGCTAAAAAACTCTGGAATAAAATTGTACATAACGCCTGGAAATCAGCTGAACCTGGAATTTTATTTTGGGATACTATATTAAAAGAATCTATTCCAGATTGTTATTCTGATTTAGGATATGAGACCGTTTCCACAAATCCGTGTGGTGAAATTCCTTTATGTCCATATGATTCCTGTAGATTACTCGCAATTAACTTGTTTTCATATGTTGAAAATCCATTCACTAAAAAGGCATTGTTCAATTTCAAATTGTTTAAAAATCATGTTATCGCTGCGCAAAGAATAATGGATGACATTATTGATTTAGAATTGGAAAAAGTGGATGCAATACTTGCCAAAATAGCTTCCGATCCTGAATTGGATGAAACAAAAGCTGTTGAAATTAGATTGTGGGAAAAAATTAAAGAAAAGGCTATTGGTGGTCGCCGAACTGGTATTGGTATTACAGCAGAAGGAGACATGCTTGCTGCCTTAGGTTTAAGATATGGAACAGAACAGGCAAACTTATTTTCCATTGAAGTTCATAAGGTGCTTGCAATAGAAGCTTATAGAGCATCTGTTTATATGGCCAAAGAAAGAGGTGCCTTTGAAATTTATGATGCTGAACGTGAGAAAAACAATCCATTTATTCTTCGCTTAAAAAAAGCTGACGAAAAGCTTTATTATGAAATGTTAGAGTTTGGCAGGCGAAACATTGCCCTGCTTACCATTGCTCCTACAGGCACTACAAGTTTAATGACGCAAACGTCTTCCGGTATAGAACCTGTTTTCATGCCTGTTTATAAAAGACGAAGAAAAGTAAACCCAAATGATAAGGATGCCCGAATAGATTTTATTGACGAAGTTGGAGACTCATGGGAAGAGTATCAAGTATTTCATCACCGATTTAAACAATGGATGATGGTGAACAATATAAATACCGAAAAAAAATATAGTAGTGAGGAGCTTAATAATCTTATCAAACTTTCTCCATATTACAAAGCCACTTCTAATGATGTAAATTGGCTTAGCAAAGTTCATTTACAAGGCGCTGTTCAAAAATGGGTAGATCACTCTATTAGTGTTACCATTAACTTACCTAATAACGCTACTAAAGAATTGGTTGGCAAACTATATTTAGAAGCATGGAAATCAGGCTGTAAAGGAGTAACGGTATATAGAGATGGTTCAAGGTCTGGTGTTTTAATTTCTAATGAAAATACTGACAAAGAAGATTATACTTTTCCAATTAAACGGCCACAAACACTTGATTCACATGTTGTTCGTTTTCAAAACAACAAAGAAAAATGGATTGCTTTTATTGGACTAATTAACGAAAAACCTTATGAAATTTTCACAGGGTTGGCGGATGACGAAGACGGAATTTTAATACCTCGCTGGGTAACTGAAGGACATATAATTAAAAATAAAAA
Source organism: uncultured Maribacter sp. (assembly GCA_947493885.1). Classification (GTDB taxonomy): domain Bacteria; phylum Bacteroidota; class Bacteroidia; order Flavobacteriales; family Flavobacteriaceae; genus Maribacter_B. Next base: position 624,511 of record CANLTE010000001.1, read on the forward strand.
CGAAAAGGGCGTTTCCCGATACGATTTTCAATACAAGAACACACGTGGTTACAAAACAACCATTGAAGGGTTATCACACAAATTTAATCCAGAGTATTGGAATTACGCTAAACTTATTTCAAGTACACTTCGTCATGGTATGCCTATTGAAAAAGTTGTTGATCTAATTAATAGTTTACAATTAGATAGTGAGTCTATTAATACCTGGAAAAATGGAGTTGCCAGAGCATTAAAACGATTTATTGCAGATGGAACGGAAGTCAAGGGGCAAAAATGTACAAATTGTAATTCTATAAATCTTATCTACCAAGAAGGATGTCTTGCCTGTAAAGACTGTGGGTCATCTAAATGCGGATAGTCCATAACACTGAATATAAACCCTAAAAAAGAACCGTCATTCAAAAACTAAAATGACGGTTCTTTTTTTTAATCAAACTTCGTACAACATATAAACCTACCACCTGTAAATCAATTTGTTAAATTTAAAATAATAAAACATTATTTGTAGAACAAATACTACATTTTAAAATTTTATTATTATTTTCCCTTCGGCTAATTAAAATAAAAACATATATGAAAACAAAATTACCTAGAAAAAGCGCTTTGCGCTTTTTTATTTTAACACCACTACTATTAACTGTACTTTCAATCAATTCTCAAAAATTAAAAAAGTCTCATGACGATGCTCCTCAAAAAGGGCATTCGTTATACAAGCAATCTAAAATTTATGATAGTAAAACAGGACCCGTAGGTTTAAAACCAAAAGCTATTGGAGACCGAGCAATGGATCGTTGGAACTATGAACAACGTATGTTAAGAAATCCTTTTACCAAAAAAGTACCAGAAAATATCCAATTAATGGAAGCGGCGTTTTCAAGTAACATTCAAGAACGAAACCTTGAAATTGAGGCCTCAAATAAATCTAGTGAAACTTCATCAAAAAGTAAATTTAAAAGGTGGGAAAACAGAGGGCCTGGAAATGTTGGCGGAAGAACAAGAGCGCTAGCAATAGATCGTAATAACGAAAATAATATACTCGCTGGAGGTGTTTCTGGAGGACTTTGGCGCTCTACAGATATGGGGCAAACTTGGAAAAAAATTACTAAAAACAAACAATCTCCCAGTATTACATCAATAGTTCAAGACCCAAGACCAGGAAAAGGTCATATCTGGTATTATGCTTCTGGTGAACGTTATGGAAACTCTGCTTCTGCCGCTGGCGCTTTTTACACAGGTACTGGTATTTACAAATCCAAAAATAACGGTCGCTCTTTTTTTAAACTTAAAAACTCAAATGATGATGATTTAACAACCATTACCTCATTAGATATTATTAACAGTGTTGCAGTAGACCCAAAAAACGGTGATTTATATGCTGCTACTTTTGAAGGGCTTTATCGTTCAAAAAACGGAGAACAAAGCTTCACCGAAGTTTTGCCTAGTGCCCGTGATAGTCAAACTGAAGTAATGATTACCTCTTCTGGTAAAATTTATGCAACCGTAGATATTTTCGGGGGTGATAATGCTGGTTTTTACGTTTCGGATAATGGTACAGATTGGATCAATATAACCCCAGCAGACATCATTCCTAGCTATGGAAGAACAGTTATGGCTTTTGACCCAACAGATGAAAATAGAGTTTATTTTTTCTCCTATAATGCAGCGGATTTTTCTGAAGCATTTTTATGGAGATATCAAGCTGATGCCCCAACACCAGAAGAACAGTGGACAGACTTAAGTATAAACCTACCAACAACTATAGGAGGAAGAGCTGGAAACCTCAACTTACAAGGTGCATATAACATGATTATAAAGGTTCACCCTACCAATCCTGATTTAGTTTTTTTAGGAGGCACTAATCTTTATCGCTCCATTACTGGTTTTACAACCCCTGCTGGTTTTGATAGTTGGATTGGAGGGTACACTAATTTAGCAGACAGTTTTGCTTTATACCCTAATCACCATCCGGATCAACACAATTTGGTTTTTTTTACATCAAACCCTAACAAAGCAATTTCATCAAATGATGGAGGCGTTCAATTAACCGAAGATATTTCAATAACAGATCAATTTGTTTCATGGACATCTTTGAACAACGGCTACATTACAACCCAACCCTATGCTTTTTCTTTTGATCCCGAAGGAAATAGTGATGATCTTTTGGCTGGTTTTCAGGATAATGGAACTTGGTATACAAATTCTGAAAATGTAAATGACCCTTGGATTGAAGATTTTGGTGGCGATGGATCATATAATGCCATTGCGGATGGAGGACTTACCCGTTATGTTTCTGCTCAATTTGGAAACCTATACCGTTTAAATTTTAATGAAAGTGGAGAATTTGAAACCTTTACAAGGGTTACCCCAGCAGGAGCTTCTAATTTTGATTTTGTTGCTCCTTTTATACTAGACCCTATAAATGATAACGTTATGTATATGCCCGCTGGTGACCGAATTTGGAGAAATAACAATTTGGATGAAATTCCTCTTTTTTCAAATGCTCCAGCTTCTGTGAATTGGGTAGAACAAAAACAAACTGCTACACCCGATGGTTCCTTTATTATCGCATTAGATATTTCTAAATACCCAATAGCAAGTAGACTTTATTATGGAACAGATTCTGGAAAAGTTTTTAAAGTTGAAAATGCTAACATTGATGACCAAGAGGCTGTAGATATCTCAACAGGGAAAGGACTTCCCGAAGGAAACATCAATAATATTTACGTCGACCCTAAAAATCCAGATAGAGTATTTATCGTGTTTTCTAATTACGGTATTCCAAGTTTATTTATGACAAAAAATGCTGGTGAAACATGGAAGGATATTAGCGGTAATCTTGAAGAAAATAGAGACGGCTCTGGTAACGGTCCTTCCTTAAGATGGTTTGCCATGAATGGCAAAAACGATGGTTATTTCGTTGGAACAAGTACTGGTCTATATTTCACTTATGAATTACAAGGCAAACGAACATATTGGTACAAAGAGCCTGTTAAAATAGGAAGCGGAGTTGTTGCTCAAGTACGTACTAGGGCTGATGGCTTCGTGGCCGCCGCAATACATGGAAATGGTGTTTATAGTGCAAATTACTATGTTAGGCCCAGACCGGAGCCTAAACTTAGAGTCGATTATTTGTTAGCCGATAAAACGGTTGCTATAAATAGTGAACCTTTTGAGGTTGATATTACCGATTTGTTTGTAAGTAGTAAAAAAAGAGCTGAAATAAATATCGAATTAACCAATAGTAATCCCGATTTAATATCTGCTGTATTAAATAAAAATACCATAACAATTGCTATTCTTAAACCAGATACCGAAGGAAGTGCTGCAATTGGTTTAAAAGCTACCTCAGGTAAAGAACAAGTTTCTGAAGGTTTTACAGTAAATGTTATTGAACCTGCCATTTACTCTCAAAATGATGTAGTTACTGGTAGTGCCCCTTCTCAAAACTTTATAGATTTTGGTGGTGCAATAGCTCAATCAGCTGATGATTTTTTTATTCCAGAAGGTACTACATGGAAAATTAAAAATGTAATCGCAAATGGAGCTGCAAACAATGCTCCAGCAATTACTAGCGCTACTATCATAATTTATGAAAACAACAATGGAGCTCCTGGTCAAGAAATTTACAATAGTGGAGCTATAGTTCCAGATTCTGAGCCTAATGATTATGCACTTAATCTTTCTCTTCCTGACGAACAAGAATTAACAAGTGGATCATATTGGTTATCAGTATATACCAATTTAGATTTTGGAGATAATGCGCAACAATGGTTCTGGTTTACTCAAGCTACCGTAATTGGGAACGAATCCACTTTTAAAGATTCTGGAGATTTATTTGGAACCGGGGCAATAGATTGGACAGCTAACTCTTTAGCTTTAGGAGGAGAGCCTGAAGATTTAGTTTTTCAAATTTTTGGAAGCGTCGAAACTATAAGTGCTCCAATGGCAACTAATCCTTCTGAAATTATTGAGAACGAATTGGAAAGTCAAAATTTATTAGAAGTAAAAGCGAATATTATTACTACAGTATGGCCTAATCCGTCAGCTAATTCCTTTCATTTTTCATTAAAGGATGTCACTGAAGAAAAAGTAACCCTACAAGTATTTAATTTATCTGGGCAACTTGTTCATGAACAAACTAATATTAATGCTTCTAGAGCGTTTAGCTGGGATGCCTCCAACAAATCTAGAGGAATGTACATCGTAAAAATTACTGGAGCAACAATTAACAAAAGCTTTAACATTGTAAAACAATAAACACTAACTTAGATAATGGGCACGGGTTACCGTGCCTTTTATCATTATTTATTTAACTCATGCCTCCAAACATTGTCAAAATACTTTTTATAATAATGATTTCTGAACTAAACTTAAGTTGTAATACAGTTGATAAAAACCTAATTGAAGAAAAAAACGATAGTACTAATAATGTAACATTACCTGAATTAGCAAGTGAAAATCCAGGAGAGGTAGTTTTTAAACTAAAAATAATAACCATTTACGATGCGGAATACCATATATGCGAATCTGCTAAAAAAAATGTTGTACTTGTAGAGGTTCTTCAATTATTAAAAAGAGGGAGAAATATCGTTAATATTCCACATGTTAATGATGAAATATTAATCTCTTTTTTATTGTCTCCAAAAAATATTCAAACTAATACCGTTATAGAAGCTACGGCAAAAGAAATGCTGTGCACCGATGTCTCCAAAACCTATTTTTCTATTAACTCTTTCAGGGTTTTAGAGTAAACCTTATTTATATTTAACTTTTCGAAGTATTCTTAATGACTCTTTTAAAGATTTATATACCTCTATGTATTTTTTCTTTAACAATGGTCTCGCAAATTCCATTTTATCCTTTGCTTCTTCAAAACCGTTTCCATTCAAATAGCAAAGTAAATAAGTATCAGGTAAATGTTTTAAGTCTTTTTCCTCAGAAACATTTAAAGCAACATTTGCAATTAACTTATCCAAAATAACATTGTTACTATTATAAATATGGTGCAAGGTTTTTTTATTAAACTGCGGAGGCTCAAAAACAATATCACTTTGAATTTGATAAACACCGTTATCCTCAAAAGTAATTATCACTTTTTCCAATGGATAATACTTTTGTTTTTTACTTAAACCTAATTGCACGTATTCCATAGTACTAAACGAATGTTCGTCATAGGAAATAGTTACATCGTCTAAAGTGGAATAAAATAATTTCACCTGTTCATTAATAAGCTCAATGTCTACTCTAGAATAATAGGTTTGATCTTTTACTTTTTTAATGTTTCCTGCCCAACAAACTACAAATTGTTCTTTGAAAACTTTATAACTACTGGCTAAATCTTTATGTCTATTATTTATAAAATCAATGACACCATCAAGTGTAAGTTCAATATTGTTCCTAGCATGTAATTCTATGTTTGCAACCGCATCAGAGTTTATGTCTTTTAACTCTATTCCGTATGCTTTTGGAAGGCTAATACTACCTTCTCTAAAAAAGACTGCCCCACCAAAATATTTCCAAATATTTTTGCGCAGCGCACAAACTTTTCCATTGGATTTTATTGTCACAAGACCAACAACTTTTCCTTCTGGTAAGTGGGGAAAAGGAATATTTTCATATGAAATAATAGGCGGGTTATCTAAATACGCGTTTACAAGATTTTGAATTTTACTGTCATCAAAAAAGTCTACACCTACAATTCTGTTATCCTCATCCTCAACACCAACTACAATAAAAGAACTATTATATGGATTACTATTTGCTAAGGCACATACATGTTTTAAAAACTTAGCTTTACCTTCCTTTTGCCCAATATTTATAAAACGTTTTTTATCATAAAAACTATTTTCATCGTTATGAGCAAGTAAATTTTTTACAAGAAGGCGTTTATTAATCATAATTGCTTGTTCACGATAGTGCTACTGGCCTGGGCTGTTGGCATTACCACTAAATCCGCAATATTTACATGATACGGTCTACTGATAACAAAATAAATTATATCGGCAATGTCTTCAGGTTTTAAAGGATCAAACCCCTTATAAACAGCATCGGCCATATTATTATCCCCTTTAAAACGTACATTACTAAACTCTGTCTCTACAAGTCCTGGATTAACAGCTCCTACACGAATACTATACCGATTTAAATCTATCCGCATACCCTTATTTATAGCGTCTACTGCATGTTTACTAGCGCAGTATACGTTTCCGTTGGGGTAAACTTCTTTTCCAGCTGTAGAACCAATATTAATAATATGTCCAGATTTTTGATTTACCATTTTAGGAATTACTGCCTTTGAAACATATAGTAATCCTTTAACATTAATATCTATCATTGCATCCCAGTCATCAATGCCACCAACATCAATAGCATCTAAACCATGTGCATTACCTGCGTTATTAACTAATATATCAATATTTGAAAAAGCTGGAGGAAGATTGTTAATTGCATTAAAAACCTCATCTTTATTGCGGATATCAAAGTTTAAGGTATGTACCTTGGTTTTTGCACTCAATTGCTCTTGTAAATCTTGCAATCGTTCTTGTCTGCGACCACATAAAATTAAATTAATATTATGTTCAGCAAACAATTCAGCAGAGGATTTACCAATTCCGCTTGTTGCCCCAGTAATTAAAGCATTTTTAACCATTTAAGTACTCTATCTTTTAAATATTAAAAAAAAATATACTAAAATAAAATCATTACAAATAACACATCATTTTTACCCTAGTTTGTGAAATTAAAAAGAATTACCTTAAAAACTTGCCAAAAAATACTTAGTTTGCTCAATTTTTAACCAATTGTTAACAGCTAAACAATGAATAAATTTTCAATTTGCGGCTAAGGTTAATTTTAAATAGAAACCTTATTAAAATTATTACGATTTATGGAAGAAAATACTACGGTAGACATTAGCGCTGTAAACGAAAAAATTACCAAAGAAAGCGCTTTTATTGACCTTCTTATGCTTGAAATGAACAAAGTAATTGTTGGTCAAAAGTATATGGTGGAGAGATTACTAATTGGTCTTCTTGGACAAGGTCATATTCTTTTAGAAGGTGTGCCTGGTCTTGCAAAAACGCTTGCCATAAATACCCTTTCCAAAGCTGTGAAAGGAAGTTTTAGCAGAATCCAATTTACACCAGACTTATTGCCTGCAGACGTTGTTGGTACATTAATTTACAACATTAAGGAAAATGATTTTTCCATTAAAAAAGGGCCCATTTTTGCAAATTTTGTGCTTGCAGATGAAATTAACCGTGCTCCTGCAAAAGTACAGTCTGCTCTGTTAGAAGCTATGCAGGAAAAGCAGGTAACTATTGGTGATGAAACTTTTATATTAGACAAACCCTTTTTGGTAATGGCTACCCAAAACCCAGTTGAGCAAGAAGGAACTTACCCATTACCTGAAGCACAAGTTGACCGTTTTATGCTTAAAACTGTTATTGACTACCCTAAGCTCAACGAAGAGCAGTTAATAATGAGGCAAAATTTAAAAGGTGGGTTTGAACAAGTAAACCCAGTAGTTAGCGTAGAACAAATTTTAAGTGCTCAAAAAGCGGTTAGAGAGGTTTATATGGATGAGAAAATTGAAAAATATATTCTCGACATTATTTTTGCAACACGATATCCTGAAAAATATAATTTAGAAGATTTAAAACCTTTAATAAATTTTGGAGCATCACCAAGAGGTAGTATTAATTTAGGTAATGCTGCAAAATGTTATGCTTTTATTAAACGTAGAGGTTATGTTGTTCCAGAAGATGTTAGAGCTGTTGTTCTTGACGTACTCAGACACCGTATTGGAATTACGTATGAAGCTGAAGCCGAAAATATAACCTCAGAAGAAATCATAAACAAAATTGTAAATGAAATAGAAGTTCCTTAAAACTTTTAACCATCCTGACCATAGGCTTCACTTTCTTTACGAAAAGAAATGTAATGCTGAATAAACATCGATACATTTAACAATTTTAAGGTAGTCGCTGCAAATTTTTATAACCAGAGACCCTAATACTAATGGATACTAAAGAATTACTTAAAAAAGTTCGCAAAATCGAGATAAAGACACGGCGTCTTTCTGATCATATTTTTGGAGGGGAATACCATTCTACTTTTAAAGGTCGCGGTATGACTTTTAGCGAAGTTCGCCAGTATCAATTTGGTGATGATGTAAGAAATATTGACTGGAACGTTACTGCCCGATATAATGAACCTTATATAAAGGTTTTTGAAGAAGAGCGAGAACTTACTATGATGTTAATGGCGGATGTCAGTGGGTCAGAATTCTTTGGAACATCAAATCAATTCAAAAAAGATATTATTACAGAAATATCTGCAACATTAGCTTTTTCTGCACTACAAAATAACGACAAAGTAGGCTTAATTTTATTTTCGGATGAAATTGAGCTTTTTATTCCTCCAAAAAAAGGAAAAAGTCATGTACTCAGAATAATACGAGAATTACTTGAATTTAAACCAAAAAGTAATAAAACTAATATTGCTGAAGCTCTAAAGTACCTTACCAATGTAATGAAGAAAAAAGCCATTGTGTTTATGCTCTCTGACTTCATTGCTGATGATTATGAAACTACACTAAAAATCACTGGTAACAAACATGATGTTACGGGCATAAGAGTTTATGATCAACGGGAAGAAACTATTCCTAATATTGGCATGGTTCAAATGGAAGATACAGAAACCGGTGAACGCAAAATAATTAATACACAATCTAAAAAAGTAAGAACCGCTTACGAAGAATATCATTCCAAACATGTGGAATATTATAAAAATACATTCGCAAAATCTGGATGTGGTGTTATCAGTTGCAGGGTAGACGAAAGTTATGTAAAAAAATTGTTGGGCTATTTTAAGCGAAGAGGATGAAAAGTAAAAAATTAAATACTAAAAATGTTATCTGGCGCAGTACGCGACATGCGTTTTTGTGCCTATTTTTTGCTTGTAGTTCTATTGGATTTTCTCAAAACACACCAACCGTTAAAACAACTGTAGATACTACAGCAATAAAAATTGGTGAACAAATTCATTTTAAAATTATAATTGAGACAGATTCTACGGATTTGGTAATTTTTCCTGAAGGTCAAACTTTTTCACCTTTAGAAACCGTTGAAGCCTATAAGACGGACACCACCTGGAAAAAAGATAGAATTACATTACAAAAAATTTATGCATTAACACAATTTGACTCTGGAGTATACAAACTACCCGCTCAACGTATTGAAATTAATGGAAAAGCATTTTTTACAGACTCTCTACAGGTAAATGTTGCAACCGTAGCTGTGGACACCACAGCCCAAAAAATGTATGATATTAAACCGCTAATTGAAGTTGAAAAAAGTAGTAGTGAATATTGGAGATTAGGATTATGGATTTTTGGAGCACTTTTAATTTTATTTGGCTTATTGTATTGGTTTGTAATTCGGGAAAAACCATTAACTGAAGAAGAAAAAGTAGCATTATTACCTCCATATGACAGAGCTTTGCTAGAATTAAAAAATCTCGAAAACTCCAAATATTTAATTCAAGACGAATACAAAAAATACTATTCAGAATTAACGGATATTGTAAGATCTTACCTCGAGGAAGATGTAAAAGTTTCTGCTTTAGAAAGTACAACGGATCAATTAATAAATCGTTTAGAACTACTTAAAGATTCTGGTAAATTAGATTTGGACAAAGACACTATAATTCAATTTAAAAGAATATTGCAAACTGCCGACTTAGTAAAATTTGCTAAATCTAAACCAGAAACCTCCGTTGCGGAACAAGATCGTAAGTCGGTTGAGCAAATAGTTATAAAAACAAAAGAAGCCATTCCAGAACCAACTATCGAAGAACTACAAGAAGAAGCTGAATACCAGGAAGAGTTAGCAAGAAAAAAACAGAAAAAAAAGTTAGTTTATATAGGCATTACAGCAGCAGCAGCGGTCTTAATATCCATTATTTCATTAATTGCCTATTATGGCTTTGAATATTCAAAAGACACTATATTAGGGCATCCAACAAAACGCTTGCTTGAAGGGGAATGGGTAAGTAGTTCATATGGTTTTCCCCCTATAAGTCTTGAAACTCCAGAAGTTCTTATTCGACAAGAAGTAAAACTACCTCCTGAAGCAAAAGCTCAAATTAAAGAAATGCAAGTTTTTGAGCTAAATGGAGAAAAAGGTTTAATTAGTATTAGCACCATGTCTTCTTCATATACACAAGAAGTAGAACCCGATCACGAAAAGGCGGTTGAAGATTTTATTAAAAGACTCGAAAACTCCGGTGTTAAAAATATTACAACAAAGCAAGAAGAATTTACCACTATCTCAGCAGTTAAAGGACTAAAAGTTTATGGCAGTGGAAAATTTAAAGTTCCAGGTTCAAAAGAGCTAATTACTGGAAAATACATTGTTTTAAGTTTTGGTGGTAAAGGGTTTCATCAAATCGTGTTTTTAAAATACATTGACGATAATCCGTACGCTAAACAAATTATAGATAGAATATTAACCTCAGTAGATGTAAAATCCGCTATTTAAATGTTAGAAAACATATCATTTGCTAATCCTGAGTTCTTTTGGTTGTTTTTACTACTTCCAATTGCTCTGCTATGGTATTTTTTAAAACGCAAAGAACAAAATGCCTCTTTAAAGATATCAAGTATTAAAGGGTTTACATATTCCAGCTTTCTGCCAAAAATCAAGCCACTTCTTTCTCTATTTAGAATATTGGCGTTAACAGCTATAGTTGTTGCATTAGCAAGGCCACAAACCGAAGAAATTTCGACTAAAACTAAAACTACAAAAGGAATTGATATTGTTATGGCAATTGACGTTTCCTCTAGTATGCTTGGGCGAGATCTTAAACCTAATAGATTATCAGCGCTAAAAGAAGTAGCTGCTGACTTTATAAAAAAACGCCCCAATGATCGCATCGGTCTTGTAGTATATGCCGGAGAAAGCTATACCAAAACACCAGTCACTAGTGATAAGTCTATTGCGTTAAGAACCTTAAAAGAAATTAGTTACGGACAGTTAAATGATGGTACTGCCATTGGTATGGGTTTAGCAACCTCCGTAAATCGCTTAAAGGAAAGTAAAGCAAAAAGCAAAATCATTATACTTTTAACTGATGGGGTAAATAATTCTGGTTTTATTGAGCCGCAAACCGCAGCAGATTTAGCAGTGGAATTTGGTATAAAAACATATACTATAGGACTTGGAACAAATGGTAACGCCCTTTCTCCAATTGCTTATAATGCAGACGGGTCGTTTAGATATGGCTTGTCAGAAGTGAAAATTGATGAAGATCTATTAAAAGATATTGCCAAACTAACAGGTGGAAAATATTTTAGAGCCACAAATAATGAAAAATTAGAAGCTATTTATGATGAAATAAATAAACTTGAAAAAACAGAAATCGAAGAGTTTAAATATCATAAATACGAAGAAAAATTTAGACCTTGGGTGCTTTTCGCGCTAGGTCTATTGGTAATAGAATGGGTATTACGAAATACTATTTTTAGGAGTTTTATATAAATTATGATTCAATTAGACGAAAAAATATATTTTTATTTGCTCTGTATCATTCCAGTGATAATTGTGCTTTTTGTGCTGTTACTATTTTGGAAAAAGAGAACTCAGAAAAAATTTGCTGAACTACCTTTATTAAAAAGGTTAACCCCCGAACGTTCAAGCTTTAAATCCACACTTAAACTCATCTTCTTTTTAATTGGTCTCTCTCTATTAATTATAGCTCTAGTAAATCCAAAAATTGGAACAAAATTAGAAACCGTAAAACGAGAAGGGGTAGATATTGTTTTTGCTGTAGATGTTTCTAAAAGTATGCTTGCCGAAGATATTGCTCCAAATCGTTTAGAGAAAGCTAAAAGATTAGTTTCAGAAATCATAAATAATTTGGCTAGTGATCGTATTGGTATTATTGCCTATGCGGGTCAAGCATATCCTCAACTACCTATTACAACGGATTATGGTGCAGCTAAAATGTTCCTTCAGAGCATGAATACCGATATGCTTACCTCTCAAGGAACTGCTATTAACGAAGCCATAAACTTAGCGACCACTTATTACAATGATGAAGAGCAAACCAACAGAGTACTTTTTATTATTTCAGACGGAGAAGACCACTCAGAAAACTCCACGCTTTCAGCAGTAGAAGATGCCAAAAATGAAGGTATTAGAATATTTACCATTGGAGTTGGAAAAGCAAAAGGAGCGCCAATACTCATTAAGAAAAATGGTGTTTTGCAAACCTTGAAAAAAGATTTAGAAGGAGAAGTTGTTATCACTAAACTAAATCAAACTATATTAGAAGATATTGCAAGTGATGGTGACGGAGAATATATTGACGGTGCAAATACTGAGGCTGCGGTTACAATTATTACTGAGCAGCTAAATCAAATGGACAAAACGGAATTTGAATCTAAACAATTTTCTGAATACAAAGATCAATATCAATGGTTTTTAGGCGTTGGACTTTTAATCTTATTTTTGGATATATTTTTGTTAGATCGAAAAACCAAGTGGTTGAAAAAATTGAATTTATTTAACGAAAAAACTGTTGAATAAAATGAAGCATATTATAACATTAACGGTTTTACTTTTTACATGTTTGTTAGGTTTTAGTCAAGAAGAAGAAGAAGATAAAGCCAAGCAAAAAGCAATTAAATCTTCCAATAATTATACATGGGAAGGAAATAAAAACCTGGACCAAAATAAATTTGCTGAGGCTGAAGCAGATTATAGAAAAGCAATCTCTAAAAATGGTGAAAATAGTAATGCTTCCTACAATTTAGGAAACGCCTATTATACCAACGAAACTTATAGTGAAGCTTTTGGACGCTTTAAACAAGCGGGAGAAAAAGCAACTAGCAAGCCAGAAAAACATAAAGCCTACCATAATATGGGTAACGTTTTTATGAAACGTAAAGAATATGAAAAAGCAGTTGAGGCTTATAAGCAAGCCCTTCGCAATAACCCTACTGATGAAGAAACTCGTTATAATTTAGCACTTGCCAAAGAATTGCTTAAAAAACAGCAGGAAGAAGACGAGAAGAATCAAGACAAAAATCAGGACGACAAAAACCAGGATCAAAAAGATAAGGATAAGGAGGACAAAAAGGAAGATAACAAAGACCAGGATAAAGAAAATCAAAAGAATCAAAAGGATAAAGGAGACGAAGGGGATCAAAAAGACCAAAAAGATAAAGAAGATAATAAAGAAGGTAATGGAGATAAAAAGAAAGAGGAAGAAAAGCAGCCAAAGGATAAAGAAGGAGATAAGCCTCAAGAACAACAACCTCAACCTAGACCTAATCAATTATCTAAACAGCAAATTCAAAACTTGCTAGAAGCCATGCAAAACGAAGAAAAAAAGGTTCAAGATAAAATTGATGCTAAAAAGGTAAAAGGAGTTAAAGTAAAGAATGAGAAAGATTGGTAACATATTAATGCTTAAAAACTGTTTCGTTTTACTTGCGTTACTATGCTTTGCCTTTTCATTAAAGGCTCAAGATAGCGATGCAGTTACATTTGAGATGAAGGTTAGCAAACCCAAATTAGGTTTAAATGAGCGTTTAAGGGTGGATTTTACAATGAATAAAGATGGTGATAACTTTAACCCTCCAAACTTTAATGGGTTTAGAATTTTAATGGGGCCATCTCAATCTATAAGTTCTTCTTGGGTAAATGGAGTTAGGAGTTTTTCTAAAACCTACTCCTATACCTTAGCGCCTACTGCAAAAGGGAAATTTACCATTCAACAAGCATCTATTGTCATTTCCGGAAAAACATACAAGTCTATTCCTAAAACAATAACCGTCACATCAGCAGTAGATAAACCTAGCGATCAAATGACAGTTGATGATATTGCTGATGATAACCTTCACCTTGTAGCCGAAGTTTCTAAAGCAAGTCCATATTTAAATGAAGCAATTAGTGTTGTATATAAACTTTATGTAAGTCCGTCTATTAGAATTTCAAACTATAGACCCCTAGATAATCCAAAGTATAATAATTTCTGGAGTCAAGACATTCAAATATCTAGAGCAAATTGGCAGAACGGAACCTATAAAGGAAAACCATATCGTTATGTTCCACTAAAAAGGGTTGTACTCTATCCGCAAAAAACAGGGAAATTAAATATTGAGCCATTTTCTATTGAAGTCACAGTAGATGTTCCAATTAATAAACGAGATTTTTTTGGAAGACCACTGTATTCTCAAACTAATAAAAATATTGCAGCGGGTAAACGCACTATTACTGTAAAAGAGCTTCCTTTAGCAGGGAAACCAAGTGATTTTGGAGGTGCAGTTGGTGATTTTGACTTTTCGGTCACTGCAAGTAAAACAGAACTCAATGCTTCAGAATCACTACAAGCTAAAGTAGAAATTAGCGGGAAAGGAAATTTAAAACTTTTCCAATTACCAGAACCAAACTTGCCAAGCTCGTTAGAAGTTTATGACCCAGAATTTGTAGAAGGTGTGCGCACCACAATTTCGGGAATGCAAGGAAAAGTTAGTAACCAATATACCATTGTCCCAGAGTTTAAGGGCAAATATCCCATTCCTCCCATTTCATTTAGCTATTTTAATCCTAAAACAGAGGAATATGTTACAATTGATTCTAAAGAAATTATTATTAATGTTTTAAATGGTCCAATCAGCAATAATAATTCCAATATATCCGGAAATAATTCGGTAAATAAACAAGCCGTAGTTAGTACAGGTAATCAATTTAACTTTATAAAATTAGCTCCAAACCTTAAGGCAATTGGTGATAATTATTTTTTTGGTTCTCTCCCCTTTTTCCTTTGGTTGTTATTACCCTTACTACTGATTCCAATAACAATTCTTGTTCTTAAAAAAAGAAACGCAATGGCAAGTGATGTAGTTGGTAATAAAATTAAAAAAGCCAACAAACTCGCTCGTAAGTTTTTATCAAAAGCTAAAAAGGAACTCGGAAATAAAGAATCTTTTTATGTAGCACTGGAAAAAGCGTTGCACAATTATTTAAAAGCTAAACTCAAAATAGAAACGTTTGAGTTTAGCAAAGAAAAAATATCAAGTTTATTGTCTGAAAAGCAAATTGATCCTGTACAAATTAATGAGTTTGTTAATTTGCTTGAAAACTGTGAAATGGCTAGATATAGTCCATTTTCAGACGTTCAAATGAATCAAGATTACGATTCTGCAAGTGATGTAATTTCATTAATAGATAAGCAATTGTAATTATGTTTAAATGTATAGTACATCTTTTAGTGTTTAGTTTAAGCCTTCTAGGAATGGCTCAAAATGAAGCACTTTTTAACAAAGCGACCACAGCATATAATGAGGGTGAGTTTGAAAACGCTGTTTCTGCTTACGAGCAAATTATTGAAAATGGTCAGCACTCCGCAGAACTGTACTACAATTTAGGTAGTGCTTACTATAAACTCAATAAAATTGCACCAAGCATTTATTATTATGAAAAGGCACTACTTTTAAAGCCAAATGATTCGGAGATTATAAATAATTTAAGTTATGCTCAAAACATGACCTTGGATGCCATTGAGGTTCTTCCGGAAACAGGGCTTTCAAAAATTTACAACAATGTTGTAAATTTCCTTTCTTTTGATCAATGGGCATACACAGCTATTGTTAGTATACTACTATTTGTATTTTGCTATATTGCCTTTTATTACTTTGATTATTCTTCGTCAAAAAGAATAGCTTTTATAACTAGTCTTGTGTGTATTACATTTACAATAATTGCGCTTTTGTTTGCGTTTATGCAATACAATGATTTTAATAAAAATCAACCTGCTATAGTTTTTGTTGATGAGGTAGATATTAAATCTGACCCCAATTCAAGCGGACAAGAGGTATTTAAACTGCACTCGGGTGCAAAAGTTTTTGTACTTGATCAATTAAACGATTGGAAAAAAATTAAAATTGCAGATGGAAAAACTGGTTGGATTCAATCTGAGGACATTAAAGTGTTAAAAGATTTTTAGAGTTTTCTTAACTTTTTTATTCGCTAATACTATTATATTTACACAAATTTTCAAATTACAAATGAAACGGACTAACATCCTTTCTTTACTATCTTTTTTTCTTTTAGTTGTTATCGTATCTCCAACTATTGTACAATTGTTGGATAATAACGATAGCTGTTCTATTGCTATGATGGAACTTAACGATGAGGAAAATAAAAAAGAAAATAAAAAGAAAGAGGTAGATGTAATGGATGAAGAAGACGTTATTATTAGTAGTAATCCAGCCGTGATTTCTTTACTGCTGGAAGAAAAAACCATAATTTCTACTTCCTATATGCTTACTCGTTATGTACATAGTCAGGATATTGTTCTCCCCCCGCCAAAACTAGATATCTAGTTTTTTCAAGTCATTTTCAATCAAATAATTAAAAATATAGTCTGTTATACCTTGTATATATGGGCTACTAACCTTTTTTACATATGTTTAAATATATTAAAAACGACATTCCAGCAAGTGTCGTAGTATTTTTTGTTGCATTACCTTTATGTTTAGGTATTGCCCTTGCTAGTGGAGCTCCTCTTTTTTCAGGTTTAATAGCTGGTATTGTTGGAGGTATCGTTGTAGGTGGGCTTTCTGGTTCCAAAATTGGAGTAAGTGGTCCAGCGGCTGGTTTAGCTGCCATAGTGCTAACTGCAATTAGCTCATTAGGTAGTTATGAAGTTTTTCTGGTTGCTGTTGTATTAGGTGGTATCATTCAGTTAATTCTTGGATTATTAAAGGCAGGTATTATAGCGTACTATTTTCCGTCTTCAGTAATTAAAGGTATGCTAACCGGTATTGGTATCATTATTATTTTGAAACAAATACCTGTTTTCTTTGGAGTAGAAAAAGGAGCTAGCCTATTTAATTTTGCTAATTTTAGTACAGGTTCCACAGTGATAGGTGTTATTAGTTTAGCTATCCTAATTTTGTGGGGAAGTGTTTTATCCAAAAAAGGGAAAATATTTCAAGTTATACAAGGACCTTTAGTCGCTGTAGCGATTGGTATTATATATTTTGTACTAACAAAATCCGATGAAACGCTAAAGATATCAGAGTTGGTAAGCGTACCAGTGCCAGAGGATGCTGCTTCTTTTCTTGCACAATTTAGCTTCCCTGATTTTAGTGCAATAACCAATCCAGAAGTTTGGGTAATAGCATTTACCATTGCATTAGTAGCAAGTTTAGAAACACTATTATGCGTTGAAGCAACGGATAAACTGGACCCTCATAAAAATGTTACCCCAACAAACAGAGAATTATTTGCTCAAGGTGCTGGTAACATAGTTTCTGGATTAATTGGTGGTTTACCCATAACTCAGGTAATTGTTCGTAGTTCGGCAAATATACAATCAGGAGGAAGAAGTAAATTGTCTGCCATAATTCATGGCTTTCTTCTACTTATTTCAGTTATACTTATTCCTAATTTATTGAACATGATTCCGCTATCAGTGCTTGCTGCAGTACTTTTAATTGTAGGATTCAAATTAGCTAAACCTTCAACCTTTATGACTATGTTCAATTCCGGGTGGAAGCAATGGATTCCATTTATGGCAACTGTTTTTCCTATGATTGTAACCGGAAATTTACTTTTGGGTATTGGCTTAGGACTTACCGTTGGAATTGTAGTAATTCTAATTAAAAGTTATCAAAACTCACATTTCCTTCATATAGAAGATAAAAGTAATGGTAAACAAATGGTTAAAATGACTCTGGCCGAAGAAGTTACTTTTTTTAACAAAGGGGCTATTCTTAAAGAGTTAGACAAATTGCCTAAAGATTCTTATCTTGAACTAGATGTGAGAAAAACTAGGTTTTTAGATAATGATATTATTGAAATTCTTGATGATTTTGCCGAAAAAGCAAAAAACAGAAATATTGATATTAAATTAGTATCGGAACGTGGTATAGTTGAAAACCCCGACAGTTATATCAAATTCTTTAAACTAAGACCAAAATCAGCTTAAATTTCAAAACTTAAAAACATATACATGAAAGCGCATACAAAAGAAACCCAGGCGGAAATTACGCCAGACATAGCGATAAAATTATTAAAAGAAGGAAATAATAGATTTGTAAAAAATTCGAAAGCTGACCGTAATCTTTTGGAGCAAGTTAGTGATACTAGTGGAGGACAATATCCATTTGCAACTGTTCTTAGTTGCATAGATTCTCGAGTGTCAGCTGAACTAATTTTTGATCAAGGTGTTGGAGATATTTTTAGTGCAAGAGTCGCTGGTAACATTGTTAATGAAGATCTATTAGGAAGTATTGAATTTGCATGTAAATTAGCTGGAACTAAAGTCTTAGTGGTTTTAGGCCATACGGCTTGTGGTGCTGTAAAAGGGGCTTGTGATGATGCTAAGCTAGGAAATCTTACAATACTTTTAGATAAAATAAAACCTGCAGTTGATGCTGTTATGGAGCCTTCGGATGTCTCGTTAAGAAATTCGAAAAACATTGATTTCGTGAACGAGGTTGCTGCTAAAAATATTCAATTAACCATTGAAAATACTCGTAAAATGAGTCCTGTTTTAAAGGAAATGGAGGATAGTGGAGACATTAAAATAGTTGGAGCTATGTATGACATCTCCACAGGTAATGTAAGCTTCTACTAGCTGAATCTAATACACTAGTAATAAAGGCTTAGGGTAATTATCCTAAGCTTTTTTTGTAAAAATAAACTCCAAATTTTTAATAAATTAATAAAAATTATATACCTTAAATAGCCATACATGTTTTTTGTAAAAATTACTTTGTTTAATTCAGGTTACATTAAAACGCTGAATATTAGATAGTTTTATCCTTGTAAATAACCTAAAAAAAACTGTAATGAAGAATTTATTTTCGAATTTAAAAGGTGATTTTTTTGGTGGAATTACTGCCGGAATTGTTGCTTTACCTCTCGCTTTAGCTTTTGGTGTATCGTCTGGTTTAGGACCTAGCGCTGGACTTTATGGAGCAATATTTATCAGTTTTTTTGCAGCCCTTTTTGGAGGTACTAGTACTCAGATTTCTGGACCAACTGCTCCAATGACCGCCGTAAGTATGGTTGTAATTGCTGGTATTATTGCAATAAATGATGGTAGTATTGAAAAAGCCTTACCAGCCATTTTAATCGTATTTTTTCTTGCTGGAATAATGCAAATAGGACTAGGCTTAGTAGGTGTTGGAGAATATATAAAATATATTCCCTACCCTGTTGTATCTGGGTTTATGACTGCTATTGGTGTAATAATACTTGTAACACAAATTTTACCTGCGGTTGGCTACTATCCAGAAGAAGATACAGAATATGTTAATGCTTTTAAACCTCAAGCTGAAGAAATAATCTTAGAAAACATTTTAAAAGAAGAAGCGGCAGAAGGTATTTTAGTTTTGGAGGATTTTAAAGAAACTATAAATAGAGCTGAAAAAATAACCAAAAATGATATCGCCAAAGAAGCTAAAACATTAGCAAAAAAAGAAGCCTCAGGAGTTCTTGGAACTTTTAAAGTGCTCACCCGTGCCTTACGAAATATTAATTGGCTAGAATTAGGTCTAGCGTTAGCTACAATTTTTATAATATATGGTTTCAAAAGAATTACAACTGCAATCCCAAGTACCTTAGTTTCACTTTTAGTGGTTTCGGGTATTGCTTATGGTTTTGGTCTAAATTATATCCCTATTGATGAGATTCCTTCTGGATTTCCTGTTCCTAACTTAGGTATTTTTACAGGCCTAGATATAGGCTCGGTTACGCCTTATATTTTTACCGCTTTAACACTTGCCCTTCTGGGTGCAATAGATTCGCTTCTTACTTCTATTGTAGCCGATAATATGACCAAAACAAAACACAAGCCAAATAAAGAGCTTGTTGGCCAGGGAATAGGTAATAGTATTGCTGCAATTTTTGGTGGTATTCCTGGTGCAGGAGCTACTATCAGAACTGTAGTAAACATAAATGCTGGTGGTAAAACAAAACTTTCAGGAATGATTGCTGGTATAATGTTACTAATAATTATGCTTGCCCTTGCTCCTATTGCTTCGCAAATTCCCGCAGCGGTTCTAGCTGGAATTTTAGTAACGGTAGGTATTGGAGTAATGGATTACAAAGGCTTAAAAGCTATCCCCAGTCTACCAAAAGATGCTAAAGTTGGTCCCATAAAGTTCAGCTCAGAAGTTGTTATTATGCTGATAGTTTTGATACTTTCTTCTGTATGGAATTTAGTTTATGCAGTTGGTATTGGGCTTATATTTGCATCGCTAATGTTTATGAAAAAAATGGGTGATGTTACGGCAGAACGTTCAAATGTTAAATCGCTTTCTGATGAAAAAGCTTGGTCTGACGAAGAGGACTTTCCCAAAAATTTAAACGAAGAAGTTTTCATCAAGCATATTCAGGGGCCTTTGTTTTTTGGTTCAACAAGCGATTTTCAACAGCTTGCAAACCAAATACCAGACACAGCATCTACGGTAATAATCCGAATGGGAAGAATGCAATATCTTGACCAATCTGGACTTTATGCCATGGAAGATGTTTTACTAGATTTAAATAATTCTGGAGTCACTGTTCTTTTAGTGGATTTACTTAAGCAACCTAAGTATATGATGGAAAGGGTAGACATGATTCCTGGATTAATATCAGAAAAACATATTTTCCCCACTTTTGATGAATGCCTTAAATGGGTTAATGAAAACGTAGATGACACCATAAAACCTAATTTACAATAAAATATGCTTGTCTTATTTCTTCAAAATTCAGTTCAACTGCATTAAAAGTTTTAAATTTGCAGGCACATTTTACGTTATGATTAATACAATAAAAGAACATATTTTAGAGGTAGAAAAATTTTCTGCCACTGACAAAGAAGCTATTGAAGCTTTTCGTATAAAATATTTAGGTAAAAAAGGACTACTAAATGACTTTTTTGCTGAGTTCAAAAATGTACCAAACGAAGAAAAAAAAGCGTTTGGACAAACTATTAATCAACTTAAGCAAGTAGCTACTGAAAAAGTAAAATCGCTTCAAGAAGCTCTTGAAAATAGCTCAGAAGAAAAAGGTATCTATGGAGATTTAACGCGTCCAGGTGACCCTGTAGAACTTGGTGCTAGACATCCAATATCAATTGTAAAAAATCAAATTATTGATATTTTTTCAAGAATAGGTTTCAACGTTTCTGAAGGTCCTGAAATTGAAGATGATTGGCACAATTTCACGGCTTTAAATTTACCAGAATACCACCCTGCTCGAGATATGCAGGATACTTTTTTTATTCAAACTAACCCAGATATTTTATTACGCACACATACCTCATCTGTACAAGTAAGATATATGGAAAATAATGCTCCTCCTATAAGAACAATTTCACCAGGGAGAGTATATAGAAACGAAGCTATTTCAGCACGTTCACACTGCTTTTTTCATCAGGTGGAAGGTCTATACATTGACAAAGATGTTTCATTTGCCGATTTAAAACAAACGTTACAGCACTTTACGAAAGAGCTTTTTGGACAATCAAAAATACGTTTACGCCCTTCATATTTTCCATTTACTGAACCAAGTGCAGAAGTTGATGTGTATTGGGGGCTAGAAACCGAAGCCGATTATAGAATTACAAAAGGTACAGGATGGTTAGAAATTGGCGGTTGCGGTATGGTAGACCCAAATGTGCTTAAAAACTGTGGTATAGACCCAGATGAACACTCTGGTTTCGCTTTTGGAGTTGGAATTGATCGTATTGCTATGCTACTTTATCAAATAACAGATATTCGTTTACTAAGTGAAAATGACATTCGCTTTTTAGAACAATTTAAAAGTGCATTTTAAAGCAAGTTGATTTTTTGAAAAAAGATATTAAAATACCTAAAGTTACGGACGTTCATATTGTACTTCTTCATGAGTACAATCCAGATTTTGAAGCTAAAGAGTGGAACGCTTATATTTTAAACAACAAAAACACTCCTATTGAATTAGTTTTTGTAGTGTCTAAGGGGTACGATGGTGATATAAAAACTGCTACCATAAGGCATAGTATGGAAGGTTTGAGTGCCAAGTCATTTGAAAAATTAGAGTTTGTACAAGACGACGTTTTAAAATTAAACAATGAATTTTTCCTAACTTTTTATGCCGAAGACACGTTGTTTGAAAAACGCTTTATTTTTGAAAAAGAAAGCGTTCAAGAAAGTAATATGACCATTTTACCTTTGCTCAACAAAAAAGGAATACTCCCAAGCAATTAATCCAAAATAAACCCTTACCAGGACATAAAAGGCTTATTGCTTAACTGAGAATTATAATATTTTATTTCTCCAGTTACCTCTTTTCCTAGCCAGTCTGGCTTTTCAAAATGCTCGTTTTCATTATTTAGCTCCAATTCTGCAACCACTAAACCCTCATTGGCGCCAAAAAACTCATCAACTTCGTAAACATGATTGCCATAAGGAACCTCGTAACGCACTTTATCCACAACACCCTCTTCACTCAACTTTAAAAGCTCCTGAGTTTCATTTAACTTAATCTCCTTTTCCCATTCAAACCTTGTTGTTCCTTCTTTATTCGTTTTTCCTTTTATAGTCAAAAAACCTTGATCACCTTTAATTCTAACTCTTACCGTTCTTTCTGGGTGCGTATTTAAAAACCCCTGAACAATTCTAGTCTTTGAAGTTGCTGCTTCTCTATAATTATCTGATTTTACTAAAAACTTTCTCTCAATTTCAATCATCAAAGTATATTTACATTTATGTAAAAGTATATAAAGTTTACATTTGTCAATGATGTCAACTCCTCCTTTACGTAAAATAATTCACGTGGATATGGATGCTTTCTATGCTTCTGTAGAGGAATTGGACAACCCTGAACTAAAAGGAAAACCTCTGGCTGTAGGTGGAAATGAAATTAGAGGTGTAGTTTCTGCGGCAAACTATGAAGCTCGAAAATATGGTGTGCGCAGTGCAATGAGTGGATTTTTGGCCAAAAAAAATTGCCCTAACCTTACCTTCGTAAAACCAAGATATAATCGGTATAAAGAAATCTCACAGCAAATACACGCCATTTTCTATGATTATACAGATTTAGTAGAACCTCTTTCATTAGATGAGGCATATTTAGATGTAACAACCAATAAAAAAGGAAACCCTTCCGCTTCACTAATTGCTAAGGAAATTAGACAACGTATTTATGATGAAATAGGGTTAGCTGCATCGGCTGGCATTTCTACTAATAAGTTTATCGCGAAAATTGCTAGTGATATTAACAAACCCAATGGACAAAAAACTGTAAACCCAGAGGAAGTTCTTCAATTCCTAGAAGACCTCGAAATCCGTAAATTTTATGGTGTGGGTAAAGTTACTACTGAAAAAATGTATCAACTAGGCATTTTTACTGGTAAGGAATTAAAGGAAAAATCTATTCAGTTTTTAGAAACACATTTTGGTAAAAGTGGATCGTTTTATTATCATGCTGTAAGAGGAATACACCATAGTGAAGTAAAACCTCATAGAGTTCCTAAATCGTTAGGTGCAGAACGCACCTTTAGTGAAAATTTAAGCAGTGAGGTTTTTATGCTTGAACGACTAGAGAATATTGCTATTGAACTTGAAAAACGATTAAAAAAAGCCAATGTTGCAGGAAAAACTATTACACTTAAAATTAAATATAGCGACTTTACGCTTCAAACCAGAAGTAAAACACTACCTTATTTTATAGCCTCTAAAGCTCTTATTTTTGAAACCACTAAAGAACTTTTATATCAAGGTGAATTACAAAATTCTGTTCGGCTATTGGGTATCTCTTTGGCAAACCTAAATACCAATACAAAAGAAAAGGCTATTAAAAAAACTATTGATATTCAATTGAAATTTGAGTTTTAAAAATCATTTCTTGCCTACTCCTATGTGTAAACTGGATAAAAACTATACAATACACTCAATTATCTTATTTAAAACTTTGAAAACCAATTGTTTTTACTAAAATTATGATTAAATCATTGACAAACTGATAAAAAAATAGCACTATATTTATAATATTGACCATTGTCAAATATTAAAGAACCTTATCGTCTTAACGGATGAAAAGCGCTGAATTATAATCAGTAATTAATTAAAACCAACTAAACAACATGAACTTATACAAAGTAGGAGTTTCCTTCATTATTCTTTTAGCAATTTCTTGTTCTTCTGTAAAAAACACTCAGAATCAAGATGACTATAAAATTCATAATTGGGATGAATTAATTGATGCAGACCTAACAAAGTGGGATACGTTTTTAAGCTACCAACACCAACCTGGGTATGATGGCTCTCAACCAAAAAATGAAAAAGGAGAATTGGTTGAACCTATAGGGCTAAATAAACCTGGTTATAATGTTTTTACCACGTTTAATGAAGGTGATGATGTTGTTATTAGAAATACCGGTGAATATTACGGGTGTTTAATTACCAAAGGGGAGTATGAAAACTATCACTTTCAATTAAAATATAAATGGGGAAACAAAAAATGGGCTTACAGAAAAGATTTACTCATGGATTCAGGTATACTATATCATTCCGTTGGTCCTATGGGAGTAGAATATTGGAGGTCATGGATGTTATCTCAAGAATTTCAAATTATGGAAGGGCATACTGGTGATTTTTGGAGTCAAGCCAACTCAGCAATTGATATTAAGGCTTATAAACCCGAATCTGTTTTAGATCCTTTGGCACATGAATCACAAGATTTTTTACCTATTGGTATGGGTAGTCCTTATAGAAATTATTGCTTGCGAAGTGGTAATTATGAAAAACCAAATGATGAATGGAATACGCTTGACCTTTATTGTTTTGATGGCAAAAGCATACATGTTGTAAATGGTAAGGTAGTAATGATTCTAAAAAATTCTAGATATATAGAAGAAGATGGCAAAAGCGTTCCTTTAACTAAGGGTAAAATACAACTGCAAAGTGAAGCAGCTGAAGTCTTTTTTAAAGACATTAAAATAAGAAAAATAGATGCTTTAAGTGAAAAGCACAAAGCCCTTTTTAACTAGGGTAATAAATCTTAAAAAAAGCCCCGATGATAAATTCTATCATCGGAGCTTCCAACCAAAAACACTCACTTATTACTTTACGGTTAAGGTATTATCTGTACTCGTTGGGTTCATTGGACAGAAATAAACATACTCTCCTTTTTCCAATGTTGTTGGCTTGGATTTTTGTTTTTTACCAGTTGCCACAACCTCGGTTACATATGCGGTTTGAATATGATTTTCCGGCTTACTAATATCATTTCCTTTTTTAACCAAAACAAAACCTACATCATGACCAACAGCATTGTTAGCGATTTCAAAAACATAAGTTCCTTCCGAAACCGTAATCTGTTTTTGAGTAAACTCCCCTGCCGTTTGTTCTAAGGCAATAGTTTTAGTCATTTTGTCTTGGGCATTAGCTGAAAATATTACTCCTACCATTAATACTAGTACTGCGATTACTTTTTTCATTCCTTTAATTTTATAATTTATATTAATTGTGTTTTTGATTATACTTCTAAACTTTCCAATGGTTGAGCAACCGGAAAATCAACTGGTACATTTGTTGTTTTATGCAAGTAATTAGAAATAGTTTTATCACCTACTAATACAATTGTATCTACCAGATTTTCTTTAGTCCATCCTGCATTAAAAAAGTTTTGAACTACAGACTCACTGGCTGCACCACGATTTTCAGTCAAATTTTTAGCTAATCCTGCTAAAGCACTTAACTTATTATCAAATGAGGCCTTACCCGAGCGTAATTCCAAAATTTGGTCGTCATTAAATCCGTTCATTTTACCAATAGCAGTATGCGCTGACAAACAGTATACACAATTGTTAACCTGACTCACTGCTAAATTCACTACTTCTTTTTCTTTAGCGCTTAACGATGTTTTTGCATTAGATAATGTTAAGTAGTTTGCCAGTGCATTTTCAGAATGCGCATATGTAGCATAAAGGTTAGGTACAAAACCTACAGCTTTTTCAAGATTATCAAAAATTGCCTGATTAGCTGTACTTACTTCTTCTCTTTTAGGAACATTAAAATTACTCATGTTTTCTTCTGTATTTGTTATGCAGTTGATATAACTACATATTGTTATTAATTTAAATTGATATAAAAGGTTTCTCCGCATCACAATAGAAATCGTGATGATGTTTTGTTTCACAATGTTTTTCTATGCTAATTGTGTTCGCTTCCGCTTTTTTGACTTTTCCAAAAATCTCAATGAGATTAAAAATGGATTTATTTCTTTTCTTCATCCTGCACTGTTTTTAATTACACTACAAAGATGCGACGACAAAAGGCCTTCTTGTTATTACGTATTTCCCGACTGCTTGTATAAATTTCCTTTACTGGAGTATTTGATTCATTTCTCGGTATTGAGAAGGAGAGAAGTTGGTCATTTTTTTAAAAAAACGACTAAAATGGGCCGGGTCATTAAACCCTAATTCGTATGCAATTTCTTGATTTTGTTTATCTGTGAAGTTGATTAGCCGTTTTGCCTCTAGAGCAACGCGTTCCAAAATTATTTGTTGTGGCGTTTTTTGATTATAAATAGAAAATAGATTTGAAAGTGTTTTGGGGCTTTTAAAAAGCAAGTCAGCATACTCACTTACTTTTCTTTTAGTTTTATAATGTGTATCCACCAAAACATTAAATTTACGAACCACATCAATTTGTTCGTTATCCAATTTTTTAACTATTAACTGTTCTTTAGCAAGACGAGTAGTTATTATTATTAAACGTTTTAATAACATTTGGAGCATATCTCCCTGTATTTTATCTGCTGTAGAAAACTCATCCTCAAAAACTTCATATAGGGAATTAAACTTACGTTCTTGACTTGGTGGTATTGTAATTATTGGTAAATCTTGCGTCCCAAAAAATAATATACCATTACATGAAACTTCACTATCATGATCAGAAATACAATAGAACTCTCTATTAAATAAAAATGATGTTAATGGCAAGTTGGTGTTTTTATAAGATACATGTTGTAAGTAGGTAAGTGTAATGAGTTGGTTAGGTTTTAATACTATTGTAGCATCATCAACTTGAATTTCTATTACCTCACTATTTCGATTCCATAAAAAATTAATTGTTCCCGCTGTTATAGAAAAATTTTGGGCATCTTTTTTAATATCATCGGTAAGACCAAAAATAGCGCCTAATTGAGGGTTATAAAATTCAAATTTCATAGTAAGAACAAATCGTTAGATATTCGAATTAGTCCCTTCCTAAAATGATTCCTTACGAGATGGTAAAAAACAAAAAACCCGTTCATTAATTAATGAACGGGTCTTAAAAAATTATTTTAAAATCTATTAAAAATTACATGAGTCTATCTCTGTAACTCTTAACGTATTTACCATTCCTTTATCTTTAATTGGCATTGCTGCTAAGCTAATTAGCATATCACCTTCTTCTAAAAATCCTTTTTTACAAGCTATTTTGTTTACATCTTCAATAGTTTCATCAGTAGTAACAAACTTGTCATAATAAAATGCTTTAACACCCCATAGTAAGTTAAGTTGTGTTAGTATTCTTCGATTAGATGAAAATACCAAAATATGTGCGCTAGGCCTCCAAGCTGATATTTGAAAAGCGGTGTATCCACTATTGGTCAACGTAGAAATTGCCTTTGCTTTAATTTCATTAGCCATAGTAGCCGCATGATAACAAACCGACTTTGTAATGTATCTTTTTGTACGAATATGAGGTGGCTCTTGCGGAACATGAATCAGTTCTGATGCCTCAACACTTTGCAAAATGCTAGCCATTTTTTCAATTACTTGAACAGGATAATTACCTACTGATGTTTCTCCTGAAAGCATTACTGCATCTGCCCCATCCATAACGGAGTTTGCTACATCATTAACCTCAGCTCTTGTTGGTGTTAAACTTGTAATCATAGTCTCCATCATTTGAGTTGCTATAATTACAGGAATTCTTGCTTTCTTAGCTCGTAACACTAACTGTTTTTGAATTAAGGGTACTTCATGAGCAGGAACCTCAACTCCTAAATCTCCACGGGCAACCATTAAACCATCACAATATGAAACAATTTTATCAATGTTTTCAACTGCTTCTGGCTTTTCGATTTTAGCTATAATCGGAATTTTATTCTCAGAATTTTCCTTTATTAGATTTTGTAAATCAATTAAATCTTGACTAAATCTAACGAACGAAAGTGCTATCCAGTCTACTTCAACCTTAATAGCAAAAAGAGCATCTTTAACATCTTTCTCTGTTAATGCCGGTAATGAAATATTAGTATTTGGAAGGTTAACACCTTTCTTAGATTTTAAAGGCCCACCCTGTATTACTTTAGCTTTTACTTCATTTTCTTTATTTGTAGAAATAACTTCGAACATTAATTTTCCGTCATCCAACAAAATACGCTCTCCTGCTTTAACATCTCTTGGAAAGTTATCGTAGTTCATATAAACGCGTTCTGAGTTTCCTTCAAAAGGCTTACCAGTAACAAAAGTTATCTCATCATCAGGAGCAACAACAACCTCTCCAGCCATTACTCCTACTCTTAGCTTTGGCCCTTGTAAATCTCCAAGTATTGCAACATTAGTTTCTAACTCATCATTTAACTCACGAATTAATTTTACACGCTCGGTAACATCATCATAGTCCGCATGTGAAAAGTTAATTCTAAAGACATTTACGCCTGCCAATATCATTTTTCTAAGTACGTCCTTACTGCTAGTAGCTGGTCCTAAAGTTGCTACTATTTTGGTTTTTTTCTTACTTGGCATTCTTTTTAATATATTAAATTGTTCTTAGATTTTAATTTATTGGTTTCAATGGTATACGCTGTTCTAATTTTTTCAACTTTAAGCAGAGATTTAATTATTTCCTGTGCAAAAGTTTCGTCTTCATCATGTTCTATTTTTATAAAATAATCAACGTCTTTATATTCTGGCAACAAATAATTAGTTATAAATGTGGCCTCTTCTTTAAATAAACCAGTTCTGCTTATTTGTTCTTTTTCAAGGCTTTTATTGGACACTAATGTCCAGTACCTATCATTTAACTTATCTTTCCATTCAAAAACAGGAAAAATCATATACTCAGCAATACTTAAATCTTTACGTAGTCTAATAAACTTTGACTTGAAGTACAGATTCAAAGCATATACTATGGCATAATCTTCTAAGCTGCTATGTAAAGCTATTAAAGTATAGGAATCTTCATAAAAATCTTCACTAATTCTGTGTACTGCTGCCATAATGCGTACCAAACGGTAAATATAGTACTATTACCTAATACCGCCTAGTTAGTTTTAAGGTTTCGGTTAAGATAAAAGTTACGAAATCGTTATAGTTTGTGAATTATTAAAACTAACTCTTTTGCATTTTGTCTTGCATGGCAAAAAAAGCCCTTTTGGAGGCACGTTCTTCCGCTTTTTTCTTAGAGGTAGCTCGTGCTTTAGCCATAATCTCACCATTGATTGATAACTTCACCGCAAAATGCTTTAAACTATCATTACCAGTATCATCGTAAACATTAAAATGAAAAGTCTTTTTTTGTTTTTGACACCATTCAATTACCAAACTCTTATAACTAATAACTTTGCCTTCTAATTGCTCAATATCAACATAAGGCTCTATTACCTGCTTGCTAATAAATTTTTCACAGAACACGTATCCTCTATCCAAGTATATTGCACCAACTAAAGCTTCAAAAACATTACCATGAATGTTGTCTCCAAAATGAGATTTTGGTATTCTACTCTCTACATATTGAATAAGGTTTAGATCTTTCCCAAGTTCGTTCAAATGCTCTCTACTTACTATTTTAGAACGCATTTTGGTTAGATATCCTTCATCACCATCAGGAACCTTTTGATATAAATACTTTGAAATTATAGTCCCTAGCATTGAATCCCCAAGAAATTCAAGACGCTCATAATTCATTGGGTGCCCGTGGCTATCCTTTTTGTTTACAGATCTATGTAGAAAAGCCCTCTTATAAACATTTAGATCTTTTGGCTTAAATCCTAAAATATTATTTAGTCCCAAAAAAAAATTCCTATCCACCTTAGAATAGGAATTAAATATTTTTATGGGGAGCTTCATTATTTGTTTAGCTTATTTTTTTAAAAACAACACAAGCGTTATGTCCACCAAAACCAAAAGTATTACTCATAGCCACATTAACTTCTCTTTTCTGAGCTTTATTAAGTGTTAAATTCAATTTTGGGTCTATATTCTCATCAACAGTAGTGTGATTTATAGTTGGAGGAACAATACCATGTTTCATAGATAATATTGAAGCAATAGCTTCAATAGCTCCAGCGGCACCCAACAAATGTCCTGTCATTGATTTTGTAGAGTTAATATTAATATTCTCTGCATGATTCCCAAACACTTGAGATATAGCTTTTAACTCTGCTACATCTCCTAAAGGGGTAGATGTTCCATGTGTATTTATTGCGTCAACTTCCTCGATACTCATATTTGCATCTCTAAGGCAATTTTCCATAACACGTACAACCCCTATTCCATCAGGGTGCGGTGCTGTCATATGGTAAGCATCACTGGACATACCTCCACCAGCAACTTCGGCATATATTTTTGCCCCTCTTGCTTTGGCATGTTCATATTCTTCAAGAATTAACGCTCCTGCACCTTCACCTAATACAAAACCATCTCTATTTGCATCAAATGGTCTCGAAGCTGTTTCAGGACTTTCATTGCGCTTTGAGAGTGCATGCATTGCACCAAATCCTCCCATACCAGCAATGGTAACGGCAGCCTCACTTCCTCCCGTTACAATAACATCACAATGACCTAAACGTATATAATTCAAGGCATCAATCAATGCATTTGCGGAAGACGCACAAGCAGAAACCGTTGTATAATTTGGCCCCATAAAACCATGCTTAATAGATATATTACCTGGAGCAATATCCGCTATCATTTTTGGTATAAAGAAAGGGTTAAACCTTGGTGTACCGTCTCCAGCGGCAAAATTTAAAACTTCATTTTGGAATGTTTCTAATCCTCCAATACCAGCTCCCCAAATAACTCCAACTCTAAACTTATCTATAGTATCTAAATCTAATCCAGAATCTTTAATGGCTTCATCCGAAGAAACTAATGCATATTGAGCAAATCGATCAAGCTTACGAGCTTCTTTTCTATCAAAAAAAACTCCTGGGTCAAAATTTTTAAGTTCGCACGCAAATTTGGTCTTAAACTTTTCTGCATCGTAATATGTAATAGGTGCTGAACCGCTTTTTCCATTAACCAGTCCATCCCAATACTCCTCTATATTGTTACCTATAGGTGTTAAAGCACCTAATCCAGTAACTACAACTCGCTTTAACTGCATTGCACTTATGTTTTATTAATATGTAAGCTAAGTGAATTTAAAAAAAAATATCCATGCAGCATGTTTACCGCATGGATAATATTAAATCTTTTTCAAAAAGAAATCATAAAATTACTTAGCTTCTTCTATATAGCTTATGGCTTGGCCAACTGTAGCAATGTTTTCAGCTTGATCATCAGGGATTTGAATATCAAATTCTTTTTCGAATTCCATAATCAACTCAACAGTATCCAATGAATCTGCCCCTAAATCGTTAGTAAAGCTAGCTTCTGATACCACTTCGTTTTCGTCAACTCCTAATTTATCAACAATGATAGCTTTAACTCTTGATGCAATGTCTGACATAATAATATTGGTTTTTAAAATTTAAATTGATGGCAAAAATAAAAAACTTTGGATTAAATACACTATTTGTCGTTAAAATGTCCCCTAATTTAATAAATATAAATTCAAGAGTAGTATTTTAGCCTCTGAAATTATTTTACTTCGGTAACGTTAAAATTCTTCATGAAACGTATTATTCTATTTGCTTCTGGTTCTGGCTCTAATGTTGAAAACATAGTAAACTATTTTCAAGAAAAGCCTAACGTTACTATAGCCATGGTGCTTACTAACAAAAGGGATGCCAAAGTTTTAGACCGATGTAATAGATTGAATATAAGCGCCTTATATTTCAACAAACAAGCATATAATAATTCAGATACAGTGCTAAATTTAATCAAAGACGTTAATCCGGATTTAATTGTTTTGGCAGGTTTTCTATGGAAAATTCCAGAAAAATATGTGGAAATTTTTCCAAACAAAATTGTAAATATTCACCCTGCTTTACTTCCTAAATATGGAGGAAAAGGTATGTATGGTGATAACGTTCATAAGGCTGTAAAAGAGAATAAAGAAACCGAAACTGGCATTACTATACATTATGTGAACGAAAATTATGATGAAGGATCTATTATTGAACAACAAAAAGTAGCTCTTTTTCCTCAAGATACCTACCAAGAAATAGCTCAAAAAGTACATCATTTAGAATATGAATATTTTCCAAAGGTTATAGAGCGTTTATTACAATAATAGTAAATGGCAAAAAAGGAAAAGTTTTACGTTGTTTGGCAGGGAAAGCAACCCGGTATTTACAAAACATGGAAAGATTGTAAAGCTGCCATTGATGGTTATAAAGCTGCCCAATACAAATCTTTTGAATCTTTTGAGCTTGCAAAAAAAGCATACAATGGTGATTATAAAGACTATAAGGGGAAGAAACAAAAATCGCAACTCTCGCCAGAAGCTCTTAAAAAAATAGGAGCCCCAAATTACAACTCTATCTCTGTTGATGCAGCTTCAAGTGGCAATCCCGGTAAAATGGAATATCAAGGGGTAGATACTAAAACTGGCAAAAAACTATTTAATCAGGGACCGTTTGAGCAAGGCACTAATAACATCGGAGAATTTCTAGCTATTGTTCATGGTCTTGCTTTTTTAAAACAACAGAAAAGTAACAGAATTATTTACACAGACTCGCGAACTGCTATGAGTTGGGTGCAAAAAAAAACTTGCAACACCAAATTAAAGGAATCAAGTAAAAATAAAGCCCTCTTTGATTTAATAAGGCGTGCAATAACATGGTTAAACCAAAACTCATATTCTACAAAAATTGTGAAATGGGAAACCAAAGCTTGGGGAGAAATTCCTGCCGATTTTGGCAGAAAATAACAGTGTTTTCCTGTTAAAAATCATGTTTTAATAGTTTTTTTAAATTAGATATATTTTGCCTTCCAATTTGGTTTTTCAATGACGTATATTTGCACAAAATTTCAGAATTAATGGGTAAGTTATTAATAGTTGGATCGGTAGCTTTTGATGCTATAGAAACACCTTTTGGAAAAACAGATAAAATTCTGGGTGGCGCAGCGCCAT
This sequence comes from uncultured Maribacter sp., assembly GCA_947493885.1. Classification (GTDB taxonomy): domain Bacteria; phylum Bacteroidota; class Bacteroidia; order Flavobacteriales; family Flavobacteriaceae; genus Maribacter_B. The sequence continues at coordinate 657,800 of CANLTE010000001.1, forward strand.
TCATAGGTTTAGCAGCTTCTCAGTTTGATGTAAAATCTGCTATAGTTTCTATTGTCGGAGAAGACTTTCCTCAAGAGTATCTAGACTTATTAGCGTCTAAGGGCATTGATATTTCTGGTATTGAAATCGTTAAAGGAGGAAAAACTTTTTATTGGAAAGGACTGTATCATAACGACTTAAATACAAGAGACACTTTAGTAACGGAACTTAATGTATTGGGAGATTTTAAACCCGTTGTTCCAGATAATTATAAAAATGCTGAAGTGGTAATGCTTGGTAATTTGCATCCTAGTGTTCAAATGAGTGTAATAGAACAAATGGAGAAAAGACCCTCGTTGATTGTTTTAGATACTATGAATTTTTGGATGGACAATGCTTTAGATGAATTGTTAGATGTAATAAAACATATAGATGTTATCACTATAAATGATGAAGAAGCAAGACAATTAACAGGTGAATATTCTTTAGTTAAGGCAGCTAAAAAAATATTTACCATGGGTCCAAAATATGTAGTTATCAAAAAAGGGGAGCATGGAGCTCTATTACATTTTGAAGACCAAATATTTTATGCACCTGCATTACCATTAGAAGAAGTATTTGACCCCACAGGAGCAGGCGACACTTTTGCTGGAGGATTTAGTGGTTATTTAGGAGCTACAAAAAACATGTCATTTAACAACTTGAAAAATGCTGTTATTCATGGTTCTAATTTAGCGTCTTTTTGCGTTGAACGTTTTGGCACAGAAAGAATGAAAAATCTTGAACGATCGGAGGTTAATAAAAGACTCCATCAATTTAAATCGTTAACACAATTTGATATCAAACTATAAGTAATTTATGCCCCATTTTGGGGCTTTTTTAATAACAAACAAACAATGAGCGACGCCATAAAACATGAATGTGGTATTTCAGTAATAAGACTACTAAAACCACTTGAGTACTATAAAGAAAAGTATGGTACTGCATTCTACGGTGTAAACAAAATGTATCTAATGATGGAAAAACAGCACAATCGCGGACAAGATGGTGCTGGTTTTGCAAGTATAAAATTAGATATGCAAGCTGGGGAACGTTATATGAGTAGAGTACGATCTGCTGAACAAACTCCTATTCAAGATATTTTCGCCCAAATAAATGGCAGAATTAACACCGCTTTTAAAGAGCATCCAGAATACCAAGATGATGTTGCCTTACAAAAGAAAAACATTCCTTACATAGGTGAAGTTTTAATGGGTCATGTACGCTATGGTACCTTTGGGAAAAATAGTATTGAAAGCGTACATCCTTTTTTAAGACAGAACAATTGGATGCACAGAAACCTTATTGTTGCTGGTAATTTTAATATGACCAATGTAACTGAACTTTTTGACAACTTAGTTCAAATTGGTCAACATCCTAAAGAAATGGCCGATACTGTTACGGTAATGGAGAAAATAGGACACTTTCTTGATGATGCAGTCGCAAAATTATATAAGCGAATAAAAAAAGAAGGTTACTCTAAATTAGAAGCTTCTCCACTAATTGCAGAACGATTAAATGTCGCAAAAATATTGCGTAAAGCTGCTAAAAACTGGGATGGTGGTTATGCAATGGCAGGCTTATTAGGTCATGGAGACGCTTTTGTATTGAGAGACCCTGCTGGTATACGGCCCGCTTACTATTATAAGGACGACGAGGTTGTTGTTGTGGCTTCAGAACGCCCTGTAATACAAACCGTATTTAATGTACCTTATGATGAAGTTCAGGAAATAGAACCTGGACACGCAATGATTATTAAAAAGGATGGAACCTCATCATTTCAACAAATTCTTGAACCTACAGAAAGAAAAGCTTGTTCTTTTGAACGCATATACTTCTCTAGAGGTAGTGATAAAGAAATATATCAGGAAAGAAAAGAATTAGGAAAACAATTATTTCCACAAATTCTAAGCGCCATAGATAGTGATATTAAAAATACCGTATTTTCATATATCCCTAATACAGCAGAAACCTCTTTTTATGGAATGGTAAAAGAGGCACAAAACTACTTAAACAAAAAAAAGGAGGAGCAAATTTTAGCACTAGGCACAAAAATTACCAGTGAAGAACTTCATGACATTTTAAAAGTTCGTCCACGTATTGAAAAAGTTGCTATAAAAGATGCTAAACTAAGAACCTTTATTACACAAGACAGCAGCAGAGACGACTTGGTAGCACATGTTTATGACATATCATATGGCTCAGTTGAAAAAGGTGATAACCTTGTTATTATAGACGATAGTATTGTTAGGGGTACTACCTTAAATAAAAGTATTCTAAAAATACTTGACCGCCTTTCTCCTAAGAAAATAATTGTGGTATCATCAGCACCACAAATTCGCTATCCTGATTGTTATGGTATTGACATGGCCAAACTGGAAGATTTTATAGCTTTTAGAGCCGCATTGGCCCTTCATGAGGAAAAAGGAACAATGGATATTGTAAAAAACATATATGAAAAATGTAAAACGCAACTTAATTCAAAGGACACAGACGTTGTTAATTATGTTAAAGAATTCTATGCTCCTTTTACTGCAAAAGAAATTTCCTCAAAAACTGGTGAACTTTTAAGCCCGAAAGATATTAAAGCCGAAGTTCAAATTATTTATCAAACTATTGAAAATTTACATGAAGCTTGTCCAAAAAATCTTGGTGATTGGTATTTCACAGGAAATTATCCAACTCCAGGAGGCAACAGGGTTGTAAATAAGGCTTTTATAAACTTTTTTGAAGGAAAAAATGAAAGAGCTTACTAACTAAAAAATCGATGAAATGCACAATTTTATGCATTTCATCGATAATTCTGGCATTTAGTCGTAATAATACATACATAAGTCGAACACCAGTCTATTTTAGACATGCCATAGCATAAGTAGGTTAAGTTCATGGTAAGATTTGGGGCAAAAAAGGTGAAGACTTCTTCACCTTTTTTATTTGTATAACTTCCATATTAAAGTAAAACTAAAAACTTTATGCCCTAATTAACACTTAAACCCGATATTCTCGAAGTTTATCCAATACTTTATTATACTCTTAGGTAACACTATACCTTTGGAGAACCATAGCATAAGTAGGTTAAGTTCATGGTAAGATTTGGGGAAAAAGCGGGGCTATGCTCCGCTTTTGTTTTTTATACACTTTTAAGATTATTTCTCCTTTATTCCATCATAAATACACTTCAGCCATAACTAATGTGCTTTTATCTAAAACCTTTTTTTTCAAGCTACATCTAATTTACCTTTGGAGGACCATAGCATAAGTAGGTTAAGTTCATGGTAAGATTTGGGGAAAAAAGGTGGAGCTATGCTCTGCCTTTTTTATTATCTGTAAATCAATTATTTAACAAGATAAAACTCTCTTTTTTTAAATTACTTCTCCCATTTTTTTAGCATTTAATATTTAAATTTTTCCGAATTTCTTTTTTATTTCCCACAATACCAGTATTTTAGTCACGCCATAGCATAAGTAGGTTAAGTTTATGGTAAGATTTGGGACGAAAAGGGTGGATTTATCCGCCCTTTTCTATTTTATTATAGTCCATATAAAAATTAAAGCATAAAAAAACCACCTTAATGGTGGTTCAAACAGTTTTAAAACTATTTTAATTATTTTCCAGCGTTATAAAGCTCGCTAACTTTATCCCAATTTATTAGATTAAAAAAAGCTCCAACATAATCAGGTCTTCTGTTCTGATAATTTAAGTAGTATGCATGTTCCCAAACATCTAATCCTAAAATTGGTTGACCACCACAACCAACTTCTGGCATTAATGGGTTGTCTTGGTTTGGTGTAGAACAAACTTCTACTTTTCCTCCTTTATGAACACATAACCATGCCCATCCAGAACCAAATCTTGTTCCTGCTGCTGCACTAAAATTAGCCTTAAACTCTTCGAAAGAACCAAATGCTTCATTAATTGCATCTGCTAATGCTCCTGAAGGTTCTCCTCCTCCGTTTGGTGATAAAATTTCCCAAAATAATGAGTGATTATAAAATCCTCCCCCATTATTTCTAACCGCTCCGTTAGATAAATCTAAGTTTGCTAAAATGTCTTCAATAGACTTTCCTTCCAGATCAGTACCAGAGATAGCACCATTTAATTTAGTTGTATATCCATTGTGGTGCTTCGTATGGTGTATCTCCATTGTTCTTGCATCAATATGTGGTTCCAAAGCATCATATGCATATGGTAATTTAGGTAATTCAAAAGCCATAATATTTGTTTTTATTGTTTTATAAATCAAACTCAAATTTACTGTTTTAACCTATATATATCAACTAATAATATGTTAAGAACTGTACCAAAATGTGTAATTTGCATTTAAAAATTAGGTGCAGCTTACTTCATACAAAATATACAATGCTTCTGCAGGTTCAGGAAAAACATATATGCTTTCCAAAGCATATATTAAAACTGCCCTAAAATCTCCGACCAAGTTTAAACAAATTTTAGCCATTACATTTACCAATAAGGCTGTAAATGAAATGAAACAACGTATCCTTAGTAGTTTGTTTGAATTTAGTAAAACAAAGCAACTGGAAAATGCTTCATCAATGTTTTTAGATGTTATGAAAGAAACGGAGATGGATATAGAAACCCTCCAACAAAAAAGCAAAACATCACTTAAAAGAATACTGCATAACTACGCCTTTTTTGATATTTCCACTATAGATAAATTCACACATAGACTTATTAGAACTTTTGCTATTGATTTAAAGCTTCCACAAAATTTTGAGGTTGTATTAGATACTGATTTGCTACTTGATGAAGCCATTGCAAATCTTATCTATAAGGCAGGAGAAGATGAACAAATCACCAAAATTCTTATTGATTTTGCTATAGAAAAGATTGATGATGATAAAAGCTGGGACATTACATTTGACCTAAGTAAAATTGGAAAATTACTTTTTAATGAAAATGAAACTAAGCACTTAAAATCTTTAGTAGATATCCCTATTAGTGAGTTTTTAAATTTCAAGGTATTGTTACAAAAAGAGATTACTGCGGAAGAAAAAAAAATAACTCTAGAGGCAAATAATACCTTACGTTTTATCGAGAAAATGGGATTTGAGTTTTCCGACTTCCCACGAGAAACACTTCCTAATCATTTTAAAAAAATAACTGAAGGCAACTATTCTCCAATTACGTTGTACAATAATAAATTAGAGCAAAACCTAATTGATAATAAAATTATAAAAGCAACAGTAAAAAAACCTTCTGATGAATTAGCCCCTAAAATACTAGGTAAATACCAGTATATTAAAGAGCTAATTTATAAACGAGCACAACTGATAAATGTATATAAAAACCTAGTCCCCTTAACTGTAATTAATACTATTCAGCAGGAGATTAAAAACATTCAAATTGAGCAAGATTTACTTTCCATATCAGAATTTAATACAATAATCTCGAATGAAGTTAAAGACCAACCAGCACCTTTTATATACGAGCGATTAGGAGAAAAATACAGGCATTACTTTATTGATGAATTTCAAGACACTTCGGAAATGCAATGGAACAATCTTGTTCCATTAATTGGTAATGCTCTTGAAAGTGAGGACGAAAATGGAAATACAGGATCAGTGTTTTTAGTTGGTGATGCCAAACAAGCTATATATCGTTGGAGAGGAGGTAAAGCCGAACAGTTTTTAAATTTGGTAAATGCAAAAACAAACCCATTTGTATTTTCACCTGAAATAAACAATTTACCCTCTAATTATCGCAGTCATGAGGAAATTGTAAAATTTAATAATGACTTCTTCACAGTCACAAGTCCTTTATTAAACAATCCTTTTTATCAAGATTTATTCGTTAAAGGAAATCAACAAAAAAGCAATGCAAAAAAAGGTGGTTTCGTAGAAATTAAATTTTTAGACCAAAAAGAAGGCATTGATGAGCATTATTGTAATGAAGTACTAATTACAATCAAAAGCATAATAAGTAAAAAATATGCCTATAACGATATTTGTATTTTGACACGTAAGCACAAACATGGTGTTTTGCTCGCTGATTTTTTAATGCGCAGTAATATTCCTATTATATCACCAGACACCTTACTATTAAAAAATAACTCAAAAGTTAATTTTTTAGTCAATGTTGTAAACTATATTGTACAACCAACAGATAAAGAAACCATTTTTAACATTCTTCTTTTTTTATCAAAGGAAAATGATGAGCGCAGTGCATTTATACAACAACATATTGAAACCTTCGACACCTTTCTAGAATCAAACTATGATTTTAACCTTCAACAAATAGAACAATCCTCCATTTATGACGGACTAGAATATGCGATTAAAAAGTTTAACCTTGTTGACCAATCTGATGCCTACATTACTCATTTCATGGATGTTGTTTTAGAAACCGAGCAAAAAATAGGTTCAGATGCTCAGTCATTTATTTCATATTGGGAAAAGAAAAAGGACAAAATTGGAATTAGTGCTCCAGAAAACGTAAATGCCATTCAAATAATGACCATACACAAGTCCAAAGGTTTGGAGTTTCCTATTGTTATTTTTCCCTATGCAAATTCCTATATTTATGAAGAAATAGATCCTAAATTATGGGTTCCCAATACGCTCGAAAGTTTCGATAAGTTTAGCGAATTGTTAATAAGCAAGAAAAAAGAAGTCCAAAACTATTCTCCAGAAGCTCTCTCTGTTTTTAATGAAGAACATCATAAATTAGAGCTAGATGCTTTTAACCTGTTATATGTGGCTTTAACCAGAGCAGTAAAAGGCTTATATATTCTTTCTTTTAAAGATACAACTACAAAAGGTGAACATAAAAAGGAATACTACTCTGGTTTGTTAATTCAATACTTAATAGAAAAAGGTTTATGGGATAAAAATAGTTTAGTATATGCCATGGGAGAGTTAAGTAAAAGTGATGTTAGCTCATACCCAGAACAACAAGAGATTATTAACTTCTCCTATAGTCATAAAGAAAAAGATAGTTTTAAAATATTAACCAAGTCTGGTATGTTATGGGATACCAATAGAGAAGAAGCCTTATTTAAAGGGAACCAATTACATAATGTTTTATCACAAATAGAAATTGAAACTGATATTAATAAGGCATTTGAAAACAGTATTAGATTGGGCGAATTATCAGCTCAAGAAGCAATTCCTTTAAAAGAAACAATTTACAGAATTGTATTGCATCCTAAACTATCATTATATTACACTAGTAACGTTACTGTTTATAATGAAAAAGAAATCATAACTAAAGATGGTATTATTCTTCGTCCTGATCGTATTGTTATAATTAACAAGCAAGTAACCCTGATAGATTATAAAACAGGGCAAAAAAACAAGTCATATCATCAGCAACTTTTTTCTTATGCTGATGCGTTAGTTGAAATGGGTTTTGAGGTGAAAAATAAGATAATAGTTTATATTAACGAACAAGTAACTCCTGAGTTTATTTAAATTATGTACGGAAAAATTAAAGAACATTTACAACAAGAACTAGCAACCATAAAAAATGATGGATTGTATAAAGAAGAGCGCATTATTACAAGCGCTCAAGATGCTGTTATAAAAATTTCCAGTGGTGAACAGGTCATTAATTTTTGTGCAAACAATTACCTTGGGCTTTCCTCGCATCCTGAAGTCATAAAAGCGGCAAAGGATACCATGGATACTCATGGTTTCGGAATGTCTTCGGTTAGATTTATTTGCGGCACACAAGACATTCATAAAACGCTTGAAAATAAGATAGCTGAATTTTACGGAACGGAAGATACCATATTATATGCGGCAGCGTTCGATGCCAATGGAGGGGTTTTTGAACCCCTATTAAATGCTGAAGATGCAATCATATCAGATTCGCTTAATCATGCGTCTATAATTGATGGTGTTCGCTTATGTAAGGCAAAAAGGTATCGTTACGCTAACAATGACATGGCCGATTTAGAAAATCAACTCATAAAGGCTAATGATGATAACGCTAGATTTAAAATCATCGTAACAGATGGTGTTTTCTCAATGGATGGTCTTGTAGCTCCACTTAATGAAATATGTGATCTAGCAGACAAATATGATGCCTTAGTTATGATTGATGAATGTCATGCTGCTGGTTTTATAGGCCCAACAGGTAGAGGAACATTAGAAGAAAAAAAAGTGATGGGGCGAATAGATATTATCACAGGCACTCTTGGTAAAGCTCTCGGAGGTGCTATGGGTGGCTATACTACAGGTAAAAAGGAAATTATTGATTTATTAAGGCAACGTTCAAGGCCATATCTCTTTTCAAATTCTTTAGCTCCAGCAATTGTTGGAGCCTCGATTAAAGTATTTGACATGCTAAAGACAGATACATCCTTACGAGATAAGCTTCAAAACAACACAAAATACTTTAAAGAAGGGCTTAAAAAAGCAGGATTTGATATTATAGATGGAGATTCAGCAATAGTACCTGTAATGCTTTACGATGCCAAGCTTTCTCAACAAATGTCCTCCATGCTTTTAAAAGAAGGCATATACGTTATAGGTTTTTATTATCCAGTAGTCCCAAAAAATAAAGCAAGAATACGAGTTCAGCTTTCAGCTGCACATAAAAAAGAACATTTAGACCTCGCAATTTCCGCATTTATTAAAGTTGGAAAAGCCTTAAAAATCGTTTAAATGTTTACTTTTTTCCATAAAATGTGTTAAAAAAAAGAGTATTTGGATTTTGTTAATAATATTTAACAACTTACATTTGCAGCTAATAAACACTTAAACTTAAAATTTTAGACATGAAATATCTAAGTAAATTATTAGTTGTTGCACTACTAGTAGTAGGATTCAACAGCACTCAAGCGCAGGACGAAAATAATCCATGGCAAGTGAGTTTTGGAGTCAATGCAGTAGATGTGTATCCTACTAGTGATTTTGTAGCACTTGATGGTAGCACTAGTTCATTTGGTAATAAGTTATTCAATGCTAATGATCACTGGAACATTTTACCTTCTATTTCAACTATTGCTGTTTCTAAATCAGTTGGTAGTGGATTTTCAGTTGGTGTTATTGGTTCTTTAAACAAAATTACAAAATGGGGAGATGACCCAGCAGATGATTTATCTTACTACGGTTTAGATGGTACTATTAAGTACAACTTCTTAGAAAATACAAAAATTGATCCTTTTGCTACTGTAGGTGGTGGTTATACTTGGATTGATGAAGTTGGTGCTGGTACAGCAAACGGCTCTTTAGGTTTAAACTTATGGTTTACTGAAAACATTGGTTTAACTCTTGAATCTAAGTACAAGCATTCTTTTGAAGATTACTTAGTTTCTCATTTTCAACACTTAGTTGGTATTGCTGTTAAATTTGGTGGTACTGATACTGATGGTGATGGCGTATATGACAAAGACGATGCTTGTCCAGAAGTTGCTGGTTTAGAAGCATTCAACGGATGTCCAGATGCTGACGGTGATGGTATCGAGGATAGTAAAGATGCTTGTCCAAATGCTGCTGGTTCTAAAGAAATGAACGGATGTCCTGATGCTGATGGTGACGGTGTTGCTGATAAAGATGACGCTTGTCCTAATGAAGCTGGTATTGCTGCTTTAGCTGGTTGTCCTGATGCTGATGGCGACGGTGTTGCTGATAAAGATGATTCTTGTCCTAGCGAAGCTGGTCCTGCTGAAAACAAAGGTTGTCCTTGGGCTGATAAAGATGGTGATAGCGTTTTAGATAAAGATGATGCTTGTCCAGACGTAGCTGGTACTGTTGCTAACCAAGGTTGCCCAGAAGTAACTGAGGAAGTTCAAAAGCAATTAAATGAGTATGCAAGAACAATTTTATTTGACACAGGTAAATCTTCTATTAAAGCTGAGTCTACTTCTGTAATGGTTGACATTATTCAGATTTTAGCTGAATACCCAACTGCTAAGTTTACAGTTGAAGGTCACACGGATAGCGTTGGTAGTGCTAAATTAAACCAAAAGTTATCTGATTCAAGAGCTAACTCTGTTAGAGATTTCTTAATCGAAAAAGGAATTGGTTCAGACAGATTAACTGCTATTGGATACGGTGAAGACAAGCCAATTGCTACTAACAATACAAGATCAGGTAGAAAACAAAACAGAAGAGTTGAAATTAACTTAGTAAAATAAGAATTATATCAACAAACGTTTTAATATAATTAAAAGCTCCGCAATTGCGGAGCTTTTTTATTTTTACATATGCAAAGTTTTATAGAAAGTGTTGTGAACGAAATATGGGAAGAATATTCCGATTACTCCAATCTGGTTTTTGTTCTACCTAGTAAACGTGCGGGAACTTTTCTAAAAAAAATTATCGCTAAAAAAAGCGACAAAACTTTTTTTTCACCTGAAATTTACAGCATTGAAACCTTCATTGAGCAAATCGCTGGGCTCAAATACGCAAACAATACTGAACAATTATTTGAGCTTTATAATACTTATCTAAAAACACAAACCAAAAACAAAGAAGGTTTTTACTCCTTTTCCAAATGGGGACAAACAGCTTTGCAAGATTTTAATGAAATTGATAGATATTTAATTAATGCAGAAAACCTGTTTTCCAATCTAGCAGCCATTCAAGAAATTAATCATTGGTCCGTAGATAGCCATAAAACCAAAATGATGAATGATTACCTTGAGTTTTGGAATAACTTAAAAACACTTTATCAAAACTTTAATACTTCTTTGTTACAAAAAGGTAAAGGCCATCAAGGTTTGGTATATAGAAAAGCAAATGAAGCCATTAATGATTATATAGAAAAAACAGCCAATAAAACCCACATATTTCTTGGTTTCAATGCTTTAAACACCTCAGAAAGTAATATCCTACAAACCATTCTTGAAACTAAGAAGGCTAAAATTTATTGGGATATTGATAAGTACTTTTTAAATGATCCAAATCATGATGCAAGTTTATTTATACGACAATATCGCAAACAGTGGAAATATTTTCAGGCTAATACTTTAAAAGGAACCAGTACTTATTATCTTTCCAAAAAAAACATTCAAGTTGTAGGTGTACCTAAAAATGTTTCACAAGCAAAATATGTAGGTAATATTATTGAGAAAATTAATCCAAATGATATTAAAAATACCGCAATTGTATTAGGCGACGAAACACTACTAAACCCTCTAATAAATGCCATACCCCAAAATATAAGTACAATAAACATTACCATGGGTTATCAGTTAAAAAACACTCCTTTTGCCAGCTTTTTTATTGATTACTTAGAACTTTACTTAAATAAAAACGCTCAAGGTTGGTTTCATAAAAGTTTGCTGTCCTTTTTATCGCAACCAAACACTAAGATTTTGCTTCATAATGGAAAAAATTTATCCACAACAATTAGCGAAACAATAAAAGTTAGAAATTGGTCTCATATTTCCGCTGAGAAAATTTTTAACATTGTTAAAAGTCAATCCGAAAATGCCAAATTATTATTTACAGATAAGACGTTAACACCTCATAAATTCGTTGAAAAATGTCATCGCATTATAAAACAGCTGAAATCTAAATATCAAGAAGACGATAATCATTTGGCTTTAGAATACTTATATAGGTTTCACACGCTATTCAATCAAATTCAAGAATTAATAGATAAGTATACATTCATAACAGATTTAAAATCCTTAAGAAGTTTATTTAAGGAAGCGCTGTCTTCTGAAATTTTAGATTTCGTTGGAGACCCTATTGAAGGTCTTCAAATTATGGGAATGTTAGAAAGTAGAAATTTAGATTTTGAAACCGTAATAATCACATCAGTTAACGAAGGCATTCTTCCATCTGGAAAATCTAATAACTCCTTTATTCCTATTGATTTAAAACTAAGCCATGGGCTTCCTATTTATAAAGAAAAAGATGCCGTTTACACATACCACTTCTATAGATTAATTCAAAGAGCCAAAAATATCTATATAATATACAATACGGAGCCTGATGTGTTAGAAGGTGGTGAAAAAAGTAGATTAATCTCACAGCTTTTAACAGATGAAAATAGAAGCCCAGATGTTATCGAAAAGATTGCAGTGCCCAAAATTACTCCAACAATTAAAATATTAGAAACTATCCAAAAAGATGATGTATTACTGAAACTTATAAAAAAACATGCTGAAAAAGGGTTTTCACCATCATCCTTAAGTAATTATATTAGAAATCCATTAGACTTTTATAAAAACAATCTTCTTAAAATTGACACAAAATTAATTGTTGAGGAAACTGTTGCTGCTAATACTTTTGGAACTATTGTACATGATACTCTCGAAGAAATATACACACCTTTTATTGGTGAAATTTTAAACGAAAAGGTATTAAAAGGCTCCAAACGCCTAATCAAAAACTTGGTGAAAAAACATTTCGCAAAAACCTATTTTGATGGAGATATTAGTAGAGGAAAAAACTTAATCGCTTTTAATGTTATTGTTAGATATTTAGAAAACTTTATTGATTTAGAAATTTCGGATGTTCAAAAAAACGAAATAAAAATAGTTGGACTTGAACAAAGTTTTAACTCAGTGATAGATATTGCTGAATTGGATTTTCCTATTAAACTAAAAGGTAAATTGGACCGCATTGATGAAATCAACGGAATCACCAGAATTATTGATTATAAAACTGGTAAAGTTGAAAACAAAAATGTTACCATTGCACATTGGGAAGATATCACTACAAATTACGATATGAGCAAAGCTTTTCAGTTATTATGCTACGCAACAATGTACCACAATCAAAACACAATAAATGAAGTACAGGCTGGTATAATTTCTTTTAAAAACCTTAAACCTGGAACACTATACTTCAATACGAAAATGGGTAAATCTTCAAAATTTATAACTCCAGAAATATTAAATGATTTCAAGCAACAACTTACATCGTTAATACTTGAAATATGTAATCCAAATATTCCATTTGTAGAAAAAGAAGTATAGTTATTTATTTCTTATCCGGACGAGTAGGCCTAACCTCTATTTTACTTGGTAATGTTCTTGGGTTCATTTTTAACAAGTCCAACACAAGTTCCCCGATATCTTCTGGCTGCACTTTCCAAGCATCTTTATCTGAAGGTTTATTGCCAGCAAATTCGGTAGAAACTGATCCTGGCATTATCGTAGACACTTTAATATCATACTTTCGTAAATCCAGCATTGCCGCTTGAGTAAAACCAACAAGTCCATATTTTGAGGCGTTATACCCCGCTCCATTGGCAAAAAAATTAGTCCCAGCTAAACTTGCAATCGTAATGTAATATCCCTTACTCTTTTTTAAAGCTTCTACTGAGGCCTTTAAAGTGTAAAAAGGACCCGTTAAATTAGTTTGTAACATTTGTTGCCACTGTTCTTCAGTAAGCTCATCCACTGGTGCAAAATAACCTACACCAGCATTTGCAATAACAACATCAACTGAACCCCATTTGTCTATTACTTTTTGAACAGCAATTGACTCATCCTTACTGTTAACGACATCAGAAACAATCGATAAAACATTTTCAGAATTATTAAGAAACTCCTCAGCCACTTTGAGATTTTGAGCGTTACGACCACTTATCGCAACTCTCATACCAGAATCAAGCATTTTTTTTGCAACTCCTAGCCCTATTCCTTTTGAGCCTCCTGTTATGTAGGCAACTTTATTGTTTAAATTCATAATTTCTATATCAAGCTCAAAATTAACCTTATTCTTTATAATCAAAAAACCATCCTAAACAAATAGGATGGTTTTTGTGGAGAATACCGGAGTCGAACCGGTGACCTCTTGCCTGCCAGGCAAGCGCTCTAGCCAGCTGAGCTAATCCCCCATTGTTTTCAAAGGAACTACTTTTAAAATAATATCCAAAACTAATCTTTATTTACACTTAAAACCAAAACCGGGATTTTAGCGTAAAACTCAGATTTAAATATTGTTGTTTTTTCCCAAAGCTTTTTGAAAAAACCTCTCTTTCTTCTAAAAACACACAAAAGGTCTGGACTTTGTAATTGAAAATGTTCCAAAACGCCTTGATATGTTGTTGCGTTTTCCGTTATTTTTAATTGAGAACTAATGTCCATAAGGGCCGTACTTACCCGTAAATCATCATCTGTATACCCAGGAGTTTTTACTAAAAGTAGGTTCACTTTAGTTTCAAATTTATTTTTAATATCTAATAAAGGATTAAGAATTCTATTTCGTTTAACTATTCCAGATTTAAACGCTGTTAATACAGTAGAAAACGGCTTAAAATTTGTCTCTTTAGGTACAATTAAGGCTGGTATGTTAGTTCTTTTAATGATTTTACCAGAAGTTGTTCCAAGATATAATTCATCTTTAATCTCATTGCTTCGAGGTGATAAAATAATAAGGTCTATTCCAATTTCATTATCTATACTTTTTACACCATCAATAATACCACCATTATAGGTTGCTATTTTAATTTCTACTCCTTTAGCATCTACATTAGCAACAACATTTTTTAATCGCTCCCTACCACTTTCCGCTAGTTTTTCCGAAACATTTGCTAAACTTCCTGTTTTGGCAGTAACGTTAAATACATCCATAACATAAATTCGAGAACCAAAGTTTAAAGCAAAATCCACAGCATATTGAAGCATTTGATTTGTGCTACTAGAAGTTCCCATTGGTACTAGAATGTTTTTCATATGTTTAAATGTTAATTTATATCCTAAATTTACCTTTTATTAAAAAGCTATTATTATTTGAGCTGCAAAGATATCTCAAATTCTGTTTTCAATATAACGAATTGGTTTTATAAAATATTCTATTCTTGAAAATTCCTGTAAATCGTAAATCTATAAACAACTTAGCTATTCCAGCAACAATTGCTGGAATAGCAGAACCTGTTTTAAATATTACTGATACTGCTATAGTGGGTAATATTCCTATAGACGGAGTGGAATCTTTAGCCGCCGCAGGTATTGTAGGTTCTTTTTTATCAATGTTAATATGGATTCTAGGTCAAACCCGAAGTGCTATTTCTGCAATAATATCGCAATATCTCGGAGCAGGAAAAATAGAAGCTGTAAAATCACTCCCTGCTCAAGTGATTTTTTTAAATATTAGTTTAAGCATAATAGTATTGTTATCTACTGTTTTTGTAATCGAGGAAATTTTTACCTTACTCAACGCTTCTGGCAAAATATTGGAGTATTGCATTTCTTATTATGCTATCCGAGTTTGGGGTTTTCCCTTAACCCTATTTGTATTTGCTATAATGGGTATATTTAGAGGGCTTCAAAATACATATTGGCCTATGCTAATTGCAATTACTGGAGCTGTTTTAAACATTATTTTAGATTTTGCTTTTGTATATGGTATAACAGATATTTTACCGGCTATGCATTTAGAAGGTGCTGCATGGGCAAGTTTAATTTCTCAAGGCATAATGGCTGTAATGGCCTTTTACTTATTACTTACCAAAACTGATATTAACTTAAAAATAAGATTTCCGCTACACCCCGAACTAAAGCGATTAGTTATTATGAGTCTTAACTTATTCGTAAGGGCAATATCATTAAATGTAGCTTTAATTTTAGCAGTTAGAGAAGCTGCTGCCCTTGGAGAACAGTATATTGGTGCACATACTATTGCCATAAACATTTGGCTTTTTGCTGCTTTTTTTATCGATGGTTATGGTGCTGCAGGTAATATTATGGGAGGTAGGCTTCTTGGTGCTAAAGATTTTAAAGGCTTATGGTCTCTAGCCAAAAAAATTACATTATACGGGATGTATGTAAGTATAATTTTAATGATTACAGCATTTATTTTTTATAAACCAATAGGACAATTGTTTACCAATGAAACCGTTGTTTTAGAAACTTTTTATGGAATGTTTTTTATTCTAATTTTAGGACTGCCAATTAATACGGTTGCTTTTGTTCTAGATGGATTATTTAAGGGATTAGGGGAAATGAAATATTTACGAAATGTATTACTTTCTGCCACTTTTTTAGGTTTTGTTCCAATTCTTTATATAAGTAAAGTTGTAGATTGGGGTCTGTACGGAATCTGGGTGGCACTTACTATATGGATGATTATAAGGGGTTGGGCTTTAGTCTGGAAGTTCCAAAAAAAATTTCGACCATTGGTAATTAACAATTAATTTTAAACAAAAATGGGTACAGGTAGAACAAACGGAAGTCTTTATACAAACATTCAAAACAAGGTAGCAACAGTTGAGTTTGGGCATCCCGCAAGTAATTCGTTTACAGCGGAGCTTTTAGACAGGCTTGCTAATGAATTGGAAAAGCTTTCCGAAAACGATAATGTTTCAATAATTCTTTTAAAATCCGAAGGAGATAAAACCTTTTGCGCAGGCGCTTCTTTTGATGAACTTATTGAAGTTTCTACGCTAGAAGAGGGAAAACTATTTTTTGGTGGCTTTGCTAAAGTTATAAATGCAATGCGAAATTGTAGCAAAATAATTGTTGGCCGAGTACCAGGCAAAGCAGTCGGAGGAGGTGTTGGCATTATTGCCGCATGTGATTACGTTATGGCAACGGTAAATACATCTATTCGATTATCTGAATTAACCATAGGTATTGCTCCTTTAGTAATTGCTCCTGCTGTTGAACGTAAAATAGGGCTGTCTGGACTTTCTGAGATGTCTCTGGCTCCAACCGAATGGAAAACTGCATATTGGGCGCAAGAAAAAGGGCTTGTAGCAAAGGTATTTGAAAACACCATTGAACTTGATAAAGAAATAAATATTTATGTAGATAAACTGGCTTCTTACAATCCAGAATCTCTAAAAGCATGGAAAAAAGTACTATGGAACGGTACAGACCATTGGGGTAAACTTTTGCCAGAACGTGCTGCTATAACTGGAAAATTAGCACTATCTGAATTTACCAAAAATGCACTTTCAAAATTTAAAAAATAATAACCGCTACATATTTTCGTTAAAACATCAATATTAAAAATTTGTAATGGACATTCTAAACTTTTTAAACGGCGATTTAATCTTCCCAATACTTGCCTTTTTTGTTATCATAATTTACTTTGTAAACAGAGTTAGGTCTCGAAGAAAATATAAAAGATAATTTGCCCATAAATGCAAAATTTTTCCATGTGGATAATTTTTTATAGTATACTTTTTTTAATTGGCGCTAGTCTAAGTTATGGTGCATTTACTCAATATCATAAGACTCAACTTCTACTTTCAAAAGGTATAAAAACCAATGCAACTGTTATTAAACTTTTACCATCCGTTTCTGACGGCACAACGGTTTACACTCCTGTTTTTGAATATACAGACCGCTCTATGGTTAAACATATTTATGAAAGTACTATACAATCTTACCCAGCCCCATACGAAATAGGAGAAAAAGTAAAAGTTATTTATAACCCCAGAAAACCAAATAATGTAAAAACAATATCGTTTTGGGGGTTATACCGAGGAAGTGTTATTTTATTTATGATTGCTGCTCCTTTTTTAATTATTGGAGGTAGTTATATGTTATATAGCTTTAAATAAAGGCATATTTTACTAGAAACCCTACCTTTACTCTTTTATTATTCTTTACATCATGAGCAACATTAGAATTACCAAACAATTTAATTTTGAAACCGGACATGCATTGTTTGGTTATGATGGAAAATGTAGAAATGTTCACGGTCATAGTTATAAGCTTTCAGTTACTGTAATTGGTACCCCAATCACCGACCCCTCTCATGTAAAACTTGGAATGGTAATAGATTTTGGTGACCTTAAAAAAATAGTCAAGGAAGAAATTGTAAATAAGTTTGATCATGCTACAGTATTCAATAAAAATACTCCTCATGTAGAGCTTGCAAAAGAACTTACCGACAGAGGGCACAATGTAATTTTAGCTGATTATCAACCTACTAGCGAAAACATGGTAATTGATTTTGCAGCGAAAATTAAAGCCAGATTACCACAAGAAATAAAATTACATTCATTAAAACTTCAGGAAACAGATACTTCCTTTGCAGAATGGTATGCCTCTGAAAATGAGTAAACTTAGTTAAGAATAGGTTTTATAAACGCCTCACTTTTTGCCCACTCATAGAAACGGTCTAACCAGTTATCGCTCGGGAATCCTCGTTTCCAAGTTCCAAAACCATGCCCGCCTTTAGTATACATATGCATTCCTGTTTTTACTCCTGATTTATGCCACAAATTGTACAAATTGGTGAATACAGTAGCATCAATTAATTGGTCATTTGCAGCGGCAATAAATAATGTTGGCGGTGTTAGTTTATTGGGTTCAGGAATAATTAAATCTGTTCCCGGATAAACAGGCACCAAAAAATTAGGTTTGTTTTCTTCTTTACATTCATTTACTACACCAAATGCAATAACTCCTCCAGCAGAAAAACCCATAAACCCAATTTTTTCTGGATGAACACCTAAAGTTTCTGCATTCTCTCTTACATAACTAATTGCATTTAAACCATCATTTACAGAATACGGTAATATTTTGTTTGTAATGCGAATTCGTTCTTCATTACTTTTCTTTATAATATCATGTAAATCTTGTGCAGCATCTTCACCTGTAGGCACCAACCTATACTTTAAAACAAAAGCAGTAATTCCCTTTTTTACCAACCATTTAGCAACATTATAACCTTCACTTTCTATACTTAAAAGATACATGCCGCCACCTGGTGCAATAATTACCGAAGTGCCGTTTTTGTTTTTTACTTCTGGCTCAAACTTTACTAGCGCAGGAGAAGATATATTCGCCATTATTTTTGAATTAGCTTTCTTGGAAAAATATTCTTTTTCCGCATTTTCCCATTTAGTACTTTTTGGTTTCTCATTAGGCAAATCAATTACTTGTTGTGAAAAAGTAATTTGAGTTCCTAAAAACCCAATTAACAGTATAATTTTTTTAACTAAAAGCATATACTAGATTTATACATTAGAAATTAAAAGTATCAAATTTCTTTATATTTACATCCAGATGAAAAACATAATTATTCCTGAAGGAAAGAAAGTATACTTTTCAAGTGATAATCACTTGGGAGCTCCAACTGCTGAACAAAGTTATCCGCGTGAAAAAAAATTTGTTGCTTGGCTTGATGAAGTTAAAAAAGATGCTGCAGTTATTTTTCTTTTAGGTGATTTGTTTGATTTTTGGATTGATTACAAAACGGTTGTTCCTAAAGGCTTTACACGCACATTAGGAAAACTAGCAGAAATAAGTGATTCTGGTATTCCTATTTACTATTTTGTTGGAAATCATGATCTTTGGATGAATGGTTATTTTGAAGAAGAGCTTAACATTCCTGTTTTTCATAAACCCGAAATTTTTCAGTTGAACAACACTTCTTTTTTTATTGGTCATGGTGATGGTCTTGGTCCTGGAGATAAAGGTTATAAACGTATGAAAAAAGTTTTTACCAACTCTATTGCGCAATGGTTTTTTAGATGGTTACATCCAGATTTAGGGGTGAAATTAGGGCAGTATTTATCGGTAAAAAACAAAATGATTTCTGGTGACGACGATGTGAAATTTTTAGGTGAAGAAAATGAGTGGTTGGTACAATATGCCAAACGTAAACTAGAAATACAACATTATGATTATTTTGTTTTTGGTCACAGACATCTCCCTTTAGAAATAGATTTAAACGAAAAATCACGATATACTAATCTAGGTGATTGGATTACCTATTTTACTTACGGTGTATTTGATGGAGAAAAACTTGAACTAAAAAAGTACGACCCTAGCTAACCTTTTCATGTTCTTCTAAATCATTTCGAAGATCTAATCTCCAAAAACCTGGTGATACAAATCTCGTAATTACGACTGTTAGCAGTGTCATACTTCCCCCAAATACTACTGCGGTAACGGTACCCATTAATTTTGCGGTTACGCCACTTTCAAAAGCACCCAATTCATTTGATGAGCCTACAAACATAGAGTTTACTGAAGCTACTCTACCTCGCATATTATCTGGTGTTTTTAGCTGTAATATCGTTTGACGAATAATCATTGAAATTCCATCAACGGCACCACTAACAAAAAGAGCTAAAACGGATAGCCAAAAATAGGTCGATAAACCAAAAACAATAATGCAAACACCAAAGGCAAAAACAGCTATTAATAATTTTTTTCCTGCCGATTTGTATAATGGAAAATGTGTTGAAACCATCATAGTTATAAAAGCACCTACAGCTGGTGCCGCCCTTAAAACACCAAAACCCTCAGCTCCTACATGCAATATATCTTGCGCAAAAATAGGAAGTAATGCTACTGCGCCACCAAAAAGAACTGCAATCATATCTAGTGTAAGTGCTCCAAAAACTGCTTTTGTACTGAAAACAAATTTTAACCCTTCTTGTAAACTCTGAAAAACTGGCTCGCCAATTTTAGGATTAAGAATAGGTTTTTTAGAAATCTGAGAAAGTCCAAGTAATGCTAAAACCGAAAATCCTAAAATAATGCACATAGACCAATGTACACCTATCCAGCTTATAGAAAACCCTGCAAAGGCTGGCCCTAAAACTGATGCCATTTGCCATGTAGAACTACTCCAAGTCGCCGCATTTGGGTAAATCTTTTTTGGAACTATTAACGCGATAAGCGAAAAAATTGTAGGCCCTATAAATGCGCGCACCAGACCTCCAAAAAATACCAGCGCATATATAATATATAGTATTGTTTTAGAAGAAAGTTGCTCTATAGCTTGCGGCGAACTAACTAAAAACAATCCACAACTTATTACCGAAAAACCAAAAATACATAGGGTCAGTAAATTTCGCTTTTCCTTTTGATCTACAATATGCCCAGCAAAAAGGGCCATAGATACCGCTGGAATAACTTCCATAAGTCCTATTATTCCTAAAGAAAGTGGATCTTTCGTTAAGGTATACACTTGCCACTCAATAACAATAAACTGCATTGACCAAGCAAAGACCATTGCAAAACGAATTAGTAAAAAAACGTTAAACTCTTTATATCGTAATGCTGCGTATGGGTCCATTACCGAATATCTCTTAATTTTAATTGTAGGCTTACATTACCTTGCCACTCATTTTCATCTAATGAAAAAACAGCATCAAAAGATTTCTTATTTGTTACTACGTCTATTTTATCTCCTAGGTTAAAACCAATACAACCAATAGTTTTACTTTCATTTTGAGTTACTGATGCTTTTAAGTGTTTTTCGTCTTCTCCCACACCTTTTGCATACCCAGTATCATTAATATTTTCAACCATAAAAATAGGAGTCATATTTCCTGGTCCAAATGGTGCAAACTGCTTAAGAATTCGCATTAGTTTGGGGGTAATATCTTTAAAACTTATAGCTGAGTCTACTGTAACTTCAGGAATCAACAAATTAGAATCAATGGTTTTAGAAACTACTTCTTCAAACTTATTTTTAAAATTTACATACTCACTTTCTAAAAGTGTTAATCCAGCAGCGTATTTATGCCCTCCAAATTGCTCAATATAATCTGTACATTGTTCTAAAGCATTATATACATCAAACCCTTTAACGGAACGAGCAGAAGCTGCAAGTTTATCTCCACTTTTTGTAAAAACCAAAGTAGGCCTGTAATACGTTTCGGTTAATCTAGAAGCTACAATACCAATAACTCCCTTATGCCAAGTCTCATTATAAACAACAGTAGTAAAAGCTTCTTTTTCTTTATTTTCTTCAATTTGAGCTAAAGCGTCTATAGTAATTTCTTTATCGAGATTTTTACGGTCAAGATTGTATTGTTCTATTTCTTTTGCAAAGGTTTCCGCTTGTTCTAGATTAGTTTCGGTCAATAAATTTACAGCATGTTGACCATGTTTTATTCTACCTGCAGCATTAATTCTTGGTGCTATTATAAAAACAACATCGGTAATAGTTAATACTCTTTTTTTAGTTTGATTTAATATAGCTTTAAAACCAATTCTTGGGTTTGTATTAATTTGGTGTAATCCATAATACGCCAACACTCTATTTTCACCAGTTATGGGAACAATATCTGCTCCAATTGCCGTAGCTACTAAATCTAAGTACGGAATTAAGTCTTCAATGGTTTCTCCCATATTTTTACCCAATGCCTGTATCAACTTAAAACCAACTCCGCAACCACATAACTCATCGTATGGATAATTACAATCACTCCTTTTCGGGTCTAAAACAGCAATTGCTTCTGGTAAAGTTTCACCAGGACGGTGGTGGTCACAAATAATAAAATCTATTTGTTTTTCTTTTGCATAGGCAACTTTTTCAATTGCCTTTACGCCACAATCTAAAGCAATTATCAACGAAAAATCGTTATCCTCAGCAAAATCTATTCCTTTGAAAGACACACCGTAACCTTCAGCATATCTGTCTGGAATATAGGTTGCAACATTGGGGTAATAACTTAATAAATACGAAGAAACCAACGATACGGCTGTGGTACCATCTACATCATAATCGCCATAAACAAGAATATTTTCATTGTTTGCTATGGCAACTTCTATTCTATGAACAGCAACGTCCATATCCTTCATTAAATAAGGGTCGTGTAAATCTGTTAATTGAGGTCTAAAAAACTTTTTAGCTTCATCGTAAGTAGAAATACCACGTTGCAACAGTAATTGCGATACTAATGGGTCTACTTTTAACGCTTCACTTAAAGCTTCAATATGTTGTAATTCTGGCTTTGGCTTTATGGTCCAGCGCATATTTTTATTATTATTTCTTCTCGATACAATTTCTCCCCCTGGTCGAAATCACTCGAAGTGACGTTTAACAGTAAAACTATATTAGAAAATTACTTTTTAAATCTCTTTTTTGCCAAATTCGGAAGCTTTTCATATTCATTATTTATTAATGCTTCTTTTTTAGCTTTTGACCATTTTTTAATTTGTTTTTCCTTCAGAATTGCGATATTAATATCGGTAAACTCGCAATAAAATACCACCGAAACAGGTCTTCTTAAATATGTGTAACTATTCTTATATTTTCCCAGTTGATGTTCTAAAATCCTTTTCTCAAGATTAGCGGTTACTCCTGTATAATATGTACCATCAGAACATTTTAAAATATAAACATAAGATAGTTTCATATTCACTAAATCGTCTGAAACAACTATAATTAAATTACTTCTCGTCAGTTCGAGTGATTTTGATTTTTCTTCAAAATAGCATCGAGAACTTATTTCTTGCGAAAAACAGTTTTAACTTCTAGTGTAGCAAACTTTCTAAACATTTCCATTACACCACAATACTTCTCAATTGATAAATCAACTGCACGTTGTAATTTTTTCTCCTTTAGATTACTTCCAGTAAAATGGTATTCTATAGTTACTTTATCATAAAATTTTGGATGCTCATCAGTTAAATTGGCTATAGTTTCAATTTGAAAATCATCAACCTCCAATTTCATTTTTTTAATTAAGCCCGCTACATCAAGTCCTGAACAGCCTGCCAATGACGAAAGCATCAATGCCTTTGGTCTAAAACCACTGCTATCACCACCATCTTCTTTAGCAATATCCATTTTTAATGTATGACCTGATGGATTCGTACTCTCAAAGGTCATGTTACCCAACCACTTTGTAGTAATATGATTTGTTGTGCTCATAATTTTTTGTTTCTTGTAGGGGATAAAAATACAATAAAAACATAGCACCATGCCTTTAGTAACTCCACTAGATTCAGAACACGATATTGAGACAAAAAAATTAGCAGAATTTTTTAATGAAACCTTGGGTTTCTGCCCAAATTCGGTTTTGACAATGCAACATAGACCTGCCATTTCAAAAGCCTTTATAAACCTCAACAAAGCGGTTATGGCTAACGAAGGTAGAGTAACATCGGCCTTAAAAAGAATGATTGCTTGGGTAAGTAGTAACAGTACGGGTTGTAGATATTGTCAGGCTCATGCGATACGTGCTGCGGAACGTTATGGCGCAGAGCAAGAGCAATTAGATAATATTTGGGATTACCGAACGCATCCTGCTTTCTCAGAAGCTGAGCGTGCTGCTCTAGATTTTTCGCTGCAAGCTTCGCAAGTACCAAATGGCGTTGATGCTGAAATTAAAGAGCGCCTATATAAATATTGGAATGAAGGTGAAATTGTTGAAATGCTTGGTGTTATTTCGCTTTTTGGATATTTAAATCGTTGGAATGATAGTATGGGAACTTCTATTGAAGATGGGGCTGTTGAAAGTGGTGACCAATATTTAGGGAAACACGGTTGGGAAAAAGGAAAACATGGAGGAGGAGTTTATTAGGCTAGTTAAGTCCAAAGTCTGAAGGTTTTAATGTTGAAAGTTGATAAAAGTTCTTTCATTAATATTCTAAAACTCGTCAATTCGAGTGCTTTGACGGTAGGAAAAGTGTATCGAGAATAGAATTTTAGATATCAAAAGCTGTTCTCGATACATTTTGTTTTCACTACGCTTCAACAAAACACTCGAACTAACACTTTTTTAATCTTCCAGTAAATTTGAAACTCTTCGCTGTAACTCTGGAACAATATCTTTATCAAACCAAGGGTTTTTAGTAAGCCAAAACCTATTACGTGGCGAAGGGTGAGGTAAGGTCATATAATTTGGCAAGTAGTTTTCAAACCTTCTCACCGTTTCAGTTAAATTTTTCTCTGCAGTTTTACCTAAATAATATTTTTGCGCGTAAATACCAATTAATAGCACTAGCTCTACATTAGGCAATTTATTCATCAACTGTTTATGCCAAAGTGGTGCACATTCTGGTCTTGGTGGTAAGTCACCTGTTTTGCCTTTTCCGGGATAACAAAAACCCATTGGAATTATGGCTACTTTTTCTTCATCGTAAAAGTCGGCATCAGAAATATTCATCCATTTTCTAAGTTGCTTTCCACTAGGGTCATCCCACGGGATTCCTGATGCATGAACTTTAGTTCCTGGAGCTTGACCTATAATTACAATTTTAGCTTTTTTGTTGGCTACAACTACTGGTCTGGGACCAAGAGGCAATTGTTCTTCACAAACAGTACAACCCCTTATTTCGTTTAATAGCCCCTTCACAACTATTATTTTTCTTGTAAAGGTTCACCATCAAAAGACAATTTATCAAAACCAAATTGCATAAAATTTCTAATGTTTTGATGATCACTTCCTGTTAAATCATTTAAAACATCTTCTGAATAATACTTTCCAAAACAGGCTAAAGTTTCTGTTGTTGAAAACCCTTGCTTTTTGGCAAAGGCAAACAATTTACAAGAACCTGAATTTTCACCAGCTTTATTACTTAAAGCTCCATTTACAAAAGCGGTTGGTGTAAAATTATAGTTCGCCTCAATTACCGCCATGGTATCTTCAAATTGTACTTCTTCGGTAACCGTGTTTAGCTTTTTTTTAAATTCTTCAATCTTCATATTCGTTATTTTTTACCTCCAACAATAATTACGATTTCTCCTTTTGGAGGTTTTTCGGTATAATATTTTAATACTTCTTTTGCAGTTCCACGAACGGTTTCTTCATACATTTTAGTTAACTCTCGAGATACGGAAACTAAGCGTTCTTCTCCAAAATACTCTGCAAAACTGCCCAAGGTTTTTACCAGCTTATGTGGTGACTCATAAAAAATCATGGTACGGGTTTCTTCTGCTAAAAGTTTTAATCGGGTTTGTCTTCCTTTTTTTACAGGTAAAAAACCTTCAAAAACAAACTTGTCATTAGGCAATCCGCTATTTACTAATGCTGGTACAAATGCAGTTGCACCTGGCAAACACTCTACTGGAATATCACGCTCAACACATGCTCTAGTCAATAAAAATCCTGGATCAGATATGGCTGGTGTTCCTGCGTCAGAAATTAATGCAATAGAAATGCCTGATTGCAACCTATTTATTAACCCTTCCACCGTTTTATGCTCATTGTGCATATGATGACTTTGCATAGAAGTGCCAATCTCAAAATGCTTTAAAAGCTTACCACTAGTACGTGTATCTTCTGCTAGAATTAAATCTACTTCTTTAAGTACTCTTATTGCTCTGAGTGTAATATCTTCAAGATTTCCTATAGGAGTTGGTACCAAGTATAGTTTACCCATGCACCAAAGTTAGCGTCTTAGCTGTTTACCTGCAACATATAAAATTGTTAATGGCAACATAACACCCTGTTTTATATAAACCTTCGAGAAATAAGTTCCATAAAACGTTCTTCGTACTCCTCTTTATTTTCCCAATTATTATAATCAGGTTTTACCATATTTTCAATAAAGGCAACAGAACGCTCTTCGGTTTCAATAGTATTTAATTGAGATAGTACTCTGTTATAATCTTCTGTACTTCCTTCAAATAAGTGTTTTACAAAAGCAAGTCTATTATTTAAATCTACTTTTATTTCAGCCGTATTTAATCTATCATTCAATGATTTTGTCTCTTTTTGTATACCAGAATCTTCATTAGGCTCAAAAAGTTCTTTATCATTTTTCATATAATCAGCTTCTGGCAAAAACTCAGTAAGTACATCATCCACATTTTCCTCTTTAGGCATTTCGGAAACCATGTCTTTTATGGTATCAATCCCAGGAGTCATAATATCCTCTAGGTGCGGGTTACTCTCAGGAACAGATGCATCTACACTTAACACTGCATTCGCCATTTTTTCAAACTTTGCTGCAATAACATTTTTAGAAACATCTATTTCAATATCCTTTAGCTTCTCATCAATAAACCTTAAAACTGCCAATTTCTCAAAAAGGTTCTTAGCTGCTTCATACAAATCGGCAATATTCTCATTATCTCCTGATGTAATGATATCAGTAGATAGTTTTACCAATTCTTCTTTCAATTTCTTTTTCATCGCATTTGATTTATCCTTTCAAAAAACAGCGTTTCTTTTTTTAATAACTTTATAGTTCGTATCAATAAGAACGAAAAAACACCTTATTTTCGTCTAAATTTACAAAAAAATGTTCTTAGAAAACACCGTAAATTACAAAGAACAATTTGGTTGGATAGAAGTTATCTCAGGCTCCATGTTTTCGGGGAAAACCGAAGAACTAATTCGTAGACTACGACGAGCTCAATTTGCGAAGCAAAAGGTGGAAATTTTTAAGCCTCAGGTAGATACCAGATATCATGATGAAATGGTAGTATCTCACAACGCAAACGAAATTCGTTCTACCCCTGTTCCCGCTGCCGCAAATATTAGACTATTGGCTGATGATTGTGATGTTGTTGGTATTGATGAAGCTCAGTTTTTTGATGACGAAATCGTATCCGTTTGCAATGATTTGGCTAACAAAGGCATACGTGTAGTTGTTGCAGGCTTGGATATGGATTTTAAAGGAAACCCTTTTGGACCAATGCCAGCACTTATGGCAACGGCAGAATATGTAACAAAAGTACACGCCATTTGCACACGAACGGGGAATTTAGCTCATTATAGTTTTCGAAAATCTAATAATGATGATATTGTAATGCTAGGCGAAACAGAAGAATACGAGCCTTTAAGCAGAGCCGCATATTATAAGGCGCAACTAAAAGAAAAGGTGAAACATATAGATGTAAAAGCGCAGGAGCTTACAGAAAACAAAAAAAACGACAATGCCTAAAACCAATGAAACTGTTTTAGAAATAGACCTAAAAGCTCTTGAACATAATTTCAATTATTTTAAATCTAAAATTAAATCAACTACTAAATTTTTAGGTGTTGTTAAAGCATTTGCTTATGGGAATGATGCTCTAAAAATTGCTAAAAAATTAGAACAATTAAACGTTGACTATTTAGCAGTAGCTTATACGGATGAAGGAGTTGGTTTAAGAAAATCAGGAGTGCAAACCCCAATTCTGGTATTGCATCCACAACCAATTAATTTTGACCAACTTGTTGAAAATAATCTTGAACCAAGTATTTACTCACATAAAATACTAGATTGTTTTTTAAATGCTGTGTCCACCAAGGAACTTAGCAAATATCCTGTTCATCTAAAATTTAATACAGGGTTAAATAGGCTTGGTTTTACTGAAAACGATGTGGATGCTCTAATTAAGAAAATTAATGCTCAAGAACGATTTAAAATCACTTCTATATTCTCTCATTTAGCAGCTTCGGAGGATGCTAATGAACAAGAATTTACTTTGTCTCAAATTGAAGCTTTTACTAGAATTTCTTCTAAAATTGAAGCACAACTTACCCATACTCCTTTTAAGCATATTTTAAACACCTCAGGAATTCTTAATTATCCAAAAGCACAATTTGATATGGTAAGGAGCGGAATTGGATTATACGGGTTCGGAAACGATATAGAAATAGATACTCATTTAAAACCTGTGGCTTCGTTAAAAACTATTATCTCTCAAATTCATCAAATTAAATCGAATAATAGTGTTGGTTATAATAGAGCATTTACTTCCAATAAATCAATGGCCACTGCCACATTACCCATTGGTCATGCCGATGGTATTGGTCGTCAATACGGCAATGGAAAAGCCTATGTTTTAGTGAATGGAAAAAAAGCACCCATTATTGGAAATGTATGTATGGATATGATTATGATTAATGTTACTGATATCCCATGCAATGAAGGAGATGAGGTTATTATTTTTGGAAAGGGCAACTCAGCAGAAGAATTTGCTGCTACAGCAAATACCATTTCCTATGAGCTTGTAACTGGCATTTCTCAGCGAGTAAAGCGTGTTTTTATTAACTAGACAATTTGTCTTAACATTTATTTAAGAAACTTTTTTTACTACATTAGCGTACACTAAGTTTAATTATTAATAAAAAAACACTCAATCATGCTTAAAGAATTCAAAGATTTTGCGATGAAAGGCAATCTAGTAGATATTGCCGTTGGATTTGTTATGGGTGCTGCTTTTAACAAAGTGGTAGCTTCATTTACAGGAGGAATTGTTTCTCCGTTAATTGGATTAATATTTGATACAAATTTCAAAGATTTAAAGCACATTTTAAAAGAAGGAACTATGAATGATGCTGGTGAAAAAGTTGGAGAAGTAGCTGTTTTATATGGTGAGTTTTTAACAAACGTTATTGACTTTATTATTGTTGCCTTTGTAATGTTTATGGTTGTAAAAGGTGTAAACAAAACGAAAAAAGCAAAAGAAGAGGAGCCAGCTCCAACAGCCGGACCGTCCCAAGAAGAATTATTAGGCGAAATAAGAGATTTACTTAAAAAATAAACCTTTATCCTTTTTGTTTAAAAAAGCTAAACTCCCGCTGTATTAGCAGGAGTTTTTCTTTTTATGTATTTAGGAAACATAACGAATGTTATAAATAAAACATTTTGTTAAATTTTAATTATTCTCTTTTAAAAAGTTTCCTGTAGCAATACCTATTGCGTACCTTTGTCTAACAAATTATTAAATTAAATTAAAGTGAAAGTAGCAGTTGTAGGTGCCACAGGTATGGTTGGAGAGGTAATGCTAAAGGTATTAGCAGAACGTAACTTCCCAATCACAGAGCTTTTGTTAGTGGCTTCAGAGCGTTCGGTAGGTAAAAAAATGACATTTCAAGGAAATGAATATACCATAATTGGTTTAGCAACAGCAGTGGAAGCCAAACCGGACATTGCAATATTTTCCGCAGGAGGCGATACCTCGTTGGAATGGGCTCCAAAATTTGCCGAAGTTGGTACTACTGTAGTTGACAATTCATCTGCTTGGCGAATGGATCCTGATAAAAAATTAGTTGTTCCAGAAATTAATGCAAAGGAAATTACTGTTGAAGATAAAATTATTGCCAATCCAAATTGCTCAACAATTCAAATGGTACTGGCTTTATCTCCTTTACACGCAAAATATAAAATGAAACGCGTTGTTGTTTCCACATATCAATCCGTCTCTGGTACTGGTGTAAAGGCCGTGCAACAGTTAGAAAACGAAATTGCTGGAGTAGAGGGTGAAATGGCATATCCTTATCCTATTGGTAAAAATGCTTTACCACATTGTGATGTTTTCTTAGAAAACGGATATACCAAAGAAGAAATGAAACTAGCTCGTGAGCCACAAAAAATATTTAACGACCGAACATTCTCAGTTAGTGCAACAGCCGTTAGAATACCAACTGCTGGAGGGCATTCAGAATCTGTAAATGTAGAGTTTGAAAACGATTTTGAACTTAGTGAGGTTCGTTCACTTTTAAGTAATACGCCTGGTGTTATTGTTCAAGATAATCCAGATACAAACACGTATCCAATGCCAATTTATGCGCATGATAAAGATGAGGTTTTTGTAGGCAGATTACGTAGAGATGAAACACAACCAAACACATTAAACATGTGGATTGTTGCAGATAACCTAAGAAAGGGCGCAGCCACAAATGCTGTTCAAATTGCTGAGTACTTAGTTGAAAACAAACTGGTATAATTTATTTTCAATTTTAAATAGTGTTAAAACCTTTGAGGCATTAATGTTTCAAAGGTTTTTTTATGGTATTTTAGAGTTGACTAACTTAACACACTATGAAAAAGTATCTCTTAAGTTTACTTGCATATGGAATGCTAACACCTTTAATTGCTCAAAATTTAAACATGCAGATAAATTACCCCAATACTTCTAAAATTGGAGTTTCAGAAACCTATTTTGGCACTATAGTAGAAGATCCGTATCGTTGGTTAGAAGATGATAATAGCCCTGACACCAAAAAATGGGTACAAAGACAAAACAATACAACATTTAGTTACCTAGATCAAATACCCTTTCGTAAAAATCTTAAAAACCGCCTAGAAAAGTTATGGAACTACGAAAAAATAGGCGTGCCATTTAAAGAAGGTGATTACACTTATTTTTATAAAAATGATGGACTCCAAAACCAATATGTTTTATACCGAAAGTTAAGTACTGGAGAAACTGAAGAATTCTTAAACCCAAATACATTTTCAGAAGACGGTACAACCTCTTTAGCTGGCTTAAGTTTTACAAAAGATGGTTCACTGGCTGCCTATTTAATTTCAGAAGGGGGTAGCGACTGGCGTAAAGCTATTGTAGTGAACACAAAAACCAGAGAAATTGTGGAAGATACTTTGGTTGATATCAAATTCAGTGGAATTTCTTGGAAAAATAATGAAGGTTTTTACTACTCCAGTTATGACAAACCTAAGGGAAGCGAATTAAGTGCTAAAACAGACCAGCACAAGGTGTATTATCACCAACTTGGAACTACTCAAAAAGAAGACAAGTTAATTTTTGGTGGAAAGTCTGAAGAAAAACATAGATACGTTGGCGCTAGCGTTACTAATGACAACAAATATTTACTTATTTCAGCAGCAGTTTCTACCTCGGGGAATAAATTATTCATTAAGGATTTATCTAAGGAAAATTCAAAATTAACAACTATACTAAACCACACTGAAACCGATAGTTATGTGATTGAAAACGAAGGGACTAAATTATTCATTGTCACAAACTTAAATGCTCCGAATAAAAAAATAGTCACTGTAGACGCTACTAACCCAACACCTGAAAATTGGGTGGATTTTATTCCAGAAACCCAAAACGTGCTTAGCCCTAACAAGGGAGGTGGTTACTTTTTTGCTGAGTATATGATAGATGCAATTTCTAAAGTATTCCAGTATGATTATACGGGGAAATTGGTTCGTGAAGTAAAACTACCTGGAGTTGGCAGTGCTAGTGGTTTTGGAACAAAAAAAGAAAATAAAGAGCTCTATTTTTCTTTTTCAAATTATAAAACGCCAAGTTCATCATATAAATACAATATTGCTACAGGAACGTATGAATTGTACTGGCAACCACAAATAGATTTTAATCCAGAAGATTATGAGTCTAAGCAAGTATTTTACAACTCAAAAGATGGTACCAAGGTACCTATGATAATTACCTTTAAAAAAGGCACACTTCTAAATGGTAAAAATCCCACTATACTGTATGGTTACGGAGGATTCAATATTAGTTTAACACCTTCATTTAGTATTGTAAATGCAGTATGGATGGAGCAAGGAGGTATTTATGCCGTACCAAATCTTCGCGGTGGTGGAGAATACGGTAAAAAATGGCATGATGCTGGCACAAAACTAAAAAAGCAAAACGTATTCGATGATTTTATCGCCGCAGCGGAATATCTTATCGAAAATAAATATACTTCATCAGACTATCTTGCGATACGAGGTGGTAGTAATGGCGGATTATTGGTTGGTGCTACAATGACACAAAGACCCGATTTAATGAAAGTTGCCTTGCCAGCAGTTGGTGTTTTAGATATGCTACGCTATCATACCTTTACATCTGGTGCAGGCTGGGCATATGATTATGGAACGTCAGAAGAAAATAAAGAAATGTTTGAATATCTTTTAGGGTATTCACCTGTACACAATGTAAAAAAAGGAATAGCTTACCCTGCTACATTAATTACAACAGGTGATCATGACGATCGTGTTGTACCAGCACATAGTTTTAAATTTGCAGCTGAGCTTCAAGAAAAGCAAACAGGTAATAACCCTGCTCTAATCCGCATTGAAACTAACGCTGGTCATGGAGCAGGAACTCCAGTTAGTAAAACTATAGAACAATATGCTGATATTTTTGGATTTACACTTTTTAATATGGGTTTTAAAAGTTTACCAAATCAATTAGTAATTAAAAAGCTCAAAGACTAGTTATAACATGCTTAAGTTAAATAATGTATCCTTTCGGTATGATCAAAAATCTGTTTTAAAAAACATAACTCTTACTGTACAAAAAGGTGAACATGTATCTATAATTGGAGAAAGTGGTTGCGGAAAAAGCACCTTATTAAAAAGCATTTATGGACTATTTGACTTAGATGAAGGTGAAATATTCTGGAACAATACACAAGTTTTGGGCCCTGCTTATAATCTTGTACCTGGCATGCCTCAAATGAAATATTTGTCGCAAAACTTTGATTTAATGCCCCATATTTCCGTCAAAGAAAATATAAGTCAATATCTTTCTGTATTCTTTCCGGAGGCATTAGAAGAGCGAACACTAGAGCTACTGGAGCTTATTAAAATGACCGATTTTGCAAATACAAAAGTAAAATTATTAAGTGGAGGCCAACAGCAGCGTGTGGCGTTAGCACGAGTTTTAGCACAAAAACCAGAAGTGCTCTTGTTAGATGAACCTTTTGGACATATAGATAACTTTTTAAAAAACAGTTTACGTAGGAACATCTTCAATTTTGCAAAAAAAAATAAAATTACCTGCATAACCGCAACTCACGACTACAATGATGTTTTACCTTTTGCAGATAGAATTATTGTTCTTAAAAACAATAATATAATTGCAGATAACACTACTCAAGAGCTTTATCAAAACCCTAAAGAAATCTATATCGCTAGCCTATTTGGTGAGGCCAATTTGATTCCTATTAGCGTTTTGAAACCATATGCTAATACTGAGGAAAAAATTATTGTGTATGCTCATGAATTTAAAGTATCTAAATCATCAGGATTCAAAATTATTCCCAAAAAAAAATACTCCATGGGTAGCTTCTTTTTAATTGAAGGTGTTTATAACGAACAAATTGTTTACTTTAATTCTAATGAAGATTTAACCCTTGAAGAGGAAGTATTTTTAAATATTCCTATTGATATTATTAATAAACGGCTTCCGTAACTATTTTGAATAAAAAGCAATTAATACAAGAACTTCAATTTAAAGCTGTTCGCAGTAGTGGTTCAGGGGGACAGCATGTAAATAAAGTTTCGTCTAAAATAGAATTAACTTTTGATATTGTAAACTCCAAAGGACTATCTAACTCAGAAAAAGAACGCTTACAAGAAAAATTGTGCTCTAGAATTACAAAAGAAAGTGTATTAATATTACAATGTGATGAAAGCAGAAGTCAGCATAAAAACAAAGAAATTGTAGTCAAACGTTTTATTGATTTGCTTACTCTTTCTCTTAAAATTCGCAAAAAAAGAAAAAAGACAAAACCAAAGAAAGCAGCAATAGAAAAGCGATTAAAAAGCAAACGAAAATCTTCGGAGAAAAAAACAAATAGAAGAAAGCCAGATTTAGATTAGCACTCCTTTAAAACGTTCGCAAAATTGTACGCTGTTTTTTTTAAATTGCCATAACTGTTTTCCATTGCTTCTTGAAGTGTGCTAACTCCTTGAGTAATGGCACTAACATATGAAAGTCCCATTTTACTTTGGTCTTCTAACGAAAGGTCAACAGAGCCACAAAGCGCAGCAACAGGTATATTTATTTTTTGTGCAGATTTTAATACTCCATCTATGGTCTTACCCAAAAGTGTTTGACTATCCAACTGTCCTTCCCCGGTAATAATCCAATCTGCATTTTGTATGGCTTCATCAAAGCTGGCTAGTTCTTTTATTAATTTAATGCCTGAAACCAACTTTCCTTTTAAAAAAACATACGTTCCTGCACCCATTCCACCAGCTGCTCCAGCTCCTTTAACATTTTGAACATTACAATTAAAATGATTTTGAACTACCTCTGCGTAGTTTTGTAACCCTATATCTAAAATTTGTAACTCTCTTTCTGATGCCCCTTTCTGCTTTCCATAAACATATGCCGCTCCCGTTTTTCCATATAACGGATTTGTAACATCACATGCAACTTTTATATTAACCTTTTCTAAACCAACATTAACCTGCTTATCATCAATCCTGCAAATTGCACTCAAATTAGCTCCAATTGGTTTTATCTCTTTATTATTAGTGTCTAAAAACCGATACCCTAAAGCTGCTGCCATTCCTATTCCTCCATCATTGGTTGCGCTACCACCAATTCCCAAGATAATTGTTTTAGCTCCTTTAGTAATTGCTTGTGTAATTAACTCTCCCGTTCCAAAAGAGGAAGTGTACATACAGTTTCTATCCTTAATCTCAAGTAATTTTAACCCTGAAGCTTCAGCCATTTCAATATATGCTGTTTGACTTTTTTTAGCGTAGAGATATGATGCTTTAACTGGTCTAAAAAGTGGATTATTAACCTGCACTTTTACCTCTTCGGCATCTAAATAGTGTTTAACAATTGGTATAGTTCCGTCTCCACCATCTGCCAAAGGTTTTTTTATAATTTCAGCATCAGAAAACACCTTTTTTAATCCTTCCTCAACAGCATCACAAAATTGAAATCCTGTTAAAGAATCTTTATACTTATCTGGCGCAATTACAAATTTCATATTAACTCAAAAAAAATGGAAGGTAAACACTAAATACTACTATTAAAACAAAAAATCCTACTAGAATAAAAATCTCTTTTTTGCCAGAATAATATATTACTTCTAATCCTTTATTTACATTTCTTTTAACGGTATAACTAATTACTAAAGCAGATATTATAGTAACTAAACACCCAAGTGCATTCCACCAAAACCAAAATATTTGAGGAACATACAACCACAAATAAATATTAAACAAAACCCCTAGAACAATTCCGATATTTGCACCAAGAGCATGTGTTTTTTTTGTTAAAATAGCTAAAATAAATGCAGCTAAAATTGGTCCGTAAAAAACGGAACTTATTTTATTAATAACTTCAATTACCGTACCTTCAATGTTGCCAGCAAAAAAGGCAAAAAACAAACATACTATACCCCAAAATATTGATAATAGTCTTGAGTAACTTACATACTGAGTGCTTTTTAAATTAGGTTTAAAGCGTTTTACAAAATCTTCCATGGTAACTGCAGAAAGAGAGTTTACAGTGGAGCTTAACGAGGACATTGCAGCGGACATAATCGCTACAATTAAAATACCAATAATACCATTTGGCAAATACTTTATTATAAAAACAGGTACCATTAAATCTGCTTTTTTTCCTTCCAAAGAACTAATGTTTGTTTGATAAACACTTTCTAATAATTGCTGGAAATCAACATCTTGCATTAATAAGGTTCCTAGTACCAAGCCCATTATACAATATGTTAGCGTTAATGGAAACCTAAATAACCCGTTAGCCAAAAGTAACTTTTTAATGGTTGGCATTCCTTTAGCAGAAAGCAACCTTTGCGATTGTGTTTGATCAGTACCGTAATATGAAGCATACAGAAAAAATCCACCTATAACCATTGGCCAAAAACCAAACTCATCCTCTCCATTAGCATTATTAAAACCCCATTTATTAAAATCAACAGCCGTAATTCTACTTCTATCAACATTCGTTAAAAAATTTTCAAAACCACCTAATTCACTAATACCATAAATTAAACAAATAATAATTCCAGAAAATAATATTATCATCTGAATAACATCTCCCCAAATAACCGCTTTCATACCCCCTTGAAAAGAATATATTAACGTGATTACACCAATAAGTAAAACTGATATCCAAAAGTCTACTTGAATTGTAGCTTGTAAAATAAGAGCCATGGTATAAACCATAACACCAGTTGCAACTGATCTACTAATTTGAAAAACAAAACTTATGAGTAATCTAGAAGATGCATCAAAACGCTTTTCTAGATATTCATATACACTCACTATGCCTGATTTATATAGTGAAGGTATTACAGCAACTAATAAAAAGGCCATAGCCAATGGAACGCCAAACTCATAGGTTAACCATTGCATTCCTCCCCCTTCTTTTAAACCAACAAATGCAGGTGCCGAAATAAAACTTATTGCAGATAATTGAGTCGCCATTGTTGATAAACTTAATGGCAACCATGACATGCTTCTCCCTCCTAAAAAATAATCTCCTGAATTTTTATTCTCCTTGAAAAAAAAACCAATTCCTAAAAATGCTATTAAATAACTTATAATTAAAATATAATCAAGATAATTCATAGTCAAATAATTAAATGCGGTTTATTACTATTAGCCTGTTTTTAAGCATTGATTTTGCTGCGTTAAACCAATCTTCCTTTATGATACTATACAACAATATATCGCTTCGTTTTAATCCATTTAAAGAGGGAAGAAAATTTCTTAGTCTTCCTTCCTTTTTGCAGCCAATACTTTCAATTGCAGCAATGCTAACTTTATTTTCTGAATGAACACCTAACCCAATTCGTTCCAACTTAAGATGTTCAAAAATAAATTCAAATAATAAAAACTTGCAATTTTTATTTACCCCGCTTCCTCTAAATTGTTTTCCATACCAGGTATGTCCTAATTTAATAACTTTAAGTGTTTTGGAGTATTCATACAGTCTAGTTACACCAGCGTATTTGTTTTTTACTTTGTCGTATACAATAAAAGGGTATTCTTTTTCTATATTTCTATTATGTATTGCTGAATTAATATACCTCGTTAAATTATCCTGTCCGTTCCCTTTTTCGGTCATGTATGTCCATAAATCTTCTTCATTTGCTACATCAAGTAAAGAAGATATATGTGAATTTTTCAATGGGCTTAGTCTAACAAACCTATTTTCAAGAGTGTATTCATCCAAAAAATTAAATTCTTCTGACATTTATAACCAGGGTTTAAAGTACGTACTGTTTTAAATATGTAATAAATCTATTATTAGTGCAGCACTCCAAGAAAAATCACTGCCACCATAACCTCCATTATTACTTTTTCTGGAATCAAAGTATTCATAAAATCCATCATTTTTTATTAGCTCTATTGAGTCTTCTTTAACTCTTTGAGCAACATCTATAAAGCCATAGTCTTTTAACCCATAATAAAGCATCCAATTAAGATTAATCCAAACAGGACCTCTCCAATATTTTTTAGGATTAAACCTACTACTTGTTGGATCAAAAGAAGCGCACAGATATTTGTCTTCACCACCAAACTTTGTGAGCATCGTATTTACTATTTCTTTAGCTTTTTTTTCATCTGGAATACCTGAAAATAAGGGAGAAAAAGAAGATGACGAAACAAATTCTATTTGTTTCCCATTTCGTAAATCATAATGCACATAGGCGCCAAGATTTTCATTGTATAGCTTTTCATTAAATGCTTTAATACTTTTTTCCTGCCATTTTTTTAATTGACTTATTTTTTCCTCATTTTCACCAAGCTTTGTATATAACCCTATCAATGCTGAGTTAGATTTTATGAGCATTGCATTAAATAATGGATCTTGCACTAAAAATGGAGAAAGTTCTGCTATTTTAGTATCATCATAATTATGCTCTTTCGCAATTTCTATGATATGTAAATAATAATCATATTCTCTTTTAGATGGCCTTTGCGATGCATCTACATGTGTGGTATCTCTTCTTTCAAAATCATATTCAGGAGGATTCATTGTTTCCCAAATATCATCCCAAATTGGTGAATTATCAGTGCCTGATTCCCAATTATGATAAATATAAACTAAACCTTCATTGTAAATATCTCTATTCTTATAAAAATATTGATGGTTTCGGTACACCTTATCAATTTGCGTTTCTATAAATTGAAGCATTCCTTCCTTATCACTCGCTATTCGCAACATTTCTTGTAACACAAACCCCGTTACTGGAGGCTGTGTCATTCCCGTGGATTTATATTCTTTGGAAGATAAAAAATGTAAATTGGATTGATGAAAATCAGGGCCTGGAAAATATGTATCGCTTTCGTTATGAAAAACTATATGCGGAATAAACCCATTTTCCCATTGTGCGTTTAACAATGTTTCTATTTCTTTCTTCGCATTTGATATATTAAAGTACGATAATCCAATTGCAATAAAACCAGAATCCCATTTCCATTGAAAGGGATATAACCCTTTACACGGAATTGTAAAACCTTCTTTTTGAAAATTATTGCTTAAAACCTGTACTGCTTGTTTTATTAATTTCTCTTTCATAAAAATTTAATAAAAGCACATTGACGATGACTTCCGCCAATGTGCTTACTCAACTAAAATAATCTACTTAAACTTCAAACCTAACCTAAAAATTAAGTGTTGCCGTTATGAACATTCTTCTTGGCAATATTGGTCTTCCAAAGAAAAATTCACCTTCAGTAGCACCTGCTGCACCTGCTCTTGGATTTCCTTCGGTAATACCATCGCTATCAAATAAATTAAATACAGAAACACCTAGTCGAAGCGATTCGTTATTTTCTCCTAGCCCTATTGTGTATCCAGCCCCTAACCGAACCATTGTAATTGCATCAAGTTCAAGGGTATTAGCATCAGAAGAAAACTTAGCTCCAGTATGGTTTAAAGAAAAATTAGCATCAAATACCACGTTGTCAAAATATAATCCCAAACTACCTAGTAAATTTGGTTGTCTAGCAAGTTCATTCCCTTCATTTGCTGAAGTAGAACCTCCATTTACTAAGTCTTCATTAATATTTTTAGTGATTTCATGGTCTTGGTATGTTGCTGTTCCCCTTAAGCTAAAATTATCCACAAACCTATAATTCCATGTTGCTTCTACACCTACAGTTGAAGTATTTTGAGTAGATTTAGTTTCATCAACTAAAGCACCTCCTACAATTGCTTGAGTAATTTTTATTCTATCTTTTAGAGTAACATAATAAGCAGCTAAAGATCCTGAAAGCTTACTGTTTCCAAACTTAGCACCAGCTTCAAACTGAATTATATTTTCAGCATCATACTTACTTTCGTTTATTCCTGGAACTGGGGCAAAACCTCTAATTTGTGGGAAAAAGTATCCCTTTGAAAAGTTCGCATATAAATTGGTAGATTCAGACAATTCATATAAACCAGCCAACGAAACCGCCCAACTGGAAGCTTCTACTTTTGATCTGTTAAAACTTCCATCCGCATAACTTACATTTCTCAACTCATCCGTTAACTCTGGATTATCGTAAACAGTTTCTGAAGTTAGACCTCCATTTGCAAAAGTTCCGTCTGTGGATTCATATCTAAAACCTACATCAAAACGCCATTTGTCAAAAATCATTTCATCTGTTATATACAATGCCGATCTGTTTTGAGCTAAAAATTTGTTAGAAGTCATTCCTATTCTATTATAAAGCCCCCCTTCAGAGTATATTACATTTTCGCCACCAGCATCAGTATAACTTAGGTTAACTAAGCGTGGACTATTATTAAACTCCGTTAATGCTCTAAACTGATAGTTTACATCCTCAGCCTCCGTTCGTGATAAAAATACCCCTGCAGTTAAAGTATGGCTTCCTCCATTTAAAGTATTAATTGTTTTTATTAGCGATGCCTCACCAGAATAATCAGTCATTGGTCTTAACCTATCTACGTGCAAATTATCCACAACTAGGTCTGAACCACTAATTTGCTGATTAGGATCTCCACTTTGGTAATTAGCAATATAACTTGTTGCATTAGGTGCAATACTTTGAACGTAATTATCCAATGTAATTGGGTTTCCATTGTCACCATTGCCCCCTACGTATAGTGCAAAATTATGTTCGTAATTAGCATATCTTACTTTAGATTTAAACCTTAAATCATCACTAAAACTGTATAAAAAGTCACCCATAATGTAACCTCCAGTTGTAGACACCCCATCACCAATAGGGCTTTGGTAAGCACCTCCTGGTGTAGAAAAGGAGGTATTAGCTAATTCTCCTGTTAACAGTTGCTCTACAGGTTTTCCATCATTTCCTTCTATACGTTCTCTAGACCCTCCTTTTAATGGCAATGGTAAAAAGAATTGTGCTTTATCATTAATATATTGTCCATGCAGTGTAAAAGAACCTTTTTCAAAACGCTTTTTTATATTACCTCTAAACTGAACCCCTTTTGTTGGTAACCCTGTTTCTATTGGACCATCGTCTTTTCTAACAAAGCCTGTAAAAGCATAAAAAGTATTAGAGTCTTCTCCTCCTAAACGTCCTCCACTATAAAAATCGGTTCTAAGTCTTCCTTTGTCAGCCCATTCTACATTAATAGTGTTGCCTGGGTTAGTATCACCTGTTTTACTGGTGTAATTTATTATTCCCGCTACAGAACCAGCGCCGTATAAAACTGCTGCACCACCTCTTACAAATTCCACTCCTTTAAAACCAATATCGGGTCGTGCATAAACATCATGTGCTGATGAATTTAATCCAAAAGTGCTCATTAACGGCATTCCATCGTATTGTAAGGGATTAAAAACATACTGTCCTCCAGAAGGTAAACCTCTTACGAAAATGTTACTAGCGGTTTCTCCACCACCTCCTTCTGCGGTTATACCGGGAACACTTCTGAGTATATCTGCCTGACTATTTGCTGATAATTTTACTATTTCTGCCTGTTTTATAGAACTAATAGAAAGTGGTGCTTTCTTTTGAGATCTAAATGTACTGGATGCTGTCAATAATATTTCATCAAGCTGTTGACCACCAGCTTCTAAAACAATATCTAATTTAACATTTGTCCCCTCAAGGTTAACCGTTTTTTCCACTGTAGTATATCCAACAAAAGATATTATGATAGTATGGCTTCCCTCCAGATTTGTAGTCAAAGTAAAATTACCATCAAAGTCTGATATTGTACCTTCACTTGTTCCAGCAATAATTACGTTAGCTCCTGGAACAGGCCCTAGGTCGTCTTTTACGTTTCCAGAAATTTCTGTCTGTGCATTCACAGATAAAACTCCTAAAGCGAAGATTATCGCAAAAAATAGTTTCTTCATAGTTTAGAATTTAGTTAATACTTTTTGTAATGATTTATTGAGTTATTGTTAATTTTGAATTAAATTTATGAGAATACCTTATTTTACAAGCTAATTATTTAGCAATAATCTATGCAAACGTTTGTGCAAACGTTTGCAATATATCTTTTTTTAATGTACTGCTCCGTTTGCAGATTATTTTACTCTTAAACCAATGACAAAAAAACGAAACGTCACCCTTAAAGAAATTGCATTAAAACTTGATTTATCTATTTCTACAATTTCAAGAGCTTTAAATAATCATCCAGACATTAGCCCAGAAACTGTTGAAAGAGTAAATAAGCTTGCCACAGAATTAAACTACGCTCCAAACATTTTTGCAAAAGGATTTAGAACTCATAGAACACATATAATAGGGGTAATTGTACCAAATGTATCTCATTTATATACCTCTACAATGCTAAAGGGTGTTCTTGACCAAGCTGAACATCTAGGCTATAGGGTTATTATTTCTGAATCTAAAAACAATGAAAACAAGCAAGTAGAAATGTTACAAACAATGATTCAGTTTGGTGTTGATGGCGTAATTATGTCTCTAGCGAAAAAAACACAATCCATTGATACCATTCTTCAATTATTAGAACATATTCCGTTAGTATTATTTGATAAGGTGTCTCCTAAAATACCTTGCACTCAGGTAGTAATTAATGAGGAAGCTGCTGCTTTTAATGCTGTAGAACATTTAATTGAAACTGGTAAAAAAAGAATTGCCATTATAAAAGAAACCGAGAATTCATTTAATTCAAAAAAAAGGTTTGAAGGCTACCAAAGAGCCCTTAAAACATATAATTTACCAATTGATGAAAAAGTAATACTTAGCACAGAAGATATTTCAATAACCAATGGAAGAAGGCTAACAAACATACTTTTAAGTTTAAAAAACAAACCTGATGCTATTTTTGCAATCACAGATAATGCGGCTATTGGTGCTATAAAAGCACTACATAAATTTAAAATCAAAATTCCAGAGGAAATAGCTGTTGTAGGATTTAGCAACTCTATAAATTCAACCATCGTAAGTCCTGCACTTACAACGGTAGATCAACCGGGAAATAAAATTGGAAAAACAGCAGTAAAGTATTTAATCAACGAAATAGAAAATTCAAAACCAGAAGTGCTTTTTAAAACAATAACCGTAAACACCAACCTAATTGTAAGAGATTCTTCTTTTAAAGCTTAACAAACTTCTAAAATTTCAATATTAGCTCCTTTAAAAGAAAACACTTGCTTTTCTTTTTTACCAATCAATAAACGTCCTATCGGAGTTACTGCAGATATACAATATATGATATTGGAGCCCTCTTTAAATTCTCCCGCTGATATGGCAATGTAATAGTTTGTTTTCTTAGTTTTTACGAGACTTCCTAATCCTACTGTTGTAGTGTCTTTGGTTAAATTAACTTTAGAAAGAATTTGTTTTGTTTTTTCTGCTTCTAAAAGTTGTTGCCCCAATTTCTCTCGCTCAAGCTGAATCATTGCCCTACCGGTTTCATGTTTATCACCAGCGCTACTCTTGGTCTCGGATTGTAACGCTTTTTGAATTTCCCCTATTTGCAGGGATATGCGTTTTATTCTATCATTGATGGATTGCTGACAAAACTGAAAAGCTTTTTCTTTAAGTGTAACCGCCATATCGCAAATGTAACGGTTTAAATTAATTTTATTTTAGTGATACAAATCTGCTAATTTATACACCAACAAATTAATCATTGCCCTGTCAGTATCGCCTTTTGTATACATTCCATGAATCTCAACTTCATTTTCTGCTTTAAAAGCATCTAAATCTGCAGTACGTTCTTCACTAAAAATATTCCACGATTTTAACCCTTTGAGCATCTCGCTATGCGCTTCATACTTTTGCTTAGCTAAAAACACATTTCTTTTTAAAGTTTTATCTGGATTTTCAGTATTTCCTTTTGCATTCCAATATTCCATATTTGCTTTAATACGAACATCAGCATTTTCTGCTTCGGCAATTATCTTAAAATATGCTCTAGAAACTAACGAACTATATTTATTTTCAAAATCTGACACCAATTTTACATTAGAACTGGTTTCATTTGCTAATACAACATCATCTTCAATGCCCGCATAATCATTTTGTTCTTGATTTTGGATAACATTTGGAGTAACTAAAGCGTTTTTCCATGCATCAGACTTAATCATCTCTTTCCAAATTTTCGCATATTCTTTTTGATATCTAGATTTTGAGGTAGAACAGCTTGTAAATCCACTAAACAATACAAACACGCACAAAACATTAAGAAGTCCTTTTTTCATTTATCAGCTGTATTTTTTAAAAAAACACGGCATAAAAAAGGTTAAATCGATGAAAGAATTAGAATCTATAATAGTTCTATTTTAGAAGGGGGAATTCAATATAAAAAATAATTAAGATCAATCCAAAGTATTCGCTAAATCTTCACCTACTTTACTACCAATAGCTATACCCATACCTCCCAACCTCACACCACAAAAAACGTTAGAACTAACTGATTTTATTATCGGTTTCTTTTGTTTTCCCAGGCCCATTATCCCACTCCATCTTCGGTCAATTTCAAAGGGTTTATCAGGTAGGATTACTGTTTTAAGTAATTTTTCTAGTCTAGTTTGAATTTGTTGTGTTTGTCCTAACTCAATAGTTTCTTCTTGTTTAAAATCAAGGTTTCTACCTCCGCCCAGTAATATTCTATCATCAATATTTCTAAAATAATAGTACCCTTCATCTAAATGAAAAGTACCTTTTATTTGTAAATTTTTAATTGGTTTAGTGATTA
The DNA here is from genome assembly GCA_947493885.1 of uncultured Maribacter sp. GTDB lineage: Bacteria > Bacteroidota > Bacteroidia > Flavobacteriales > Flavobacteriaceae > Maribacter_B. The sequence goes on from CANLTE010000001.1 coordinate 701,957, forward strand.
AAACTTGTGCTCTTGCTGGACTAACATGCTCATTTAACAACTGCGAGGCAAAACCATTGGTGGCGACAAATAGTTTTTTAGTTTTAAATTCAAATTGATTGGTTTTAACGAATACCGAGTTTAAGTCTTCAGAAAAATTCTCAACAGTAATAGCGTTTAAAACTGTAATATTTTGATTCAATACCTTTTTCAATAAAGCTTGCATCATCTTTCCAGTATCTATCTGCCCTTCTAAAGTATGGGTAATATAATCATCCTTAATGCCATTAAAATTGAAGCTGTTTTCATGTTTTTTAAAAACATTTTGACGGAATACGGAACAAAGCAATTTATTTATTCTTGGTAATTGTTCTGAACAAAAGTTAAACAACTTTTCGTTACTATTTAAAAACAACTCGTGTCCACCCAATTGCTGATAATCTATATTTTTATCTCCAAGAGTTTCTCTAAGCAACTGTATTCCTAAATACCTTTCTTTTACTAAATTAACAACCTCTTGTTCTGAATGAAACTCCAAATCAGACAGTATTTCCGAAATACTTCCAAAGCATGCGAAGCCAGCATTTTTTGTACTTGCTCCTTGTGGAAGCACACCTTTTTCTAATACTAATATTTTAGCTTTTGGGTGTTTTTTTCTTAGTTGCAAAGCACAGTTAAGTCCTACTATACCACTACCTACAATGGTATAATCTACGTATGATAACCAAGTTTTATATTCCCAATAGCTAAGGTTCATACCTCTAAAATAAAAACAATTACCACTTATTTTCCAAAAAGACCTTCCAGTTGGTTTGGAGAGATAAAACTAAAATAGTTTTTTACGATAACTAAAGACTAATTATTTACTAGTATCGATGAAATGCAGTAAAACAAAATAAGAGCTTTGAATTACTTATCAATACAAACCAAACAGTCTATTTTATAGTTGAAGATTCCTGATTTTTTATAGCCTCTAATCCAAAAACAATTTGCGAAACAATATTTACATTGCTATTATATCCAGTAATATTGCCCTTTACCAATATTTCGCCAGAATTTTGTTTGGCAGTAAATCGCATATTTTCGAGCAATTTTAAATACTGACTTATATGGGAAATACTATTATTTTCTTCAAGCTTTTTGAAGTCCGCTTTAAAGTCAAAAAAATAAGGACTTACAATTTTATTTGAAACCTTTTGTTTTGGTTCTGTTTTAAAGGTTGTATACAAACCTTCTTCATGTGTGTATATTTTATAAAAGGGGAGTGCTGTAAATATCCCATTAGAAATAGCTTTTTGATTCGCTAAATACTCATAAAGACTCTCTTCTGTTTGCCCTAAATTTAAATATAGCTTCGGTACTATTTTTTCCTCGACCGTAGCCTGTTCCACTTTATTAAAGTTATCATCATATGTATATGTTATAATACTATCATTTTGTATTGTGTTGCCTGCCATTGCAAAATATAAACTACCATCAGTTCTGTTCACAAATTTCGCAACGTTTATATCTGCTTTTTTAAAAAACTGTATAGACTCACAAAAACTAGTTACAGTATTTTTTACTTCAGAATTCGCAAAATCTAAATTCAAATGTGTACTTAAGGCTGCGTTATTTATAATTTCAAGTGAGACCTCTTCTGGAAATTGATTTTTAGATTTAAAAGCACCTTCAATACTAGCTTTGCCATCTTTAAAATTAACCGCGACTTTTCCCTTTTTAGTAAAAAAGGCCAAGTGGTCTTTAGAGTCTAAAAGTGTCTTAATCCAATAGTTTTCTTTTTCTTCTATTACATTATTATTCAACAAAACATCAGAAAAAACAGGCTCCACCTTTTCTAGATTCACATTGGTAGCAATAGCTATTATAAGTTTTTTGCTATTCCAAGCACAAATGGCTCCTTTCTTTTTAATTTCTACAAATTGGTACGCCCCTTCACTAGAAGCTTTAATAGCTAAATTGTTTTCAACCGCGTATAGTTGGGCATATTCTTTAAAATTCGCTGCATTGTCTATCTTAAAAACGCTAAAAATGGTGTTTTTAATTTTTGGCATAGTAAAACCAATAATATTAAAAGGACGCAAATTAACACCTGCATCCTTTACCGTGTCTTTTTTACTGTTAGAACTTTTAAAAGAACTGTTCTTATAATAATAGTTTGGAGCACCTAGAGCATCCAACACTAAGGTCTCACTTATACTATTGACGCCTACTTTTACAACACCGTTCGTGTCTTTATGTATTACTCCTAATACTGATGCTGTGTTTTTTAAGTACTTATAGCTCCAGTACCCAACAAAAGCCAATGCAAAAAGTGCAAGAACAATTTTAACAATTCTTTTCATCGGGCAGCATTAATCCATAAAGCTATCAATGATGTTCATGATGTATGCCAAGCTATTTTTATGACCTTCACCCTGAGTATCAAAAACAATCTCGCTTTTCATACTATTACCCTTCATTTTTTGAGAATTAAAGGTCATTCCGCCTATATTATTTGTTAAGAAAGATACTTTATCTCTTAAGTCTCTAGGATAACTTTCCGCTGGTATTTGCGAAATTATCTTTTTCCCATTTACAAAAGCACTTGAAGCGTTTTTACGAATATCACTTTTAAGACTTCCAGATAACTTAGGCACATATGTTCCATTAGACATAGCACTCATTTGCTCTTTAGAACTTCCAATAAATACAATATCATCTTTTTGCATAATGTACAAGCTAAATGGTGTTGACCTAGGTTTATCTATTATCTCATATATTCCGTCCTCAAAAACTAGTGCTTTTTCTCTTACTCCAATGTTCATTATTTTATTAAAAATGCTTTGTTTATTGGAAGTACACATGAATAAAAAATCTGGTAACGTTTCAGTTTTAGCTTTTTCAATTTTTTTGTAATTATATTCCTCATCATATTCATAGTCGGTATACGTAACTTCTCTCTGAACCAAATCAGTTAACAGTAGTACCATATCTCCTCTTAAAATTTCTGCAGCTCCTTTTTCATCAATTAGGGTCTTAAATAAATCTACCCCAAGTGAAACAGCATCAGTAATAGACTCCTTATCATTTGGTTTAAAAACATTATCCATTAACTCTGGATAAGCGCGTAAAATACCTTCAACACTCATATTTAATGACAAGTACCCCAACAATTTATCTTCATTAATGTATTTAAAAAAGTTTTTATTAAACTTCCCATCATACATTGGCCTGTAGATATCTGCCATTTCATCGTTAAGAGCATAAATAGTTTTAAGTGTAGCCTGGTGCTCATCAAAATCTAACTTAGCAGTAATTGATGCTTCTCCATAAAGCTTATTAATATCAATAATATCATAAGGATTCATACCTCCTGCCATTCCGTATAAATACCCACCTATAGCATCAAAATACAATTTTGCAAAATTGTTTGCCCATACGCTCACTTCTTCTTTTCCTTTTCCTATACTTTTTACGAAACTAGGATTTTTAAGTATACTTCTATGCGTTGCAGAAGTTGTTGAAAAAGTAGAAAAAGCATTTTCCAGTGCAATATCTTTAAAAGCACTTTTTTTAGCATTTAATTCTGCCAACTGCTCTTCCCGTTTTTTCTCACGTTCTAAACGTTTTTGTTCTCTTTCTTCTTCCTCTCTTTTATATTTTTCCTGCTGTTCTTCATAACTAAGTTCAACGGCTTCTTCTACAGCTTCGACTGCATCTAGATTGTAACTATCATACCCATAATCATACTTTACGCTATTGTACTCACTTTCCAGAGCTGTATTGGTTGACACATAAATCATCAACAATTGGTTGTTCCACATAACAATTGGACCACTTGATCCATCAACTATGTAAGATATATTTCCTTTTTTTTGAATATTTTCCTTTTTCCGTTCTGGAATTATGTTTAAAAATCCTTTTTCATGCTTCATTGGTAATAAAAAACAATGTGTCATTACACCCGTTTCCGATTTAAGAAAATAGTGAAAGTCCTCACTAAAATTAAAACCAACCTCATCTAAATTCTCAATTTTTTCGTCGGTTTCCTTTTTTAACTCTTTGGTTAAAAGGCTCCCTATTTTAGATTTGGAAAATTCATCTAACGACACTAAATCCAATACATTATCCCCTTTAATGGTAACCACAACTGAGGCATCAACAGGTATTTTATGTATTAATTTTTGCGCGTTTACCGCTATAGTAAGGCAAAAAGCAAGTGGAATTAGGTACTTTTTCATTATTATATTATTTAATTAGTTCAATGTTATTTTCAAGACTTTTCTCTCCTAAAATTAGGTCTAGCACCTGTGTTCTGAGCATTACAGCTGTTTGGTTTGGAGATACTTTTGCATTTTTATTTGAGACTTTTTTTACCTTATCTGCAAACCTATAAATACAGGTATAGCTAGCATCGTTAAATACTTTTTTGTCCTCAGATTTAAGGTTGTAAAAGGTTTTTTTCACCACCTCATCATATTTAAAATGTCTTTTAAATGTTGATGAAGTTTTGTTGTAAAAAAAGTTTGTGGTTGAAAAATTTGTGCCCTCTTTTTTATTTTGTTTTACTATTATTTCTTTAAAAATGGCATTGATATTATCCACATTTTTAAAATCACATGAGATTGAAAATATATAGTTTTTATAATCTTTAGTCTTTTTTATATTCGAAATTCCCTGTGTTTTTTCAAGATGAAGTTGTACATCTTTTAAAGTTTCCTCAATATCATCTTCAGAGGGAATTTTATAGCCATTAACGCTATCCAATAGCATAAGCGATGCTATTTTACTTTTACTTTTACTCATATTAAAAGTAATCATTACAGAGCCACTACCATCTTGCTTAAGGGTTATTTCTTCCAAAATTTCAAAACAACCGGTACATAAGCTAATGCAAAAAAACAGTATTAAGTAATTAAAACTTTTTCGTAACATATAAATGGTGGTTATAATATTTATGTCTAACACTTTTTTTAGACTAAAATTGTGCCAATTCCTATATTTTATTAGCTCATACAAAAGTAGAAGACATACATTAACCAAAACATGCTGAAAACCATAAAAAACACCCCCCTGTTTTCAGGGTGTTGTATAAAAAAAGCCCCTTTAAAGGGGCTTTATATTATTCAGTTTCGGGTTCCATTTCAAAGTCTTCCATAAACTTGGTAGTATAGTTGCCCGCAACATAATCGGGGTGATCCATAAGTTGTCTATGAAAAGGAATTGTTGTTTTTATACCTTCAATTACAAACTCATCCAAAGCACGTTTCATTTTATTAATAGCTTCTTCACGGGTCTGTGCCGTAGTAATAAGCTTAGCAATCATAGAATCATAATTTGGAGGTATTGAATATCCGCTATACACATGAGTATCCATTCGTACTCCGTGACCTCCAGGAGTATGTAATGTAGTTATTTTACCTGGTGATGGTCTAAATCCATTATAAGGATCCTCTGCATTAATACGACATTCAATAGAGTGCAGTTTTGGTGTGTAATTTTTTCCAGAAATTGGAACACCGCCTGCAACTAATATTTGCTCTCTAATTAAATCATAATCAATTACCTGTTCAGTAATTGGGTGTTCTACCTGAATTCTGGTATTCATTTCCATGAAATAGAATTTTCTATGTTTGTCCACTAAAAATTCTATTGTACCAGCACCTTCGTATTTTATATATTCAGCTGCTTTTACAGCTGCCTTACCCATATCTTCTCTAAGTTTATCGGTCATAAACGGAGAAGGTGTTTCTTCAGTAAGTTTTTGATGTCTACGTTGTACGGAACAATCTCTTTCTGATAAATGACATGCTTTACCATATTGATCACCTACAACTTGAATTTCTATATGACGAGGTTCCTCAATAAGTTTTTCCATGTACATACCTCCGTTTCCAAAAGCGGAAGTAGCTTCGTGAACGGCACTTGAGAAAAGATCATCCATTTCTTCTTCCTTCCAAACGGCACGCATACCTTTACCGCCTCCACCAGCAGTGGCCTTAATCATTACCGGATAGCCCATTTTTTTGGCAATCTTTTTGGCCTCATTGGAATCTTTAAGTAATCCATCTGAGCCAGGTACGGTTGGTACCCCAGCTTCCTTCATAGTTTGCTTTGCTGAGGCCTTATCTCCCATACGGTCAATTTGCTCACCTGATGCTCCAATAAATTTAATATCATGCTCTGCACAGATTTTTGAAAACTTAGAGTTTTCAGATAAAAATCCATACCCTGGGTGTATAGCATCTGCATTTGTAATTTCTGCAGCGGCTATAATATTTGGTATTTTTAAATACGACTCGCTACTTGGTGCTGGCCCTATACATACCGCCTCATCAGCAAATCTAACATGAAGACTCTCCTCATCTGCTTTAGAATATACGGCAACCGTTTTTATTCCCATTTCCTTACAAGTTCTAATAACTCGCAAGGCAATTTCTCCTCTATTTGCAATAAGTATTTTTTTGAACATCTTTTTCAGATTTTAAGTTCTAAGTTTTACATAACTAGAATACCAAAATGTATTCACCATTCTGCACTTAAAATATTAAGACGGGTCTACTAGGAATAATGGTTGGTCAAATTCTACTGGAGATGAATCATCTACCAATATTTTCACGATTTTACCAGAAACTTCAGATTCTATATCATTAAAAAGTTTCATCGCTTCAATTACACACAAAACATCTCCTTCTGCAATTGTTGAACCTACTTCAACAAATGAAGGCTTGTCGGGTGATGGTTTTCTATAAAAAGTACCTATTATTGGTGATTTTATGGTTATATATTTAGAGGTATCATCTTCAGCAGGTGCTGCCTTTTCAGCTGCTGGTGCAGACGTTGCTGCCTCCGCTTGCGCAGGAGCTTGCTGTACCATAGAAGGCTGAGCAACAGGAATTTGTTGAACAAAAGTAGTTTCTTGCCCTGAATTTAGTGATCCTGTTCTAATTGTAATTTTAAGATCATCCGTTTCTAGCTTTACTTCACTAGCTCCAGATTTCGCCACAAATTTAATTAGGCTTTGTATTTCTTTAATATCCATATGTGTAATTATTTAGAGGTCGTTTTTTTAATTTATTAATAAGCCCACTTAAGATAATTTGCTCCCCAAGTAAACCCACCACCGAAAGCGGCAAACACAAGGTTATCTCCTTTTTTTAATTGGCTCTCATAATCGTGCAATAATAGTGGTAAAGTTGCCGATGTAGTATTTCCGTAATTTTGAATATTCATCATCACCTTAGAATTATCTAATCCCATTCGATTAGCTGTAGCATCAATAATTCTTTTATTTGCCTGATGTGGAACTAACCATGCAACATCGTTATCAACTAAACTATTTCTCTTCATTATTTCAGCAGCAGCGTCTGCCATATTGGAAACTGCAAACTTAAATACAGATCTTCCATCTTGATATATAAAATGTTGTCTGTTTTGAACGGTTTCTACAGAAGCTGGCAACAAAGATCCGCCTGCATCCATTTTTAAATAATTGCGTCCAACACCATCAGATCTTAAATATTCGTCTTGTAAACCAAATCCTTCGCTATTAGGTTCAAACAATACAGCTCCTGCCCCATCTCCGAAAATAATACATGTGGTTCTGTCTGTATAATCAATTATTGATGACATTTTATCTGCACCAATTAATAGCACTTTTTTATACCTTCCTGCTTCTATATAAGCTGCTGCTGTAGACATTCCGTATAAAAAACTAGAACATGCAGCATGTAAATCATATGAAAATGCATTCACTGCGCCAATTTCTGAGGCAACAAATGCGGCTGTAGAAGCAACAAACATATCTGGTGTTGCTGTAGCTACCAATACTAAATCTATTTCTTTGGGGTCAAGACCTTTTTTATCGATAAGATTTTCTGCAGCTTTAATTCCTAAATACGAAGTACCTTCTCCTTCATCTTCTTTAAGAACTCTTCTTTCTTTAATACCGGTTCTAGTGGTTATCCACTCATCGTTGGTGTCTACCATGTCTTCCAACATTTTGTTAGTCATAACAAAGTTTGGAACATATCCTCCGACAGCCGTAATAGCTGCTGTAATTTTATTCATGCTTGAGTTGGTTTTTTTAAAAACGCTTTAAAAACACATCAAAAGTGGCGAAAAATAATGATTTTAGACGACTTTTTGCCAAAAACCTATCACTTTTTAATATATTTCGTTGTTTTCCAGTAAAATAAAATTCTTAAAAAACTTGCTTTATTATGCGCACATAATAAAGATTGTCATAAAATAAAAAACTCCCACTTTAAATAAAGTGGGAGTTTAAATATTATTTAATTTAAGACTATGCCTCAGCATCCTCAGTTTTATCAACTAAAACCTGACCTCTGTAATACAATTTACCTTCGTGCCAGTGGGCTCTATGGTATAAATGCATCTCTCCAGTTGTAGCATCAGTTGCTAATGTTGGTGCAACAGCCTTATAATGTGTTCTTCTCTTATCTCTCCTTGTCTTGGAAATTTTTCTCTTAGGATGTGCCATTTATAACTTATTTATCCGTTAATAGTTTTTTTAATTCATCCCATCTGGGATCACTTTCTTCTTTATTTTGTCTTGTTTCTTTTGGTTGTAACTCATTTAGCTTTTGTAAAACGTCTGAATCTAAAGTACCATCTTCAACCCCAGGGTGAATTCTTTTATGTGGTACAGCCAATACTAACATTTCGTAAGCATACTGCGAAATATCAACTTGATGTTCTCCATGAGGAAGAATCAAAATTTCATCATCTTCATCGTTATAATCCTCACCAAACTTTACTATTAATTCTAATGTAGAACCAATTTCTTGGTCGTAAGGTTCACTGGTTAAATCGCAATTTACATTTACAACACCAGAACCTTTGAAGGATAATTCCATCATCGTTGTTAATTTATTCAATGAAACACTTAAATTAATTTTAGCATCATTGAACTCATCATAACCAAAAGACTCAAAGAACGTATTGTCTATTTCGTATTTAAACTCGTGCTTTCCTTGCTTCAATCCTGAGAAAGGAATAGTAAACCCCTTTTGCTTCATCATGTAAAACACTTATTTTTTAATACACACGCCATATAAAGGCGGGTGCAAAGATACTATTATTTTAATAATACCCAAATCATTATTATTTAAATAAAATTTGAGTAATCCTTTAAAAATTATAAAGTTACACGTTTAGTTTTTCCGTGTTGGTTTCAGCTTACATTTTTTTAACGGATTTTCTGTTAGTTCCGTATACTCTTCTCTATTTTTAAATATCTGTAAAGCTGTAAAAACGGCCTCTTTAAAGGAACTATGATCCGCAACACCTTTACCTGCAATTTCATAAGCTGTACCATGATCTGGTGAGGTTCTAACTTTAGATAAACCCGCTGTGTAATTGACACCTTTACCAAACGATAATGTTTTAAAAGGTATTAAGCCTTGATCATGATAGGCAGCCAAAATAGCATCAAACTTTTTATACGTATCTGAGCCAAAAAAACTGTCTGCAGAATATGGTCCAAAAATTAAGTGTCCCTTATTCGCCATTTCGGTAATATTTGGTTTTAAAATATCATCGTCTTCTTTTCCAATAACTCCATTATCACCACTATGAGGGTTAATTCCTAAAAGTGCAATTTTAGGTTTATGAATTGCAAAATCTTCTTTTAACGATTTTTCAATCACTGAAATTTTACTCTTAACAAGTTTGGAGGTTATTTTAGAAGAAACATCTTTAACGGCAACATGGTCGGTAAGTAATCCTACTTTTAAAGTATCAGTTACCATAAACATTAAGCTCTCGTCACCAAGTTCTTTTGCTAAATAATCGGTATGCCCAGGGAAGTTAAAATCTTCAGACTGAATATTGTTTTTGTTAATTGGAGCCGTCACTAGAACATCTATTTCATCATTTTTCAATGCTTTAACTGCTTCTTTAAGCGATTTTATAGCGTATTTTCCACCTTCAGGTGTAGCTTCTCCAAACTGAATTTTAGGTGTTTCTTTCCAAACATTTAAAACATTTATTTTACCTGCTAGAGCTTGAGATGTTTTATGAATGCCATTGTAATTAATAGTAATACCAAGGGCATTTTTTTGTTGAGAGATGGTTTTATTGGATGCAAAAATAATAGGTGTGCAAAAATCCATCATTCTAGAATCTGCAAATGTTTTAAGTGCAACTTCGCATCCTATTCCGTTTAAATCTCCTATTGATATTCCTAATTTAATTTTCCCTTTTTCCTGCATTATATCTTTACCTTTGTAGCTAAATATGTACCCCACAAAACTACTTAATTTAAACGACACATGTTTACAGGAATAATTGAAACTTTAGGAACAGTAACTAAACTGGAAAGAGAAGAAAGTAATTTACACCTAACCCTTGTTTCTAATATTACCAACACCTTAAAAATTGACCAAAGCGTTGCGCATAATGGTGTTTGTTTAACGGTTATAAATATTTTGGGAGATACATATACTGTAACTGCCATTGATGAAACATTGCAAAAAACCAGTTTAAATGACCTTGTTATTGGTGAAAAAGTAAATTTAGAGCGAGCAATGATTTCGGGTGCTCGCCTAGATGGTCATATGGTTCAAGGCCATGTAGACCAAACAGGAACCTGTATTGGTATTGAAAAACAAGACGGTAGTTGGTTGTTTACTTTTGAATATGATACATCTTTAAACAATGTTACTATTGAAAAGGGCTCTATTACTGTTGATGGAACAAGTTTAACGGTTGTAAACTCCAAAAAAAATACATTTAGCGTAGCTATTATTCCTTATACATACGAAAACACCAGGTTTAAACAATATAAGGTTGGTGACCGTGTAAACTTGGAATTTGATGTTATTGGCAAATATGTTGCTCGCTATATGGAAAATATAATGGACAATTAAAAGACAATAACCTCATATAAATTATATTAAAGTACTTTAATTTATAGACTTATATCCTATAAGCTGGGTTTTTGCATCAAGCACTGATTTAACGTATACCTTAAACTCATAATACTCGTTAGAATCTATACGTTCTTTAGAGGTTTTTCCAACAATGTTTATGAATAATTCATTAGGTTTTATTAGCTCATATTTTATACTAAAATTGTGTTTTTTAAAGTTGAAAGATTGATTTTCCGGAATCTCAACAAATTTTTCATTACCTTTTAACTTAATAACATAGCTAGATTTATAGATGTCTGCATTCTCGTAAAGTATATACTCTATTGGGAAACTTCTTTTGTCATCCGATATAATTGATGAATTATAGGAATTATTCACTGCTGGCAATCTAAAAACCTTCATCTTTCCAATTTCATCAAATTTTTCATTGACAACTAAATTTGAAGTATAGCCTATAGAGGGAGATCTTAAATCGTATTCAATATTATATATAGTATCTGTTTTAAAATCTTCTAATATTCTACCTTTATAATCTTCTGTAATTTTAGTTTTTATTACCTCATAATTCTTTTCCTTAAAAATACTCGCATAATGAGCGTTAATACTACCATTAAGAACAGATTTTATTTTTAATAAGTGTTCCTCATTCCCTAAAGTGTATTCAATAATACTTTCTATACTTGTTGGAGAATGATTAATATCATCTAAATAATAAATTCCTTTTTGAACATCCTTAATTTTTTTGTTTGGGATATCTAAAGCCAGAGCACCCTCAAGACTCGTTGGAATTGATTTATAGGGCAAGTTATTATCTGTTAATTCTAAATACTGAGGTTTATTATCAATAAAAACTTTGGCTATGCAATGATTAAAATCTTGACTAGGTAAAATCATTGAATTTCTTCCGTAGTCCGAAGTTAATATAAGCACCATATGAGAATTTAATCCTGCCATTTGAGCTAGAGTAACGTAAAGAGTAGAAAAATCTTTGCAATCACCTAATTTAGATTTTATTGTTTTAGAAGGTTTCTGCGGAACAAAACCACTTTGCCTAAAGCCAACATGACTATAGCTGAAGTTTTCCATGATATAATAATATATTCTTTGGGCTCTTTCTTCCTCAGAGTATTTGGAAAAATCATTTGGAAAAATTTCATTAAATGCCTCTTTTACATCTGAATTTATTACCGTTTGCGGCCTTACTAAATCGGAATACCAGTTAGCAATATCATCCCAAGAACCTATGGTGCTTATATGTAAATATTTTGACACATCTGACAAGCTTGGCATATAATCCTCCTGAGGATCAAGCGTTTTCATATCATCCATTTGCCAGCTATGACATATGTAGTCATCAATTTGTTTTTGCTGGTAAGGAACACTTCCGTTGATTAGTTTATGAGTAAAAGCTTTTCCTTTCGGAACCAAAATATTTACAGCATTTTTTATTGTTGGGTGATAAGAATCTAACTGAAAATAATCTATATAGTCCTTGTAAAAACGTCCACTGGAAGTAAAGCTACTTTCATAGCTTACATAAATTACATCGCCTATTTCTAGATTATTAAAAACAATATTTGATCCACTTTTAGAAGCTGGAACAATTGTTTTATTTTGCTTTACAATTTCAAATTTGGTAATACTGTAATTACCGCTTAACCCAAGATCAACCTCCTTTAAAGACTCTATTCCTGAATCTGAGGTAATCTCAACAATATAAGTAGTTTTTCTTCTTCCTCCGCCTTCTGAATATAGTTGTAATAAAGTTTCGTCTAAAAGGTAATTATACCCGTAATTATTTTCTGTAATTTTATTTCTATTATCTGAGACAAACTCATAGATATCACTAGTTGCTAAATCATCAAAATAATCTTTCGTATTAGATAAATCTTCTATTTTTTTCCGCAATGAGCTATTTCCTCCATTGTGTTTTAACGATTTTTTATAATAGGATAACGCCTCTTTTTTCTTTCCTGTTTGTTCCAGAGCTTTACCCATATACTCCATTGCTAAAAATGAATAAGGAAATTGCTTTAGTACTTGTTTTATATACGGAATAGATTCCTCATACTTTTTGTATTCATGTAAATAACTTATATAATCTTTTAAATAAACATTATCACCTGAAATATTCTGATATTGCCTTTTAAACAATTTAAGTACTTTCTCCTTCTGGTTTTGCTTATTGTACATTCTTGCCAGAGACCTTATTGCTCCATAATCAAAATAATCGCTATTAAGATTTTGCAACACTTCTATGGCTTGCTCATCTTCATTTAAATAACCTGTATAAAGAGATACATATATTTTAACAATATTTGTCCAGTCCTTATATTTTGTAGTTAAATACTTTAAGTCTTTTTTTATTGCACTTTTATCTTCCCTTCGTATACCTAATAAAAGTTTTGCTGAAAATTTATATAGAGAGATATCTGTAGATTCTTCAAACTCTCCAATAAACTTTTCAAACTCTTTTATTGGGAGCTTAAACAATTCTTTTGCATCTTTAAATCGATAGAAGTATGACAAATAATATTTTTCATCATCTTTTTCTATATTCTTCTTCAATTCTTTTGATGAAGAATAATCTTTTTCCAAATTATAACATTGAATAAGTAATTTTCTTAAAAAAGAACTATTTGGATACAGTTTTATAAGAGGTAATAAAATATTTTTTGATTCTTTATACTTTGAATTCCTGAAATATGTATTTATTAGACAAAACTTAAAGAAAAAATCATCTGGGCTGTTTTTAACCTTATTTTTAAAAAATGATTCAATAGAATTATCCTTAGATATAGGATTAATTTTTAAAACATCTCCCTTTTCATATGGCTTGTAAGTAGAGCTATATTCAATATCCTTTACTTCATTTCCTTCTTTATCTGTAAATCTTGCAATAAAATATGCTATTCCATTTTTGTCTGCACTTTTAATTAATAATCTATTGTTTCCTTTGGGTAAAGTAATTTCAACATTATAAGCATCTAAATCCGTGTACCCATTATTTGTGTTTTCAAGAACAACAACATCATTTAACCAAACCTTGCTTAGTGAGGAATTACCTACTCTTAAAACAACTCTTCTTTCCAATGGGTTGTTAATAAAAGTCTGAGCGTAATTCACACCTGCACCATACTCGGAATGATTGGTATAAAACTGATACGCTTCTTTTTCAAAATTCTTGTTGTTATACCAATTTATATGACCGTTGCTATTTGCATTAAAATCTACGTCCGAAACCGCTTTTATTTCAGGTTCATATTGTGTGTCTAGTCCACTGCCATTAAGGTTTTCAAACGTTCCGCAATACTGCCAATTCTTTATAACTTTTATTTCATTATTGAGTTTATAATAATCATCCCATTTATTTTCATGTCTATAAACAACCGACTTCAAATACTTTAAAGCTTCTTTTACTGTAGAATTATTAATAGAGTTTAATTCCAATTGTTTAATTCTATCCACAGTTTGATTATTAAAACCTTCCTCTATGTAATTATTAAAAAAGAAATGGTAATTCCATAAAGCATATAAGTAATACTCATAATCTTGATAACCACTAACTTTAGCGATAAAATCTTCAGAAACTTTAAAAACACCCTTTTCATTATTTAAAACCTTGGTTGTTAAATAATCTTCAATGTTATCTTGCTTATTCTTATTGAATTTTTCCAGAGATTCTTCTCTTTGATTTTTAAACAAAAGCTGCCAATAATCATCATTATTAGAAACTTCTTGAGAATAACTTTTGGAAAAAGAAATTAAAAAAAATATAAAAGCAACACGTAAAATTCTCATGGTTTTGGTATGGTAATGTGGTTCGTATTTTAAGTTTAAAACCTAATAACGAAATTTTTCTACAATTTGGTATTCGTTAGCACAAAAAAAAGCTTGAGAATGTATTTCACTAAAAATTATAATACGCTATCCTTTATTTTATGCCATATTTTATACAAAATAACACCTGAAATTAAAGCGCTTAAAGTAAGTGCGATTGCAAGATTTGTTTCTCCATAAATCCAATAACCCGTAGCAAATAAACTACTATAAATTAACACACAACCCAGTACCATTGCCTTTAAGCCAGCCGGAACTCCCCATTTTTCTTGATTAGTAATAATTTCAACATTTTCTGCTTTAGCTACCGTAATAACTTTTTTCCATCCAAAGCCCCCAGGTTGAATTTTTTTATAAAACTGCTGTAAAACTTCCATTGATTCTGGTTGGGTAATAAATGTAGTTATTATCCAAATTAATGAGGTTATTAACACAACCGAAGGGTATTCCATCCAATCTGGAAAAACTCCTGTATCCTCATGAAAAAAGAACGCTCCTATAGGGGTCAACTTAAAAAGAACAGAAATAATACCTGAGGCAAACATTGCTGAAATTTCGCTCCACGCATTAATTCGCCACCAAAACCATCGTAAAATAAATATTAACCCCGTGCCTGCTCCAAAAGTTAACAAAACCTCAAATAATTGTAGTGCATTTTTAAGCGTCAACGCTAAGGCTGCACTTAATACCATTAATAATATTGTTGAAAGTCTACCCACTGCAACAAGTTTTTTTTCTGATGCTTTAGGATTAATTTGTTGCTTATAAAAATCATAAACAACATATGACGACCCCCAATTTAATTGGGTTGATATGGTACTCATATAAGCAGCAACCAACGAAGCAAGCACTAAACCTAACAATCCACTTGGTAATTTTGTTAACATTGCGGAATAGGCCAAATCATGCCCTAATTTATCTTCTGCAACATTTGGAAACGCTTCTTGTATGCTCGCTAAATCAGGAAAAACAACTAAAGACGCTAATGCAACTAAAATCCAAGGCCATGGTCGTAATGCATAATGCATAATGTTGAAAAAAAATGTGGCACCAATAGCATGATTCTCATTTTTGGCCGCCAACATTCGTTGGGCAATATAACCCCCTCCTCCAGGTTCTGACCCAGGATACCAAGAACTCCACCACTGTACAGCCAAAGGAATTATAAACAATGTTATCAGTGCCTTTTTATTACTAAAATCTGGCACTAAATTTAGTTTATCTGTAACGTTTTCATTTTGTAAAAGTGCTTTTATACCACCAACTTCAGGGATATTTACTAAAAAATAAGCTGCGGCAATTGCGCCAGACATTGCTACAAAAAACAATAGAAAATCCGTATACACCACACCTTTAAAGCCTCCTAAAACACTAAAAATCACAGTAACCAATCCTCCACAAATAACGGTTTGCCAAGGTTCCAAACCAAGCATGATTCCTCCAATTTTTATAGCAGCAAGTGTTACTCCTGCCATAGTAATTACGTTAAAAAAAACACCCAAATATACTGCTCTAAACTTTCGTAAAAATTCAGCAGGTGCTCCTCCATACCTTAGCTCATAAAATTCTAAATCGGTTTTAACATTACTCTTTCTCCACAACTTGGCATAAATAAAAACGGTAAGTAGCCCTGTAATTAAAAACGCCCACCAAACCCAATTGCCAGACACACCATTGGTTCTAACAATATCGGTAACCAAATTAGGGGTATCTGTTGAAAACGTTGTTGCTACCATAGATAAACCAAGCAACCACCAGGGCATTGTTCTCCCTGACAAAAAAAACTCAGAAGAACTTTCTCCTGATTTTTTCGAAACAACAATCCCAATTATTAATACAATAGAAAAGAAAACTATAATAATACCATAGTCTAAAATACTAAGCTCCATAAAATGATTTTGGTTACTGGTTAAAGGTAAAATAATTTAGAATACTTTTGTTTTTCTTTCTAAACATACACCGTGTTTTTACTTTCGAATATTGAAACTACTTTTTCTATCTGGAGTATTGCTTTTTTAGCTGCTATTATATTAGGTATATCTAAATCAGGTATAAAGGGAATATCAGTGGTAATTGTTGCATTAATGGCTATTGCTTTCGGAGCAAAACAATCCACAGGTTTACTTACTCCGTTACTTGTTGTTGGAGATGCTTTTGCAGTAATCTACTACAAGCGTCATACACAATGGAAATATATTGTGCGCTTTTTGCCTTGGATGATATTAGGTATACTCGTGGGTGTTTTTATTGGACAAAACATTCCTGAAAAAACTTTTAAATTCATCATGGCTTTTGTTATTCTAGGTAGTGTAATAATGATGTATTGGTGGGATAAAAAAAAGTCAAAAAAAGTGCCTACTCATTGGGCTTTTGCAGGGCTGATTGGGACCATCGCTGGAGTAACAACAATGATAGGGAATTTGGCAGGATCATTTTCCAACATCTTTTTTTTAGCAATGCGATTACCAAAAAATCAGTTTATTGGTACCGCTGCAACCCTGTTTTTAATTACGAATATATTTAAACTCCCGTTTCATTATTTTGTTTGGAAAACTATAAATATGGAAACCTTAATAATTAACTTAAAATTATTACCAGGTTTAGTTTTAGGATTATTTGCAGGCATTTATTTGGTAAAACTTATTAAAGATGCCTTTTATCGAAAAATGATTTTAATACTTACAGCACTTGGGGCCTTGTTGATTTTGTTTCGGTAATTATCATAGCTAACAAAAACAGGGAAACCTCCTAAAACAAAGGAGCTAGAATTTTTAAAAAATAAGCGTATTATTTAAATTATTAATAATTTTTTAAACATTCAACTGATTATTTCATAAATTTTTATTAATATTAGAGACGAATTGTACTACAAACAGATTGTTTTATGAACAATCAGTTTTTGTTTTACAACTAAAAAAACTTGACTAATAACTCAAAAACATGACTCAGAAACCTATACCTAAAGCACTATTTCCGTAGCATTATAGTATTTCGTATTTAAGGATATAGAAAGCACCATAAAACTTTCTACAATTGTAATTTTCTAACCTCAATTCCATATTTGGAATTATAGAGGATAAGGATATTAAACTTTTATGCCAATACAATTAAACAGTTACTAAATTTTGCAAACTTCACGTAAAACTTCCACAAAATTATGGGGAGAGTTAAAAACAGGAGACGTTAATGCTTTAGGCAAATTATACGACTTGTATGTTGATTCTCTTTTTGAATATGGTGTACATTCTTCTAATGATAAGGAGTATGTAATGGACTGTATACATGATTTGTTCTTAGACTTGTATAAGTACAGAACAAAAATTGTAATACCTGAAAATGTTGAGTATTATTTATTTAAATCCCTTCAAAGAAAAATAAATAGAAAATATAAAAGTAAAACTATATCTACTTCAGATATTTCTCTTTTCACACAAAATCAAATAACTCCTTCTTTTGAAAAAGAAATTATTGCCCAACAGCACAATCATGAAAAGATTAAAAAGTTAAAAACTGCTTTTCAGCAACTTACAAAAAGACAAAAAAAAGGTATTACCCTAAGGTATTCTGAAAATAGGCCTTATGAAGAAATCGCTGAAATTTTAAATGTTTCTGTATCCTCATCTCGCACCATAATTTATAGAGGCATCAAGGTTTTAAGGCAACATTTAGCGGTGTTTCTATCTCTTTAAAACCTCTTTTTTATTTTTTTTAAAAAATATTGTCTATAAAAATCAAACTACTTGCTTATTAATTAGTGTAGGGGTTGACTCTATTTTACTTTCTTCTTAACAATGTTAAGAATTCAACAGGTATAAAATGATAGATAACAGCGATTCTCATCTAACAACAAACGAAAAAAAGCAACTTAAAAATAAGATTGCAGTATCTATATACGCTTATAAAAGAAAATTGGTACGAAGAAAGGTTGGTTTAGGAGTAGCTTTTTCCATTGTTCTTGTTTCTTCAATAGTATTATATAATCAACAAAAGCAGCCTTCATTAATAGACGATTATTTACAAATAGCAACAAAGGTAAAAGCCGATAGTTTAAACGCCGTAGAGCTTATTTTAAGTGACAATAAAAAAATTAACATTTTAGAGGATAACACCACTATTAGTTACTCTAAAACAGGAGAACAAGTCTCTATAGGAGCTAATAATACTACTACAGAAGGGGCCGTTAATAGCACAACTGGTTTTAACACAGTAGTTGTGCCATACGGGAAACGTTCAAACATAGAACTTTCTGACGGCACCAAAGTCTGGCTAAATTCTGGCTCTAAACTTATATACCCCGTTGTTTTTGCAGAAAATAAAAGAGAAGTTTTTCTAGAAGGAGAAGGGATTTTTGATGTTTCTCATAACAAAAACAAACCATTTTATGTAATTGCAAAAGATCACGAAATACAGGTTTTAGGAACCGTTTTTAACGTAAGTAATTATAGCAACGAAGGGAGCATAGAAACCACTCTTAAAAGCGGAAGCGTTCAAATTAATTACAAAGGAGATTCCTTCTTACGAAGAAATGAATCCGTAAAAATTAAACCTGGTACATCAGCAAAATATAATAAAACTACCAAACAAATATCATCTAAAACAGTAGATGTAAGTAACTATTTTTCTTGGAGAGAAGGTTTATTTATTTTCAAGAAAGATGATTTGGGGCATATTGTAAAACGCCTTTCTCGCTATTATAATGTAAAAATTAGTGTTGATGATGAACTATTGGCAAAGCAAACATTTACAGGTTCTTTAGATCTTAAAGAGAATATAGACCAAGTACTCGAAGCTATCAAAGAAACTACAAACTTAGAATATACTAATATCTCTCCATCTAAAATAATAATAACTAAAACCGAAAACTTATGAAATAAAAGCGCAAACAAAAAAACCAGAAGATGGACCAACATCTTCTGGCTAATAAAAATTAACATCGCTGTTTTACACAGCAACATTAACTAATGAAAAAAACAAAATTATGAATAAAATAGTTAAATCAAACTATTTAGGGTTTTCAACGCCCCTAAGGGTCTGCACATTAACCATTATGAGAGTTTTCCTTCTAATAATTGTCTTAGGTCTCGGTTCAGCATATGCGAATCCATCTTACGCACAAACTAAAATAGATATTAATGTTAACAACATTACTCTAGAAGATTTGTTTCAAGAAATACAGAATAAAAGCGAATTTGTATTTTTTTATAAAGATGACACTATAGACAAAAACAAAAAAGTATCTATTCATTTTAGTCAAGTTCCTGTATCTACAATATTAGAAGCAGTATTTTACAAAACTGGATTAACTTTTAAAATTAAAGACAGACAAGTAATCATAAAAAAAGCTCCTAAAAGAAGGTTCAAAAAAACTTCCTCTTTAATTACTCCTCCACCAGTGCAGTCAGAAATATCCGGAATTGTTGTGGATGAGAGCGGATTACCATTACCAGGCGCTAATGTTCTGGTTAAAGGCACTACAAACGGAACACAAACTGATTTTGATGGAAATTTCACCTTAAATGCTGACCCTAATTCCACATTAGTAGTTAGCTACCTTGGTTATGCTACAAAAGAAGTTCCTTTAAATGGGCAAGCTACAATTAGCATTACATTGGCAGAAGACGCGAGTCAATTACAAGAAGTAGTAATACTTGGTTATGCTTCGCAAACCAGGGGAGATATTACTGGTTCGGTAGCTTCCGTAGATATGGATGAAGCCATAAAAGCTCCTGTAACTAATGCAGCTGAAATACTTCAGGGGCGCGCATCAGGTGTTACAGTTATAAAAAATAACACTCCTGGTTCTGCTCCAAAAATTAATATTCGTGGATTCGGAACAACCAATAATACAGACCCACTATACATTATTGATGGAGTACAAACCGATGATCCTAATGTATTAAACAATATTAACCCCGCCGATATAGATCAAATGAACGTTCTTAAAGATGGAGCTGCGGCAATTTATGGAGCAAGGGCGTCAAACGGTGTTGTTATAATTACAACTAAAAGTGGTGGTTATAACATGGACGCTGTAGAAGTATCTGTAGACATGTATACTGGTTTTTCAAAAATAACTAATGCGCCAGATATGCTAAACGCACAACAACATGCAGATATGCTTTGGCAAAGTTTTACCAATGATGGAGCTGCCCTTCAACATGGACAATATGGTTCTGGAGCAACACCAACCGTACCTTCGTCAATTGTTGGATACACGAGAGTAGAGTCTTATGACCCTATTACGTTTGCTCCAGCAGGAACATATAATGCGACTGTTACCCCAGGTGGAACGGATTGGGTTGACGCTCTTACTCAAAACGCACCTATTTCCAACTTTTCTGTTTCTCTTTCTAATGGAACAGAGTCTGGAAAATACTTTATGTCTGTTGGATACCTCACAAATGATGGGGTTCTATTAGATACTGGTTTTGATCGTATTAGTACAAGATTAAACTCCGAATTTAAAATTGGAGAAAAAGTAAAAATTGGAGAACATTTAAATGTTTCTTATTCTAAAACCAGAGCAGGAGATAAGGAGTCCTTAGAATCCGCTATACGTATGACTCCCTTACTACCGGTAAGAGACGATAATGGAGAATTTGCTGGAGTTGCAGGTCCAAGTCTCGGAAACACAAGAAACCCTGTAGCGCAAAATTTTAGAACTAGAAATGACTATACTAAAAGATATGCTGTTTTTGGAGATGTATATTTAAGCTATAATATTTTAGATGAATTGACTTTTAAAACTAGTTTAGCTGGTGGTTTCAATACGTTTGATCGCAGAGCTTTTAAATCACTGGATCCAGAACATGGAGAACCAATTTCTGACAGATCATTAACAGAGCAAGACGATACTAGTTTTAATTGGATCTGGACAAACACTCTAAATTATAATAAGTCTTTTGGAGAGCATAGTATTAATGCTTTAATTGGTATCGAAGCCCTTAAGGGGTCTAGTAAAGGCAAACAAATAACTCGTACTGGATACCTTTTTGAAGACCCTAATTTTTACCTGCCTAGTAATGGTACAGGAGCAACTAACGTAGATAGTGCATTTGATGGTTTTAATTCTCTTTTCTCCATTTTTGGAACGGTTAATTATTCGTATGCTGATAAATATTATGCAACAGTAACAGTTCGTCAAGATGAATCTTCTCGTTTCTTAGGGGATAACAAAAGTGACATTTTTCCGTCTTTCAGTGCTGGCTGGCAAATTAGTAATGAAAATTTTTATCCTACTAATGCCTTTGTAAATAGATTAAAATTAAAAGGTTCATGGGGTAAATTAGGAAACCAATCATTACCTATAGACAATCCTACAGCAAACATCTCAATACTTAGCGATCAATACGCAAATTATGCACTTAGTGGAAATAGTATTATTACTGGGGCAATACTTAGTCAAGTAGGTAATACAGATTTAAGATGGGAAACCAGTGAAACTTCCAATTTTGGAGTAGAGCTATCTATTCTAGACAGTAAACTTACTTTTGAAGCAGAGTATTTTCATATTTCTACGGAAGATTTAATTACCCAAGATTTTAGTGCAATTAGCTCAACAGCAATAGATGCTAGTGCTCCTTATGTTAATTTAGGGAATATTAAAAATACTGGTTTTGATCTAAGTTTAGGATATTTTGACAAAACGGACTCAGGTTGGTCTTATGGAATTTCTGCTAATTTATCGCATTACAAAAACGAAGTAACCGATCTTATTGATGGTGCACCTGTAACAGGTACTGGTAAAGATTTAAGAGGGCAAACGCCAACAAGAACAGAGATTGGACAACCAATATCATTCTTTTATGGTCGTAAAGTTATTGGATTTACAGATGAAGGTAGATTTGAATATGCCAATATAAACGAAGACAATGTTGTTGATGATGGTGATAGAACAAATATTGGTTCTCCACATCCAGATTTTACCTATGGAATTAACTTAAACACAGCATTTAAAGGTTTTGATTTATCGTTGTTTTTTAATGGTTCTAAAGGAAATGAAATTTATAACTTTAATAAGTTCTACACAGATTTTCCAGCCTTCGTAAACGGAAACAGAAGTACCAGAGTGTTAGATTCTTGGACACCAACAAATACCAATGCTACTTTACCAGCATTGTCCACTACAATTACTAATAACGAAGGAGATCCAAACTCCTATTATGTGGAAGACGGTTCCTTTTTTAGACTTAAAAACACCCAATTAGGATATACACTACCTGAAAACGTTATCAGTAAAATAGGAATGAAATCATTGCGCATTTATTTACAGGCAACTAACTTATTTACAATTACTGATTATCAAGGATTTGACCCCGAGATTATTACAAATTTAGATAATGGAGAAAGCCCTAACTTAAGTTTAGGGATTGATGGCAGAGTTTATCCAGCCGCTAGAACATTCACGTTAGGTGCTAACATTAAATTCTAAAAAATCATGAAAAAAACAATAGCTTATTTAACAATGCTAATAGGAATACTAGCATGTAGTAGTGATTTTACAGAGTCTCCTGCCATTGGAGCACTTAGTGACGAATCACTTAAAAACGAAACCGGAGTAAACTTAATGTTAACTGGAGCATATTCTACATTAGACGGTGTCAGAAATAATGGATTTGGTGAAGACTGGTCTACCTCAGGAGATAATTGGATTATGGATGTTTTATCTGACGATGCTCACAAAGGAAGCACGGACGGTGATCAGCCAGAATTATACAATATAGAAACTATGACGTGGACCACTGGTAGTTCCTATTTTCTAGGAAAATGGGGAGCAGTTTTTGCTGGTGTCAACAGAGCAAATGCAGTAATTGCATTAATTAATACCATTGAAGAAGGTGATTTTTCTGCTCAATTGGCAGAAGCACGTTTTTTACGTGGGCACTTTAACTTTGAGCTTCAAAAAATGTGGGGGAATGTGCCGTACATTTCTGAAGAAAATTATGCAAATACAGAATTTAATCAACCTAATCCTGGACCTATTTGGGAACAAATAGAAGCAGATTTTCAACATGCTGTAGACAACCTACCAGATACACAGGCTCAAGTTGGTAGACCAACTTCATGGACGGCCAAAGCTTTTTTAGGAAAAGTACATTTACACCAATCTGAGTGGGACGAAGCTTTTACATTATTAAATGATGTTGTAGTTTCTGGGCCATATGATTTATTACCTGATTTTGTAGATAATTTTAGATTAGCAGGAGACAATAGTGTAGAATCTATTTTTGCCATTCAATTTACTACAGACGACGGTCAATCTTTTAATGGAAATGTTCGAGGGTCATTGAACTTTCCTAATCCAGGTCCATTTGGTTCTTGCTGTGGATTTTATCAACCTACCCAAGATTTACTTAATGCTTTTCAAACAGATGGTTCTGGTTTACCCCTATTAGATACCTACAACCAAACTGATGTTAACAGTGACTTTGCAATAGAATCTAGTAATCCTTTTACCCCATTTGCAGGAACACTTGATCCAAGAGCAGATTACACAGTAGGTAGAAGAGGAATAGACTATAACGGTTATGGAGAACATCCTGGAAATGACTGGATTCGTGCTGAGTTCAGCGATATTTCGGGGTCTTACTTACCCAAGAAAAATGTATACTGGTTTGGAGAGACTGCAAACCAAGCAACAGGCTCATGGGGACAGCAATTATCTGGAGTAAATTATCACCTTATGCGTTTTGCCGATGTATTACTTATGGCAGCGGAGGCAGCCATAGAAAAAAGTAGTCCAGATTTAACTTTAGCCCTAGAATATGTGAACCGAGTACGTAATAGAGCCAAAAACTCAAACTATATGCAAGCTGTTGACGGTTCGGGTGATGCTGCCAATTATCTTATAGAACCTTACAACAATTTTGCCGATGCAGACTTTGCTAGAAAGGCAGTAAGATTTGAAAGAAGAGTAGAGCTAGGTATGGAAGGTCATAGATTGTTTGACCTAAGAAGATGGGGGAATTTTGTTGAAATCATGACAGAATATGCTACCAATGAGGGACGTACTATTACTCCTTTCGGAGATGAGGTAGGTGCATACGCAGAAATTAATAATGTTTTCCCAATTCCTGTAAATGCAATTGATTTAAGTGGTGGCATTTTAGAACAAAACACAGGATACTAAAATAATACCCAATGTTATTAAGTTTAGAGTTAGTTTTTTGAAAAACAGGGCATTTAAAAATGCCCTGTTTTTATAACAACAATCATTAAAATAATTCATATTTTTTTCAATGACCCACATCTTAAAAACCTTTCTTCTTTTTTTATTAATAGTAAGTGCTTTTAGTTGCTCTGACCAAGAGAAAACTACTCCAAAAAAAACTGAGAAAATTTTTTCGCAACTTAATGCTAAAGAATCAAATATAACTTTTGCCAACACGCTAACAGAAAATGATTCTCTAAATTATTTCACCTATGGTTATATTTTTATGGGTGGAGGTATTTCTGCTGGGGACATTAATAATGATGGATTAATAGATTTATTTTTTACAGGTAATATGGTGCCAAACAAACTATATCTAAACAAAGGAAACCTTCAATTTCAAGACATTACTGAAACAGCCCATATAACTGGTGATAATAGGTGGTATACCGGTGTAACAATGGTAGATATTAATCAAGATGGCTATCTGGATATTTACTGTTCAGTTGGAGGTAAATATGGGCCAAAAGAAAATCAATTGTTCGTTAATAATGGCGATAATACTTTTTCGGAACAAGCAAAAAACTACGGTATCGCCGAAACAGGAAATAGCGTGCAATCTACCTTTTTTGATTATGATTTGGACGGGGATTTAGACCTGTATATTGCTAACTACCCTCCAACTCCATTTAACGCCCCTAATCAATATTATCGTTTTAAAAAATCAAACCCCAAAGACATAGAATCCGATAAATTATATAGAAATGATAGTGGTGTTTTTACCAATGTAACCAAAGAAGCTGGTGTTCATAATTTTGGGCTTTCTTTAAGTGCTACTGCAGCAGATATAAATCAAGACGGTTGGCCCGACCTCTATGTCTCTAATGACTTTAGTTCTCCCGATTTATTTTACATCAACAACAAAAATGGTACGTTTTCAGAAATGTCCAAAGAACTCACTAAAAACACCTCTTTTTATGGAATGGGTGTAGACATCGCAGATCTTAACAATGACGGTCTTTTAGATATTTTTCAGGTGGATATGACCGCTCAAGATAATAGGCGTGCGAAAGCCAACATGGCGTCTATGAACCCAAAGCTTTTCTGGAGTACTGTTAATTCTGGTTTTCATTACCAATACATGCAAAATAGCTTACAACTAAATAATGGAGTTATTAACGATACGCTTCCTGATTTTAGTAATATCTCTAGGCTTGCTGGAGTTTCTTCTACTGATTGGAGTTGGGGACCCTTACTTGCAGATTTAGATAATGATGGATTTAAAGATATCTTTATTTCCAACGGAACCCGAAGAGAAATTAACAACAAAGATTATTTCGATTCCATAAAAAACATTCGAAATTCTGATAAGAATTTTTTAAAACGAAGCTTAGCCATCCCTTCTGAAAAAATTGACAATTTTGTCTATCAAAACAATGGTAACCTAACCTTCTCCAAAAAAAATAAAGACTGGGGAATACAATACAAAGGCTTCTCTAATGGTGGAGTTTACGCCGATTTAGATAATGATGGCGATTTAGAAATAATTACCAATAATATTGATGATACTGCTACTATTTTCGAAAACAAAAGTTCTGACTACAACAACTATTTAAATATTAAACTAAAAGGCGCTGCTCAAAATCCTTTGGGTATTGGTGCCAAGATAACAGTCAAAACAAAGGCAAATACACAGTTTCAAGAATTAACCCTTACAAGAGGATTTCAATCTTCCGTAGCGCCAGAGTTTCACTTTGGAGTTGGACAAGTTGACACAATTGAAACCATAAAAATACAATGGCCAGATAATACGGTTCAAAAAATAGAAAATGTGGTATCAAACCAAAGCATAACAATTAATCATAAGAATGCGCTGAATAATGTAGAAGCACAAATCGCTTCAACAACATTATTTAAGTCTACCGTTTTAAATCAATTTTTAGAACATAATCACATTGAGAATACGTATAACGATTTTATAAAAGAAGTGCTTTTGCCACACCAAACCTCAAGATTAGGTCCATATATTGCGGTTGGCGATTTAAACGGAGACGCCTTAGAAGATATTATAATTGGAGGAGCATCTCAAAATCCAACAGGGGTATATTATCAAAATAAAAAAGGTTTTAGTAAACAAGAAAATACAGTATTTAGCATAGATACTAATTCTGAAGATATGGGAATCCATATTTTTGATGCCGATAATGATGGAGATAACGATGTTTACATCGTAAGTGGAGGAAACGAATTTGAACCAAACTCCTTAACGCTTCAAGACCGATTATACATTAATGATGGAAAAGGTAATTTCTCAAAAGATACTGCCGCTCTTCCAAGCATGCTAACTAGTGGGTCAAGAGTCTACAGTAACGATTTTGATAAAGATGGTGATTTAGACCTTTTTATAGGAGGGCGTTTAATACCTGGTAATTATCCGCAACCCGCGAAAAGTTACATTCTTGAAAATAGAAGTACAAAGGGCACTCCTAAATTTATTGACGTTACAAAAACCCTAGCTCCCGACCTTTTAAAGCTTGGCTTAGCTACCGACGCATCGTGGACGGATATTGATAAGGATGGTTGGACAGATTTAATCATAGTGGGTGAATGGATGCCTATTACGGTTTTTAAAAACATCAAGGGCTCCTTTAAAAATATTACTCCCAAATTAAACTTAGAAGACACTACGGGATGGTGGTTTAGTATTAAATCTGGAGATTTTGATAATGATGGTGACACCGATTTTATAGCCGGAAACCTAGGTTTAAATTATAAATACAAGGCTAATTTAGAAGAAACTTTTGATATTTATCTGAATGATTTTGATAAAAACAACAAAAACGATATTGTTCTTAGTTACTACAACAATGGCAAAGAATACCCCTTAAGAGGAAGAGAATGCTCTTCGCAGCAAATACCAGCTATTAAGGCAAAATACAAAGATTACGCTAGTTTTTCTATAGCTACTTTAGATGATGTTTATACAAAAAAAGCTTTGGAAAATTCACTGCACTATCAAGTAAAATCTTTTGCTAGCGTATATCTAGAAAATAAAAATGGTAAGTTTATTGTGCATAAGCTACCTGTAGAAGCTCAACTCTCTAATATTAATCAGATTGTGGTACAAGATTTTGACAAAGATGGAAACCTCGACGCAGTACTAGCAGGAAATTTATATAGTTCTGAAGTTGAAACCCCGAGAAATGATGCTAGTAATGGCCTCTTTTTAAAAGGAAATGGAAAAGGTGATTTTACACCAATTAGGGCTTTAAAAAGTGGTTTGTATCTCCCAGGTGATGTAAAAGACATGCATTCCATACCTTTTAATAGTAAAAACTATATTCTAGCAACTAAAAACAATGATTCTGTTCAGATGATTCAAATTAATTAGCCTCTAAAACGATATTAGCTCCTAAAAAGTTATTTATACATTAATCTTGTTCCGGCTATTAAAATATAGATCCCGTATGCCAAGCGCACATCCAAGCAACCCATGAAATACCTAAACAAATTAAAAACCTACCGATTTCTACATAATTCAACTTCATAACATTTTTTTTGAGCAAGCAATATTAGTATGAACTCAGAAAATGTATTTTCCTTTTGGACTAAAGCCAACATTTTATCGCTTAAAGCTCATTCAATAGTACTTTATCTAAAAAACTAGCATTTAAAAGAGCGCTAAAATTCATAAAAACCCAAGATGCTTATAGCTGTATTTGCACTCACGTTCAAAAATGAACAACAAATGATTCTATTTAGTTGTAAACAATTAGTACCTCAAGATGTTTTACTAATTTGTAGTACATCATTTAAAAATTTAATCTTATGAAACGCTTAGTGTTATTGTTCATATTTTGTCTTTTGCTTGCAGTACAAAAAACAAATTGTCAAGATTTACCATACGGTTTTCCTAATACAGATCGTACTAAACTAAGTTTAAATCAAGGTTGGAAATTTCATCTCGGAAATCCTGAAGCAAAAAACTACACAAATGAATTAGATGATTCCGATTGGCAATCGGTTAACATTCCGCACACTTTAGCACTTACATCGTTAACCTTGGATGATTTAAAAGATGAAAAAACACAATTAATTTTTCATAGAAAAGTTGGTTGGTATCGCAAAAGCATTACCGTTGAAAATTCAGATAAAAAAGTATTCCTTGAGTTTGAAGGAGCACATCAAATAACAAATTTATGGGTAAACGGAAAACATGTAGGGCAACATGCTGTAGGTGGTTATACACCGTTTCATTTTGATATTACCGCATTTGTAAAAAAAGGCAAAGAAAACCAAATAACTCTTTTGGTGGACAACAGAAGAAACGAAATGGTTCCGCCAGACCCAGGGCCTTTTGACTATGTTAAGTTTAGCGGATTATATAGAGATGTTTACCTTGTACAAACCAATCCCGTACATGTAACTTTTAATTGGGAAAATTTAAATTCTGGTGTACATATTACTACGCCAACCATAGATCCAGTAAACAAAAATGCCACAATTAACATTAAAACATCTGTTGTAAACGAAAACAATAACAAAGTTAACTGTGAAATAGTAACCAGAATCTTAAATAAAGAAGGTATTTCGGTATTACGTCTTACGGAAACAGCAACTATACTTCCAAATACTGAACATCAATTTAATCAAATAGGAAGTTTAGAAGATAATGTACAGCTATGGGATACAGAAAATCCATACCTATACCGTGTAAATAGTGTTATAAAAATTAATGGAAAAGAAATAGACTTTGTAGAGAACAAAATAGGGCTTAGAAAATTTGAACAAGACCCTGTAAGAGGTTTTTTATTAAATAATAAACCTATTGAACTCATTGGTGCTAACAGACACCAGCAATACCCATATATTGGGGATGCTGTTCCAAATACGCTACATTATAAAGATATGTTGCAATTTAAAGAATATGGCTTTAATATTATGCGAACTGCACATTACCCGCAAGACGATGCTTTAATAGAAGCCTGCGACGAACTTGGTATTTTAGTTTATGAAGAAGCTCCAACATGGATTTCAATTTCTGATAAAGATGAATGGTGGAATAATTTAGAAAAATCCGCTCGAACTATGATTCGTAATCACAGAAACCATCCATCCATTATTATGTGGGGGGCTGGTGTAAATCACAGAGGTTACGTACCACGTGTTCATAATACTATAAAACAAGAAGACCCTACAAGACTAACCGCCTCACAAGGTGCTCGGTGGACGGGTTGGCAAACCTCAGGATTAACCGATGTAAATGCAAATATGCTCTATGGTCCATTTATATGGGATCGTTCTGAACCAATGTTTGCTATGGAAGGCAGAAGAGGTGCAGCGGCCGTAGCTCCGTTTAAAAATGACCCGCTAATGACAGGTTTAATATCATGGACAGCGCATGCTTATTACACTTTTCACCCTTCTCATGATAAAGCAAATAATAAAAGAGACCGCACCCGCAGTGGAATGATGACCATTTTTAGATATCCAAGGCCCGAATTAGAATGGTACAAATCTGAACTATTACCAGCTCCTTTTGTTTCAATACAAGAAAATTGGAATCCAAAAACCAAAGAAATTACCGTTTTTAGCAACGCCAAAGAAGTAGAATTACTCCTAAACAACACGGTACTAAAAAAAGCTTCACCAAGCAAGGATACTATTTACGATGGCTTAGAACATGCTCCTTTTCATTTTAAAAATATAAATTATGCTCCTGGTAAGCTAACAGCCAAAGCTTTTTATCCAAACGGAAAAACTCTAGAAACTTCAAAACATACCCCTAGAAAACCTTATGCACTTACCTTAAAATTAGATACTATTGGAAGAAAATTTATTGCTAATGGTTCAGATGTTTTAATGGCTTATGCTACAGTAGTAGATAAAAACGGAACTACCGTGCCAGACACTAATCATTTAATACAATTTACCGTTAAGGGTGATGCTTCAGTAATTGGAGACCGTGCAAATATAGATGCCAACCCTATGTTTACGGAATATGGTGTTGCTCCAGCATTAATTAGAGCAGATATTTCTGAAGGAAAAATAACGGTTACTGCAAAATCTAAAGGTTTAAAGTCCGCCAGCGCAACAGTCAGTCTTATTGCAAATAACACCAATATTATTGCTAAAAACGCCTTACCAATTTATGATTTTACTACAGAACGAGTGGACTTAGGGGCAAGCGATCAATTACTCCAATTTAGTTGGAACCCTTGGTATGGTGCAGATGAAGAAAAAAACGCCTATCATTTTAAGTCTTTTAAAGGAGTTACAGCAAGTATCGAAAAAGGGTCGCAAAACGGAATTAACCGTTGGCTGGGAGAAATGAATGTTATAGGTAAATATGGTTATGCATATGGTGACGGCATCATTGCTATTGACGATAGCGGTGTTAACTTAGTCTTTAACAACCTTCCTAAAGGCATTTATAAGCTTAAAACATGGCATCACGCACCAAGAAGTAATTCAGATTCAATGGATCCAAATAAAGACAAATTAAAATCGGTTACTATTCATAAATTACCTTACGAAAATAAAATTACTATAAGCTCTAAAGCCCTTATTGGAGCTAAAAATATAGATACCAAAGTAACTTCAGGAAAAGAAATGCAATGGAAAGCCCCAGGAATTGGAGAAGTAATTTTTAGTTCGGACGGAAATAACCCTGTAAAAATTAACTTTAACGGAAAAGAAAATAAAGGTATTTGGTTAAATGCTTTTGAACTTAGTGAGTGGGAGGAGTTTTAGTCAAGCCTTATTTAAACAAGTTTAAGTAACTATTAAAAACATACTTTTTATGCCGCTTTTCTCCTGTAATTTCTTTTAATATTTCTAATTCTTCTAAATCATCTATTAAATTATATGCTGTTCTTTTAGATACTCCCGTAATTTCTACTACTTTATTTACATCTACTAAAGGTCGTTTAAACAAATATTGTACTACTTTTTGTCCATTTGCAGCTCTTGTGCCCAATGTTTGTATGTTTAATTCTGTTTGTGTTTTTAATTTTAAAATAGCATTAAAAGTTTCTACTCCATTTTTTGCAGTTTCAATTACGCCTACCAAAAAGAATTTTAACCATTGCACTATATCATTACTAGTTCTTACCTTCATTAAGTTATCATAATATAAGCTCCTATTGCGTTCAAAAAAATCAGATAAATACAATATTGGTTTTTTAAGAATATCTTTATCCACCAAATACAAAGTAATAAGTAAACGACCTACACGACCATTACCATCTAAAAATGGATGTATAGTCTCAAACTGATAATGAATAATTGCAATCTTTAATAAGTCCGGAAAATAAGATTCTGTGTTATTAGCAAAACTTTCTAAATCCCCCATTAAATCATTAATAGAAGTATACACTGGTGGTATAAATGTAGCATCATTTATTGAGGCCCCTCCTATCCAATTTTGACTCGTACGAAATACTCCTGGTAATTTATGTTCCCCCCTAACCCCTTGTAACAAAATTTTATGGGTCTCTTTTATTAATCTAGAAGAAAAAGGTAGTTTTTCTAATTTCTCAATGGCAAGATGCATTGCTTGAATATAATTTTGTACTTCTTCCCAATCATCCTTTTTTTCATTACTAACATCTTCTTTATCCAATAAAGCTTCTTCCATATTGGTTTGGGTTCCTTCAATTTTACTACTCTGAGTCGCTTCTTTAAGGACATGCATACTTATAAAAAGATCTATATCAGGAATATGTTCACTATACATATCTAGTCGCCCTAACTGTCTATCAGCTTTAGAAAGTAATAGTACCAACTCCATATCATCTAGCACCCATAATTTATTAATATTCTCTGGCTGAAAGCTTTTATAGTACCCTTGATTAATATATGTACCCGATTTAAAGTTTTGCATTTATACCTTTTATTTATTGCATTACACTATTACATAATGCAAAATACAGCTAAAAAATGCAATAAAAAATGTGTTAATGCAAAAAATGGAGGTATTTTGCATTATAATTTTTGATAATGCAAACTCTAAGTTGTTTTTACATTAAAAAATCTTACAGAATTATAAGGGGTTTTTTTTAGTATGGTCTCACATGGCACGCTTTAGAGAATATAAATGATGTTGCAATGAATTTTATTGAAAAAATACCATCCATTTAGAAAAAACTAAGGAATTAGAATTATTAAAGGTAAATAACTTGACTTATTCATTCCATGAAATCGATAAAATGCGAAAAGTTTATGACCTATGTAATAATCAACTACAAATAATAAGTTATAATGAGTTAATCGCTGTTTTTGATACATAAGTAGGAGAAACTTTATATGTATTATGATAAAGGAAACTGGGAACTAGGTAAAACTAAAAGTGACGAAGCTTAAAAAACACTTATTATTTTAAATTGGGGAGATAATAAGTTTGACCATAGAAGAATAAATAAATATGTTTGGAGAATAAGACTTGAGAAAGGATTTAAGTGAAGTAATTAAACCTTCATAATCAATTTATTGATTGTTTATTCATCTATAAAATAACTAAACGTAATCATGAAAACTAAAGTTTTATTAACGATATTATTCTTAAATAAAAGTTTTTGCCAAAAAAGCGAAATAGAATTACCTAATATAGATATTGCCCAAGAAATAGCAGACGACGAACCGTATCTTTCTATTTATGTAAATAAGATTTAGGCTTAAATTAGTAACATGAAAAAGCGGTATTCTTTTTTTGCAAAGTGGCGAAAGCAAGATGTAAAATTTTTAAACAGTTTTAACCTTATAAAGACTATTAAAGAAGGATATGATGGATTCTGGATTGAAGAAGGTGAAGTTTATGAAAAAATAATGAAGAAATTTTCTGGAAAAAAAAATTTTTTTTCAGAAAAACAACCATTAGAGTTTTCAGTTAAACAATCTGGAGCATCATTCTCTCAAGAAGATTTAGACAATTCAAAGTACTTTGTTTTGGCTAGTCATTCTGGAGATATAATAGATTCTCCTCTTCCAAAAAATGAATATCAAAATCAAACATTTGATTTTGATGAATGTAATTTTATAAAGGTAAACAAAAAACAGAAAGCCCCTTTTAAGACTAAGACGCCGATATGGAAAAAAAATAAAATCACTTTTTCTTTTGATTGTGAATCAGATTTTCTTTTTTTTAAAAAAGAATTTTATCAAGAGATACTAGCCCCTCTTGGTTTAAAATATATTGAAGTT
The DNA here is from genome assembly GCA_947493885.1 of uncultured Maribacter sp. Classification (GTDB taxonomy): domain Bacteria; phylum Bacteroidota; class Bacteroidia; order Flavobacteriales; family Flavobacteriaceae; genus Maribacter_B. The sequence continues at coordinate 736,004 of CANLTE010000001.1, forward strand.
ATAAACCATGCTACAGGGAAGCCTATAGAGGATACAATACAGCTAGATATACCTATAGCGGAAAGTAAAATTTTAATTGAAGGTTCAGCATATGATATTTATGAACCTCGTTGTGGAGTAAAACAATACGCAAGACAATATTTAGATTTTTTCCCTTCTTTTGAAGAAGACTTTGACTTTCATATTTGTTATACCAAGGAAGAATTAGATGGGGGCAACAAAAGAATTATAATATCTAAAGAATTTTGTGAATTGTTAGTTAAACACAATATTATAAAATATGAGTTTGGTTATTTAGTTCCTATGAAAAAAATAATTTATGATTAAAATTAAAAGCTTTTTATTGTTTTGTTTGTTCATATGTGTGTTTACTAATTTTGATATTGTAAGTGCACAAACAATTGAACAAAACTATTTAAAATGTTTAAAAGCAGAATATAAAGATAAAGGAGTTAAAATAGATTCTGTTTTAATTGAGTATGAATCGTTTTTAATTAATAAAGGTTTTTTAGCAAAAGAACCCAAAGAAAGATATATATCTTTCTTAAAAAACACGAGTAAAGAAAAAGTTCTTATTGCGACTGTTCCTGAAAAAACACATTCAGTCATATCATTATTAAATTTTTCTGATTTTAAAAAAGGTGATTGTATTAATTACAATATAGATAAGCAAAATGAAATATATTTAAAATTTCTTAAGCTCGAAGAAAGTATAGATAATGGATTTTCAGATTTTGGAGAATTAGCAGATATTTACCTAAAAATATTTAGTGTAGAAGATTTATCTAGTTCATTTTTTAGGTTTTACTGGCTATATCTATTAGCATATACCTCAGATATAGACGAAGGACATAATTATATTTTTAAAAAATTATCACCTCCTATAGAGAATTAAATTTCCTTATGGGTCATAGTAAAAAGAGGTTGTTCGTTACGTTCTTTGTTTTGTATAGCTGCAGTTGTACTCTCATCTTCATTTAACCACTGGTTTGCACGAACACCAAATACCTTCATTAAGCGTTGTACAATATTAATAGAACGCTTTAAAGCCTTACGTAAAGTCTTTCGTTTATCGAGAAGTTTCATGTATATTTAGGGCTACATTAAATAGCTAACTTTTGAATAGTTTTTTCTAAGAGGCACCTTTTTAACTTTGAAATTAAAAGTAAAATCTATTTTATTCGAGCCTTGAAAAGAAGAGTTTTAACGCTGCTACTAAACCATATAATTAACTCATGAAAAGTAAAGTTTTAACACTACTACTGCTATTGCTGTCGTTTTCTAGTGTGCATTCTCAAAAAGAAGATATCGAATTGCCCATGGCAAATAGTACGCAAGATATAGCCGATGATGAACCTTACCTTTCTTTTTATGTAAATAAAAATTCAGAGCTTTTTTTTGAAGACAAGCGTTTGTACTATTGGAGCCAAGTAAGTAACGCTCTTATAGAGCAAGAATGTGAGCCCATTAGTAAGTTTGTATTAGACATAAACATTTTTGCAGATAAACGTGTGCCTTCGCGTTACATTAAAAGATTAAGAGCAGAGATTACGAGAGCTTGGAATGGTCGTATTCATTATAAAACAGTAGATTTTAAAAGTAAAAAAGCGGTAACACAATTCGTTTCAAGTTCAGAATACAAAGCAACCATAAAAAAAGATTTATTCTATGGAGAATTTACAGGCAAAAAAATTATAAACACCGGAGAAGACCCCAAAGAAGCAACAAGTAGTAAGTACCCATTTAGACTTAGAGTTCCAGCGGTATGGCAAACTAATATATCTTCTTATTTAAAACAATTAGATACGGCTGCAGTAAATCATTATTTAGCACAGTTAAATAATCATAGAAGCCTTATTGTTACTTCTAAAGATTCCTATATTTATAATAAAATTGAATATAGTTTTAACAATAAGAAGAAATTAAAAAGTATTGTTGAGTCTTGTGATTTACTTTTTTTAAAATTTAAAGAAGACTTAAGCTATGGTGATTATATCTCTGCTTTTGCAGAAATACGAGCATTTAGAACAAATCCTTATCGTATGACACTCAAAACACCTTTTATTATTGATATTACTTCAGAATTAAATTTAATGCTAAAAGAAAAAGGGTTGTATTTATTTGATTAGTATAGTCTAAAAAAGAATTTTATCTAGAGGTATTACAACCATTAGGTTTAAAACACATAGACATAATTTTACACAGAACTGGACAAATTTCAGATGATGTAATTCAATTAGATATTCCCGAAGCCAAAAGCTCCTTATTAATAGAAGGCTCTGCGTATGATAAAGATGAAATTTGTGAGGGTTGTACAAAAAAGCAATATTCTTTTCTAATACATGACTTTTTCCCTTCATTTAAAGAGGAGTTTAAGTTTTCTATATGCAAAACCCAAGAAGAATTTGGTGGAGGCAGACGTCGTATAATTATATCAAAAAAATTTGTAACTTATTGTTAAAACACAAGGTTATAAAACATTAATTCAAAACAATCGAACTCTTGATGCTGGACAAATAGCAGAGTTGTTTTAAACATGAGACAATTTTATAAATTAAAAACAAATATTGATTTAAAAGAAATAGGAAAATTTCCTAAAGGTGCTGAAGGAGGAAGGGTTGGCAATATTCTTGTTGGTCATGATGGTCAATATGGTCCTGTGAAAATTACTAATCCAATTGTACCTATTCAACCAATTCATAAAAAAACCAAATTAACAGATTATTTTGATGGAGGTAGTATAAAAATTATTATTTCCACTGGATTCTATCAATTTTTAAAGCCGTTTTTAAACAAATATCAGGTTTGGGATATGTACTTATCAAATGATGTATATAAATTTGACAGAAAGAATTTACAATACGTGTTAAAAGATAATGTAGAACAAGAATTTAATGATTATAAAATTCTGCATATTTCATATCCCACAGCTGAATTTATTAATTATAAAAAATCCATTTTTTATAAGTTTTTAAAACTTAATGAGTTTCTTAATTATGATCTTGATTTAACCTTAAATGCTGCTGAAAGATATACATATGATCAAATCTCAAAAAAGAATGGAGAAAAAGTAAAAGTAAATAAAAAAGAAATTTTAGAAGAAAATCTTATAGTAAAAGACGAATCTGAATATAATAATTTATTTGAAGTTATTGATAAATTAAAATATGGTAAAACATATGAAGAAATAAAGAGTTTAAAAATACCAAATATTGCTCCAAAAAAAATAACGATTAATACTAGTATTATTAATCAAGATATGTTTAGAGTTTTTTATAAAAATAGTAATGATTTTTCTGGATACTATGTATCAGAAGACTTAAAGGATAAAATATTAGACAAAGGTTTTTCGGGAATGACATTTACACCTTTAAAGGAAATTAATCCTCGGATAGAAATAGAGACAATATGATGAAATATAATATTTTAATTATTGGTCTACTTTTGCTTTATGGAAATTATAAATTATTAGATGTTCAATTAAAAACAATCTCTCCCAAAGCTGGAGAGATTGTTTTTAAAAAGGAAAACATTATATATGATGAAAAACTACAAAAAGAATCTTTCAGTTCTTTGTTAAATAAAATGTCTAAAGAAACAAGGAGCCAAGTAATAAAAGAAAGGCAAGAGGATAATAAAACAACAGATGATGCTGAAATAGATAGGTTATTAGATATATTTAAAACACAAACAAAACAAATACTGTCTTCTATGATGTTTACTAAAAACATTACTTTTTTACATCATAAATATCAAGATTCTGTAATTATATCTTACAAAAAAGAAGATGAGAATTTAGTTAATAATTACGCCGTAATAAATAAACAAAACAGTGCAGTTAAATACTTATCTAAAATAGATTCTACATTGAGTCGTCCTAAAATAGGTTGACAGTTTTACAATAAATTAGATTAAACCTTTGAAGCTAGCTTCAAAGGTTTTTTGTTGTGAATAAAATTAGGTGTTTTCATGTTAAGACTCAAATGAGGTCTTTTATTGTTATATATGTCAATAGATTCTTTTATTAATTGTTTTAATTCTTTACCATTATTGCTTTTATGTATCAAGAATTCTTGTTTTAAAATACCGTTTATACATTCAGCTAACGCATTTTGGTAGCAATCATAACCATCAGTCATGGAAGATCTGACATTGTGTTTTTTTAATGCTTTTTGATATAAGAAAGCACAGTATTGCAATCCTCTATCAGAATGGTGAATAAGTTCTTTATTTGAGTTTCTTTTTTTGACGGCCATATTAAATGCCCTTACTACCTGTTCTGCACTCATATCATCACTTAATTCATAGCCTACTATTTTTCTGCTATACGCATCTGTAACTAAAGATAAATAGTGGGTTTTCTCTCTACTTTTTATATAAGTGCCCTGTCCTGAAATATGTTGACAGAAAATTGATTTATTTCAGGACAGGATACACATTTAATAAAAAAGCCTCAGAAAAACTGAGGCTTTTTTTGTGGTCCCACATGGGCTCGAACCATGGACCCCCTGATTATGAGTCAGGTGCTCTAACCAGCTGAGCTATAGGACCTGCAAATTGCGGATGCAATATTACTACTTATTTTACTTTGTTGCAAGCAATTTAGTTACTACTATCGTATTTCTTGACAGAGTTCTACTAAAACCCCATTTGCGGTTTTAGGATGTACAAATGCAACCAACTTATTATCAGCTCCTTTTTTAGGTTTATCATTTAAAATAATAAATCCTTCTGCTTTTAAACGCTCCATCTCTTCATGAATATTATCTACTTCAAAAGCGATGTGATGTATACCTTCTCCCTTTTTTTCAATAAACTTTCCTATTGGACCATCGGGTTTGGTAGATTCTAAAAGCTCAATCTTGTTTGGCCCGTTTTCAAAAAAGGAGGTTTTTACGCCTTCCGATGCTACTTCTTCCTCTTTATACGGTGGTTTTCCTAATAATTTTTCAAACAATTGATTAGATGTTTCCAAATCCTTCACCGCAATACCTATATGCTCTATCTTTTTCATTGTATGGAATTTTTCTATTTAGCCAAATTACGCATATTCTGCGTACTTTTGTGGCATGGAAACACAGCGTCAGAAAAAAATTGGTGGAGTTATTCAGAAAGATATTGTTGATATTCTACAAAAAGCAGCAATTGAAGGGGGGCTACGTGGTGTAATTATTTCGGTCTCTAAAGTAACAGTTACTACAGACCTTTCTATCGCAAAAGTATATTTAAGTATTTTTCCAAATAAAGAGGCCAAAGCTTTACTTGAGGGTATACAATCTAATCAACCTTTAATTAAGCATGAGCTTGCGCAGCGTACTAAAAATCAATTGCGGCGTGTTCCAGAATTACTTTTCTTTATTGACGACTCATTAGAATATATAGAAAATATAGAAAAATCGCTTAAAGGGGAAGAAAACCCTATTGAAAATAGAGATTTACTTGATAAACGAAAAAAATCGTAATCTGTGAATTTTCCGCTATACATTGCTAAAAGGTATTTACGCTCTAAAAGCAGTCAAAATGCGGTAAATATTATCAATTTTATTACTTTTTTAGTTATTGTAATTGGTTCTGCGGCGCTTTTTATTGTGCTTTCTGGTTTTGCAGGACTTAAAACTTTTAGTCTTTCCTTTACGCATTCGTTTGATCCTGATTTAAAAGCTGTACCAACAACGGGAAAGTTTTTCGCGATAACAACAGAACAAGAAGCATCATTAAAAACGCTACAAGGTGTTGCTTTTTATGCCAAAGAAATTGAGGAAAAAGTTTCATTAGTCCACGAACAAAAAAACCATATTGCCTATATAAAAGGGATTGACGCTAGTTATGTAAATGTTACTGGAATAGACAGTACTTTATACTTTGGAGATTGGGCAATAAACCAACAACAGGGAGTTGCAGGTATTGGTATTGTTAACTTACTTGGTGTTACGGTAAATCAATATCAAAACCCGTTGCGTGTTGTTGTTCCGAAGCCTGGCAAGGGTTCATTATCACAACAAAACATAAACAGTAAACCTTTTAATCAATTACCCCTTATAATTAGTGGTGTTTATGCCGTTGAAGAGAATTTAGATAAAAAATACGTTTTTACCGATTTAGCTTTAGTACAAGCACTTCTTGAAAAAGATGAAACTAAAATATCTGGTATTAATTTTAAGCTTTTACCCGATTTTGATGAGGCAACAGTCAGAAAAAATATTGCCCAAATATTAGGAAATAAGGTGATTCTTAAAAACAGAGAAGAGTTAAATAGCACATTATATCGCATGCTAAATACCGAAAATGTAGCTACATATTTAATATTTACATTGGTTATTGTTATTGCTTTATTTAATGTTGTAGGAGCAATTATAATGATGATTTTGGACAAACAGCAAAACTCTAAAACACTATATAGTCTTGGAACAACTATAAAAGAGCTACGACATATTTATTTTGTTCAGGGTGTTCTAGTTACTAGTTTAGGTGGGTTTGTTGGTGTACTAATCGGCTCATTATTAATATGGTCTCAACTTATTTTTGAGTGGTTAAAAATCACACCTTCATTAGCATATCCTGTGGAATATCTAATATCTAATGTGTTCATTGTTTTACTAACTATAATTGTTTTAGGCATGCTAGCATCTAAAATAGCTAGTAGTAGAATTTCTAAAAAGCTAATAACTGCTTAATTATTGTTTAAAAAAATTACCTGAAACCGCCTCCAGGCTTTAAACTTTAAATCTATTTACTAAACTGAAAGTCTCCAAACTTTTCTAAAACCTCATCAAAGGCAGCAAAAACATCGACAGAATCATCGCTGGTAACCATTTTCATTCGATATTCTTTAAAGTTTGGAATACCTTTAAAATAATTTGTGTAATGTCTACGGGTTTCAAAAACACCTAATTTTTCACCTTTCCAATCAATCGACATTTGTAAGTGTCTTCGCGCTGCTATAACACGCTCTTCAATAGTTGGTGGTGCTAAGTATTCTCCTGTTTTAAAAAAGTGCTTTACCTCTTTAAAAAACCAAGGATAACCAATACTTGCCCTACCTATCATAGCGCCATCCAGCCCATATTCATCCCGCATTTTTACAGCCGCTTCGGGTGTATTTACATCTCCATTACCAAAAACAGGAATATGCATTCTAGGATTGTTTTTTACTTCAGCAATTGGTTTCCAGTCGGCCTCTCCTTTATACATTTGCGCTCTTGTTCTCCCATGTACGGAAATTGCTTTGCAGCCTACATCTTGTAAACGTTCTGCAACCTCAACAATTTTAATGGAATCGTGATCCCAACCTAATCTTGTTTTTACGGTAACCGGAAGCTTTGTATGATTAACCATTGCTTTGGTTAGTGCAACCATTAAATCAATATCTTTTAAAATTCCGGCTCCAGCACCTTTGCTTACTACTTTTTTTACTGGGCAGCCAAAATTAATATCAATAATATCTGGATTAGACTTTTCAACAATCTCCACGGATTTTAGCATAGAATCCATGTTAGCGCCAAAAATTTGAATTCCCACAGGACGCTCTTTTTCATAAATATCTAGCTTCATCACGCTTTTCGCAGCGTCACGTATTAGGCCCTCCGAAGAAATAAACTCAGTATACAAAACATCTGCACCTTGCTCTTTACAAAGTGCTCTAAAAGGTGGGTCACTTACATCTTCCATTGGCGCTAATAACAATGGAAAATCAGGTAATTGTATGTCTCCAATTTTTGGCATGCCGCAAATTTACAATTATTACCTTTGTTGTAAAACAATCTTAATTTAAGATTTAAATTCTTGAACGTTCATCAATACGCTTAGACTTTGTATTACTTTTAATTGTGGTGTTACCAAATTTGTACCTAAAAGCAAATGTAAATAAGCGGTTTTCACGAATACTTAATGACGATAGGTCTTGATTAGAAAATTTACGGGTAATGGCAACATTACTTTTGTTAAAAATATCTTCAACACCTACTGAAATACTAGCTCTGTTTTGCCATACTTTTTTACGTACAGTAATACCAAATTGGCTAGTTTCTTCACGTTTATAATTTCCACGAATAGTTGGCGCTTGATAACCATATGATATATTAAGAAATAAACTTTTATCCTTTAGAAGTGTAAAATCGTTATTAAATTCTAAAAAAGAAGACCATTGACTATTTTTAAACAAATCACCAGTTTCAAAATCGGTAAATTCATTGTTAATGTTATAGCTACTTATTAAAAAATATGAATACCAAAAATCAGTAAAATTTTTACTATAGGTAAAGTCTATTCCAAGTCGGTCTCTATCTCCAATATTTGTACTTATAAACCTAATAAACTGGTTGTCGTTATCCTGAAAAACCTGAAGGTCATAAGTATTAACTTTATGCGAATAAAAAACTTCAAAAGCAAAATCTCTCTCAAATGTATAAGCAAATGCCAAATAATTTTGTATTGATGGTTGTAGATTAGGGTTACCCTCAATAGTAGAATTAATACTCTGAAAAGTTACAAACGGATTAAGGTTCTGGTATCTAGGCCTAGTTATTCTTCGATAGTAAAACAAATTTAACTTAGTCTTCTCATTGGGAATATGCTGTAACGAAAACGATGGAAAAAATTCTAAATACGACTGTTTATTTTTAATATTCTCACTTTTTAAATTGCCCTTTACCTCTGTGTATTCTGAACGTAAACCTGCCCTAAACTTCCATTTTTCCCAACTGTTATTAACATCTAAGTAAGCAGCTGATATTTGCTCGTCATATAAAAATAAGCCTGTACTAGCTAATTGGGTACCTAAATCAATATTAGCATCTTGATTAGTTTCATTATCCGAATTAATATTTGCAAAACGTAAACCCGAACTTAAATTGGTGTGTTTGTTTAAAGGTGAAAAAAAGTCAATTTGAGCACTAAACAAATTAATGCTCTGCTCACTATCTGTATTAAAATCAGTTTCTGAAATCAAACTAGCAGTTTCATCAAAAAAATCGGTTTGAACCTCTTGTTCCCTTTCATTATTAGAAAAAGTATAATGAGACTTAAAAGATACTTCAGCTCCCTTCTTATTTAGTTTATGCTCCCAATCTATGAAAAAGGAGGTGTTTAAAGAAGTAGAATTAATTCCATTAAAGGTCACAAAACTAGATTGCAGACTACCTACAGGTTCTGTAATAACAGTTTCGGTATCTCTAAACCCTTTATGAAAAGGTTTAAAAGTATTTATTGAAGAAAAACTTAGTTTGTTTTTATCATTTACATCATAATCTAGAAACAAACTAAAATTATGTTTTTGTCTTGTATCTATAAATTTTTGGTTTGCCAACCATTTTTCCTTATCCCCATTTTCTAAAGTAAAGTTGGTATCATCAATAAACCTTCTAAAAGCCTTATTCCTATTAAAGCTATAGGTCATAGATGTATTCACTTTTTTTCCTTTAATAAAATGAGAGGTTCCTATTGTGTGTTTCGGAAAAACACCTTGAGAAAACCTATTGTATATACTACCATTATACCCGGCAATAAGGTTTTTCTTCATTTTAATGTTAATTAACACCTCATGTTCTGCACCATATTTTGCAGGAGGATTTGTAATTACTTCAATAGCTTCTACGTTACTAGCAGAGTTTCCAGAAAGTAAACCTGTAACTTCCTCATTATTCAGTGGAATTAGGCGTTCATTTATTAAAAATCCTATTTTGGTATTTCCTTTAATTTCAATTTTATCATTAATAATATTTACACTTGGTGTTTTTTTAAGCACGTTCCAGATATCCTCCTCCGCCAAAGCCGTATTTTCAACACTAAAAACTAAGCGGTCAACTTTGCGTTCCAACTTTGGTTTTTGATAGGTAACCACAACCTCATCCAATTCTTGCGCATCTTCTATTAAAACAATACTGCCAACATTTACATCTTGATTTTTTACAGTAATGGTAATGTTTTTTGTAATTCGTCCAATATAACTTGCAGAGATAATATAGGAGTCACTGCTTATATTTTTTAAATAAAAAACACCTCTTTCATCCGCCGAAGTTCCTTTTACGATTGTTGAATCTGATAGAGACAAAACAATATTCGCAAATGCAACTCCATTGTTGTTTTCATCCTTTATTTTTCCATACAACGTATAATCTTGAGCATTCAAGAAAGAAAAAAAGAATGTAAATAATACTATATACAGGTATTGTAATTTCATTAAATTGTGGTCGTATTGTGGTATCAAGTAACAAAGATTACACGAATAATCCTACGAAATTAACGAAATAAACCTCTAAAAATTTCACTGTTTTATTACGCTTTTGTAGAAAATAGTCTTATACGTACAGTAGCTACGGCTTTTGTATTATTATACTACTTAAGGTTTTTCTAATTAAAAACATATCACGCCTTTGACACGCGCTTGTAAATTAAGTTATATTTGCATTTAGCTTTAATATACACCTAATTTATAAAGGGGTAGAATGTAATTGCTCATTTAAATTTTTATGAAAAAAATTCGAAATTTTTGCATCATAGCACATATTGATCATGGTAAGAGTACACTTGCCGATCGTCTTTTAGATTTTACTGGATCTGTAACTGATCGAGAAAAAAAGGAGCAATTACTTGATAATATGGATTTGGAAAGAGAGCGTGGTATTACAATTAAAAGTCACGCCATTCAAATGAACTATATTTATAAAGGCGAAGAGTATATTCTAAATTTGATTGACACTCCTGGTCATGTAGATTTTTCATATGAGGTTTCAAGATCTATTGCAGCTTGCGAAGGAGCACTGCTAGTTGTTGATGCAGCGCAGAGCATTCAGGCTCAAACCATTTCCAATCTATATTTAGCACTTGAAAACGATTTAGAAATTATTCCTGTTCTAAATAAGGTAGATTTACCTAGTGCAAACCCAGAAGAAGTTACCGATGATATTGTTGACCTTTTAGGGTGTGATGCGGAAGAAGTTATACCAGCAAGTGCAAAAACAGGTATTGGCATTGAAGAAATATTAGCTGCTATTATTGAACGTATTCCTGCCCCAAAAGGAGAACCAAATGAATCCTTACAAGCTTTAGTATTTGACTCGGTTTATAACCCTTTCAGAGGAGTAGAAACTTATTTTAGAGTTATTAATGGAGAAATTAAAAAAGGGCAAAAAATAAAATTTGTAGCTACAGACAAAAGCTATTTTGCCGATGAAGTTGGAACATTAAAACTTACACAAGAACCTAAACAAAGTATTAAAGCTGGCGATGTTGGATATTTAATTACTGGTATAAAAGATGCCCGTGAAGTAAAAGTGGGTGATACCATTACAGATTCTGCCAAACCAACACAAAACGCAATTGAGGGTTTTGAAGATGTAAAACCTATGGTTTTCGCAGGTATATATCCTGTTGATACTGATGAGTTTGAGGAATTGCGCGCCTCAATGGAAAAATTACAACTAAATGATGCTTCCTTAGTGTTTGCCCCGGAAAGTAGTGCAGCTCTTGGCTTTGGATTTAGATGTGGTTTTTTAGGAATGCTACATATGGAAATTATTCAAGAGCGTTTGGAACGTGAGTTTAACATGACAGTTATTACTACTGTACCCAATGTTAGTTACCATGCTTATACTCGTAAAAATCCAGAAGAAGCAATTATTGTAAACAACCCAACAGATTTGCCCGACCCATCAAGCGTTGATCGTGTTGAAGAACCTTATATAAAAGCAACTATTATTACAAAGTCAGATTTTGTGGGTAACGTAATGTCATTGTGTATCGAGAAAAGAGGACAAATAACTAATCAAACATATTTGACTACAGAGCGCGTTGAATTAAATTTTGATATGCCTTTAGCAGAAATTGTTTTTGACTTTTATGACCGATTAAAAACAGTTTCTAAGGGTTACGCCTCATTTGATTATGCTCCAATAGGGATGCGTACTTCAAAACTTGTGCGAGTTGATATTTTATTAAACGCACAACCAGTTGACGCACTTTCCGCACTTATTCATGCAGATAATGCCGTAACCATAGGTAAAAAAATGTGTGAAAAGTTAAAAGAATTAATTCCAAGGCAACAGTTTGATATTCCTATTCAAGCTGCAATTGGTGCCAAAATAATTTCTAGAGAAACTACAAAAGCTTTGCGTAAAGATGTTACAGCAAAATGTTATGGTGGTGATATTTCTCGTAAGCGTAAACTTTTAGAAAAACAAAAGAAAGGTAAAAAACGTATGCGCCAAGTAGGTAATGTAGAGGTACCACAAGAGGCATTTATGGCGGTACTTAAATTAAATGATTAAAACTAAAAAACCCTCTGAAAATTTCAGAGGGTTTTTATATTAAGTGATTATTGCTTTATTCCGGAAGGCTCATCGCCATCATATAGAAGTACCTTTTCTCCATCTATCTCTCCAATAGTATATGTTTCAACATCTGTTTTGTCATAATCATATGTTACTAAATATTTGTCAAATACTTTACTCCAAGTGAAAGAATCATTGTCAATAACTTCTCCTCCTTCAACTCCAGTAAAATTTCCAGTGTTATCTCCATTGAAGACATAAGTATCAACATAAGAATCGCCTTCCTCAAACCTATCAATCCATGTGCCTACAATTTCATCATTAGAATTCGGAGAGTCATCATCTTTATTACAACTTGTAAATGCAACTGAAGCTCCTAAGGCGAGAAATAAAAATAGTTTTTTCATAATTTGTTTTGGTTTATAGTTAATATTTTAGATTTTATTCTCAACCAAAACGAGTATTTTTTCTATATATTGTGTTTTTTATAGATTTTAATCTCCTTTAAATTAATCAAACACCTTTCCCAAATACACCAGCTTATAACCTTCCTTAACGTCAATAGCATTCTTACTAAAGGCAGATATTATTGCCAAATTATTATCTAAGTTTTTGATAAACAGGGGTATAATATCATTATCATTCTTCGTAATTTCAATTAGTTTATGGTAATGTTCTTTATTTTCAAGTTCTATTTCATTTATTGAAGGATACTTTCTAGCAACATCTGTTAGTTTTATAAAATCGTCTGTTTGCGTAAACAAAGCCTCTTCTGGGCTATTTTCTGGATTCTTCATTTCGTTAACATCCACTAATCTAAAAGCTCCATTTTCTCCAAATTGCTTTTGAAATTTATCTATGGCAAACTTGTTAATATCTGAATTACCCGTTAATGCCATTAAATAACCCATATCGTTCAGCTCAATATTATCAGTAAGTGAATCTGCATAAATATTAGATACAATAGCTTCAATACCTAGTTCTTGAGCCTTTTCAATGTTAGATTGGTTGTTATCAATCAATACCACATGCCTATTGTTTTTCTTTAAATAATTCGCAATTAACAATGATACTTTTGAGGCTCCAATAATTAAAATTCCTTCAGACTTCTTTAAAAATACTCCTATTATTTTTGCAAAAAACCGTGCCGTTGTAGCATTCAATAATACTGTACCCAAAACAATCATGAATACAAGTGGTGTAATATATTCTGCCCCAGGTTCTCCTTTTAACAACAATTTAGAACCAAATAATGATGCTATACCTGCCGCAACGATACCTCTAGGCCCAACCCAACCAATGAACAGTCTTTCATTAAGTTTTAAGTCTGATCCTTGCGTACTTAAAAAGACTCCTAACGGACGAATTAAAAAAACTACTACAGCAAATAACATTACTGTTTTCCAGTTCATTAATAACTGTAAATCGCTTATATTAATATTTGCTGCAAGTAAAATAAATAGGATAGATATTAAAATAACACTGAGAGATTCTTTAAAATAAAGCAGTTCCTTTATGTTTGGTAATTTCATATTACCTAAAACCATTCCCATAACCACAACAGCTAATAAACCAGATTCGTGAGCAAAAATATCGGATTCTACAAAGACCAACAGAACAACGGAAAGCGATACCACATTAAGTAAATAGTGTGGAATAAAATTTTTCTTGATTGCGAAAGCCAAAGCATGTGCAAACGTAAATCCAAAAGTAGTTCCAAAAAGTAAAATTTTACCAAACTCTATCAACGCAGTTTGCGTAAATGCGCTTCCTTCACCAACACTAATAAATTCAAAAACCAAAACCGCTACCAAAGCACCAATTGGGTCAATAAGAATACCCTCCCATTTTAAAACCGTTGAAACATCTTTTTTTAAAGGAATATTTCTCAAAATAGGTGTAATAACTGTAGGACCCGTAACTATAATAAGTGCCGAAAAAAGAAATGAAATTTGCCAAGAAAGGTCAAAAACATAATGTGCAGCCATACCCGCACCAAAAAAAGTAACTATAGAACCCACCGTAATTAACTTGGTAATTACAGGTCCAACGTTTACAATTTCAGAACGTTTCAAGGTTAAGCCCCCCTCAAAAAGAATAATGCTAATTGCCAGAGAAACAAAATTGTATAAGCCATCACCAGGAAACAATCCTTTTTTACCATTCCAAACAGGTTCAATTAACTTTTCACCACCTTCAGTATACAAAGTTGCAAACGGACCAACTAAAAGGCCAATTAAAATTAAGGGTAAAATTGCTGGTAACTTAAGCCGCCAAGCAACCCATTGTGCGATAATTCCAAGAATAATAATACCTGCAAGTTCTAACATATATGCTGTTTTGAGTAAAAATACTAATTAAACTTAAGTGAAATTGTAATTGTATATACCGTAAATAAAATTTAGCTTAATTGTATCATCGTTTTTAGCAACTTTCACAACAATAAACCAAACCGAAAAAAAATTTTTTTTACTTTCGATCCCGTAGTATATTATTAACAAAATTCCCCTATTTAAAATGACTACTTATATTGCCCAATTTTTAGCAAACCACAGCGTTATTCAAATTCAACAAAATTCTATTTTTACCTGGCGACAAGAAAGTGGCGAAATTGATGAAGAACTCTTAATCGGAAAAATTAAAAGAGAATCAGCAGTTCATTTTTACAATCTGGCTGCTGGCAAACAATATCAAGTATCTCTAGATGATATTTCGGTTAATGTCTTAAAAACGGAACGATTCAATGGTTAAAGCCACAAATAATAGTTTAGGGCTATCACAAACTTTATCATTTTTTTAATCGCAGACAACTGTTCTCATTTATTATATTATCTTGGGCGTTTTAATAATGACGTATGCATAAAAAGACAAAGCCTTTTAAAACCCTTTTATTCGGATTTGCCTTCTCTCCTTCACTACATGTAAATGTGATGGAAACCGCGCGTATTGCTCACTTTTTTAATGCTAAGTTAATTTTACTTCATGTTGGTGAAAAAACGCTAGAAAAAGAAAAAAAAATTCAAGAGCTACTTTCCAATACGGAGCACCAAAACCTGTCTGTTGAAATTCAATGGAAAACAGGAAAGCCTTATGATGTAATTTTGGAAATCTGCAAAAAAGCTAACATAGACCTACTTATTTTAGGTGCTTTGCAGCACGAAAATATGTATCAATTTTATGTAGGTTCAATTGCACGAAAACTTACTCGTAAAGTATGCTGCTCGGTATTGTTATTAATAAAACCAACAATTGAAAGAGTCCCTTGCAAACATGTTGTGGTAAATGGACTTGATGCTCCTGAAACACCTGTTGCAATTACGGATGCCTTTTATGCGGCAAATGCTTTAGGTGCGCAAAAACTAACTATTGTTGAAGAAATTCTACAAAAAGAAATTCATGTTATTGTTGAAGATGATCGCTCTTTAAAAAAAGCAAATATTATTAAAGAGCGATTAAAAAACAGAGAAGACTCTAGAGTTAGAAAAATTGTTTCAAAAATGCCTGCTGACCTAACGCAAAATATAAATGTAAAAATGCAAAGTATTTTTGGAAAAAGGGGGTACTCAATTGGGCATTACGCCGAAGTGGTTCGGGCAGATTTGCTCGTAATGAACGCTCCTTTAAAAACGGGTCTTTGGGATCGTATTTTTCCTCATGATATAGAATATATTTTATCTGATTTGCCCACAGATTTATTAATAATCAGAAATACAAATTGACACAAAAAACAACCAACGCCAAAAACTTTTTTAAAACCTTACCTAAAAACTTATTTTCTGGTTTTGTGGTTTCGCTAATCGCATTACCTCTTGGATTAGGACTAGCATTGGCAAGTGATGCTCCTCCTATTTCTGGTATAATTGCAGCGATTGTTGGAGGTACCGTGGTCTCACTAATAGGAGGGTCAAATGTAACTATTACTGGTCCGGGTAACGGTTTGGTTATTGTTTTACTAGGAGCAATTACTACTTTAGGAAATGGTAACCTCTATCAAGGGTATTTATTTACGCTAGCAGCCATAGTAATTTCAGGTATTTTAATGCTCCTTCTTGGGTTTTTAAAAATGGGAAGATTGGCTGACTTTTTTCCTGCATCTGCAATAGAAGGAATGCTTGCTGCCATTGGTCTAGGTATTCTAGCAAAACAATTTCATATAATGATTGGTAATAATAATGCTAGTGGAAGTATTATTAGTTTGCTTTCAAAAATACCTTCTGGAATTATTGATTTATTCCAGATTAGCAATGTTAACTTATTAGCACCTGCAATTATTGGAATAGTTAGTTTGCTAATTATGGTGTTTTATTCAAAAATTAGAAATCCATATTTTCAACTTGTACCAGCACCAATGTGGATTTTAATTCTCACTGTGGGGTTTAGTTATATGTGTACATGGCTAAAAATCCCATATCCGTTAGACTCAAAATTTTTAGTAAACATTCCTGATAAAGTACTATCTAATCTTGCCTTTCCTGACTTTTCCATGTTGTTTAACAAAGACTTTATTGTAGCGGTTTTCGCTATTACCCTAATTGCTAGTATAGAGTCTTTACTAAGCATAAAAGCGGTAGATAAGTTAGATTCTCAAAACAGAAGATCCAATGTAAATAAAGATCTAAAGGCCCTTGGTCTTGCAACTTCAATAAGTGGGCTTTTGGGAGGATTAAATGTAGTTACTGTAATTGCTCGTAGCTCGGTAAATGTGAACAATGGAGCTACAAATAGGTCAGCTAATTTTTTCCATGCCTTTTTTTTAGTGGTATTTATTCTGCTTTTTCAAGAACAGCTTAGAAAAATTCCGCTAGCAGCCTTGGCGGCAATTTTAGTTTATACTGGGTATAAATTGGCTACACCAAAAACACTTGGAAAAATAGCTCGAATAGGAAAAGAACAAATCGTAATTTTCTTAACAACACTTCTGGTTACATTGTTTACAAATCTAATAACAGGTATAAGCGCAGGTATATTAGTAACTTTTTTAATTCATGTTGTTCTTAATAAAAGCACTGCCCTATTCTTAAACCATTTAGTTAAGCCTAACATTTTAATGTATAAAGAGAATGATGAAGGAAATTACTATGTTAGTGTAAAATACTTCTGTAGCTTCTTAAACTTCTACAAACTAAAAAACAAACTAGATGCTATTCCGGAAAACAAAAACATTATTCTAGATTTTTCGCTTTGTAATTTTGTTGACCATACGGTTATGGAAGGATTGGAAAATTATACAGAAACTTTTTCTAATAAAGGAGGAAGTGTTGAAATAATAGGTCTAGATCGTCATGGAGCGGACTCGGTTCACCCTTTTGCAATTCGCAAAATTCTTCCGCTAACAAAATTAAATCCCATTGAGCGTAATTTCACCAAAAGGCAAACACTTTTAAAAACTACAGCAAATGAATTTAAATGGTCGTATGAGGCTAAAAAGAACACACATACTCATTTTTTAAGAGATTTTGTTTTTTTTAAAACAAGACAAATTCCTTATTTGTACAATACGCTTTCAAACGAAACGCAAAAAGTAAAACTTTTCGATGTTGAATTTACAGAAGGAGCCTTTATTGCACGCGAGGTGGTAAAAACCACAGTATTGCATATTCAGCTTGACAATGAAATTCCAGTGTTTACTTTAGATAAAGATGGCCTTTTAGACTTTATTTATAGTCTTGCTGGTTTTAAAGAAATCGCAATTGATAATCATCCAGATTTTAACAAACGATTTTTCTTAAGTGGAGAAAGTTCTTTTGCTTTACAATCCATATTTAGTGATGAATTAATTCTGTTTTTAGAAAGTCATCCGTATTACCATATAGAGTCAAATGGAGAATCGCTTCTTATTCTTAAAAAAGAACGATTGTTAAGTGTTCAAGAAATAAAAGCTATGATTTATTTTGGAAAACAATTTTATAGTTTGGTTCAAAACTCTAAAATCCTTGTTAAAAACAGTTTATAGCACCAATAAATTTAAGGGTTTTCATAATTTGCACCCACTTTAACCAAGTGTTTTTATGAAATTATATCCTATTGAAACTGGGAACTTTAAACTTGATGGTGGTGCTATGTTTGGTATTGTTCCTAAAACAATCTGGAATAAAACAAATCCAGCTGACAACAATAATCTAATAGATTTAGCTGCTCGAAGTTTACTTATTGAAGACGGCAATAAACTCATTCTTATAGATACAGGAATGGGTAATAAACAATCTGATAAATTTTTTAGCTATTATTATCAATGGGGAGACCGCTCCATAGATAAGTCTCTCAAAAAACATGGATTTCATCGTGATGATATAACTGATGTATTTATGACGCATTTACATTTTGACCATTGTGGAGGAACCATTCAATGGAATAAAAATAAAACAGGATACGAGCCTGCTTTTAAAAATGCTCGTTTATGGACGAATAAAAATCATTGGGAATGGGCAACAAACCCTAATGCCCGGGAAAAAGCTTCATTTTTAAAAGAGAACCTTTTACCTATGCAAGAAAGTGGTCAACTGCATTTTATTGATAAGGGAGATGCTTCTTACCTAGAAAAATCAGAATTAGGGTTTGATATTCTTTTTATAGATGGACACACGGAAAAACAAATGCTTCCACATATTACATATAAAGGCAAAACTATTGTGTTTATGGCCGATTTAATTGCTACCGTTGGACATATTCCCTTGCCTTATATTATTGGTTATGATACTAGACCACTTATTTCGTTGTCAGAAAAAGAATGCTTTTTAAAACAAGCTGTTGAAAACAATTATTATATTTTCTTTGAGCATGACGCGCACAACGAAATTTGTACACTAAAAAACACTGAAAAAGGGGTTAGATTAAGGAGTATACACACTTTTGACGAACTTTTCAATTAAGCAATGTTACTAGAAATTCGTACATTACACACCTTCAATTTGGGCTGAATAAAATAAACAAATACACTAACATTAAATAATTAGTATGACATCTAAATTATGTAAATCCGCTTTAGGATTATCAACTGCAATCTTTATGTATGGTTGTGGAGCTACAACACTTGTTACCACTCCAATAGAAAATATTGATGCTACGCCATTAAAAATATCTGATTTAACAGAAAAAGAAAAACAAAGTTGGGGGCATAAAGATATTGTTACAGACACTATTCCTGGAATGAGTGTTGAAAAGGCATATAAAGAAATCATAAAAAACAAAAAAGGAACCAAAGTAATTGTTGCCGTATTAGATTCTGGTGTGGATTTAAAACATGAAGACCTAGATGGTGTACTTTGGACGAACAAAAAAGAAAAACCGGGTAATGGTATAGATGATGACAAAAATGGTTATGTTGATGACATTCATGGGTATAACTTTTTAGGAGAGTCATATAACGAGCAATTAGAATACCCTCGTATGCTGCGTCTTAAAATTGGAGATGAACAATCTTTGGCAAAGGCAAAAGCAAAAATCGACAAAGAATATCCAGAAACACTTGCCAACAAACAGCAGTATGAGCAAATTTTACAAACCGTAAAAAATGCTGATGAAGCTGTTAAAAAAGAACTTGGAAAAGACGCCTATTCTCAAAAAGATTTAGCCTCAATTGAGGCTAAAGATGATGCTATGAAACAAAACATAGCAGTACTTACACAAATGTTCTCTTATGCTGATAACATTCCGGAAGTAATTAAAGAATTAGAAGGTGGCATTAAATATTTTACGGAGAGAGCAAACTATAATTTAAACGTAGATTTTAATGGAAGAGAAAGCGTAGGCGATAATCCATATGATATTACAGACACAAAATATGGAAACGGAAATCCACAAAACAGGGTTGATGATGAAAGCCACGGGAGTCATGTTGCAGGAATTATAGCCGCAGAGCGTAAAAACGGTAAAGGTGCAGACGGTATTGCTAATAACGTTGCTATAATGAGTATTAGAGCGGTTCCAAATGGAGATGAATATGATAAAGACATTGCTTTGGGTATACGCTACGCCGTAGATAACGGGGCAAAAATTATTAACTGTAGCTTCGGAAAGTCGTTCTCTCCAAAAGCAGATTGGGTTTATGAAGCCATTAAATATGCTGCTTCAAAAGATGTTTTAATTGTTCATGCTGCAGGGAATGATGGTGCTGATCTTGACGACCCTAACAATCCTAATTTTCCAAATGATCAAGTAAACAATGGTGCTGAAATCGCTGACAACGTTATAACTGTTGGAGCTCTTGACCCTAAATACGGTTCTAACCTAGTTGCTTCATATTCTAACTACGGAAAAGTAAACGTAGATATCTTTGCTCCTGGAACAGATATTTACTCTACTGTACCGAATAATGAATACAAGCATATGCCAGGCACCTCAATGGCTTCTCCTGCTGTTGCAGGTCTTGCCGCATTAGTAATGTCGCAATATCCTAAACTAACAGCTGCTCAGGTTAAAAAAATCATTTTAAAGTCAGGTCTTCCTATTGCGGCTACCGTGGTTTTAGGCGGTGATGCTTCAAAAACCTCAACATTAGATAAGATATCTACCTCTGGGAAAATAGCAAATGCTTATAACGCACTTATAATGGCAAACGGAGTTGCTTCTGGTAAAATCAAATTATAAAAAATGAGAAAAAGTTTATTCGCTTTATCGTTTATTAGCTTATTCTTTCTTTCTGCTAAAGCTCAAAACAAAGGATATTGGCAGCAAGAAGTTGATTATACCATGGATGTTTTCATGGATGTTGAAAATTATCAATATTCGGGAACGCAAAAGTTGGTATATACTAATAACTCTCCTGATGAACTAAACAAAGTATATTACCATTTGTATTTCAATGCCTTTCAGCCAGGTAGTGAAATGGATGTTAGACTGCAAAATATTGCTGATCCAGACGGTAGAATGTTTGTTGATGGTAAAAGCAGAATAGCTTCCTTATCACCAGAAGAAATTGGATTTTTACATGCTGTTTCATTAAAACAAGATGGCGAAACACTTTCCTTTAATGAAGAAGGAACTGTATTAGTTGTAACATTAGCAAAACCTCTTGCACCTGGTGCGAAAACAACCCTGGAAATGGAATTCAAGGGCCAGGTTCCTGTTCAAATACGTCGTTCAGGAAGAAACAATAAAGAAGGTGTTGCGCTTTCTATGAGTCAATGGTATCCAAAATTAGCTGAATATGATTTTGAAGGGTGGCATGCAGACCCTTATATAGCAAGAGAATTTCATGGTGTATGGGGTAATTTTGATGTAAAAATTACTTTAAACAAAAAATACACAATTGGTGGATCCGGATATTTACAAAACCCTCAAGAAATTGGGCATGGCTATGAAGCAAAGGGAAGTAAAGTAAAAAAACAGAAAGGAAAAACCTTAACATGGCATTTTAAAGCACCTATGGTTCATGATTTTACATGGGCAGCAGATCCAGAATATATTCATGATACACTACAAGTTGATGGAGGACCACTACTTCACTTTTTGTATAAGGATAATGATGAGATTAAGGAAAATTGGAAAAATTTACAGCCTAAAGCAGCTGAAACCATGCAATTTTTCAGTAAAAACATAGGCAAATACCCATATAATCAATATTCAATAATTCAAGGTGGAGACGGTGGTATGGAGTATGCTATGGCAACATTAATTACAGGTGAGCGTAAATTTGGTAGCCTTGTTGGGGTTACCGTTCATGAAATGGCGCACTCGTGGTTTCAGCATATTTTAGCGACAAACGAATCAAAACACGAATGGATGGATGAAGGTTTTACTACATTTATTTCATCACTTTGTATGAATCAAATCATGAATCAAGCAAAAGAAAATCCGTTTGAAGGAACTTATAATGGATATATAAAATTAGCAACCTCGGGCAAAGAACAACCGCAAACTACACATGCAGACCGTTACGATTTAAATTTTGCTTATGGTATTTCTGCATATAGTAAAGGCTCAATTTTTCTATCACAATTAGGGTATGTTATTGGACAGGACAAGCTAATGCAAACTATTCGAAAGTATTATGAAGACTTTAAATTCAAGCACCCAATTCCTAATGATATTAAACGTACTGCTGAAAAAATATCTGGATTTGAATTGGATTGGTATTTAACGGATTGGACGCAGACAACAAATACCATTGATTACGGAATTAAATCTGTGGAAAAAGAAAGTGATACTACAACTAAAATTACTCTTGAACGTATTGGTCTTATGCCAATGCCGCAAGATATTATGGTAATTTACAACGACGGTTCTCAAGAAACTTTTTATGTTCCATTACAAATAATGCGTGGTGAAAAAGAAAACCCATATCCGCAACTTAAAAGAACAGTTTTAAAAGATTGGGCTTGGGCATATCCTACCTATAGTTTTAACGTTAGTTCCTCTGGAAAAACCATTAAAGCAGTAGTTATAGATCCTTCACAATTAATGGCCGATATAGATAGTAACAATAATGTTTGGCAAGCAACAGAGTAAAATTTATTGCCTAAAAAATATAAAGGAGCGCTAATTAGTGCTCCTTTTTTATTACAGGTGTTTTAAACACTTTATAAAATTAAACAATGTGGTTTTCTTGTTACTTTTGCGTTAGATGTCATTACAATTTCCCAAAAAAGAAAAATTGAAAAACAAAAAGCTTATTGAACAGCTTTTTGTTGAAGGAAAAAGCGTTTCAAGCTTTCCCATAAAACTTATCTACATAAAAACTTCATTACCTGTAGGCGTAAAAATTCAAGCTGCAGTAACGGTTCCTAAAAAGAAATTTAAAAGCGCCGTTCACCGCAATCGTATTAAAAGGCTTTTACGAGAAAACTATAGATTACAAAAGCAGCAAGTTTTTAACACAATACAAGGAGAATATGCCTTTTTATTTTTATACCTTGGTAAAGATATGCCTACCAATACTATAGTTCAGAATGGCATGAAAAACGTTTTAGACAAATTTGTAAATCGCATGAATGATGCAAAAATTGATTAAGAAAAAGGTATTAATTCCTGTTTTGGCCATTACCTTTTTATTCATTGGAAGTAGTTATAAAAGTGATTTTTTTGAAATCGCTAAACAAATTGAAATATTTACTACGCTTTTTAAAGAGCTAAACATGAATTACGTGGATGAAACTAATCCTGCGGAACTCATGGATACCGCTATTAAAAACATGTTAGAAGAACTTGATCCCTATACCAAGTTTTTAAATGAACAAGATGTTGAAGCTTATAAAATTAATAACGCAGGAGAGTATTCTGGTATTGGTGCTCTAGTACGTTCATATAAAGAAAAATTGCTTGTTGTTGAACCGTACAAAGGCTATCCTGCGGATAAGGCCGGATTAAAAGCAGGAGATGAAATTATTAAAATTGGTGATATTAATGTTATTGATTTTGATGATAATGCCAGTGAGCTTTTAAAAGGTGCTAACAACTCTGAAGTAACTGTTACATACAATAGACAAGGGCAAACAAAAAACACTACTATTAAGCGCGAAGGTATTGAGATTGATGCCGTTCCCTTTTATAAAATGGTAGATGATAAAACAGGTTATATTGTTCTTGCTAAATTTAATGCAAAGGCATCTGAGCAAACAAAAGCAGCTTTAATTGATTTAAAAGGAAAAGGTGCTGAAAAAATTATACTTGACTTAAGAGGGAACCCAGGAGGTTTATTGTCTGAAGCCATTAATGTAACCAATCTTTTTGTTCCAAAAGGAGAACTCATAGTTACCACAAAATCTAAGGTCAAAAAATTTAATAAAACCTATAAAACCAAAAACAAAGCTTTGGATACTGATATTCCTTTAGTAGTATTAGTAAATGGCCGAAGTGCTTCTGCAAGTGAAATTGTTTCAGGTAGTTTACAAGATTTAGATCGCGCTGTTATTATGGGTGCTCGTAGCTTTGGCAAAGGCCTTGTACAGCGACCTATGAAGCTTACTTATGGAACACAACTTAAAGTTACCATTTCGCGCTATTATACAGCTTCAGGAAGATGTATTCAAGCGCTCGACTATTGGAATAGAGATGATAATGGTAAAGCTGTTAGAAACACAACGTTTAACGATTTTAAAACCCGGAATGGTAGAAAAGTTCAAGATGGCGGAGGTGTATTGCCAGATATTGAAATAGATGCCTCTAAAACCAATACTTTAACCAATGCGCTTTTAGCAAACCATATTATTTTTGATTACGCTACAAAATACCATTATGCAAATAAGGTAAATAACGTTTCTGATTTTAGTTTTACCGACAACGATTATGGTACATTCAAGAAGTTTGTATCATCTAGTGACTTCTCTTATGAGACCAAAGCCGAAAAAGCTTTAAAACAAGCTATTTCTAGTGAAGATGGTAGCATTTATGGGTCAAATGTAGCATCAGGTTATAAAAATCTACTCGCTGAAATTGAAAAAAGTAAGTTAACGGCCTTAGACACTTATCAAAAAGAGATACAAAAAAATTTAGAAGACGAAATTGTTAAACGTTATTTCTACCGTGACGGATTGTATGAGTATTCTGTTTTAAAAGATGAGGCCATATTAGCCGCAACCGAATTACTTAGTAACAATGAAAAATACGGGGCTATTTTGAAATAACTATAAGCTTAGCCCAACCTTTTCGACCAATTTAAATTTAACATCTGAGGATATTAAAAAACATATTGTTATTCCAAAAAAAGATATTCTTTCTCTCGTATATTATTTCAATTGCGATTGGAGCTTTACTTGGCGGAAAACTATCTACTATTGGATTCTGTTATGTTTTTGTTGCTCCAATAATTCAGTATTACGCTTATGAAATAAAAAACAAAAACCAATATTACTACTATTTAAATTTAGGATTAAACAATATTGAATTATGGATTTCTACGTTTACAATTGCTTTAATTAACCTGTTAATATTATCTCTGATATGAGCAGGTTACATGTGGATAGTTTAACCAAATCATATAATAATAAAGTAATACTAAACGATATATTCCTTTCTTGCGAAAAAGGTCAAATAATAGGATTAATTGGCAGAAACGGTTCTGGAAAATCTACTCTTTTAAAAATAGTATTTGGAACTGAAAAGGCAGATTCGAAATTTGTCAGAATAGGAGAACAAATAATTAAAAATGTTTCAAAAGGAAGAAATCTGATTAATTATCTACCTCAAGATAATTTTTTACCTAATAATGTAAAAATAAGAACATTAATAACGCTATTTCTTTCAAAAGAAAATAGGGATATTCTCTTTAACAATGAATATATAATTCCTTTATTAAACAAACAAAATCAAGAATTATCAGGTGGAGAAAAAAGAATAGTGGAAATATTGCTAATCATTCATTCAAATTCAGAATACATTTTACTTGATGAACCTTTCAACGGAGTAAGTCCTATTGTTAAGGATTATATAATAGAATACATTTTGAAAATGAAAACGGATAAAGGATATATTATTACCGACCACGACTACGAAAATGTATTCAATTTAGCTGATAGTATTTTGTATTTGCAGAATGGATATTTGAAAAAAATTAATGAAAAAAGAGAACTAATCGAATTGGGTTACCTAACAAAAACTAACTGCCATACAGCGAACAAAACGTAACTAATAAATGTCATACAAAACTGTTTCATTTATACATTTAACGTACTGTTTATCATATACATTACCGTTATCTCTTTTTTAACAACATTTTACCATTCCAACCCATATTCAAACGAAAAATGTTTTCTAATTTTCTTCCAGATAAATTCGAGAATGTCCATACCAAAAAAACTTTGTGGTATTTGTTGTCTTTTGTATGTTTTCTTAACTCCAACTTTTAATTTCGGACAAGAAAGGGTTATTAAAGGAAAAGTTCAAAACTTAAATAACGATGTTGCAAATGTTTTAGTTGTAAACCTAAATTCCAGACAATCAACAATTACTGATTCTTTGGGTTTGTTCCACATTAAAGCCAAATTAAAAGATTCTATCAGATTTACCGCAGTGCAATACTTAACAAAAGAAATTATCATAACGGATAAGATGTTGCTTAAAAATTTACTCACAGTTAACCTTATAGAGAACGTTATAAATTTAAATGAAGTTACTGTTACTCCCTATAATCTAATTGGAAAAATAGACCGCGATATTAAAAAGCTAGATGTTAAACCTACTGTTACATCATCATCATTAGGATTGCCAAACGCAAATATATATGTGATGACACAAAGCGAACGCTTACTCTTTGAGGCAGATAGAGGAAAGTATATTTATTTTTACGGAATGGCTATGGTAATAAACACACATAAAATTATGAACCGAGTTTCTGGCAGAACTAAATCATTAAAAGAAAGGGTTAATCGTGATGAAAATATGGAATTAATTAGAGAAATTATTACTAAATTCTCTAAGAAAACAATATCAGAAAGTTTCAATATCCCTGAAGTAAATTTAGATGGTTTTTTTACGTATTGTTTGTCACAAAAAGATTTTTCAGAATTATCGCAGTCGGGAAATATTATGGAAATTTGGGAATACTTAAAAGGCAAAAGCGTTAACTTCAAAGAAAAAGGTTTAACAAAAGAATAAGGTATAAAGTGGTTATCTTTATGCAAAGAGTGTATTTAACAGATTCCTATAATCTTTTGATTCTAATTATTTAAATAACCTATGCTCATATCATAAATCATTACGTAATTTAAAAAAACTCGTATGAATAAAATTATAGTTCTATTATTTTTAACTATTGGATTTATATCCTGTAAAAATTCTGAAAAAGAAATAGATAAACTTAAAATTGCAAAACAATACTATAAAGTTCTTGACAATTCTGACGATACTAAAATAGCAACGTTGTTGACTGATAGCCTTTTGACTAGAGAGAGTCAATACGACTATGAACAAACTTTTTCTCTAAATGAATACATAGAATGGTTGAAATGGGATTCTGCATTTGAACCAACATATGAAATCCTTCAGATTGAACAAGAAAATGAAACTGTTAAAGTAAAGGTTTCAAAAACGGACAAAAGAATCCTTTTTCTTCATGAAGAACCAATTGTCTCTCATCAGGTTCTTAGATTTAATAAAGATAAAATAGCTAGTATTGAAACTACTGAATACATAATTTTTAACGATAGCACTTTTGTTAAAAATAGAACTAAGTTTTTAGATTGGATTAATAAAAATCATCCTAACCTGAATGGGTTTATCCATGTTCAAACCAAGTCAGGAGCAACTAAATACTTAGAAGCCATCGAGCTGTATAAAAACAGATAAATTAAAGTGGTTTTTATATTGAGTCTTAAATTAATAGTTTATTATAGCTTCATATGCCAAGAATAATACTAAAAACAACAATCAAAGCAAAGAAGGAAATCGTTTTTGACCTATCAAGAAGTCTAGATTTACATAAAATTTCCACAGCACATACTAACGAAACTGCTATTGCAGGAAAAACTAGTGGCTTAATTGGACTAAACGAATCCGTTACTTGGAGAGCAAAACACTTTGGCGTTTATCAAAAACTAACTTCAAGGATTACAGTGTTCGAACGACCAAACTTATTTGTAGACGAACTAGCAAAAGGAATATTTAAACATTTTAAACACGAGCATCATTTTACAAAATTTAATGATGAGACTTTAATGACGGACTATTTTGATTATGAATCCCCTTTAGGGATCTTAGGTAGACTTGCAGACATACTTTTCTTAAAAAAATACATGACTGGCTTATTAAAAGAACGTAATAGAGTTATAAAAGATTTTGCAGAAACTGATAAGTGGAGACAAATCATCTAAGTTATTAACTCGAAAGTGGTAAAGATTTTTACCAAAATAGTTATCTCTTACTCATAAATACAACTACTAGGATCCGATTTTATAAAGTACTTTCTGTAATTCTTCGCCTTAGGATCTGTACAGCCTTTTAAATTTTTAATTTTTATGTTTTTAAAATCTATAGGTTGACCTTCACTTTGTAACGCAATAAACCCTTCTGACAATAGCTTACCATCTTGTTTTATTTCTGGGTCAAACCTATTCACAACCCCACCTCCTATTTGTGGTTTTGTGTATTGTAAAACCAACTTGTTATTAACAATATGTTTCACCAACGAATCTCCTAAAACAATAACCTCAGCTTTTACCCATTGGTCACCATAATACGTTTTGGATGAAGAACTCAAACAATGTCTGTCATATACTTTGCCTTCATACTCAATATCTGTTCCAGGAGAACACATATTGCCCGTTGGGCGTTCTTTTCCTTCTTCGATTCCTGCTAAAAACTGCATTTCTACCGAAATAGGCCAATCTTGCTCTTTTGGCATTGTTCTAGGGTCTTGAGAATGAAACATTACACCACTATTTAACTTTGTAAAAACAGGTGCTCCAGGATGTAAATCTCCTACGAATCTATATTCCATAGATAAATGGTAATAGGAGTACGGTTCATCAAAATATAAATGACCAAAACGATTATTAAAGTCACCTTCATAATTATCATATCTAACCTTAATTATACTGTCTTCTGCCCTAAAAGTATCTCCAAAATTATCTCCTGTTTCGTAATGGTGAATTTTGGTTGTCCACCCCTTTAAATTTTTTCCATTGAACATTGGTTTCCACCCTTCATTCTCCTGCGCAGTTAACGAAAAAACAAAAAGACCTAAGCAAAATAGGCTAACTAATTTTTTAAAATTATTACAAAGCAACATACGTGTGTGTTTTAATTACGGCTTAAGATACTATCTAATTCATTAAAAATTAAAAAATTAGCATTTTTATACGTTACTTAAAAAAGGACTCTTTGCGAATATCAACTAAATTATCATCTTGCTGATTTAATAAACGTTTAGTGCGTAAATACCTCCCAAGGTTAAAAGCATCGTAATTGGTTGCGGTAGAGTCTGTACTATTTATTTGTACACGTCCTGCTCCCGAAGAGTGTATAAACTCATTATCACCAATCCACATGCCCACATGAACCACTTTTTCTTTATTGGTTTCAGATAGTTTTCTTCCAAAAAAGAGTAAATCTCCTTCTTGTAATTTTTCAAAATTTCCCACCTCATCAATTAACTTACCGGTATGTACTTGCTGCGAAGCATCTCTGGGTATTACTATTCCGTTTAAAAAATAAATGGTTTTGGTAAAACCGCTACAATCCACTCCTTTACTGGATGTTCCTCCCCACAAATAAGGTAAACCCATTAACTTTTTAGAAACAGCAACCAAATCATCTTTTTCAGAATTCAACTTAGAAAGCCAATTTTTATATTCTTCTGCTTCTGATTTTAAAACAAAAGCTTCTCTACCATCGGGAAAACGAACACGGTAAAAATCTTTTTCTTCTTTTAATAGCTCAAGTATACTACCTGCAACCAAATCGGACACCACTTGAGCATCAGTTGTAGCTCTTAAATACGCATTCCCAACTGTTTGTGTATAAATTAACTTCGGAGAGCTTTTCCACTTCTCAAATTCCGTCTTAGTAAGCATTTTTATTGCTCCATAATCTACCCAAGAAATGTACTTATCTGGTGTTTGAATTAAAATCCAATCACCTTGCTTTTTTAAAACATTAATTGGAGAACCTAAAGTAGCCTGTGTTGCTAGTTCTGCAGAATGTTTTGGGTTACTTCTAATGTTAGCTACTGATATGGTTACTAAGCCTTTTGTTTTACCCTTTAATTCTTCTGTGGGTAAAACCACAATACTATCTATAAAAGCTACTTTCTTATTTTGAAGATTTTTTTTCAATTCGACCACTGCATTGGGTAAATTACTTTCTCCTTTTAAAATATAATTGTCACCTTTTTTTTCAACATCAATACTAAATAAAGCTACTCTTTTATCTGGAGCGAAAATTGATTTTACTTCTGCTATTTCATCTATTAAATGGGAGGGAACTTCTTTTATCTCTTTTTTACAGGATAAAAAAAGTACTCCAAAGGCAACACTTAATTTTAAAAAACTATGAATCTTCATCTTTAATTTTCCTGAAAATTAGCTTTTTTTACGCACATCAAATTACTATCATAAAATCAATTCGTTTGTTTTTATCTATTTTTAGCGCATAGCATATGAAAAAACTAAAAGTAATAGAACTTTTCGCAGGTGTTGGCGGTTTTAGATTAGGATTAGAAAAAGGCGACAAATATGAGGTTGTCTGGAGCAATCAATGGGAACCTAGCACAAAAACGCAGCATGCATCAATGGTTTATGAAGCTCGTTTTGGCAATAAAAACCACAGTAATGAGGATATTGCTGAGGTAGATATTAAAACTATTCCTGATGCTGATATTTTGGTTGGTGGTTTTCCGTGTCAAGATTATTCCGTGGCAACTACGCTTCAAAACTCTAAAGGGCTTATTGGTAAAAAAGGTGTTTTATGGTGGTCCATTCATCGTATTTTGTCAGAAAAGAAAAATCCTCCAAAATATTTGTTTTTAGAAAATGTTGACCGATTGTTAAAATCTCCATCAACGCAACGCGGACGGGACTTTGCTATTATGCTAAAAAGTCTGGGTAACTTAGGTTATGCTGTTGAATGGCGAATTATTAATGCGGCAGATTACGGAATGCCACAACGTAGAAAACGCGTTTTCTTTTTGGCCTATCACAAATCAACTTCTATGTATAAATCTATACAAAAAAATAATAAATCAAGTTGGATAAATAAACTCGGTACTATAGTCTCAGCTTTTCCAATAAAGGAACTTACGACCAAAATAACCACTTTTAAACTGGAAGAAGATTTAGTAGAACTTTCAGAGAATTTTAATGCAAATGCAAAACTTTCTCCTTTTTTAAATGCTGGTGTTTTTATTAACAATACAGTTTATACTTTAAAAACCCAAGCTAATTATCAAGCTGAAAAAACGGTGCTTTCCGATATTTTACAAAATGGAGAAGTAACTAAAGAATTTTTTATTCCTGAAACCGATTTGCCTAAATGGAAATACTTGAAAGGAAGTAAAAAAGAAATTCGCAAAGCTAAAAACGGATTTGAATATAGTTATAGCGAAGGTGCAATGATTTTTCCTGATGCTTTAGATAACGCATCACGAACAATTATCACAGGCGAAGGAGGCAAAAGCCCATCTAGATTTAAACATGTTGTACAAACCAAAAGCGGACTTCGCAGATTAACACCAGTAGAGCTGGAACGCTTAAATATGTTTCCTGATAATCATACCAAACTAGAAGGAATTTCAGACACTAAAAGAGCTTTTTTTATGGGGAATGCACTGGTTGTAGGTGTTGTTGAACAAATAGGAAATGCTTTATTTTCTAAAATAAACACCTAAAATGAGTCTTAAGAGCACTTTTAATGTTGACCTAGCAAAAGAAAAAAAGCTCTATCCATTATTAAATTCTCTTTATACTAAACATTTAAAGTATTTTAAGTTTAAACGTACCTATGACCTTAGTGAACAACTAAAAGGAATTGATGTTGTTTTTTATAAAGAACATGTTTTATATAATATTGACGAAAAAGCGCAACTGGATTATATAGGTGAAGACTTACCTACTTTTGCTTTTGAAATACAATACCAAAAAAATGAAATTTGTAAAGAGGGCTGGTTATTTGATAGCCAAAAAGAAACTCATTTTTATGCATTAATAACCGCCATACAGGAAGACGAACCCAATAAATTTACTTCTTGTAAAATTACACTTGTAAACAGAGTTAAACTCCTTACTTTTTTAAAAGAAAAAGGTCTTACTAAACAAAAGCTAAAAGACTATTTTAATTCAGAAAAGCAAGGAAAACTTAAAATATCGGAACTACATTCCTATCATGAAGGTTACCTTTATTTTTCTACCAAAAACAAAGCAGAAAAACCCATAAATCTTATTCTAAAATTAGATTTTCTACTTGAAAATGGTATTGCAAAAAGATTAATTTAAAAATTTTACAAACTACTAAGTTTGTTACCTCTATTTTTTTATTAAGAAAACCATTACATCAAGTATTTCATCGATAATAATATTTAATTAAAACGATTTTGAAGCTTTCAAAATAAAGAATAAACAAACTTAAAATAGACTGTTTGGTTTGTTTAATTTTACATGAAGTAAATTAATTTTTAACCATTACTATATGGGGAATATTGTCTTCTAAATACTCTTCTCCTACTTGTTCAAAACCTAAACTAGTATAAAATTTAAGTAAATATTTTTGTGCAGAAATATGAATTTTTTTTTGCTTAAAATGTTCTTCAACTGCATTTATTGCAGCTTGCATAATTATTTTTCCATAACCGTATTGTCGCTCATTTTGTTTTACTACTACTCTACCAATACTTGCATTATTAAAATAATCCCCAGCTTTAAAAATTCTGGTATATGCAACTACTTTTTTGTTTTTAAAACCAATAATGTGTAACGCTTTTTGGTCTTTAAAATCAATATCCTGATACGCACAATTTTGCTCTACTATAAAAACCTCTGAACGCAATTGTAAAATAGCATACAACTCATTAGTTGTTAATTCAGTAAAAGTTTTAATTATAATATTCATTATTAATCTTGTACTATTATTTGTTTACTATCGCACTTACCAAATTCTGGTTGAATATTAACATGATTAATACCAAAATCATGAAAAGCTATTTCCTCAATTTGTTCTAAAATAACATCAAACTCTGACAAACTAATATCTTCATTAAAATCTATATGAGCTTCTAAATGAAATTCATCATCATTTAATTGCCAAATATGTACATGATGCACATTTTTTATAGGTTTAATTGTACTTATTTTATTCACTATTTTTTGGACTTCAATAGTATTAGGTGTAAATAACATTAATACTCTGGTAGATTCAGCAAGTAAATTATATCCCATATATATAAGATAAATAGCTATTACAATCGTCAGTATGGGATCAACCCAGTATAATTTAAAGAACTTCATTAACAATCCTCCTATTAAAACAGCAATAGACGCTAGCATATCTGTTAATAAATGTAAATATGCAGATTTCATATTCATATTACCTTTAACATCATTTTTTATCAACAATACACTAAAACCGTTTGCTAAAATACCTAATAATGATAGCCATATTACTAGGTCTGATGCTACCTCTTGAGGTTCTCTAAAACGCTTAAATCCCTCAATAATAAGTATTACGGCAACAATTATTAAGGTTGCTGCATTTACAAAGGCTGCTATAATTTCAGCCCGTTTATAACCAAAAGTTTTATTTGTTGATGCCTTTTTTTTTGAAAGTACACTTGCTACATAACTTATAATTAGCGATAAAACATCACTAAAATTATGTAGGGCATCAGATAGCAAAGAAAGACTACCTGATATAAGTCCTCCTATTACTTGTGAAACAGTAATTAGAATATTTAATAATATGGATATTATTAAATTTCTACCCTTTAAATCATGATGCTGATGAGAATGACTATGATGGGAATGCGACATAGAACTACTTTTAAAAAAAGTACCTCTAAGATAATGCAATTTTTAGTTGCGCTTTATTTACAAGCTATTTTTTCAATTCGTCTTTCATGTCTACCACCTTCAAAAGCAGTATCTAAAAACGTATTCACCATTTCTAAAGCTTGAGGTAATGAAACAAAACGAGCAGGAAGTCCTAAAATATTTGCATCATTATGTTCTCTTGCCAATTGTACTATTTCTTTAGTCCAACACAATGCTGATCTTACCTTTTGATGTTTATTTGCCGTCATGGAAGCACCATTACCAGAGCCACAAATAATAATACCATATTTAACTTTACCTTCTTCAACATCTTTTGCAACAGGGTGAACAAAATCTGGATAATCAACACTAGCAGTACCATCTGTACCATAGTTATTAACTTCTATATTTTTAGATTTTAATAATCCAATAATAGCAAGTTTATATTCAGTTCCCGCATGATCATTTCCAATTGCAATTTTCATAGCTATAATATTTAATTTTTTACAACGCAAATGTACAATACATATACGTACACTACAATAAATTGGCGTTTCACAACGTTAATTATGTGTAGTAATAAACAGTTTGTTAATTACACCCTAATTTAACTGTATTAGTTGTTAATAAACTTCATATAAAAAACAACTATTAAATTTTGATTTTGACTTTCTATTTTGTCTTGCAAAACATTTTTGAAAATTCATAATTAACTTCTCAGATTATAATAGAAAGATATTAAGTCTTGTTTCTTAGAAATTAACAATGAATTAATATTTAGTTATCATTATTTTAATGTTAACATGAGTTATTAAGATCAGTTAATAACAAATGTAAATTCTTGATTAATAAGAACAATACTATGGTATAAAATGTCAATAAAATTAAAATACAGTTTAAGTCAAGTATTTTATAAAATATTTATACCCACTATTAACAAGCTATAATAACAAACAATATTTTTTAAAATTTAAATAAAAGAAAAATGAATATATAATATATGTTAATAACAACTGTAGTTTAAAATTGTATTTACACTAATAGTTAACGACAAAAATTATAATTCGTAATTTTCGCACAAATAAAAATTGAATGTCTAAGAAAAACAAAAAGGCAAAAAACCATAGAAAAAACGAAATCACTAAAGGTATTTTTACTGTTCTAGAAAAGGAACCAAAAAAAAGCTTTAATTATAAACAAATTGCTGCAAAATTGGGTGTTACTGATGCTCACGACCGTAATCAATTAATAAAAAGATTAGTTCAACTAAAAGAAAAAAAACGAATAAAAGAGGAAAAAAGGGGACACTATACTGCTATAGCTTCTACTAAAACATATCATGAAGGTGTTGTAGACATTACTGGAAAAGGTAATGCATATATCGTAGTAGATGGTATGGATGATGATGTTTTTGTTCCATATAATAAATTAAAGAAGGCTTTTCATAGAGATAAAGTTCAAGTTTATATTTTTCCAAGAAGAAATGGAAGAAAACTTGAAGGTGAAATTACTCAAGTACTGGAACGTAATAAAACCACTTTTGTAGGTATAGTAGATATGCAAAAAAGTTACGCTTTTGTAAGACCTACTGATTTTAGAATGTATACGGATATTTTTGTTTCTAAAGAAAAAATAGGAAAAGCTGAAG
This sequence comes from uncultured Maribacter sp., assembly GCA_947493885.1. Classification (GTDB taxonomy): domain Bacteria; phylum Bacteroidota; class Bacteroidia; order Flavobacteriales; family Flavobacteriaceae; genus Maribacter_B. Next base: position 771,307 of record CANLTE010000001.1, read on the forward strand.
ATGGCGATAAAGTATTAGTAGATATTACAGAGTGGCCAGATAATGCAGATTCTCCATTTGGAAACATTACTGAAGTACTTGGAAAACCAGGAGAACATAATACTGAAATACATTCTATTTTAGCTGAATATGGTTTGCCTTATGAGTTTCCATATGAAGTGCAAAATTTTGCTGACACTTTAGATACCAGTATAAAAGCTGATGAAATTGCTAAGCGTAGAGATATGCGTGATGCAATAACTTTTACGATTGATCCAAAAGATGCAAAGGATTTTGATGATGCACTTTCATTTGAGGTTTTAGAAAATGGTAATTATGAAATAGGAATTCATATTGCAGATGTATCACACTATTTACAAGAAAACACCATTTTAGATGATGAAGCTTATCAAAGAGCAACATCTGTTTATCTAGTGGATAGAGTAGTACCCATGTTACCAGAGGTACTTTCTAATAATGCTTGCTCATTACGTCCAAATGAAGAAAAATATACTTTTTCAGCTGTTTTTGAGATAGATGATAAAGCTATAATAAAAAATCAATGGTTCGGAAGAACAGTAATAAATTCTAATGAACGATTTGCATATGAAGAAGCACAATATATAATAGAAACAGGTTTAAGTACCATTCCTGAAGATATTTCTATACGAAAAGGGTCTTATGAAGTAGAAAATGAAATAGTTAATGCAACCTTAACAATGGATAAACTTGCTAAAATTATGCGTTCTAAAAGAATGGATAATGGTGCTATTTCTTTTGATAAAGTTGAAGTTCGTTTTAATTTAAATGAAAAAAGCGAACCAGAAACGGTTTATTTTAAGGTTGCTAAAGAGGCTAATAAACTTATAGAAGAGTTTATGTTATTGGCGAATAGAAAAGTAGCGGAGTTTATAGGAAAACAAAAACCAATAAAACCATTTGTGTATAGAATACATGATAATCCTGATGAGGATAAATTAATAGCCCTTAATAGCATTATTTCTCGTTTTGGGCATAAGTTAAACTTTAAAGATAAAAAATCTATTAGCGCTTCTTTAAATAAGCTCCTGGAGGATGTAAAAGGTCAAAAAGAACAAAATTTAGTAGATACGCTTGCAATACGTAGTATGAGCAAAGCAATTTATACAGTAGATAACATAGGTCATTACGGTTTAGCTTTTGATTATTATACGCATTTCACTTCTCCCATTCGTCGTTATCCAGATGTAATGGTTCACCGTTTATTACAATATTATTTAGATGGAGGACAACCGGTAAAAGCTGAAGTTTTTGAAGAAAAATGTAAACATTCTTCAGATATGGAAAGTTTGGCGGCAAATGCAGAAAGAGATTCTATAAAATACATGCAGATTAAATTTATGCAAGACCATCAAGATAAAGAGTTCGTTGGTGTAATAAGTGGAGTTACAGAATGGGGAATTTATGTTGAAATAATTGAAAATAAATGTGAAGGAATGGTTAGAATCAGAGATATAAAAGGAGATTATTATATCTTTGATGAAAAGCAATATGCCATTGTAGGTGAAAAGACTAATACAACGTATCAACTAGGTGATGAGGTCGTTGTAATGGTGAAAAACACAGATTTAGTAAAACGTCATTTAGATTTTTCGCTGATAGGAAAACACGAGTAAAGTAATATTATGGAATAGATTTTGTTCTATAAGTGAGAAGTATACTTTAAAACAACCTAATGAAAAATATAATATTGTTTAGCATTTTCTTTTTGGGACTACAATTTTCCGTAGCTCAGAATGAAAAAATAACCAAAAAACTTGATGCTTTTACGCAGGTAAAAGGTTTTGATGGTTTATCAATAAATTTAATTAAATCTTCTGAAAATAAAATAATAATTAAGGGTGCTAATACCAATAAAGTTGCCGTTGTTAATAACGACGGTATTCTAAAAATTAGAATGGAAATAGATAAAATTTTTAGTGGTTATAGAACTTTTATAGACTTGTATTATACAGAAGATTTAGTGGTTATTGATGTTAATGAAGATGCTAAAATAGTTTGTAATGAAACTTTAAAACAAGATGTTTTAGAATTAAAAGCTCAAGAAGGTGGGGAATTGGAAATTAGTGCTCAGGTTGAACAAATGCTAATAAAATCTGTTACTGGAGGAATCATAAAAACTAGAGGTAGTTCAGATGTTCAAGATGTTGCTATAAATACTGGAGGGGTCTACGAAGGAAAAGCCTTTAAAACTAAATTTTCTACGGTAAATGTAAATGCAGGATCTAAAGCTGAAATATATGCTAGCGATTATGTAAAAGCCGTTGTAAAAGCTGGAGGGGAAGTTTTAGTATATGGAGACCCGGCAAAAATGGAAGAAAAAACGGTTTTTGGGGGTATAATAACTAGAATGTAGTATCTAATATGTTAGAAGATATTCAGGCAGCAATTCCATTAGGCTTTTTTTTAAGTTTTATGATTGGTCCTGTTTTTTTTGTTTTGCTAGAAACTAGTGCTGTTAAAGGTTTTAGAGCTGCTTTAGTTTTTGATTTAGGAGTTATTCTAGCAGATATTATTTTTATTACGGTTGCTTATTTTAGTAGTTTTCAATTATTAGAAAACTTAAGTAATCAGCCAGGTTTATATGTTTTTGGCGGTGTTATATTATTAGTATATGGTGTAATTACTTTTCTCAAAAAAGATATTAAAAAAGATAAACCTTCCTTAAAAACAAAAAAAGGAGATTACATTGGTTTATTTGTAAAAGGGTTTTTACTAAATTTTATAAATATTGGTGTATTGGTTTTTTGGCTGGGAATTATTATTGTAGTTGGACCAAACTTAGAAAATACACCGAATAGAATAATTGTCTTTTTTTCGACAATGTTAGCGGCTTATTTAATAACAGATATTTTTAAAATTCTATTGGCAAAGCAGCTAAAGAGAAAGTTAACTCATAAACGAATACATCGTGTTAAAAAAGGATTAGGAATAATTTTAGTTATTTGCGGTGTGGTTTTAATTATAAAAGGCTTTTTACCAAAGGATCAGTTTAATATTGAGAAAGGCTTTGAGCAAATGGAAAAAATTACTGAATAATAATTTTAACTTGTTAAAATTTTAAAGTAAAAAACCCTTTCCTGAGCGAAGTCGAAGGAGAGGGTTTTTTGTTGAGGCATCGAGCGGATTCGAACCGCTGTACAAGCTTTTGCAGAGCTCTGCCTAGCCACTCGGCCACGATGCCATTATATTGACGGCAAAAATAAGCATTAATTTTCTTTTAAATAACAGAAATTATAAGAGAATTATTTATTGTAATTAAGTGCTACAGACACTCCTTTTACATCTCCTCCAATAGGAGGATTTATCTTGGTTACTTTAACCCTTGCTTTAACCATAATTGGTATTTCGGAAGCCATTTTTTGTAGAATTCTTTGCGCTACATGTTCTAAAAGTTTGGATGGAATTGCCATTTCATCTTTCACAATTTTATTTATAAGTACGTAGTCAATAGTATCTTCAAGATTATCAGTTAGGGTAGATTTGGTTAAATCAGCTTCTACACTAACATCAACTAAATAATCACTACCTATAATTGTTTCTTGAGGTAAACAACCATGATTAGCATATACTTTAATATCGGTAAGTTCTATTTTGCCCATTAAAAATAATTTTGGCAAAATTACTTAAATTAATAAGTACATCTACAATTACTTAATCCTTGGAAAAGATCCATACCAACAGTTACTACATGCGTCCCTGTACTATAACCCAGAATTTCATTTAAAATGATTTGATAAGAGTATCCGAAGTAAATGTTGTTTTTCTTTAAACCTATAATTGGAGCTATATATAATGGGTCTCCAATTTGATCATTTAAAAAACGATAATTTACACCTGCGTAGTAGTAATCTTCAAAATCGTATTTTCTAAATTTTAGATTTAAATCAGTTACCGATCTACCATCACTTTCAAAATATTGAAACAATACTGAAGGCTCAATCTCTAGATTGCTATGTCTGTTTTTAGTGTATCTGTAACCTGCATATAAAAAATAATTCCTTAAAACATTAGGCTCTGCCTGAACACCATTAAAGTTTTGAAAGTTTTCAAGGCTTTTACCCAGAATGTTTGAGGCATTTACACTTAGATACATTTTTTCATATCTATAAAGTACAGATACATCAAAGTTATGATTAGAGGTTGCTCGATCATCAGTTATTAAAGGGTCATTTAAGGGATCAAAGTCTTGAATATCTATTCTAAACTGATTAAAATTATAGGATAGACCAAACGATAAAAACTCATCGTCATATTTGTCTAAAGTTAAGTGATGGGCAAATGATATTTTTGCCCCTCGTTGTCTTGTACGACCGTTACTATCGTTGTAAAGTACAAGTCCTAGTCCTGATTTTTGCCCCAAACGCATATCTGCTGCAAGCGTTTGGGTATCAGGTGCGTCTTTAATACCAACCCATTGGGTTAGTCCATTAAGCCGTATTTTAACATGATCACCAATACCTGCATAACTTGGGGACATTATGAAGGGATTATCAGCTAAATATTGCGATAGCTGTGGTATGGTGAGCTCCTGACCTCTTAGGGCGAGCGCGCATATAAAAAGCGCTAAGGTCAATAGTCTGTTTCGCATAGTATTTTAGGTTAAGTTCTGTTATCTGTATAATGTAAAGTGTCCGACAAATTCACGATTATCTCGCTCTCCTCTTAGTTTAATAACATACCAATAATCACCGGAGGGTAATTCTGTGCCGTTATAAAAGCCATCCCATCCTTCATCATCCACGCCTTCTATTCGATATACCTCCCTACCATAACGATCAAATATTATGGTTAGTATCTCTGGGAATGCTTCTCTGTTTTGTGGAGCCCATTTATCGTTTTCGCCATCACCGTTAGGGGTAAAGAATTCTGGAATTTCAATATCAATAAATTCCATTTCTATAAAATCTATTACTTCACACCCATTTTCATCAACAACCCTTACTTCATAATCAAATATTGGAGTGTCTTTTTGGGTAATAACATAGGTATTGTCATTACCATTTTCATTACCATCAAAGTAGAAAGTATATCCTTCTTTTCCTCCTTCAACGGTTGCCACTATTTGATTAATATGACCTTGTGTTAAGGAGAGCGTTAACGGTTCATAATTTTCAATAAAGAAAGGATAAGATTTATCACAGCCAGTTTCTGTGGAAACAATGGTTATAAAGTGATCTCCAGGACTAATATCTCTAAAGTCTGGAACAAGTTGCATATCATCAGTATTATTAAGATCTATAGGATCTAATGCATACATTACATCTCCTAAAACAGAGTCGTCTTCTAGGGTAACATTTATATAATTGCTAGGCGTATCTCCAGTACATTCATATACCGGAACAACAGTAGCATTAAGGTTTACTCCTGATTCAACAGGAACAACAGTTGTTGCCTCACAATCATTAGCATCTCTAACAACTATAATATGGTTGCCTGTTGGAAGATTTTCAAATAATAATCTGTCTTGTACAAAATCGGCTTCTGTGTTTGAATTAATTGCTGTTCTAAAAGGAGCTGTTCCTCCATTAATAGTTAATGTTATTGTACCGTCTTCGTCACCTTGACAGGTTTCTTGTGTAGGAATACCTGATATTTCAAGAGTATTAGGTTCAGCAATGGTATATTCCAATTCATGATAGCAGCCATTACTATCTTGTGCTATTATAGTATAATCACCAGGAGCTAAATCAGTAAATGTGTTTTCAGAATCAAATTGATTTAAATTAGGTGAAATAGCATATTGATAACCTCCTACTCCTCCTGATAGGGTAACAGTGATGCTTCCATTTTCTTCACCATTACATGTTACGTCGATAACTTCATCTGTGTAATCTAATGGAGTTGGTTCCGAAATTATAACTTCTTCAGGAGTGGTCACACAATCAGCGCTAATAACGGTTACGAAATAAGTTCCAGCAGGTAAATCTCTAAATATACCTTGCGATTGAGGTCCAGCGATACTATTTGCTGGAGCAACACTATTCTCGAACAATTGATACATATAATTGCCTAAGCCTCCTGTTGCACTTGCAAAAATTGTAGCCGTACTTTCTGCGTTACAACTTACAGATGTTGAAGTTGAAGAATCAATAGTTAACACAAGGTTTTCAATAGGATCCTCTGTAATTTCATTGGATAATTGAGACTCACAATTATTGGCATCACGAACCATAAATTGGTAGGTTCCTGCAGGAATTGGTCCAGTATAATCTGCATTAGGAAATGATACCGATCTTCCACTGCCTCCACCCATTGGTAACCAAGTATTGGTTTGCGGGTTGAAATACTCATAAGGTCCTGTACCTCCACTTGCAGTTAAATGCATTTCCACACCGTTAGTACATGTTAATGCTTGAGTTCTTACTAAGCTTGCTTCGACCAATGGGGGCTCTATTACAGTAACTTGATTGGTTTCTACATCACAATTCCAACCATCAGAAACAGTAATACTGTATATACCAGGACCAAGATTTGTAAAATTAGGACTTGTTTGTTGTCCAGAGGTAAATGTAATAGAAGTACCTGCAGTATCGTAATAGTTTAGTTGGTATTCGTAATTACCACTACCATTTAAAACATTAGTAGCAGATATTGTAGCTGTTTTATCTCCAAAACATGCTAGAGCAGTGTTTAATGGAATTGCATTTGCAGTTACAGGAATTGGGGTAACTAGTAAATTAGGATAGTTGTTTGTAATTGAACAACCACCAGCATCTACAATATTTACGGTAAAATCGCCTGCTGATAAACCAAAGAATACACCTACGCTTACATCTATAAGGGTAGCATAAACTTCAGATGTTGTTACATTTGTTAATGTAATATCATAAGGAGCAATACCACCGGTTGGACTTATGCTTATTTCTCCTTGGTCATTTGTACATTCAACTGGTGCTAAAACACTGGTAACCTCTGTTAATGCCATATCGGGAGATGCTATGGTAACCATGTTAGTCTCATCTCTACAGAATGGCACTGTGGTTTCAGTAACTCTTATGTAGTAGTTTCCGCCGTTTAATCCATTAATTAATCTTGGATTAACACTAGTATCGGTACTTATTACTGCACTTACAGGGTTGTTTAAACTATCAAACACTTGATAATCATAAGTTCCTGTATAACCACTTATATTAATTTCAATTGAGCCATTACCATCATTATAACAAATAACAGGGTCCACGGCGGTTGCAGTTGCCTCAATTAAATCATAAGGGGCAATATTATATGGGATGGTATCAATATAACAACCAGTTGTTGTGTCAG
>CANLTE010000002.1 GCA_947493885.1 uncultured Maribacter sp.
TTTTAACGATAATATTGTTTTTTAAAAAAAAACCTCCGAGAAACCCAAAGGAATCATCGAAGGCTAAGTTGCAAAATTCGGGGCAGGATTTACGCAACCATAACTGATTTTGCCATTTTTTTACCTTGAACATCAATTTGGTAAATGTATTTTCCTGTTGCTAAATGTTGCGACATGGTTTCTCTAATATTAATTTCTGTATTTCCTTGATCCATATTTCCTTGATGCATTACACCTACGTACTGACCTAAAATATTGAAAAGTTTTATTTCCACATTTGCCGTTACGGGCATTTCAATATGTATATATGGTGCATTACTTGTGGGGTAATACGGTTTATGAACAATTTGATTTAATATTTCATCAGGAATGTTTTCACCTTCTTCCCCAGGAGGAGTAGCATCAGTAGGGTCTTCATCATTATAAACAATATCGGGAAATTCGGTGCCACTACAATTAAAACCTAAGTTTACAGGGGTGTAGGGGTGGTCTAGTAAGTGTTCTTCTACTTCACTAATTTCAACACACAACCACTCCGCCAGCACTGTGGCGTAAAGGTTTCTAAAGTCCATCTTATACTCTAAATTACCTCTACCATCACCATCATCTAAGCTTGGATGTTCTCCAACAAAAGCACTTCCATTAAGTCCGTTACCAAAAAATAGTGTAGGTGCTGCTTTCCCGTGATCTGTTCCGTTGGAACCATTTTCAAAAATTCTACGCCCAAATTCAGAAAACGTCATACTTAAAACTTTTTCATCTTGTTGGGTACAAGCTAAATCCTCATAAAAAGCACTTACTGCTCTGGATAGGTTAGACATTAAACGTTGATGGGCCAACGGTTGATTACCATGAGTATCAAAACCACCCATTGAAATCATGTATACTTTAGTCCCTAGGTTTCCTTTAATTAGTTTAGCTAAAAGCTCTAATTGGCGCGCAAAAGAGTTGTCTTCATAATCTGTGCATTGTAGTGCATCTCCACTTAAATAGGCTGCATGTATCTTTCCAGCGTATTCGTTAGTTACATTAGATACTCCTCTTAAGTATTTTAACTGGTCACCATACATACAATCGTCTAAGTTGGGGTCGGCAACGGAGTGCAGTACACCTCCCTCAGCTATTCTCTGTAGTTCATCCACATTATTAGTTACAAAAGCATAGTTGGTTTCTTCTCCTTCAAATACTAAGTTTCCATAGCTTCCAATTTGTATAGCTGCAGGACCTTCAGGCCTACTTCCAGGAGTATCCGATAAATAGTCAGGAAATTCTTCTTCTAAAAATCGTCCCATCCAACCCGTTTTAGTACCACTAAAACCAGTAGTTTCTATATCGGTATTTGCAAAAATATCAGAGCCGGTAAAATGGGAAAGGCTTTGGCCTGGGTAACCAACTCCATGTACAGCTTTAAATTGTCCCTCTCCCCACATGGATTCTAAAGATTCCATATAAGAAGGAATACCATAATCATCAGTAAGTCTTAGTACTTTACTTTCAGGTATATATATATTAGGCCTTGCATTTGCATAACTGTCAAATTGGTTTAAGGGAATAACAGTACTTAGACCATCATTTCCGCCTGAAAGTCTAATTAATACTAAAATATTATCGGTTTCAGCAGCCGCAATTGCAGATGTTAATTGAGAAGGGGCTGATGCTGATAAAACGTTAGCTCCTAATAACATGGTTCCAGAACCTGCTATACCTAACGCTTGTAGGAATGAACGTCTGCTCCATGTTTCGTGTTCTTGATCGTGACCTTCATGGTCTTTACCTTTATGGGGAGAATTATCGTGAGTATCGCACATAGTAGTAGGTTTATTTTAATTGAAATTCTGGTTGTCTGCTAAGGTGTAGTAGTAAAAGATTAACTTGATATGGAGCTTGATCCAGGGTCATGTTCCATAAACTACCCCCCGAAGTGTTTCCAGGGTCATCGGCGTAAATACCGTTATCTTCATAAGGATCTCGGAAAATACCAATAGCTGTAGTGTAGTCAGCTTCCGTTAGTAATCCCTTAGGTAATATTTTATCAATAATAGCGCGTGCTACTACTTCTGGGTCGCCAGTTGATAATCCATTAGGACCAGTAGCTTGAACACCGAAATCTCTAAATTGTTCTGAGTTATCACTGAAGAACCTTTTTATCATATCTTCAATAGTTATCCACCTACCAATCATAAAATTGGTGTTAATCCAAGACCTATCTCTTTGCCAACCTGCAACATCAAAAGGATCAAATAAGGTTTGACCTAAGAGTGAGCTATAATTTATGACTTCACTAATATTGGTGTTGGTAATTGTAAAATTGGTCTCATTAAAAAGGTTGTAGTAAATATCAAAAGGACTTTTTATGATGACACCAATAGCGTCATCATCATAAAAATGTTGACTTTTAAATAACTGAGAAATCACAGGAACTATTTCGAAACCACTTGTTTTAAAAGTGCTTGCCAAGCCGTCAATAATGGACTGAGCATTGTTGTCTTCATCTCGGGAATCGGGGTGTACAAAAAATTCATATAATTTTCTGCATATAAATTCGGCAATGGTGTCTTCTCTTTCTTCAAAAAGAATAGTAATTACATCATCATAACCCCATTGACCTGTTCTTCCAAAAATGGTTTTATTACCAGCGTCATGGTTTGTGGCATCAAACTGTACCGGAGAACAACCTATTTCACCTCTTTCTACATAACCCGTTAAGGCTTTTGCAGTTTCAATAATATCATTTTCAGTATAACCACCTGCTTGACCTTCTAACTCACTTAAGGTAAAAAGTTCATATAATTCTCTGGCATAATTTTCATTGGGTCTGTTAGAATTGTTGTATACACCATCTAGGTAATACAACATGGCATTAGTTAATCCAATTTCACTAACAAAGGTTCTAAAATTGCCTAAAGCATTTCGTTGTAAACAATTTATATATTCATATAGAAATGCATTACAGTCGTAAACATCTATTTCTGTTACGAAGTGATTACTCCAGAAAAAACTTAAACGATCTTTTAAGTTGTTGTTTAAAATTGCGTTTCCATAAGCAAGTCTCCATTCATCACGCTGCTCACGAATTAATTGACCTCTTTGGTCATCATCATCAGGATAGTTACTTTCGTTCCAATTTGCCCAAGTGGGAGCAGGAAGATGTGCTTGACCTGTGGCTTGAGCTATTAAGCTATCTACTAACGCACCTGCTGTTTGTCCAACAGCGTTGTTAATAGTGTCTGCAGAAGCACTAAAACCAAGTCTTCGGTAAAGGTGTTCTGCTTTGGATTTGTCTAAGGGAACTGTGTACTCGGCGAGTGTTGAGGTATTACAATTAATGAAATATTCCATAGTTCGTTTAGGAATTAATAAATTAGTTCATAGAGTTGGGCTCTTAATCAAACGTTATATTATTTTGCTTAGTATAGCAATTAAATAATTTTCGTTGACGGTCATCGAAATTACATGATATGTTTGATTTTAACGACGAACTGCATAAATTTTCGATGAATTACATGATTTTAAAAATAATGTTATGGGGAAACATAATGATTTTGGTATAGAAGGTGAAAAAATTGCGGTGAAATACCTTACAGAAAAAGGATATCAGGTTTTGCGCAAAAATTACAGGTATTTAAAGGCAGAGGTGGACATTATTGCGCAAAAAAAAGATGTTTTAGCTATAGTTGAGGTTCGCTCGCGAAGCACCAATTTTATTGAGCATATCGCAGATACTGTAACACAAAAGAAAATCAAACTTTTAGTAAATGCAGCAAATCAATATGTAATAGAAAATGATTTGGATGTTGATGTGCGTTTTGACATTATTACCGTACGAAAAAATGAAAAAGCTTTTGAACTGGAGCATCTTAAAAATGCGTATTATCATTTCTGACAATTTGTTTTATTTGTAACAAGTTGTTATATTTGCATATAATCTAGAGAAAATGAAAACAATATCTTCGGTTGTAGAACAATACATTAAGAAAAAGCCTTTTCTTCAAAGTGCTTTAGCTCAAGGAATTATAAACCTTACATCGCTTTCGAGAATCGTAAGACCCGAAATTGAAGAAGAATTAGGGAAGGATATTAGAAATGGTGCTATTGTTATGGCACTAAAAAGACTTTCTGATGATTTAGAATTTAGAGCAACTCATAAGATTATTAAAGTTTTAAAGAACATAGGTGAAATTACGGTACGTTCTTCTTTAACAGATTATACTTTTTTAGCTTCAGATACTATTTTAACACAGCAAGCTAGATTATTGGAGGAGATAAACGCAAATAAAGATGCTTTCTACACATCTTCTAGAGGGGTTAACGAAATTAACATTGTTATAAGTAGTAGTTTAGATGCTACCGTTGATGAGTTGTTTAAGCATGAGAAATGTACGCAAAAGGCAAAAGACCTTTCATCAATAACGGTTAAGTTGCCGGAGGAAAATGTTTCGGTTTCTGGAATTTATTATTTTATTTTCCAAAGGTTAGCTTGGGAAGGAATACTACTTTACGAGGTTATCTCAACTACAAATGAGTTTACCATTTTGGTGGATGATGAACAGGTAGATATTGCTTTTAAAACGATAAAAGATTTAAAAACGCTTTAATTTTTTGTTGTTAGAAAATCTAAAACCTCTTCGTTGGTTTCTGGATACGCCACAAATTCCTTTTTGCTGTTTAAAATAAAATACGAAGGAGTTTGATGGATATCATATAATTTGGCATAATCACTTTCCCATTTTTTAAGCGCAATTACATGTGTAAAATCTGTTAGTTTTTTACTTTCTTGTAACCAATTGCTTTCATCATCTTCTAAGCCAACGGCAATTACTTTGGTATTCGGATGCGTTTTTAATGCTTCATGTAGTATAGGAAGATCTTTTAAACAATGAGAACAGGTGCTACTCCAAAAGATTATAATGTAGTTTTGACTTCCTGTTAGGGTATTTAAATTTTTTTCTATACCATTTTCTATCCAAGTAAGATTAGGAGCTATTTCTCCAAGACGCAAACGCTGATGTACTTTTACTTCATTTGTAATTTCGGCGTTATTGGTTTCTACAGCTAAAGTGTTCAACGAGGTTTTATAAATAAAATCGGAAACTGCATTTAGTCCATTTTGAGAAGCCATTTTCCATAATGCATAAAAAGCACTTGTCGCATATTTTTTGTCTTGCGAATGTAATTTACGTTGTACCAGTTCTACATTGGCAATCATTGCATTTTGAGAATCATCTAAAGCATTAACACCTATTGGAAGTGAGGTAAATACATAATTAGTTATTTTACTGGTTAGATATTCTGATGATTGTAATATTTTGTCACTAAAATCCATCTTAGAAAAGTAGTGCTCTTTCTTATGATTTATAAAGGCTTCTACAGTTTCATAATTTTCAGAAACATAAGGTGCATTTGCCTTTATGAATGTATTTACGAGCAAGCCGTTGGATTTTGATTCAAAATTATCCTGATGACTTTTTAAATCTGACATTAATTTTAAAAAGTCTTTTTTGTTCGTATTTCCAGAGTTGTAAAATGAAATTATGTTGTTTTCAATTTCATTTATTTGATTAAAATAGGAGCTGTAAAGGGTATTTTCTTTAGAAGACATAAACCTAACTCCATTCTCAGTTGTGAATTGTAACTCTATTGATTCCTTTCCGTTGTAAATGACATCAAAGTAAAATTCTTCCTGAGGAACTGCATATACAATTCGGTAAATTCCTGTAGGTGCGTTTTCTTGAATTTCAAGAGAAAATGAACCATTTTTTATTGCGGTATCTGCAACATAACGTTGACTTCCTGGAATAAGATGATAGGCTATTAACCATTTATAGTTTTCAGCAGGCAAAAAATTTCCTGAAATGGTTTGTTGCGCGTTTGAAACAAAAATACCGCAAACAAATAGTAAAATGCTAAGTAATGTATTTTTCATACAAAGAGAATGTCAAAAACTAAACCAAATTTAACAATTTGGACTCAGAACATTTATTTAAAAGATTGTAATGCTTTTAAAGCGGCGTTTACGGAGGTAATTTTTTCAAAAACTAAGAGTAGTCTTAGTCCATTTCGGGTTTCTTTTTCTTTTACTTTTCCGATATGCGAATTACTTTGCATAAAGCGAAGTACTTTGGTGAAAGCTTCACTTTGATAAAATTCTGATTGTTGGTCTGCAATAAAATAACCAATGAATTTTCCTTTTTTCATTACTATTTTTTCAAGACCTATGGCATTAGCAATCCATTTTACACGAACAGAGTTTAATAAGTCTTCAGCTTGAGTAGGAAGTTCTCCAAAACGATCAACAAGCTGCGCTTCAAATTTTAATAGCTTTCCTTCGTCTTTAACTAGATTGAGTTCTGTATATAGGTTTAATCGCTCGGTAACATTATTAATATAGTCGTCTGGAAACAATAATTCGAAATCTGAATCTATTTGGGTTTCTTTTACAAAAACTTTTTTGGAACGCCCTTCAACTTCTTCGTAGAGCGATTTAAATTCGTTTTCCTTTAACTCATCAATAGCTTCAGCAAGTATTTTTTGGTAGGCATCAAAACCAATTTCGTTTATAAATCCGCTTTGTTCGCCACCTAAAATGTCTCCCGCCCCTCTAATTTCCAAATCTTTCATGGCAATATTAAAACCACTGCCAAGCGCTGTAAATTGCTCTAAAGCTTCAATACGTTTACGTGCATCAGATGTCATAACATCATGCGGTGGTGTAATAAAGTAACAAAAAGCCTTTTTGTTACTTCGCCCAACGCGACCTCTCATTTGATGTAAATCACTTAATCCAAAGTTATTGGCATTATTAATGAAAATGGTATTTGCGTTAGTAACGTCTAGCCCACTCTCAATAATAGTTGTGGAAACTAAAACATCAAAACCACCATCCATAAAAGTAAGCATAAGCTCTTCTAACTTTTTACCCTCCATTTGCCCATGACCAATACCTATTTTGGCATCGGGAACCAAGCGCTGAATCATACCTGCAACTTCTTTGATATTTTCTATTCGGTTATGTATAAAAAATATTTGTCCTCCACGTTGAATTTCGTAGATAATAGCATCTCTAATGATTTCTTCGTTAAAACGAATAACTTGACTTTCTATAGGGTACCTATTAGGGGGAGGAGTTTTTATAACGGACAAATCTCTGGCTGCCATAAGGCTAAATTGCAGTGTACGGGGAATAGGGGTGGCAGTTAGTGTAAGTACATCTACGTTTTCTTTAATAGATTTTAGTTTGTCTTTTACTGCAACACCAAACTTTTGTTCTTCATCTACAATTAGTAATCCAAGGTCTTTAAATTGCACATTTTTATTTACCAGTTGATGGGTGCCAATAATAATATCAACTTTACCAGAAGCTAAATTTTCAAGGGTTTTTTTTCGCTCTTTAGTTGTTCTAAATCTGTTTAAATAATCAACAGTAACAGGCATTTCTTTTAAACGTTCAGAAAAAGTTTTATGATGTTGAAATGCCAAAATAGTTGTGGGTACAAGTATTGCGACTTGTTTACCATTATCTACAGCTTTAAAGGCAGCTCTAATAGCAACTTCTGTTTTTCCAAAACCAACATCACCACAAATTAAACGATCCATGGGGCGCTCACTTTCCATGTCTTTTTTTATATCTGCGGTAGCAGTACTCTGGTCAGGAGTATCTTCATACAAAAACGAGGCTTCTAACTCCAATTGTAAGTAACTATCTGGGGCGTATTGGAATCCTTTTTCTAAACGCCTTTTAGCGTATATTTTAATTAAATCAAAAGCTATTTTTTTAACTCTTGATTTTGTTTTTTGTTTGAGTTTTTTCCAAGCGGCAGAACCTAGTTTAAATATTTTTGGAGGGGCGCCATCTTTACCATTAAACTTAGATATTTTATGTAATGAATGGATGCTTACATATAAAATATCACGTTCGCTATACATTAGTTTAATAGCTTCTTGCTTTTTACCTTCAACATCAATTTTTTGAAGTCCGCCAAATTTACCTATACCATGGTCTATGTGGGTAACATAATCACCAATTTCAAGTTTTGTGAGCTCTTTTAAAGTTATTGCTTGCTTTTTGGCATAACCATTTTTAAGCTGAAATTTGTGGTAGCGTTCAAATATCTGATGATCGGTATAGCATACAATTTTAAGGTCATTGTCAATAAAGCCCTGATATAGTGGAAGAACAATGGTTTTGTAATGAACATCTTCTTCAACTTCATCAAAAATGTCATGAAAACGTTGCGCTTGTTGGTCCGATGCACAAAAAATATAGTTAGTATACCCTTGTTGGTGATTGGTGTTTAAGTTTTCAATTAATAAATCAAACTTTTTGTTAAACGAAGGTTGCGGTTTTATATTAAACGAAATCTCGTTAACTGCGGTATTTTCTATTGCCGCATGACCGCCTGCTGTGGTAAGCAGAAAAAAACTTTTAAGTTGCTCTTTTAATGCATTGGCGTTTAAAAATAACGCTTCAGGTTTTTCATGCTTAATGTCCTCTGAAAGTTTGGTAAATTCTACTTTTGCCTTCTCAAAAAAATCATTTAATCGTCCAAAGAGTATTTCCAAATTTTTACCAAAAATTATGGTATCGTTCGCGATGTATTTTAGGAAACTCTCCCGGGTTTCATTTAAAAATTTGTTGGCAACATTTGGGATGATGGTAATCTTAGAAACTTTTTCTGTAGATAATTGTGTTTCAACATCAAAAGTTCTGATGCTGTCAACATCGTCACCAAAAAACTCTATACGATAAGGTTGGTCGTGTGAAAAAGAAAACACATCAACAATCCCGCCTCTTACCGAAAATTCTCCAGGCTCGGTAACAAAATCAACTCTTTTAAATTGATATTCAAAAAGTACTTCATTCAAAAAATCTAAAGAGAGCGAATCATCTATCTTAATTTTTAAAGTGCTTTTGTCCAGTTCTTTTCTGGTAACCACTTTCTCAAACAATGCATCTGGATAGGTTACAATTACAGCAGGTTTTTTACGCGAGTTAATACGATTTAAGACCTCTGCTCGTAAAAGAACATTAGCATTATCCGTTTGCTCTATTTGATAAGGTCTTCGATAGCTTCCTGGGTAAAAAAGAACATCTTTTTCATTAATAAGTTGTTCTAAGTCATTTAAGTAGTATGCAGCTTCTTCTTTGTCATTAAAAATGAGTAGAAAGGGTTTTTCAATATTCTTAAAAGAATTAGCAAGAGTGTATGATAGTGCAGATCCCGTTAAACCATGTAATAGAGTACTATTTACGCTAGTATCGGCAACAGTTTTTTGCAGTTTACCTAAAAGAGGAGACTGTGCATATAATTTTTGAATGGTAACTTGTGACAACTTGAAAATTTGTGCAAATATAGATACTGGGTCTTTTAGGTGAAAATGATTTTTAGTTAAGAATTAAATCCAATTATTTTTTGAACGCAAAATGGGGCTTATGGTTAACAAGTAAATGGTGTTCAAGAGATAAAATTATTTGTTAACTTTAGTAAAGACCTTTAAAAAAATTATATTTGCGCAACAAAAAAATAAATAAATGCCAATTTTAGATTTATATGCTCATAGCGAGCGCAGAAGAAATTTAGCACATTTTGCCACGATTGCTTCTTTAGCTGCTGTAGATGGTGAGATTAATTCTCAAGAAATTAAAGTTATTGAGGGGTTTGCTCACAAATTAGATATTTCTGAAAAGGAATATGAGGAGGTAATGGATAAGTCTAACAAATATCCGATTGAACCTGTAGCTAGTTCTGAAAAAAGATTAGAACGCTTATATGATTTGTTTAAAATTATATTCGCTGATTATGGAATTGAAGATAAAGAAATGTCGCTTTTAAAAAGATATGCTATTGGTTTAGGTTATTCAGTTGAAAAAGCTGATAATATCATCGAAAAATCTATTGCTATTTTCAGTGGAAAAATTCCTTTTGATGATTATTTAACTTTAATAAATAAGTAAGGAGTTTTCTTTATAAACATAAAAAAGGTGGAGATATCTCCACCTTTTTTATGTTTTAATATGTTTGTAATATCACTTTTTCGCTGCCGCTGCCATAAATTCTTCAGCCTTTTCAACCATTTTTTTACTTCCGCAGAAAAAAGGAACTCTTTCATGAAGTTCTGTAGGTTTAATATCCATAATTCTTGTGAATCCGTCAGTAGCTTTTCCATTTGCTTGTTCAGCTAAAAAAGCCATAGGGTTACATTCATACAATAAGCGTAGTTTTCCGTTAGCGGCTTTGCTACTTTTCGGGTACATGTAAATACCTCCTTTAATCATATTTCTGTGAAAATCGGAAACCAGAGAACCTATATATCTTGAAGTGTAAGGCCTGTCACCTTCTTCTAATTGACAATATTTTATATAGTCTTTTACGCCCTGAGGAAAATGAATGTAGTTTCCTTCATTTACGGAGTATATATTTCCTGTTTCTGGGAATTCCATATTGGGGTGCGAAAGGTAAAACGTTCCAATAGCCGGATTTAAAGTAAAACCATTAACGCCATGCCCGGTAGTGTATACCAACATGGTTGATGTTCCGTATACAATATATCCCGCAGCAACTTGTTCGCTTCCTGGTTGTAAAAAATCTTCTAAGGTAACTGGAGTTCCAATAGGTGTAACTCTACGGTAGATAGAGAAAATGGTACCTACAGATACGTTTACATCAATATTAGAAGATCCATCTAAGGGATCTATAAGCACAACGTACTTGTTTTGATGTTTAGCATCGTTGCTATTTATACTAATAAAATCATCTTCTTCTTCGGATGCAATTCCACATACAATTTCTCTGTTCTTAAGCGTTTGTATAAACGTGTCATTTGCTAAAACATCTAGTTTTTGTTGATCTTCACCTTGAATGTTTGTGTCTCCCGCGGCTCCAATAATATCAATTAATCCAGCTTTATTAACTTCATGATTAACCGCTTTAGCAGCCAAACGTAAGGCGTTAATTAATTTAGATAATTCTCCTGAAGAATATTGGAATTCCGATTGGTTTTCAATGATGAACTCACCTAGAGTTTGGTACTTTTTTCCAATCATTAATCGTAGTTTATTTACAAATATCGGGTTTTTTGTGATACTAAATAGAATTGGTGATATTTGTCAATATAAAATTTATAACTTCGTGTTTTATTTGTAACAATTATGAAATATATCATTCGAGAGAGTACTAAGTCAGACATGCCACAGGTGTTGGATTTAATTAATGAACTAGCGGTTTTTGAGAAAGAAGAAGATGCTGTTGAAGTGACTGTTGATGATTTAATTGCAGATGGTTTTGGCCCTAAAAAAAGTTTTCATTGCTTTGTTGCCGAAAATGAAGGTGATATTGTGGGAATGGCTTTGGTTTATCCAAGATACTCTACATGGAAAGGCCCAGTGATTCACTTAGAAGATTTAATTGTTAAAGAAAAAATGCGAGGTAGCGGTTTAGGAACTGCTTTGTTGAATGAGGTAGTTAAGTATGGCAGCGAATTAGGTGTAAAGCGCATCAGTTGGGAAGTGCTAGATTGGAACGACCCTGCGATAAACTTTTACGAAAGTAAAGGGGCAAATGTTATGCGTGATTGGAATGTGGTGCAACTGAATGAGACAGCGATACATAATTATTTAAAGAAAATATAGTCATTTACCTGGGGTAAATAGAAAAGATAAATTAATGAGAGTTTTTAAGTTTGGAGGGGCATCAGTAAAAGATGCAGACGGTGTAAAAAACGTTGTTAACGTATTAAAACAAGTAGGACATAACGATACTTTATTGGTTGTTTCCGCAATGGGTAAAACAACTAATGCTATGGAAGTTTTAGTGCATAGCTACTTTAATAATAAAGAGGCAATTTCAGCTTCGTTACAAGAAATAATAGATTATCACGATGGTATTTTAAAGGGGCTTTTTAGTACTAATCAACATAAGGTTTACGAAAAGGTGAAAACTTTATTTGAAGAAGTCAAGGGATTTTTGACATGGAATAAATCTCCGAACTATAATTTTGTGTACGACCAAATTGTTGGATATGCTGAATTAATTTCTACTACAATTATTAGTGAATATTTTCAGGAAATAGGTATAGCTAACACTTGGTTAGATGTTAGAAAGTTTATAAAAACAGATAGTAACTACCGAGATGGAGTAGTGGATTGGGATAAAACTCAAGAACTTGTTTCCAAGGGAATAAACAATAAATTACTAAATATTACCCAAGGCTTTTTAGGAAGTGAGGATAATAATTTTACTACCACTTTAGGTAGGGAAGGGTCTGATTATACGGCTGCTATTTTAGCATACTGTTTAAATGCAGAGTCTGTTACTATTTGGAAAGACGTTCCTGGGGTTTTAAATGCAGACCCAAGGTATTTTAAAGAAACGCAGTTGTTAAATAAAATATCGTACCGAGAAGCTATTGAATTGGCTTTTTATGGAGCATCTGTAATTCACCCTAAAACATTACAGCCACTTCAAAGAAAAGAAATACCGTTGCATGTAAAATCTTTTATTAATCCAAAAGATGCAGGCACAACCGTGGGTAAAGGAAATGGTATTGAACCTAAAGTGCCTTGTTTTATTGTTAAGAAAAATCAGGTATTAATGAAGCTTTCTTCGCTTGACTTTTCGTTTATCGTTGAAAATAACATTAGCGAACTTTTTAAGTTACTTCACGATCATAGAATGAAGGTAGACTTAATCCAGAATTCTGCAATTAGTTTTTCGGTTTGTATAGACAATAAATTTGGAGGTCTTGAAGATTTACTAGCTATTCTTAAAGGAAAATTTAATGTAGAATATCATACAGATGTGTCGTTGTATACCATTAGACATTTTAATACTGAAGCTATTGCTTCTTTACAAAACGGTCATGAAGTGCTTTTAGAGCAACGCGCCAAAGAAACCGTACAGTTGGTAGTAAGGTAAATCGCAATCTTAAATGTTAAAATAGGTTACTCCTTTTGTGATTTTCCTATATTTATAGTTACGTAATTTTTAATCTATGGGATTAGTAACCGCCAAAGAAGTAGCTAAGGCTATTAATTTGGACAAATATGGTTTTCTTGGAACTTTCATGGGCTGGATGCTTATGAAGGTTACCCGAATATCCAGTATGAACAGGTTTTATGATGCAAAAAAGCATTTATCTGGTTCTGATTTTTTAGATGCTATATTAGAGTATTACGATATTGATTTTGATGTTCCAGAGGAGGACTTTAAAAGGTTGCCAAAACAAGGGCCCTATATCACCATTTCTAATCATCCACTGGGGGGTATTGATGGGGTTTTATTGCTAAAATTGTTACTTAAACACAGGCCGGACTTTAAGATTATGGCCAATTTTCTTTTGCAACGTATAAAACCAATGGAGCCCTATATTTTACCGGTTAATCCATTTGAAAATCATAAAGATGTTAAAAGTAGTGTTGCAGGATTCAAAAATGCAATGTCTCATATAAATCAAGGTTATCCATTAGGAATTTTTCCAGCGGGGGAGGTGTCAACACATAAAGATGGTAAGTTGGTAATAGATAAACCTTGGGAAGAATCTGCACTTAAGTTAATACGAAAATCAAACGTGCCGGTTGTGCCTATCTATTTTCACGCTAAGAATAGTAATTTGTTTTATCGCTTATCTAAAATTAGCGATGTTTTTAGAACGGCTAAATTACCGTCGGAGGTGTATTCTCAAAAAAATAGACCTATTAAAGTTCGTATTGGGCAACCCATATCAGTAAAAACACAGCAGGAGTATGAATCACTAGAAGATTTTACAGAGTTACTGCGAAAAAAAACATATATACTTGCCAATGCTTATGAAAAAGAGCGTTTAATAGATCAAATACCTACGACCTTAAAAATTCCTAAGCCTCCTAAAAAAATTGCGTCGGCAGTACGTAAAGAGGTCATGCAAGGCGAAATAGAAAAACTTAGAGAAAAGGATTGCCGTTTGTTGCAAAGTAAAAACTATGAGGTTTTTTTAGCACAAGAAAAGGACATGCCTTTTATTTTAAAAGAAATAGGAAGACAACGCGAAATAACGTTTAGAGCTATTGGTGAAGGTACCAACAATGCTATAGATTTAGATGTTTTTGATTCGTATTATCATCATTTGTTTCTTTGGGATGATACCGAAAAATGTATAGTTGGTGCATACCGAATGGGAATGGGTTCTGAAATTTTTAAAAAATATGGTATTGATGGTTTTTATCTTCAAGATTTGTTTAGGGTAGAGCCCGAACTTTATGCCATGATGGAGAATTCCATTGAAATGGGTAGAGCTTATATTGTAAAAGAATATCAACAAAAACCTATGCCTTTGTTTTTGCTTTGGAAGGGCATTGTGCATACTACTTTGAGGCATCCAGAGCATAAATATTTAATAGGCGGGGTGAGTATTAGTAATCAGTTTTCTAACTTTTCAAAATCATTGATGATTGAGTTTATGAAATCTAATTACTGGGATCCCTATGTAGCACAATACATAAGACCTAAAAAGGAGTTTAAAGTGCAGCTTAAAGATGCCGACAAAGAATTTGTTTTTGATGCTACTCAGGCCGATTTAAATAAGTTTGATAAACTTATTGATGAGGTAGAACCTGGTAGTTTGCGTTTACCAGTGCTTATTAAAAAATATATAAAACAAAACGCTAAAGTAGTTGCGTTTAATGTAGATCCACTTTTTAATAACTCGGTTGACGGTTTAATGTATATAAAAATAGCCGATTTGCCAGAAAGTACTGTAAAACCTGTTATGGAAGAATTTCAGGCTGAGCTAGAACGCAAAATGAGTGACGCCATGATGGTGTCGGAAAAGGAGTAATCTTATTCTAAAAAACCTGTACTGTCTATTTCTAAAATAGTATGGTCTTCTTTATAGTTTCTTGCGCTACTATATTTCCAATCTACAGCCTCCGTTACAAAACCGCATTCTACAGGATTGTTATGAATATAGTCTATTTTTTGTTTAATAACGCTTTCGCTCCATAATTCTATTGGTTTATTATGATGCTGCCAAAATTGGTATTTACTTGTTGTTGCATTCTTTTTTCCAGCTCTTGTAAACATCCATAATAACCATTCTTTTCTACTTTCTTGTGGATTGTCTTTTATCGCTTCTATTGTTTTTGTTGCAGTGTGTCTTTTAAAATCCCGCAATAATTCTGATGGTTGTTCATTGGTACTTCTAAATATAAAATGTACCCTTCGATTGCCCTCAGGACAGGCTTAGTTAGGCATAAAACAATAGGCATACAGTTCCATACCTTTTTCTTTTCTACAATAATCAATGCTGTCTGTTAGCACATTAAAATAAGCTTGTCTAGTGAAAACATCTATCCAATATACTGTAGCAAAACTTACAAAGTAAAGTCCTCTTTTGTTATGAAATTTATATTTTCTGCTCACAATCACAAAATACAGAAAATTTTCTTAGAAAAGAGGTTGGAGATATTTCTTTTTTCTTGCTCATGCACGGCACTAGTGAATACTAGCGCCTAGCGGGGACAGTATTATAGATTACTTACTTTGTCAATATTCAATATCGTATTGGAAATAATGAGATTTTTGGTAATTTTGTTGTTTTGATTACTCTATGCGGCACCAGTAGATACTAGCGCTAGCGGGGATACTGGCTGCAGCAGAGGTACTATTGGATACCAGCAGTATCTGAACAAGTTAACAAATGAGAAAACGTATTGTAATGCTTAACATTTTCAAATTTGAATTTTAAAATGGTGTCGGTAGTTTTATTTCTTAAAATTAATAATAAACTGTTTTTCTTTTTCGAAATAGTGTCACCAATACTTATATAGTTGAATAAATCATTTTGTTGTAATGTGAGCATAATAATTTTCTTTTTTCCGTTTTTATCAATTGTTATTTTTTTTTCGGAATGGTCTTTTTTGTCTATTAATTTATTAGTTACTATTCCTGAAAAAGAACTTTCACAAACGCTATGAACATAATCCAATAAAAACTTTTCTTTGGGGGTAACCATGTTATCATAGTTGAAGAAAAAAATGCCAACAAACCAGATTATAAATGATATTGCTATAAAATGTACTTTATTTAGTTTCATGATTGTTCTTAGACAAACGTCAATTTAACACACTGTAGCAAAACACACAAAATAAAGTACTCTTTTGGTATGAAATCTATATTTTCTGTTCATAATTACAAAATGAAGAAAATTTTCTCAGAAATGAGGTTGGAGATATTTCTTTTTTCTTACTTATTTACTGCACTAGTGGATACTTGGACTGGCTGATAATACTGCTATCAGCTTAACCAACTCCAACAACATTACTTCTTCTTTCAAAAAGTAAATTGTCTTTCCAAATACCATGTAATTTGCCTATGCGTTCTCGTTTTCCTATATAGCGAAAACCAACAGCTTCATGAAGTTTAATACTCCCTAGGTTTTCTGGAAAAATTCCTGATTGTAGTGTCCAAAAACCAAGTTTTTCACTTTCTGTAATGAGTTGTAACATTAGCTTTTTTCCGATTCCGAATCCCCGATGTTTTGCGGAAACATAAACACTTATTTCGGCAACGCCTCCATATACGCATCGGCTTGAAACTGGAGACAATGCCGCCCAACCCACCACCGTACTTTCTTTTAAGGCAACAAACCTGCATTGTTGAAGATGTGCTGAATCCCAATCGCTATAATTTGGCGCTGTAGTTTCAAATGTGGCAAACCCAGTTGCAATACCTTCTTCATATATTTTGGAAACGGCCTTCCAATGTGATGCTTGCATGCCTATAATCATAATCGTAAAATAAATGCCAGATACTACTATCTGGCATTGTTAATTAGCAGCAACCACTACCAGAGCAGCATGCTTCTTCTTGTTTGTTTCCTTCGGCCGGAATTCCGCAGAGTTCTTTTGCCTTACAATCGGTTTGCTCTACACTAAGTTTTATGGTTAAATTGTTTTCTTGAATGGTAAAGTCGTTTACAAAAAGTTGTGCAGTGTGAAAGTTACTATTACTATATTCAAATTTAACTTCGGCATCTTTTACCATAGGTTTTAAACGGTCTACTTTGTTGAGGATGCCAAGTGCTTTTGAACCTGTCATGTAATCAGTTTTGTTTTCTTCATTTGGACTCTCCCAAAGTTGGATAATGGTTTCTTTCCAAAAGTCAACTCCAGCACCACAATCAACTGAATCCACTATTATGTTTTTTACTTCGGTAATATGATAGTTTGGACGAACAAGTTCTCCTGAACGATATTCAAAAAGGATATTTTTATATCGGTTTGTTTGTAAGATATCCAATAATTCCTGTGTTTTCATAATAAAATATTTAGCAACAATTAAATTTTGTTTTATTGAAAAATGCGTTTAATAATTCCTGTATTTCTTGCCATTTTTCGATATTAATGCAATAGCAAACTTTTTTTCCTTCTATTTCTCCTTTTATTAATTGAATACTTTTAAGCTCTTTTAAATGCTGAGAAATAGTGGGTTGGGCGAGACCTATTTCATCTACAATATCATTGCAAATGCAGGATTGTTGTTTGCTGATGTATTGAAGAATAGCAATACGTGCTGGATTAGCAAGTACTTTAAAAATTACAGCTAACTCGTTTTGAGCCGAATTAAATATTTGAGTTTTAGTGATGCCCATAACATATCTATATATTGCAATATTACGATAATAAAATGAAATAAAAAAATCAACAGTGTTTAGCGAAGTCGAAAACGCGGTTGATTTTTTTATTCTCTATAAACTTTTAAACCAATCTTGAAATAAATCACCAACAATCATAACTGGTTTTTTAGATTCGCCAAAAGCTCCAATTAAACTCATAATCCATAATGCAAGTGGAATTACCCAAGCAATAAGGTTTAGTAAAGGTATCAGGCCTAATAAAAATCCAAGAATCCATATACCAAGTACCTGTCGGATATAGAATGAACCTAATTCTGTTTTATCTTTGTTCATAATAAGTGCAATTATCCACCCAAGAGGAGTAAGATGTGAAATTATTGCGATGTTTTTTCCACTGTCGGGGTTTGAAGAGTCAAATGCTTCTTTAGCACTGTCAGCAAACTCTTTGGTTTTATCTTTAGCTGATTCAAAAACGTCTTCAGCTTTATCTCCTAAATCTTTTGCTGCTTCTTTGGCATCTTCGCCGAACTCTTTTGCTTTCTCCTTTGCAGCATCAAAAGCATCTTCTGCTTTGTCTCCAAAATTTTTATCTTCCTCAGCCATAATGTTAATTTTTTGGTGGTTATATAAATTCTTTTAAATGTAATAAATATTTAAGTGTTATTTAAATGCGCTATCAATGGGCTCCCAAAGTTCTAGTTTGTTTCCATCGGGATCTAGTATCCAGCCAAATTTACCGTATTCGAATTCTTCAATTTCGCCAACAACAGTTACTCCTTCTGCCTTAAGCGTTTTTAGTAGTTCTGCTAAATTTTCCACTCTAAAGTTCATCATGAACGATGATTTGCTTGGATTAAAGTAGGTTGTGTCACTTTTCATAGGACTCCATTGCGTAGAGCAATCGTTTCCATCTTGATCCTTCCACCAAAATGTACAACCGTATTGGTCTGTATTAAGTCCTAATCGTTCTTTATACCAGTTTTTAATTTCATCAGGATTTTCTGTTTTAAAGAAAAACCCGCCTAACCCCGTTACTCTTTTTTTCATTACTTTTTGGTTTTTATGTTTTTCTCATATAACGTTATCCAATTTTCTGGAGTCATTTTAGATACCAATTCTCCGATTAGGGTATACGGAATGTCATCCATTTTTTTAAATCGAATACAGCTTTTCCCCATATCTAATTTAAGTTTACAATGTTTTGGGTATTCTGTTACAAACCAATCATACATTTTTTGGTCCGCATAAATACCAGAATGATATAGAGCAATAAAGTTTTTTTGGGATGCTAAATTGATAAAAGGTAAAGGTAGTTTTGGGTCACAGTGATAACCGTCTGAGTAAAGTGAATGCGGAACAACATAACCCAGCATTTTATAACTGATACATTCGTGAAAACCTTTGGGAAGGTTTTCTTGAATGGTAGTTCTAATTTTTGAAATTACTTCTTTTCTGTCTTCAGGGAGTTGTGCGATGTATTCCTCGGGTGTGTTAGCATCATATGTCATAGATAACTTTATAAGAGATTACCTTATAAAGTTAACAAAATCTATCTTTAATTTTATCTACAATAGTTTGTGCTAGTTTTTGCTTACTTTCTACTGTCCAACCGGCAACGTGGGGAGTCAATAATACATTGTTAGCTTTTACAAGATACTGGAAAGCATCTGGTAAACTACCATCGTTAAACATATTTTCAAAGGAGTTTTTTTCATACTCTAAAACATCTAGTCCTGCACCAAGAATTTTTTTGCCTTCAAGAGCTTTAACCAAATCAGAGGTATTTACACATTTACCTCTTGCCGTATTTAGTAGCCAGAAAGGTTTGTGAAATTTTTCAATGAATTCAGTATTAACCATTCCTTTTGTTAATTCGGTTTCGGGAACGTGAAGGCTTAATACATCGGTTTTTTGGTAAAGTTCTAGTATACCTACTTGGCGGGCGTTATCATCTCCAACACCCCCTTCAATGTCATAACAAATTACTTCTGAATCAAAGCCCCGAAGCTTTTTTGCAAAAGCTTTACCCATATTTCCGTAGCCAATAATTCCAACTGTTTTTCCATCTAGTTCTACACCTCTATTTTCTTCTCTTTGCCATTTTCCCGAACGCACTTCTGAATTAGCGGTGTTTAGTTTATTAAATAAACTAAGTAACATGCCAAGCGAGTGCTCTCCAACTGCATTACGATTTCCTTCTGGGGCAGATGCCAAAAAAATGTTTTTGTTTTTGGCGTAGGCAGTATCAATGTTTTCTAATCCAGCACCTAAGCGTCCAATAAACTTTAGGTTAGTGGCCTTATCGATAAAAGTTTGATCTATGGTAAATCTGCTACGAATTATAATGCCATCGTAGTTTTGGATTTTGGCTTCAATTTCTTCTTTGGTTGAAGTATAATCTTCATCATTAGAAAAGCCCAATTCGTTAAACTGGTCTATAATAAGTTGATGATTTACATCTAAATGTAAAATTTTCATGCAGTTTATATTTGGGGATATTTTGTTTGCGTTTTTTCGTGCTTAATATTTCCAGTATGTGCGGTGGATAGTTTTTCGAAAAGTAATACGTGAACAATTTCTCCGTTTTTGGTCATAGGATTGTGTTCAATACCTTTGGGAACAACAATGATTTCTCCTTCATTAACTACCTCAGTTTTATCTCTAAATTGCATATACAAGGTGCCTTTTATAACTTGAAACAATTCATCTTCGTGCTCATGGGCGTGCCATACAAATTCATCTTTAAGCTTGGCCAATAATATTTGCATATCATCAACAGTAGCAATTTGGTGTGGATGCCATTGTTTTGTGAATTCTGCGTGCTTCTTTACAATGTTAATGGGCTTCATACGATGAATTTTAAATGTAAGATATTATATTCCTAATATCATTTTAGCAATCCAGAAGTAAATAAGAATGCCAAAGATGTCATTGCTTGTTGTAATAAATGGACCTGTTGCTATGGCGGGATCAATACCTCTTTTGTCTAAAAATAAGGGAACAAATGTACCAATAAGCCCTGCTACAATAATAACTGCAATTAGGGATATTGATATTGCTAAGGCGGTATTTAATTCGCCTTTGGTTGCCCAAACGAAAAGAAACAGAAATAGAGCCAGAATAAAACCATTTAGGGCAGCTAAAAGCATTTCTTTTATTAAACGACTATTTATGCTTCCTTTTACATCATTATTTGCTAAACCCTGAACAATAATTGCACTGGATTGTACACCTACGTTTCCTGCCATTGCCGCTATTAAGGGCGTAAAAAAGAACAAAACAAAAGCTTTTCCTTTAAATGCTTCTTCAAAACCTTCCATAATTAAAAAGGCTCCAATACCACCAACTAAACCTAAAAAAAGCCATGGTAGACGAGCTCTGGTAAGCTCTAAAATACTATCTCCTGCCTCAACGCCTTGGGTAATACCAGCTGCTAACTGATAATCTTTATCTGCTTCTTCTTTTAATACATCTACAATATCATCAATGGTAATTCTGCCCAATAATGTTTTAGTGTTATCCACTACAGGAATGGCTTCTAAATCATATTTAGACATTACTTTGGCTACGTCTTCAACATCATCGTTAACATGCACATAGTCCACATGAGAAATATAGATGTCTGAGATTTTTTTTTCGTTTTTAGCAACGATTAAATCTTTTAAAGACAAACGACCAACAAGCTTATCTTGTTTATTTACTACATAAACCGAATGTACGCGTGTAACTTCTTCTGCTTGACCGCGAATTCTACGCAAACAACCCGCAACGGTCCATGTGTCATAAACTTTTACAAGTTCTTTGGCCATTAATCCACCAGCACTATGCTCATCGTAAGCCAGAAGTTCTTTAATTTCTTCTTTATGCTCTTCGTCTTCGATATTGGAAATAACTTCTTGCTGGCGCTCCTCAGGTAGTTCTGCGATAATGTCGGCAGCATCATCGGTGTCTAATTCCTCAATTTCTTCTGCGATTTCTTTTGAAGAAAGATTGCCAAGAATTGCTTCACGAACATCTTCATCAACTTCTGTTAACACATCAGAAGTTTTGTCGCTATCTAAAAGTTTTATGAGGTAGGTGGCTTTGTCTTTTTTAAGCTCGTTTACAATTTCAGCAATATCAGCATAATGAAACTCATCTAGTAAGTCCTCTAATTGAGAATCCTGCTGATTTTCAACGAGCTGTTTAATTTGCTCTAAAAGTTCTTCTGTGAGTTTAAATGGTGTCATCTGCTATCTTCTTTGTCAGCG
Source organism: uncultured Maribacter sp. (assembly GCA_947493885.1). Classification (GTDB taxonomy): domain Bacteria; phylum Bacteroidota; class Bacteroidia; order Flavobacteriales; family Flavobacteriaceae; genus Maribacter_B. Next base: position 21,858 of record CANLTE010000002.1, read on the forward strand.
AGATAAAATCGGCAACTGCCAATTGCTCAGGACGCTGGTCAAAGATAGCATCTTCTTTGAGAATATCAGATAGGGCGAACGTTTTTAAACTATTTCGTAATGTTTTTCTGCGTTGGTTAAAAGCTGTTTTAACAACGCGGTAGAGCAACTTTTCATCACACCCTAGCGTAAAGTTTTCTTTTCTAGTAAGTCTTAATACTCCCGAGTCTACTTTTGGTGGAGGGTTGAATACTTTTGGAGGTACTGTAAATAAGTATTCGGCATCATAAAAAGCCTGAGCCAATACAGAGAGAATACCATAAGTTTTGCTGCCTTCATTTGCACAAATACGTTGCGCTACTTCTTTTTGAAACATTCCTGTAAATTCTGGGACCTGCTTTTTCCATTCAAGCATTTTAAACACTATTTGTGTACTTATGTTGTATGGAAAATTCCCTGTAATTGCGAATTGCTCTTCTCCAAAAAGGGTATACAAATTGTATTGCAAGAAATCAGCTTCAATAACTTTAAACGAGCCTTTTCCCCGCATTACTTCGGGGTATTCCAGAGGAAAACTATGATTTAAATATACTATAGAATCTGAATCTAAATCCATGGCAACTAAGTCTATTTCATTTTTTAAAATATACTTGGTTAAAACACCTGTCCCAGGTCCTATTTCAATAACATTAGTGTAGTTTTTTAGTGATAAAGTTTCTGCTATTTTTTGAGCTATGGCTTCATCTTTCAAGAAATGTTGCCCTAAAAACTTTTTCGCTTTTACGGGGCTGTCGTCTGCTTTTCCCTTTTTCTTTTTAGAAGGATTATAGGATTTATTTTTTTTATAACCCATTTTAAAATTCCTTAATAACTTCAAGTTCTGTTCTGAACGAGACAAATTTGTTTGGAAACTTTTTTTGAACTTCTTCTCTTAGTTTTGAGGCTTCATTTTCGTAGTATTCGTTAAGCGTTTTTTTGTTTATGGTTGTGTATTGCACAGAGTAGGTACTACCGCCCATTTCTTCTTCTACCAAAACTTTGGTCATTTTGGCATTTAAAAATTTACCTGTTGCCAGAACATTTGGTATGTGTATTTCTTTCATCCATGCTAGCCATTGGTCTAAAACTGAATTATCAATATTTGTGGTTACATTGTAAATAAGCATAGTTTATATTTAATTAATAGCATCTCCTCTAAGAATCCTATAATTTTTACGGGCTTGAGGAAAGTAGTAACTATCTTGGTAATTGAACATTATTTTTTCATAATGCTCTTTTGCTTTTTCAGGTTGATTAAAAACGTTGTTGTAGAGTTCCGCAATTGCAAAATGGGCGTCATCAGCAAGAATACCTGTGCTGTAAAACTCTATTATTTTTTTATAATTAAATTTAGCCTCGTCATATTTTTTTTGACCAACCAATAGTTCTGCCTGTTTTAGTAGGGCTTCATCTTCAATTTTTTCTCCTTTGTGGTTTTCTAAAATATCATTTAAAGCTGTAATTGCTTCATTAGTTTTATTTTGATAACTCAATAAATCTGCTCTTGCATATTTTTTGAGCGCAGTTTGTGTAGAGTCTTGCAAAGAGTTATCTGAGATTAATAAACTAAGTTGCATTGCATCATTAGCAATTAGCTGCGATGTAGAGCTTCGGAGAACTTTTAGTTGCGTAAGGGCCCAATCAAAATCGCCTTTATAAAAACTAGTTTGTGCAACTTTGTATCGCGCTTCTTGACCAAGAACATCATTTTTAAGTTTTTGTTGAATTTGCGAGAAGTAAATTAAGGCTTCATTGAATTTTTTGTCATATACCAGAATGTCACCTAGTGTTAGTTTTATAAATGCTTTTCCTCTATTATTTAGCGGGAGTTCTAATGCATTTTTGAGAAGCGAAATAGCGGGTTTAGGTGTGTTTTTTTTAAAAGTTAAAAAGTTGGCATAGGCAATTTGTAATTGTAAAGTTTGACTTTTGTAGCCATGAATTTCCATAAGCCTTATGTATTGCTTTTCCACTTGATTTATGGCTTTGTCTCCTTCATTTTTTAACGTTATGTCAATAAGATTTAATTCCGCATCTAATGCAGATACTTCGTTTGTAGAATGCTGAAGAATATATTGGAAAACTTCTTCAGCAATGTAAGTTTCGTTTTCTTCCAGTAATAAATTTCCAAGGCTTGTAAGGCGTTGGGTGGAACTTTCTTCGTTTCTTTTAAAAATGGCTTTTTCTTGTCGAAAAGCACTTGAATATTGTTTTTGTTTTACAAAAAGCCAACTTAGTAACTCGTTCCATAAAATATTAGGCTCTTTTTGAGCCTTTTGCAGTAGCAATCTTTTTAGAATAACATTATTAGTATTTGTGGCATCTTCTGAAATAAAATCATCAATATTACGAAGTACATTAGATTTGGATGTTTTTCCTTCTCGAACCAGGAGGAGGTATGCATCATACATTTTGGCGTAGCTTCCCTGCTCGCCATAAATGCGTGCCAATTGAATATTAAAGTCTAATTTGGGATTCAATACCATTGCTTTTGTATAGACTTCAACAGCTTCATTTAGGAGAGCATATTTTTGAAATCGTCTCCCCATTAAATATCCTAAACTTGGAGTTTTGTTAATTTTAGATATTGCTTTTTTGTAAAATTTTTGAGCATCCTCTGCTTTGTTTTGAAGCGCATAATTATACCCCTGTTCAATAAAAAAGATAGGATTTACATTTTTATGTTTTAATTTTTTGGAGAGTAATAACTCTGCTTCGGTGTACTTTTCTAATTGCTGATAACAGTGTACTAAACCTTCAATATAATCCGTTCTTCCTGGTTTTTTGGAAACCAACTTTTCGTAGAAAACTGTAGCTTTTTCAAAATCACCATCATTAAAATACTGCTTTGCTAAAAAATCATCCTGAGCAAAGGAAAGGTTAAAACATAAAAAAGCAGTTATTATTAATAATATACGCAAACTCATGATTTTACCCAAAGATACGTAGAATACCAGTAAGGCTTAATACTAATCTATTTTACTAAACCCACAATACGGAACTAATACTTCTGGTATTTCAATTCCATCTTCGGTTTGGTAATTTTCTAAAATGCCTGCTAATACCCTTGGTAATGCCAAAGCACTGCCATTTAAAGTGTGCGCCAATTGGTTTTTGCCATTTTCATCCTTGTATCTGAGCTTTAACCTGTTGGCTTGGTACGTTTCAAAATTAGAAACAGAACTAATTTCTAACCAACGATCCTGAGCGGTAGAAAAAACTTCAAAATCAAAAGTAAGGGCAGCTGTAAACCCTAAATCGCCTCCGCATAATCTTAAAATGCGATACGGAAGTTTTAGTTCTCGTAAAATATTTTTTACATGTTCAACCATGCTATCTAAAGCATCAAAAGATTTAGAAGGGTGCTCCACACGCACAATTTCAACTTTGTCAAATTGGTGTAAGCGATTTAATCCTCTAACATGGGCACCATAGCTGCCAGCTTCTCTTCTGAAGCATGGGGTATAGGCGGTATAACAAATAGGAAAATCACTTTCCTTGATAATTTCGTTTCTAAATAAATTGGTAACAGGAACTTCGGCTGTAGGGATTAAGTAAAGGTTATCTGCACCTATGTGGTACATTTGCCCTTCTTTATCTGGGAGTTGGCCTGTTCCAAATCCGGAGGCTTCATTTACCAAATGCGGAACCTGCATTTCGGTATAACCTGCTTCAGTGTTTTTATCTAAAAAATATGAAATTAGGGCACGCTGTAAACGTGCTCCTTTTCCTTTGTAAATAGGAAAACCTGCACCAGTGATTTTAACACCAAGTTCAAAATCTATGATGTCATACTTTTTGGCTAGTTCCCAATGTGGGAGCGCATTTTTATTTAATTTAGGAATACTCCCTTCTTTAAAAACTTCCTCATTGTCTTCATCTGTAGACCCAGGTGGAACAGATTCATGAGGTATATTTGGTATTTGATATAAAAGTTGCTGAAGTTCTTCAGCAGCGGTGTTTAAATCTTCAGTTAAAGTCTTAGATTCTTCTTTTAATGCTACGGTTTTTTCTTTTAAAATAGTAGCTTCTTGAGCTTTTCCAGTTTTAAAAAGCATTCCAATTTCTTTAGAAAGCTTGTTAGATTCGGCAAGCGTATTATCCAATTTTGTTTGTGTAGCTCTCCTTTTTTCATCTAGTTCTAATACGTTTTCTACTATAGTCGTAGCGTCAATATTTCGCTTTTTAAGCGCATTTATAATATTGTTTTTAGAATCTCGTATTGCTTGTAATTGTAGCATCTGCCTTTATTTTAAAGGAGCAAATTTAGGGTTAATTTGTTAATTGTAGTATCGAATTTTATTTAAGAATGTATAAACTTACTCGGTAACAATTTGAAGCGTAGTTATTTTGTCTTTTTTAAGTTGAAGTTTTAATTCGTCAACCGAATTAAACTTATATTCATCTCGAATTCGGTCTAAAATATCAATTTGAATTTCTTTACCATACAAGTCATCGTTGAAATCAAAAAAATGAATTTCAATACTTAGGGAAGTTCCTCCAACGGTTGGATTATTTCCAATATTCATCATCCCATATACTTTGGAGTTGTTGAGATAACTTTGTACGGCATAGACTCCCTTTTTAGGGATAAGTTTATAATCTTCTTCAATAAATAAATTGGCAGTAGGAAAGTTTAAAGTTCTTCCTAATCCTTTCCCTTTTTTTACAATACCTGTTAACATGTAGGGATATCCTAAATAGCTATTAGCAGTTTTTACATCACCCTCTTCAAGCGCTCTTCTAATTTTAGTGGAGCTAACAGAAACTTCATTAATTTCTTGTGCGGAAATTTCTTCCACATCAAACTCGAGAGTGTTTCCAAAAGAGATTAGGTCGTTGATGTTAGCATTTCGGTTTCTTCCAAAACGGTGATCATAACCAATAATTATTTTTTTGGTCTTGAGCTTATTTACTAAAATGTCTCGTACAAATTCTGTTGCAGAAAGTCTTGAGAAATCTTCGGTAAAAGGATGGATTATTAATTGCTCTAGTCCAAGGTTATTTATGATTTTAGAGCGTTCATTAATAGTGTTAAGTAGTTTTATTTTGGCGTCTTTCTGCAGTACCATTCTTGGGTGTGGAAAAAATGTAAGTAAAGTGGATTTATAACCTAGTTCTTTCGCATTTGAAATAAGTCTTTCTAATATTTTTTTATGACCAATGTGTACACCATCGAAAGTGCCAATAGTAATTGCAATGGAATGCTTTTCATCGTAATTATAAATGTCTTTCGTTGTAATCACTGCGTAAAGTAAATAAAAAACTTATATTTGGTTTAGAGATAAACCTTCCTTGAATGGTCACAAAATTACGGTTAGTTTTTTCAATTACCATACTTTTTCTTTCCTTTTACGGTCTTGCCCAAGATGGATATTGGAAAAAGGTTGATGCGCAAAGTGTTTCTTTAAGTGCAAAATTATATGTGAAAGATGTCGCTAGAGGAAGCGTTTTTTCCTTAGATGAACAACTTTTTAAAGATGGTTTCAAGGCAGAGTCTGCTTTGAAAAACGGTACCAAAAGGGTGTATTTTCCTGACGAAAAAGGAAATCAGATTGCTTATGAAGTTCAAGAAAAATCTGTTTTAGCACCAGAGCTTGCTAAAAAGTTTCCAAATATAAAGTCATATGCAGGTTATCAGGTTGGAGATAGACAAAATAAAATTAGATTTAGTGTTTCTCATAAAGGAATTCAAAGTATGGTTATCCGTACCGATAGTCATGATAACACCTTTATTCAAAAAGTAGAAGAGGATAAGTATATTGTATATTCAAAAGACAATGGGGTTCATAAAGATTCAGGGTTTAAGTGTAGTACTGTAGAACAAGCTTCAAGGAAATTGTCAGCCAGTGCGTCTAAACCAGTAGATGATCAATTGCTCCGCAAATTTAAATTGGCGGTATCTGCCTCTGGTGAATATACTGCTTTTCATGGAGGAACCGTAGCGGATGCCATGGCAGCAATAAATGCAACAGTAACTAGAATAAATGAAGTTTTTGAGACCGATTTGGGGGTTACACTAGAATTGGTTGCTAATAATGATTTATTAATTTACACCGATGCAGCGACCGACCCATATGGTAATGGAGGTTTAAATTCGGATACACAAGCAACATTAACAGCAACAATTGGTGAAGAAAATTATGATATAGGGCATCTTTTTCATGAAGCGCTGGATAATGGAAACGCAGGGGGTATTGGTACTGTGTGTAGAGATAATATCAAAGGAAGTGCATTTTCATCATCAACAAACCCTCAAGGAGATAAATTTGATTTAGAATTTGTTGCACATGAAATGGGTCACCAACTAGGGGCAAACCATACATGGTCCTTTGAGTCTGAAGGAACGGTAGTTCAAGTAGAACCTGCTAGTGGAACTACTATAATGGGATATGCAGGAATTACTAACGGAGAAAATGTTACTTCCAATGGAGAAGAATATTTTCATTATAGCAGCATTGTTCAAATTGCTGATTATTTGGAAGGGGTTGGTTGTGCAGAGATTACCCCACTTACGAATACTCCGCCAGTAATTGTTCCTGGAGAGGATTATGCAATTCCTAAAGGAACAGCATTTGTTTTAAGTGGGGAGGCAAGTGATGTTGATGTTGCTGATGTGCTTACCTATGCATGGGAGCAAATTGATAATGGAATTGTAACTACAGCTACTTTTGGACCTAATAATCCTTCTGGAGCTAATTTTAGATCACTTAGACCAAGCATTAATCCTGAAAGATATTTTCCAAAACTAGAAAGCGTGTTGTCAGGTAATTTAACGCAAACCAATCCTCCAGAAAACTCTGCTTGGGAAACCGTTTCCAATGTGCCTCGAGAAATGAATTTCGCCTTTACCGTTAGAGATAATGCCATTGGGGGAGGTCAAGTAGTTTCAGATTTAATAAATCTTACCGTTATTCATGATTCGGGACCATTTGTTGTTACTTCACAGCAAACAAATGAAAGTATTGTTGCAGGTGATATTCATACGATTACTTGGGATGTGGCTAATACCAATATGGCGCCTATTAATGCGAACAATGTAGATATTTTATTGTCTACTGATGGGGGGGTGACGTTTCCTATTGTGCTTGCAGATGATGTTTTAAATAGTGGTAGTTATAATGTTATTATTCCAGGTGTTGAAACCACATCAGCTAGAATAATGATTAAGGCAAGTGATAATGTGTTTTTTGCGGTTAACGATTCAGACTTTACCATCACAGAATCTCAGGTGATTTTAAATTTTGAAACAGTTGATTATGAAGTGTGCCAGCCTAATGATGTTATAATTCCCTTCGTTTATGAAACCTATAGCGGTTTTGCGGAAGAAAGTACCTTCAGTGTGGTAAATTTGCCAACAGGTTTATCGGCAACATTTTCACCAGTTTCGACTTCTTTAAATAACACTTCCGTTAATCTTACTATTTCAGGGACCACCAATGTTGCCCCAGGAAGTTATCCCTTGGAAATTAATTCATCCGCTGCAAGCGTTACCAAAAATATTGAAATAGAGTTACAGGTTTTTGATTCAAATTATTCTGATGTTGTAGTATCTGCTCCATTAGACGGGAGTGTTGATGTTTCAACAAATACAGCTTTAGAATGGGAGGAAATCGAAAATTATTCTTCTTACGATGTTGAAATCGCAAGAGATAATATTTTTGCTGATATAATAGAATCTGCAACCGTATATCAAGGCTCATATGAACCTTTAAATCTGGAAAGTGAACAGGAATATTTCTGGCGAATAAAACCTAAAAATAGTTGTGGGGAAGGTGTTTTTGGCGCAATAAGTGGTTTTACTACCATTCAAGTAAATTGTCAAAATAAAATAGCGGGAGATTTGCCTTTAGAAATCTCAAGTTTTGGCACCCCTACGGTACTTTCCAAAATTGCTTTCTATGAAGACTTGACCCTTGCAGATGTTAATGTAAATGTTGATATCTCTCATAATTTTTTGTTTGATTTAGTAATTAGTTTAGTCTCTCCTTCAGGAACAACTGCAATTTTAACTAGTAACTCTTGTGGCGATTTAAAAAATATAAATGCTACGTTTGATGATGAGGCAACAAGCGCATTTGTTTGTGGTGGTAATCCTGGTATTAGTGGAACAGTTAGACCATTAGGTTCTTTAGATGTATTTAAAGGAGAATCTATTATGGGAGAATGGACTTTGCAGGTTTTTGACACTGCTTCTTCAGATGGAGGAACAATTAATGGGTTTTCATTAGACATGTGTGTTGAAGGACAATTTAGACCTGATGCTGATCAAGATGGTGTTTTTGATGATGGACCAGATTTATGTCTAGATACACCAATAGGGCAGGAGGTAGATATTACAGGATGTCCGGTTTATAGATTTGCATCTGATAATTTTACACTTAAGTCACAAAGCGAATCTTGTCGAGAAAATAATGATGGAGCAATAGAAATTACCACAAAAAGGTTATTGACATATGAGGTGGTTGTACAAGGAAACGAAATTAATAGCACTGAAAATTTTAACGATAATTATTTATTAAGTAATCTCTCAGCTGGAACATATAGCGTTTGTATTACTGCTACTGATGGAATGATTACTTATGAAGAAATTTGTTTTGAAGCCATTGTAACGGAGCCCGAAATATTACAAGTTGCTTCAAAAATTTCATTGAATGAAAGTCTTGTTGAGTTAGATTTGCGAGGTGCAAATTTATATAATATTGAATTAAACGGAGGGTTTTATCAAACAACTCAAAATTCTGAGAGTATTGATTTAAAAAAGGGAAAAAATACTTTAAAGGTATCAACAGGCTTTGAATGTCAAGGTGTTTATGAAGAGGTTATATATGTTGCATCCGAGGCGGTGATGTACCCTAATCCTTTTGCAGATGTAGTTAAGTTGTATTTAGGAGAACAAAAGGGCAATTTAAAAATAACGGTATTTTCTTCTAATGGTCAATTAGTAAAGTCGAGAGTAATTTCTAAACATGATGTTGAGGTTGTTTTGGACTTTACAGAGTTACCTTCTGGAATATATAGTGTTAAATATGAAAACGACGAACAAAAAGGTGTCGCAAGAGTTATAAAATTATGAGGTATTTAGTTGTAGCTTTTTTTGTTATTTTATCCGTTGGGTGTAGAAAAAAGGATAGTCCAAAGTCACCGGAGCAGGCAAGGTTAGTGCACCCAGCTAGGAGTTCTGAATGTACAACTGGAACAGATGTTTTTGGTAATGATAATGTAAGTGAGGTGGAATTTAGCTGGCAGAAAGCAAATTATACTACTCAATATCAGTTGCGAGTAACTAACCATCTTACAGGAGTCACGCAAACAGTTAACACAAGTGATACTAAAGCAAATCTTACTCTGGTAAAAGGAGAGCTTTATTCATGGTTAATTCGCAGTTCTAATTCAGATACCGATACGCAAGTTACCAGTGAAGTCTGGAATTTTTATAATGCAGGAAACGAGTCATTTTACGCTCCTTTTCCTGCTACAATTGTTAACCCAAAGCCAGCAAGCAAAGTTTTTAAAGATATTAATAATGAAATAGAATTAAGTTGGGAGGGGGCTGATATTGACAATGATATTGTAGAATATGAATTGTTTTTTTCCACATCAACACCACCTTCAACAATGGTAGCCACACTTAATGTTGCTACTTCTTCTGATAAAGTAAGTGTGGTGTCAGGAACAACGTACTATTGGAAAGTAATATCTAAGGATGCAGAAGGCAATATTTCGGATTCAGGTATATACTCGTTTCAAGTATTATAATCCATTAAACTGATTCATTGTAATGGATACACCTGATAATACAAAGGATTTAATAAGTTCGCTAGATTTTTTTAATCGTTCCACCAATGCAGTTTTTTCTTCTTCACTCCATTCACCAAGTACATAGTCAACCTGCCTCCCTTTGCTGAATTCTGCCCCCACACCAAATCGGTATCTATGATATTTTGTAGTGCCAAGTACCTGTTGAATGTCCTTTAATCCATTATGTCCACCATCGCTTCCCTTTGTTTTAAGTCGTATTGCGCCAAATGGAAGATTAATATCGTCCGTAACAACTAGGGTGTTTTCTAGTGATATTTTTTCTTTTTCCAGCCAATATTTAAATGCTTTTCCACTTCTGTTCATATACGTTGAGGGTTTAAGGCATAATACACTTCTTCCTTTTATTTTAAAAGTGCCTACATCTCCAAGTTTATTCGTTTCAAAGGTAAAATCATTTTCTTTTGCTAATGCATCTAAAACTTTAAAACCAATGTTATGTCTGGTTTCTGAATATTCAGAACCAATATTTCCCAGACCAACAATTAAAAATTTTTTCATTGTGTTTGTTTCTAGAAGAATTTTTGAATTACGAGTGAAAAGAGATGTAATAAAGGAAAGCATTTTTAAATACATAATACATAAAAATACAAAAGCATCCTGAAATCTCGATAACTATCGAGACTGGATGCTTTTTATAATACTAAGATTGTTTTATTCGGCACTTTCAGCAGCAGGAGCTTCCGTGTCTTCTTCTGTACCATCTTCTTCTTCATCGTCGCTAGCAGATGCGTTACGAGACATTTTAACCTGAACTATGGCTGTAGTATCAGGGTGTAGGATGGTGTAATCTTCACTAGTTACTGTTCCAACAGCAATGGTACCTCCAATTTTCAATTTAGAGATATCAACGTTGAAAAAATCAGGTAAGTTAGCAGGTAGTGCTTTAATAGTAAGCTTTCTTTTTCTGAATAACAAACGCCCACCATTTCTAACACCTGGAGAGTTACCATCTAGTTTAACAGGAATATCCATAGTAAGTTCTTTATCAGCAAAAAGTTGATAAAAATCAATATGAATTATTTTATCCGTTACAGGGTGAAATTGTATGTCTTGCATTACTGCGTCGATTTTAACACCATTTTCCAACTCAATCACAGCGGTGTGTGCGTTTGGAGTGTAAACCAAATTTTTAAATGCTAATTCGTCAGCTGAAAAATGTAATGGTTTTTCCCCTCCGTATACTACGCAAGGAACCTTTCCAGCATTACGTAAGGCTTTTGTTGCTTTTTTGCCCACGCTTTCTCTTTCTGATCCTTTAATTGTAATTGACTTCATTATATATATTAATTATTAATATTCTTCTTTTAATCTAAATTATATTGTTGCCCTGAGCTTGTCGAAGGGCTACATTAAAAATTTTGATGATATTGATGTGTTATTATGAACTCTATACATAACATCTGCAAACAGTTCAGCACAACCAAGTACTTTTACTTTTTTACTATCCTTTTTGGTTGGGATTGAATCTGTAATAATCAACTCAGATAATTGAGATTTTTCAATTTTATCGTAAGCATCTCCTGACAAAAGACCATGAGTCGTAACCGCCCTTACACTTAGTGCGCCTCTTTCCATCATAAGGTCAGCTGCTTTAGTAAGCGTTCCAGCAGTATCTACCATATCATCAACTAGAACAACGTTTTTTCCTTTTACATCACCAATAAGCTCCATATGAGAAATAACGTTGGCCTTAGCTCTTTGTTTATAACATATAACAACATCACTTTTTAATGCTTTTGAATATGCATATGCTCTTTTAGAGCCTCCCATATCTGGAGAAGCAATAGTAAGGTTATCTAAATTTAGGCTTTTCAAATAAGGCAGAAAAAGGGTCGACGCAAATAGATGGTCAACAGGTTTTTCAAAAAATCCTTGAATTTGATCTGCATGTAAATCCATAGTGATAATTCGAGTAGCGCCAGCAGCTTCCAACATTTTTGCAACTAATTTTGCTGCAATAGGCACACGAGGTTTATCTTTTCTGTCCTGTCTTGCCCATCCAAAATAAGGCATTACGGCTGTTATATGTCTGGCAGAAGCTCTCTTTGCCGCATCTAACATTAACAACATTTCCATTAAGTTCTCTGAGCTAGGGTTTGTCGAACCTATAATGAAAACACGTGTTCCACGAACCGATTCTTCAAAAGAAGGTTGGAATTCGCCATCACTATATCTTGAGAAAATTACCTTTCCTAAACCGGTGCCATAAGCCTTGGCAATTTTTTCTCCTAAGACAGTACTTTGTGTACAAGCAAAAATTTTAGGTTCTGGGACAGTGTAAGACATGGTAAGTTGTTGTTGTTTAGTTTTTTATATTGGTTTTTACAAACAGGGTGCAAATTTAGAAATTTATTTTGGGTTGCTAAAAGATAAATGTTGATATTTTTAAGGGGAAACAAAATTAATTTTATAATTTTGCAGGCCAGATAAGAATGCTCGAGTGGCGGAACTGGTAGACGCGCTGGATTCAAAATCCAGTTCCTTTGGAGTGTGGGTTCGATTCCCACCTCGAGTACAGAAAAAAACCTCAACTATTTGTTTATAAATAGATTGAGGTTTTTTGTTATTATCAATGCACGATTATTGCACGTTTTCGTGATAAATCTAACTTCTATACTTTATTTTCCTAGTGATTAATTCATATGATATATCATCTTTAAAAAACTCTTTTCTTGTCCAATTACCAATATTATCTAATTGATATTTAATTTCTCTTTTGCCTGAGATTTTGTTATTCTTATAATAATATAGAATCTCATGAATTATAACTCCATTAAGATACTTTAATACTAACTTTGTAAAAAGCTTATCATTTAACTCATAAGAAATTGTTTCTATAAGTTTGTTATTGGTATTGTATTTATGTTTTGAATAACCTCCTTTGTTGTTATTATTTGTAGTGTACTCTTTTATGACATTGCCTTTAGAATCATAAGTGTATTTAGTTTTCGTTATAATCCCTCTCGTTTCACTATAAATAACATTACCATTAGAGTCAAACTTATAAATATCTTTTGATACTCTTCCGTAATCACCAATAGACTTTACTTCGTGTACATTGTTATTGTTTATTCCATACATGACATATGCTCTGTGCTTGGTCTTATAGTTACGCTTAGATATACTATAGTCATAGTCAATACGATTTATATTTTCGGAACCCTCCTCATACTCGTAAACTGTTTTAGTGTTGTTATATTGATTTTTGGATATTATTTCTATTAATTGATGTTCATTATCATATCTATACTTCTCTTGTATTTTTGAACCTCCATAAGTAAAATCACTTTTTTTATATTCAATCAGGTTCTCGTTCTCATCAAAGCTCAAAAATTCCTTTTTCTGTATAAATTCTTTTTTCCCAATACTATCAAGGTTGTTAAAGCCTATTTGTGTTTTGTATGATATTACTTCAACTGACGATATTTTTGTTAAATAATCTATATCATTATCATGTGGTATATCATTGGGTAAAGACCGTTTAATTTGTGCAAGACTTGCTGAGGTAGTTATTATTGTAAAAAGTAAAAAAATAAAATGCTTCATAATATTTGATTTTCCTCAATAGTTCCCCTTAGAGATGTTTATGTAAAAAAGCGTGGAACTGAACCATACGCTTCAAAGGTATCGCCAGACACCCTATAACAATATGGAAACAGCCCACGCCAAAACGTGAAAGCTGTAATTCCATATTCTCTGTTATAAGTGAAACTGGCGATTTCTTGAAGCAAGAATATGATTACGCTTTACTAATATGTTTTAATTATTTTTTATTTAATTCATTTAGTCTTTTATGGCTCAACTTATTAATTATTTAAAAATGGATATACTATAACAAATGTATCATAAAAGTTTTGCTTATGATTAACTGCTTTTTATTTCTTTTCTTTATTAGAAGAATCTGAATATTTCATAAATTCTTTTGCTGCATCTTGAAATTTTTGTTTCAAAAATGGGTCGTAATAATATTTTTTTTCCTCTTCAAGCTCTTCAACTATTGATAACATCTTTAGATAAAACTGATCTGCATTTTGCATTGCAGCTATTTGATTAATTTCTACGCTACCACCCTTAGTCGCAATTTGGGAGTTTGCTTGAAACATGCTTTGATATGAACTTAATAGTGCTTGTTTAGAGAGTATGGATACTTGAGAACTTAAAGCCTGTTGCGAAGCTTCCTGTGCTATTGCGGATTTCTTTAATTCTTTTCTTGTGTCCGTAAGTTCTTTTCTTTGTAGTTCAAGCTCTTTACGTTGCATTAATGCAGTTACTATTAAAAATGCAAATGCTAAAGCAGAAAATAAGGTGTTTGCCATTCCAAAACTGTCCCCAAATTCAGCTGCATTTGGAGGTAATTCATGCCAATGACGATTCAATATCCAGAGCCCTATAAAAATCGTTACTACTGTAATAATGGCGGCAATTATCCAATACCAAAAACTTGTACTCTCAGATTTTTCTTTTTTATTCATAAATTAAACATTATAATTTCTTGATAACATTACCGTATCCATTTAATTTGTAATCAATTTCAAATCCCATTTTTGTGTAAAAGGCAATTAATCTTTTTTTATGTTTAATGTCAACAATACTTAACTTTCCCGAAATTTGTACCTTCCCTTTTGTTTTTGCGAATTTAATTAAATGATTCACCGCAATTTCGCCATGACCTTTACTACAACCTCCTTGGATATCAATAATGAAAAATTCCTTGTTCTTATCTTGTGCCCATAGAACTAATTCCCTTTTCTTATAATGCTCAGAATTATCAAGGTCAAAAACCTCTACTTTAAATTCATCATCACAAATAACAGATAATACATTACTCCCTTTTTTTGTTTTTTCAATTAAACACCTCGAGTTTTTCGTTAGTTTATCTTTAAAGAGAAATTTGATTCTTTCAAAACGTTCTTTTTCGAATTGAACTTTCTTTTCTAATTCACTTTTTTCTAACTCCAAATTGCGAATTTCTGTATAAAGTTTTTGCTCCTTCAATTTTTGTTTTTCAAGTCTTTTTTTGAAAATAAGTTGAAAAATCATCTGTTCGGATTAAATTGTAATAAACATTAGTTTTGTCTTGTGAATATTGAGAGAAAACTCTTTTTTTTTGGAATGAGAGTCTATAATGCTTTAGTCGTCAGATTGATCATTTTCTTGCTTGTCAATACCTAAAACACTTGTTAGTACAAGTAGGCTTCTCCACAGAGTCACTGAAATTATTATAACCCCAAATACACAGTAATAAAATAAATACTCTGAATAGGAACCACCAATTGTTATTTTTAAAGCGTATCCAATTAATGCTATTATAATTAGTTCTTTTACGGCATTTTTAAGGTGTCTAATAGTATGCGTATAAAGATCTGAGTTTAAGAATAGATTGAAAAGGGTTTCTTTTTTATAAGTTTTCTCAAGAGTCTCTTTTCTTTTTTTCTTTACTGGTTTTGAACTTACTTTAAAACTAACGAAAAGAGTTAAAAACGTGAGAACAAATCCAGCAGAGGTGAATGCGACGTTGGCAACATCTGATGTCATTGACATAATGGTGTCAGTAGAAGGAGGTGTAATCAAGGCATAGCATACTAACAAATAACAAGTAATTGTTAATGTTAGTGCAAGGAATATATCTACACTTATTGGATATGTAAAGTATTTATCAATCATTATAGTATTGAGCTATAAATGTATCAAATTTTGGTTTTAGAAGAGTATACAAGTCCTTATTAATAATATCCTTTTTTGCATCAACTTCAATCTTAATTTCTTCTCGCCCCTTCAATAAATTGAATATTGCATCTTCTCCATGAATATCTTGATATTTTACTTCAAAATGCTCGAACATTTTAGTGTTTCTAGTTCGGGTTTTAAAAACACCTAACATTCCTCTAAACCAATTATTTGCTTCAATATTAACATCAACGGGTGCATTAGATCCGGGTACTTGAAAATAAGTCTGAATTCTAAAAAATTTTGGCTTTAAATCCTTTCCAATGTTCTCCATTGAAGAATAATATTGTTTTCGGACATCTGCATCCATTGAAACTAAACTTGATGGTTTAACTTTTATATCCATATGAAGAACATTTTTCAAACTGGCGAGAGTGTCTTCTAATGAGTTTGTGTATAAAGCGTTTAACTCAGTAGCTTTTACAATTTTTAAATGTGCAGGTCCGGCAATATTACGAAGATAAAACTCTAGATCATTCGCTCTAGGTCCATTATAATTATACTCTGCACATACTATACAAGAATTTCCGCTGAAGTCTATGTAAAAATGAGTTTCTTCTGCAATATCCCCTCCTAATTCACTTAAGGGTAAAAGTTTAAACTTGTCTTTAGGTTTTAACTTCGGAACCTTACCTTTTCTTAGCAGTGCTATAGAAAATCGAATCCTACTTTCTTTTGGCAACGGTCTCTGCGTTGTTATAAAAAGTTCTCTGGGTTCAGGTTTATCTTGATTTTCATGTCTGTCAATCAAGTGACCTTTGCCTTGTTGTTTAAGTTTTCTTAGATATTGAAAAACCTCTTTTAAAATTTTTCTGGTATTGTGTGTTCTCTCAAACTCTTTTTTTGGCTCGAAGCGTAGGGTGTATAGTTGAAGTCTAAGTTCTCTTAACTCTTTTTTAAGCATACAAAACAATCAATTATTGGGTTAAAATATATGTCACTACTCATTTTAATGATTAACCTGACTTTCATATAACTAATATAGTACCCTCGTACGATTCCAACATCATATCGTATTTATACAATTCATTTCTCAGACTATCAATTTCTTTTTTAAGCTGCTTATTCTCTAATTGTATTTTCTTTAACTGCGGTTGACAAGAAATGAAAAAACAAGTGATAAATTAAACAACTATCCACTTCATGTTTGTCTAAAGTAGTAAACAAATATAAACTGGAAGAAATTTGTAGGAATTTTATTGTTTAATGAAAATGTATTAAAGGTCCATGTTATTGTTGTTCTCTTCCATTATCAGGAATCTGGAATATAACAACCTGTTCTTTTTTTGCCTCTTCTTGTTCAAGGATTATTGTAGAATCTGCCCCAAATATTTTAGGATAGAACTTAGACATTTTCCACTTGTAAGTGTCAATTATAATTCTTGCAGTAGAGTGGTCAATTTTCTTTTCTTTGAGATCTTTTAAAACCTTGTCTATCATTGCTTCGATATATTCTGCTTTGTCTTGTCTTGCGTGCGCGTACATATTAAAAACGGAAGGGTATTGACGCTTCCAACTACACCAAGTAGGGTAACTAATATTATTTGCTTTGCATGCATCAACTATATTACTTCCATTAGAAACTAGAATTATTATTTTTTCAACTATGTCCTCTGAATATTTAGAAGCGTTCTGATTACCTATTATGGACATATGACTTGTTTTAAATTATTAATATTAAACAACTGTAATTGGTGTGAAGGGTAGAGTGTCAATTGTTGTTGTTGACTATTGCATCTTTTATGACGAATACCATGAGCTATTTCGATGATTTGAATACTGAAAGGAGCGTCCATCCATTTCCTTGATAGATAGCGCTGTTTTAATTTATTAAATGTATTTAATTCTAATTTATGATAATGTCTTAAACCTGTATGAGACAACATAATGCTATAATCTTTCTGCATAGAAATATTGAGTCCAGTAACAACACACTTTTTAACTTGAGTAATTCTACTACTCAATTTTGTTAATGTTATGCCACTTATACTTAAGTGTGTATATGGGTGGCATTTCTTTTTGCTAATAGATTGGGTATTTAGGGTGCATTTTAATCTTCTAACACCTTTAAATTGAGAAAGCCCTAAAAGCGAAAATCCCTTGCTGTCAACTATTTCATGGAGTTGCTTCTGAATGTTTTCCGAATAAGTAAGAGTCATTTTACCTAATTGTTTTTTATGGTAATCAAAAGACTTGTAATCTAACTGACCTTTCTTGATATTGTTTAACACATTTTCCCAGTAATTTAAATTTGAATAATTGATGAGGTTTTTAAGTTTTAAACCTTTAACACTATCAAGGTCTATAGAGTAATCGTAAATTAAAACCTCAAGCAATCTCTGCTTAAGCAAATTTAAAAGCCTTACATGGTTGTCTATGGAAGTTAAATCATATAGAGTAACTACACCTATCTTATTCAATTGACGCATTCTACAATACTTAGTCTCAAACCTCAACAATTCTTCATTTATTAATTCAGGAAATTGAAATCTTTTATCATAGATTTTTATAACCAAGTCATTATTTTTTGGGTTACCAGCTTGCTTAAAGGGCTTGTTAATTGGCTCTATGAATTTCTTACGTTGATGATAAAAAGTATTCTGTAAGATATTGCTAACTCTGTACTTTGCTGGTATTATATTTATTCCATATTCAAGAGAACGCAAAACGCAATTTCTGGAGTCTAAATTAAAAGTCTCTTCAAGATCTTGGATCACACTGAGTAAGTGTATGTATGCAAAGTCGTTTGCATTATGAAGCCCTTTATTGTAATAATAATGAAGACTCCCTTGAATGAAAAGCTTCCTAGGATTTTTTTGATTGTCTTCTATAAAATTAAAGAGCAACCCATTGTATCTATAATTACTGATATAATAGATTTCTCCTGTCTTACTATTATACTTCTCCTTTCTATTGTCAAAAAGCAAGTAATCGCTTTTTTTGATGAAGAGTATTGAGTCAATTTCAATTACTTCTATGTTAGTGTAGTCAACCATTATTAAGCTTAATCAAGTTTTACAATGGCTTTTTCCATTTCAGTAAGTTTATAGTAAACCCTTCCTCCAATACCGTAGGATTTTAACTTGCCCTTCTTTGTCCAATTATGAACACTAGAAAGGTCAATTTTTAGCATTGTAGCAACCTCATTACGAGTTAGGTATTTGGTTGGTTGTTTAGGTTGAAAATTATTTTTTAAATTTTCAAATTCCCCCTTTAAATCATCGACAATAGAGGTTTTTAGTTCTTCCGTTACCTCTTCTTTTAATTTTGTTAACAGATATATTAATGTCATAACTACGATTATTAAATTTATCGCAATTACCATCTATTTAGACGACACTAAACACTTACACCAGTGTTGATTTAGTGTTACTTTTTTAAATCACTATATATAGATTTAAATTCCTTTGAGACTTCAATTTCTTTTTCAGTGCAATAACTTATTATATTCTCCATCATTGTAAGGGATGTATAAAATGACTTATTCCCTCCATTTAATGTGTCATTCACATATTGACTTGTTGATTTGTCTGTCTTTAAAATATCCTCTTTTATATATTCAGATAATTTGTTTGAACTAATAAACTTTTTCTTTTTAAAGAAGTAGTCAAACTCTTTTTTATAAATATATTGTTGGGCAAATAACGCCCCTATCTTACAGTAGAATGGATAATCCTCTTTTTTTGATTCTTTTTTTGTATTGACATTGAATATCTCGCAAAACAGTTGATCTATTAAAGCCTTTGTTGCTTTCAATTCGGAATAACTTGTATTTTGTTTTGTCAAATTCCTTTGTAAAATTACCAACTCAGATAGTTTCTTCTTTTTTTCAAGGATAATATGCCATTTTTCATTCTCAATTCTATTTTTAGGTTGAAATATTGAGTAACTGCCGTAATCATCAAAACCGTCTTCGATTAAATGACCGTTAATATATTTATCATTATTAATAAATAAACTCTCAGTTGGGTTTCCACTGTCATCTATTAAACGGGGGTGTTCTTTAATTAACCTTAATCTTTCTTCTCCCCTTTTTTTAAATGGCTCTTTTAAACCATCCATTATTTTCTCTCTAACTTTGATTGGTAGAATATTATATCTGTTTTCCCAATGAATAGTATATATTTTTGAAAAATCCATATTAACTACTATGTTATCCTTATTATTGAGCTATTTTTTTAGTTTTAATGACAATTGGTGAGAATTCTTTTTTTGCTTTTTCTGTCTTCTTATGATAGTACTCTGCAATTTGTTGAGCATAATCAATACTTGTTTTTCCGATATATTTTAAAAACGTACTCTCTGTAGCATGACCAGTAATACTCATTATTAGAGGCGTTGGCATTTCTCCATAATTATTACTAGCAAAAGTTCTTCTCAGGTCGTGTGAAGAAATTAATTGCCATTTTTCATACTTTCCTGTTTTTTTTCTCTTTAGTTTATTGTCATAAATAGATCCTTCAACTACTTCATTAATCTCTGATAATTCACAGATAATCTTTAAATATTTATTAAATTTCTGGATACTAATTTTATAAGGAAAACCGTCTTTTAACAATTCTTCCATTTCATTAGAAAACGGAATATTGACTTGCTTATTTCCCTTTTGTTGAACTAATTGTATAAGTTTTAAACCATTCCTTATAATAACATTGTCTTCGTTGAGGTTTAATAAATCCCCTCCTCTTTGTCCTATCATCGCTCCTAGAAGCAACCATTTTTTTGCGTTAGCTAAAGAATCTTTCTCAATTGATTTAGCTTTTATTTGAGCCAGTTCTTTTGGAGTTAGATATATTATATAATCATTCTTAATTTTATAACCTGTAACTTTAAGTAATTGGGGATGTGTTTCTATTCCATTGATTTGAGCATCTAAACAAACTGTTTTGATATCAGATATTTTCTTTTGTGTATTCCCATCATGATAATTTAACCCCTTCATAAACTCTGTAAAATCTGTTACAAATGCAAAATGAATGTCTTTTACTGCAAGTATCTTTCTTCTAGAGGTTTCATATAACTCAATAATCCGTTTTAAGTTCTTATAAGAGTTTATTCTACTCCTTGAAAGCCCAACACCTCCTTTACTGTTTTTTCTCATCGAAGCGGTCTTAATTATGCGATCTATATTTTCAACTAAAGCCGTACTCATACCATTTACTTCTTCATTTCTATTAAAAAAGGTGTCAATCTTATAGCATAACCAATCCTTTGTAATCCGCTCACCTTTATTATAATCCTCATTAAAAGCATCTAATATGCTGCTTTCCAAGTTAACCAAGATGGTTTTAATATTTCGTGATTTCTCATCACTAGTTTTAGGAACACCCTTTTTTGAATTCCAACTATCCTTATTTATTCGTAATTGGGTATTCACAAAGAAATCAAACTCATTTTTATGAAGTAACCTTAATGTGATAGGTGCATTATCTTTTTTAGACCGATAATAGAACTTTACAGTTGCCATATAATACTAATTTGAAAAGTAAATCTATAAAAATTGCACGGTAATTGCACAATTTTGCACGGTGTTATTAAATAATATACAATTCATTTAAATAAGCAAACAAACCAAAAACCTTTTACTTAAAGGAGTTTTGTATTTTTACAAGTTAAATTGATGGTATAATATTTATAGTTTCAATTCCCACCTCGAGTACAGAAAAAAACCTCAACTAAGTAACATAAATTAGTTGAGGTTTTGTTTTTAGTAATATCTTCA
The DNA here is from genome assembly GCA_947493885.1 of uncultured Maribacter sp. GTDB lineage: Bacteria > Bacteroidota > Bacteroidia > Flavobacteriales > Flavobacteriaceae > Maribacter_B. The sequence goes on from CANLTE010000002.1 coordinate 43,147, forward strand.
AAATAACTTAAATCTTTTTAATTGAAAAACTGATTAGAGGTTTTTCAAGCCTTATCAAAGTAAGTTGCATTTCATCGATTAGCGTAGAGTATATGCTATACGATTAAAGGTTGAATATCTTCTGTAAAAGGTTGTCTCAAGTTGCTTTATCACAAGTAGTTGGAGTTTTGTCGAAAACAGGGGGTATAGTCCAATTCGACGAAAGACCTTTGCGGTAATCTAAAAATGTAGATATGAAAACAATTTTACTCTTAAAAGAAATTTATGCAGAAGGATTTAGAAATCTGGGAAGCTATATTGTTAAACATTATTTTAAAGCATTTACGTGGTTTACATTGGGTATGTTTGCTATTGTGCTTTACGCTTTCTTGTTCAGGTTGGTAACAGGATTTGCATGGGATTAAAAAAAAGCAATGAGCAAAGATTATAAACTGGATAGAATGTTGAGAATTGTAGGTGGTTTATTTGTTATTTCTATTATTCTATTAATACTTATAATGACTTTTGGATAATATGATTTTTTAAAGCTGTGCAACGGAATTTGCTTTTTAAGCTTATGAAAGTTTATTCAGCAACACTGATTAAAACCGCTTCACAGCTTTTTAGATCTGAATTTAAAATAATGTTTTCGGAAGTGGAACCATCCGTAATTTCAATGGAAACTGTATTCGGGGGAAATTTACCTAAGTTGTGCGCGTATAAAAACAAGTCGTTTTTTTTACCAGGGTCTAGGTGTACTGTAAAACTCTTTTTATTGTATGTTAAAAGGTGCTTAGTAACAACAGATAATCCATTTAAATAAATAGATACAATGTCATTATCTTGGGTTCCATGATCCCAGATATTTACGGTTATTTCTTTATTTTTAAATTGGAGTTCTTTAGTGTATGAGATTTTTCTACCTGCAAAATCCATACGCTCAACCGTGGGTGCCTCTCTTTTTTTTATAGAAAAATAGGGAGTGGCAAATTTTGCTATTTGAAATTTGTCATCAGGAAAGAGTTCAATACCTACAACTTGGTATTTATCTCCTTCGCCAATATTTTTTGCTAATTCAATATTAGTATAGCTTCCTGTATTTTTAAATGAGCCAAGCTCTTGCACAACCATATCATCTCTGGTTAAAAAAAATCGAATAGATTTGGTGTCAGCGATGTTAGCGGTCTCCCATAAAATTTCCACACTTTGTGGAATATTCCATACAGTACCTTTATTAGGATAAGTGATTTCAATAGAAGATCTAGGAGCTACATTAGTATTGCTTTTTTCTCCTGCAAAAGAAAGATTTCCTATAAGGCAAGTAAAAACCGTTAATAGTAAAAATACTTTCGCTTTCATTTTGGTTGATAAATGATTTTATAATCTAACGAAAATTTTGTAGAAATGTTGTAAACTAAAAAGAGCCTCATCATTGGAAGACAAAGCTCTTTTTTGAGAACACTATATGAAAATGAAAAATCTTATTTCGTTTTTAATTACACTGTAAATGTATGTATGTTGATTTGTTTTTTAAAAGAAATGATGTGAACGCTCCAAATAGTGTTGTGTATCGTGTTGGTTTTGTTTTTAATCACAAAAAATGGAGTTAACAATCATATAACTTAAGGGTAAAATTTAGCTGACCTCAAACTCAATTGAAATTCTGAATCTTTGTGTATCCTGATTTTCTATATATGAAAATTATAAAAACACTTATTTCAACGTTAATTATAAATGCGATTATAACCTTATTCGTAACGTATTACTCTCCATTAAAGCATAAAAAAATCAGGAAAAATACTCTTACAAATATGCAATGAAAAAACGTCATGTTGATATTGTGGTTATTTCAGATGTACATTTAGGTACTTATGGATGTCACGCTAAGGAACTACTAAAATATTTAAAATCTATTAAACCAAAAGAGGTAATTCTCAATGGAGATATTATAGATATCTGGCAATTTAAAAAACGATATTGGCCTAAGTCACATATGAAAGTGATAAAGCTTATAATGCAATGGATTTCAAAAGGAATTAAAGTGCATTATATAGCAGGCAACCATGACGAATTGCTGAGAAAGTTTGCAGGTTTTAATATGGGGTCGCTAAGTATTGTTAACAAAGTTGTTTTGGAATTGGGAGAAGAAAAAGCTTGGATGTTTCATGGGGATGTTTTTGATGTGACCATGCAACATTCTAAATGGATTGCAAGGTTAGGTGCTCATGGTTATGATTTACTGATTTTATTGAATAGAGGTGTTAACTTTTTTAGTAAGAAATTGGGTAGAGGACCAGTATCAATGTCTAAAAAAATTAAAAACAGTGTAAAGTCTGCGGTAAAATTCATTAATAATTTTGAACAAATAGCTGCTGATATCGCCATAGAAAACAAATATGAATATGTGGTGTGCGGCCATATACACCAACCAGAAATGAGAACTATTACCAATGACAAAGGTTCTGTAATGTATTTGAATTCTGGAGATTGGATTGAGAACTTAACGGCGTTGGAGTATAATAATGGAAAATGGGAGTTGTATACATATGAAGAGGATGTTTTAATGAAAGACGAAGTAGATGAAATTTTTGATGAAACAGCAATTCCAGAGAAAAATGAACTATTTCAGAATCTTGTCAAAGAGTTTCAGATAATTGGGGTCTCAGAAACTAAAGAAAAAGTGTAGTAGATGAAGGTCTTGTACGCAATTCAGGGTACTGGAAATGGACATCTGAGTAGATCCAAAGATGTGATTCCAGCATTACTCAATAATAACATAGATTTAGACATTTTAATAAGTGGAATTCAGGCAGATATTGGTATTCCATACGATGTGAAATATCGATTAAAGGGATTGAGTTTCATATTTGGAAAAAAGGGGGGCGTGGATATGTGGCGAACCTATTTAAAAAGCAACACCGCTCGTTTACAAAAAGAAATTAAAAGTGTTCCCGTTGAAGATTATGATCTTATAATTAATGATTTTGAACCAGTTTCTGCATGGGCTTGTAAACTCAAAAATAAGAAAAGTGTGAGTTTTAGTCATCAGGCGGCGGTGTTGTCACCTTTGGCTCCTAAGCCACATAAAAGTGATATTATGGGTAAGTTCATATTAAAAAAATATGCCCCTACCACAACGCAATATGGCCTTCATTTTAAACCTTATGAAAATAACATATATACTCCCATAATCAGAAAGGATATACGAGAGGCTGAAGTTAAAAATATGGGGCATTACGCGGTTTATTTACCTGCATATAGCGATGAAAAAGTATTAAAAATGCTTTCAAAAATTAAAGGTGTTAAGTGGCAAGTTTTTTCTAAGCATAATACCAAAGCTTCGTTTACCAAGAACATAAGTATACAGCCAATTACTAATAAGGCATTTGTTTCCTGTATGGCTAGTAGTGCAGGTATATTGTGTGGTGCTGGTTTTGAAGCTCCAGCTGAGGCACTTTATTTAAACAAAAAATTATTGGTTGTACCAATGAAATCGCAATTTGAGCAACAGTGTAACGCAGCGGCTTTAAAAGAAATGGGAGTGCCCGTAATAAAGTCCTTAAAGAAAAAGCATCTTGAGAAGATGAAAAACTGGATAGAGAGTGGTAAGCGCATTGCAGTTGATTATCCCAACCAAACACAGCAAATTGTAAATCAACTTCTCGAAGAATCTATTTAGTTGATATGTATAATGTTTCAAATGAGTTTGATTTAAAAGCTCAAGATTTTGGCGAAGATTTTATTTGGGGAGTATCTACAGCTGCTTATCAAATAGAGGGTGGTTATAATCTCGCAGGAAAAGGAGAATCTATCTGGGACAACTTTGCTGCCAAAAAAAATAAGATAAGGAATAATGAACACGGCCAAGTTGCTTGTGATTTTTATCACAGGTTTAAAGAAGATATTCTTTTAAAGAAATCGTTAAACATTAAAAACTATAGATTTTCTCTTTCATGGTCGAGAATTCTTCCCAATGGTATTGGTGAGGTTAATGCTGAAGGAATTGAATTTTATAATAAGGTGATTAATTGTTGTTTGGAACATCAGATTACGCCATGGGTAACGCTTTATCATTGGGATTTGCCACAAAAATTAGAAGAAAAAGGTGGTTGGACGAATAGGGAGATATTAAATTGGTTTGAGGAATACGTAAAAGTATGTGCTCAAAATTTTGGAGATAGGGTAAAGCATTGGATGGTCTTAAATGAGCCAATGGTTTTTACAGGGGCTGGATATTTTTTTGGAGTACATGCCCCTGGAAGAAAAGGAATAAAAAATTTTCTTCCCGCAATTCATTATGCTACACTTTGTCAGGCAATAGGGGGTAGAGTGCTACGCGCCATCGTCCCACAAGTTATTATTGGAACAACGTTTTCATGTTCTCAAATTACAGCATACTCAAATAAAAAAAAAGACATTATCGCCTCAGCTAAAGCAGATGCATTGTTAAACAGACTTTTTATAGAACCAGTTTTAGGTTTAGGGTATCCGTATCAAGATCTTCCAATATTAAAGCGTTTAAAAAAATATATTCTTCCCGCGGATGAGGAAAACGTTGTTTTTGATTTTGATTTTATTGGAATTCAAAATTATACCCGTGAAGTTGTGAAACATAGCGCTTTTGTACCCTATTTAAAAGCTAAAATTGTAGAAGCTGAAAATAGAAATGTTAAAACAACATTGACAGGTTGGGAAGTTTACCCGCCAAGTATTTACAAAATGCTTAAGCAGTACAATATGTATTCAGGGGTTAAAAAGATAATAATTACGGAGAATGGAGCCGCTTTTTCTGATGTTGTATTAAAAAAGAAGGTGAACGATTCAGATAGGTTGTATTATTTACAAGCGTATTTACAAGCGTATTTACAGCAGGTGCATAGGGCATTAAAAGAAGGGGTGAAAGTGGATGGCTATTTTGTGTGGACATTTACAGATAATTTTGAATGGGCAGAAGGATATTACCCTCGTTTTGGTTCATGTAGATTTCAAAACGCAAAAACGCACTGTTAAAAATTCAGGGAAGTGGTTTGGAAAATTTATCGAGAAAAAATAGGCGTTTATTATATATTTTTAAGAGATTAGTATATTAAAGTTTAAAAAAGTTTATTGTTGTAGATAGTTATAATGAGGATAAGGATTAATGTTGTTTTAATTCTTCTACTTTTTACAGTGTTTTCATGTAAACAGGATAAAAAGTTAGATGCATACAAAACAGAGGAGTTTGTGTTTAGAGGAAGATCCGCTAAGGTCGTTTTTCCTGATGTTTTGGATAGTAAAAAACCTTGGATTTGGCGTGCCAGATTTTGGGGAACACAACCGCAAACCGAGGAAGCTTTATTAAATAAAGGTTTTCATGTGGTTTATATAGATGTTGCCGATTTTTATGGAAACATGGAAGCTGTTAGTATTTGGAATGATTTTTATGAATATGTAGTAGAAAAATACAATCTTAATAAAAAGGTAGTTTTACAAGGTTTCAGCAGAGGTGGCTTGGTAGTGTATAATTGGGCAGCACAGAATACGGACAAAGTTTTTTGTATTTATGCAGACGCACCGGTTTGTGATATTAAAAGTTGGCCAGGAGGTTTTTTTGAAGGAAAAGGAAGCAAAGCTGATTGGGAAAAATGCTTGGCGACATATTATTTAGATGAAGATTCTGTTTTAACTTTTGAAGGCATGCCTATTTATAACGCGGTTATGGTTGCTAAAGCTAAAATACCAGTTTTACATGTTTGCGGAGATTTGGATAAGATTGTTCCTTATGAGGAAAACACCGCAATTTTAGAAAAAAAATTTAAAGAGGCGGGAGGAGATATTCAAGTTATTTTAAAAAAAGGAGTTGGGCATCACCCACATAGTTTAAAAGATGCAACATCCATTGTGAATTTCATTTTGAAAAATTCTATTGGGAATGTAGATTAAAATAAAGCCGATGCGGAACATCGGCTCATTTTATCGTGCTAACTCAAACATAAGAACGTACCTTAAGAAGGCGTTGCAAATGTAAAATTGTTATTTGCGTTTTAGGTTAAGAAAATCTAAGTAAAAGATTATTTAAATGCGGATATACCTGTGATATCTGCACCGGTAATAAGTAAATGAATATCGTGTGTGCCTTCATAGGTGATAACACTTTCTAGATTCATCATATGCCGCATAATGCTATAGTCGCCAGTTATTCCCATCGCACCTAGCACTTGTCTAGCCTCTCGTGCTATTTTTAAGGCCATATCAACATTATTTCGTTTTGCCATTGATATTTGTGCGGAGGTGGCTTTGCCTTCATTTTTTAACTGTCCTAAACGAAAAGCCAATAATTGCGCTTTTGTAATTTCGGTAACCATTTCGGCAAGCTTTTTTTGTTGAAGCTGTGTAGCCGCAATCGGTTTACCAAACTGAATTCGCTCCTTGGCATAGCGTAGGGCTGTATCGTAACAATCCATAGCTGCTCCAATAGCACCCCAAGCAATACCAAATCTAGCAGAATCTAAACACCCAAGTGGTGCTCCAAGACCAGATTTGTTTGGAAGTAGGTTTTCTTTTGGAACCTTTACGTTGTCAAAGATAAGTTCTCCAGTAGCCGAAGCTCGTAATGACCACTTGTGATGCGTTTCTGGAGTGGTAAAGCCATCCATGCCACGTTCAACAATTAGACCGTGAATTCTTCCTTCCTCGTTTTTTGCCCAAACTACAGCAATATCCGCAAAAGGGGCATTGGATATCCATAGTTTAGCACCATTCAAAAGGTAATGGTCGCTCATATCTTTAAATTTTGCTTCCATGCCACTAGGGTTAGAGCCGTGATTTGGTTCGGTTAAACCAAAGCAGCCTATGAGTTCTCCCGTAGCTAGTTTTGGAAGATATTTTTTGCGTTGCTCTTCAGAACCATAAGTATATATGGGGTACATAACCAATGAAGATTGAACTGATGCTGTTGATCTAACACCACTATCTCCGCGTTCAATTTCTTGCATGATTAAACCATAGCTTATTTGATCTAATCCTGCTCCGCCATATTCAACCGGGATATACGGGCCAAAAGCACCTATCTCGGCAAGCCCCCCTAAAATTTGTTTTGGAAATTCTGCCTTTTGGGCATAGTCTTCAATTATTGGTGAAATATCTCTTTTTACCCATTGTCTTGCTGCGTCTCGCACCAGTAAATGTTCTTCGGAAAGTAAATCATCTAAATTGAAATAATCTGGGGACTCAAATACATCTTTTCGCATATTCGGATAGAATTTGCTTCAAATATAAATAAAGAAATATAACAAAACAATATGCTTAAGTTACATTTTTAAATAAAAGTTCTTTGTTAATTTTTTGTACGCCTCAGTATATTGATGCCTTTCTTTCTCAATAATTAAATTATCTATAAGAGTATCTTGCTTTGTAAAGGTAAATTCTAATAAACTACGTTTTATTTCCGTTAGGGCATTTCCTTTTACTCTTGTTATTCTTTTTGGAAATAAACTAAATTTTGCAGCAAGTTTTATAAAGTTTTCTTCTTCCTTAAATGGAATTACGGTAGAAAAGGAGCCCTTTTTGGTAAGTAGTTTAGACACTCCTTCTAGTAACTCATCAAATGGTAAAGAAGTATGTTGTCTAGCATTATCTCTGGCTATATCACCACTACTAACTTCTTCTGTGTAAAAAGGAGGATTAGAAACTACGAGGTTGTATAGCTCTGATTCGTCAGGTTCTTCTTCGGTATATTCATCTACAAATTCATCAAAACCAGCATGAAAACAAAATAGCCGGTCTCTCCAAGGTGAGTTTTCAAAATTCTCGGAACATTGCTCAAAAGCATCGCCGTCTAGCTCAATGGCCTCTATATTTTCAGCATTGCTACGTTGTGCCAGCATTAAGGCAATTATGCCAGTGCCAGTGCCAATATCTAAAATATTGTAAACGTTGGTATCCAATGCTGTCCAAGCTCCTAAAAGAACACCATCGGTGCCAACTTTCATTGCGCAGCGGTCTTGTTCAATGGTAAACTGTTTAAAAGCAAAAGGCTTATTCATATTAATTACGATAAATATAAGTCTACTAAACCTTCGGGGGCAGAAACGTAAATAGTTTTTGTTTTCCTATCTAATTTGGTAATGATTTCGTCTCTGATGGGAATTAAAATTTGGTTATCGTTTTTTTGAATTTCAAATAGTGCTTGCGCGGTAGAATCGTTTACTCCTGTAATGATTCCGATATTACCATGAATATCATCAATAACTGTAAAATTTATAATTTCATGATAGTAAAATTTATTCCCGGTAAGTTTAGGAAGTAAGGTAAGAGGAAGGTACAATTCCATTCCCATTATACGGTCAGCATCTGATTCGTTTTTTACCTCTTCAAAATCAATGCGAAGTAAATTGGATTTATGTAACCTGCATTTATCAATAAAAAATGGAACCAGATTGTTTCCAAGTGAAACAAAAACTGATTCCATTTTTTCGTATACTTCAGGGTCATCGGTGTCCAGTTTAACTAGTACTTCACCCTTGAAACTATATTTTGAAACGATTTTACCTAGGTAAAAGCAGTCTGATTTCCGCATCGTTTCGGAGATATATTTTATTCTTCTTCAGAAGATGCTTCAGCAGCAGCGTCTTCAGAGTCAGTAGCTTCTTCCTCTTCTGGTAAAGCAGCAGCCGCAGCTTCCGCCGCACGCTTTTCATTTACTTCTTTTTCAGCAGCTAGTGCCTTTGCTCTTTCGTCAGCTTTTACTTTATCTAATCCGCTAACCTTATCAGCAACAGCCTGTTCTTTTTCAGCTAACCAAGCAGCAAATTTTTCTTCTGCTTGCTCTTCGGTTAAAGCTCCTTTACGAACACCTCCTAAAAGGTGATGCTTTAATAAAACACCTCTGTATGATAATATTGCTCTTGCAGTATCAGTTGGTTGTGCGCCATTCTGTAACCATTTTACAGAGTTGTCTACATTAAGGTCAATTGTAGCTGGGTTTGTATTAGGATTGTAAGTTCCTAGTTTTTCTAAAAATTTACCGTCTCTTTTTGATCTTGCATCTGCGGCAACAACCCAATAGAATGGTTTACCTTTTTTACCGTGTCTTTGTAATCTAATTTTTACTGGCATATCACATTAATTTGTAGGGTGCCCGACCCTTGATTATTAATTCTTTTAAGCTTACATCGAGCGGAGCCAAGATGAAAGCGGGTGCAAATATATAGTATTTAAGTAAAAGAACAATAGTAATATATGTTTTCTTAATACAACAGAATGGATGAAAGTTAATAACTGTTTAAAACTCTCTTTTATTAGACCAATTACTTTAGCTATTTTTATCTACTTGTTTTTTCTGAAATAAAACCTACATGTATTTAATTTTTGACACCGAAACTACTGGATTACCTAAACGTTGGAATGCGCCAATTACAGATACGGATAACTGGCCGCGTTGTATACAAATAGCATGGCAGCTGCATGATGAAATGGGTAATTTGGTGGAGAGTCAAGATTATTTGGTGAAACCAGATGGCTTTAATATTCCGTATGATGCCGAGAAAATACATGGTATTTCTACAGAACTTGCTGCTCAAAATGGTATTTCTCTTACTGAGGTTCTAGAGAAATTTAACATTGCCATGGCGAAGACAAAGTTTATTGTTGGGCAAAATGTTGGTTTTGATGTTAACATAATGGGGGCAGAGTTTTATCGTATGGGTGTGGAGAACCCATTACAAGAGTTACCTGTTTTAGACACCTGTACGGAACATACTGCACAACTTTGTCAAATACCAGGTGGTCGTGGTGGTAAGTTTAAATTACCAACGCTAACGGAATTACATCAGTTTTTATTTGGAGAGCCTTTTGGAGAGGCTCATAACGCAACAGCAGATGTTGAGGCAACCACGCGGTGTTTTTTAGAACTTATTCGGAAGCAACAGTATACTACAGAGCAGTTAGATGTTCAACCAGATTATTTTAAGAATTTCAATGAGGCAAATCCTCAGCCAATAAAGCTGATAGGGTTAAAGCATATTAATCTAAAAAAAGCATCCAAAAAGATTGCAGATGCTTTATGGGAAAAAGATACTGGAGGAGTTTCGCAGGAAGAAATTGACCAAAACTTAGCTTCACTAGAAACTGCAGAATTTGCACATTTACACAATCATACGCAGTTTTCAATATTACAATCTACTATAAGTGTTCCAGATTTAATTAAAGCTGCCATCAAAAATAAGATGTCCGCAGTAGCTATGACGGATCATGCAAATATGATGGGGGCTTTTCACTTTGTAAATGGTGTAATTAATCATAATAAAGGTGTTGTGGCGCGTAATGCGGAAAACCAAAAAAGGTTTGAAGCTACCCAAAACGGAACATTAGAAGAAGGGCAAGAACCTTTGCCCGAGTTGCCCGAGATTCAAAAGGAAGTAACACCAATTATTGGATGTGAATTTCAGGTTTGTGAAAATCATACCGATAAATCGCAAAAGGATAATGGGTACCAAATAGTAATGTTAGCTAAAAATAAAAATGGTTATCATAATTTGGCGAAAATGTCATCAATTGCCTTTGTTGATGGTAAATATTATGTTCCTCGAATCGATAAAAAAATTATCGAACAGTATAAGGAAGATGTAATTGTACTTACTGGTAACCTCTATGGAGAAGTGCCTAGTAAGGTTTTAAATGTGGGTGAAAAGCAAGCAGAAGAAGCTCTTATTTGGTGGAAAGATACTTTTGGAGATGATTTATATATTGAATTGATGCGTCATGGTCAAGAAGATGAAAATCGAGTAAATCAAGTGCTAATTCAGTTTGCAAAAAAGCATAATGTAAAGGTAGTTGCAACGAACAATACGTATTATGTTGAAAAAGAAAATGCGCATGCGCATGATATTTTATTATGTGTAAAAGATGGAGAAAAGCAAGCAACTCCAATAGGTCGAGGTCGAGGGTACCGATACGGATTGCCTAATCAGGAATACTACTTTAAGTCTTCGGAAGAAATGAAGGAGCTTTTTAAAGATATTCCAGAAGCCATTACCAATATTCAGGAAATAATAAATAAGGTAGAAACATTTACACTAGCACGTGATGTTTTATTACCTGCGTTTGATATTCCAGAAGAATTTCAGTTCGAAGAAGATAAATTAGACGGAGGTAAGCGCGGTGAGAATAAATTTCTTCGTCATATAACGTATGAAGGTGCCAAAATACGATATGGTGAAATTACACCTGAGATTGATGAGCGTTTAGATTTTGAGCTTCAGGTAATTGAAAAAACAGGATATCCAGGATATTTTTTAATTGTTGAAGATTTTATTAGGGCAGCTCGAAAAATGGATGTTTCGGTAGGGCCAGGTCGTGGATCTGCTGCAGGATCTGCGGTAGCATATTGTTTATGGATTACCAATTTGGATCCTATTAAGTACGATTTACTTTTTGAGCGTTTCTTAAATCCTGATCGTGTATCCATGCCTGATATTGATATTGATTTTGATGACGAAGGTCGTGGTCGTGTAATGGATTATGTAATTGATAAATATGGCTCAAATCAAGTAGCTCAAATCATTACTTATGGTACTATGGCTGCAAAATCATCTATTCGAGATACTGCAAGAGCACTGGATTTACCTCTTATGGATGCTGATCGCATGGCGAAGCTTATTCCTAATATGTCTAAGCTTAAAAAGATAATAGGGGTTGATGAAGCGGTACTAAAAGGTAAATTTAATAGCGAAGAACTTATTAAAATTAATGAGCTTTTAAATATTTCTGAGGGAGATGGGTTAGAGTCTGAGACCTTAAATCAGGCATACATATTAGAAGGTTCGGTGCGTAATACTGGTATTCATGCCTGTGGAGTAATTATAACCCCAGATGATATTACTAAGTTCGTGCCTGTAGCACTTGCCAAGGATTCTGACATGTACTGTACTCAGTTTGATAATTCTGTTGTGGAAGATGCAGGATTGTTAAAAATGGATTTCTTGGGGTTAAAAACATTAACCTTAATTAAAGATACCGTAAAAATTGTAAAAGCCAAACATGGTGTTGAGTTAGATCCTGAGAATTTCCCTCTGGATGATGAAAAAACATACGAGCTTTTCCAAAGAGGTGAAACTGTAGGGGTGTTCCAATATGAATCTCCTGGGATGCAAAAACATATGAGGTCATTAAAACCCACCGTATTTGCAGATTTAATTGCCATGAATGCATTGTACCGTCCTGGGCCAATGGAATATATACCTAGCTTTATTGCCCGTAAACATGGTACCGAAGAAATTGTATATGATCTTGATGCTTGCGAAGAGTATTTAGCGGAGACTTATGGAATTACTGTTTATCAAGAGCAGGTGATGTTGTTATCGCAAAAACTAGCAGATTTTACTAAAGGTGAAGCCGATGTTTTGCGTAAGGCAATGGGTAAAAAGCAAAAACATGTACTTGATAAAATGAAGCCTAAGTTTATAGAACAGGCTTCAACAAAAGGTCATGCTGTAGATAAATTAGAGAAGATTTGGAAGGATTGGGAGGCTTTTGCTGCTTACGCATTTAATAAGTCGCACTCAACATGTTACGCATGGATTGCATATCAAACAGCATATTGCAAAGCACATTACCCCGCTGAATATATGGCAGCGGTACTTTCAAATAATATGAATGATATTAAGCAGGTAACCTTTTTTATGGAGGAATGTAAGCGAATGGGCTTAGATGTACTTGGTCCAGATGTAAATGAATCATATTACAAATTTGCTGTTAATGATGCTGGTGCGGTGCGTTTTGGAATGGGGGCAATTAAAGGTGTAGGTAAAGGTGCCGTAGATACCATTGTGGACAACAGAAAAAAAGATGGTGCTTATAAGTCAGTCTTTGATATGGCAAAGCGTATAGACTTAAGAGCTTCTAATAAAAAAGCTTTTGAAAGTTTAGCAGTTGCTGGCGGATTTGATTCTTTTGGTGACACGCATAGGGCACAATATTTTCATGACGAAGGTGATGGTGTCACGTTTTTAGAAAAGGTAATAAAGTCGGGTTCTAAGTATCAGGAAAACCAAAATTCTTCTCAAATGGATATGTTTGGTGGAATGAGTGAGGCGCAAATAGCAGAGCCAACTGTGCCACCATGTGAAGAATGGGGAACCATGGAAAAACTTCGCAGGGAAAAAGAGGTAGTAGGGATTTATATTTCTGGTCATCCATTAGATGATTTTAAAACTGAAATAAAGGCATTCACCAATGCCAACGTGGGGTATTTTAATACTATGGAAGATTATGTGAATAGAGAACTTTCTTTTGCTGGAGTAATTACCGATGTGCAACATAGGATATCAAAAAATGGTAAAGGCTGGGCAATGTTTACCATTGAAGATTATACCGATTCATATGATTTTAGAGTGTTTGGAGAAGAATATTTAAAGTATCGCCATTTTTTAATGGTAAATTCTTTTGTTCATGTAAAAGCATTTATACGAGAGGGTTGGGTTAATAAAGAAACCGGTAAAAAAGGAGACCCACGTATGCAGTTCAATAATTTTATGCTGTTGCAGGACGTAATGGAAACCTATGCAAAAAAACTCACCATTAAATTGGATATAAAAACGCTTAATGAAAACTATGTACATGATTTAAAAGAAACGTTGAGTTTTCATAAAGGAGAACATCCACTTAGCTTTGTTATTTATGAAATGGAGGAGCAAATAAAAGTAAACATGCCTTCAAGAAGGCAAAAAGTTCAAATTTCTAGTGAGTTGTTAAACGTATTGGAAGAGAAAGAGGTGCATTTTAAACTAAATTAAATGACTAGAGGATTTAGTACACTTTGTATTTAATAGGAATAAATTTTACTAATGTTACAATAGGAAAAACGAATATTACGTTAGTAAGGAAACAGTATTTTTTTTGACTAAATTTGCGTAATATAAAAAAATAAAAACATGGCATTAGAAATAACAGATGCAACTTTTGACGAAGTAGTATTAAAAAGTGATAAACCTGTAGTAGTGGATTTTTGGGCAGCTTGGTGTGGACCTTGTAGAATGGTTGGACCAATCATTGATGAAGTTAGTAACGAGTACGATGGTAAAGCTGTAGTTGGTAAATTAGATGTAGATGCTAATCAAGAGTTTGCAGCAAAGTATGGAGTGCGTAACATTCCAACAGTTTTGGTATTTAAAGATGGTGAAATAGTAAGTAGACAAGTTGGGGTTTCTCCAAAGAAAGTTTATACAGATGCTATTGACGCAGCATTATAAAAATAAATAACAATGGTAAAAAGGGTTTGACAAATGTCAAACCCTTTTTTGTTTATTTAAAAATAGGAATATCACTAACTAATTTCCAGATTCCTTTTTCGTTTTTAACTAAAAGGATAATAGATACTATTGTTGCCTTTTTGCCTTTAAAAGTGACCTTAGTGCTTGCAGTTGTACCGTTAATAACAATATCTTCAAAAGTGAGGTTTCTAGAGTCGCCTCCCCATTCTTTAGTTTTTATTTTTTCTAAATATTGTGTTTTAGTAACTATACTAACACTTTTACTGCCAAAAAGACGATTTAAAACAACTCTGTAATGTTGGTCTAAAAGTTTTTCTAGTGCCTGGGTATCATTGTTGTCACCTGCTTTGGAAAAAGCAGTAATGGATTGCTTAATGGCGTCTTGATCCGTTACTTGAGCTTTGCAACCAACTGTTAGTATTAAAAATAATAGCATCGCAACTCCTGAATTCTTCATGTTTTTGTTTTTTAAATTAATAAATGATGTTTTTTTATGTGATTTGGGTTCTGGTGTTTTTTTATTTCTTTTTCCTCATAAGCTATTGTTTTAATGTTCAACTTTAATTGATATGTATATTTTATCGTAATCAATTATTGATATATCAATTTTTAAATTAAAAAAATACTAACTCATGTTCTGCTGTATTTTTAAAAGCAAGCTTCTTAGTAGTTTTACCTCTTCAGTAGAGAAACCTTCAATACTTTTTTTACGATGCTCTTTAATCATTTTCATGTGTTTTTTTACAAACGCAATACCCTTGCTGGTTAACTTAATGTTATATTGTCTTCTGTTGTTGGGTATAGGTTCTCTTAGTAAAAGTTGTTTTTTTTCTAAAATATCTAGTGTTCGCGTAATAGATGCAGGGTCCCTTAATGACTTGTCGGCGAGCTCTTTTTGAGAAATATGTTCAAATTCTTCTATGATTTTCAATAAAATCCATTGCTCAATAGTAATACCAAGGTTAATTCGGTCAAATTCTTTTTGAGAGTATTTTTTAGATATCTTACTAGTTTTATCTATCTGAAAAAGAATAACATCTTCAATATTTCCGCCTGCCATAGGTGATAAAATTATATGAATTTCTCCACAAATATAAATTTATTATTGATATATCAATAATAAATTTATGCAAAACCTATTGTAGGTTTTATATCTTAGTGCAACATACTAGTATATGAATCTTCAATCAGAATTAAATAATTCGGCTTTATTCCATAATCTTGAATTACTCGCAAACCAAGTTGTAGAGGGGTTTGTAAGCGGAATTCATAAAAGTCCTTTTCATGGTTTTTCGGCAGAGTTTGCAGAACATAAAATTTATAATAGAGGAGAAAGTACCAAACATATAGATTGGAAACTTTATGCAAAGACCGACAAGCTTTATACTAAAAAATACGAAGAAGAAACCAATTTACGTTGTCATATGATTTTAGATAACTCAGCATCTATGCACTACCCAGAGGTAGAAAAATTGGGGTTAAACAATCTTAACAAGATTGGTTTTTCGGTATTAAGCATTGCGGCACTTATGAATGTGTTAAAAAAACAACGCGATGCGGTTGGGCTAAGTGTATACGCTGATAATTATAATTTTTATACACCAGAAAAAGGCAGTGAAAGGCATCATCAAATGCTATTGGCGCAATTGAGTAAAATAAGTTTGGATAGCAACCCAGCAAAGGAGACCAAAACGTACACTTATTTGCATCAAATAGCAGAAAAAATAAAAAGACGCAGTCTTATTTTTTTATTTACCGATATGTTTCAACATACATTAGATGATAATGAGTTGTTTGAGGCGTTACGACATTTAAAGTACAATAAGCATGAGGTAGTTTTGTTTCATATGATGGATAAAAAAACCGAGTTACATTTTAATTTTGATAATACTCCTAAGCGTTTTTTAGATGTGGAAACAGGTGAATATATAGATTTGTATTCGGATACTGTAAAAAACAATTATGAGCAAAAATTAACAGCTCAGCTTACTGAGCTTAAGTTAAAATGTGCCCAATATAAGATAAAATATGTGGATGTAGATGTTCGTGAAAACTTTTCCAAAGTACTGAATACCTTTTTAGTAGCAAGACAAAAATTTATTTAGTAAATTTTTTAAACAAAATAGTTTGGTAATTTGGTTTAGCGGTGTATATTTGCAACCGCTATTCCGATAGCCATCGGAAGCAAACGGTCTGGTAGTTCAGCTGGTTAGAATACCTGCCTGTCACGCAGGGGGTCGCGGGTTCGAGTCCCGTCCAGACCGCAAAAAAGCTCTCAAGAAATTGAGAGCTTTTTTTGTACTTCAAAATTTAATGAGTTTTGTTGCTTTGCAACTTATAAAATGTAATGATTAACAGCTTGATATGGATAATACTAATCATAAAGATATTTGCCAGCAGCTTTTCCCATTTTTTGATGGTCATGACCAACATATGGAATTACCTCCATAGACCAATTAAAATCGCATTGTATTTCTTTGGCAATTGTTTTTGATGTTTTAAAAAAGTATTTGGCTCTTTCCAATCTGTGTAATCCTTGCACGTCTGCTGATTTGGAGCGTAACAATGTTCCACCAGTTTCAGTTTTATTGTCAAGTTCGCCAATAAATAGAATTAGTTTTCTTTTGAATGATTTTTTTAAATCTTCCTTGGTTAATCCCGTTTCTTTAAGTCCAAATGGTAAGGTAATGTTTACATTAGGAAGTGTATAAAAACCGGAGTTTGATGCTAAAATTTGATTGACTTTGGTAGAGGAAGCTAAAACAGCTAGTCGATGTAAAATTTGTCCACCTGCCGAATGCCCAAAAGCATCATATTGGGTTTGATTAGATTTAAGTTCATTAACCGTAAGATTAAATATTCTATCAAAATCATTAAAAATCCATTCATTTTTATTTGGGTTTACCGTAAAATCAAAAGTATTATCATTTAACGTTACCATATTGGTGTTCTCAATTCTGGTGATACTATTTTTTAAATTGAGATTATCCATTATACCACACAGGTGATAATCCTCAAAGGGATAATTTTTTTCTGCATACATGGGAGAAAGAATAAGGACATTATATTTTTCGGATTTGTCAATCCATGCATCTCTATAGCTATCTCCGTTTCTTCCAGCACCTGGTATAACCATTAATATTTTAGAATCTGCATTAAAATTCTTGGGTTTATGATAATATATTTTTATAGGCTTATTTGCTTTTCCTTGATTGCCTTCAATTAAGAATGCACCAGAACCTTCGTGAATATTTATTTCGTTTAAAACAAGTTCTTTTTGCTGCTTTAAATCACTTTTTTTAATGAGAGCCATATCGCAATGTGGGCACATTCCGGGTTCCGAAAAGTTAAGTTCATCGCATGATAAATCACATGGTGTACAAACATAGTCGCCATGTTTATTTTTGCATGAGAAAAAGGTTAGACATACAAGGAGTAAAAAAAGAAAATTTTTCATTGCTTAATATTATTGTTTAAAAAAGGAATCCTTATGTTCATTAGATTTCATACTTACAACTTGGTTACTCTCGTTTCTGATAAAAGTGACGGTTGCCTGATTCATTTTTGAAAACAAATCATCTTTTTCATGAAAAAGGGGAGTTTTGTGATTTTCGAATAGAGTATACAGTCCTTTTTTTGTGTTATCTACAATCATTTCCTCCAAAAAGAAAACAAGTACATCTACTTGTGGGACGTTTTTTATGTCATAATCAGGAACAATAGACAATACTCCTTGGCTTACTATTGGTTTGGTTGTTTTAGATATAATGCTAATATCGTGCCCGGCATATGAAAACACCTCTAGCGGCCCAGCAAAATCTAAGACTTCTACACCGTCTTGCAGGTAAAAAGCTATTCTCTTTTTATTTGAGTCGGATTCTAATTTTTTGACATCCTTTTTTGGAATCAGTTTCATTCCACAATGCTTACACTCTCCTTTTTGTTTGAATTTTAAAGTGTCGCATTGGCTATAACATGGTGGACAAACGTAGGTAACATTGGTTTGAGAACCTGATGTGTTAGGTGATAACAATACAAGGGCAATAATCAATATATTTTTAATCATAACTTTAATTTTGTTGTCAAAATTAGAGAAATGTAAAATTTTAGTAATGCCAGCTATGCGCAGTATTCGGACAGAATTTTAGTAAATGGGTTAGCTATTATTATGCCTAAATTATTGATTTTAGTAACCTCCAGTTTAGATGGGAAATTAATGCTTATTGCACTTTCCGATAATTGAATATTTAAAAATTTAACCACTTTTTAAATTCTGAGGCTTTATTTTTACTAATAATAATATCTACCTCTGAGTTGGGATTCACTAAGATTTTGAGTTGGTTATTGCCGTACTTAACTATTTTGTCAATGGCAGATATTGCAATTATAAATTGTCTGTTTGCTCTAAAAAAGTGACTGTGATCCAAATTAGAAAATAATTCATCTAAACTAAGGTTAGAGGTAGACCTTCTACCATCAATACAAGCTACGTAGGTTATGGAGTTTTCTGTATAAATATGTGCAATTTCATCCGTTGATATTGGTAAAAGTTCGTTACGTACGTAGGTGAGAATACGCTTTTTAGAGGCATTGTTTTCTTCGCTTTTGTTTGGATTTTCGCTAACCTTCTGCTGATAGTTGTCTACTGCAAGGTTTAGTTTAGATAAGTTAATTACTTCGTTTTCTAACTCTTCATTTTTAAGTTCTAATTGCTTTTCATAAGTACTTCCTATTAATCTAACAACAACAACAAACGATAGTATTACTATAAAGCCCATGATAAACAAAATAGTATAAAAGTTGTTTTGGAGTTTATGAATTCTTTCTAAGGTTTTTTCAATGTTTGTATGCGCTGCTAAAATCCAATCAGAACCTTTAACAGGAATTAAATAAATAACTTCTGATTTTTTTTGTTCTACTTCTTTAGATTTTAAAAAAGTATAAAAATCTTGAGGACTTAAATCATCAGTCACGGATGAAACTAGTGATTGCGTAGGACTTACCTTTTGCCCTACAAGTTTTATATCTGGGTGGCATACTTGTTTGCCAGACCAATCAAACATACTAACAAAACCAGTTTTTAGGTTAGTGTTTTCGATACTATTTTGAATATCTTCAATAAGCTTTTCTTTTTCAATATTGTTAGCCAATTGACGACTTATTAATGTAGACATCGCTTCGGCATTTTTTTTACCAAACTCTAGTTGTGTATCTAATATTTGAATAGTGCTAACCTTTACAAAATAATGTATGGCAATGCTCCCCATAACAACAAAAATAATTGTAATAGACAGTAACGTTAATAAGTACAGTTTGTCTTTTCGCATGATTTAATTTGATGCTTTGGTGACTAAGATAAGAATTTGATTTACTTTAAATAACTCTGAATTAGTTCAACCTCACTATTTGCAAAATAGCACTGTTTTTCAATTTTATTCAAGTCTTTTTTTTCCTTTTTTACGGCTAATTATTCCCTTTCGCACAACTTATGTATAATAATCTGAGTAGGATATTATTGTTTTGATGGCATATTAGAAACTATAAATCAGATTATTATGAAATTTACACTCAAATTTATGCTACCCGTTGTTTGTCTTTTAATTGTAGGTTGTTCATCAAGTGATGATGATGAAGTTATACCTCCAAAAGAAGAAGATCCAATAGCAAATGAAATTACTTACACCAAAGATATTAAGCCAATAATAACTAGTAATTGTGTTGGATGTCATGGTAATCCTCCACAAAATGGAGCTCCTTTTTCATTAACAACGTTTGACAATGTAAATAGTAGAGCAAACGGAATTTTTAACAGAACTAATAATGGTACAATGCCTCCTTCTGGTAAGCTACCACAGGCAACTATTGATTTAATATCGGATTGGATTGACGGTGGAAAAAAAGAATAAGACAGTTTGTGAATATTAAAAAAATAAGAATGAAAAAGCATATTGTAAAAATTGGGTTAACATTAGTTTTAATTTTTGGAACCCTGCAATGTGGCTTTGCACAAACTAAATATATTGACCGTAATGGAGTTGTACAATTTGAGGCTTCTGAAAAATTGTTTGAAGAAGTAAAAGCTACAAATAAATCGGTTTCAGCAGTTTTAGATGTTCAAACAGGTCAAATTGCAGCTTTGAGTTTAATTAAAGGGTTTCATTTTAAAAACTCTTTAATGGAGGAGCACTTTAATGAAAATTATATAGAATCAGAAAAATATCCCAAAGCAATTTTTAAAGGGAAATTAAACGATTTAGATGTTACTAAACTTAACCAAAATTGGCAAGAAGTAGGTGTAGATGGGAAATTACAATTGCATGGAAAAGAGAAACAAATACACCTAAATGTAATGCTTAAAATGGTTAATGGTTTAATTCTTATGAAGGGGTCATTTATAGTGGCCCCCTCAGATTTTGATATTGAAATTCCCAAATTGGTCAGAAACAAAATTGCAAAAGAAGTAACCGTTACTTTAAATTTTGAATTCACTAAAAAATGAATAAGAAAAGAGTATTTATAAGTACAATTTTGTTGCTGCTATCATTAATTGCAGTGTACGTTTTTTTTCTTAGTGGAAAGCATAGAGTAATCGCTGATGAAGATGCAACAATTGTACTAAAATCGGAAGAGTTATATGCTCCTTTTAAAAACAACCATAGCACATTAACAGCTAATTATATAGATCAAGTTGCCCAAGTTTCGGGTTTAATTACATCAATATCCAAAAATACCATAGAGTTAGATAATATAATTCAGGTTGACTTAAATAATGACCTTAAAACAAATCTTGAAAAGGGAAAAATAATCACCATAAAAGGAAGATGTGTTGGTTATGACGATTTGTTTGATGTTGTTAAAATAGATCAAGCAATTGTATTACCAAAAGAATAATAAACCGCCATTAAACTATAAAAATGAAATTAGCTTTTACCTTCTTATTTTTAATACCCTTTGTGTTCTTTGCGCAAGAAGACGATTTACTATCGGAGATAGATGCCGAAGTTCCAAACAGCTATGTTGGAGCTGCTTTTAAAGGGTTAAAAATTGTAAATTTTGAATCTACAAAAATGGTTTCTAAAAAGGAACTGTACTTTGTGGTTTCACACAGATTTGGAACTGTAAAAACGGGAATAAGTGACTTTTTTGGCTTGGATCAAGCAGTTACAAGATTAAATTTTATTTACGGAATTTCAGATGGTATCAATTTAGGAGTATCCAGAAGTTCGTTTCAAAGAACCTATGAGTCGTCGCTTAAACTTCGTTTGGTTAGACAAAAAAAAGGAGGTTTTCCTTTTACCATTGTTAGTTTTAATAGTTTGCTCATAAATACACAGCTAGACGAGCTAGTAATACCGCAAATTGAATTTACGGATCGTTTAGGGTACACAGCACAACTTTTGATATCAAAAAAAATTAATGAGAATTTCTCCCTGCAATTAATACCTAGTTTTTTTCATGATAATTACAACCCTGTAGAAAATCAAGATAACTCACAATATTCTATTGGCTTAGGCGGAAGGCATAAATTGTCTAAAAGATGGTCAATTAATTTTGATTACGGAATGCATTTAAACAGAGCCAGTAATTCACCTTTTAACAACCCATTGTCTATTGGTTTTGATTTAGAGACAGGCGGACATGTGTTTCAATTACACTTTACAAATGCACAACCTATGAATACCAACGGTTTTTTAGGCCAAGGTGCGGGTGATTGGGGTCAAGGAGATTTCTTTTTTGGATTTAATCTTTCAAGAATTTTTTAAAAATAGTAGTATGACAACCGGATTAGCTAGAATACCAGTTCAGAATTTATTTTGCAATTTTTGCGGTTTGAGTATAAAAGAGACATTATTGCAAATAGAAAATATCACCAATGTATACCTTTACCCAAATGAAGCAATGATTGTTTTTAATTTTGTTAAAGCCAACGAACTTTCGTCCGCATTAAATGCCTTAACAGATTTGGGTTACCCTCCAAAAGGAGACAAAATTTTAAAAAATAAATTATCTTCAAACATATGCAGTTGCTAAAACCGTATTTCAGCAATTTGTTATAAAATATTTATAGCCTAAATTGCCAAGTAATTTGTTTAGTACTATATTTCTCATCTAATGACAAAGAAAACGCGTAACATTATTTATTTGTTAGTATTTGTTCTTGTGTTATTAGTATACGGGTTATATAATTTTACTAAAACTAAGGATATTGATACGTTGATTGCCGAGCCCATGCTTGAACTAACTGCGGAGGATTTAATCTCGTATTTAGAATTGCATAAAAACACAAATGATAAACAGTATTTAGAAAAGGTAATTGCAATAAAAGGTGTTGTTAAAGAAATTAATAACTTAAATGAAAGACATACCATATTGTTAAAGGGAGGTAAGGATGATGCCACCCTAATTATATGTGATATGAATCCTAGCCAGAGTATTGAATTTAAAAAATTAAAACCTGGAGATACTGTAAATGTAAAAGGTATTTATAAAGGTTTTTTAAAAGATGTTGTTCTTTTAAACTGTGTAATAGCCAACAAAAAAACCAATGATTAAACCAGTAATAGCTATGTTGTTTTTAGTAGCATTGGAATTAACAAGCTACCAAGAAAAAATTATAGCGCGTCAGGGTAACGTTTCTTTTTTTTCATATACCTCTGTCGAAAACATAAAAGCAGAAAACAATCAGGTACTTAGTATCATTGATTTAGAAAATTCTAAAATTGCTGTTAGTATGCTAATGAATGCTTTTGTTTTTGAAAAAGCATTAATGCGAGAGCATTTTAATGAAAGTTATATTGAGTCTGATATTTACCCTAAGGCAACTTTTGAAGGAGAAATAATAGATTTTAACCCCTTACAAGAAGGTTCTCAAACCAAAATGGTAAAAGGGGTGTTTACCATGCGCGGAATTTCCAAAGAATTAGAAATTAAAACCAAAATTGAAAAACTCAATGATAAATATATACTTTCAGGAGTGTTTGAAGCGGTGGTTAACGATTACGATATAAAAATACCACCACTATTGGCTGGTAATATTGCAAAGACAATTTTGGTAAATTTTAGATTTGAATACGATCCTTATGAAAACTAAAAGAATTTTATTTTTCGTTTTTTTAATAGTTGGTGCTTTTCAGTTTTCTGTTGCTCAAGAAAATCTTTTAGGAATATTGGAAAAGGAGCATAAAGACACCTTGCAGTATACTGATGCTACTTTTAAAATGACTCGTATTGCTATAGGGCATTCCTTAGAAACTAGAAAAAAAGGTACACTAGAAGTTTTTGTAGTAAATCGCTTTTGGAACGGTCCTTATGAAACCTCGCAAAGTTTTTTTGTTGAAAAGTTAAGTAGCCGTATTGCCTTAGAGTATGGTATTACGGACCGACTTTCCACAGGTTTTGGGGGTACAACTTTTGATGGTTTGTTTGACGGATATTTAAAATATAGATTAGTACGTCAACGACTAAAAGGTCAGGGCTCACCATTTAGTATTACGCTGTTGCAAGCCTCAAGCTATAATAGTAATGGCTTTGCAGGCTTAGACGCGGGCTTTTCAGATAGATTGTCATACACTTCGCAGTTGCTTATTGGTAAAAAGTTTTCTCCAGGCTTTTCATTTCAAATAGCACCTACTTTTATTCATCGAGGAGAGGCTTCCCCAGGGGACGACCCTAAAAGTCATTTTGCTGTTGGTTTTGGTGGAAGGTTAAAATTAGGACCCCATGTATCCTTTGTTTCAGAATACTATTATACTGCTAACCCAATTAAGTCTTTTGATACTTATGGGCCATTTACTATAGGTGTAAATTGGGAACTTGGTGATGTAATGCTGCAATTTATGCTTACCAATGCACAACGTATTGTAGATGATGCTTTTATTACCCAAACACGTAATAACTTCAATTTTAAAAACCCAAATCTAAATTTTGGTTTTAATGCTACTTACGTTATTCACTTTAACCGCAAATTAAAAAATGTAAAAGGGGTAAAGGAATAAAAGATGGTCTTTAAACTTACAACCATTAATTAATTTAAAAGAAGTGGCGACAATAAAAGACGTTCTAAGTTAGTTTTTTGATATTATTTACGTTTACTCCAAATTTCATAAATAGGTTTTCCTTTACTGGATGAACCTGAGTGATGCCATTTGTTCTCTTTTAGGTTAAAAACAAATTTTAATTCTGTACCAACTCTAGAATCATCACGTGAAAAGAATTTTATCTTTTCAGTATAAATACCATTTGCGGTAGTATACGTTCCACCTCCTGTACCCATAAATTGTTTGGTTTCCGTATTATAAGCAATCCATTGAAAACGAGTTCCAGATAAAATTTTCATGGTTTTCCTAGGCTTATTTGTATCTCTTTCCTGTGTTTTATCATCCTTTATACGCCCAGACATTAACCAAACACCTTGTAGTTTTCCGGGAGTACCATAATCAATTCGCTTAAACTTTTGATTGCGACCTACAATGCCCATAATAGAATCTGTAATAAATACTTTAAAACGTAGCTCTGTACCAACACGTTCTGGGTTTTTAGAATCAAATTCTACTTTTTCGGTCATGGTGTCGCCTAATAATTTCCATGAGCCTCCACTGGTAGATTTAAATTTTCCTGTATTAGAATTATACGTTGTGATTACTTGGTACCCATCAGAAAAAATAACAACGCTCTTAAGGTTTTCTCCGTTTTCAGTAGTGTGTTGTGTTTCCCATGAGCCAATAAAGCTTTGCGCATTACCTATAAACGTTATAAAAACACAAAACAAAAATACGCTATTGTTTTTCATGAGTTTAACAATTTAGTACTTCTAAGATAGGTAATAATTTATAGCTGTTTGTTTGAACTTTTTCGCAGATGAAAAGTTATAAAACATCCATAAAAAAGCCCCGAATTGGAAGTCGAGGCGGCTTAAATGTTTTCACAACGGAATAATCCTTATTGTGAATTGCTTTCAGTACTGTAAATGTATAAAAATTTAAGTACTAAACAAATACGCTTTTCCGTAATTGTAATTAAGATTTTTACTACTATTTTTATGAAAATAATTTCATTTAAAAAGAGAGAGCCTAAAAAGGCTCTCTCATGAAAACAATTCACAACTCACTATACGCATTTGTATATTTTGTGAAAACTGTATTTAGTTGTCACAATCCTGATGAGAGATAATGATGTTAGCAAGAGACACCATTTATTAAGTGTCTATACAGATAAGAGCAAAGATAGAAAAAAGACTATAATATACAAATGTTATAGTGACAATTTATAAAAATATTTTTATTAACTTTGAATGTAGCGCAAATAAGATGAAAAAAATATTGGGTTTAGATCTTGGAACAACTTCCATAGGATGGGCTTTAGTTAATGAAGCCGAGAACCAAAAAGAACAATCAGAAATTATAAAATTAGGCGTTAGGGTAAATCCGTTAACAACAGATGAGCAAACCGATTTTGAAAAAGGAAGACCACTTTCGGTAAACGCAGATAGAACATTAAAGCGTGGTGCAAGAAGAAATTTGCAACGTTTTAAACTTCGTAGAAAGCACTTAATTGAAATTCTCAAAAAGCATAACATAGTTAATGGTGAAACACCCTTAACAGAAATTGGTAAGGGAACAACACATCAAACGTTAAAATTAAGAGCTGTAGCCGCCACTCAAAAAATAGAGTTAGAGGATTTTGCTAAAGTGTTATTAGCAATTAATAAAAAAAGAGGCTATAAGAGTAGCAGGAAAGCTGTAAATGAGGATGAAGGCGTTGCAATTGATGGAATGGCTATTGCAAAAGAATTGTATGAGAACAATTTAACTCCTGGGCAATACGTACTAAGCCTGCTTAAAACTGATAAGAAGTATATTCCTGAATTTTATCGTTCCGATTTACAAAGTGAATTTGATAAGGTATGGAATAAACAGAAAGAATATCATCCTGAAGTTTTAACTGATAAATTACACAAAGAATTACATGGGAAAAACAAGACACAAACTTGGGCAATATGTCAAAAACCGTTTGGTATTGTTGGGGTAAGGTTAGAAGGAAATACCAAAGAACAAAAACTTAAGCGATACGAGCTAAGGGCTTCTGCTTTAAAAGAACAATTGAATTTAGAACATCTTGCTATTGTTTTACAAGAAATAAATAATGATTTAAACAAATCAAGTGGTTATTTAGGTGCCATAAGTGATAGAAGTAAAGAGCTGTATTTTAATAAAATTACTGTTGGCCAGTATCTGTATAATCAAATAAAAGTGAGTCCGCATACACCTTTAAAAAATCAAGTGTTTTATCGTCAGGATTATTTAGATGAGTTTGAACAAATATGGCAAACGCAAACCCAACACTATTCGGTTTTAACAAATGAGTTAAAAGAAGAAGTTAGAGATGTTGTAATTTTCTATCAACGCAGATTAAAATCTCAGAAACATTTAATTTCTAATTGCCAGTTTGAAAAGTACCATAAAGCTATTCCTAAATCTTCGCCTTTGTTTCAAGAGTTCAAAATTTGGCAAAACCTGAATAATCTTCAGTTTAAACAAGTACATGGGGAATTAGATGGTTCATTAAAACAAGGTGTAAAAACAGATTATATTTTAGATGATGACACCAAGCAGCTTTTATTTGAGGAATTGAATGTAAGGGGTGATTTAAAAGCTAATGAAGTGCTTAAGTTTTTAGGAAAGAAAACTAAAGATTGGAAATGTAATTTTGAAAAAATAGAGGGTAACAGAACCAATCAAGTTTTGTATAACATTTATCAAGAAATTGCTGAAGCAGAAGGTTACGGATTTGATTGGTCTAAAAAAACAGCTTTAGAAATAAAAGAAGAACTAAAAGCAGTTTTTATAGAAATTGGTGTCAAAGCTGAAATATTAGATTTTGATGCAAACAAAGAGGGTTCAGCATATGATAAGCAGGGTAGTTATCAACTATGGCATTTATTATATGCAGCTGAAGATGACCATAAAATAAATGAAGAAGACAAACTTATTTATGGAAACTCAAATGTTGCCTTAAAAAAGAAATTGCATGTTAAATATGGTTTTAAACCTGAGTATGCCAAATGGTTAGTAAATATTAGATTACAACAAGACTATGGAAGTTTGTCATCAAGAGCTATTAAGAAAATCATGCCTTATTTGCAGAGTGGTAATATGTTTTCGGAAGCCTGTTCATTGGTAGGGTATAATCACTCAAATTCTTTAACCAGAGAAGCATTAGATAATAGAGATTTAAAAAATAAACTTGAATTATTGCCGAAAAACAGCTTGAGAAATCCGGTGGTTGAAAAGATTCTAAATCAAATGGTGAATTTAATTAATCAAGTTGTTGATTCCTATGGAAAACCAGATGAAGTAAGAATTGAATTGGCTAGGGAATTGAAAAAATCAGCATCTGAGCGAAAAGATGCCTATTCATTTATTTCAAAACGAACCAGAGAAAATGATGAGATTAGAAAACTGATAACTAAGGAATTTGGTATTCCTAACCCTACTAAAAACGACGTGGTAAGGTATCGATTATGGGAAGAGTTAAAAGATTTAGGATACAAAACTGTGTTTACCAATACTTACATTCCAAAGGAAAAACTTTTTTCAAAAGAAATAGATATTGAACATATTATTCCTAAAGCAATGTTGTTTGATGATTCGTTTTCAAATAAAACCTTGGCTTATAAAAAAATAAATCTTCAAAAAAGAGATAGGACAGCCTTAGATTTTATTGAAAGCGATTTTAATAACGATTTAGATAATTATAAAAATAGAGTTGAATCTCTTTACAACAAAGGAAAAGGTTTAATAGGCAAAGGTAAATACAAAAAGTTGTTAATGAGTCAACAAAACTTGCCTGATGGCTTTATTGAGCGCGATTTAAGAAATTCTCAATACATAGCAAAAAAAGCAAAATCAATGCTGTTTGAGGTGTTTAATGATGTAGTTTCTACTACGGGGAATATAACAGATAAATTGCGCGAGGATTGGGACTTAATTAATGTAATGAAAGAATTAAATCTTCCTAAATACAAAGCCTTGGGTTTAACCGAAATTCAAGAACGAAAAGGCAATAAAAAAGTTGTGGTTATTAAGGATTGGACAAAACGAAATGACCATCGTCATCATGCTATGGATGCTTTAACAGTTGCTTTTACATCGCATAATCACATTCAATATTTAAATAATTTGAATGCCAGAAAAGATAAAAACCATAAAAAACATTCTAACATTCTAGCGATAGAAAAGTTGATTGTGAATAAAAATGAAGAAGGCAAGAAAAAATTTATTTCTCCAATGGAAAGTTTTCGTTCGGTAGCAAAAGAGCATATAGAATCAATTTTAGTATCCTTTAAAGCCAAAAATAAAGTAGTAACCAAAAATGTAAATAAAACAAAACTTAAAGGAAAAGATAATTACAAATCAAAAACACAATTAACCCCAAGAGGTCAGCTACATAAGGAAACCGTTTATGGAAAGTCTAAACAACCAATGCATAAGCAAACAAAAATTAACAAGCGTATTTCCATAGAACAAGTTAATTACATTATAGACCCTCAAATTAAAAGTTGCGTATTAAATCATCTTGATAAATTCAATAATGATGTAACCATTGCATTTGATACAAAAACGCTAAAGAAAACCCCATTAGTATACAATAATGAGCCGTTGAAAGAAGTATGGTGTTATGAAGATGTTTATACTATAAGAAAAGAAATAGGACCAGATTTAAAAATTGATAAAGTTATAGATAAAGGAGTTAGGGAAATACTCCAACAGCGATTGGAAGAATTTGGTAATAATACAAAAGAGGCATTCTCAAATTTAGAGAAAAACCCTATTTGGCTAAATAAGGGAAAGGGTATTTCTATAAAACGAGTCACTATTTCTGGGGTTAATAATGTAGAGGCATTACATGAAAAAAGAGACCATTTAGGTAATATAATATTAAATGGTAGTGGTAAACCCATTCAAAGCGATTTTGTAAGTACGGGAAATAACCATCATGTTGCAATTTATAAAGACGAAAATGGAAAGCTGCAAGAAAAAGTTGTATCGTTTTATGAGGCTGTACAACGTGTAAATTCAGGTTTGTCAATAATTGATAAAGATTATAATAACCATTTGGGATGGAAGTTCATGTTTTCAATGAAACAGAATGAGTTATTTGTGTTTCCTTCGGGAGATTTTAATCCACGGGAAATTGATTTATTAAATAAAAAACACACTGCTATAATTAGTAAACATTTGTTTAGAGTTCAGAAGATTGCTACTAAAAATTATATGTTTAGACATCATTTGGAAACAACCGTAGAAACGTTAAAACCTTTAAATGGAATAGCATATAAATCTCAATTAGGATTAAATGCTATCTATGGCATAATAAAGGTAAGAACTAATCATTTAGGAGAAATTGTTCAAGTGGGCGAATATTAAACGTTATGATTAAACGCACTTTATTTTTCGGTAACCCTGCTTATCTGAGTACTAAAAGTGAGCAGTTGGTAGTTAATTTTCCAGGTGAAGACAAGTTAGAAAAAACTATACCAATTGAAGATTTAGGTTATATCGTATTAGAGAACCCGCAAATAACAATAACCAATGGGCTATTAACTAAATTAGTACAAAACAAAACTGCAGTTATTATTTGTGATAAACAACATTTGCCCTGTGCTTTGCTGCAACCTTTGGTAGGCCATACAGAGCAAACAGAGCGTATGCGCCACCAATTAAACGCTAGCCAGCCTTTAAAAAAACAATTGTGGCAGCAAACAGTAATGGTTAAAATAGAAAACCAAGCGCAACATTTATTAACACAAGGTAAAAATGCCTTAAAACTTAGGCGTTGGGCAAAGGAAGTGAAAAGTGGAGATGCAGAGAACCATGAAGCCATTGCAGCGGCCTATTATTTTCAGAACCTGTTTAGTGCAGTATTTGGTTTTAGTAGAAACCAGAAAGGAATACCGCCCAACAATTTGTTAAACTATGGCTATGCTATTTTACGCGCGGTTACTGCACGAGCATTAGTTAGTAGCGGTATGTTGCCCAGTGTGGGTATTTTTCATAGGAATAAATACAATGCTTTTTGTTTGGCGGATGATATTATGGAACCGTACAGACCTTTTGTAGACTTGTTGGTTATGGAGTTAATACAATCAGGTTGTGATTATACGGAACTGAATACTAGTATTAAATCGCAATTATTGCAAATACCTAATATGGATGTAGTTATTGATAGTAAAAAAAGTCCGTTGATGAATGCAATGAGTCGCACTACTAACAGTTTGTATGAATGTTTTGCGGGTAGTAGCCGAAAATTGTTATATCCAGTATTTAACTAGGTGTTTTTGATAGTGACATGAATGAAAATCATTTTTCAAGATTAAATCAGTACCGTAGTATGTGGGTATTAGTACTTTTTGATTTACCAACAGAAAC
This sequence comes from uncultured Maribacter sp., assembly GCA_947493885.1. GTDB lineage: Bacteria > Bacteroidota > Bacteroidia > Flavobacteriales > Flavobacteriaceae > Maribacter_B. The sequence goes on from CANLTE010000002.1 coordinate 73,802, forward strand.
CCGTAAAGACCGTAAGGCTGCAACACGGTTTCGTAAAAATTTACTCGATGATGGTTTTAATATGTTTCAGTTTAGTATTTATTTACGGTTTTGTGCCAGTAGAGAAAATGCAGCTGTGCATATAAGACGCACTAAAATGAATTTGCCTAAACAAGGTAAGGTGTGTATTATGCAAATTACGGATAAGCAATTTGGTATGATTGAGTTATTTCACGGACAAAAAGAAGTAGAGCCCGAGCAGCCTTCTCAACAATTAGAGTTGTTTTAGTATTTAAAAACTTGGGTTACTACTTTTTTAAACTTTTAAATAGTGGCTTATTTTTAAATTCTAAGTCACTGCTTAAATAACAGTATACCAGCCTGTTGTGGCAGGTATACTGTGAATCATCACTAAAAGTAATGAACTGAAAGCAATTCACAACTTTTGAATGAATCTCGAAGAGCAGTGGCAAAACTGTGAATCATCACTAAAAGTAATGAACTGAAAGCAATTCACAACACTTAGCTCTGTCATTAAATCTTGATGAGAACTGTGAATCATCACTAAAAGTAATGAACTGAAAGCAATTCACAACTACTGCCCGTGTCGCTGTAACGTTTAGCGCACTGTGAATCATCACTAAAAGTAATGAACTGAAAGCAATTCACAACATCCTTCTCTAGCTCTTTATCTTTTAAATACTGTGAATCATCACTAAAAGTAATGAACTGAAAGCAATTCACAACTGTAATTCGTGTACATATTTCAAAGGTATAACTGTGAATCATCACTAAAAGTAATGAACTGAAAGCAATTCACAACTAGTCATAATTGCTTTACTTTGTTGTTGATACTGTGAATCATCACTAAAAGTAATGAACTGAAAGCAATTCACAACCGTTTGCTCCATCAATCCATTCTGTTGAAACTGTGAATCATCACTAAAAGTAATGAACTGAAAGCAATTCACAACTTAATGCCATATGTGGTATGTATACGCTGCACTGTGAATCATCACTAAAAGTAATGAACTGAAAGCAATTCACAACATAAGTGCTGCAATTAGGGCAGCTTTGCGAACTGTGAATCATCATTAAAAATAATGAACTGAAAGCAATTCACAACTGGAAAATTTAATCACGAATCACCATTACGACTGTGAATCATCATTAAAAATAATGAACTGAAATCGAAGATTCACGAATTCTTTAATAAAAAATAATCAAGCTATGAGCTAAAGTATGAAGTTACCTCGTAAACTGGCTGTATTAATCCTTAACAAAGCGCTCAAGTAGAAAACTCAACAGTTGAGGTAACCATAAAATGGTCAACATTTTCTTTGGTTACAATAACTAGGGGAGAGTTGTAGGTTTCGTTTGGTTGCTTTTTAAGCAATAAATATTCAAACAAAATTTTTACGCCTAAGTAACCCTGGTCAAAAGGGTTTTGGTCCACCACAAAATCAATAATTCCTTTTTTAATGTATTTTGCGTTGTTTTGGTGTGCATCAAACCCAACAATATGAATATGTGCTAGTTTCATGCTTTCAATAAACTTGGCTACTGTATATGCGGCACTAGAAGGAACAAATAAACCTTTAATGGCGTTATTTTTAAGTAAGGTATTTGTGAGTACTTTTTTTACCTCCGCTAAGTCCATATTCTCAAAATATATTTTCTCAATGTTTTTTTGCGGATGTTTTTGAGAAAAATAACTTAAAAAACCTTTAACCCGTGACGTTATTGCTCTGTGGTTGTTAATGTTTTTTTCAGATTGTAAAATAGCTAAATCACCTTTATTTTCCGTACATAAATTCAACATTTTACCACATAAATAGCCACTTGAAAAAGAATCTTGCCCTATAAAAGAAAGATTGTTGGCCGTTTCTAAATTAATATTAATGTAAACAAATTTAATATTGCGTTTTGCTAGGGTTTCGGCAAATTCTTTTGAGGTATTATAAAAGAAAGGAGCAAATACTATACCATCTGGATTTAACTTTAAAATAAGCGCTAAGTTTTTTTTATAGCTATCTAAATCAAACTGGTTAAAATAAAAATAGTGTGCCTCAACACCATATTTTTGGATTTCTTTAAATGCCGATTTTAGTCCTTTTTGCGGACTATACCAATATTCACTTTTAGATTTTGATGACGGAATTAAAGTGGCAATTACATATTTACGTTTAAAAGCTAAAGCACTGGCAAGGAGGTTTCTTTCAAAATTATATTTATCAAGTAGTTTTTGAATTTTCTCCTTGGTTTTGGAAGATACTCCAGGCCTATTGTGAATAACCCTATCTACAGTTCCTGTAGATACCTGGGCTTCTTCAGCAATATCTTTTATTGTTTTCAAAGGAATTCTTTTTCAAGTTACACCAATGTATACGCTTAACCTTAATTTTTTAGCGTGTACAAATCAAATGTAGCAATAATGCTTTAATACTGGGGTTGAAAAGTAATTAATACAAACGGCTATTGTTCCTCTTTAAACATTGCAATCGTATAGTTCAAGAGGTCAGTGTTTCCAGGTTTTCCATGCCCAGGAATAACAATTTTTAAATTTGGGTATTTAGATTTTATTGCGTTTACTGTGTTGGACCATTCGGTAATGTTAGCATCACCTAAATATCCCTTGCCTGCATTTAAAGACTTAATTAAGCAACCACCAAATAACGCTTTTTCATCTGGAAAGTAAGATACAATATTGTCAATGGTATGTCCTTCGCCCAAAAACTCGTTAATCACTTTTTTGTTTCCGACTTTTATTTCCAAGTAATTTTCAAAGCCAGTTTGTGGAATTTTATAGTTGTTTTTAGTGGCGAGTTCAATGGTTTTATTGGAAGCATATGAAGGAATTTGTTTTGCATGAAACTCCTGTAACCCTCCTAAACAATCTTGATGAAAATGGGTAACGATAACTCCAACAGTTTTACATTTTAAACCGGTTTTTACCCAACCAATTAATTCGTTAGATGTTTTATCGTTAGTAGGAGTGTCAAAAATTAATGCTTCCCCTTGATCAATAACAATCATACCATTACAAGCAACTTTACCATAGTCAGTAGTAGAAAGGTAGGTAATATGACGATAGGTGTTTTTAGAAAGCCTTTCTATTTTAAGATTATCGCTTTGATAAGCCATGGCATTTTTTTGTGTTTTACAGCTTACAAATAGTAAAACTAAAAGGGCAGATAAAAGAGGGGTTAATTTCATTATTGACGTTTGAGTTTTAATTATAAAAATAGAATCTTAATAGTAACAATACAACGCTGCGAATATGCTTTTAACATTACTTTATGAGCACTGAAAAAGCAACATTAAAATGTATTAGATTTATGCGAACTTTGGTAACAAAAAATAATAGAAGTTTAAACAAAATTATTTGTTCTTAAAAACACATGACAACTAGGATTACTTTATGTGCTGGGGGTGTTTTTGTGTTTATGTCTTTGAATTTCAGATGTTAAAGTGACGATTTGTTTGTAGGAATATACTTATATATTATTTTTTAACGTTATAGTCTAACTAAGATAAAATTGTTAGAATGTATGAATACCCTTGCTGCCAAGTCGCTTATTGAAGATATCCCTATTCCCATTGCTTTTTTTGATAGCTCGTTTTGCTTTACCGCAAATTCTAATAAATGGCTTAGGATATTTAACATTATAGATGATGATGTTTGCGGTAAGTTATTAGACACTGTAATGCCAGAACTAGCAAATGTGCTTAAACCATTACTGGTTGATGGTATTTCTGGAAAAATACCATCACCAAACGATTATAAAATAACATTTGGTGATGGCCGTACTGAATGGATTAATTTAAAAGTATATGAGGCTGAGAATACCTCTTTTGGATTAGGAAAAATTGGTGTTGTTGCCGAAGTAGTAACCGAAAGCAAGCGCAGGCAAGAGTTGTTGATAAAAGCTAAAAAAGTAGCAAGAATAGGTGGGTGGGAGTTAGATCTGCTAACCAATACAATTTATTGGACGGATACTACAAAGCAAATACATGAAGTGCCCGAAGATTATGTTCCAGATTTAGAAAAGGGAATTAATTTTTATAAAGAAGGCGAAGACCGTGATAAAATAACGCAATTGGTAAGTGAGGCCATGTATAATGGAACGTCTTGGGATACCGAGCTTAAAATTATTACCGCTAAAGGGAATGAATTGTGGGTTAGAGCTAAAGGAGAGGCTCAGATGGTAAATGGCAAGTGTGTTCGGTTATACGGTACTTTTCAAGATATAGATAGTCAGCGAAGAATAGAGGCTCAATACAATAGTATAAACGAAAGATTACGAATAGCAACGGGTGCCGCAAAAATTGGTATTTGGGAATTTGATATTCAAAAAAAGGCCTTAATCTGGGATGATAACATGTATGAGCTTTATGGTATAAAAAAGGAAGATTTTAGCGGTGTTTTAGATGCTTGGGAAGGCAGTGTACACCCAGAGGATAAAGAAAGGTGTAATCGCGAGGTTGAAATGGCTGTTAATGGTGTTAAAGAATTTAATACTCAATTTCGGGTTGTTTGGCCAAATAACCAGGTGAAGTTTATTAAGGCTGAATCTATTGTGGTAAGAAATGTAGATAGTGAACCACTGAGAATGGTTGGTGTTAATTGGGATATTACAGAACTTATAAATACAAAACGCCAGTTGGTTGAAAGTGACCAATCATTAGAAGGAGCTTTTGAAAATTCATCAATTGGAATGGCTTTAGTAAGCCTAGAAGGAAAGTTTGTTAAAGTAAACCAAAGCGTATGTAACAGTTTGGGTTATACAGAAAAAGAACTGTTGAATTTAACTTTTCAAGATATCACCTATCCTGATGATTTAGAAATAGATTTAAATCTGTTAAATCAAGTTATTGCAGGAAAAAGAAAATCGTATCAAATAGAAAAAAGATATTTTCATAAAGAAGGAAATTTAGTTACTGTAATTCTTACCGTAACTGCGGTTAAGAAAATTAATGGAGAGCTATCACATTTTATTTCGCAGATTGTAGATATTTCAGCAAGTATTAAGGCCAAGAAGAAAGCAAAAAAATTGTTGGATGTTACCAATAAACAAAATGAAAGCCTTTTAAACTTTGCTCATATTGTTTCGCATAATTTAAGGTCACATTCTGCAAATTTATCTATGCTTACCGATCTTATACTAAATAATAAAGTAAAAAAGCAAGAGCAACAAGGGGCAATGTTAATGCTTAGAGAAGCAGCAAATAGTTTAGGAGAAACCATTTTTCATTTAAACGAAGTAGTACAGGTTAAAACCGATATCAATGAAAAGTTACAAGAGTTAAATTTATATACTAGCATTGGTAATGTAGAAAAGAATATAACCGAGTTGTTTCGCGAAAAAAATGTTGATTACGTTAATTTAATTCCCCCTAGTCAAAAAATAATTGCAGTGTCAGCATATTTGGAAAGCATAGTACTTAATTTATTTACCAATAGTATTAAATACAGTGATCCATCTCGTCGCTTAAATATTACAATTAGCTGTAATGAAACTAATGATTTTTTAATAGTACTATTTAAAGACAATGGACTTGGAATTAATTTAGAAAAGTATGGCAAAAAACTTTTTGGAATGTATAAAACATTTCATAAGCATCAAGATGCTAAGGGTATAGGGCTTTTTATTACTAAAAACCAAATAGAAGCTATGGGAGGACGTATTAGTGTTGAAAGTGAAGTGGGAGTAGGAACTTGTTTTAGTTTATTTTTTAAAAAACCGTAAAATATTATGAAAAAAATTGATAAAATATGCATTATAGATGATGACTCTATTTTAGTTTATGGGATGAAACTTATGATGAATGAGGTTGATTTTTGTGAGGAAGTACTGGAGTATTCAGACGGATTAGATGCTATAGAAGGTTTGGCATCAATTGTAAATAAAGGTGAGCCATTACCATCGATTATATTTTTAGATTTAAATATGCCCATTATGGATGGATGGGAGTTTTTAGATGATTTTATAAAAACTCCGAATTACAATCTAGATGATGTTGTAATTTACATCATAAGCTCTTCTGTTGATCCTAGAGATAGGGAGAAGGCTAATGAATATGAAATCGTAAAGGGGTATATTTTAAAACCAGTTACTACAAATGATTTTAGCGCAATTCAAGACGCAATCTATAAAAAGGTTGTTTAATGCAAATCTACCGCTAATATATAATCATCTGCAGTCATATATAAACGATTCTCTTTGGCGTTTAGAGCGCAATTTGCGGTTAATTGTCCGGTATGAATACGGGCAATAAGTTTATCACTTGCATTAAATACCCATACTCCATTAGGTCCGGTTGCGAATACGATACCTTTTTTATTAACTTTTAAACCATCGGGTAAACCTTGGTGACCATCACTAGTAACCAAAGCAGTAACATCGTGTAAAACCTTTTTGTTTTCCACTTTTCCTGGAGCTACAATATCGTAAGTATACCAACTTGCCTTTTTGCGATTAGAAACCGCTACATATAACCTTTTTCCATCGTTAGAAACGGCAATACCATTAGGATATTTAAGTTGGTCATCTAATAAAATTAATTCTCCATTTTTTAGCAAACAATAAACACCTTGAAAATCTAACTCTTTATTAGGGTCTTCTAAATCTCCTGGTAAGCCATAAGGAGGGTCTGTAAAATAAAGGTTTCCAAAAGCATCGTATGACGCATCGTTAGGACTGTTTAGCCTTTTTCCTTTATAATTATCTACAATAGTTGTGTATTTTGCATTTGGACTATCTAAAGCTGCGTCCATAATACCAATACGTCTATCACCTTGTTGCATTAAGACTAATTTTCCATCAGGACTAAGCGTTAAACCATTTGATCCAGACTCTTTACCCGTAAAATTTTGAATATCACAACCAGAAGGCTTTAAATAGGTTATAGTATCGTTTTTTGCATCTAGTTTGTAGACCTTATTGTTTGGAATATCAGAGAACAGTAAATAATTACCTTTTTCTATCCAAAGAGGCCCTTCTGTCCAGGTAAAACCACTTGCTAAAACTTTAATTTTTGCTTCAGGATTTATAACGGCTAAAGCCTCGTCATCTATAATTTCTATAGAAAACTCAGAAGTGATGTCAGGTGAAGTTTCAGCAACGGTATGATTTGTAACTTCTTTTTTTAAAGTTTCTTTTTTTTCTTGTTTACAGGCAATAAATCCAGTAAACAGTATTACATAAACAAATATTATTTTTTTCATGTTTAAGAAATTTAGACTACCATTCAGTAAAATTACCATCGGTACCTCGCCATATTGGATTAGACCAATTATGTCCTATTTTTTGACCTTCTTTTAATTTTTCTTCGTTTATTTCAACTCCAAGCCCTGGTTTTTTGAATAAATCAACATAACCGTTTTTTACATTAAAAACCTCTGGATTAAGCACGTAATCTAAAAGGTCAAAACCTTTGTTGTAATGAATGCCCAAACTGCTTTCTTGAATAAATGCATTTGCCGAAACAAAATCTACCTGTAATGCAGATGCTAAGGAAATGGGGCCTAGAGGGCAATGTGGAGCTAAGGTAATATCATAAGCTTCGGCCATTGTTGCTATACGCCTTACTTCTGAAATTCCTCCAGCATGACTTAAATCAGGCTGAAGAATATCTACCACTCCTTGATGTAATATTTCTTTAAAATCCCACCGAGAAAACATGCGTTCACCCGTGGCTATAGGTATACTAGTATAGGAATAAATATGTTTTAGGGCGTCGTTATTTTCACTTAATACAGGTTCTTCTATAAACATTGGTTCATATGGAGCGAGTTCATCAATAAGTCTTTTTACCATGCCTTTGTGTACTCTTCCATGAAAATCTAGTCCTATGTCTAAATTATTTCCAAACTCCTCACGTAATAGTCTGATATTTTGGGATACGGTCTTAATGTCTTTAAGCGAAGCAATCCAATCCATTCCTCCAGTGGCGTTCATTTTTACGGCTTGGTACCCCGCATTAACCTTTTCATGAGCTTGTTCTAAAATAACTTCAGGATTATCCCCTCCAATCCAGCAATACATTTTCATTTTATCGCGTACAGCTCCTCCAAGTAACTCATAAACTGGAACACCTAAGGTTTTTCCTTTAATATCCCATAAGGCTTGATCAATTCCAGAAATAGCACTCATTAATATTGGTCCACCTCGATAGAACCCACCGCGATATAAAATTTGCCATAGGTCCTCAATGTTTTTTACGGGCTTACCAATTAAGTATTGCTTTAATTCTTCAATGCAAGCAGCAACAGTATCTGCTTTCCCCTCAACAACAGGTTCGCCCCATCCAACAACACCATTTTTTGTAGTAATCTTTAAAAATAGCCACCTCGGAGGGACTTTAAAAAGCTCAATTTGTGCAATGGAGTCGTCTTGCGTCATTTGTTATTTAAGAATTGATAAGTATTGTTTAGCTTCTTCTACAATATCGTTAAAATCTGCTTGAGTATTTACTGGTTTTGTGATGCTTCCACCTACACCTATACCTTCGGCCCCTGCAGCAATCCATTCCGCAGTATTTTCAACATTTACACCTCCTACGGCAAATAAAGGAATATCATTTAAAGGAGCTTTCACAGCTTTAAAGTATTTAAGTCCCATTGCACCCGCAGGAAAAAGTTTAACAACATCAGCACCAGATTCAGCAGCTAGACATATTTCTGATGGTGTTATTGCGCCCATTAAGATAGGAATATTATTTTCGTGAGAGACTTTTATGGTGTCAACATTGGTATTGGGTGTAACTATAAATTGTGCCCCAGCAGCAACAGCTTCATTTGCTTTGGCAGCGTTTGTGATGGTTCCAGCTCCAACCAGAATATTTGGGTACAAGGCTCTTGCTTTAGCTATTTCTTCAGCATAGCCAGGTGTATTCGAGGTGATTTCTAAAACTTTTATACCTCCAGCAACTAAAGCTTCAACTACTTTAGCAACTTGGTTTTGTTGTTTCATTCTAATGATAACAACTATTTTTTCTTTTTTAATTACTTCTAAAATGTCTTGTCTGCTCATCGTAGTACGTGACCGGTTATATTTCCATCATAGATGGAGTTGATTTCATTTTCTGTGCTTGTATGTTGATCCCCTTTTATGGTGTGCTTTAGCGCAAAGGCTGCTGTGGCAAAACCAATAACTTTTTCGTTATTCCAGTTATTGCCTAGTCCATGTAAGCATCCTGCGGCAAAGGCATCCCCAGTTCCAAAACGATCTAAAATTTGAACCTTATAGGTGTCTGAAATAATGGGTTCACCATCTTCTAGATAAACACCAGTAAGTGCATTTTCGCTAGCGGAGAAGTGATCCCTAACCGTGAATGCTAATTGGTTTAGATTAAATTTTTCTTTGGCCTTAGCAATTGTAGTCACAGTTTTTTCGATTTGATTGTTACCTGAAGCTACATCCATATCGTACACATCTTTTAAAACACCCATATTTCCAAAAAGTAAATCGGTATGTTCTAAAATGGCATCAAATATTTTTCTGGCAGCAGATTTATCCTTCCAAAGCGTTCTTCTAAAATTCATGTCAAAGCTAACCTTGACATTCATTTCTTTTGCTATTCTGGCAACTTTCACTACCTCCTCTGCACATGTCTTAGATAAGGCTGGTGTTATACCAGAGATGAAAAGCCATTTTTGCCCTTTAAGGATGTTTTTCCAATCAAACTCTCCACTATTAATAGCACTTATTGCAGAATCTGCCCTGTCATAAATTACACTTGAAGGGCGTATGGAGGAACCTATTTCAATAAAATAAGTACCAATGCGGTTTCCGCCACGTATAATATTTGAGGTGTTAATACCATAGCTTCTTAATGAATTTATAGCACCATCTCCTAATTGATTATTTGGTAATTTAGTTACAAACTGAGTTTGATTTCCAAGATACGCCAACGAACTTGCTACATTAGATTCTGATCCAGCATAATGTACACCAAATAGTCTGGTGTCATTTATTTTTGCTGCATGGTCACTTGGAGTTAACCGCAGCATAATTTCTCCAAAAGTTATAAAACTCATATATTATTTACCAATTTGTAAGTGAACCATCTTTTCTATATAATCTCGGAATTTGAATGGGTTCAAATTTTTGTTTTTTAGCATAATCTTCATCAAACTCTACTCCTAAACCAGGTGTATCCGTAACTGGGTAACGCGCTCCAGCAAGTTTATGTTGAACAGGATAAAATTTAGGGTCATTGGTTATTACATGCGCTCCTGTATTTACCTCTTCTAGCCAACTAAAGTTAGGGCATGCAGCTGCTAGATGTATTGTTGCTGCGGTACAAATTGGGCCTAACGGGTTATGCGGCATTAAATCTATATAATGTGATTCGGCAAGTGAAGCTACTTTCATTGCCTCACTAATACCACCAACATTACAAACATCAATGCGGGCATATTGGGTAATATCTTGTTCTATATATGGTAGAAATTGCCATTTACTTGAAAACTCTTCTCCAATGGCAAAAGGAACATCAATCATTTTGCGAAGATTATGGTAGGCACTTGGGTTTTGATCTCGGATCGGTTCTTCGATAAAATCAATTGTTCCTTCAGGCATTTTTTTCATGAACGAATAGGTTTCTGCTTGCGTAAGTCTGGTATGGTAATCTATACCTATGGTAACCGCCGAACCAACTTCTTGTCTTAATTTTACTAACCAGTCTGCTATAATAGAAATTGATGTTCTAGGTTCAAATTCGCTCTGGTTTTCTTGTGCCTCAAACTCCGCAGGAGCTAAACGTAACATATTCCATCCTTCAGCTATTAGCCCTTTAGAAAGTCTGAGTAGCTCTTCCAATGATGAAAAACGTACTGAAGCAAAACATTCAACAAAATCACGTTGTTTGCCTCCTAAAAGTTCATATACTGGAACACCGAGTGCTTTTCCTTTTATATCATGTAGGGCAATATCTATTGCTGATATGGCAGCTGTTAATACCCTACCTCCTTCAAAGTATTGACCCCTATATAAATCTTGCCAAATAGCTCCAATTTGATTAGGGTTTCTTCCTATAATAAGTGGTTTAAAATGTTCAATAGCACCAATCACGGCAAGTTCTCTTCCTGAGAGACCAGAAGCTCCCCATCCATATATACCAGAATCGGTTTCAATTTTTACAACAAGTTGACTTCCTGATCCAACATTAATTGGATATGTTTTTACAGCGGTAATTTTCATTATAATCTATACGTGATTTATTTGATAGTTTCTTTTTCATTTTTTGGCACAATACGCTCTACCTTACCAACGATAAAGGTATATGATATAAAGCCAAGAAGTGCAATTCCGCCTATAAAAAATAGGGCAGGACTAAAGTCTCCGTCTTTTACTAAATATCCAATTACTATAGGAACAATTATACCTGCTAAACCACCTATGAAGTTAAAAGCTCCACCAGTAAGCCCAATAAGTCGTAAAGGTGCTATTAATGAGATAAATACCCATGCAATACTTGCTAGTCCGTTACCAAAAAAGGAAATTGATAAGAAAAGTATGATGAAAAAAGTATTATCAGTGTAATTGGCGCCAATAACTGCTATAGAAAGTAGCATGCCTATAATAATGGGAGTTTTTCTAGAAACTTCAATAGAATACCCTTTTTTTGTCAAATAATCTGAAGTGAAACCTGACAAAAGCACCCCAACAAAAGCTGCCAAATACGGAATGGATGCTAAAAATCCTGATTTTAGAAAGTCTAACCCTCTATATTTTACTAAGTATGTAGGAAACCAAGTAAGGAAAAAGATTAGCGTTGCACCTAAGCAAAATTGACCAATATAAAGCCCCCAAAGCTTACGATATTTAAATACTTCAGCAACATCTGACCAGTTAAATTTTTGTTTATCTTCTTTTTTAGTAGATGTATTATCAACCAAACCACCACCTTCTGCAATATGTGTTAATTCTGATTCACTAACCGTTTTATGATCTTTTGGGTCTCTATAAAAGAAGTACCAAATGGCAGCCCATACTAATCCAATAATACCAGAAACAATAAATAAACCTCTCCAACCTAATGCATCTTGGATAAGGGTTAAAATAGGTAATAAAAATGCCATTCCTAAAAATTGACCAGAAGTATAAATACCTATTGCGGATGCTCTTTCATTTTCTGGAAACCAACGAGTAACAACCAAGTTGTTTATAGGGTATGAAGGAGCTTCAAATAAACCAATACTAGCACGAAGGCCAATTAATGCTCCAAGTGAGTTAACCATACCTTGAACTAAAGTTGCAATGGACCAAAATGCCATGATAAAGGTGTATAAAATTCTAGATTTTATTTTATCGGCAAGTAAACCTCCTGGAATTTGTAAAAGTGCGTAGGTCCAGGCAAAAGCCGAAAAAACATATCCCATCTGAACGGAATTAATATTTAACTCGGTTTGTAATGCAGCAGCTGCTATTGAAAGGTTACTACGGTCTAAATAGTTAATAACTACGGTAATAAAAACCATAGCAAGAATGTTGTGACGCTTACGCGTGGAAGGGCTTTTGGTCATTGTGAGTTTTTTGAGTTAAATTTTATATAAGGGAATAGGTTGTAATAGTATTGTTTGGCAAGTTATAAAAAGAAAGGTAATTAATTTAACTTAATTTGTGAATGGAGTAACAGGCATTATTTTAATATAAAGTTTGGACTATATAATAATTTTAATCAATGTTAAATTATTGGAAATAATCCAATAAAATGGAAATAATCCATAAATTAGCTATCCTGTTTTTAGGATGCTGATGAACAAAACTATATTACATATTGATTTGGATACCTTTTACGTATCTGTAGAAAGGTTACTTAATAGAGAGCTGCAAAATAAGCCATTATTGGTTGGTGGTACAGGAGATAGGGGAGTGGTTGCGGCTTGTAGTTATGAAACTCGGGGTTATGGTGTGCATTCTGGTATGCCAATGCGAATGGCAAGAGAGTTATGTCCAGAAGCTTTTGTTATTAGAGGTAACGCAGGTACATATAGTAAGCATTCTGATGTAGTTACTGAAATTATTAAAGAACATGTTCCGCTTTTTGAAAAATCTAGTATCGATGAGTTTTATGCAGATCTTACAGGAATGGATCGCTTTTTTGGGTCCTATAAATACGCTTCTGAGCTTCGAAATCGTATTATAAAAGAAACAGGTCTGCCTATTTCATTTGGGCTATCGTGTAATAAGGTGGTTTCTAAAGTTGCTACAAATGAAGCCAAACCTAATAGCAAATTAAAAATTGATTACGGATTAGAAAAACCATTTTTAGCTCCCCTGTCTATTAAAAAAATCCCTATGGTGGGAGATAAAACATATCAAGTATTACGAAACCTTGGATTACGACAAATAAAAACAATTCAAGAAATGCCAGTAGATGTAATGCAGCGTGTACTAGGGGCTAATGGTAAAGTAATATGGAAACGGGCAAATGGTATTGATAATACTCCTGTGATTCCTTTTAGTGAGCGAAAATCTATTTCTACCGAACGAACCTTTGACCGTGATACTATTGATGTTGTAAAACTAAAAGGTATTCTTATTGCTATGACCGAAAATTTAGCATACCAATTACGTAGGGGCGATAAATTAACGGCATGTATTGCAGTAAAAATTAGGTATTCAGATTTTAACACTTATTCAAAGCAAATGAGAATACCATATACAAGTGCAGATCATGTTTTAATTCCTAAAATCTTAGGACTTTTTAAAACACTATATAATAAGAGATTGCTAGTGCGCTTGGTCGGTATTAGATTTAGTCACTTAGTATCAGGAAATTATCAGATAAACCTTTTTGAAGATACCGAAGAAATTTTAAATCTATATCATGCTATGGATCACATTAGAAAACGTTATGGAGATAAAAGTGTAATAAGAGCTTCGGGGATGGATGCAAAAACTATAGGTCGAATGCATAATCCATTTAATGGTATGCCACCTGTAGTGTTAGCACATAGGAAACAGTAATTATGTATCTTAATTGTCATACATATTACAGCTTACGTTACGGTACTTTTTCAGAAAAAGAGCTTTTAAAAATAGCTCAAGAAAATCATGTAAAGCAATTAGTGCTTACGGATATTAATAACACTTCAGCATGTTTAAATTTTGTGCGAAAGGCTCCAGAATATGGTATAAAACCTATTTTGGGTATAGACTTTAGAAATGGTATTGAGCAGTGCTTTGTAGGTATAGCCAAGAATAATAAAGGATATTTAGAACTTAATAATTTTCTTTCTGAACATATTCATAATAAAAAGCAATTAGAGGTTAGAGCACCCAATTTTGAACATGCTTATGTAATTTACCCTTTTGAAAAAGTATTAGAACATGAAATAGATGTTTTTGCTGAAAATGAATATATAGGTATTTCTATTACAGACTTACGTAGATTACGATTTTCTAAAATTACCGAGTTTAAAAATAAATTAGTAGTACAACAACCTGTTACTTTTCGTAATAAACGGGATTTTAATGCGCATAGATTATTACGAGCAATAGATAATAATACATTACTAAGTAAGCTGTCTACAACAGAGCAAGCCAGTGAGGATGAAAAAATGTTTCCTATTGAAAATATAGTAAAAGCATATTCTGAATATACCTACATATTAGAAAATACAGAACAGCTACTTAATAATTGTTCTATTCATTTTGATTTTTTAGAAGGAAGAAAACCACAAAACCTTGAAACGTATACAGGCAGCAAAGAAAAAGACATAGCATTGCTGAAAAAACTATGTCAAGATGGGTTGCCATACCGATATCTGAATATTAAAGCTGATGTTTTAACGCGTTTACAAAAAGAGTTACAGCTAATTATAAAAATGAATTTTGTTTCTTACTTTTTAATTAATTGGGATATTGTGTCTTATGCGCAAAAGCAGGACTTTTTTTATGTAGGAAGAGGTAGTGGAGCTAATAGTATAGTAGCTTATTTATTACGTATTACTGATGTTGATCCCATGGAGTTGGATCTTTATTTTGAACGATTTATAAATTTATATCGTACCAATCCTCCTGATTTTGATATTGATTTTTCGCATCGAGATAGACCTGTAATAACAGAATATATTTTTAATCGATTCGAAAATGTGGCGTTGCTAGGTACTTACGTTACTTTTAAATGGAAGGGAATGGTGCGAGAGTTAGGTAAAGTTTTTGGCTTACCTAAAGATGAAATAGACATATTGAGTGATGGGAATTTTGAAGCTACCCGGTTAGATGAAATATCATCTTTAGTTATAAAATACACAGAACTTCTTCAAGGAATGCCTAATTATTTAAGCATTCACGCAGGAGGAATTTTAATTAGTGATAAACCTATACATTGGTTTTCAGCTACAAATTTACCCCCTAAAGGATATCCAACTACACAGTATGATATGGTCATTGCCGAAGATGTAGGTTTATATAAGTTTGATATTTTGGGACAACGTGGGCTGGCTAAAATAGAAGAGGCAATTACAATACTACAAAAAACACGCTCTGATGATTTTTCTCAATGGGATATTCATGATATAAAAAGGTTTAAAGAAGACACTAAAATTAATAATCTTATAAAAACAGCACAGTGTATGGGTTGCTTTTATGTAGAATCTCCAGCAATGCGTATGCTGTTAAAAAAGCTAGAGGTTGATAATTATTTAGGGTTGGTAGCAGCGAGTTCTATTATTAGACCGGGTGTTGCAAAAAGTGGAATGATGAGGGAGTATATTTTACGCCACCGAAACAAAGGTAGAGCACAAGAGAAAGCTCATCCAGTAATGTTAGATATTATGCCAGATACTTATGGTGTTATGGTATATCAAGAAGATGTTATAAAAGTAGCGCATCATTTTGCAGGCCTCAGTTTAGGTGAAGCAGATGTGCTACGAAGAGGAATGAGTGGTAAGTTTCGTTCTCGTGAAGAATTTCAAAAAGTAAAAGAAAAATTTATAGATAATTGCCGTAAAAAAGGATATAACGAAAAACTCATTTTTGAAATTTGGAATCAAGTTGCCAGTTTTGCAGGTTATGCTTTTGCTAAAGGACACTCCGCTTCATATGCAGTAGAAAGCTATCAAACACTTTTTTTACGAGCCTATTTCCCTCTAGAATATATAGTGTCAGTACTCAATAATGGAGGAGGTTTTTATAGCTCTGAATTTTATATTCATGAGGCGCGTATGTTAGGAGCTACAATACATGCTCCATGTATTAATAAAAGTGATGTTACTAATCGCATTTATATAAAACAGTTGTATTTGGGGTATATGTATTTAAAGGGTATAGAGCGTCAAGCAATTAATCGCATTATTAATGAACGAAAAAAGAATGGTATTTATAATTCTTTGGAAGATTTTTTAGACCGTGTATTAATATCTACAGAACAGGTGAGTATTTTAATTAGGATAAATGCTTTTAGATTTACAGGAGAAAATAAGCACGAGTTATTGTGGAAAGCACATTTAATATTAAATAAGATTGTAAAGATAGACTACCCCAAACTTTTTACTCCTAAACATAAAAATTTTACGATTCCTAAGCTACATACAACAAGCCTTGAAATGGCATTTACACAATTAGAGTTATTAGGTTTTTCGTTATGTAGCCCGTATAAATTATTGGCAGAGTTACCTAAAAATGCAAGAGGAAGTAAACATTTAAAACGGTATTTAAATAAGCACATAGATATTTATGGGTATTTGGTAACGGTAAAAAACACAAAGACACATAATGGCAAACGTATGCATTTTGCAACTTTAGTAGATCAATATGGAGAAGTTTTTGACACTGTGCTTTTTCCGCCTGTAGCCGCCAAATATAGATTCAGAGGAAAAGGAGTTTATAGATTTTATGGAAAAGTAGTAAGTGAGTTCGGTTTTTTAAGTATTGAAGTTGTAAAAATGCAAAAACAAGATTATATACAAGATCCTCGCTACGCAGAAATGAAAACATCGAATAAAAAAATTCAAAATGTGAGCTGATTTTTAGCTTTACAAGTATTAAATATAGTAAAGTTAAAATGATAATTATTCTAAAATAAAGGTGTTGAAATTTTAAATTGTTAATTTTTGGTGTCAAAAATTATCTCTTTGGTAAAAATGGGTTAAAACCTCCATTTATGCTTGATTTTACAGGATAAATCAGCGTGATACTTTTTTTAGTACACCATTAACACAAATTTAACTTGAACATTTGTTGTCCCCTTCTGAAGATTTTTATCCCTGCTCTTAAATGGTTAGTTGTTCTTTTGGGATAAGATAATTTAATAACTAACTCAAATTAACAAATGCTTATGAAATTAATTAAGAAAAAACGCCAATATCACATATGGTCATTGCTGCTGCTTTGGCTTGTTGGTACAGCGTTTGTGCAAGCGCAGTCACAAACTGTGACAGGAACCACTTCTGATAGTAACGGGCCGTTACCAGGAGTAAATGTTGTTGTTAAAGGAACAACAAATGGAACTACTTCCGATTTTGACGGAAATTTTACTATTAATAACGTTCCAGACGGGGCAACTTTGGTTTTTTCCTATTTAGGGTACAAAACACAAGAAGCACCGGTCTCTGGAGGAACGGTGTCAATAACAATGGAAGAAGATGCCGAATATCTAGATGAGGTAGTTGTTGTAGGGTATGGTTCTCAAAAGAAAAGTGATTTAACCGGAGCAGTAGGAGTTGTGGACAACAAAGAAATTGAAAAGTATACCTTTAGTGATGCTTCACAAGCTTTACAAGGTAGAGTTGCAGGTGTTAATGTGCAATCTGCAGGAGGTGCGCCTGGTGCTGGGGCAAACATTACTGTTAGAGGTTTAGGTTCTTTAACAGATGCTAGCCCTTTATTTGTTATTGATGGTGTTATTACTGGAGGAATGAGCTCTATTAATTCATCAGATATTGAGTCCATTTCAGTTTTAAAAGATGCTTCGGCAACTGCTATTTACGGTTCGCGAGCTGCGAATGGTGTAATAATAATAACTAGTAAAAAAGGTGTTAGAGGTAAAGTATCTATAGACTTTGATACAAGTATTGGATTTCAAAAATTAATAAAGTCATTAGATTGGGCAAATGCAAGACAGTATGCTGATATTGTTAATCAAGCAAATGATAATGATGGGGTTACAAGAGCCCCTGCTAATGATAGCGAATTTAATCCAAACCTAACAAGTAATCTTTATGATGAATCTATTAGAACAGCAACTATTAAAAATACTAATTTCAGAATTTCTGGAGGAGGAGAAAATACACTTTACAGTTTTTCTGTAGGTCATCAAGAAAATGAAGGTATCGTAAAATATTCAGATTTTACATTATCCACCGCAAGGTCAAATGTTTCATTTACTAAAGGTAAATTTAAGCTAAACAATACTATAGGTTTAACAAGGTCAGTAAATAATCCTAACCCATATTTTAATAAAGAAAGAAACTTGCCTCCAACTATAAGCTTAAAAGATGAAAATGGTGATTGGGTACATACAAATGTAGATGCTAGTAGTGCAGGAGCATTTTACGGACAGAGTAGTAGAATTAATGAATTAGGTTTTGCTGCTTTAGAAGATAGAACTATTACAAGAAACACGGTATTAGGGAATTTAACAGCTTCTTATGAGATACTTAATGGGTTAACGTATAAAATAAGTTTAGGGGCAGAGTATTATGCTGATAATAATTATAAGTTTACTCCAGATCATCCTGTAATTACTGGAACAGGAGGGAACATTATAACTTCGGAATTATCAGAAACTAATACGAATTATTTATCTACACTTGTAGAGCAGACTTTAAATTATAAGAGGTCTTTTGGGAATCATAACATTGATCTTTTAGGAGGTATTACACAACAGAAGGATAATTTAAGAAGTTTAGGAACTAAGGCTCTTGATTTTCCAAGTAATAATATTCGCATAGCTTCTCAAGCAGAAACGTTACAAAGTGCTCCATCTAGAGATTTAACTAGCGCGATTCAATCATACTTTGGAAGATTAAATTATAATTACGATGATCGTTATTTATTAACCGCTACTTTACGTAGAGATGGGTCTTCTTTGTTTATAGGAGATTTAAGATGGGGAACATTTCCATCGTTTGCCCTTGGGTGGAATATAAGTAATGAGAAATTTCTTGAAAATTTTGATGCGCTAACAAATATTAAGTTTAGAGCTAGTTATGGTGAAATAGGGTCAAGTAATGTTCCTATTTATGCTGTAGACCCAGAAATTAATTTATTTAGTGAATATATTTTAGGTGTAAATCAAGGCAGAGTTACTGGTTACTCTATAACTAAAGGAGTTGATCCAAGTATATTTTGGGAGACCACTAAAACAACAGACATCGGTTTAGAGTTTAGTGCATTAAATAATAAATTAAATGTAACTATGGATTATTTTATTAAGAAATCCGAAGATGTATTGGGTCCAGTTCCTCCTCCTTTTTATTCTGGCTATCAATCAGCTATTCCACAAAATACGGCTAGTGTAGACAATAAAGGTTTTGAATTTTCTGCTAGTTATGCTAATCAAATAGGAGATTTATCATATAATGTGTCTGGTAATTTCTCTGTATTAGATAATGAAGTTACTTCATTAGGAGGAGCTACTCCAAGAGCAGCAGGTAGTTTTACTTCAAATACAACAAATAGTACATTAACTGATGTTGGCCAACCGATAGGGTCTTTTTATGGATATATTGTAGATGGCATTTACCAAACCGATGCTGAAGCTGCAGCAGCAAATGATGCCACAGGTAACCCAAGAGCTGGAGATTTTAGATTTAAAGATATTGCAGGTCCTGATAATAGTGGTCCTGATGGAATTATTGATGTAAATGATCAAACATTTTTAGGTAGTCCTATTCCAACATTTGAATATAGTTTAAACTTGTCGGCAGACTATAAGAATTTTGATTTGAGTTTATACTTTAATGGAGTTTCTGGAAACTCAATAGTAAACGGAGTTAAGTATAGAGGCTATTTTGATAATGATGGAAATTATTTTGCTGATGCATTAAATGCATGGACACCATCTAATACGAATACAAGCGTAGCAAGAAATACACAATCAGATCCAGGAAAGAACAAAAGAATGTCTTCATTTTATGTAGAAGATGGTGCATATTTTAGACTTAGAAATGCACAAATAGGATATTCATTACCAGATAATGTTTTAGACAAGATTAAATTAAGTAAGGTTAGGCTGTATCTTTCTGCGATAAATTTATTTACAATAACTGACTATTCTGGTTATTACCCAGAAGTAGGTAGAAATGCTAGAGGGAATGGTGATCAAAGAAGTTCTATTTATAATGCAGGAGTAGATGAAGGAGCTTATCCAACACCTAGAACATATCAATTAGGACTTCAGGTTTCTTTTTAATAAAAAAAAATAAAAATGAAAAAAATAAAAAAAGTTATAAAAATAGCGTTTGCAATGCTACTAACCTTTATGGTTAATATTGGTTGCAGCGACGATGTATTGGAACAACGTAACCCAAATGTTTTAACACCAGATTCGTTTTGGCAAACCGAATCAGATGCAAACAAGGGTATAATAGGGGCTTACAGCCCATTGAATACAATTTTTTATTACAGTAGATTCGAAATTTTTCTATCTGATTATAGAGATGATGTAATTAACGGTTATGGAACTTCTGATAGGACTCAGGTAAGTTATTTTGCTGCAGATCCATCAGGAAACCCAGTAAGATGGGTATGGTCTGGAATGTTTCAGGCAGTTGCAAGAGCTAATGAAGTTTTATTTTATGTTCCAGATATTGAGGATCCAGATTTTAGTCAAGAGGAAAAAGATAATATTCTTGGAGAAGGACACTTTATTAGAGCGTATAATTATTTTAATTTGCTAAACAATTGGTTAAACCTTCCGTTAATTACTATTCCATTTAGAGAAATAGAAGACCCTTCTTCAATACAACAGGTTCCTCCATCAGAGATATGGGCATTGCTAGAAGCAGATTTAAAAAGTGCTCAAGAAAAGTTACCACAATCTTGGCCGGAAGATCAGGTTGGACGTGCAACTAGTGGGGCAGCAACGGCCTATTTAGGTAAGGTTTATCTATATCAAGGTAAATATGCAGAGGCCAAAGCTGAATTTGCTAAACTTATGGACGGTAGTTATCAACTTATGGACGATTATGCTCATAACTTCACGGAAGAGTTCGAAAATAATGCTGAATCAATTTTTGAAATTCAACTTATTGCCGACGGTAACGGTGGTTGGGGGGGAGATGCCCCTAACAGAGGAAAAGGATCGGGTTATCAGCCAGATTTTGCACCAGCTGGATTTACTAATCAAGACGGTATGAGGGTTAATCAATGGGCATTAGATTTATTTTTAGATGAGCAAACTATTAACGGAGAGATAGACCCTAGAACCTTTACTACTTTCTTTTGGAATACAAATGAAACAACAAATTATCAAGGAAAGGTTTTAGAATCAAGAACTTATTTGAACAAATCGTATGCTGATGCTTTTCCTAGTGGTGGAGATTTGATATTTGGTAACAAATGGTTGGATTGGGAGTTTAATGGTCTAGAACATTCTCTTGATAAGGGGTGGCATGGAGCAGGAAATAACTTACGTGTTATGCGTTATGCTGATGTGTTGTTAATGTTCGCCGAGGCTGAATTTATGTTAAATGGGTCTTCAACAGAAGCTTTAGATGCAATAAATCAAGTTAGAGCTAGAGCAGACATGCCTCCACATGCAAGTGTTACGTTGCAGGATATAGAAGATGAACGTATAAAAGAATTAACTTTTGAGCGTACCCGTTACTTTGATTTATTGCGTTGGGGCAAGGTTGAAGAAAGAATAGTTAACTCTGATTTTAAATCAGAAAGTGGCGGTACTGGAGCTTATAAAGCTGGAAGAGAATATATCGCGATTCCTCAAAATGAAATTGATCAAAATCCAAATATTAAACAAAATCCAGGGTACTAATATGTATTTTTGGTTTTGAGAATAAAAAGGAACCGTTTTAAATGGTTCCTTTTTTTATTTTACATTTGATTATGAAGCATTTTTTTATTTTTATTTTAATAGTTTTTTTCCTTTTCAGCTGTCAAAACAAAAAGGTATCAAGTGGTCAAATGCATTTTACGGAGCTAAAGGCAGAAAAATCTGGAGTGGCTTTTTCCAATGACATTATAGAGAATGATACTTTAAATTATTTTGATTTTCCGTATCTCTATTTAGGTGGAGGAGTATCTGCTGGTGATATTAATAATGACGGTCTAACAGATTTGTATTTTACAGGAAACTTAGTGCCAAATAAGCTATATCTTAACAAAGGAAACCTAAAATTCGAAGACATTTCAGAATCGGCGGGAGTAGCTGGTGATAGCAGTTGGTATACGGGTGTTACCATGGCAGATGTAAACAACGATGGGTATTTAGACATTTATTTAAACGTTTCTCAAAAGTATGGTTCTGGCGCAAATCAATTATTAATCAACAACCAAGACAACACGTTTTCTGAGCAGGCAGAAGCTTATGGTATTGCAGATAAAAGTACTTCTATACAGTCTACCTTTTTTGATTATGATAATGATGGTTATTTAGACCTTTTTGTTGCTAATTATCCTCTGGTATTAATTGGACAGGGTAATATTTACTATTACAAGTTAATGTCAGAGAATAGGTTTGAAAATTCTGGACATTTATATAGAAATAATGGGCCTTCAGAAGAATCTGGTCAAGTTACTTTTTCAGATGTTACAACATCGGCAGGAGTGCAGAATTTTGGACTTACTCTTGGTTTAGTGGCTTCAGATTTTAATAACGATGGACTAAAAGACTTATATCTATCTAATGATTTTAATGTACCTGATTATTTATATAAAAATAATGGAGATGGTACTTTTACAGAAATTTCTAAAGACGCTACAAGACATACTTCAATGTTTGGAATGGGTGTAGATGCCGCGGATTTTAATAATGATGGGCTTACAGACTTTTTACAGGTGGACATGACCGCAGAAGGACATAAAAGGTCAAAAACTAATATGGCTAGTATGAGCCCTGAAACGTTTTACCAAGCGGTAGATTTAGGGTTTAATTATCAATACATGCAAAATTCTTTGCAATTAAATAATGGAGTAAATCATGAAGGTACTCCTATTTTTAGTGATATCTCTCGATTTAATGGTATGGCTACAACAGATTGGAGCTGGGGAAGTTTATTTGCAGATTTTGATAATGACGGGAATAAAGATGTTTTTATAACAAATGGAATAAAACGAGATGTAAATAATAATGATGTGCATGAACATTATGACTCTCGCTCTTTTTTTAAACAAAAGAACCCATTAGATTTTAAACTTTTACCAAGTACTCCTATAGCTAACTATGCATTTCAAAATAATGGAGATTATAAGTTTTCTAACACTACAGAAGATTGGGGACTAGGCAAAAAAGGATTCTCAAACGGATTTGTATATGCCGATTTAGATAACGACGGGGATTTGGATTTAGTGGTTAATAATCTAGACGAACCTGCTTCGATTTATGTAAATGAGGCTCAGAAAACTAAAAACAATTACCTTAAGATAAAGCTAAAAGGAACTAAAAAGAATCCTTTTGGTATTGGAGCTAAAGTAGTAGTTAAGTATAATAATGTTCAACAGTTTCAAGAGTTAACTTTAACCAGAGGTTACCAATCAAGTGTAGAACCTATATTACATTTTGGACTTGGCAATATTGGTAATATTGATGAGGTGAGGGTTATTTGGGCAGATAATAATGAACAAATTATATCTGATACAAAGGCAAATCAATTGCTGGAAATCAGTTATGAAAATACCAATCAAAATAATAAAACAGAAGAGATTAGTGTAAAAGCCACTGATTTGGCGGAAATATGGGGGATAGATTTTAAGCATAAAGAAGATGCATATGACGATTATGCCTATGAACCTTTATTACCGCATAAAAACTCACAATTAGGCCCTGCGCTTACTGTAGGAGATGTTAATAATGACGGACTTGAAGATTTTTATATTGGAAATGCAGCAGGAAGTTCAGGTGCAATGTATATTCAAGAGTTAAGCGGTTCTTTTTCTAAAAAAGAAGGGCCTTGGGAAGAAGATTTCCAATTTGAAGAAACCGGAGCTTTACTCTTTGATGCAGATAACGATTTAGATTTAGATTTATATGTTGTTCATGGTGGTAATGACGGCTCGCAACCAAAAACGTATTATCAAGATGTTTTATATATAAATAACAACGGGAGCTTTGAAAAAAATGATTCTGTTTTACCAGAAATTAGTGGGAGTGGACAAGAAGTTTCTGCTGGAGATTATGATTCTGATGGTGATCTAGATTTATTTGTAGGTGGGAGAATAGTTCCAGGGAAGTATCCATTTCCAGCAAAAAGCTATATTCTTCGCAATGATGGAGGACAGAATGGCCCCCTTAAATACACCAACGTTACATCTGATGTCGCTCCAGAATTAGAAAATGCTGGCTTGGTGACTTCCGCTTTATGGGATGATTTTAGTGGTGATGGAAATCTTGATTTAATAATTACAGGTGAATGGATGCCTATAAGATTTTTTAAGAATGAAAATGGAACGTTTAAAGAAGTCACTAATGATTTTGGGTTTCAAAACCAAACAGGTTGGTGGTATAGTCTTGCTAAATCGGATTTGGATGCTGATGGAGATTTAGATTATTTGGCGGGAAATTTAGGCTTAAACTATAAATATAAGGCAAAAGAAAGTGCTCCTTTTGAGGTGTTTGCGGATGACTTTGATGAAAACGGAAGTTTAGATATTGTTTTAGGCTATAAAAAGGGAAAAACTAAATTACCATTAAGAGGAAGAGAATGTTCATCACAACAAGTTCCTGCAATTAAAAAGAGATTTAAAACATTTGAATCTTTTGCCAATGCAGACCTTGAAGCTATTTACGGCAAACACATGCTTGAAAAAGCCTTACATTATGAAGCTAATACTTTTGCTCATCATTGGATTGAAAATATGGGAGAGGAGGGCTTTAAAATGCATAAATTACCGAATGCGACACAATTTTCTTCAATAAATAAATTTCAAATTTCAAATACGGATAATGGAACATTCAAAAATGTTTTATTGCTAGGTAATTTATATCAATCAGAGGTCGAGACACCAAGAAATGATGCTGGTGTTGGAGTGCTACTATCTGGCAATTTTAAAAAGAATATTAAAGTAACCCCCTCAGTTCAAAGTAACTTTTTTATAACCGGGGAAGTAAAAAATACAGCAATAATTCATCTCGGAAAAAATAGAGTTCCGGCATATTTAATAGCTAAAAATAACGATAGACTAAGTTTAATAGCTATTCCTGAAACTAAAAATTAAACAATAATTGATCAAGAATACTTACATATTATCATTACTAGTTTGCACATGTTTATTTATCAACGTATGCGCTCAGAATGATATTTCTTTTGATAGGTTAACTACCAATGATGGGTTATCTCAAAGTGATATTAACTGCATTTATCAAGACAAACAAGGATTTATGTGGTTTGGTACTCATGAAGGCTTAAATAAGTACGATGGGTATCAGTTTAAGGTATATAATCCAAATCCAAACAATGCGGGAAGCATTAACAGTAATTTAATTTTTGATATTGAAGGAGATGAAAATGGAAATTTATGGATTGCGACAACAGGTAGCGGATTAAATTATTTTGATAAAATTACCGAGACTTTTATAGAATACAAACATGATAGAAAAAATGGGAATAGCCTTATAAATAATCATATTTCCAAGATTCATATAGATAGCAAGCAAAGATTGTGGGTTGCCACAAATAAGGGAATTAACATGTTAGATTTAAGGAGTAAAGAATCGTCTAAGGTCTTTCATAAATTTAACCTTAGCCAGGAATTTGCCTCCCATGGTCTTGACGGAAAAATTATATATGATATCTATGAAAATGATAAAAATGAGCTTTTTATTGTGGGAACAGGGGGGTTGTTTAAACTTCACGAAAATAAAAACCAAGAGCTAGTTTTTAAAGTTTTAAACGCGGAGTTAGGATTAGATAATAAAATTATTAGTTGTGTAATTCAAGATAAATTAGGGCGATTAATTATAGGAACTTCTGACGGATTATATGTACAGCGAAAAAATAGTTTAGATGCCAAAATTATCCGATTGGCTGATGGTAATTATAATAATATTGTTGTTGATGCGGATGGTAATATATGGTGTGGAACAAATAATGGGTTGTTGTGTTTTAGTAGTAGCACGCAAAGTGGTTTTCCTAGGCTAGTTCAAAGCCTTAGGTACAATCCTTTAAATGATAATAGCTTAAGTAAAAATGTGATAAAATCTTTAGCAATTGATCACACAGGAATACTATGGGTTGGAACTAATGGAGGCGGAATTAATAAGTATGACCCCTATGGAAAACAGTTTCGACACATTAGAAAAACGCTTACCCAAAACAGTTTAAGTTATGATAAAATTCGCTCCATGTATGAGGATTCTAATGGAACTTTATGGATAGGTACTGAGGGAGGGGGATTAAACATGTTGCTTAAGGATGATGATGATGGAACATATTCAAAATTCAAAATTTTTGAAACCATTTTAAAACCTTTTGCTATAGAGGAAATTAAAAGAAATGGAAGAAAAATTCTTCTTGTTGGAGCCGAAAACACTACTGGATTGTTTGAAATTGATATTACTAATCCAAAAGGTGTTCAGGAAAAAGATATAAAGGAAATAAATGAGATTACTTACAGTGTTTTTTCTCTGCTATCTGATAAAAAAGGGAATATTTGGATTGGTACGTACAACGGTGGAATTTACAGATGGTTGCTTGATGAAGATGGTGTAAATTATAAAAAGGATATTTTAAGGAATGATCCACTAAATAGTGGTAGCATATCTAGCAATATTATAAGAGATATTTTTGAGGATAGCAAAGGAAATAAGTGGTTTGCTACGGGAGATGGACTTTGTAAACTTACAAAAGATGAAGCTCGAAAAAAGAACCCCCAATTTGAAAGATTTAATAACATTCCGGGGGATGTAAATAGTTTAAGCCATAACTACATATTATCCATATACGAAGACGCTAGTCATAATTTATGGATAGGAACATTTGGAGGGGGATTAAACAAATTAGAACTCAATGATAATGAGGAAAAGTTTGTTTCTTACACTCAAACGGATGGATTACCTAATAATGTAATAAAAGGAATATTGGAAGATAGTAAGGGCAATTTGTGGTTATCTACAAATGGAGGTCTTTCAAAATTTAATGCTAAAGAAAAAACGTTTAAAAATTATGATGTACATGATGGACTGCAGGATAACGAGTTTCAAGAATTAGCATGTTTAAAAAGGAAAAATGGAGAAATGCTTTTTGGAGGTATTAATGGTTTTAATGCCTTTTATCCAGAAAACATATTTACCAATACATTTGAAACAGAAACTGTAATAACCAATTTTTCAATTTTTAATAAAAATGTTTCCGTTGGAGAAAAGGTAAATGGAAGAATTATCTTAAAAAACCCTATTAATCAAACAAACAAAATTGAATTAAAACATTGGGAGAATAGTTTTTCTTTTGAATTCACTTCTTTGCATTACGCGTCACCACAGAAGAATAAATTTGAGTACATGCTAGAAGGGTTTGATAACAATTGGATAAAGACCACCACCAATAAAAGGTTTGCGACCTATACAAATTTAAGCCCAGGAGAATACGTACTAAAGGTAAAAGCGTCCAATAATGATGAGGTTTGGGATAATTCGCCTGCGGAGTTAAAAATAAACGTAATTCCACCATTTTGGCTTACCGGAAGTGCTTATTTTCTTTACTCCTTGTTTTTATTAGGGTTGTTGTTCGCTTATCGAAGATTCACCATTATTAAAACTACTAAAAAACATCAGCTAGAATTAGAGCACATAGAAAAGGAAAAGCATGAGGAGATTAATAAAATGAAATTAGAGTTTTTTACTAATATCTCTCATGAATTACGAACACCGTTAACTTTAATTAAAGGGCCCTTGGAATATTTACAAGGCAAGTATAAAGAACTGGATGATAGTGTTATATCTGAGCAGTTTAACTTAATGCATAAAAATAGTGATTATCTATTGCGATTAGTAAATCAACTGCTGGATTTTCGAAAGGTTGGCAAGGGTAAAATGAAACTTGTAGTACGCCAGGGAGATATTGTTCAGTTTATTAAAGAAATAGGAGAGCCTTTTCAATTTTTGAGTATGAAAAGGAAGATTGATTTTAAGGTTGAAGAATATGGTGAGTTTAATAAGGCATGGTTTGATAGTGATGCCATTGAAAAAATAATTAATAATCTTTTATCAAATGCCTTTAAATTCACTCCCGAAAATGGAAAAATTTCGATACAAATTACAAGAGGAGATGCATATTTAAAAACAAAAGGATATAAGCGTGGGGGCAATTTAAAGGATTATGTAGTAATTCAGGTGAATGACTCTGGAACAGGTATCCCAGAAGATAAATTGGCCTTTATTTTTGAACGTTTTTATGTTGAAAAAGATAGGGTAAAAAGAAATTCGGAAGGAATAGGAATAGGGCTTTCGTTTACAAAGAACTTAATAGAATTACATCAGGGGCAAATTGAAGTTACAAGTCAACAAGGGAAGGGTACTAGTTTTATTGTAAAACTTCCCATTCATAAAAATGCGTACGAAAATAAACCCAATATTAGTTGTGTTGACTCTTCTGAAAAGGATGAATTTATTCATAACGGAATTATAGATTCCCTAATTTACAAAGGTGATGATGAGCTAGTAGAACGCAATATTTACCATTCAAGGTCTAAATTACCTGTTTTACTTGTTGTTGATGATAACTCCGATATTAGAAGCTTTATTAAAAGGGCAATGGGGGAAAAATATGAGGTTTATGAAGCGGAAAATGGAAAAGAAGGAGTTGAAATTGCTGTAAAAATAATTCCCAATATTATTCTTGCAGATGTTATGATGCCCGTAATGGATGGTTTTGAATTTTGCGCAAAAATTAAAAAGACTCAAGAAACTAGTCATATACCAGTTGTTATGCTAACCGCGAAGTCTTCGCAGGAAAGTGAAATGGAAGGCCTTACGGTTGGAGCTGATGATTATTTGCGTAAGCCTTTTGATATTGAAGTTTTAAAATTAAAGTTAAATAATATCATAAATCATAGGAAAGAACTTCGAAAGCGTTTTAATAGAGAAGTTTCTTTACAACCAAAGGAGGTTACAGTTACCTCTGCTGATGAACAGTTTTTACAGCAAGCAATTGCAATAGTAGAAAAGCATATGATGGATACAAGCTTTAATGTAGAGGTGTTACTAAAAGAAATGGGCTTTAGTCGTACAAATATGTATTTAAAATTTAAAGAGTTAACAGACCTTTCTTCAAGTGAATTTATTCGAAACATTCGACTTAAAAGAGCAATGCAACTGCTTGAAAATAGTGATATGTCCGTAAAAGAAATAATGTACCAAACTGGATTTAATACGGCGTCATATTTTGCAAAATGTTTTAAAAAGCAATTTGGGGTTTTACCTAGTGAATATGTTCGTCAAATACATCAAAATCGTTAATTGTTTTTGAATTAATTCATGTAATAATCCCAAAAATCATATTTTTCTCCTTCAATATTTTTTTTAGTATCTCCGAGTTCAATTGCTTTGTTTCTCATTTCGTTTTGCATTTGTAAAACAAGCTCCCTATGTTGGGGGAAAAATGATAAGTCTTGGGTTTCCCATGGGTCTTTTTTTATATTGAAAAGCTGAGTTACCCTTGAACCTCTAATTTCTTCACCTCTTTTCCAATCATTGTCATTAGCCCGTACATATTCTATTAATTTATAATCTCCTTTTCTATAAGCTCTTTGAAATTGCTTATAGGCGTGATACGTTGAATTGCGTACTTGAGTTGCTTTGTTTTCAATAACAGGTAAAAGACTTTTCCCATTCACGGAGGAGGGGATGTCTATATTGGTAATACTGCAAACTGTTGGGAAAATATCATGGATATAACTTAACGCGTCAATTTTTACACCATGTTCTTTTATAGCCCCACCTGATAAGATAAAAGGAACATGTATACCGTCTTCATCGTAAATATTTTGTTTTCCAATTAGGCCATGATTTCCCACTGCTAAGCCGCTATCTCCAGCAAAAACAATGAGCGTGTTCTCGTATGTGCCATTTTCTTTTAAAGCAGCAATAATTTTTCCAATTTGCGTATCTAGATGTGTAATAATAGCATAATAATCAGCTAAATGATGCTTAGCAATTTCAGGGGTACGTGGCCATGGAGCAAGCTCTTCATCTCTTAAAAACATATGCCCATTATCAAAAGGATGTTGAGGCATATAAGATGGTGGTAAAATAATATTATTAGCATTGTACATGTTTCGATATTCTTTTGGAGCCTGTCGGGGGTCATGTGGTGCATGAAAAGCAACGTACATGAAATAAGGTTTTTTCTTTTTTCTTTTAGAGATAAACCTAGCTGCGTTTTCAGCAAAAATCTCTGAAGTATGAGGACCGTCTAATTCTGTTCCCGTTGGACCTCTTTTGTCGTCATCTGCAATGGCTCTACGTACTGTTTTACCTTTTTGATTATATGTTAGCAAATAGGCATCATCTTTTTTAAACTCTCCTTTTTTATCCCAGTCCCAAAAAGGCATTCTGTAATGATCAACTAGATATACTCCTCTACCCATGATTTTATCTCCTGAATCAAAAGAACGAGCAAGAGAACTGTTATCATTGTGCCATTTACCAACAATATGTGTATCGTATCCCGATTTTTGAAAAGTTTCCCCAAGTGTTACATGTGTTTTAGGAATTTGCCTCCCATTACCTTTTAGCTTAAAAAGATTTCTCCCTGTATGAAGCATTGCTCTACTCGGAATGCACGTAGCACCCGAAAAAGAGCCCATTAAATACGTATTGGTAAACGTAATTCCATTTTCTGAAAGATTGTCAATATTGGGTGTTTTTACAGCTGCTCCACTTAAAGAGTGGACCCCTGAGAATCTATGGTCATCTGTATAAATGACTATTACATTTGGTTTTTTTTCTTTTTGAGAAAATACTTGAAAAGAAAAACAAACAAACAATATTAAAACGGAATTTTTGCGGACTGAAATCAATTTATTCTTTTTTTAATTTACGAGTTTCCTCTTTAATTCTTTTTCTTTGGTCAGCATTTAATCCTTGACTAAAGTATACTTCAGGTTTATAAGGAACTTGATGTCTTTTCATTATTGGGTCATGTATGTCTTGACTCAAATCACAATCAAATCGTAGTAATATAGAATGATTTTGAGACCAATTAGTATAGTTGGTTAGATGAGATATTCCCCAGGTTATTCCACGACCATTTTTTGTATTGTCAAAAACATCTGGAATAAAAGGTCCACCAGCTTTAGGCATGAGTTCGGTAATAGCGGCTATTTTAAAGTTAACTCCGTCTTCAGCAAATTGAATGGTGTTATGCTCGTTACCATCTTTAATAACTAATGCAGCAATACCACCTTTAAAGGGGAATAAGGTAGTTTCGTGTCCCGAAGTAATTACTGGGTTAAGGGGGTGTTTTTTAAAAGGCCCTAGAGGATTGTCTGCAATTGCTAGGCCTTGCATTCTAACTAGTTTTGGATCACCATCAAAATCTGATTTATAGTATAAATATATTTTGTCTTTATACACTATAGGGTAGGGGTCATGAATGGAGTATTGATCCCATGCTCCTTTTTCTCCATTGGGAATAACTATTTTATTTGCAGGTGTCCAAGGACCATCAGGAGAATCCGCATATGATACAGCTACTGGGCAGTCATCTCCTCTTTTCCCACTAGCTTCCATAAACCCTTGATAGTATAGGTAGTATTTGTTTTCCCATTTTAAAATATCAGTTGTAGAAACTGATCGCCAACCCACATTTGGTTTTGGTGGCCTTGGAACTGCCACACCTTCTTCTTTCCAGGTAAACCCATCTTTAGAAGTTGCATACCATATTTCCGATAAATCCCAATCAGAAGAAGGGATGGTGCTACTGCTTTTAGCAGCACCCTGAGGGGGAGCAGAAGTATGTCTTTTAGTATACCAAATATAGTATTTCCCATTTTCAAAAATTACTTTTGAAGGGTCTCTTCTACTAATAGTGCCATCATGATTATTATAATCAAAGCCTTTTAGCATAGTGTATTTGAATTGAGAAAATAGCTCATTATCTTCAGGTCTTGGAGCTATATAGCTATAATTGCGCTCCATGGATTCACTCAATGGCATATTTGGCTTTTCTTTTGGAAGCACAAATGGGAACGATTCAGTATTTTGTGCACTACCATGGTTTATTCCAGAAAGAATAAAGGATAATGCGATATAAATAAATAGTTGTTTTTTCATGTTACAGGTAGTTTTTAAGTTAAGTGTTCTATCATTTATATGTGTTTTGTCTAAACTTCAATCTAAATCTCAAAGGATTTTTTGGAAACAGAAATCTGTTAACCTCTATAACAAGAGATGAAAATGACTGTTTACAATATAAAAAAACAGATTTAATGGAGTGCATTTCGTCTATTGGGTTATTTTATTAACGTCATCAAAAACAACATCCTTACGAATTTCAGTATGAGTTGAATTGAATTTTAAATTTACTAATTGAATACTATCTATATGTCTGGCGTATAAGCCATAAGCAGGGAGAGTTTTAAAAAAACTAAATTCTGGATAGGCGGTTTCGTTTTCAGCAACTGGCTCAAGTTGTAAGTCTTTTTCACACCCAGGTAGTGTAATATTTATGTTTTCTAAAGTAATTGAGCCTATTTTATGTTTGGGCGTTCCCGTAATGAAAATACCTGATGGAGAGGAAACTCTTGAGTTTTGCAAGTTTTGCGTTGTAGCTGTTATATTTTTTATGCTAATATTTTTGATGGAACCTACCTGTTGTTTTTCTGCATCACGGTAGGTCCTTAGTCGTTCTCCTAACCGAATAAAAATAGGCATATCTACAACGCTCATTGACACGTTTTCAATATTAACATCATGAATGTTGGCTCCGTCTACACTTAAAATTTTGATTCCACCACCTTTAGTATTATGTATTTTGCAATCTTTAATAGATATATTATAAAAGTCGCCCATAGATTCTGTTCCAAATTTTATAGCCCCCCAGTCGCTTTTTAGTTTACAGTTACGAACGCTTACATTATGAGTTGGTATAGGAGAAGTAGATTTTATGCATATGGCATCGTCACCAGCATCAATATTGGTATTTGAAATGATTACGTTATGACTGGAGTCTAAATCTATACCATCATTATTATGATGAGCGTGGCTATAAATAGAAATACTATCAACTTTTATATTATTAGATTGATAAAAGTGACATGTCCAAGCCGCTGGTTGTCTTAAGTTTATATTTTTGAGAGATATTGAATTTGAGCGAACAAAACGAAGCAAAAAAGGACGATTAGCTCCGAAACCTTTTTGTTCACTTTGATTAAGGTTAAGTTCTTTTATTTTTTGTTTAATGTTTTTACTAAGAAAGGCTTTTCCATTACCATCAATAATTCCTTTTCCAACAATTCCAATATTTGTAGCATCAGTAGCTCCAATCAGACAATTTCCTCGTTCCTGCCCCGTAGCATCAACAAAAGTATCAATGCTTTTATAATCTTGAGGGTTAGCACTTCCAATTAGTTTTGCGTTTTCAGATATTTTAAGCGTGACATTGTCTTTAAGAAGAACAGTTCCACTAATATAAATCCCATTTTCAATTAAAACAGTTCCGCCTCCGTTTTGTGTACATTCGTCAATGGCCTTTTGAATTTGGTTGGTATTTACTGATAAACTATCTCCTTTTGCACCATATTCCGTAATGTTATAAACACTTTTTTTATTGGACGAGCAAAAGGTGTTTAAATGCAGAGCAAATAAAATTAGAACTACTTTTATGAGGTTATTGATTGATAAATATTGCTTCATTAATTTCTTGATTATTAGCATTTGTATTTTTAATAGTCTCTTGTAATACATCATCAAAAACAATAGGAGGTCTATGGTCTATACTTACTGTTTTAATTTGAAAATTATTTACAGAAAGTAGCTTCACATGCCTAGCAAATATTCCATATGCAGGAAGTGTTCCTACTAAATGAAATTCTGGCCACCATCCATCCAAAACATCCAATGTATATTCTTTAAAATTGGTTTTTTGGGCGTCTTCTTTCGTTCCACCACCAGAAACTATCATTTGAATGTTGTTAAGTTGAATGTCGGTAATATAATTATTAGGCATACCGGTTAAAAAAATAGCCGAATTTTTATCCAAAGCGCTATTGTCAGCAATGATATCACTGAAAATAAAATGATGCATAGCCTTCATAGGATACATTTCTTCAGGAGCATCCACACATGCTTTTTGTTGTGCAAAAGTCATAAAAATAGGTCTAGGAACGTTTTTCATTATCAAGTTAGAGAAGGTCATATTTTTCATTTCACCTCCTTCATTAAGTTGAATTTTTAATCCTGAATCATCAATATCATTAAACGTGCAATTAGTAACACTTACAGATTCAATATCTCCTCGTGAGAGCAATCCAACACGCATTCCAGCCCATTTGCTTGTAAAGGTACAGTTAGTTACTACAATGTTTTTGCTTGGTTTATCTTGGAGGGAAGCTTGAATACATATGGAATCGTCACTGGTGTCAAAGGAGCTATTGGATACTCGAACATTTGTGCAACCATCAAAATCTAATCCATCTCCGTTATTATTTGCTCTACTTACAATTTTAATGCCATCAACAACAATTTCATTACAGTATAACCAAGCTGAGGTCCAAGCTGCGGGGTTTTTTATGGTAACATCTTTTAAATGAATGTCGTTACTATTCATAAAACGCATAAGCATTGGTCTTCCTGTTTCACGTGTGAAATTTTTAAAATGGCCATTTCCATCAATTGTACCATAACCTTCTATGGAAAAAGATTTTGCTTCTTGTGCAAAAATTAAACAACGATCCATGTGTGGTTCATTTTTGTACATGTTTTTATGGGTATTGGTAGAATAGTCATTAATATTTGCACTCCCCAATAGAATTGCCCCATTTTCAAGATGAAGAGAGACAAAACTTTTCATGTATATGGTACCTATAAGAATAGTTTTTCCTGAAGGGATAATTACTCTGCCTCCACCATTTTTGGTACAGGTATCTATGGCTTTTTGTACCGCTTTTGTGTCTAGTGTAATACCGTCTGCCTTTGCACCAAAATCTATAACGTTATAGTCTTTTGAATGAAGGTATGTTGTAAATAATAAAACTAGAACA
Source organism: uncultured Maribacter sp. (assembly GCA_947493885.1). GTDB lineage: Bacteria > Bacteroidota > Bacteroidia > Flavobacteriales > Flavobacteriaceae > Maribacter_B. The sequence continues at coordinate 109,111 of CANLTE010000002.1, forward strand.
GGAAGAATTTTTTTCATGCTTTTTAATCTTTGTGAGCATCGATTGCTCCACCAATATTATTCTCTCTATATCCTTCTAAAATAATTTTAAAAGAATGGGCATACTTTGTGGGGTAAGTTTTTGGTGCATCAATCACAAGACCTTTTTCGGTTCTTTGCCATTTAATCTTTTCATCACTGCCTAAAAGTACAATTTCTTCAATTTTGGAGTTTAAAACTCCTATTTGAGTGCTTAAAGATTTAACTACAATTTGATCTTGAGGAGTATCCAAAACAATAGCGAAAAATTCTTTATCAGACTTTTTAGTGAATCTAATATCTGTATTGGTGTACTCAATTTTGTGCTTTTCAACTTTATGTCCTCCTTCGGGCAACCTTGTTGGACCTTCACCAAAAATAGTCCAGGGTCTCGTACTATAAATAGCATCTCCATTAACCGTTAACCAAGCTCCAATGTCCATTAATAAATTTTCCATAACTGGTGGAATAGTACCATCTGGATTTGGAGGAACATTTAACAACATTAATCCGTTTTTAGAAACAATGTCGACCAATATGTCTATAAGTTCATTTGGAGATTTAAATTGAGCTCCAGGTCTATAAAACCATGCTCCTGGAGAAGTGTCTGTTAACCAGGCAGGATTTTTAGGCTGATTTGGTCTTCCTCTTTCATAGTCTTTTACAGCAGTGGAAATTGGAAAAGTAGATTCTTTATAAGCTACAGCAACTTCTTTATTCCACTCAATACCTTTGTTATAATAATAGGCTAGAAATTCTTGACGACATTCTTCCGTCATGTTTTCTAACCACCAATCAAACCAAATTAAGTCTGGCTGATAAACATCTATATACTCCTTTAATTTTGCCCACCATTCCTTGTAGAAACGTTCGTCTGGAATATCAGATTCTAGGGAATGTGGACTTGTATATAAATCATAATCTTTAGGGTTAATGTTACCATGGGCATGAGCTGGGGCAAAGTATTTCCAAGTAAACGCATGATGAAATGAAGCCATAAATCGCATTCCTTTTGCCTCAATTGCAGCCTTTAATTCAGCAGAGGGGTCAATGCCGCCATAGTTCATAGAGTTCCATCGTGTGGCTTTGCTATCCCACATAGCAAAGTTATCATGATGCATAGCCACTGGTCCGGCAAATTTAGCTCCCGATTTCTGAAATAAATCTGCCCATTTTTTAGCATTAAAACCTGAAGGGTTAAATTGCTCAATTAAATGCTTGTAGCTGTATTTAGATGGTTTTCCGTATTTCTTCCTATGATGGATGTAGTTAGAACTGGGTTTACCATCCTCAGTTGTTACCTTTTTACCATCTAAATACATTAACATGCCATGCCAACCTCCGTAATGTTTGTTTGGGTCAGAACCTTCGAACGCTGATGAGACAGGCCCCCAATGTGCGTATATTCCAAATTTAGCGTCTTGAAACCATTCTGGCACTTGGTTTACCTTAGATAAAGACTCCCAATTTTTTTGAAATTTTTCCGAATTATTGTTTAAATCGTTTTGAGCATTTGTAGTGTTTAACGAAACAATCGTTAGTATAAAAAACACATAAGGTTTTAATTTATTCATTTCTTAATTTTTTTTATGCGTTTTAAGTTTGATAGTTTCCGATTTTAAGTTTGTTGAGTTTGCCGTTATTGTAATTTCGCCAACTTTTTCAGTTGATTTTACAACAAGTAAACACATTCCATTAAAAGCGTTTATGGTATTAGATTGAAAAGAGTTTAATGAGGTTTGGTCGCCATTACCCACGGCAGCCAAAGCACCTTGCCCTTCAATATTAAAAGTTATTGAGTTATTCGCAAGTGGACAAGGATTACCATCTTTGTCTTCGATTTGCACAGTTATAAACGATAAATCAGTACCATTAGCATCAATTTCTGTTCTATCGGCTAAAAGTTTAACTGTAGCTGGTTTTCCAGCTGTTTTAACTTCATCTTGAGCAACCACATTTCCATTTTTGTAGGCAACAACTTTTACAGTTCCTTTTTGATATGGAACATTCCATGATAGTCTGTATTTTGATTTGTACATGCCTTTTTCAAAGCCGTGATACTGTGCGGGAATTTCGGTGATGTCTTTTCCTTTTACTTTTTTGCCATAAGATTTTCCGTTTACAAATAGTTCAACTTCGTCTGCATTAGTATAGGCAAAAACAGGTATTTTTTGTCCTTCCTTGCCCTCCCAATTCCAATGGGGGAGAACATGTACCATTGGCTTTTTAGTCCATTGACTTTGATACAAATAATAGCGGTCTTTTGGAAAGCCGCATAAGTCAACAGGTGCAAAATAGGATGCATGAGAAGGCCAGTCAGCATTCCAGTAACCATTTGTAGAATTGTCTCTCCCTCCATATGGAGTTGGCTCTCCTAAATAGTCAAACCCAGTCCAAATAAATTCTCCTAAAGATTTAGGGGCTTTCGCCTGCGCATCAAATTCGGCATCTGGTAAATATGCCCAAGCTGGACCAACTATAGCATCATAACTTGTTACATGGTTGGTTTCATGTTTTTGTGTGTATTCTATTGGTAAGTGATACACACCACGACTACTTGTCATTGATGAGGTTTCAGAGCCATAAATAATCATATCAGGATTTTCTTCCAATATTCCAGAATAGGTTTCTGGCCAGTAGTTCATTCCAACAATATCTATTTGATAGGCTAATTTATTATTAAAAGGTGCTGGAAAAAAATTAAATCCAGCTGTGGTAGGTCTTGTGATATCTTCATCGTGGCATATATCATTTAAATGTTTGGCCAATTTCCAACCATCTTTTTGTCCTTGTTCTAGAATTTCATTCCCAATACTCCACATAATAACAGCGGGATGATTTCTGTCTCTTTTAATCATATCGCGAAGATCTTTTTCGTGCCATTCATCAAAAACTTTGCTATATCCGTTAGGTACTTTTCCCATTTTCCATTCATCAAAGGCTTCGACTATAACTACGATTCCTAATTCATCGCAAACCCTTAATATTTCGGGAGAAGGCGGGTTATGGCTTGTTCTTAGGGCATTAACACCCATGCTTTGCATTATTTGCATTTGTCGCTGTTTGGCTCGGTAGTTAATTGCCGCACCTAAGGGTCCTTGGTCATGATGCATACATACACCGTTAAGTTCCACAGCAATACCATTTAATAAAAAACCCAGTTTTTTGTCAAAAGCAATGGTTCTTATTCCAAATTTGGTTTCGTACTCATCAAGAACAACATTTTCTTTAACTATCGTTGTAATGGCAGTATATAAAGTTGGAGAATGAATATCCCAAAGTTCAGGGTTAGAAACGTTTAAATTAACATGCTCTTTAATTTCAGAATTTTCTGAGAGCGAAAGCAGTTTTTCTTTTTTTGAAACGATTTCTCCTTTTGTGTTTTTTATCACCGTGTTTAGTGTTATAGAAGTTTCTTTTGAAGTGTTTTTTATTGTTGTTTCAATATTTACTTCGGCTTTATCTTTAGAAATTTTTGGAGTTGTAATGTAAGTTCCGTATTGTGGAATATGTACGGGGTTGTTTATTTTTAATCTAACATTTCTATAGATTCCAGCACCTGAGTACCAACGAGTAGCTAAATCCTCTGGAGTAAGTTGCACGGATATTATGTTTTCTTGCCCAAATTTAACATGTTTAGTTATGTCAAATTCAAAACCAATATATCCATAAGGCCTTTCTCCTACATAATCTCCATTTACCCATACTTTTGAGTTATTCATTGCCCCATCAAATTCAATAGAAATTTGTTTGTCTTTAAGTGTTTCGTCTAATGAAAAATGTTTTCTATACCACCCCTCACCATGTACAGGTAATCCACCTGTTCTTGCATTGTATTTATTGTCAAAAGGACCTTCTATTGCCCAATCATGAGGTAAATTGAGTTTACGCCAATTGGTATCATCAAATGGTATAGTTTCTGCCCCTTTCATTGCTCCTTTTGAAAACAACCAATCCTTATTAAAACTAAGGTCAGCTATAGCTACTTTTTGTTGTTGCTTTTTATGGCATGATGATGCTAAAAACATAAAGATTGTGGCAATTAGAAGACACGCCAATTTGGTAATTTTCATAATGATATTTTTAACTATTTTGTTGAGTATATACACTGGTTTAGAGGTGAATTTTAAGAAAAAAAATTTACCTCTTGTTGAAGATAATTCATTATGGTCCTTTTATAAAATGAGAATGCTTAAAAAGTTCTGAAAAGTACATTTGTGATACAAAAAAGAACAATTATTCTCTTAAGACAATTGATAAATACGAAATAGAAATTATAATTTAGTTTTTGGATAGCATGTTTTAAGTTCTGGTTTTAAAGTTTAATACTAAGAACAGGTTTTATTGTTAGAGGAAAATTTAAGGCTTAATGTGGAAATTTTTAACGGTGTTCTGGAGTAATTTTAAAAGCAAATGCGTGCTTTCCAATCTTGTCATCTGGAAGAGTTATATGCAAGCCACTATTTTTTACTTTATATTTTAATTTATCTGGATACCCTAACAATTCAATAGAAGCTATTTTGTGTTTATAAAAAGTATTTCCTTTTTTTAAAGATCTAACTATTAGCTCATCTTCTTTTGGCCAATCTAAAACCGTTGCATATAAAGTATCTCCTTTTGTTGTAAAACGAATATCTTTTGATGTATTATCAGGATTCTTTTCTTCACTTAAATGACCTTCAGTAACATTTGTGTCACCTTCACCATAGATTTCAAAGGTTCGTGTACCATAAATAGCCTCACCATTAATTTTTAACCATTGCCCCATTTCCAATAACCTTTTTTGAACCGGTTCTGGAATTTCTCCATTGGCTTTTGGTGTAATATTTAAGAGAACCACGCCATTTTTGCTTACAACATCTACAAGAAAGTCAATTAATCTATTAGTAGACTTATATCTTGGATTTTTTATATGCGACCATGATTTCCAATCAATAGAATCATCTGTTAACCATATAAAATCTTGTTTTTCTTTCATTCTAGATCGTTCCAAATCTAAAACAGCACTTCCTTTTGCAAAGTCATAGAATTTGTATGTAGAGACTACTTCTTTACCAGATTCAGCGGCTTTATTATAGTAATATTTTAAAAAATGCTTTCTGTGTTCTTCGCTTATAATATCCATTTTGTTGTCAAACCATACCATATCAGGTTCATATTTGTCAACAATTTCTTTTAATCTATTTAACCATTCATCATTAAACATTTTGTCGGCTACTGGGTAGTACTTTTCAATACCATTGTCAATCTCATGGGGGTTTGGTGGTAGTTGGTAGTCTCCCTTTTTTAGCTTTGGGCCGTATAAGCCTGAATATTTGGGATTTGAGGCATCTGTTGTTTTGTCCCATGTTGGGTACCATCCAAACAGCCATTGACGGTGATATGTAGCAATGAATTTCATATTACGCTTACGAATTTCTTTGGATAATTCACCCATGATATCTCTTTTAGGCCCCATGTCCTTAGAATCCCATTGAGTTAAATCACTATCCCACATAGCAAAACCATCTGCGTGTTCAGAAACAGGGCCAGCAAATTTAGCACCAGCCTTTTCAAATAAATCAGCCCATTCGGCAGCATCAAATAAATCAGCCTTAAACATGGGGATGAAATCTTTATAACCAAATTTATCTAAAGTGTTGTATGTATTAATGTGGTGGTCGTAAAATTTACTAGGTTTTCCATTTGTTGCTTCTGGATTTTTTGCATTTACATACATCCAATGAGAATACCACTCATTTTCATATTCGGGAACACTATATGGTCCCCAATGACAATATATACCAAGTTTAGCATCTAGAAACCAATCAGGAGTTTTATGTTGTTTTAAAGATTCCCAGTCTGCGGTATACGGAACAGAATCTTTGTTGATTGCTGAGTTTATAGGTTCTTTTTTTTGACTACTAACACATGGTGTTAGTACAATGAACAATAATCCTATAAAAAATGTTTTCATAAAAGAAGTGTAAAAAGTTGATTGCAAAGTAACAATTGTGCAACAAAATTTAAATAATTTTTATGGGTTAAACCTGATATATATCATTGTTATAAATGAGATAACAAGATATGAGAATGTTGATGCTTTAGTAGGTGTTTCTCATATGTGTTTATTTTCATAAAATTAGTATGAAGTAAGTAGCATTCAGGTATTTGTTTCATAGTAATTTGATAAAGAAAATGAATATTTGAGATGTCTTTTATCTATTATTGTCGTCTTAGTTTATATGTTTGTGATGAAATAAATAAGCTAAAAAAGGGTCAAATGACCATTTGTTCTATTTATTTGAACAATTGTTGTTTGCGATTATTTATAAATGATTCAATTTAGCAAAAGATAAACTCATCAATAAAACATGGCTTTAAAACAAATACTAATACCTATAACGGTTTTATGCTTATTAGGATCTTGTAAATCTGAAAAGAAAAATAAACAACTTGCAGATACTATTACTGATTCTATTCCTAAGTATGAAGCTAATTGGGAATCTATAAAGAAAAATTATAAAGATCCTGAATGGTTTAATCAGCAAAAATTTGGAATTTTTGTTCACTGGGGAGTTTATTCGGTTCCAGCATATATTTCTGAATGGTATCCAAGACAAATGTATATGGATACAGCAACATTTACCGCGCAGTTGAATTTAGAAAAAACAGGACCAAACAGTACTTATTTACACCATAAAGAAAAATGGGGTGATCAAAAAACTTTTGGGTATAAAGATTTTGTGCCCATGTTTAAGGCTGAAAAATTTAACCCAAAAGATTGGATTAGCTTGTTTAAAAAATCAGGAGCAAAATATGTTATTCCTGTTGCTGATCATCACGATGGTTTTGCTATGTATAAATCAAATACCACTAGATGGAATTCAGTAGATATGGGTCCAAAAAGGGATGTTCTTGGAGAACTTTTTAAGGAAGGTCGTGAGCAGGGGTTAATCATGGGAGCTTCATCGCATTATGCTTTTAATTGGGCATTTTATAACAAAAAAGAACATTTTGACACAATGGACCCTGAGTATGCAGATTTGTACTCAGCTAAAGGAAAAGGTTTGGCAGAACCTGTTTCTGAAGAATTTAAGCAAAAATGGTGGGATAGAACAGTTGATTTAATTGATAACTATCAACCAGATATATTATGGTTTGACTTTTTCTTAGATATCCCAGATTATAAAGATATGAGACCTAAGATAGCTGCTTATTATTATAATAAAGGAATTGAATGGGGTAAGGAAGTCGTTATTAACGATAAAAATTATGATCATGAAGCATTTCCAGAAGGAACTGTAATCTATGATTTAGAGCGGGGTAAATTACCTGGAATAAGAAAACTACCTTGGCAAACAGATACTTCAGTTGGTAAAAAATCTTGGTGCCATGTTACAAATTGGGAATCAAAAACGGCAAATCAATTAATAGATGATTTGGTGGATATTGTTTCAAAGAATGGAAATCTACTACTTAATGTTGGCCCTAAGGCAGATGGAACCATTCCAGATGATCAAAAGGAAATACTTTTACAAATAGGAGATTGGCTATCCGTTAATGGAGAAGCAATTTATGACACAAAATATTGGAATACTTTTGGAGAAGGACCTACTGAAGTTAAAAAGGGGCATCATTCTGAGGCAGAGAACAAGGAGTTTACCGGACAGGATATTCGATTTACTCAAAAAGATGGAAAGCTCTATGCAATTATGATGGCATGGCCCAAAAATGGTGAGGTTGCTATTGAATCATTAGGAAGCAAAAGTGAATATGCTAAAGGTTTAAAGATAAAATCAGTTAAGCTTTTAGGAAGTGATGTGGATGTAAAATTTGAACAAACAGATAAGGCATTATCAGTTAAAGGGCTTGGTAGTAAGTCAGGTGATTTTGCTCATGTTTTAGAGATTAAGATTTAAGAGTAGTTGTTTTAGCCCATTGTGCTTTGGTGTAAAGCGCTTACTATATAATGGTAGATAATTATTGTAAGCCAATAATAACATCCGATGGACTTTGAGTTAGTTTTTTAGTTTGAAAAAACGCACTGGGTAGAGTGCGTTTTTTTTGTTTGAATTAGACTATAAGTTCTTTTTTTATACTGCTACTCATATACGGTATTTTTTCCTTTGCAAGCTTAGCTAATTTAAATAAACTTTTACATCGATCTAAATTTTGGTTTTCATAGCTTACCTGATAATAAACATTGTTGTTTAAATAGTCTGTTAATGCTCTTAATCCATGAATAAATGGCATGTAAACCGCTCCATATTGAAGTGATGCTATTTCGGGTGTTGTAATTTTTAAGTCACTTATTTTTAACCCTTTTATAAATTGCTCGAACATTATGGTATTAAAAGTAATTTTTTCTAAATCCTTTTCATCCTCTTTAGCACTATTAACAAGTGTTCGTATGGCGTCACCAAAGTCATAATAAAAATATCCTGGCATTACCGTATCTAAATCTATTAAATACAAGCCTTTATTGGAGTCTTTGGAAAATAGCATATTATTTAATTTGGTATCGTTATGACATATTCTTATTGGCAAGGAAGCATTGTTTAGTTGCGTTAAAAATGGTGCTGTTTTTTGAACAAAATCAACTTCAGATTTCGTTACATCAATTTTATTAAAAGAAGCTTTTTTATATGCTTGCTTAAATTCATGTAATCTCAATTGTAAATTATGAAATTGGGGTATGGTTTCGATATAGTCATTTGGATTTTCATTTTGGAGAAGAGCATGAAAATTTCCAACTAGCTTACCAGCTTCAAAAGCTATTTTTTCTTCAGATGTGGTATTATAACTTATACTGTTTTTTACAAAGCTTATTAACCGCCAGCAGTCATCATTTAAAGTGTAAAAACTTGTGTTGTCATTAGTATTATATATTTTAAACTCCGAATGAGAGTTGCTGTTAAGCAACTTAATAACGTTATTGTAGTTATGCATTAAACCCTTTACATTTTTGAAAACCGAGGTATTAATTCTTTGGAGAATGTATTTAGGTTTGTTAAGCTCAAAAACAACATAGGTATAATTAATTAGCCCAATATTGATAGATTTAAAGTTGTATACTTTTTGGGGAACGGAAAAGTTTTGTAAAATTGAATTTAGTTCATTTATATACGAGTTATCCATAAGCTATATTTGTTTCCATAGTGGAGATGGATATTGTCCTTGATTGGACTTTTCTTTTAGTTTATGTACAGCTATCAATCTATCCTTTGCGTGGGTAACACCAAACCATTTAGATTCTGCATAAATAACCTTTGCTGATGCTTTACCTTCCAATATCAGTTTATGAATAACTTTTGGGAGATATATTTCTCCACGAACAATACTGTAATTTAAATTTAAAAATGCTTTGAAACGAGACTCAATTTCTTTAAAAATAGTTTGGCGACAAATCCAAAAATTCATGCTGATTAGTTCGTTACCAGTATATATTTCGCCTGAATCTTCATCCATAATAGTATTATTCTCAATTTTTATTTTTAGCCGTTCGTGAATGGATTTAAGTTGCGAATTCGTATCAATTTTACAAATGCCTCTAGATACACTTCCATGGTCGGATAATGTATCTTTTAAGGTATAGGCAATTAGTGCGTAATTTGCTGTTTTTTGCTTTTTAAAAATAAAATCGCTGGCTAATTTAAAAGCCATTTTTCCGTAGTAATCATCGGCATTTATTACCGCGAAATCACTTTTTACATATTCTCGCGTAGCCCAAACGGCATGTGCAGTTCCCCAAGGTTTTTCCCTTCCTGATATATTAAAATTTCCATCAGGTATATCCGTTAAATTTTGACTTACAACATCAAGTTTTATGCCCTCTGGAAGACGTGTTTTAAAATGGTTTTTTATAAAATTAATATGCTCCTTTTGAGCGATTATTACAATATGTTTAAATCCACTTTGTATGGCATTATAAATACTAAATTCCATTAAGAATTCACCATAAGGGCCTATGGGGTCAAACTGCTTAAGTTTACCATATCTGCTACCTCTTCCCGCGGCCATTATTACAAGTGTCATGTTTAAAAAGCGTAAAAATTTATGATTATATAAATGTATTTTATTTTTTTTAGAAGAGGTAGAAGCTTTGGTTAAATGTTAAGTTATGTTTTGTATTTTTAAAAGAGTATGGCAATAGTGCCTTTTTTTTAATCAAATATCTATATGGGAACCAGAAGAAAATTTATTAAACAATCTGCTTTGGGAGCAGGAGCTATGTTTGTTTCGAGCCTTTCTTTTGGAGCAACACTTGCAAATGATAAGTTAAATATTGGATTAATAGGAGTAGGGTTAAGAGGAACCAATCATCTTGGCAATTTATTGGCTCGTAAGGATGTTAATATTACTGCCATTTGTGATATTGATGAAAATAGAATTGTTATTGCTAATGAAATGATAAAAAAAGCAGGTCAAAAACAACCCAAAACCTTTGGAGATTCGCAATTAGACTATCTTAATTTATTGGAATTAAAAGATATTGATGCCGTAATTATAGCAACACCTTGGCTTTGGCATACGCGAATGACCGTAGATGCCATGAAAGCTGGAAAATATGCAGGGGTTGAGGTTTCGGCCTCCAATACTATTGAAGAATGCTGGGATTTAGTTAATACCCATGAGGCTTCGGGTGTACATATGATGATTTTGGAAAATGTAAATTATCGTAGAGATGTTCTTGCTGTTTTAAACATGGTAAAACAAAATATTTTTGGGGAATTGGTTCATTTCAGATGCGGATACCAGCATGATTTAAGACATGTGAAATTCAATGATGGAAAGCAACCATATGGAGGTGGAGTAGAATTTGGTGAAAAAGGGATTTCTGAAGCAAAATGGAGGACACAACATTCCGTGAAAAGAAATGCAGATGTATATCCAACCCATGGATTAGGGCCAATTGCTGTTATGGCGAATGTTAACAGAGGAAACCGATTTGTTTCAATGACGTCCAATGCGAGTAAATCTATTGGATTACATAATTACATTGTTAAAAATGGTGGGCAAAATCATCCAAATGCCAAAGTTAAGTTTAAACAAGGCGATGTTATAACATCAACAATTGAAACGGCAAATGGAGAAACTATAATAGTCACCCATGATTGTAATTTACCAAGACCCTATTCATTGGGATTTAGAGTGCAAGGGTCTAATGGTTTATGGGAGGTTGATGGAAATAGAATATATATCGAAGGGCAATCCAAGCCCCATAAATGGGATAGTGCAGACGAATGGTTAATAAAATATGATCATCCTTTGTGGAAAAAATATGGTGAATATGCGCAAGGTGCGGGTCATGGTGGAATGGACTTTTTTGTTTTAAACGCTTTTGTGGAATCAGCTAAAGCTAACATTTCGCCTCCTTTAGACGCTTATGATGCTGCTGCGTGGAGTGCAGTAACCCCGCTTTCCGAATTATCAATTGAAAACAACGGAGAACCTCAAAATTTTCCAGATTTTACAAGGGGTAAATGGATTAATCGCAAACCATACAATTGGATGAAAAATTCGCATTAGTAGCAAAAATTAATTATCTAAATGTATGATTTTTAGATTATCAGGAGGTTTCATGATAATTGTCATGTTTGCTGTTACTTACTAGATGTAATTTTGATTGTAGTCAAAATTGCAATCAATGTGTACACTCGTTCAAAAATATAATATTCCTGGTCCAAGATATACAAGCTATCCTACAGTCCCATATTGGAATGTTAATGATTTTTCTGGTGTTGCATGGGAAAAAACTATTCAAAAAAGTTTTGCTGAAAGTAATAGTTCTGAGGGTATAAGTTTATACATACACTTACCATTTTGTGAAAGTTTATGCACTTTTTGTGGTTGCCATAAGCGAATTACTAAAAGGCATGATGTTGAGTCTCCTTATATAAAAACACTTTTAAAAGAATGGAGACTTTACACGGATTTATTTTCCGAAAAACCAATAATTAAAGAATTACACTTAGGAGGTGGAACACCAACTTTTTTTTCTCCAGAAAATCTTAAAATGCTTATTAATGGCATTTTTCAAAACGCAACAAAAGCTCAACGGTACGAGTTTAGTTTTGAAGGACACCCAAACAATACTACAAGAGAACATCTTCAAGCTTTATATGATGTTGGTTTTAGACGAGTAAGCTATGGTGTTCAAGATTATAATAAAACTGTACAAAAGGCTATTAACAGAGTTCAGCCATTTAGTAATGTAAAAAAGGTGACAGAACTAGCAAGAGAAATTGGTTTTACATCCGTAGGACATGATATTATTTTTGGATTACCGCATCAAACTTTAGAACATGTAGAGCAAACTATTTTAAAAACTAAAGAATTGCGTCCAGATCGCTTGGCTTTTTATAGTTATGCGCATGTACCATGGATAAAAGGTAATGGACAGCGTGGGTTTAACGATTCTGATTTACCCTCTCCAGAAGAAAAACGTATACAGTACGAAAAAGGAAAACAATTGTTGACCAAAGTTGGGTATGAAGAAATAGGTATGGACCATTTTGCTTTAATAGATGATTCACTTTATAAATCGATGAAAGCAAAAAGTCTTCATCGAAATTTTATGGGGTATACGGCCTCAAAAACGCAACTTATGATTGGTTTAGGAGCTTCTAGCATTGGAGATAGCTGGTATAGTTTTGCACAAAATGTAAAGGGATTGGAAGAATATCAGCAATTGGTTGAAAACAATATTTTGCCAATTTATAGAGGACATATTTTAACCGAAGAGGACCAAATAATTCGAAAACACATTTTAAATCTAATGTGCAAGTTTGAAACTTCTTGGGGGTATGATGATGAATATTTTGAAGACTTGCCTCTAGTTTTGGAAAAGTTAAACGAAATGCAAAGAGACAATTTGTTGGAAATGAATGAAAACAGCATAAAAGTTTTAGATAAGGGGCAACCTTTTATTCGAAATATATGTATGGCTTTTGACCTTTTATTACATCGAAAAATGCCCGAAGCTAGGTTGTTTTCAATGACAATTTAATTATTAACTAGTTAAAACATTTACGTATGGAAAAAATTATTGTACCTATAGATTTTTCAGAACAATCGGAATATGCTTTACAAGTAGCGGCTTCACTTGCAAAAAAATACAACGCTGAGATTTTGGCTTTACATATGCTTGAATTGAATGAAGCCATTATATCGTCTTCTGAAGGGTTTCATCCAGAACAAACTGTTTTTTTACTAAAATTTGCGGAAAAGAAGTTTAAAAAATTTCTGAATCAACCTTATTTAAAAGATATTAAAGTAGTGCCAGTAATTAAGCATTTTAAGGTATTTAGTGAGGTAAATGAAATTGCTAAAAATAATAACGCCAGCTTAATTGTAATGGGCTCACATGGTATTGATGGGCTAAAGGAAATATTTATTGGCTCAAATGCTGAAAAAGTGGTTAGGAATGCAGAAATACCAGTTTTGGTTATTAAAAATCGGCATGAAAATTTCAAGGTGGATAGATTTGTATTTGCATGCGATTTTGCTGAAGAAAGCTTAGGAGCTTTTAAAAAAGCCATTGAATTTGCGGATTTGTTGGAGGCTAAATTAGATTTAGTATTTATTAATACTCCAGGAGACGACTTTTTAAGCACCTCTGATGCGTACTCCCGTATTTCAAATTTCTTAACAAAAAGCGCACAAGGAAAAGAAGTTACTATTCACAATGACTATAGTGTGGAAAAAGGAATTTTAAACTATAGTGAAATTAATGGAGCAGATATTATTGGTATTCCTACCCATGGGCGTAAGGGACTATCTCATTTTTTTATGGGAAGTATAGGTGAAGATATTGCTAACCACTCAAATATACCCGTCGTGACATTTAAGATATAGTGTTTTTTAGTTTACTATTTAGTTGATAGAAAAAGAGAAATTGTAGTTGGTTTCTCTTTTTCGCGTTTAATAAATACATCTTTTTATTTAGTAATCAAATATGACTTACAACAGATAATATCTATACATAATTATTTCTTCTAACTTAAAAATCGGAGTTGGTTTAGGTTTTACTTCTAAAAAATCCTTATTAGGAGAAAAAGGTATCAATATCCTAAGCATGACATAAATCATATTTTTCTGATAATTAGTCGATTACTTTTAAGAGATTAATAATAAACGCAAGATAAAATGAAATTATGTTTAAGAGGCTTTGTATTTCTTTTTTCGCTATTAGTGTTGAGTTGTGGAGAAAAGGAAAAGAAAAAAGATGGTTTTAGTGTTGATAGAACTAAAGCTAAAACAGAAAAACCAAAACCAATTAAAAGTTCTGATAAAGCTTCAGTAAGAGTGGATTTAAAAACCAAAGGTGTTGGGCCTATTACATCAATTACATTAGAGACAGAAGTTAATGAAGCAATGGCTGCTAATGGAAAAGAAGTTTTTGATAAAATGTGTTTGGCGTGTCATAGAATAGGTAAAAAGTTTATTGGGCCAGCACCAAATAAAATTTTGGAAAGAAGAACTCCAGAATGGGTTATGAACATGATTTTAAATCCTGATCAAATGGTAAAAGAAGACCAGTTGGCAAAGGATTTACTAATTGAATTTAACGGATCTCCAATGGCTAATCAAGGTCTTACAGAGGAACAGGCCAGAGCCGTTTTAGAATACTTTAGAACATTGTAACATTTATTTATGAAAACAACAATCGGTTTTAAAATGCTTTTTGGGTCGTTTTTAATGCTAGTAGTATTTATTAGCTGCAAAAATGAGGTCAAATCACAAACTAAAATTTCCGAAGCAGAAAAAACGGAAATAACATCAAAACAAGGCCAAGCCTTTATTACTGATGATGAATCCACGCCTAATATTTTAAATATTGCAATTGGATCAAAAGATCATACAACTTTGGTCGCTGCGGTACAAGCTGCTGAATTAGAAAATGCTCTTGTAAATGCAGGGCCTTTAATGGTATTTGCTCCTACTAATTCTGCTTTTGAAGCACTTCCTAAAGGAACTGTAGAGAATCTTTTAAAGCCAGAAAATAAGAATGTACTTGCCGATATTTTAAAATTTCATGTTACTCCAGGTAATTATAAAAAAGACTTTTTAAAGAAGTTTAAAAAATTAGGACAAGCTAATAACCTAAACGTGGCAGTTGAAGTTAAGGGCGATGATGTTTATGTAGGAGGAGCTAAAATTATTGCAAGCATTTCCGCTGGTAATGGAATTGTACATGTTGTAGATAAGGTAATGTTACCACCTACCAAAGAATAACAAATAAAATCAAGACTAATGAAAAAATTAATGTATTGTATTCTAACCTTATTTATGCTTGTAACACTTTTCATAAGTTGTGGTAATCAAGGTAATGGTTCAAAAGATGGAGCACTTACATCTGGTGCAGCGGAAAAAGTATATGTAGCACCTGGAGAGCATGATGAATATTATGCTTTTATTTCAGGTGGATTTAGTGGACAAATGTCTGTTTATGGTCTTCCTTCAGGAAGATTGTTTAAAGTAATACCAGTGTTTTCTCAAGATGCAGAAAAGGCTTATGGATATAACGAAGAAACTAAACCTATGTTAAATACATCTCATGGTTTTGTTCCTTGGGATGATGCGCACCATCCAGATATTTCTCAAACAAATGGTGAGTTAGATGGTCGTTTTGTGTTTATTAACGGTAACAATACACCTCGTATCGCTAAAATAGATTTGACTACTTTCGAAACTACTGAAATTATTGAAGTGCCTAATAGTGCGGGTAATCACAGTTCTTCTTTTGTAACCGAAAATACTGAATATGTAGTTGCAGGAACACGTTTTTCTGTGCCCGTACCACAGCGAGACATGCCAATTAATGAGTATAAAGGTAATTTTAAAGGAGCTCTATCCTTTATTAGTGTTAATCCAGAAGATGGTGGTATGGACATTAAATTTCAGATTATTATGCCTGGTTTTGATTACGATTTATCTCACCCAGGTAGAGGAGCCTCACATGGATGGTTTTTCTTTACAACGTATAATACTGAGGAAGCTAGTTCATTACTAGAAGTTAATGCATCTCAGAATGATAAAGATTTTATTGCAGCCATAAATTGGAAGAAAATTGAGGAATATGTAAATAATGGAGGTGGTAAAATGATGCCTGCAAATTATGCTCATAATGTTTATGATGAGCATACACATACAGCAACTTCTACAATGAAAAAAGAAGTTTTAGTAGTTAACCCAACTGAAGTCCCTGGAGCAATATACTTTTTACCTACACCAAAGTCTCCACATGGTTGTGATGTAGACCCTTCTGGTGAATACATTGTTGGAAATGGTAAGTTGTCGGCTGATTTAACGGTGCATTCTTTTACAAAAATGTTAGCTGCAATTGAAGGAGAAAAGTATGATGGTGAAGCATATGGAATTCCAATTTTAAATTTCGAAGACGTTTTGGCAGGAACTGTTAGTCAACCAGGATTAGGCCCTTTACATACAGAGTTTGATGGTAAAGGAAATGCATACACCACTTTTTTCATTTCTTCAGAGGTTGTTAAGTGGAAATTAGGGACTTGGGAAGTTGTTGATAGACAGCCATGTTACTATTCTGTAGGACACTTAATGATTCCTGGAGGAAATTCCAGAAAACCATTTGGTAAGTATGTATTAGCAATGAACAAAATCACAAAAGATAGGTATTTACCAACCGGGCCAGAAGTTACGCAGTCCGCACAGTTGTATGATATTTCTGGAGAGAAAATGGAGTTACTTCTTGATTTTCCAACGGTGGGGGAACCTCATTATGCAGCAGGTATTGCAGCAGATATTGTTAAGAAGAATTCTAAGAAAATTTATAAACTAGACGAAAACAAACATAAATATGCTACACTTTCTGATAATGATGTAAGAGTTGAGCGAAATGGTAAGGAGGTTCATATTTATATGACAATGATTCGTAGTCATTTTAATCCCGATAATATTGAAGGTGTTAAAGTAGGAGATAAAGTATATTTTCACATTACTAATCATGAACAAGATTATGACGTTCCCCATGGTGTTAGTGTTATTGGAGCAAATACGTCAGAATTATTAATCATGCCAGGACAGACGGAGTCGTTTATCTGGGAGCCAAAACAGGTTGGCGTTTGGCCATTCTATTGTACCGATTTTTGTTCAGCACTACACCAAGAAATGCAAGGTTATATTAGAGTATCCCCTGCAAATTCTAATATAAAATTGTCTTGGTCTTTAGGAGAATAAAACTAATAAAAGTAACGGGAGATAATTTTTTCTCCCGTTTTTTCTAAAATTATTTGTTCATATTAAGAGGCACGACTATGAAGACGTCAAAAAAGTTAATGTTTTTAGCAGCATTATTACCGTTAGCGCTTTTTTTATTTCCATTATGGAATATTACTCTTGAGGCTCCACAATATCCTATTCCGTTAGGAATGAATATTTATATTAACGATTTTGCAGATGCTAACCCTCATGATATTAAAAATATTAATTTAATGAACCACTATGTGGGGATGAAGTATATTCCAGAGGCTATTCCTGAGTTTAAAATATTTCCAATAGCAATTATTTCTACCACTTTGTTAGGTTTATTAATAGCTTTTAAGGCAAATTATAAATGGTATTTGGCATGGTTCATATTAATGATATTATTAAGCTCGGCAGGATTATACGATTTTTACCTTTGGGAACGTGATTATGGTTATGATTTGGATCCCAAAGCAATCATGAAATTTACTAACCCAGATGGCTCTGTTATGGGGTTTCAACCGCCTTTATTTGGGTCAAAAGACATATTAAATTTTAGAGCACATTCATACCCACGATTAGGAGCTTACTTTTTGGGAGTAGGAATTCTAATAGCTTTTATAGCCTTTGTTTTAGGAAGAAAAGAATTTAGAAAAAGAAGTAAATAAAAAAGACATACAATAATGAAAAAAATAGTTAAAGGTTTTTTGACCATGACTTTTGTATTGACTTTTTTTGGCTGCAATACAAATCCCAAGCCAATAGTATATGGAACAGATGGGTGTCATTTTTGTAGAATGACAATTGTTGATAGGCAACACGCAGCAGAATTTGTTACCCAAAAAGGCAAAACGTGTAAGTTTGATGCTATTGAGTGTATGGTAAATCATTTAGCTGAAATAGATAAAAATTCAGTGAATTTGTTTTTGGTAAACGACTATAATCAACCTGGTGATTTTATAAATGCTTTAGAAGCGACATATTTAATAAGTAAAAATGTGCCAAGTCCAATGGGAGAATACCTTACAGCCTTTAATACAAAAGAAGAAGCGGAAAAAATAAAATCTAAAAAAGAAGGAAAGCTTTATTCTTGGGAGGAAATATTAAATTACTTAAATAAATAAACAATGTACGAGATAAATAATCAATTAGTTGAACAAGAATATAATAAACTACAAGTTCAAAAACTAGCAAAGACTGATGCCCTTGAAATTCTTAGTATTACTTTAGAAAAAGAGGCAGTTTTTCCAGAACATACTTCACCAACTGATGCTCAGTTAATAGTACTAGAGGGTAATATAGATTTTCATATAAATGGTAAAAAAATTGTCTTAAAAAAAGAACAACATTTTAATTTTCCAAAAGAGGTTTCGCATTGGGTAGAAGCTAATGATAATTCTAAATTTTTAATTATTAGATAGTTTTTTTGTTTAAAAAAGGGTTTGATAGGATAAGTGCGTGTTTTTGTTAAATATCAATTTAATTAATAAGAATTACTAATTGTGTTTTAGTAGTATTTTATGAGTTTTAAGAGCATGTTTTTTTTAATAGGTTGTTTATTCACATGTATAATGTTGAAGGCAAATACTATTGAAGTATGTTCTTCCTGTACTATAAAGTCTATTAAAGAAGGCGTCTCTAAATCTTCAGATTTTGATACACTTTTAATTAAAAAAGGAACTTACAAAGAGTTTAATATAATTATAGATAAGCCTTTAACTGTTATTGGTAAAAGTTTTCCTGTGGTTGATGGTGAAGACCAGGGAGAAATAATTACAATCATTTCTGATTATGTGACTATTGACGGACTTTTTATTATAAATGTAGGAACAAGTTATACCACAGACTATGCAGCAATAAGAGTTGTTAGAAGCAAACATTTTTTAATTCAGAATGTAGTTTTAGAAAAACTTTTTTTTGGTATTTACTTAGAAAAAGCATCTGAAGGAAAGGTGTTTCATAATAATATTATAGGAGATGCTGTAGAAGAGTTTAATTCAGGTAATGGTATTCAGCTTTGGCATTGCAAAAACGTAATAGTATCACAAAATATAGTACAACATGTACGTGATGGTATTTATTTAGAATTTTCTGATGATATAGTTATTAAGAATAATATAAGTTCTAATAACGTTCGTTATGGATTGCATTTTATGTTTTCAAATAATGATGAGTATGTGAATAATACTTTTGATAATAATGGATCTGGAGTGGCTGTAATGTTTTCTAAAAAAATTAAAATGCACAATAATACTTTTAAGAAAAATTGGGGTTCATCTTCATTTGGTCTTTTGTTAAAAGAAATAAACGATGCAGAAATTATAGGAAATACTTTTGAAGAAAATACAACAGGTATAAGTATTGAGGGGTCTAATAGAGTTAGGTATGAAAAAAATGATTTAATTAATAATGGCTGGGCAATAAAAGTTAGAGGAGCCTGCTACACAAATACTTTTGTCAATAATAATTTTTTATATAATTCATTTGATATCTCTTATAATAGTAAGCTTAATGATAATGAGTTTAAAAATAATTATTGGAGTAGTTATACTGGGTATGATTTAGATAAAAATGGTATTGGAGACGTGCCATATAGACCGGTAAAGCTTTTCTCATACATTGTAAATAGAACACCTGAAACTATTGTATTACTAAGAAGTCTTTTTATGGATATCATAGATTTTTCAGAAAAAGTTTCACCAGTTTTTACTCCAGATAATTTGACTGATGCTAATCCTTTAATGAGAAAGTTCCAATGATTGAGATAAATAATTTACATAAAAAATTTGGAAAAAATCAAGTACTTTCAGGAGTGAATCTTACTATTAAAAAAGGGGGTATTTATGCAGTTCTTGGCCCTAATGGTTCCGGAAAAACCACACTCATAAAAAGTGTTTTAGGTATGATTATTCCAAATAAGGGAACTATTGAAGTTTTAGGAGAAAATATTAAGAATAAAAGTGTTTACCGGAACGAGATTAATTATTTACCTCAGATAGCTACTTTTCCTGGAAATCTAAAAGTTAAAGAGTTAATTAAAATGATAAGAGACTTGCGCCAAAAGGCATGTGGAGAACAATTATTAATTGAATTGTTTAGCCTGGAGCCTTTTCTTGAAAAAAAGTTGTCCACACTTTCAGGAGGAACAAAACAAAAAGTGAATATAGTACTTACATTTATGTTTGATAGTCCCATAATTATTTTGGATGAACCAACAACGGGTTTGGATCCAGGATCCTTAATTCGTCTAAAAAAATTAATACAGAAAGAAAAACAAAACGGAAAAACTATTTTAATTACGTCTCATATCATGCAGTTTGTTGAAGAAGTTTCTGATGAAATAATCTACCTTTTAGAAGGCGAAATTTATTTTAAAGGAACAAAAGAAGAATTACAAAATAACACAATGCAAACTAATTTTGAACATGCTATAGCGGAAATAACAACATATAGAACAGATGTTTAAAATATTAAAATACAGTTTTTTTGATTTAATTCGTAGCCGATGGAGTTACGTATATTTTTTGTTTTACCTGGCGCTTGGGTTTGTATTGCTGTTTTTAAATAACGACTTATCCAAAGCCGTAATAACACTAATGAATGTTATAATTGTATTAGTGCCATTAATAGGAACAATTTTTGGAGTAATGTATTTTTATAATTCCAAAGAATTTACAGAGTTATTATTGGCGCAACCTCTGAAGCGTTCATCTATTTTTTTAGGACAATATTTAGGCGTGGCTGGATCTTTAACCATGAGTTTAGTTTTTGGACTTGGAATTCCATTTGTGCTTTATGGACTGTTTAAAAGTGATGCTATTTGGAATTTTTCACTTTTGTTAGTAACAGGCACTTTTTTAACATTAATATTTACCGCATTAGCTTTTAACATTGCTCTGGCTCACGAAAATAAAATAAAAGGTTTTGGTTTTGCCGTATTGTTATGGCTTTTTTTAGCAGTGATTTATGATGGATTATTTTTATTATCACTCATTGTTTTTGAAGAATACCCTTTAGATACATTTTCTTTAGTAGCCACCATGTTTAATCCAATAGATTTATCTAGAACACTTATATTATTAAAGTTAGATATTTCTGCACTTTTGGGATATACAGGAGCCATTTTCAAGCAATTTTTCGGAACAAATTATGGGCTAATTTTATCTCTTGTTATGTTATTGTTATGGACGATTTTTCCCATATTCAGTCTAATTTTTAAAGCTAAAAGAAAAGATTTTTAGTATGAACTATTTTGAAAATAATAACCCTCTTGTTAAAAGCTAACAAGAGGGGTCTTTAGTTTAAGTTAAGTGTTTGAAGTGGTAGTTTTTTAAGAAAGTTTAGGAATTTCTAATGTCATTTTGTTTAGGATTCTAGCTCCTTCTTCAAATTCCTTTAAAATTTGATTTTTATTATTTTTAAAAACTTCTTTATGTTCATTAAAAAGAGATATATAATAGTTTATACCTTCTTTTAAATTGGAGCTAAACGTGTCTAAATATTTTTTTTGCTTTCTATTTATAGGAGCTTGTAATTCAGAAATTTTTTCTTCCAAATATTTTAAATAAATACCAAGTTCTTTAATAAACATATGCGGGCGGTCTTTTCTTTCTATTACATTAGTTCTGCCATAAATATGGTCAATCATTTCAGAAAGGTTTAATTTTTTAGAAAAATAAGCCATATTTGGGCCAGGACAAATGGAAACACCTTCACCTTCTGTCTTGGTATCTAAATTATATTTAAGTAACGCAGAAGTACCTAAACCTACACAGGTACATGATTTTTCTACAATAGCATCATATAATTTTGAATACTCATTTTTGGTTAGGTTTTCTACCTTGTCTAATTCTTGTAATTTTAAATGCTGATACTGACGAGAAGCAGTACAAATTCCGTTTTCCGTAAAATCTTTATTGAGTGCTACAAACTTTTTTGGACAAGAACTTCCGGGTCTTCCTTTTTCTATAAGAGCAGCTTTTTCAACATCTTTAGTGTTAGATTTTAAACTGTGAAAGGGTATTCCAAGAGGAGAAATATTACTTAAATACAAATCATTTTCTTTTGCTTGCACTAACTTTTCAACAGTTTCATTATCTACTGTAGTAGCTTCAGGAACTAAAAGAAAAGGAGTACCCCAACCAACGGAGTCTACTTCATAATGGTTTAAAATAAAATCATGCTCTTCGGATGTTCCTACACCACCTTGAGCTGTAATTTTTATGGGTAAAACATGAGTTGGAGTAGGTTTTTCTTTTTGTGATAAAGCATTTGCAAAAACTTGATGAATATCATCAGCAAGGTTTTTCTTTTGATCTTTAAACTGTTGTAAAATAGGTCCCATTAAATAACCATCCGTAGCGAATGCATGCCCGCCACAGTTAAGCCCAGACTCTATTCTATATTCAGAAACCCAAAGTCCCTTTTTTGCTAAAAATTTACCTTGAATTAAAGCTGAGCGATAGTCACTCACTTTTAAGACAATTTTCTTTTTAATAAACCCATTATCATCAGGATAAAAATCTTCAAATTGCTCTAAGTAACTATAAAGTCTAGGATTCATCCCTGCACTAAGAATTAACGAAGAACTTAAATTACTCATTGCGTACCCTCTTAGTGCAGCATGAGCATCATTATACTCAACAGGTAATTGTTCCTTTTTTTGATAATTGTCTTTGTCAACCTTGGTCATAATATTAACATCAATACTACCCATGGTTAAACGATTTTTAATCCAAACGCCTATTTCGTCAACATTAAAATAATCTTTAGTAAGCTTATTAAATTCCTGTTTTAAAGAAGATGAATCTGGTAAAATAGAGAAATATTTTTTTATTTCGTTACTAGATTCTTGGGTGACATTTTTAAGTTCGGTGAATTTTTTTTCGGCCAAATTCTGAATTAAATCAAGATATGATGTTATTCGTTTTGCTCTAAAATCTTCCATTTTATCCGTTATCTCTGAATAGGGAAGTTTAGATAATTCACAGTACATTTTACGTAGCTTTTCTAAAAGAATGTCATCTACTAATGATATTACAGAATCTATTCCTAGCGGAGCTACTTTTAAAGGGGAATCTATTGTGAAACCAATTCCCATAACAGGGATGTGGAAAGAATGCGCTTTCATCATAATCAAATTTTATTCATGGTTTTACCAAAGGCAAATTTTTCATTTAATAAATCCATAAAACATGATATTTGTCAGGTCTACTTTTTAAAGGTTTGTTAAGTTGTTGAAAATTGTACATTTATAAAAATGATTAAATTTAAAAATCAGCTTAACTGGGCGCTGTCCTATTTTCTTTTCGCAGCTGTTTTAGGGGTTATACTTAGATTATTTCAGGTTTTAGAAATTCCTTTAAATTATAAGTACATAATACACACGCATTCGCACATAGCATTACTTGGGTGGGTTTATATTGCATTGACCACTTTACTTTACGTACTGTTTGTTCAGCAAGAGAGTTTAGCTAAAAAGAATACTATGATTTTTGGTTTTACTCAAGTGACACTACTAGGAATGTTATTTAGTTTCCCCGTTCAAGGATATGCTCTTTTCTCTATAATTTTTTCAACTTTATTTTTAATTGCTTCTTATTGGTTTGTTGCATTTTTTTTCGGAAATGTTTCTTCAGGTGTTAAGAAAAAAATGTCTTACAGTTGCATTAAATGGGCGTTGTGGTATATGGTATTGTCCAGTATTGGTCCTTGGTGTTTGGGAATTATTATGAACACTTTAGGAGCGGTTTCAATTTGGTATAAAACGGCAATTTATTTTTACCTACATTTTCAATATAATGGGTGGATGATTTTTGCTCTTTTAGGGCTGTTTGTTTTTATATTGGAAAAACATGAAATTGAAGTAGATAAACGCTTTTTTTGGATGTTTAATTCTGGAATGATATTAAGTTTCTTTTTATCTACTCTTTGGATGAAACCTGCCAATGTATTTTATGTTTTAGGAGGAACAGGAGCTTTACTTCAACTTTTAGGTTTTATAATACTTATTAAATCAGTGAGAAAAGCATTTATTAGGGATATCAAGATTTTTTCGGTTAGGCAAAAACTTGTTTTGAAAGTACTAGTTGTTTTGGTTTTGGTTAAAATGCTATTACAAGTTTTTTCTGCCTTACCGTATTTCGCAAATTTGGCTGTAACGTATTTAGATTTTACAATTGGATATTTGCATTGGACCTTTTTGGGTATTATAAGTATTGGGTTATTCTTTTTTCTAGATTTTTTTAAATTAAAGCATTTTTCAATTTTGTTTTATAGTATTTACTTACTTGGTTTTGTGTTAACGGAAGGATTAATTTTTTATAAGGGAATAATGGGATGGTTAAAAGGTCATATTTTTGAAGGATACAGCACCAGCTTAGTAATTGTTAGTGTTATAATTCCGTTTGCTTTGTTGTTGGCTTTTTTGAAAGAAAAAAAGTTAGTTTAATGTTTGTTTTTTTGTCGATGTTCATACATATGCATGAATAGCATTGTAGACATCTTTTGAGCACGATTTTTAGCTATCCATGAAACTTCACCACTATATAGTTCGTCAATGGTTTCATACCAAGTGTTTAACCAGAGGCCAAAATGTTCAGAGGTAATTTTGTGGTCAGTTTTATCATCAACTTCTTGGTGTGCTGTAACTGGGTTTCCCGTATATTTTCGTTTTAAAAAAAGTTGTGTCTCCCAAAAGTCCGTTAGAAGTTTTAAATGAGCATCCCAATCAGTAATAATATCATTAAAAAAGGGTCCAAGAATTTTATGTGCTCGTATTTTTGTGTAAAATGTTTCCACGAGCTTTTTAATATCGGCTCTGGTATTAATATCTTGTTTTTCCATTTTTTAATTGTTTAATTAGGCAATGTTTAGTGCAATACGGCTCATTTCATTAAAAGTAGTTTCGCGTTCTGGTGCAGAAGTATGTTCACCAGTAACTAAAGAGTCAGAAATAGTTAAAATTGCTAATGCTTTAACATTGTACTTGGCAGCAATAGTGTATAAACCAGCTGTTTCCATTTCAGCACATAAAATGCCATAGTTCGCCCAATTTTTATATGAGTCTGGGTTTTCTTCATAAAATTCGTCAGTTGAAAGTACGTTTCCTGCCTTTATATTTATATTATGATTTTTTGCGTATTCTACAGCATTCATAAGAAGTTCAAAGTTTGCAGTCGGGGCAAAGTGAGCATTAGGAAATCTGTTGTTATTAATGGCAGAGGTTGTAGATGCGGACATTGCTAAAACAATATCCTTTAACCTAACATCATTTCTAAAGGAGCCCGAAGATCCTACCCTGATAATATTTTTCACTTCGTATTCGGTAATAAGTTCATTGTAATAAATCATTGCGGAAGGAATTCCCATACCACTGCCTTGTACAGAAACTCGTTTATTTTTAAACACACCAGTATAACCCAGCATACCTCTAACATTATTGTAACAAACTGGGTTTTTTAAAAACGTTTCAGCAATCCATTTAGCCCGTAATGGGTCGCCTGGCATTAGAACTGTCTCGGCAATATCTCCCTTTTTTGCTGAAATATGTGTGCTCATGTTTTTTATTTAGTAGTAACCAATGAAATTCCAGATGATGTACCTATTCTTGAAGCACCTGTTTTAATATATTCAAGTGCATTTTTCGTTGTTTTTATTCCTCCAGATGCTTTAATAAGTACCTTATCTTTAACAATAGATTTCATCAATTTTACGTCTTCAAGGTTGGCGTTTCCGGTTCCGAAACCTGTAGAAGTTTTTATATAGTCTGCTTTGGCATCTATTACTAGTTCACAAGCTTTTACTTTTTCATCATTAGTTAAATAGCAGGTTTCAATAATAACCTTTAGGATGTGGCTACCAATAGCTTTTTTAACTTGAGATATTTCTTCTTTTACAAGAATGTATTTACCAGATTTTAGCCATCCAATATTCATAACCATATCAATTTCATTGGCGCCATTTTTAATAGCGTCCTTGGCTTCAAAAACTTTAGAAGCAGTGGATTTTGCTCCAAGAGGAAAACCAACTACGGCTGCCAGATTAACTTTAGAACCCTTAAGTTCTTTTTTCGCTAACGCAATATGACTACTATTTACGCAAACTGCATAAAACTTATATTTTTTGGCTTCATTACATAGTATTTTAATATCTAAGATTGTTGCAGTAGCTTTTAATAAGGTATGGTCAATATAAGTGTTTAGTTCCATTTTATGGGTTTTAATGGCAGTCAATATCAGCGGAAACTTGAGTTGCAGGTTTAGGAGAAACATAAGGTATACCAAGACCTAAACCTCTTAGAATAAATAAGACGCCAAAGAAAACAACGAAAATAGGAATCAATTTTTGAATTCGCCTTTTTACTGGATTTTTTAAAAAGCTGCTAAAGTAAATTACTGTAGTCATTAGAGGTATAGTGCCCAACCCAAACAATAACATATATATAGCTCCTGACAATGGATTTCCGATTGCTATTGCTGCAAATATTGCGATATACACAAGGCCGCATGGAAGAAAACCGTTTAAAAAACCAATAGTTAAAAAGGTATCAGGCGTTTTCTTTTTTAATTCTTGGCCAAGTTTGTTTTTGACTTTTGAAATAACTTTATACAATGGTTTTGAAACTCCAAACTTGTTAAAAACCTTTTGAGGAATTAACACTACAACAATCATAATTACGCCAATTGCTATTGATAATTTTTGTTGTATTCCAAAAAGATAAAGCCCTTTTCCTAAAAGCCCAAATAATAATCCAATGATGCTATATGCCATTAACCTTCCCAAATGATATATAAAAATTTGAGAAAACTTTTTGAGATTACTATTTCTATCCACGGGTAACATAAAGGCTATTGGACCACACATGCCAACGCAGTGTAGACTTCCGACTAAACCTAATATGAGTGCCGAAAATAGCATGTTAATAGGTTATGTTGTGCTTATAAAAATAGTCTTCTCCTAGATAAGTAAAGTTAATTTTAATATCCCAGCGACCATCTAACAAACGTTTGTCAGGTATGAGCAAATGTGTTTTGGAAAGACTTATTGGAAAGTCAAAATCCAAGTGTTTATTAGATGGTCTGTAAAGGGATATTGTTCCTTTTATTTTTTCTTTTTGAATATCTTCTGGAAATTCAACTACAATGCCTTTATTCGTTTTATTAAATTTTAACGCTAAGTTTTTTGCATTGTTAGCATCATCTATTTCTTTTTGAAAAGCTAGCTCTTGTTTATAATACTCTTCAGTTACCAAATCATGATTTGCTTTGTTATCCGTACTCATTTTAACCACAAAAAATAATATGAAAGCTATAAATGCTACAAACGATAACACAATTGATGTTCCCCAGTTTAATTTCATTTTTTGCTTTTTTAAATGTTACCTAAAACTCACAGGACCTAAAAAGGTTGTAGTTGTGGTTTCAATTAATTTGTTATTACTATACACTCCAATTTTGAGTTTGTCCTTGTCGCTGTCCAGAGCAGCTTTGTTAATTTCAATAAATAAAGTTCCTTCAGCTAATTTTTGAGCTTCAACTTTAAATTTAAGATGGCTAACCAGTTCTATTTTACCATTATGAGACATTAATTTAAAGCTTACGTTTTCAATGTCTTTTGAAGTTTTGTTTACCAGTTTATAGGTGTATACATTGCTAATGATATTGTTTTCTTTTTGTTGAAATAATTGTCCAGGAAGTCTAAGTATGTTAGCTTCTAAGTCATTTCTTAAAAATAACATACCAATTAATATCCCGGTTAAGATTATAAGGACAGCAGTATAACCTTTAAGTCTTGGTGTAAACTTAAATTTGGCCTTTTTTTCAATATTGTCTTCACTCGCATAGCGAATTAATCCTTTTGGAAGACTTACTTTTTCCATAATAGCATCACACTCGTCAATGCATGCGGTACAATTAACACATTCTAATTGTGTACCATTTCTAATATCAATACCAGTTGGACAAACGTTAACACATTGGTGACAGTCAATACAGTCACCATGCCCTAAAGTTTTACGGTCTTCGTTTTTTCTGAACTTTTTTCTTCCATTTTCAGCTTCTCCTCGTTTATGGTCGTATGCAACGATTACGGATTTGTTATCTAACAATACGCCTTGCATTCTGCCATAAGGACAAGCAATTATACATACTTGTTCTCTAAACCATGCAAAAACAAAATAGAATACCGCCGTAAAAATTAATAATGAAACAATAGTGCTTATGTGCGCTACAGGACCATCAATTACATATTGAAATAGCCTGTCACTACCAATTAAATAAGCTAAAAATACGTTAGCTATAAGAAAGGATATTATAAAAAAAACAAACCATTTTAAAACTCTTTTTCTAATTTTCTCTGCATTCCAAGGTTGTTTGTCTAAACGAATTTGAGCTCCACGGTCGCCATCAATCCAATATTCGATACGTCTAAAAACCATTTCCATAAAAATAGTTTGCGGACACATCCAACCACAAAAAATACGACCAAAAGCTACTGTAAATAAAGCAATGAATATTACGCCAATAATCATTGAAACTACAAATAGGTGAAAATCTTGAGGCCAAAAAGGAAACCCAAATATGTTAAAGCGCCTTTCTAACACATTAAACATTAAGAATTGATTTCCATTTATTTTTATAAAAGGAGATAGTATTAAAAAGGTCAAAAGAAAATAACTAACCAGTTTGCGGTATTGATAAAATTTACCGCTAGGTTTTTTTGGATAAACCCATGCGCGTTTACCTTCTTGGTTAATTGTTCCGATGGAGTCTCTAAAATTTTCTTGACCTTGTTCCATACTTAGAATCGTTAACTACTTTTTAAGTAGAAATCTTATTTTGAGTTTCATTATTTAGAATCTTCTTCAGTCCAAAGGTCTCCTTCTGGGGCTTTAGGGCTTGCTGGAGTAGTACCTTGTAGTGAAAGTATGTAACTTGATACTTGCGCTATTTGAGCTGGTTTTAACGTTTGTTTCCAAGCAATCATTCCCTTACCATCTCTACCACCATTAGATACCGTGGAGAATACGTTTTTAATGCCACCACCCAAAATCCAATTTTGGTCAGTAAGATTTGGACCTATACTACCACCTCCGTCAACTAAATGACATGGGACGCAGTTAGCTTGGTAAATAGCCTTGCCCGCATTTAGGTCTGAAGCATCTGTTAATAATTCCACAGTGCTTGCATCTACTAAGTCTTTAGCAGTTTTTTTGTATTCTTCTATTGCAATTTGTGCTGCGGCAACTTCTTGCTCGTATTCTAAAGCTTGGTCATAATCATTATACATATGAAAGCGCACCAAATAAATTACACCAAACACAATGGTGACATAGAACATATATACCCACCATGGTGGAAGATCGTTGTCTAACTCCTTAATGCCATCGTAGTTATGGTCTAAAATAATTTCACCTTCTTCCTCAATGGGTTTATTACCAGAAAGTTTGGCGATGAGGTTTTTTGCCCAAGTCCATTCATACTGCTTTGATTTAGACACTAGGTATCGCTCTTTTGCTTCTTCAGAAAGCGTTTGAAACATTACATTTTCAATAGCATGTAATACTAGTTCTATGGCAATAAGAATTAGCAAAACCATTAGCAAAAAAAACTGTGTAATAGGATATTCAATAATTGCAGGTTTATCGCCAGAGTCTATAAAATATTCCATTAATCCGAAGATTAGGAAAAAAAATACGGGGATTCTAATCCACCAAGGAGATATATTTTTCATGATGTTATAGTTTTGATTGGTTATTTTCTTCAAGAGGTAGTTCGCTTACTTCTTTAATGTATGCTTTACTTGCCGTAAATACCCACCAAAAAAGAAGGGCAAAAAAGACGAAGAAAATTAGTAAAGAAATCATGGGGTAGGTTGCTACCCCTTCAATACTTTCCATATAACCTTTTACAAATTTTAGCATGATTTTAAAGATTTATATTAGTCGTTGGTTTCTTTTATTTTAATATCAGTTCCTAAGCGTTGCAGATAGGCTATCATGGCAACAATTTCTCTATCCTTCATCGGAATAAATTCCTCTCCTAATTCTGCTGCATATTTTTTGTCTTGATTATAGCTTCTGACAAATTCGGGGTCGCTATGCAGATTTTTTTCAATTTGAGAAGCTTGAATTTCCATGTTATTATGGGCATCGGCAATTTCTTCTGGAGTATATGGTACTCCTAAGCTTACCATAGCTTTCATTTTTGAGGTAATATCGCTTCTATCATGTTTATTTCTGACTAACCAGGAATATGAAGGCATTATAGAGCCAGGTGATGTTTTTTGAGGGTCGTACATATGATTTAAGTGCCAGTTGTCATTGTATTTTCCACCAACTCGTAATAAATCAGGCCCAGTACGCTTACTTCCCCATAAGAACGGATGGTCATAAACAAATTCACCAGCTTTCGCATATTCACCATATCGTTCTACTTCACTTCTAAATGGTCTAATCATTTGTGAGTGACAGCCCACACATCCTTCTCTGATGTATAAATCTCTGCCTTCTAGCTCTAAAGGAGTATATGGTTTTACACTGGTTATAGTTGGGATATTGGATTTTACCAATATTGTTGGAACAATTTGCACGATACCTCCAATAAGAATTGCAATAGTAGCCAATATTGTTAGTTGAATTGGTTTGCGCTCTAACCAAGTGTGGAAGGTTTCACCAATTGTTCTTTTACTGGAAACTCTAGTTAAAGCAGCAGCTTCAGCAAGTTCATCCTCTACTTTAGTACCAGATTTTACAGTTATAACAATATTGTATAGCATAACAATAAAACCAATGATGTATAAACTACCACCTATTGCTCTCATCCAATACATTGGAATAATTTCGGTAATAGTTTCTAAGAAATTACCATATACTAGTGTGCCATCTGGGTTGAACTCTTTCCACATTAATGCTTGGGTAAACCCAGCAACATACATTGGAAGGGCGTAAAGAATTATACCTAAAGTTCCAAGCCAAAAGTGAAGGTTTGCAAGTGGGGTAGAATGTAACCTTGTTTTAAACATTTTTGGGATTAACCAATATACCATTCCAAAAGTCATGAATCCATTCCAAGCTAAAGCTCCAACATGAACGTGTGCTATAATCCAGTCGCTAAAATGCGCAATAGCATTTACATTTTTTAATGATAACATTGGCCCTTCAAAGGTTGCCATACCGTACCCTGTAATTGCAACGACCATGAATTTTAATGTTGGGTCAGTACGTACTTTATCCCAAGCACCACGAAGGGTTAATAACCCATTTATCATACCTCCCCATGAAGGCGCAATAAGCATTATAGAAAATGCTACACCTAAATTTTGAGCCCAATCAGGTAATGAAGAATATAATAAATGGTGAGGTCCAGCCCATATATAAATAAATATAAGTGACCAAAAGTGTACAATAGATAACCTATACGAATATACGGGTCTGTTAGCCGCTTTAGGAACAAAGTAGTACATGAGTCCTAAAAACGGTGTTGTTAAGAAAAACGCAACTGCATTATGTCCGTACCACCATTGTACCAAAGCATCTTGAACACCAGCATATACAGAGTAACTTTTTAAGGCACTAACAGGTAATTCTAAACTATTGAAAATATGAAGTACCGCTACTGTTACAAACGTGGCTAGATAAAACCAAATGGCGACGTATAAATGCCGCTGCCTTCTTTTAAACATTGTTCCAATGAGGTTCCATCCGAATGCTACCCAAACAAGCGCAATTGCTAAATCTATAGGCCACTCCAATTCAGCATATTCTTTAGAAGTTGAATACCCTAGCGGTAATGTAATTGCGGCAGCAACAATAATTGCTTGCCACCCCCAAAAATTGAAGTTGCTTAGCACATCGCTAAACATTCTTGCCTTTAGTAAACGTTGGGTAGAATAGTAAATTCCTGCGAATATGGCGTTACCTACAAATGCAAAAATAACGGCATTGGTATGTAAAGGTCGCAAACGACCAAAACTTAACCATGAAATACCATCGGTTACATTCGGAAACAAAAACATAAAGGCCAGTAACAGCCCTACCAACATTCCAATGATACCCCAAAATAAGGTAGCATAGAGAAACTTTTTTACGATTTTATTGTCGTAATAAAACTGTTGTACTTCCATAATTACTCTTTTAGCTTGGTTGATTTATTCGGATTAATATTTTTTTCTAAGGAAGGAGATTTTTCGATAACTAGCTCATCTTCAAAAAGCATGCGAACTGATGGCGTATACGAGTCATCGTATTGGCCACTTTTAACCGAAATAATAAATGCAATAAAGAAAACCACAGCTACTATAATGCTGATGGTTAACAGTACATAAATAACACTCATACCTACCTGAATTATTGAAGGTAAAAGTACATTGATGAAAAAACCTATAAAATGACATTTGTCATATCCGGATTGTAAATTATAGGATACTCATGCACATTTTAGCGTGTTTAAAACGCTAAAATTAAGGTATAGAAAGTAACCCGAATGTAGAATTTAAACTAGCCTTCTATTTTTAAAAAGTGATAAAAGTGCAGCTGCAATAATTATATTTTTACCAATGTATTGTCCTAACAAAGTTGGAATAAGTGGAGCAGTACTAAAAGACATTTCAGGAAAAAAGAATAGTGGTAAAAAAGTTAATGTAATATGAACTAGTGCAATTATAATAGCCTGTTTTGTGAATATGTTTAAAAGAAATAATAATCCGATTGAAACTTCAAGTATTGCTAGTAAAATTATGGAAACGTTGGTTGGGATTATATCAAAAGTTAATACTTGGATTGTGTTTTTTGCCAAATCTTCAGCTGGGCTCCAGTTTGGAAAAAATTTTAAAGCACCAAACCATAAATATACTATGCCAATGGAAATTGCTAAAAAGTTGTTGTTTTTTATGTTGTTCAAAATACTGTGGTTTAGTGGGTTACTTTATTTTTCTACTGATAACATTAGTTGCTATTGTGGCAAAGGCGACTACGCTAATAGAACTTAAAGGCATTAAAATGGCTGCAATAACTGGTTCTAATTGCCCGGTTACAGCAAAGTATAAACCAATTACATTGTACATTAATGACAATAAAAAGCTCAATTTAATAATTTTTATTGCTTTTTTAGAGGTAAGAATGTATTGGTACAACATTTTAAATTTGGAGGCATCTAAAATGCCGTCGCAAGCTGGAGAAAATATATTTATGTTTTCTGAGATAGCTATACCCACATTGCTTTTTGCAAGTGCCCCAGCATCGTTTAAGCCATCACCTACCATCATTACTTTTTTGTTTTCTTTTTGCAGTGCTGTTATAAACGCCAATTTATCATCTGGTTTTTGATTAAAATAAATTGGAGTTAATTTAGGAAGCAAAGTTTCAAGACGTTGTTTTTCTCCATCATTGTCACCAGATATAATGGCAAGGTCTAGGGTTTTATTCATTTCGCTGAAAACCTCTGAAACTCCTTCTCGATATTCATTTTTGAAAACATAACACCCTTTGTATAAATTATTGCTACTAATATGCACTGCGGTATTGGTATGCTCGTTAGTTGTATTGTCTCCAACAAAGTTTGCAGAACCAACTTTAATACTGTTATTGTTTCTTGCACCAAAGATTCCCTTACCTAAATGTTCTTGATACTCGTCTAAGGTTAGTATGTTTTGTGCTGTGAGCATATTGTATAAAGATCTACTCAACGGATGGTTAGAGGCTCTTAATGTGTTTTTGAGTAATGATTCTTCTTCTAATGTCAATGGCAAACCTTGATATGTGGCCGTACTTTTTTTTGCAGTTGTAATTGTCCCAGTTTTATCAAAAATAGCAGTATCAATTTGCGCTAATTGCTCTATGGTTTGGGTGTCTTTAAGATAGAATTTTTTCTTTCCAAAAATGCGAAGCATATTACCAAGAGTAAAAGGTGATGCAAGGGCAATTGCACAGGGGCAAGCAATAATTAAAACAGCTGTAAACACGTTAAGAGCTTTACTACTATCCTTAAATAACCAAAACAAGGTGGCGGTAAAAGCAATAGTTAAAACCAAAATTGTAAAACGTTTTCCAATACTATCGGTAAGCGTTTGAAATTTACTAGAGGCGTCTTTTTTGAAAACAGCATTACTCCACAATTGTGTAAGATAACTTTGCGAGACAGATTTTAATACCTCCATTTCAACAGCTCCGTTTAGCTGTTTCCCTCCGGCATATATTTTATCTCCTGAGACTTTATCCACCGGTTCTGATTCTCCGGTAACAAAACTATAGTCTATTTGTGTATGGTTACTCATTAAAATACCATCAGTTGGAATAATTTCTTCATTTCTGATTAAAATACGGTCTCCTTTTTTGATGTCGTATATCTGAATGGTTTCTTCTTTTTCTAATGAATTTATTTTAGTTACTGCTATTGGGAAATAGGATTTGTAATCTCGCTCAAAGGACAAAAACGAATATGTTTTTTGCTGAAAAAACTTTCCTAATAAAAGAAAGAATACAAGACCTGTAAGACTGTCAAAAAAACCAGAGCCTGTGTTAAAAATAATTTCAGCAGTACTTCGTAGAAACAATACCAATATACCCAATGCTATAGGAACATCAATGTTTAGAATTTTTGAACGGAGACCTTTAAAGGCTGATATGAAATAATCTTGCCCAGCATAAAAAACAACTGGTAATGAAAAAACAAACATTAACCATCTAAATAGATTTTGATATTGTTCTAACCAAAATTCGCCTCCATTTGTTTTGCTTGATGCTAAATCTAAATATTCAGGAAATGATAAAAACATTACATTACCAAACGCAAAGCCTGCAATACCTAGTTTATATATGAGACTACGGTTAATTGTTTTTTTCTTTTTATCAAAATCTTCTAAAGAAATGTATGGTTCGTAACCAATTCGAGCAAGTAAGATGATGAGGTTTTTTAACGAAATCTCATTAAAAATATACGAGATTCGCACGGTTTTTTTTGGAAAGTCTACTTGAGAATTGCTAATAGATGAATGTAATTTATTTAAGTTTTCTAATACCCAAATACATGAGCTGCAGTGAATATGCGGTATATATAGACTTATAATTTGATGACTTCCATCATTAAATTCGGTTAGTTTTTCAATGATTTCTTTTTTATCTAAGAAATCAAATTTTCCTTCAATTTCATTAGGCGTGGCTCCAGCTGACGATTCTAAATCGTAATAATATGACAAATCATTACTTTGAAAAATATCATAAACTGTTTTGCATCCGTTACAGCAAAAAGATTTTTCGTCGTAAATAATGGGTGTACTATCGCATTCATCACCGCAGTGGTAGCATTTTTCCATACAAACATTTGCTTTATACCTAACACAAAGGTGTTTAAAACTCCAAAATCAACATATGACATTTATCAGTTTTTGATTATTACGTTAGTATTAGTTTTGCTTAAGTTTAATTCGCTGAATACATGGAAAGTAGATGTGAAAATTGCATTATTCGACAGTTTAACGCGTTAAGAGCGGCAAGTACTGAAGAATTAAAAAAAGTGTCTGACTCTAAAATAACAAAAAAGGTTAAAAGAGGAGAGGCTCTTTTTGAAGAAGGAGAAAAACTTAATGGCGTTTTTTGTGTTCGCAATGGCGTATCTAAGCTTTCTAAATTAAGCGCAAACGGTAAAAACCAAATAGTTAGATTGGCTTCTAAAGGTGAAGTTATGGGGCAACGTTCTGTAATTGTGGAAGAGCCAACTAATCTAAGTGCAATAGCGGTTAGCGATATGGAAGTATGTTATATTCCAAAAGAGTCTATCGTAAATACATTACATAAAAACCCAGACTTTACTTTTGAAGCTTTACGGTTAATGTCTCATGATTTAAAAGAGGCGGATGATGTAATTGTAAATATGTCACAAAAAACGGTAAAACAGCGTGTTGCAGAAGCTTTTTTGTACTTAAAAAGTAATTTTGGAGTTGATAATGGAGGCTTTTTGTTAGTACGCCTTTCAAGAGAAGATATTGCTAATGTGGTAGGTACGGCAACTGAATCGGCTATTAGAATTATATCAGAGTTTAAAAAACTAGGATACATTAAAACTTCAGGAAAAAAAATAAGCATAATAAATGAGAAAAAATTACAAGATTTAGTTCAGGGTTTTTAAACTCAATTAGGTGTAATTAATTTCATTATTCGCAATCTCATTTTCTCTTTTTTAATACCCATTAATGTGTTCTTTTTTATCTATTTGTAAACCTGACAGATGTCATTGTTTTCATTTTAGTTAGAAAGTACATTTACCATAGTTTGAAAAGAAATCATATGAAAAATATTTTAGTGCCGAGCGATTTTTCTGAAAATGCTTGGAATGCCACCAGATATGCTATAGAACTTTTTAAGAATCAGAATTGTGTTTTTCATATCGTAAATACGTATACTCCAGCAATTGCAAATAGTCGTTTTATGGCTTCAAGTTTAGGAGGAAAAGTGGTGGCGGATGGCGAAAGAACTCGCTCTGAAAATGGACTTGAACGGGTCTTAGAGCAAATAAAAAATACCTGTAACTATAACAACCATTCTTTTAAAACGTATTCTTCGTTTAGACTTTTGGTAGATGAGGTAAAAGAGATTACCGTTGAACAAAATATTGATTTAATTGTAACGGGGACAAAGGGAGCATCTGGTGTTGAAGAGGTTTTTATGGGGAGTAATACGGTACGACTAATTAAGGCTGTAAAGAATTGCCCAATTCTAGCAATCCCTCAATTCTTTGGTTTTGAGAAACCAAAAGAAATTGCTTTTGCAACAGATTTTAATAGGTTTTATACGACTTCAGAGTTAAAACCATTGATAGATTTAGCAAGCGTTTTTAATGCAACTATTAGGATTGTTCATGTGCAATATGAAATAAAAGCGTTAACCGAACTTCAACAATTTAATCTTGGCATGTTACGTAAATATCTACATAATATAGAGCATTACGTACACACAGTTTCTGAGTTGAATTCGGTTTCTAAAACTTTAGAAGTATTTACTAAAGAGTTGGATATTCATCTTTTAGCGATGTTAAATTACCAACATAGTTATGTTGAAAAACTTACCCGAGAACCTGTGGTTAAGCGCATGGCATTTCATGCTAAAATACCGTTGTTAATAATACCAGAGTTGGGTATGGCGACTCCATCAAACCAAAAAATAGCAAAAGAAAAATTAATTTTAGGGTGATGTTACTTTTTCCAGAATTTGTCTGCTTCTGGAGTATTTTTATTCATACCTAATGCCAATGGGTTAAAGTTTATTTTTGCAAAAAGATACCAGACAGATGAAGATATCGCGGGAGTTATATCTGCATCATCCCACAGCATTTGTGCACCGTAACTAGAGCCATGATTGGTCACGTATGGTAAGCCATGAGCATTAACGTATGTTGTACTTTCAAGAATAGATTTTTCAATTTCGTTTAAAATTAAATCACTTTGAGTTTTTAGAGAGGCCGAGTTGTATGCAACTGCCATTTGCGCAGTTCCTTCTAACCAAACAACGTCTTTATCCTCATCAAAAGCATAACCCATAACAATTTCATTAGTCATGGTAGATGTTTGAGCAGTAATGTATTTGGAAGCATTTTCAAGTGTTGTTATCGGAAAATTTTCAAAAATGTTGAAGCCAAGGGAATGTAAATCTAAGGCGTACTTATAACTTGGGTTTTCAGGCCATGCAAGCAATGTTTTTTCTTCTCTATCCCAACGTTCAGTCTCTAAGAAAGATAATATGTTTTTATGAAATTCATCATAACCTGGCACAGCGTTAAATGCAGTAATAATGCCTTCGGTAACAATTGATATAGGAGTGCCGTCTTCGTTATAACCACCTGCAATACTTCCGTTTTCTAGTTGCAGAGAACGTATCCATTTTTCCAACTCAAAAGCTAAGGTGTTGTATTTTGTGGAGTTGGTTTTATCTTGATAATGATTTAAGGCAATGAGTAGCCAAGCATTATCACCCATCCAGGTTCTTTGACCGTTATTTCCTCCTAAATCTCTTAGTTGAAAAAAACCTCCTTTGTTTGCTAATAATTCCTCGTTTATTTTGCCATTAAAAAAATCAAAAATTTGTTCTGCTTTTTCCAATTCATCCAATGTGATAAAAGCTATGGCTGCCAAGGCATTGTCGTAAAGCGATACAAAAGCAGTGTTTTCTGAACTAGGTAATAACCCATTGGAGTTTTGAATGTTTGTTACCCAGTTTATAGTATTTTCTATGTTAAAATGATATTCCTTGGAAACAGGATTTTCTAATGAAATTTCCAATATAGTACTATTTTCTTTCACATCTTCTTTTACACAAGAGTACATAGTTACTGTAACAAGCACTGTGCAAAACAATTTAAATCGCATAAATTTTTGTAATTAAGTGAAGGTCAAAAGTAAATTATAACATATTGATTTTTAATGCAAAACGATGTAATGTAAGATTTTTCGCTGAAACCAAAAAGTTAAGAATTTTGTCCTTTTTTATTGCTTTTAATCTTAAAGAGAATTCGAATTTAAATCTTTTAGAAGATATACATATAGAAATGCTTTATTATATTTGCAGTGTTGTGTTGTGCTTCAATTTTTGATATTGAAGCAAGGTGTAATGTCTAATAGGCATAAACCAATGAAAGGCTTTCCTTCTGATAAATATCGGAAATTTGGGAGGCTTTTTTTGTTGGTAAAACTCAATCATAATTAGTTGTAAAAAAGTGTACTATTGTGGCAGCAAGTTTTGCCGTTTGATTATCAATATCATAAGTTGGATTAAATTCAGCCAAATCCATTCCAACAATTTTGTTTGATTTTATAATATGCTTTAAACATTTTAAAACGATGGTTGGAGAAAACCCCATTGGCGATGCAGCGCTAACACCAGGAGCGTAGGCTGATGAAAATCCGTCTAAATCTATAGTTATATAAACCGCATCTAAAGTTTCAATAAAAGTATTAATGCGTTTTTTAATTTTTTTAAAGTTCTGAAGTATAAAATCATCACTTTTAATATACTCTACACCAAATTTCTTAGCTGTATTAAATAAAATTTTAGGATTAGCATCTTTTCGTATCCCTAAACATAGGTAGTTAAAAGCAATACCTGAGTGTTCACAGTCTTTTGCAATTTGATAAAATGGGGTGCCAGAGTTATCCCCATTTTCATTTGAACGTAGGTCAAAATGCGCATCAAAATTAATAATACCTATTTTTTTGTCTTTTCCTAAAAAGGATTGTATTCCATTATAATGTCCATAGGCAATATCATGCCCTCCACCAAGAACAACGGGGAAGCATTTTTGTTTTAGAATTAGATGAACAGCTTGGGATAAACTATCTTGAGCTTCTTTAAGGTTGTTGTCTATACATTCAATATTTCCAAAATCATAGAATCTTTTTTTTGATGATATGTGATTGGGCATTAATCCTAGCATTTTTTTTACATAGTCTGGTCCATGTTTTGCGCCCATGCGCCCATTGTTTCTTTTTACACCTTCATCACAAGCATATCCTAATATTCCAAAGCTATTTGAAGCAATTTTTTCCGTTTCGTTAGATATAGAAATAAGCTCCACTTTTTCATGAAGATATTGTTGGTCTTTGGAGGCTCGTCCTGACCAATTTTCTTTATTAGGGAAAGTATAGTTTTTCATCAAAAAAGGTCGTTTAAAATTGCGTTTTCTACCATGTTTGGTATAGTTACCTGTAATTCAGGAGTACGTTCCATTTCTCTTTTAATGGCAAAAATGGCTTCTTTATTCCGAGCCCAGTTTCTTCGAGAAATACCATTGTTGACATCAAAAAATAACATGTTTTTTAGTCGCTTCGAAGCTTCTTTAGAGCCGTCCAGAACCATGCCGAACCCTCCATTAATAACCTCTCCCCAACCAACACCACCACCATTGTGAATAGATACCCATGTAGCCCCTCGGAAACTATCCCCAATGACATTGTGTATAGCCATGTCGGCAGTAAATTTACTGCCATCATAAATATTACTCGTTTCTCTAAAAGGCGAATCTGTTCCACTAACATCATGATGATCTCTGCCTAAAACAATAGGAGCAGTGAGTAAGCCCGACTGTACTGCTTGGTTAAAAGCTTCCGCAATTTTGGCTCTCCCTTCCGCATCAGCATATAAAATACGTGCCTGAGAACCTACCACTAAATTATTTT
Organism: uncultured Maribacter sp.; assembly: GCA_947493885.1. Classification (GTDB taxonomy): domain Bacteria; phylum Bacteroidota; class Bacteroidia; order Flavobacteriales; family Flavobacteriaceae; genus Maribacter_B. Next base: position 149,490 of record CANLTE010000002.1, read on the forward strand.
TTTCGGCTTCTTTAATCCAAGTAATATTGTCCAGCATTTGTTGCTGAATTTCTATTGGAGCATTTTGTTTTATTTGTTCCATGATTTGGCATGCAAGTACATCTGTTTTTTGTAAATCTTCTGGTTTTCCAGAAGTGCATACCCATCTAAATGGACCAAAACCATAATCAAAACACATAGGCCCTAATATATCCTGGACATAGGAAGGATATTTAAAATCGATATTGTTTTCTGCCATAACATCACCTCCTGCACGCGAAGCTTCCAGTAAAAAGGCATTGCCGTAATCAAAAAAATAGGTTCCTTTTGCGGTGTGTTTATTTATAGCATCGGAATGTCGCTTTAAGGTGTTTTGTACTTCAATTTTAAATTTTTCGGGTTGGCTTGCCATCATTTGATTGGCGTCATCAAAAGAAATATCAACAGGATAATAACCACCAGCCCAAGGGTTATGCAAAGAAGTTTGATCAGAACCAAGGTGAATAAAAATTTCTTCTTCATAAAAACGTTCCCAGACAGTAACTATATTTCCTATAAATGCTATGGAAACTATCTCTTTTTGTTCTTTAGCTTGTTTTGTTCTAGATACTAAGGTGTCAATATTGTTTATAAGTACATCTACCCAACCTTGTTCATGTCTTTTACGAGCTGCGGTTTCATTGACTTCCGCACAAATGGTTATGCACCCAACTATATTCCCTGCCTTGGGTTGTGCTCCACTCATACCGCCTAAACCAGCTGTTAGGAATATTTTTCCATTTGGGTTTTCACCTTTCTGCAATACTTTTCTAAAAGCATTCATCACAGTAATTGTTGTGCCGTGAACAATACCTTGAGGGCCTATATACATATAAGAGCCAGCAGTCATTTGACCATATTGAGTTACGCCAAGTGCGTTGTATTTTTCCCAATCATTGGGTTTGGAATAATTTGGAATCATCATGCCATTAGTAACAACGACTCTTGGGGCTTCGTTGGAAGAAGGAAACAACCCTAATGGATGCCCAGAATATATGTGCAAAGTTTGCTCATTATTCATTGTCGCCAAATATTTCATGGTGAGTAAGTATTGCGCCCAATTTTGAAATACCGCGCCATTGCCACCATAGGTTATTAATTCATTCGGATGTTGCGCAACAGCTGGGTCAAGGTTATTTTGTATCATTAACATAATACTTGCCGCTTGTTGACTTTGAGCTGGGTATTCCGAAATTGGTCGTGCATACATTGCATTTTCTGGTTTAAACCTATACATGTAAATACGACCATATTCCTTTAACTCAGAGGCAAATTCAGAAGCTAGTTCCTTATGCCACTCAACGGGAAAGTACCGTAAAGCATTACGAATTGCCAGTTTTTTTTCATCAGGTGAAAGAATGTCTTTTCGTTTTGGAGCCCTACTAGTGGACATTAAAACATTGTTTGTTGGTAACTCTTCTGGAATACCCTGTAAAATACTGGCTTTAAAATTCATTGTGTTAACTTTTATGCTTATCAAAAGCAAGTTTTCCATTTTTCCATACCATACAGGGCTTTAAATTACCCTGATTGTATAAAATTTCGTTGTAATTGTTGGTGTGAAAAACACTTAAGTCAGCTAACATTTCTTTTGCTAATACCCCACGGTCTTTTAAGTTTAAAGCTGCTGCAGCGCGAAATGTAATGCCAGCTAAAACTTCAGCATTAGTTAATTTTTCAAAAGCTCCTAAAATAGATGCTTGTGTTAATAAATCTCCCATTGGTGCAGATCCAGGGTTATGGTCGCTCGCAATTGCCAAAGCGCCTCCTGCGTCCAATATTTTTCTTGCTGGAGTAAAGTTGCACCCTAATCCAAGTGAAGCACCTGGTAGGGCTATAGCAATTGTATTACTTTTTGCTAAGGATTCAATTTCTGGTTGAGCGCTAACTTCTAAGTGGTCTGCACTAATCGCGTTGTTATGAATAGCGACTATGCTTCCTCCTGTAGAAAATTGGTCGGCATGAACGGTAATGTCAAAACCAATTTTTTTGGCTTCTTTAAAATATGGTTGAATTTGTTCTGGTGAAAAAGCACTTTTCTCAATAAACGCGTCAATGCGGTTTGTGAGTTTTTCTTCTTTTAACTTTGGAAAAAGGTTAGCATAAATTTCATTTAAATATTCCTCATTAGAACCATCAAAATCGTTAGGTTTTGTATGTGCAGCCAAACAGGTTGGAATTAAATCGGATAAACTGGTTTTGTTAGCATCGTTAATAGCATAAAGCATTTTCAATTCTTCTTTTACAGATAATCCATATCCACTTTTAACTTCAATTGTGGTTACTCCGTTTTTGAAATGTCGATTAGCCCTCTTAACAGTGTTTTTTATAAGATCTTCTTTAGATGCTTTTCGTGTGTGCTCAACAGTATCCCAGATTCCACCACCAGCTTGAGCGATTTCTAGATATGTTTTTCCCGAATTTCGCATGGCGTAATCCTCAGCTCTTGTGCCTCCATAACAAATATGAGTATGCGCATCAATTAACCCAGGAAGACATACGTGCTTACCTTTAAGCTCCATAATATTGGCTTGGTTGTACTTTTTTTGTAAATCGGAAAATTTATCAATGGCTTCAATTTTTTCACCGTGAATTAAAATTCCAGCTTCGGCAATTATTTGAAGTTTACTATCAGAGAGTGCTCCTTTTAGCGGAAGATTTGCCATTGTTATAGCTTGAGAAAAAGGTCCTATCAGCGTATATGATTTCATTGTATTATATTTCTAAGTTTTATAGGATTAAAATACTTCAAATTCGTCTGAATAAAGGGTTTTAAGAGATAAGTTTTTTTGTTTACATGTTTCTTCTATTACTTTAATTATCGTTTTGTTTTTAATAATATTAATACCCATTTCTATATCATCAGCAAAAACACGGTCCTTTTTGGCAAATGGAACTTTTGTTCTCAGGTATTTATGAATTTCATCTAATAAAATACCTGATTTCATAGGCTTTCTAAACTCAAAAGCTTGAGCTGCTGTTAACACTTCTATAGCTAGAATTTTTTCAACATTTTTAATTACCTGAAGAGCTTTTCTACTGCCAATAGAACCCATGCTTACATGGTCTTCTTGACCCAATGAGGTTGGAATGCTATCGGCACTGGAGGGGAAGCAAAGGCCTTTGTTTTCACTTGCTAAAGCAGCTGTGGTATACTGTAAAATCATATAACCAGAATTAATACCAGTATCGTGCATTAATAATTTTGGAACTCCCGGACTGTTGCCTTCAAGTGCTAGGTAAATACGACGGTCCGAAATATTACCTATTTCGGAAGCAGACAAACAGGCATAGTCTAAAGCCATTGCTAATGGTTGTCCGTGAAAATTTCCACCACTTATGGTTAAGTCTTCATTAATAATTACCGGATTATCGGTAACCGAATTTAGTTCAACCTCTAATAATTCTTTTAGATGTAGCCAAGCATTTCTAGATGCTCCGTGAACCTGAGGAATGCAACGTAATGAATAAGGGTCTTGTACACGTTCGCAATCTATATGGTCTTCCATAATTTCGGAACCCTGTAACAACATATTTATTCGAGATGCAACATGCATATTTCCTTTAAAAGGGCGCAGTTCGTGAAGTATTTTATGAAAAGGTTTAATGGAACCCTGCAGCCCTTCAATCATCATTGCTCCAATAATATCGGCCTGGGATAAACAACTGTATAATTTTTCAATAACTTTTACTGCATGAGCGGCTATGAATTGGGTACCATTTATAAGAGCTAAACCTTCTTTTGGACCAAGAATTAACGGTTTAACATTTTTATTTTTATAAAGTTCCGATGTGGTAATAATTTGATTTTTGTACAATACTTTTCCTAAGCCAATAAGTGGTATAAATAAATGAGATAGAGGGGCTAAATCTCCAGAAGCGCCAACTGAACCCTGTTCAGGAACCATTGGAATGGCATCATTTTCTATAAACCATAAAATACGGTCTAATGTTGATTCTGCAATTCCTGAATAGCCTTTAGCCAAGGAATGTACTTTTAAAATCAGCATGAGTTTAGCAATTTCTTTATCAATGGGCTTTCCAACACCAACACTATGACTTTTAAGGATATTTGTTTGTAAAATTTGAGTTTCTTCTTTGGAAATTTTAGTTGTACATAAAGGCCCAAATCCAGTATTAATACCATAAACCGCCTCACCTTTAGTAACAATTTTTTCAACAGTTTTGGCGCTTTCTTTTATTTGCAACCTACTATCCTTATCAATTTCTGCACGTAATTCGCCTCTGGCTATTGCAAGGGCCTTTCCTGCCGTTAAATATTCTTTTCCATATAAGAAGGTTGACATATTATCTTTTTTAGGTATTCAAAATTATTGATTATTTTTAATAACTATAAATACCAATATTGTCATTAATTAATAACTATGAGTTATCAATTAGAACTTCGTCATTTCAAATATTTTTTAGCGGTAGCGGAAGAATTGCATTACCGAAAAGCTGCTGAACGACTGTTTATTTCTCAACCTGGTTTGAGCAGGCAAATAAAACAAATGGAAGAAATTCTGGAAGTGTCTTTGTTTATTAGAACAAAAAAAAAGGTAGAACTAACGCAAGCAGGTAGCTATTTAAAAGGCGAAATAGAGTTTTTACTTAATCACTTAACGTTAACTCAAAAACAATTAAAGTTAATTGACCAAGGCAATTTTGGTGAAGTACGAATAGGTTTTTTGGGATCAGCAATGCAAAATGTTATTCCAGATTTGTTGTTGAAGCTAAAAGTAACTCGACCAGATTTAAAAACTAGTTTAGATGAAATGCCAAATAAAACTCAAGTGGATGCTATTTTAAAAGATAAACTAGATTTGGGTTTTGTGCGTTTAGCAAGAGTTCCTAAAGGGTTAAAAATTCAATCCGTTTTTGAAGATACCTTTTCGTTAGTATTACCTAAAAATCATGATGTAAGTAGTGAGAATTTTAAAAATATTGCAATGTTGGCTAAGGAAGAATTTATTCTTTTTTCAGCAGAATATAGCCCTTTGTATTACGATACTGTAATGAGCATTTGTGAAGATGGAGGTTTTTCGCCAGCCATATCTCATAAATCTGTTCATGCGCAAACTATTTTTAAATTGGTTGAAAATCATTTGGGAATTGCTATTGTACCAACAGCGCTACAATATGGTTTTCAGATGAATGTAAAATTTATTGAACTTAAAAAAATTCCGCAACGTGCTGTTCTTTCTGTGATTTGGAAAGAAGATAACAGGAATCCCGCTTTAAAATACTGTAAAAATTTGCTGTTGAATCCAAGTTGATTTAATAGTACATTTGAAAATAAACAAACGGACTATGATTTTTGATTTAATAAAAAACCGGCGTTCAGTTTTTCCTGCGCAGTATATTGATAAGCCTATAGCAAAGAAAGACATCTTAAAAGTATTAGAAGCAGCAAACTGGGCACCTACACATAAAAAGACAGAACCTTGGCGATTTAAAGTAATGCAAGGGTCTTCACAAGAAAAATTAGGAACTTTTTTAAGCAAAAAATATGTTGAGGTTACCGAAAAACCAAAACAAATAAAAATTAAAAAACTTCAAACAAATCCTGTAGCGGCAGGCGCTGTAATTGCGATATGTATGCAGAGAGATTCTAAAGAAAGCATACCAGAGTGGGAAGAAGTTGCAGCTGTAGCAATGGCAGTACAAAATATGTGGTTATGTTGTACCGCACTTAACATTGGGTGTTATTGGAGTTCACCCGGACTTATAAAACATATGGGCGATTTTTTTAATTTAAATGAAGGTGAACGCTGTCTTGGGTTTTTTTATATGGGATATTATGAGGGTGATTTACCCGAGGTGCGTAGAAACCCAATTAAGGATAAAATTGTTTGGCTTTAAAATTATTCTCCTTTGGTATATACATAAGTTGCACCGCCTTGTTTTAGAATCATTTGGTTTTTATCAGGAGTAAATTCTAGATGAATTCCTGAATTCGAATATTCAAAAATGTGGGTATCTGTGGCTGTTAAGGGAAACGAACTTTGCCCTGTAGCCTGACCAATAAGTTCAGTACCATTTTTGGAAATGGTAATGTTGAGTGGCAACTGCGTGCTTTTGTAAACTCCCAAGTATTTGTCTAAATCTCCTGAGCTAAGTTGAATGGTTTTAAAAGAAGGAATTACAAACTCCTTATTATAATAGGAATTGAATAAAGCATCTAAAACTAGGTTGAGTGGATAATTACCTCCGTTTGAAGTTATGGATATCGCTAATTTGTCCTCTAAAAAATATTGAGCTAAGGATGTAAAATTGTCTATACGACCATTATGACCATAACCTTCTTTAGAATTGTACGGTGATTTAAATATACCTAATCCAAGCCCGTCTGTAATTGTTGTCATTTTACTTAGACTTCTTGGTGATATAATTTTATGATGAAAAAGTGCTGAGAAAAATGTATTCAAATCTTCTGGAGTTGAAATTATGAAGCCTGCACCCTGGGGAATGGACATATGTGTTTCTTTGCTTAGGTGCCATTTTTTTCCAAATGAATAAGAGTTGCACTCATTGCTAGTTGGATTTATTTTACCTCCAACATGAGTGTTTTTTAAACCAATAGGATCAGTAATATTCTCTTTTAAAAGTTTATCATAGGAAGTATTATAAATGTCTTCTAAGATAAAAGTTAGGAGTACGTAATTAGAGTTACTGTAGGAGGTTTTGGTGTTTGCCTCAAAAACTGCATCTTTTTCAGTAATAATTTTTAAGAGCTCTTTTCTACTTTTAGGAAGGTGATTATAAAAACCAAATTTGGGGTCATTAGTAAAATTGTAAATACCACTTCTGTGATTTAATAAATTTTCAATCGTAATATTTTCTGAATTATTTACTTCGGAAAAATAGGTTTCAAGAGGAGTTGATAGTTTTAGTTTACCTTCATCAATGGCTTTTAAAATTAAAGTAGCTGTAAAGGTTTTGGATATTGACCCTATACGATACTTTGTTAAGGTATTGGACTTTATTTTGTTTTCTACATCAGCGTAGCCTACAGCTTTGGAGTATAATGTTTTGCCATTTTCAGAAATGGAAACAGTTCCCATAAATTTATTGTTCTTTTCTAAAATGGTAAATAAACTATCAAGTTTTTGAATATTGAGTTGTTGTCCAAAAGAAATTGTAGATAGTAATATGAAGGCGCAAAGTGTAAGTTGTTTTTTCATGAATGCGTTTAACTAAAATATGGAAAGAGCTCGCTTTTAAACTCCCACGCTTTGGAAATAAATAACCCTATAAAAATTATGGTTACAAGAAACTTTAAAAAAGTACCTGTTAAAAAACCGAGAAATGATCCAAAAGCTGCTTTTAAGGCCGTTTTTTGGTCCGCTTTATTAATTAATTCACCAACCAATGCACCAATAAAAGGCCAAATTATAATTCCGAAAATTCCTAGAACAGGAAAAAAAATGGCAACTAATAAACCAGCAGTAGTTCCAAGCATTCCTGCTTTACTTCCTCCAAATTTTTTGGTTCCCATGACCGGAATAATATAATCTAAGGCAAAAACAAGAAGCGCAACACCCAAAGTAACTCCTAAAAATATCCAATCATTTGGTATGGCTTTGGTAAGGTATAGTAGGAGTAGACCTAACCAACTCATCATCGGGCCAGGGAGTACTGGAATAAAACTGCCTAAAATACCAATAAGCATTAAAATAAAGCCAAAAAGCACTAAAGCAATATCCATTGTAATATAGTTTTCTTGTAGGTCGTTGAGGATAAATATTTGTTACAAAAAATATTGAAATTTGATTTATTAACTAAAAAATTAGTTCAAACTAAATTTTTAGTTATATTTATTGAACTAAAACTTTAGTTGATTATGAAACAACTCACAAAAGCAGAAGAAGAGGTAATGCAAATTTTATGGCAATTAGAACGTGGTAACGTTGCCGCTATAATAAATGAATTACCCGAACCCAAACCTGCTTATAATACGATATCTACCATAGTTAGGATATTGGAAAGTAAAGGATTTGTTGACCACGAGCAAAAAGGAAAAGGGTATGTTTATTTTCCAGTGGTGACAAAATCAGAATACAGTAATCAATCCATTAACAAGTTAGTAAATGGATATTTTCAAGGCTCCTTTAAAAGTATGGTGTCATTTTTTATGAAGAAAAATGATATGAATCTTTCTGAACTGGAAGCCATTTTAAAGGATATTAAAACCGAAGAAGAATGATACAGTATATTATAGAGAGTATTGCTTTTCAGTTTGTGTTTATTGTAACATACGATGTTTTCTTACGAAGGGAGACTTTTTTTCAATGGAATAGAGTTTATCTTATAGGGTCTTATGTTATTTCGTTAGTACTACCTGCAATAAAAATAGGAGCATTCAGCACCACCTTACCCGATGATTTTATAGCTTATCCAGAATATTTGTGGAATAATAATATACCAGAAGTTTTAGTGACAAATTCACAACCCAATTGGTTTGCGACAATACCTTTAGAACAAAAAGTACTCTATGGTGGAATACTTGTAACGTTTGTTATTTTCATGTACAAACTAAACCAAATTAGAACGTTAAGAAAAAAGGGGGAAGTACATTACTTTGAAAAATATACAAGAGTAATTATATCTAAAAGTGCAACTGCTTTTTCGTTTTTTAAAACCATTTTTTTGGGTGACCAAATACGTGAAGAGCATCATGAAAGTATTATAAAGCATGAATTGGTACATATTACTCAAAAACACACTTACGATTTACTTTTTTTTGAGTTAATGCGGATAATAAATTGGTTTAATCCGTTGGTGTATGTATATCAAAAAAGAATATCAGAATTGCATGAGTTTATAGCCGATTCAAAGGTGGAGCAAACTCATAAAAAGGAACAATATCAGTTATTACTATCACAAGTATTTCAGACTGAAAATATTTCATTCATAAATCATTTTTTTAAATCATCAATAATCAAAAAACGAATAGTCATGTTACAAAAACAAAAATCAAAGCAGCGTTATCGTCTAAAGTATTTAGTATTAATTCCGCTAATTGTTTCAATGTTGTTTTATACATCTTCAGCTCAGGAAATAGAAGATATGGCCCAAATGGAATTTCAGCAAGAAGAGGACGCTGTTTTAATTCAGGAGCTTAATAGGGAAATTGAGACCGAAGGGAAAAAGGCAAATTCTTTACACGTAAATACTATTAAAAGTTTAGGAGAGGATAAAATATGGAATAAAAGGGTTTTCTTTAAGAATTTGTTATTGATAGGTCGGGATGCTAAAAACCATAAGGTGATTTTTGGAGATGATGTAGAGCCTATTGAAATTAAACAAGTGCCACTGCCTTCCTCAAAACTATATGAGCAATATGTTGACCGGGAAAACAGCTTTAAAGTACTTGATAAAAACTTAAATATTTCTTTACCTCGTGACCGTTTTTATGTTGAGTTAATATCACCATCAATTGGACTTTCAAATAATTTTTATGAGTTTAAAGTAGAGAGTTTAAAAAAGTTATCTGCAAACGAAATTAGACTCTTAAATGCAAAAATTGAAGAGGTTTTTAAAACAAAAAGCTTTAAAAATAGATTGATATTAACTGATGGTAAAACCGCCATAAAAGCTTACAGAATTAAGAATGTTTTTGATGAAAGCAAATTACAACAAAAGAAACCCACCGTGCCCTTTGGAGTGGTAGATAAGGTTCCTGTTTTTCCTAGTTGTGAAAATGAGGAAAATAGAAGGGCTTGTTTTAATAAAATGATGCAAAAACATATTAGCAAAAACTTCAGATATCCTCTAAAAGCTCAAGAGTTAGGCATTCAGGGGAGAGTTAATTTAATTTTTACCATTTTAGAAAACGGAAAAATTGCTGATTTAAGAATGCGAGGGCCTCATAAGTTACTGGAAGATGAGGCAGAACGTATTATATCTAAATTGCCTAAAATGAAACCAGGAATGCATAAGGGAGAAAACGTAAATGTACCTTTTTCAATACCAATTACTTTTAAATTAAGCACAGATGATGTAGCAAACCAAGAACCTAAAGGGATTAGCATTTCTAACAATACATTAAATCTAAAAATAGAAGATTACCCTTTAATTATGTTAGAAGGCAAAGAAATTTCTAAAGAAGAAATGGAAGAAGTTGATACTTCTAAAATAGAATCAATAAATGTATTGAAAAATGAAAAGGCTACTGAAAAGTATGGTGCCAAAGGGAAGAATGGTGTCATTCAAATTACATTGAAAAAGAAGGAATAAAGTAATATCTGCTTTTAGGTAATAAAATCCAAGAAATGTTCTTTCTTGGATTTTTATTGTTTTAAGTTTAATTTTTATTGTTTTTCAATAAATAAATAATACCTTTGTATAGCAATTAAAAATTATATACAGATGAAAGTAGGCTACATTCTAAAGACAATGCAATTTATATTTTGGGTAATATTTGTTGGTTTATGCCTTTCGGCAGTTCGCGAAATCTTTTATTCTTTCTATAGTCCTCTGGGCGATTTTGAATACTTAAAAAAAGCGTCACTCCCATTGGATTTTTTAGAGCATTCTGAAGTTAGTTCTACATGGTATTATTTAAGTCATAGATTTATAGTTATAGCGCTATTTGTTATGAAAGCGTATCTAGCATATTTAGTAACAAGAATTTTTTCTAAAATTAATTTTAGTAGTCCATTTAATCAAAATACAACCAAATTATTAGTGAAAATTAGTAACGCAGCTTTGCTGGTCAGTATGGTAGCTTTAATTTCAAATAGTTATAATATTTGGGTGTATAAAAGAGATTTTTTGGTTAGTGTATTGGATGCCTATGAAGAGAGTCCGTTAGAATTTTTATTTCTATCGGCAATCTTGTTCATTATAGCACAAATTTTTAAAAAAGGAACTGAAATTCAATCTGAAAATGAACTAACCGTTTAAATTATGGCAATAGTAGTTAATCTAGATGTCATGATGGCAAAACGTAAAATGTCCTTAAACGAGCTTTCTGAAAAAGTAGAAGTTACTTTATCTAACCTTTCAATTTTAAAAACAGGAAAAGCGAAAGCTGTTCGTTTTAGTACGCTTGAAGCTATTTGTAAAGCATTAGACTGTCAACCGGGGGATATCTTAGAATATGTGGAGTAGTGCCTTAATATTATTACACCAAATATTGCCAAAATACATTCATAAATTTATTCTTTAACAATACAAACTCAATGAAAAAAAAAATTGTTTTACTCATATTAGTTTTTTTTTCGATTTCTTGTAGGAAACAAAAATTGGAAATAGAAAAAACCATAACCATTTCCGGAAAATTAATATCAAACAGGACAAAGATTGTATATCTAAAAATGATTGATAACTTTAATTATTTGGGAGACAATTATATTGTTGATTCAACAATGGTATCTAATGAAGGCGAATTTAAGTTCAAGGTAAACAAATCTTCTTCAAACTTATTGTCTTTATCTATCACCAATAAAGAACCATTTAGTTATAGGGTATTAAGGGAAATACCAGATAAATATTATTTTGGGAGTTGTGCGAAATTTTTTGCTGCTGAACCTACTTTTTATGTTTCTGCGAATGATTCCATCAATATAGATTGGTTTAATAGAGAGGGGTTAGATTCCGTGATTCATAAAACGCATCTGAAAAAAACTCAGAATTTAATGTATCAATATTATTCTAATGCGCATAAAAGTGTCGCAGCCAATTTGTACGAAGAAGATTCAATTGATTATGAAACTGCTTGGAATAAAGTAATAAAGGATCAAGAAAATAAGCTAAAATTAATAGATACTTTCAAAATAAGAACCACCGAAAGTTTTGAAAATTACATGTATACAGAAATCGTTTTGAACAATATGAATATTTATCTGAATTGGTTTGAGAATAAATACCCAAATAGAGTTAATTCTGCGATTCTAAATTCAAATAATGATAATTTTTACAATCAAATATTGACTAAATATTCTAATCATTTATGGAATTCAAAAAGTTTCGAATACTATAAATTTACTGAAAGGTTTGTTAATTATCATATGAATTTAAAAAATCAAATTTTTAAAACATATTATGAACCCACAAAAGAAAAAAAACAAATAGCTAAAAAGGTGTTAAAGGGAAAGAATAGAAAACTTTATTTGTCGGTTTTAGAAAAACAGATAAGGAACAATGCCTTACGAAAAACTATTTACCCGAATTAATAGAAGAAATTCTTTTCGCTAAAAATTAAAGTCCACAAAATATTGTAATTTTCTCCAAAGAACAATAGAATGAAAAAACTTTGGATACTTATAGTTGCTAGCGTTATGGCTTCTTGCAACCTCTTTGTTTCCAAAGAAAAAAAAACGGAGCAACTAGTTAATCAAGAATTACAGCACATAGATTGGGAGACAGTTGATGAATACCCTTTATTTTACTCCTGTGACGAAACGGCTTCTAAAAGCGATCAAAAATCGTGTTTTGAAAACGAACTAATACATCATTTAACAGCTACTTTAAAGCAGTTTGAATATACGGTTAATCCAGATATTGACTCTAAAATATATGTGGTCTTCTTAATTGATAAGGAAGGAAAAATAACTGTGATTGATATTGAGAAGGATAAAAGTATTGGAGATCAAATGCCAGAATTTGATGGTATTATTCGGCAAAGTTTAAAAAATCTTCCTGAAATTGCACCTGCATTAAAAAGGGGTATTCCTGTTGATGCTAAATTTGGGATACCAATAGTATTAAATACAAAGTAATAATTTGGCTGCTGAAAAAATAATTTTAGGAATAGACCCTGGTACTACTATAATGGGATTTGGCATTATTAAGGTGGTGAACAAAAAAATGGAGTTTGTTCAAATGAACGAACTTTTGCTCCAAAAATACAACGACCCTTACACGAAACTAAAATTAATTTTTGAACGAACCATTGAGTTGATAGACACTTATCATCCTGATGAAATTGCTATTGAAGCTCCTTTTTTTGGAAAAAATGTTCAGTCTATGTTAAAGCTTGGAAGAGCACAAGGTGTTGCTATGGCAGCGGGATTGTCGCGTCAAATTCCGATTACGGAGTATCTACCAAAAAAAATTAAAATGGCAATTACTGGTAATGGTAATGCCAGTAAAGAACAGGTAGCAAAAATGCTACAAGGGGTTTTGGGGATTAAAACACTACCTAAAAATTTAGATAGTACAGATGGTCTGGCAGCAGCAGTATGTCATTTTTATAATGAGGGTAGAATAGATGTTGGTAAAAGTTACTCGGGGTGGGCTTCTTTTATAAAACAAAACCCCAATAAGCTCAATAAAAAATGAGCGGTATTTATATTCATATTCCTTTTTGTAAACAAGCTTGTCATTACTGCGATTTTCATTTCTCAACAAGCATGGGAAAAAAATCCAGTATGATTACCGCTTTGTGTAAAGAACTTCAGTTAAGAAAAAATGAGTTTGCTGGAGAACAAGTAGAAACCATTTATTTTGGCGGAGGAACACCATCAGTTTTGGAGACAAATGAGATAGCCCAAATACTAAGTGCCGTTTATGATAATTATAGTGTTGTAAAGCATCCTGAAATTACACTTGAGGCGAATCCTGACGACCTAAGTTTAAAGAAAATAGATGCTCTGGCGGAATCACCAATTAATAGATTAAGTATAGGAATACAATCTTTTTTTGATAAAGATTTAAAACTAATGAATAGGGCGCATTCTGCGAAGCAAGCAGAATCTTCTTTGGCATATGCTACAAAGTATTTTAACAACATTTCTATTGATTTAATTTATGGAGTTCCAGGCCTAACTAATAAAAATTGGAAGGCGAATATCAAAAAAGCTTTGTCATTTAATGTGCCTCATATTTCTAGTTATGCTTTAACCGTTGAGCCTCAGACAGCTCTTGATAATTTTATTAAAAAGGGAAAAGTAACTCCACTTGATGATGATTTAGCGCAGCAACATTTTGTGCTATTAACCCAAATGTTGGATGCTTTTGGTTTTGTTAATTATGAAACATCAAACTTTGGAAAGCCAGAGTATTTTTCTAAAAACAATACTGCATATTGGCTAGGCAAAAAGTATTTAGGTATAGGGCCATCTGCACATTCTTTTGACGGAGAAAAGCGAAGTTGGAATGTTAGTAATAATCCTAAGTATATAAAAGGCATTATGGAAGGAGAATTACCAAAAACAGATGAAGTTTTAACCATTCAAGATAGGTATAATGAGTATGTTATGACTGGACTCCGAACCATTTGGGGAGTATCGTTACAAAAAATTAAAGCGGAGTTTGGTGAAGTGTATTTTAATTACATAAAACAGCAAGCTAAAAAACATATAGCTTTGGATTTGTTGGTGGTTAATGAGGATAATTTATGTGCTACCAAAAAGGGAAAATTTTTGGTGGATGGTTTGGCAGCTGATTTATTTATGGTTAATATCGTTTAATGATTGCAAAAATTAAGAACCATACCATTGATTTATCTCAACCCTTAGATATTTCCATTCCTTTAAATGGAACTACTAAAGATGTAAATGCTTGGTATATTAATCATTCCATAATTGAGCCTCATAAAGATGGTGACTTTGTAGGTAAAGTATCTGAAGGAAGCGCAGTAAACTTTAATACAATTACGTTTAATCCACACGCCCATATAACACATACCGAGTGTGTGGGACATATTACCAAAGAATTTTATTCGGTTAACAAAAATTTAAAACAATTTTTCTTTTTAGCGGAATTGGTAACCGTTGCCCCAGAAAAGATAAAAGACGATTTTGTTATCTCTAAAAAACAACTTCAATATGCTTTAGGTAATAAAAAAAGAAAGGCTATTGTAATACGTACATTACCAAATTTAAACGATAAATTATCTAGACAGTATTCAAATACTAATCCACCATACATGACCAAAGAAGCTTCCCAGTTTTTGGTAGATAGAGGTGTAGAGCATTTATTAATAGATCTACCGTCTGTAGATAAAGAAAAAGATAATGGTGCACTTTTAGCACATAAGGCATTTTGGAATTTTGAAGGAGATTTAAGGTTGCATGCAACAATTACAGAATTCATTTTTGTAAATAATAATATTAAGGACGGAACATATTATTTAAATTTACAAGTAGCACCTTTTAATAATGATGCATCACCAAGTAGACCCGTGTTGTATAAAATAATTCAGTAAAGAAAATGGATAATTTTTTAGAAATTGTTCTTGGCTTGGTTTTAGGGGCTATACTAATGTATTGGTTTAGACAAAGAAAAAATAAAGAGCTCACAAAGCATCAATCTACCGTGCTTTTGGAGAAAATAAAAAGTGTCTGTAAGCTAATTTCGGTTCAAGGTGATTTTTCAGAAATATATCACTATGAAAACACCAAGGCACGATTTTTGTCTTTAGTTAATAGTAAAAAAAAGGCTTTAATAGTTATAAAAGCAAAGGCCCAAATAGGTTATGACTTAAAGAAAGTAAAGATAGAAGCAAATAATAGCTCTAAAACAATAGTGCTAACTAATTTTCCTGCTCCAGAAATACTTTCTGTTGAACAGGATTTGGAGTTTTACGATATTAAGAACGGACTGTTTAACTCGTTCACCCCAGATGATTTAACCTCCTTAAATAAAGAGGCAAAAGAATATATTAAAGAAAAAATACCAGAAAGTGGTTTAATGGATACAGCCAATAAAGAAGCTTTGGAAGCTATTTTGTTGGTTCAAAAAATAGTTGAAACTATTGGGTGGAAGCTAAATTTTACTGCTTTGGAAATACAAAACACCAATAAAGAAGTTAAACAAATAGACATCACTTAATTTATTTTAAATTTTTATCATGAGAAATACAATTTGTACCTTACTCTTTTTAACATTAACCACAATAAGCTTTGGTCAAGAAAAAACAGAAATGAAAAATTTTGATTCTAATTTTGCACATGTAGTATATTTTTGGTTGGAGAACCCAGATAGTAAAGAAGACCGTAAGGCTTTTGAAACATCACTTAAAAAGTTTTTAGACAATTCGTTGTATGCAAAAACAAATTTTATAGGAACACCTCCAAAAGCAAGTAGAGATGTTGTAGACGGTTCATTTACGTATTCGTTAATTGTAACCTTTGAGTCTGCTGATGCCCAACAAAAGTATCAAGAAGAAAAAGCACATTTATTGTTCATTGAAGAGTCCAATAAACTTTGGACAAAAGTTATTGTATACGATTCCACTAGCATTTAATGCTCTACCATGCATTTTGAAGAATTAAGAGAATATTGTATTGCAAAAAAGGGAGTTACAGAAGAGTTTCCTTTTGATGAACACACGTTGGTTTTTAAAGTAATGGGAAAAATGTTTGCATTAGTCCCGTTAGAACGTATTCCGCCGCAAGCTAATTTAAAATGTAATCCAGATAGGGCAATTGAGCTTAGAGAAGAATATGACGGAACCATAACGCCTGGTTACCATATGAGTAAAGTACATTGGAATACCCTTTTTATTGAGCAACTTCCTCCAAAACTAATACTAGAGTTAATTGACCATTCTTATGATTTAGTGGTTTCAAAGTTTACTAAAAAGCTAAAGGCAGAGTTAGATGCGCTTTTGTAAAAAGGTATTAATTATCTTTACTTGTTCATAAAACGAACAGCTTACATGCAAGAACTTTCTACCTTCTATTCTAATGAAGTAAACAAATACCAGACTCAGTTATCTCAAGTAAAAAAAGAGCTCTTGGGATCAAGTATGTTGCGACTTGCGGTTTTTGTTTTAACTGCATTTGGAATTTATTTTGCTTTAGGAAATGTAAAGCTTGTTTTAGGAATATTGTTAGGTGCTATAGTTTTGTTTTTATTTTTAGTATCTCGACACACCGATTTAGTTTACAAAAGAGATAAATTACTTGCATTGATTAAGATAAATCAGCAAGAATTATATGTGTTAAAAGGCGATTTTTATAATCTTCCAAATGGTGATGTGTATAAAAATCCAGAACATTATTTTAGTCAAGATATAGACTTATTTGGTAGGGGTTCTTTCTTTCAATATGCTAATAGAACAGCCTTACCACAAGGAAGTGATTTGTTGGCTAATATATTTACGGCAAATGATGTATCCGATATTAAAGTAAAACAAGACGCAATAAATGAAATTGCAAAACAAACAAACTGGCGACAAGAGTTTTCTGCAATAGCTTCTCTGGTAAAAACCGAGACACCGTATCGTACTATTATAAAATGGTTGTCCAATTATAAGGTTTTTGTTCCTAAAATAATGAGAGTGCTTCCAATGGTATATAGTATAATTTCATTGGTGGTCGTTGCTGGGTATTTTTTAGGATATATTCCAGGATGGGTTTCAGGAGTACTATTTCTTGGAGGCTGGTTAATTACAGGAAGGTTTGTTAAATCTATTGGAAAAATAGCCCTAGATATCAGTAAAATTCAAACCACTTTTCAGCAATACCAAAAGTTAATTCTCGAAATTGAAAAAATTGAATTCACAACAGAATTGTTAAAAGAAAAGAGAGCGTTAATAATACGTGATAAAACAAAGACATCTTCAATTTTAAAGGAATTTGCCAGATATTTAAGTGCTTTAGATCAGCGAAATAATTTTATTTTTAGTATTGTAGGGAACGCTTTTTTACTATGGGATTTACAACAATGTTATAAAATTGAAAGATGGATTGAAAGTTATTCCGCAGATGTAGAAAAATGGTTTGGATGTATTGCTTTTTTTGATGCCTATAATAGTTTAGGGAATTTTACATTTAATCATCCAAATTTTACTTTTCCTGAAATAGTTGAGAGCGAGATTCAAATACAATCATTTAGAGCAGGACATCCGTTATTACGCCCAGAAAAAAGCATTTTAAATGATTTTAGAATTTTAAAAGAAGAGTTTTTCATAATTACTGGTGCTAATATGGCGGGTAAAAGTACTTTTCTTAGAACAGTATCATTACATATAGTAATGTCTAACATTGGCTTACCAATATGTAGCAATAAGGTGAAGTATAATCCAGTAAAATTAATTACTAGTATGCGAACGTCTGATTCGTTAACTGATGATGAATCGTACTTTTTTTCAGAATTAAAACGATTAAAGTTTATAGTTGACGAAATTCAGATGGATAAGTACTTTATTGTTTTGGATGAGATTTTAAAAGGGACAAATAGTACAGATAAAGCTAAAGGTTCGCGTAAATTTATTGAAAAGCTTATAGCATCCAAATCAACTGGAATAATTGCCACCCACGATTTGAGTCTTTGTGAAACTGCGGATAATTTAAATCAGGTTAAAAACTATTATTTTGATGCAGAGATAATAGATAACGAGCTTCATTTTGATTATAAATTTAAAAAAGGAATCTGTCAGAATATGAACGCATCTTTTCTACTTAAAAAGATGGAAATAATAAATTAGACGTACAATGGATTCACTTACCCAAATAGTTTTAGGAGCTGCTGTTGGAGAAGCGGTATTAGGAAAAAAAGTTGGTAACAAGGCAATGCTTTATGGTGCAATTGCAGGGACAATTCCAGATTTAGATATTTTTGCAAGTTATTTTACCGACACTGTAACGGCAATTGAGATGCATAGAGGATTTAGCCACTCCATTGTGTTTAGTATTCTTATGGCGCCAATTCTGGGTTGGATAGTTCATAAAATGCATAAAAAGGAGGAAGCAACATTTAGAGATTGGAGTTGGCTCTTTTTTTGGGGATTGTTTACACATCCAATTCTAGATGTGTTTACCACTTGGGGAACGCAACTTTTTTGGCCTTTAGAAGTACGTTTGGCCTTCAGAAATATTTTTGTGATTGATCCACTTTATACACTTCCTTTTTTGGTGTTTTTAGTTTTGGCAATGTGTCAAAAAAAAACAGCTCCTAAACGTTTAAAGTACAATACTTGGGGATTGTACGCAAGCACTTCTTACTTAATAATTACTTTAATATTAAAGGGAGTCACATATAAAAAATTTAAAGATAGTCTACATCTACAGGGAATCTCGTACAGCAACATTTCAACGAGAACAACACCTTTTAATACGTTGCTATGGAGCGCAAATGTGGATACTAAAGACGCGTATTTAATAGGAACTTACTCATTGTTTGATTCTAAACCAATCAGTTTTGTTAAGTATCCTAAAAACCATGATGCTTTGAATAAGTTTAGAAAGTATGATAAGGTAAACCGATTAGTTAAAATTACCGATGGATGGTATACGATAACCCAAAAAAAGAACAAGTTATATTTAAATGATCTGCGGTTTGGACTTATGAGCTTAGACCCAAATGAAAAGCAATTTGCTTTTAGTTACAAATTAAGTGAAAGGTCTGATGGTTTAGTTGTTGAGGAAACACCTAAAGTTAGTGGTGATGTAAAAAAACTTTTAAATGCCCTTTGGAATCGTATTTGGGGAAATTAAAGGAGTTTATCTAATAAAGAGTTTAGCTATTAATCTTTTCCATTCGTCTACAGTAAAATGCATTTTACCGAAGATTGATATTTTTTTTACGTAATTTAACTAAAATTTGTAGTAAAATTACCACTATGTTAAATATTTTATTCATTGAAGATGATGCAATCGAAACCATGAAATTGCATCGCACCCTAGCAAAGCTACAATTTAAACATAAAATTGTTGAGGCTAAAAATGGCGAGGAAGCTCTCGCGCATTTAAATTCTGACGAGGTACTACCCGATATTATTCTTTTAGACTTAAATATGCCTAAAATGAGCGGGATAGAGTTTTTAAAGATACTTAAGGAAGATGCTATAATGAAATATCTTCCTACAGTTGTATTGACAACATCTGAAAATAGAGCAGATTTATTGGAATGTTATAAAATTGGAATTGCCGGATATGTGATAAAGCCATTAAAATATGAGGATTACGAAACTAAATTGGCTAGCGTATTTAAATATTGGGAAAATAATGAGTTAGTTAAAGCCTAACATAAATATGCATTTCACAACAAAACTTTGATTATAATGAAGTAAAATTCCTACATTTATTTAAGAAATTATACATAATTTTTTAATAATGAAAGGAATTATTTTTACGGAATTCTTAGAGATGGTAGAGTCAAAATTTGGCCTAGAGGTTGTTGACACTATCATTGAGGACTCAAATCTCGCCTCAGAAGGTATCTATACATCAGTAGGTACTTATGAATTTGCTGAAATGATTAGTTTAATTACTAATCTTAGCAATAATGTTAAAGTTCCCCAAGGAGACCTTATCTATGCATTTGGTCTTTATTTGTTTACAAGTTTAGTAAAAGCTCACCCCGATGTGGTGGACGGTTATAAATCTCCTATAGTGCTATTATCATCTATAGAGGATCATATACATGTTCATGTGAAAAAGCTGTACCCAGAATCGGAACTTCCAACATTCAAAATTTTAGAGAAAACAGAAGACTCTATTTCTTTGATTTATTGTTCTACTCGTGGTCTTTATAGACTCGCCCATGGTTTAATAGAAAAATCCTTTCAGCATTTTAACAAAACTGCTTCAGTTAAATACAGTTTAATTAAAGACGACGGTACTGAGGTTAAATTTGATATTAAACAAAATGGAGAATAAAGAGAATACCCTGCTAAAAAAGGCCATTGAAAGACAAAAAAGAGCCAGACAACAAGCAGAAAAAATATTGGAAGAAAGGTCAAAAGAACTTTACGATACCGCGGAGCATTTAAGACAAACAAATAAGATTCTAGAAAACCTTTTGGCTCAAAAAACTACGCAGTTGGACAATGTTTTTGTGAATATTATTGATCCTTATGTAGTAATGGATTTAAAAGGGAGAATAATAAAAATGAATTCCGCAGCAGAAGATTTTTTAGGTTATAGTATAAAGGAAAAAGTTTCTTTAGCAAGCTTGGTGCATGAAGACTATAAAGAGTATACAAAAGCTTCATTTAAGTCGCTATACACAACGGGATTAATTAAAAAGTACAGGCCAAGAATATATACCAAAAATAAGGGTTTACGTCATATTGAGGTTAATGGTAGTTTAATTAAAGATAAAACAGGAACACCAGTAGCCGCTCAAGGTATTTTAAGAGATATTACTCACGAGATAGAAATAAAGTCACTTTTAGATTTACAAAAGCAAAGGCTAGATATCATTGTAGAAAATTCACCTTTGGGTATTTGGCTAACCTCTAACGATACATTAGTTAAAGCCAATAAAGCAATTGAAAAAATGCTAGGCTATACCGAGGAGGAATTAAAATCTATGAATGCCATGGATATTACTTCGGTTGACAGTTTACAAACTTCACAAGACTATAGAAAACAACTACTCGCAGGTGAAATAGACGATTTTACGATGGTAAAAAAGTACTTGCGAAAAGATGGGTCTTATTTTTCAGCAAAAACTACGGTTACTGCAGTAAGGAATCTTATTGGGGAGCTTAAATACGAAGTAGCTTTAATTGAGGATATTACACACGAGCTTGAACTGGAGGAAGAAAAAAAGCAATTGGTTAAAGATTTAGAAACCAGTAACCAAGGCTTACAGGAATATGCACATATTGTTTCTCATGATCTAAAGTCTCCTTTAAGAAGTATAAGTGCCCTTACCACATGGATGTATGAAGATTATAAAGATAAATTGGATGATAATGGTGTTTATAATCTAAAAATGATGCAAGAAAAAGTAGAATCTATGGATAAACTAATAGATGGAATATTAAAATATTCCACTATTAAAAGTGACCATTTAGATAATTCTTTAGTAAATGTAAATGATGTAGTAAAAGAGATTGTAGATGTTATTTATATTCCAGAGCATGTGGAGGTAAAATGTGTTAACGAGTTACCTACAATTTATGCTGATAGAACAAAAGTTCACCAACTCATTCAAAACTTTTTAAGCAATGCCGTTGTTCATATTGAAAGAGAAAAAGGATTAGTAGAGGTTGGTTGTGTTGAGCGTTCCAAATATTGGGAATTTAGTGTTAAAGATAATGGAGTGGGAATACCAAAGGAATATCATGAAAAAATATTCAAGATTTTTCAATCAATTGGTAACAAAGAAAGGTCAACAGGAATTGGGTTGTCTATCGTTAAAAAAATAATAGACCTTTATGAGGGTAAAGTGTGGTTAGAAAGTGAAATTGGAGTAGGAACTACTTTTTTCTTCACATTAAAAAAACAAAAATGAAAGTTCAGCAGGCAGTAAAAAAAGAGGGAAAGTCGTGGGAGTTTTTTCCAGAAAATAAAAGTTTAAACAAACCTTTAGTATTGGTTTTCGGAAACCGGTATTTGTTGGAAGATGAAAATTTGTATCAAGATATAAGAACATTTTATCCCGAGGGAGAAATTGTTTTTGGGTCAACGTCAGGTGAAATTATTCATGATAAAGTATTAGATAATAGTATCTGTCTAACCGCAGTTGAGTTTGAAAAGAGCTCTTTTATTGTAAAAAATGCAAATGTTACCGATACATCAGGTGACATAGAGTTGTTGGGAGTTAATTTGTTTAAAAACCTTCCTAAAGAAAACCTTAGACATATATTTGTGATATCAGAGGGGAGTACGGTTAATGGAAGTACTTTGATTGCAGGTTTAGAAAAACATTTAAATGTTGGTGTAAATATTTCTGGAGGATTATGTGGAGATGGACCTAGATTTGAAAGAACTTTAGCCTCTTATAATGCCAATCCGAGTGATGGAGAGGTAGTTGTGGTTGGTTTTTACGGAGATAGCCTAGAAGTGAGTTGTGCAAATCATGGGGGATGGACAAGTTTTGGCCCTGAAAGGTCTATAACTAAATCTGTGAATAATGTTCTGTACGAATTAGATAATCAACCTGCATTGGATTTATATAAACTTTATCTTGGTGAAAAGGCTAATGAATTACCAGAAGCTGCTCTATTGTACCCTTTAAACTTAAAAATAAAAGGAGAATCAGAAACCCTGGTAAGAACTATTTTGAATATTAATGAAAATGATAACAGCATGATTTTGGCAGGAGATGTGCCAGAAGGGGCTACGGTGCAGCTAATGATGTCTACCGTTGATGATATTGCTGAGGCTGCATCCACAGCAGCTACTTTTGCTATGCGAGATCGAAAAAATAAACCACAGTTAGGTTTATTAGTGAGTTGTGTAGGAAGAAAATTAGTAATGGATCAACGTACCGAAGAAGAAGTAGAAGAGGTTATAGACGTAATTGGTAATCAGGCAGTAGTAGCGGGATTTTATTCTTATGGAGAAATGGCTCCGTTTGCAGGACAAGATAAATGCAAATTGCATAATCAGACGATGACGCTAACACTTATAAGTGAATAATGCATCCATTATTAAAAAGACAAGTACGAAAATTTTTGCCCGAAGAGATTGCTGATATGCCTCAAATACAAGCTTTTTTGAAGGCTGTAGGTAGATCGTATCAGAATAATGATGATAAACTAGAAATGATACAAAGGTCAACTACAATTAGTTCCAAAGAACTTTCTTATGTTAATTCACAATTGCGCAAAAAAATAGAAAACCAAAAGAAAATATTTGTAACACTCAGCAAAGTAGTTAGTGTTATGGATAATTCAGAGGATAATGGAGTAGCAAATCAAGACCACCAAGATGTTGATCCAGTGAAATTGGCTACTGTAATTGAAGAGCAAACAAATAAAATATTACAACTTACTGAAGAACGAAAAAATCTTTTAAAAGATTTGGAAGAGCAAAATGAGTCATTAAATAACTATGCACATATGGTTTCTCATGATTTAAAATCTCCCATAAGAAATATGCATACTTTAATGAGTTGGATAATTGAAAAAGAGCATAATAAATTTTCTGATGAAAGTAAGTTTAATTGCGATTTAGTAAATCAAAATCTGGTAAAAGTCGATAACCTTATTGAAGGTATTTTGCGACATGCAACACTAGAAGATTACGAAGAAGAAAAAACAAATATATCATTGGTTGATTTAATTGATGAAATAAAAAAC
Organism: uncultured Maribacter sp.; assembly: GCA_947493885.1. Classification (GTDB taxonomy): domain Bacteria; phylum Bacteroidota; class Bacteroidia; order Flavobacteriales; family Flavobacteriaceae; genus Maribacter_B. The sequence continues at coordinate 173,440 of CANLTE010000002.1, forward strand.
ACCATATATATACCAGATAATATTAAAATTATAATAGACGGCGAACTCCCTGTATTACATAAAGATAAATACAAGTTAGAACATTTGTTTAAAAATTTACTTACTAATTCAATTACAGCTACAGAGGATGTAGAAAACGGACAAATTAGTGTAAAAGCTGCAGATAAAGATGACTATTGGGAGTTTAAAGTAAGGGATAATGGCAAAGGAATTGCCAAAAAATATCAAGACAATATTTTTGATATGTTTACGAAACTTGAGAATAACGCAAAAGCAACTGGAATTGGGTTGGCATTGGTAAAAAAAATTGTAAATATATATGAGGGACATATTTGTCTTGAGTCTGAATTGGATAAAGGAACCGAAGTTTCCTTTACCATTAAAAAAGAAGTAGTATGACGACCGAGAAACCAAATTTAGATTATATAAAGGAATTAGCTGGAGGTGATAGTTCATTTGAACAAAAGTTTTTGGACATAGTTAAAAATGAGTTTCCAGTAGAAAAAAAAGAATATTTAGACTGTTTAAATAGAAGAGATAATAATGCTACGGCCGAGATTGTGCATAAACTAAAGCACAAACTAAATATTCTAGGATTACATGATGGGTACCGCTTGGCTGTTGGGTATGAAGAAGAACTTAAATGCGGAGACTATAAACTTAAAGATGATTTTTTAAGTGTTCTTAACGTAATAGATAATTATATTTTAACCATTTAATCATGAATTGCATAATTGTAGATGACGAAACTACAGCGAGGGCAATAGTAAGCAAATTGTGTTCTGATACTCAAGACATGAATGTACTTGAGGAGTTTTCTAGCGCTATTGATGCTATAAAATTTTTAAATAAACAATCTGTAGACGTTGTTTTTCTGGATATTCATATGCCAACCTTTACCGGGTTTGATTTTGTTGAAACCTTAAAGGAATCACCTAAAATAGTATTGGTCACTTCAGATAAAGAATTAGCTACCCAGGCGTTTGAATATGAGAATATTGTAGATTATTTGGTAAAGCCTATTACGCAAGAACGTTTTAATAAATCGGTTGTAAAAATCACTAATGCTTTAAACAACCAAACCATAATTAATTCTGCAGAGAATAATAAGCCAGCAAAACAAAATAATGAGTTGTTTATAAATATAGATCACCGTTTAATAAAGTTAAAATTTGATGAAATATTACTTATTAAAGCTTTGGGAGACTATATTAATATTAAAACTGAAAAAGAGGATTATAAAGTACACACTACCTTAAAAAAGATTAAAGAAAAACTTCCCCAAAATACGTTTATACAAACACATAGATCATACATAATAAACTTCACTAAAATAATTGATATTGAGGATAATAGTGTGCTAATCGCTAAAAATGTGGTACCTATTAGTAGGTCAAGCAGACCGGAGTTAATGCAGCACTTAAACTTATTAAAATAGATTTTTTTACTTTTTATTTTGACTCAATTTGCCTTTGAAGTTTTGCATAAAACAGAGGCTTTTTAGTAAACAACCATTTTACTTTCAGACCTATTTCGGTAAATTCAAAACCTGCTGCTGTAGCAGAAGCTATATTGCTATATTTACCGTAAAGGTTTCCAGAAAGGCGCTTGGAAAATTGGTGTTTTATACCCGTTTCTGCTCTAAATATTACTGTCATATCATCTTCTTCTACCTTTTGGTAACCAGAAGCGGCACTTAACATAACCTCGGTATTTTCAGATAATTTCCCTCTAATGTCACCAAAAAGTTCAACCGCTTGGTATTTTGATGGGCTAAAGTATATCGTGGGAACTTGGTTCTCAAAACTTAAATATTGATAGTTAACACCGATTTTTGTTGCTGGTTTTTTGAATAGATTGTAGTACAACGAGGTGAACAATAGATTACGAGTATTAGAATCCGTTTGTTCAGTATAAATAAGCTGCGTATACCATCCTAAATTAAAAGTGGTACCCATATTATAAGTAAGCCCGTAATTGTTCATTACAATTTCTCTTTCAATAAGATCAGCATTAAAACTTTGTACTTCACGGATATATATTAAATCTAAGTTTTGAAGTCTAAACGGCTGTGTTTGCAAGCGTACATCTAAAACAGGTTGATCAAATGTTTGTTCGGTGGAGATAGATTTATTTATACCAAATGTTGTTTTTAAGTTAGTTTTTGGCATTAATTTATATTGGAACCCCGCAATCATAATATGAGATGTGGCCTTGTTTTGTGTAACAGTATTTTCTGTTGTTCTATATTGATACGAAAAATTAGAAGAAAACTTTGTAGACATAAACAAATCTGTAGAAGTTCTACTGGAGTATGCCGTATTGTTACCATTATCAAAGGTATAAGTGGCATGCTCTTCCACACTTGGAGTAAATTTTAAGTCTAGTTTTTCAATGAAATTCATTGCATCTTTTTGATTTTTGTAAATAACCAAAGTTTGTTTTGCAGCTTTATAAGCAGGAATAATTTTGTCTGACGCAAATAGCGCATTAGCCATACCTAAATTTCCATCAAAAGAGGTGCTATCGTTTGCTAATATTTTATCATAGTTATACATGCTTTTTTTAAAATTGGCCGTATACATACCTAAGGTGGCATCTAGAGCCATTATCCAATTTCTATTTGGGTCGGCAATTGATAAACTGTCAATCAGTTTTTGAGCAGCCCCGTATTTTTGATTCCATATTAAAGCTTGCACATACCTATTATAAGTTTGTTCGGTAAGTTTTTTATCCCCCAATGCTTTTACTTGTTGTTTAGACAGGGTTGCAATTTGTAAAGCTTTTTTATCTTTTTCTCCAATATGTTCAGCTAGTGCAATACCGTTTAGGGCTACGATAGAATCTTTAGCGTTTGTTGCATATCTTTTATATGTATTTTTAGCTTTTTCTACTTCTTTAGTAATTAAATAAAGGTTAGCTAAGTTTTGAATAGCATCTTTATCTTCTGGGAAATCGGTAAATATTTTCAGAAGCAATTCTTCCCCTTTTTTGTATTGTTGGGCATTTACATATTTATTGGCATAGCCTAAACGCATGTATTTTTTTGAAACCAACGCGCTCTTGTTTTCAGGATCTAAGGCAATGGCTTTTTCAACCCATTTTAAGGCTTCTTTGTATTCTTGGAGGTTACTTAAGGTATTCGCGAAACCTAAAACAGCTCCAAATTTATCTGGATAATCTGTAACCAGTTTTTTATATAATGGTTTTGCGGACTTGTAGTCTTTTGCCCATAAAAAGGATTCGTTATAGTTAATCTCAACTTCAAAATCACCAGGATTATCTTTCAAAAGTTCAGAAAATAGAGCGTTAGCTTTTAAAGGTTCTCCACTTAGTCCAACAGCTCTTCCGTAACATAATTTGGCAGTTTTATTATCAGGATTATTTTTTAAAAAATCTTCGAAAAAACTTTCCGCATTCTCAAAATTCCCTTTTTCCAAAAGACTAAATCCTTTACTCATGTCTCCCTGAGCCCTTGTAGAAAGGGATAAAAGAAAGAGTACTATAAAAGCGTATTTATACATAATTATAAAAAGTAAGTAAATTATTACAAAACCATAACGCACGTTTTTACGGATTATGCGATAAAAACACATTTTGGACATTTTTTTTTGTGATACTGAAATTAATGGAATAAGGTGTTAAGTTAATAATGGTTATTTAAAACTATGTTAATCAGTGTATTGCGGTGATATTAAAAAATGTGTTTTTAAAAGTTGACAAAATTTATCTGGGAGGTTGTTATCATTAATATTTAGCTATGGGTAATGCTTTACACCTATAAAAGAGAATGGTTTTTGATATGTAAAAAATTAAAAAATAGGAAAAATACTACAATAAAAAGAAGAAATAACGTTATGTATAAACCTTCTTTTGGTAAAACATAAATCATTAACTATTTAAAAAAACAAACAAATGGCAATTGAAATTAAAGAGAAAAGCGGAATGTTCGAAGTTTTAGGAAGTATATCATCACAAAATATGACTTCTTTAAAAAACTATGTGGAATCTGTAATTCTCTCTTCTGATAGTATCGTCTTAAACATCGAAAAAGTAAACGGAATTGATAGGAGTGGCGCTTTTATGCTGGAAAAACTTTATAAAAATGCTGTCTATAAGAACAAGATAATATCAATTATAGGTAGACAAAATAAAAAGATTACTGAAATGATGATGAACACTAAAACACACTACATCTTAAGTAATGACCGCGTTTAAACTTGTATTAAAAAAAATATCTCCTGAACAATGGTTTATGGGGAGTGTTCTTCTAGTTAATGGAGGAAACTATTTATATAATTTGTTTTTGGGTAGAATTCTTGGTCCTGCGGCATTTGCCGAGGCTGCGTTGTTAGTTACCCTTTTGTTGGTGTTATCCTTTATGGGAATGACTTTTCAATTAGCTACTGCAAAGTTCGCTGTTATATTCTCTGGAGATGAATGGAAAAGTTTTAGGAATAAAATATATAAACAAGCAAGTTATTTTGGATTAATTGTGGCGTTATTAATACTAGTTTTTTCTAAAAAGCTGCAAGTGTTATTTAACACCGAAAGTCATTGGATGTTTGTTGTATTTGCCATTGGCGTTCCCTGTTACTTTTTTATGAGTGTAAACCGAGGAACTTTTCAAGGCCAGCTAAAATTTAATAAACTGTCTATTACGTATCAAACCGAAATGTGGAGCAGGTTGCTCGTAACGATGGCTTTGATATTTTTAGTGCCTATACAGCCTGGTATTCTAGTTGCCTTAGGAATATTAATTTCATTTTTGTTTGGGTTGTTTCCATCAGATGTAAAAGGATTATCATTTAGTGGCTCTGGAACAATGTTACCCGAGAACTCTAAAAGAGTATCACAGTTTATTTTTTTAACTGCCTGTTATGAACTCACCCAAATAATCATAAACAACAGCGATGTACTTTTAGTAAAACATTATTTTGAAGCTCATGATGCAGGTTTGTATGCCTCATTGGCCTTAATTGGTAGAGTTGTTTACTTTGTTGCCTGGATGTTTGTTATGTTGTTATTACCTACTGTTGTACAAAAGCAGAAAGATGGTGAACCAACAGCCCCTATTTTATTTAAGTATGTATCCTATATTGGATTATTATCTGCGACAATTGTAGCTACCTGTTATCTATTTCCAGATTTGATAATTACATTAATGTTTGGAGACGCTTATACATCGGTAGCAACATTATTATGGCAGTACGCTTTAGCAACATCATTGTTCGCCATTTCTAACATATTTGCTTATTACTTTTTATCATTAGATCATTACATACCTGTAATTCTTTCAGGCGTGCTGGGAATGTCTCAAGTATTTTTAGTAGCTCTTTTTCACGAAAATTTAGAAATGGTTGTGCACATGCAAATTATAGCAATGTCTATTCTTTTGGTCGTGCAAATTATCTATTTCATAAGTAAAAAGAAGTTGTCAAAAAAAACATAAACATATTAACCAATTCATAAAACCCAAATTAAAATCTAAACCTACGTATTATGAAGTTAGCTATAGTAACCGCTTATCCTCCAAGTAAAGTAACACTTACTGAATATGGATATCATTTAGTAAAACATTTTAGATTACAAGATCAAGTAACTGAAATTGTATTAATTACCGATAAAACAGTAGAACCTAAAGATCTGAATTTTGAAGAAAAAGGATGCAAGATTACAGTAAAAGAGGCATGGAGCTTTAATAGTTACCGTAACATTTTTAAGGTAAACAAGGCGATATCTCAAACAAAACCAGATGCAGTATTATTCAACCTTCAATTTTTAAAATTTGGTGATAAAAAAGTGCCTGCTGCTTTAGGATTATTACTCCCATTTATATGTAAAATGCGGGGAATACCAACAATATCATTGTTGCATAATATTCTAGAAAAAGTAGATTTGGCCAATGCTGGATTTACTAACAATAAGTTATTACAAAAAATATATAATTTTATAGGTACTACGTTAACACGTTTTGTTTTGGCATCTGATATTGTGGCTGTTACCATTAGTAAATATGTAACAACATTACAAGAAAAGTATAAAGCCAGTAACATTGAATTGGTTCCGCATGGTGCTTTTGAAACACCACCAGAACCAAGCTATGACTTACCTAAAGGGCCAAAGCAGGTAATGGCTTTTGGAAAGTTTGGGACTTATAAAAAGGTTGAAATTTTAATTGAGGCTGTTGAGCTTATTAGACAGCGAACTTCTGAAGATATTGAAATTGTAATTGCAGGAACCGATAGCCCAAATACCCCCGGTTATTTGGATAGTATGGCAGAAAAGTATTCGTATGTTTCGCAATTGCGTTTTACGGGTTATGTTGCCGAAGAAGATGTACCTAGAATTTTTGGTGATAGTGCGGTAGTAGTTTTTCCGTACACGTCAACAACTGGCAGCTCCGGTGTTTTGCATCAAGCAGGTAGTTATGGTAAAGCAGTTTCATTACCCGATTTAGGTGATTTAAGCATATTAGTGCGCGAAGAAGGATATAGGGGAGAATTTTTTGAGCCTGAGAGCGTGGATTCTTTAGCAGAAGCTATTGAAAGCATTTTAACTAATGATGCGTATAGAAGAAGTTTAGGAAAGTCAAATTATCAGGCTGCATGTTCTTTACCAATGTCCGCAATTGCAGAAATGTATATTAATCATTTTAACGATATTAAAATGAAAAAAGAAGGAACTTTATTAGAAAGCGAAAATAGTTAGTATATAGATTATATTTAGGTTAAATGGGGAGAATGGTTTACATCGTTCTCCTTATTTTTTTTGACTACTTTCCTTTTCCTCTAATTCACCAAGTTTAAACATCCAATGGTTTGAAAGAATTTTATAAGCTGGTTTTTTATTACCTAAAGAGTCAATGCAGCCAAAAAAGTGTTGTTTTTTTGTTTTCCAAGGAAGCTTTCCTGCAACTGAACTTGGTACTTTTTTAAAATCATATAGAGTCCAGAACATAAATGGAATACCTTCTTTTGCCAAAATTTCCTGCATTTTTTTATAGTAATTAAATTGGTCATTTTCATCAAACCCTCGGTATAAATTCCATAAACCATTATATGATGATAGTCCATATTCCTGTAACACTTTAGGTTTATGGGGCACAGCTTTTTTAAGAACATCATGTGCCTCTTTAAATTTATCAAGTTCCCTGTAATAGTGATAGGAAACAAAATCTACTTTATCAGCCAATTCAACTCCAGCTTCAGGAGAGGACCATCCTATGGTAATAGGATGCGTTTTATCCCATTTTTTAATATTCTCTATCATCTGGTCGAGCCAGCTTAATACACGTTGACGATTTCTGGATTCAAAATCTAAATCGGGTTCATTTTTTATGTCCCAAGCTAGTAGTGCTGGATGACTTTTCACTGCTTTAATAATAGTTTCTGCGTGGCGGTGCGTTAATGTCCAGTTAGAGACATCGTAATCACCATAAAAATCAAACAGCGTTATAAGCACGTCTAATTTGTTTTTATGAGCTACATCCAAAAGGGTTTTTAAATGATTCAGTTTTTTATAATCTACTTTGTTTTTGCCAAAATCTTCATATTGTATAAACACTCTAATGGTGTTTAATCCCATTTGGTGTATAATTTGAAAATCTTGGTTTAAGATTGAGTCACTAAATTTTTTTCCGAAAGTGTCCCATGGAGAATCTTTAGGGTAGTAGTTAATCCCTTTTAACTGTTTAATTTTATTTAGGTTATCAGTAATGTTTCGTTCAACCACTTTTACCGTATCAGCAGGTGTTGGAATTTCCTTTAGATGTCTTATCCGCCAAAAACCATCTTCTAAAAGCATCATTACTTGATAACTCGTGGTGTCTTTTTCAGCGTAGAGTAGCTTTTCTCCTTCGTAAGTTTCTTGATATTCTTCAACATTGTGGTCTTTAAACACAACCATAGTGCCATCAGCTGTATAAAAATCTAATGAAGAGTTATGACTTAATGTTGTGCGCTTGTACCAATTGTTGTTTTTTATGTTTAAGTCTATGTTTTCGTATAATCTTGCTCGAGCACTATCCGTATAAAAATCTTCAACACCATAACGGTCGTTTTTTTTGTAAGCAATGTTACGAACGTGCCATGCATTCATATAATCGTTGGTAATTTCACCAAGGGCTTGCTGTTCCATTGGCCTTCCTGGATTTTCTAAGTTTTCCCAGTTAAGACTTGGTTTGTAAACATCTTCCATCGGAACTTCTAAATGTAACATTGAAGTTTTATCAGCCCCAGTATTCATAAAAGCCCATGCAGCTCCTATTCCAGAAATCACAAGAGCATTTATGGCCACAAAAGTGATGATAAGAATAGTTCTATATAATGTTTTATTTAACTTAATTGTCATGTATGTTTTTTGTAAATTCTTTAGTTATTCCAGCCGCTTTAAGTTTTAAGGTATACGTGCCACTTGGAAGAAAGTACTCCCCTAAAAATATATTACAAGCTCCATCTTTTGTTGTTGTTTTTTTGGTTTCTATAAACGCTCCGTTTTCATCATAAATATCAAGTTGTAAAAGAATACCATCTGGTATTAACTGTTTCATAAAACTTTCAAATGGACCAACATCAATATTTCTATTTCCCATTGAAAAGTAAACGGGGTAATCTTTAATTGCAGAGGTAAAAGAAAACTCCGTTACATTACTTTCTGCTGCTCCAGTTACAAATGCCTGAATCTCCCAACGAGATGCTCTGTCAGGATGAAGGGTTCTGGCCTCTGCAATACCACCAAGTGTTGTTCCAATAGTATATAAATGAGCATTTTTTTCATTCTTTATAACGAATGTAACGAGTGTGCCGTCACTAACAACATTACCAAACTCATCTTTTATGATATTTGATTTAAGGGTTAGTATTTGATTACCATCAGCAAAATTATGAGCACTTGATGCACTAATGGAAAAATCAGTTCCATTGGAAGGGTATACAATTGTTGTAAGTTCTTTAGATGTTGTGCCATTACATTCTGACGATACTAAAATTCTCCCTGATTTTGTAGTGGCTCTAACATTGTACCAAGCAATAAAATTTTTCGTTTCAATATTTAACTCACTTATGTTTTCTAAAAACTGATATTTAACAGTGACAGGGGTATTATTATCCAATGGATTATCATAAACATCCGTTGGGGCAATGGTAAGCATGGAATAGTCATTATAACCAGCCGTAACACTTCGTGGTCCAAAGTAGGATTCAATATGCGTTTCCTTTGCTTTATTGGTGCCAATATTTAGTTTTCCATGTAATAGTGTTTTTTTTTCTTGTATGACTTTCCAGTGACATGGGCCAGCCAACCTTGAATAATTCTCAGGAAACTTATATGCGATTAAATTGCTATTAATTTTGAGATGACTTAAAAGTACATTTCCAAAAGCATTTTTAAGTCGCAGTTTTAGATTGCTAACAACAGTGTCCGTTTTAAAAAGAAGGGAAATGGTATCACCCGCAACAAAATTACTTTTTAGGGGAACCAGTGCTATTTGAGGTTCAACAATTGGATTTGACTTTTCCTCTTTTGAGGAACAGCCAACTAGTATAAGAGTTAAAACAATTAGAATTTTAATACGCATACTATTTTGGATTACCTATATAACTATTAATTTCAAATTTTAAGTAATCATAACCTTTCCCTTTAAAAGGTTGAGTTTGTTGTTTACCATGGATAAGCTTTCTATCAGGAAATATTTTATCTGCGATGGCTTTGTTTGGTAAACCGTTTACAAAGCAATTATCTAAACTACTGTTAATAATTTCAAGACTATCCAGTTCCAGAGGTTTATAATTAAAAAATTGTTTGCGCTGAATACGGACTCCTTCTGGAACAAATTTATGGTCTACCCAAAGTAATTTATTATCACTATCGTAATAAGAAACTATTAATTGAGGTATAGTAACTTCTTGTACACCAGAATTAAACAAAACACCATTGAAACCTTGTTCTGTATATTCTAAATCTTGAAGGGCTACATGTTTATATAAATCTGTATTGGCAATGTTTCCTGCGGATTGAATATTAAATTTAGTGGGTTGTTCTTCAAAGCTAATAGGCGTAAACTGATCAGGATCAAAAGTTGGAGGCAAAGTGTCTTTTGTAGAGGACCAGGCAATGCCTTCAAAATTTATTTTAAAGGTTGTGGTTTCCTTTGGCATTAGCTTATGCTTAATCTGATGTTTAGCATTATAATTGGCTAACTCTTTGTTTAAGTCATTGTATAATGTAGCCTTAATAACTACATCTGCAGGAGTATTGTCTACATTTTGCAGTTCGCCAATAACACTATATTGTCCTTTATATTTTACCAATTTGGCTGAAAGTATTTCTAAAACAGGCTGTTTTAACACATCTTCATGGTAAGTTTCTTGAGTAGTAATTTTGCGTCTACCATGATTATAGTAAGTTGTACCGTTCGCTGTAAAAAGTTGATCGGGAGGAATATCGTTATCAAATTTTGAAGGTTTTATGTACCATTTGTTATTTCTTTTTACAAGCTCATGGTAGTCGTCGTGAAAAACATTTTCAAGAGGAGTAATCCATCGTGTAGCTACTTTGGCCTTTGCACTGCTTTTGGTTTTATCATATATTTCAATACCTAAAGAATCCATTTTTGCATAGGAACTTAAAATACCATCTGTTACCGAAACTTCAAGCATATATTGTGCTATAGTAATATTACTTTCTGGATCCAAATAGGAATGCGCCCGTGAAAACTCTTTAAAATCCAGTGCATCATAATAAGACTCCACGACATTATTTGCCGAATGTTGAGCTACATTTTTTATGTAAAAAAGGTAAATGCCATATCCTAAACAAATGAGAACTATTAACGCCCAAAAATGTGAAAAAATTAAGAGTTTTCGAGGAAATTTATTGTAGGGTAGCTCTAGCTTTCTAAAGGAATGTTCTTCTACTTTTCGAGACTTCAGCAGTCGAACCCAAATCATTTGAATATTAATAAAAAAAGCTATTAATACTGTAGATAGGGGAATTATGCCCCACATAATCTTCATAACAGTAGGAACGTCTTGTTTGGGCATGATTTGAGGTATTGGAGCCACATTTAGTTTTTCCCAAACCATAATACCGTTTTCCAACTGTTGCAAACGTTGCCAGCCACAATAATATAATATTGGATCATAGAATTTATCATTAGAAAAAATATACTTTAAGTTATATTTTTCTGGTACAGTTAAAAATTGCTGTAACGAACCTATACCTTCAACACCTCTAAATTTGGAGTTTTCAATTCTTTCAATTGCTCTTGTTGTTAATTCTGGGAGTCTTCGTGCAGAATGGTAGTTACCATCAACTGTCATAGCATTGGTTTGAGCAGAAAGCCAAGCCATTTGGTCTCCAAAACCAAGGGGCAGATAGCGCCAGGCATCGTGAGAATCTGCACCCAAAAAGTTCACAATTGGGAGCATTTTAATTTTAGCGGGTTGTGATGGTCTAAAATAGCCTAATGTCATCGTGAATAGTACCATGAATAGCATACCTCCTGCTATTAATCCACCTAGTACCCTATGGTAAACTGCACCGAATTTTTGTTGTACTAAGGTTTTTAAGTCACCCTCAACCATTCTATACCCAAATTCTGCAAAAATGGGTAGCGCCATTATAGTAGCCCAAAGTGTAAATCTATCTAAAGTAAGAATGTTGAAAGCTGTTTCTCCTAACATCATCAAAGGAATAGGGGTGGTTCCTCCGGTTCCCAAAATGGTAAGTAATGCAAAAGATAGTCCAAAGAAAATATATCTTTTACTAAAATAGCGGTAAAAAAAATAAGGTAAAACAAAGAGAAATATACCCCAAGGAATAACAAAGAAAACAAGACCAGAAGAAGTTATTTCTAAGAAATTATCACGGGATCCATGAGGAATAGCCACCTGGGTAATTGGGTTTCTTTTAGAATTGTACCAGTAGGGGAAAATACAGAATACAAGTAAAAAGATACTGGTAAAACCAAATTTAGCGATTCGCCAAAAGTGTTGTAAGGTTGTAGCCCAAAATACTTTAAAAGAAAGTGCTTTGTAAGAATCAACCTTTTCTCTAGAGGCATCCATAACCGCCATACCTATTAATGGAGCTATGAAAAATACCATTCCAAAAAGCGGGGTAACGTGATGCGATGTTACGGTTACCGCCAGCATGGACGCGGAGGTGAAAAAATATCTTGTTTTACCAGTTTTAATCCATAAGTATATTTCGGTCATGGAATGTAGTAAAATAGACAATGCGGAGACGCTTGGTAATTGCCCAAAAATATGCAGCGTTTCTACAAAGGTTGAAGAAAAAACTGCTAGAACCGCTCCATAACCGGCAATTCTTCTACTACCGGTCATTAATAAGGTATACCGGTATGCCCCAGTGATAAAAAGTACAATAGCTATTAGGGCCACTGTATACATCCCAAACTTTAAGCCACCAATATAGGATAGTATACCAATGACTTGATGTACTAGCGGAGGGTAAGATTGTACTGTAAATCCTGTGTACCAACGATATTCCCACGGATCAAACCAGCTGTCCGCATAGTGATCAGCAAAGAATAGGTGAATAAGAGCATCATAAGTATATTCTAAGGTGAAAAAAATAGCAGACCCATGAAAAGCAAGGCCAACAATTAATGCAAGTATTAAAAGTGTATTGGTTTTTTTCTTCAAAGTTTGAGTGAAAATCTAATTTCTGTTAAAGATATAAATAAAATATATGAGGTGAACATTACAATAAAAGAGGAATAAACTCCGTTATAAGAAAGAATTTACTTACAAAATAACTGTATTGTTCACATTTTGAACTGGTTATTAGGAGTTAATTTAAAGTTTAATCTATTTAAAATATAGAATTAATTTTTTAAAACAACCCAAATTTTATAGTGCAGCTCATTAAAGAGACTGTACCTGCTAAAAAAATGTATTTATGAAAATCCTCGCTATTGACGACCAACAGTTAATACTTTTATCGCTAGAGAAAAGATTATTGGAATTAGGTTATGAGATTAAAACCGCAGATAACGGACAAAAAGGGAAAGAACTATTTAAATCCTTTCAACCGGATTTAGTAATTGTTGATATCAACATGCCTGGAATGTCGGGTCTTGAAGTTGTAAAACATATTCGTGTGGAGCAGGGGTCAAAAACGCCTATAATGGTAATGTCTGGCAATACCAACGAAGATGTTATTATGGATGGGTTTGACTTAGGTATTGATGATTACATGAAAAAACCTGTAAGTTTAAATGAGGTTTCTGCACGTGTAAAACGAATATTAGGAGATAATAAAACAAGTGTAAAAAACACAAAAGAGACCTCCGATAGAATGTTGCAAGAATATTGTGTAGGTGTTGTAATACCCTGTTATAATGAGGAGGAAAGACTTTCTGGAGAGGAATTTAGAAATTTTGCACATAGAAATTTAGGTTACCATTTGTGTTTTGTAAATGATGGCAGTACTGATAATACCTTAGAGGTTCTGGAAGGATTAAGAAAAGGAAACGAGGATACTATTAGCGTATACAATTGTGAAAAAAATGGAGGAAAAGCTGAAGCCGTGAGACAAGGAATGCTGCATTTGTCTAAAGATCCTCAACTGGATTATATTGGTTATTTAGATGCAGATTTGTCCACAGATTTTCGCGATTTTAATGACTTAGTGAAAACGTTACAAACTTCTGATTTTAAAATTGTAAGTGGTTCTCGTATGAGCAGAATGGGCGCTAATATTACGAAAGAGTCCGCTCGAAAAATAATAAGCATGACTATAAATCTTATCATTAGGGCTATTTTACGTATGCCTTTTAATGATACGCAATGTGGTGCTAAAATTATGGATAAGGATATTGTTGAAAATATGTTCAGCAAAAAATTCATTACCCGTTGGCTTTTTGATGTTGAAATATTTATTAGAATGCGAAAGCATTACGGACGAAAAAAAGTACAAAGTTTAATTTGTGAGCAACCTTTAAAAAGATGGATACATGCAGATGGTTCTAAACTTTCAATGAAAGATTCTATAAAAATTGTAGGGCAATTGGCTAAAATTGCTTTTCATTACAATACCTAACAGCGAGGAAGTTAGATAGTTTGTCTGGTGCATTATTCTTAAAAAGGGTAATGCACTTTTTTTATTCGTCTATACCTATTTGCAGCTTAACTATAGCTAAGGGCGTTCAATCTTTATTCGATGGTTTTAAGACTATGCTATTACTAATTTTAGCGTATAACTCAAACAAACTGGTATTATGGAAGGTAAGAAAAAAGAAAAGGAAATTACTGGTTTTATTTTAGAGAATAAAACAAAGAAAATTTATAAAATTTATGAAGCTAAGTTTATAAAAAAAGAACTTATTATAAGTGTGTTATAGTGTTATACGGGTGGTTCCCAAATCAGATAAAAGGGTTAGCTTTTTAAGTTAATCCTTTTATATTTGTTCAAGTTCCGAATTGTAAAAAGAATCTGTTTGCGCTTTTAATAGCTGTTTTGCTTTTTCTTTTTTGTGACTATAAACGTCTTCTTCAGTTTCAATTTCTGAATATATTTTTTTGTTTAACTCAGTATCTGTTTTCACTACATGATTCCGTTGGTCTACCTTTTGAGATATCCATGTTTTAATTGCACTTTCTTGGTCTGCAAGTTTGTAATCGTACTCGCCTTTTGGAGCTAACAATTTTGCAATTATTGGAGAAGTTTCTATAGCTATGAACAGAAGAAATATAAAAAATGATGGAAACCAGGGGAGTTTTTTTAAAGCATTTATTCGTGCCATTAGTCCATCAAATCCATCTATAATGGGTTGTGAGCTTTCAATCTTATTCTCATAATCTTGAGTTAGTTGCGTAATGCTATTTTCCAAAGTCGCAATCTTAAGGTTGTTCACATCTTTTAATTGTTGTAGTTCGGTCAAGGCCGCATCATGTTTCTCTCGTTTTTCTTTATAAACAGGTCCTTTTCCTAATAACTTAGTTCCGGCTGTTCCTTCAGCTTCAGAAATGTATATGTCATACAACTTGTTAGTTTCTGTTTCTTTTTGAATAATTTCTTTTTTAAGTACATCTATATTGGCGTTTATTTCTTCTAGCTTA
Source organism: uncultured Maribacter sp. (assembly GCA_947493885.1). Lineage (GTDB taxonomy): Bacteria > Bacteroidota > Bacteroidia > Flavobacteriales > Flavobacteriaceae > Maribacter_B. The sequence continues at coordinate 188,526 of CANLTE010000002.1, forward strand.
GGAGAAAATTGCTGAAAAATTTGTTGCTGATTTGCGAGGGAAAGGTCGTTTTTTTGTTCGAGCAATACTTGATTGATTTCTTTTTCAAAAATCTTAATTTCTAAAGGTTTCGAAATTACTACAGCTATGATTATGGCAAGTAATATTCTTGGTATGGCTTGTAAAAACTCATGCTTAAAATTAGCTCTCTTTTTCAGCGTTGAAACAATAAATCTGTCTAAGTTAAAAATTAAAAGCCCCCAGATTACACCAAATAAAATTGCAGTATAGATATTGTCAAATACGGTATATAATGCATATGAGCTGGCAATAAAGGCCATTACTGCTGTGAAAAATACGGTAGCGCCAATACCAACATATTTGTTTTGCTCTCCTTTAGCACATGTTTTTAAAAGATCAGCATCCGCCCCAGAGCAGATTACAAAAAATTGATGTAGCATGATTTTGATGATTGATTGATGAATACTATTGGACGCTGTTACCGAAAAAATGTTACACGAGTTTTTTTCAGAATTTTATTAGTTCTGATATTATCATTTAACTAAATGGAATAGTATAAGTTTGCATCACAAAAACGATTTTCGAAATGAGTTTAATAGAGCAGTTAAAGGAAAGAAGTGGTTCGGTATGTGAATTATGTGCATCAAAGGAGAATTTAGCGGTCTATGAGGTACCACCTGTGTCTACTGGAGGAATGGATGGAAGTTTACTGGGCTGCGAAACTTGCATTAGTCAAATTGAAAATCCCGATAGCACTATTGCTAATCATTGGCGGTGTTTAAATGATAGTATGTGGAGTGAACATGAAGCGGTTAAGGCAGTTGCTTGGCGAATGCTTTCACGTTTGAAGTCTGAAGGTTGGACGCAAGATTTGTTAGATATGATGTATTTGGAAGATGAAACGTTAAAATGGGCGCAAGCTACTGGTGAAGGGGAAGAAGCAGGAGAGAAAATTATTCACAGAGATGTTAATGGTGTGGTGCTTAATGCTGGAGACAATGTTGTGTTGGTAAAAGATTTAAAAGTAAAAGGTTCTAGTATGGTAGCAAAACAAGGCACTGCCGTTCGAAGAATTTCGTTGGACAGGGAAAATGCGGAATATATTGAGGGCAAAGTTGGCGCTCAACAAATTGTGATTATTACCAAATACGTTAAGAAAATTTAAGCTTAAAACTTATATGCTCATTTCTGTAAAATACTTGTAAAAATAAGGTATAGTTTCAATGCCTTTTAAATAGTTCCAAACTCCAAAATGCTCATTGGGCGAATGTATAGCATCACTATCTAAACCAAAGCCCATTAGTATAGTTTTACTTTCCAACTCTTTTTCAAACAGTGCTACTATTGGAATACTACCACCGCTACGTTGCGGGATAGGTTTTTTGCCAAATGTGGTTTCATAAGCTTTTGAAGCAGCTTGATAACCAATAGTATTTATTGGAGTAACATACCCTTGTCCACCATGATGTGGAGTTACTTTTACGGTAACCCCTTTAGGAGGAATACTTTCGAAATGCGTTTTAAAAAGTTGTGTAATCTCTTCCCAATCTTGGTTAGGAACTAATCGCATAGAAATTTTAGCGTAGGCTTTACTAGCAATAACAGTTTTGGCGCCTTCGCCAATATAACCACCCCAAATTCCGTTTACATCTAGAGTAGGGCGAATGGAGTTTCTTTCGTTTGTTGTATAGCCTTTTTCTCCATAAACCGTTTCAATATCTAGAGCTTTTTGGTAAGCTTCTTTGCTAAAAGGAGCTTTTGCCATTTCGGCACGTTCTTCAGCTGATAATTCTTCTACCTTTTGATAAAACCCTGGAATAGTAATATGGTTGTTTTCATCATGCAATGAGGCAATCATTTTGGTTAAGATGTTAATAGGGTTGGCAACTGCACCACCATAAAGTCCAGAATGTAAATCTCTGTTTGGACCCGTAACTTCAACTTCAACATAACTTAAACCTCTTAAACCGGTTGTTATAGAAGGTACATCGTTAGCAATCATTCCCGTATCGGAAATTAAAATAATATCATTCTTTAATTTCTCTTTGTTATTTGCAACGAAAATACCAAGGTTATCACTGCCTACTTCCTCTTCACCTTCAATCATGAATTTTACATTGCATGGCAACTGGTTTGTTTTTATCATAAACTCTAACGCCTTAACATGCATATACATTTGTCCTTTGTCATCGCAAGCTCCACGAGCGAAAATAGCACCTTCGGGATGCTTTTTTGTGGCTTTAATAATGGGTTCGTAAGGGTCAGAATCCCAAAGCTCAATAGGGTCAGCGGGTTGCACATCATAATGACCATAGACCAAAACCGTTGGAAGTTTAGCATCAATTATTTTTTCACCATAAACAATAGGATATCCTTTGGTTTCACATATTTCAACAATATCGCAACCTGCATTCATCAATGAAGATTTAACAGTTTGTGCCGTTTTAATAACATCGTCTGCGTAAGCGGAATCTGCGCTTACCGATGGTATTTTTAAAAGATTAAATAATTCAGATATAAAACGGTCTTTATGTGTTGCAATATAGTCCTTTACGTTATTCATGGAGTAGTTTAATTAGTCGAGCTAAAATAACAAAAAGAACTTTTTAAAAATAGTTTATTTTAGAATTGAATTTTTGCTTTATATTTGCATCCCAATAATCAAGATTATTGATTTTGCAGGCGTGGTGGAATTGGTAGACACGCTAGACTTAGGATCTAGTGCCGCGAGGTGTGAGAGTTCGAGTCTCTCCGCCTGTACAGTAAAAACCTTTCAGGAAACTGAAAGGTTTTTTGTTTTGGTGTTTTCTTCAAAAGAATAGAACTTCTGTTAAAAATTATATTTCATTCCCAGTTGAGCTCTCCATCTTGAGTTAAACAAGTCGGTTACATAAGGGTCAGTACCTTCAGGGATATTAAATTGGAATTGAGGTTCGTTGTTTTCGATTCCTCTAAAGTTTAGTAAACTAAAGCTAGAATTCACCACATTAGGTACAAAAACAAGTCGCCCCCAATCTTTATTTATAAAGTTGAAAACATTTAACATGTCAAAAGAAAGTGAAATTCCATCACCATTTTTTAGTTTTAGCGCATATTCTAGCTTCATATCTAATTCATGATTCCAAGGTGTTCGTGCACCATTACGTTCGGCAATTTGTCCTCTTCTTTTTCTTAGATAAGAATCCCGTTCTATAAACGCATTTAAATTTTCCCATTGTTCGGCTGTCGTTTCGGTTACATTTCCCGCTCCATCAGTAATGTTAATTAAATTGATTTCTGTAGCATCTCTAGGCACATAAATAATATCGTTTCTAGAGGATCCATCACGGTTTAAATCACCTTGATATACATAAGAAAAGGGACTTCCAGCTCTTCCGTTATATAAAAATGAAATAAATCCTGAACTGTTTTTACTGATGTTAAAATTGTAAGAATGACTGCTGACAAACTTATGCCTTAAGTCAAAATTAGAAAACGAAAGTGAGGGACTATTGGAGACCAAAGCCTGATTCCATTCAAAGTTTGCTGCAGGAGAACTACGTACTGTACTAGAGATATCTTTGCTCATTCCGTAGGTATATCCTAAATATCCACTGTAATTTCCAGCTTGTTTGGTTATCCCTAAAGTGAGGTTGTATCTAAACCCTTTGTCAGTATTAGTCAACAAAAATACATTAGTGAAATTGGGGTTTATTTTTATAGCGTCCCCAGTTTCTTGAAAATATGGGCGATTATCTGCTCCGCTAAAGTTGCCAATATTGTTCCTACGGTTTATGGATTGAAACAATAACCCATTCTGAACTTCAGTATAAGTACCTTCTAAATCAATGGTCCATCTACGGGGTAATTTTGCCTTAAAAGCAATATTAGTTTTCCAATCTCTTGGTAAACTAAAATTAGGGTCTAGAAGGTTAATTTCGGTTAAATTAGATTGTGCACTTCGGAGGTCATCTAAATTTTCGGTAAGCACTGTGGTATTAGTGGGTCTCAAATCAATATTAAAATAATCTGTTCCCGAAATGTATTCTGCATAAGCGAACCATAAATACGGAATACGTCCAGAGAAAAGTCCAGTTCCGCCTCTTACACTAAACTTACCTTCATCATCAATTTTATAATTAAACCCAAGACGTGGGTTTAGTTGTGGGGTTTTGGATATGGTATTGTCGTATTGTGCAAATTCTGGAGTGTTGCGTACTTCTTGGCTAATAGGTAGTTGTTGAGTTAAATATTGACCATCTAGACGGATACCTGCTGCAATTTCTAGTTTGTCATTAATACGAAAATTATCTTGAAAAAATGCAGCAGCTTCAAAAACACCAATAGTAGCCGACGGACGACTGTTTACAAAGTCAAAATCGTTGTTATTTACATTATAAACACCTCTTATTCGTGCAGGCCTGTTATTTAAAAAATTGTCAACAGATCGGTATTCCCACCTTCCGTTCCAGGCGGAAAGAAATCCGTAATCCAAATCGTGAAGTTGTCCAAACACTCCAGTGGTAAAATGGTGTTTGTTGCTATCAAAAGTAAAGGTATTCGCAATTTGTAATGTGGAAAAATTGGTGTTGTAAACTGATGCTTCTCTGTAAGTTCCCGCAAATATTCTTCCTGCCGATGATGTAGCTATTTGTATATGTGGAAATACGCGTCCATTAAAATCTCGATTTTCTTTTACAGTATTATAACCAAGAGAAAGTTTATTAGTATTACCATTTTTAAAATTTGATTTTAGTTCTAAAGCAAGACTATTGGCTATACTATTGTGTCTATAGCCCTGATTTCCAAAATTAAAAAAAGTACTATTCCACTCTAGGTTATCCGCGTAACTGTTAACGTGGTTGTTACGAAGCGTGAGTTTGTGAATGTCAGAAAGATTGTAATCTAGTCTGGCAAATAGTTTGGAGCTAGCAGTTTGTAGGTCTGCACTTTGAAAAGCCCCTGGGTCATAATTGTGTTCGTTTAGTAATTTATCTCGAATAGCAGTAACATCTTCAATCGAAATATCCGATGAGGTACTTCCTGGAGCATTTAAAACAGGAGTGTTTGATATTGCTTGCTCAAAATTCACGTAATAAAACAGTTTATTTTTAACTAAAGCTCCACCTACGCCACCGCCAAACTGTACATCATAAAAAGATTGTACTTCTTGCTTTGTTCCGTTGGCATAACGCCCAATTAAGTTTTGGTTATTTCCGTATCCGTAAATTGCTCCTTTGGTTGTATTAGTTCCATTTTTGGTTACCAAATTAATACTAGCGCCATTAAAATTTCCAATACTCACATCAAATGGAGATAGTTTTACACTTACCTGTTTTACAGCGCCAAGTCCAATAGGTTGACTCCTAGATAAGCTACCTGGTGTTCCATTTGCTGATGACCCAGAAGCACCACTAGCAGGTTCCTGAAAACCTATGATATCGTTGTTTGCAATGCCATCAATATTAAGGTTATTAAATCGGTTACTGGCGCCACCAAAAGAGTTTAAGTTATTTTCTGGAAGATTTTTGGTTAGGTCTTGAATACTTCTATTTATGGTAGGAGTTGCTTTTATAGTTTTACGGCTAAGTAAGGTTTCGTTTCCATTTTTTTTGGGGACAGTTTCAGCTGTAACAACGACTTCTTGGAGCGTTGTGCTTTCTTCTTGAAGAACAAAGTTTTTTACAGTTGTGCTTCCTAGGTTAATTACCAAGTTAGTTTGACTAATGGTTTTATATCCTAAAAAGGAAATTGAGATAGTATAGCTAACCCCTGGAGGAATGTTAGTTAATCTGTAAAAACCATTTTCTTTGGATATAGCCCCATACGTAAAGTTTGTTTCAGTATCTATTAAAATAATATTGGCAAAAGGTATGGGATTGTCATTATTATCTTTAAGTGTTCCTTGTAGTCTGCCAGTGGTTTCCTGAGCAAAACCAAATATGCTTAACATTAATGCAATTAATGCTGTTAACTTTTTTTTCATTCTCTAGAATAAATAGTTGTAAAACGCAAAACCACCAAAACTATGTTTCAGGATATGCACGTTTATAAGTGTCAAAAAAATATTGAAATAATTAAATGGCATACGTGAGTAAAATGCCAAATGGAATAACTAAAGAGCGGATAAAAAAGGAGAGCCTTTATTGTGGAATACGGATTGTATAACCTCAAGGTTTTTAATGCCCGAATTATAATATTTTTTGAGAGGTTTACTGATTAAGACCCGAATGATTTCTCGTAATTCAACATTTGTAAGGCATTGAAGGGGAAGTTTTTCAAAATCAGAAAAGTAGTCAATGTCTCGTAGTTTTTGGAGGATAGTACATTGGTAATTATTATTTAAGAAGTTGTTGTACACATCTTCAAAAACAGCTTCGGTATTCCAAGAAAAATTAAGAAAAGAATCTGATTTAAAATGTTCTTTTGATAGGCCTAACAAATAAAAACCTCCATCATGAGTAGGTCCAAGAACAGTCCCATTATTTTCTAAAGCTTTTTGGGCTTGAACAATATGGTCTTTACTTAACTGAGGACTATCACTACCAATGGTAATAACCGAATCATACCCCTTGTCGTAAGCACTCTGTAATGCATTTGTAAATCGTGAGCCAAAGTCGCGACCTTGTTGTTTAGATTCATCAAAATATAAAACAGGAAGCCCACTATTGGTAGCAACTTTTCTAATATGTTTACTTAACGATTTTGCTAAATCGCCGTGGTTTAAAAATGTTTTACGATTTACTTCTTCCAAAGGAGAAAGTGCAAATACAAGCAATACTGTATTATTTTGGAAGGGAGTTGTCAGTTTAATAGTGTTTTAATTATCCAATTAAAAATTTAGTCGTTGCGTTTTACTAACATTACAGGATAGAAAATAAAACATCAAATTTATAAATCAGAAAACTAAATTAAACCATTAAAACTACTTTAAAAACAATGGTCAATATATTCTAAGAGGATAAGAAAAAATCTTTTGTTGTTAACGCTATAAGTGTTTGAATCCACGAGGAGAACAGTACTTTATTAGGTAAATTAGAATAAAAGTGTTTTGAGAAGAGGTTTAGTTATTTTCCAAAATATTCGGTAGGTGTTTTTCCCGTAATATCTCTAAAGGCTTTATAAAATGTTGATTTAGACCCAAACCCAGACTCTTGCGCAACTCCAAAAAGAGTTAAATTCGAGTTTAGTTTACTTTCTACACGTTCCATAAAATCTTTTACCCGATAATAATTTACCCATTCAAAAAAATTATATCCAAAACCTTCATTGATAATTCGAGATACATCAGGTTCAGAGATTTTAGTCATATTGGCGATATCTTTTCTAGTTAAGTTGCTATTTAAGTAAGGTCTTTGTTCTAACATTAACAATTCCAGTTGTTTTTTTAATCTTGTGATATCGGGTTTTTTAAGTTTTGAAGAACTATATTTTTCAAATGCTTTCTCTAAATAAAATTGATTCGGGTTTTGTAATAGGCTATATGCAATAAAGCAAATTGTCAACGAAAGTGCTCCCCAAAACATGCCGTAGTCTAAAATGGAGGCTGTATTGAAAAAAACACCTCTTACATAATAATATATCCAAAATAAATAACCCAAGCCTAGTAATATTAGGAAACGAACATAGTATTTGTTTTCCACTTGAAAGCTTAATCGGTTTGTAATATTCTTAAAATAGTTTTTGGTAGTTATTATAGAACTTATGTAGTAAATTAAATGATATGCAATGCCTATTGCCATAAAAATTTTAAAAAGACGCTGACTTTCTTCTGTTTGAAAAGAAGCTCTTAGGTCTTTATTTGGATACAAAAGACCTATAATAATGAAGCCAGATTGAACAAAAGCAGGGATGAAATGTAGCCATCCAAAACGATTTGGGTTTAACCTAAATTGGTCTTTTAAATATAGAAAGTAAGTTACAGGTAACGTATAAATTACAATGTCTGCTATTCCCATCCAAGTTGGGTTTCCTCCATTTAAAAATTCTATATAACTAAACCTACCTGTTTGGCCTATGGTGAGAAATGCAATCATTAATATGAGATAACGATTTTTCTTATTGCGTAGCTTAGAGGTGCTGAGAATAATAAGTAGCAAAAAAACACCTTGAAGAATTCCAAAAATAATAAGCCATTCAAAAATTTTAGTCATCATAGCATTTTTGTTGTTTAACAAAGTAAAACTTAAATTGGGACTAACATACCAATGTAAGTCCCAATTATAAAAAGGTATTAGAGCTTCATAGCAGCCTGAGCAACTTTGTTGATGAAATCGTCAAATCCTTGTTGTGCACCTCCTCGAAATTGGTTTTCTGTAAATCTAGGATTTTGTATAAATGTGCTGTATTTTGTTGACCATATAGCCATAGATTTGTTATATCCTAAATCAATTACCTTAAAAGAGTTTACCATATCCTTAGCGGGAGCACCTTCCATTACCGCATAACTATAAGAACGCGTAGCATCATCAAATTTCACAATGTTTTCTTTAACAAAAACATTACCATCAGGACCGTAACATACCCGTTCACCTCCAACACCATGTTCACCAGACCAAGTTACTTTGTCAATAATAGATGAATATTTGTCAATATCGTCCATTTGTCGCAATACTTGCCACATTTTATCTGTAGAAATATCAACCACCTTACTAACATATATTTTGGAGTCGGAGTCTTGAGCGTTTAACATATTGGTAAATAAAACAACAGCTAATGTTAAAGTCATTAAAATTGCATTTTTAGTTTTCATTTTTCTTGATTTTAAATTTATTAATTATTCTCGAAGGATTAGCTTCCGAACAAACCTATTAATGCAGATTCACGATCCCAAAAAATAACCTTGAACATGAGTTCGACTTCTGAAATCGAACACGTTTTGAGAAGAAATTGATAGAATGCTTAGACGGTCACGGAATATTTATATGCAACGCAGAGATTATTTATGTGAGATATTGAATACACTTTTTTCTGATGAGATTGATTTTAAAATACCTGAAGGGGGATTAGCCGTTTGGGCTAAGTTTAAGAATCTATTAATTTGATGGAAGTTTATAAGCGAGCTTTAGCTAAAAATTTCAATATAATTTTAACTCTTTATTATGCGCCATCGCACAATGCAACACGTTTAGGTTTTGCCTCTCTTACTTTTGAAGAAATAGATAAGTATCTAGATATTTTGAAAAATGTATTAAAAACTTAATTTGAATAGAATTTACACAAAATACCAAAGAGAATACAGTTAAATTATATTTTATTCAGTTAAAATCTTACATAAAATTTAAAAAAATGTAAGAAGCGTTGAGTTTTTTTAATTAAAATATGTATTCTCGTAGTTTGGAACCTCTAAATCATTTCAATTAAGAGATCTATATGAAAAAAACCGTAGTAATAGTCATGGGAGTAAGTGGTTGTGGAAAAACCACAATTGGAAAAAAACTATCTAAAAAACTAGAACTTCCGTTTTATGATGCTGATGATTTTCATCCAAAATCAAATGTCGATAAAATGAAAAAAGGAATTCCTCTTCATAATGAGGATCGTTTTCCTTGGCTAAACATACTTGCAGATAGCATTAAAAAATGGCAAGATGATAAAGGAGCAATAGTTGCTTGCTCAGCATTAAAAGAGAGCTATAGAGAAATTTTGTCTTCTAAAAACAAAGATATTGTTTGGATATACTTAGATGGTAGTCAAAGTTTAATTCAAAACAGAATGGAGAGAAGACAAAATCATTTTATGAAAGCGGAAATGTTAACTTCTCAGTTTAATGATTTAGAGGTTCCAAACTACGGAATACACGTTGCTATTTCTCAGTCACCCGAGGAAATTATAAATGAGATAATGTTAAAATTGAAATTTATGGATAAATCTTTTTTTGGGGTAATTGGTTTAGGAGTTATGGGAAAAAGCTTAAGCTTAAATATTGCTGAAAAAGGATATTCTCTATCAGTCTATAATAGAAATACAGCAGGTGAGGAAAATGTTGTAGAGGATTTTTTAAAAATTAAAGAAGTAGGCATGAAAATTAAAGGGTTTACAGCTTTGGAGGAGTTTGTATATTCTTTAGAACGACCAAGAAAAATTTTAATAATGATAAAAGCCGGTAATGCTATTGATGCTGTAATTGAAGCATTAATTCCATTACTTTCTAGGGGAGACATTATTATTGATGGAGGGAATTCTCATTTTACCGATACAAAAAGAAGAGCGATTTATTTAGAAAATAAGGGGTTGAGTTTTGTTGGTGTTGGTGTATCTGGAGGAGAAGAAGGAGCACGCAAAGGACCTTCCATTATGCCGGGAGGAAACAAAACAAGTTATAGTATAATAGCCCCAGTATTGGAGTCAATTGCAGCTGTAGATAAAGGAGGAACAAAATGCTGCACATATATTGGGCCTGGAGGAGCTGGACACTTTGTTAAAATGATTCACAATGGCATTGAGTATGCAGAGATGCAGTTGCTCGCTGAGATATATAATTTATTATCTCCAACAAAAACCAACGAGGAAATAAAAGAAATTTTTCGAGAATGGAATTCAGGTGAACTTGCTAGTTATCTTTTAGAGATTACGGCGGATATCATGACAAAGAAAGAGGATGGGGAATATGTAATTGATTTAATCTTAGATAAAGCAGGAAATAAAGGAACGGGTTCATGGTCAACAAAAGCAGCTTTTGATTTAGGAACAGTAAATACTATGATGTCTTCTGCTGTTTTTGCGAGATATGTTTCTGCCTTTAAAGAAAAAAGAAAAAGCTTGGCAAAAAGAATTAACAAAGCCGATGATGTTAGAGATAGTTTGTCCGTAGCGGACATTAAAAATGCGTATAAATTTGCTCGAATTATAAATCACCAACAGGGGTTTGAGGTAATACGCCTAGCCTCTGAAACATATAATTGGAACATATCATTATCCGACCTTTCCAGAATATGGACAAATGGATGTATAATTAGGTCAGCGTTAATGACGGATTGTATTTCTCATTTTAAAACAAATAGTGATTTGTTTGAGTTGCCAGAAATTGTTGATTATTTGAATGCAAATGAAGATGCTGTTAAATCAGTTTTAATTTATGGACTAAAGCATAGAATTCCCCTTCCATTGTTTGCTGAGGCAAATACATATTGGATTTCCATTACCACGGAAAGATTATCCGCAAATATAATTCAAGCACAACGCGATTATTTTGGAGCTCATACTTATCAAAGAATTGATGCGTCTGATGATCAATATTTTCATACTAACTGGTACTAATCATGATAGATTTTACACTGTTGTCCGCCGTATTATTCGGTATAGTTGTTTTGTTAATATTAATACTCCGATTTAAAATACAGGCATTTATTGCGCTACTTATTGGAAGTATTCTGGTTGGGGTTTTATCAGGTATGGAACCTCAGTTTATTATTAAAACCATGCAAGAGGGGATGGGCAGTACCCTTGGATTTGTAGCCGTAGTTGTAGGTTTAGGAGCAATGTTTGGGGCTATTTTAGAGCATTCAGGTGGAGCTGAGTCTCTGGCTACATTTTTGTTATCCAAGTTTGGAGAAAAACGGTCTTCTTGGGCATTAATGTTAACAGGTTTTATTGTAGCTATTCCAGTTTTTTTTGATGTGGCGTTTATTATTTTGGTGCCCATGATTTATGCTTTGCAGAGAAAAACCAAAAAATCATTGTTGTTATATGGAATTCCATTGTTGGCAGGGTTGGCAATAACACATTCTTTTATTCCACCAACACCTGGCCCCGTAGCTGTCGCGGATATTGTAAAGGCAGATTTAGGATGGGTAATCTTTTTTGGTTTTTTAACAGGAATACCAACTGCAATAGTATGTGGTCCGTTGTTTGCAAAATATATCGCAAAAAAAATACATATTGATGCGCCAGAATTACAAGTTAGCACTGATGAACAAAAAACATTTCCTTCGGTGACAATTATTATAAGTATTATAGCAATACCTATACTTTTAATAATTCTGAATACTTTGCTTAATAGCCCTCTAATTGGAGAAAAAATGGTCTCTAAAAAAATTTTGGAATGGTTAGGAATGATTGGACATCCATTTTCAGCCTTAATAATTGCAAACATTATTGCATGGTATACTTTAGGAATTAGAAGAGGGTTTACCAAGGATAAATTGCTAAACATTACAACACAATCTATGGGTCCGGCAGGAATAATAATATTATTGACTGGAGCAGGTGGAGTGTTTAAGCAAATGTTGGTAAACACTGGGGCTGGAGAAATGCTGGCAAATTACTTTTCAAATGCAGGTGTTAGCATTCTTCTTTTTGCATTTATAGCAGCCGCTTTAATCAGAATTTTGCAAGGTTCTGCTACAGTAGCAATGATAACAGCTGCAGGGCTTACCTCTCCTCTTTTAGCGGAAACTATTTCAGAGCCTAAAAAAGCCTTAATTGTAATTGCAATTGCATCAGGGGCAACAATACTGTCACATGTTAATGATAGTGGTTTTTGGCTAGTTAGTAAATATCTTGGTCTTTCTGAAAAACAAACCTTTAAAAGCTGGACAGTAATGACTTCTTTATTGGCACTAACAGGTTTCTTAACTGCTTCGGTTTTAGCACTATTTTTTTAGAGTACACTTATTCCGAAATTAATTAAGGCTTGTGATGTATACTTACAATTATGAATGCACCGGGCAATTTTTACAAGAGCATTTTTCTCCTTCGCATTCGCATTTTCCGTCCTGATGTACGGTACAAGTAGTTTTTTTGCTGTGTTCTTTGCAACTCGCACATAAACAGTCTTCTTCACCACAATGGCATTCGCCTTCATCTGTACAGCTGCAAAACATTGTGTGCCCTTCTGCAACTAAATCCATTTTACAAACAGGGCAACTTCTTTTTTTATGATAGGTTTTCCCATCCTCACAATCCATAGGACATTTGTATGCAATAGAAAATAGTTCTTTGGTTTCCGAATCTGGCTTTTTTTCTATCTTTTTCTCCTTGCAGGAGAACATAAGCACAATGGAAAAAACTACTAAAAATATCCTAAGAGAAGCAAACATAGTTTTCATAAAATTTGAAGTTTATCAAAAATAGGAATATTAAGGATATCTGATAAACATTATTTGATGTAAGCGAGGAGGTGTAAAAAATAAAAACCCCTCTTTCGAAGGGTAGCTATTTTTAAGTTTAATTTTTAAACATTAAATAGGAAGTAAATTTGGGGAAACTAGCTTTTTAAAGCTAAAAAATGCCAAAGGCTGCAAGTATAAGACAAGCTACTACACCTAGTAAAACTCCTACTAGGGTTACAACAGTCACACTTAGAAAGCCGTTCAGCAACTTTGCGCCGAATGTAATTTCCTCTTCCATAATTGTGTTTTATTTGTTCTAATGTAGATATTCCCCATTAATATACTAATTTTTGAGCAATTTTTTCGATTAACTACTTTAAAACTAGTATTTTGACTCGGTGTACTGTTGAAATACTCGATTAAAAGAGGGTTACGGGGTAGCCGAAATAGGTTTTAAACTATCAATACCTTTAATTTTTGATTTTGTTGGTTTAACTTCTTTTGTGGGATTAGAAGGCTTTTCTTTAACAGAATCTTTTTTAATGATTGATTTTGTTTCGGGTGTAACCAATTGTTCAGTTTCTTTGGATAAATTTTTACAGGTGGACAAATACATGCATCCAAGTATAGCCAGTAAGGCTGCAAGTCTTTTATAAATTCTCATAAGTTGGGGTTGTTCTACAATAATTTACGAAGGTAATCTATGATTTGGATGCTCGCCCCTGTGCTTTTTGTAATGTAGTTGGAATTAATTTGTCCAGTGACCTTGTGAAATTGGATGTCAGATAAAAGTCTGTTCAAAATGCGGATAAACTCCACCTCGTTATTTACAGAGATTATGCCTTTTAATTTTACTAAATCTTCAGCTTCTTTGAATCCATTATAATTTGAACCAATAATAACGGGTATTCCGAAAACAGCTGGTTCTAGGGTATTGTGGAGACCAGTTGCGAAAGCTCCTCCAACATATGAAATATGAGCGTAACTATAAATTTTTGTAAGCAGACCAATGGTGTCAATAATTAAGACATCATAATCACTTAAATTTTGATCTTTAATTTCAGAGTACAATAATGTTTTTCCAGAAATAGTATTTCGTAGATGTATAATGTGCTCGGTCTTTATATTATGTGGGGCAATAACATATTTCAATTTGTCTTTTTGATTATTGTTGATATAACCAACCAATATTTTTTCATCTTCAGGCCAAGTACTACCGGCAACCAAGCATTTACTTTTTCCTAAGAATTGCGTCATAAATTCAATAGTGTTATCTCTTTTTAAAATTTCTGAAACACGGTCAAATCTTGTATCGCCACTTACTGTTGTATTCTGAAAATTGATTTTTGATAAAAGTTGTTTTGATTTTTCGTCTTGAATAAAAAAATGCTCAAACGTATTCAACGTGTTTTTCATAAATCCACCATACCACTTAAAGTAGATATGGTTTTCTTTAAAAAGTGCAGAAATAAGTATGGTCGGAATTTGCTTAGCGGCTAATACCTTAAGGTAATTTGGCCATATTTCATATTTTACAAATAATACTAGTTGAGGGTTGGCGTATTTTATAAAAGCTGTAGCATTTTTTTTAGTGTCCAGCGGTAGGTACGTTACTAAATCCGCAGCGGAGGTATTTTTTTTCACCTCATACCCTGAAGGCGAAAAGAAGGTTACAAGTAGTTTGTAATTTGAATATTCTTGTTTTATTTTTTCAAGTATAGGTAAACCTTGCTCAAATTCTCCTAATGAGGCAACATGTACCCAAACAACATTATCTGTATTGGAAATGTTTTGTTTTAAATAAGCAAAAACCTGCTTTCTTCCAGCGACAAATAATTTTAATTTTGGCGAAAAAAAGGCAGCAATTCGTATAAAGAATTGAGCAATATAAACAACACAATTGTAGATAAAATACACTCGAAAAAAGGTTTGAGGCTAAAATACGTTTCTTTCTATAATTTCATTGGTTACGCCTTCTTAATTTTGTAATTTTGTGTACTTAACTGAGAGCAAATGCGAAAAATTCAAATGGTTGACCTAAATGGTCAATATCAATCCATTAAAGAGCAAGTTAATTCCTCAATTTCTCAAATTTTAGATAGTTCTTCATACATTAATGGTCCCCAAGTTCATGCTTTTCAAAAAGAATTAGAAACGTATTTGGGAGTTAAACATGTAATTCCATGTGCTAATGGTACTGATGCTTTGCAAATTGCAATGATGGGATTAGGACTGCAGCCAGGTGATGAGATAATAACAGCTGACTTTACATTTGCGGCTACCGTTGAAGTAATAGCTTTACTTAGGCTTACACCAGTTTTAGTTGATGTAAATCCAAATGATTTTAATATTGATATTGAAGCAATAGAAAAAGCGATTACTCCAAAAACAAAAGCCATTGTTCCCGTACATTTGTTCGGACAATGCGCCAATATGGATGAGGTTATGAGGCTTGCTGAAAAGCATAATCTTTTTGTGATAGAGGATAATGCTCAGGCAATAGGAGCAGATTATACTTTTGCCAATGGTGAGATAAAAAAAGCAGGAACTATTGGGCATGTAGGTTCTACCAGTTTTTTTCCATCCAAGAATTTAGGATGTTATGGAGATGGGGGGGCAATATTTACGAATGATGATAAGTTAGCCCATACGCTAAGAGGAATAGTAAATCACGGTATGTATGAAAGATATCATCATGATGTTGTTGGTGTAAATTCTAGATTAGATTCTATTCAAGCAGCAGTTTTGAGTGCAAAGTTGCCCAGGCTGGATGAGTATTGCGAACAAAGAAGGACTGCAGCAAAAAAATATACAAAAGCATTTGAGGGGCAACAGCATATTGTTGTTCCTGAAACTGTAAATGACAAGGGTGAAGAGGCATACAAAAATCATGTGTTCCATCAATACACTTTAAAGATTACAAACTGTAAGCGTGACGCATTGGTAAAGCATTTGAATGAAAATGGAATTCCATGTGGTGTGTATTATCCAATACCATTACATAATCAAAAGGCCTATGTTGATTCTAGATATAATGAAGCTGATTTTGCGGTTACCAATCAATTGGTTAAAGAAGTTATTTCATTACCAATGCATACCGAGTTGGATGATGAGCAGATAGACTATATAACTAATACAATTATCGAATTTGTGAATAGTTAACCTAAATAAAATGGTTGATTTGTACATTAAATATAATGCTCTAAAAAGAAGTTAAATGAAAATACTTGTTACAGGCGGATTGGGTTTTATAGGTTCCCATACCGTTGTGGAATTGCAAAACGAAGGGTACGAAGTTGTAATAATTGATGATTGTTCTAATGCCGATGAAAAGGTATTAGATGGTATCGAGACAATTACAGGAAAACGACCACTTTTTGAAAAAATTGATTTAAGAGAGAAAACAAAAGTAGAAGACTTTTTTAAGCGTTATCAAGATGTTGAAGGTGTGATACATTTTGCAGCATCAAAAGCAGTTGGTGAGAGTGTCGAAAAACCGCTACTTTACTATGAAAATAATATTGGAACACTTGTATATCTCTTAAAAGAGTTGGCTAAAAAAAATAAAGCAAGTTTTATCTTTAGTTCATCTTGTACCGTATATGGTCAAGCAGATGAAATGCCTATTACAGAAAGTGCTCCTGTTAAAACGGCGGAATCGCCTTATGGTAATACAAAGCAAATGGGAGAAGAAATCATATTTGATGCCTGTAAGGTAACCCCAAGTTTAAATGCAATAGCGCTGCGTTATTTTAATCCAATGGGTGCACACCCAAGTGTAGAAATAGGAGAATTACCTGTTGGAGTTCCACAAAACTTAGTTCCTTATATTACGCAAACAGGAATGGGTTTAAGAAATGAGCTGTCTGTTTTTGGAGATGATTATCCAACTCCAGATGGAACAGCAGTACGAGATTACATATATGTAGTAGATTTAGCAAAAGCCCATGTTTTAGCATTAAAACGTTTGATTGAGAGCAAAAATGAAGAGAACTATGAAGTGTTTAATGTAGGTACAGGAAAAGGAAGTTCTGTATTGGAGGTTATTCAAAGTTTTGAGCGTGTTTCAGGAAAAAAATTAAATTATAAAATTGTTCCTCGTAGAGCTGGGGATATTACAAGCGCTTATGCAGACACCACTAAAGCTAATGAAATATTAGGCTGGAAATCTCAATATTCGTTAGACGAAGCAATGAAGTCAGCTTGGGATTGGGAGCAAAAAATTAGAAGCTAAATTTTTGTAATACTTTCTTGTAGAAAATTAATCAGGGGAAATATGTGTATATTTCCCCTGATTAATTTTAAAACCTGTCCTGTTATGAAGAAAATATTACTGTGTTTTTCGTTATTGTTAACTATTTCAGTTTTTGCTCAAGAAACTTATCTGCAATGTGGTAATGTTTTAGATGTAGAAAAAGGAAAACTACTCTCAGAACAAACTATTGTTATTTCAGGAAATAAAATAAAAGAAATACAAAACGGATATGTTTCAGGAAGTTCTTCAGATATTGTTATTGATTTAAAAAGTAAAACAGTTCTTCCTGGGTTGATAGATATGCATGTACATATTGAAAGTGAATCAAACCCAAATACCTATATAAAGAGGTATACAAATAATGATGCCGATATTGCTTTTGAATCTACGGTTTATGCAAAAAGAACTTTAATGGCTGGTTTTACTACTGTTAGAGATTTAGGGGGTACAGGAGTAAATATTGCATTGAGAAATGCTATAAACAAAGGAATAGTAGTTGGACCTAGGATTTTTACTGCGGGGAAATCTATTGCCAGTACTGGGGGACACGCAGATCCAACAAATGGAATGAAAAAATCTTTGATGGGTGATCCTGGACCTAAAGAAGGGGTAGTTAACTCTCCAGAAGAAGGAAGAAAAGCGGTTAGGCAGCGATATAAGGATGGGGCTGATGTAATTAAAATCACAGCAACAGGAGGTGTGCTTAGTGTAGCAAAAAGTGGGCAAAACCCGCAGTTTACTATAGATGAAATAAAAGCTATTACTACAACAGCTAAAGATTATGGTATGTTAACAGCAGCTCATGCTCATGGTGATGAAGGTATGCAACGTGCAATTTTAGGAGGAATAAAAACTATTGAGCATGGTACCAAAATGAGCGAGGCTACCATGGAGTTAATGAAACAGTATAACGCCTATTTGGTGCCAACGATTACAGCTGGTAAACAAGTTGCTGAAAAGGCAAAAATAAAAGATTATTTTCCAGAAGTTGTTGCAAAAAAAGCAGCAGAAATAGGACCCTTAATTCAAAAAATGTTTAAACAAGCATATAAAAAAGGTGTGCCAATTGCCTTTGGGACAGATGCAGGTGTTTTTCCGCACGGACTTAATGCTAAAGAGTTTGGTTATATGGTAGAGGTAGGAATGCCTGCTGACGAAGCTATTAGATCTGCTACAATTACTAATGCAAGTTTGTTGGGTGCAGGTCAAGAGTTAGGACAAGTGAAAAAAGGATTCACAGCAGATATTATAGCAGTAAGCGGTAATCCATTAAAGGATGTTAAGACACTTGAAAATGTAACTTTTGTAATGAAAGAAGGTGTTGTTTATAAAAGTCAAGAGTAATTTAATGCAGATTAACTTTAGTAATAGTAAGGAGTTATTGCAAACTGCAATAGAAGAAGAGTTGTATGAAAAGTTAGTTAATCAGCTTAAAAAAGATTTTTCTCTAGCAAACATTTTTATCGATTTTTCTGAAAATATAAAAACTTATGAGTTACAGACGTTGATTCTAGAGAAAATATATGTTCTTATCATGGAGAAGTTTTCAGAATACCTTAATCTATTGTATATAATAGATGTGCCAGAACGTGCATTTAAAGAAATTAAGGTGACAGATGTTGTTGAAATTTCGGAACAGGTCACTTTTCTTATTTTAAAAAGAGAGTTGCAAAAGGTTTGGCTCAAAAAAAAATATTCATAGTAGGTAAATGATTTTTCTAATTTTATAAAATAAATGCACATTTTTCTTTAAATATGTATTTATTCTATAATTACAACTCATATTAGGCCTACATATGCTAAAAGTTGTATTTTTGATGAACTTTATTCTTAAAGATATAGAGAGAGATTCATGGATAAATATTCCTTTTTAAACGCTGCGCATACTTCTTTTTTTGCAACGTTATATGACAAGTATTTAGTTAACCCTGATAGTGTTGAACCAAGTTGGCGTGCATTTTTTCAGGGATTTGATTTTGGCAAAGAAAGTCTACTTGATGAAATTGATGATGAAGCAATTGGTAATTTAGCTACCGAAGTGCCTCAATCTTTGAAAAAAGAATTTCAGGTTATTCGCTTAATCAATGGATACAGGAGTCGTGGACACCTATTTACTAAAACTAACCCAGTAAGAGCAAGAAGAAAGTATTTGCCAACTTTGGATATCGAAAATTTTGGTTTAGCCGAGTCAGATTTAAATACAGTATTTACTGCAGGAGAAATTATTGGAATAGGAGTAAGTTCGCTTCAAGATATTTTACGTCATCTGCAAAGCATATATTGCGACGCTATTGGTGTTGAGTATATGTATATTAGGCAACCAGATAAAGTGTCTTGGATTCAGGATTGGATAAATGT
This sequence comes from uncultured Maribacter sp., assembly GCA_947493885.1. Classification (GTDB taxonomy): domain Bacteria; phylum Bacteroidota; class Bacteroidia; order Flavobacteriales; family Flavobacteriaceae; genus Maribacter_B. Next base: position 208,170 of record CANLTE010000002.1, read on the forward strand.
TAATGACAATCATCCAGATTTTGATGCGAATAGAAAAAAGCATATTCTTCGTAAACTTAATCAAGCGGTTTCGTTTGAGTCTTTTTTACATACAAAATATGTTGGTCAAAAACGTTTTTCTTTAGAAGGTAATGAATCGTTAATTCCGGCTTTAGATGCTCTGGTTGAAAGGGCCGCTGAAATGGGAGTTAAGCAATTCGTAATGGGTATGGCACATAGAGGACGTTTAAATGTGCTTACCAATATATTTGGAAAATCTGCAAAAGATATTTTTAGCGAGTTTGATGGTAAAGATTACGAGCAAGAAATTTTTGATGGTGATGTTAAATATCATTTAGGTTGGACATCAGACCGTATTACGGATAACGGGAATAAAATAAAAATGAATATTGCTCCTAATCCATCGCATTTAGAAACCGTTGGAGCTGTGGTTTGTGGTATTACAAGAGCAAAACAGGATGATCATTATCCAGATGATTTTTCAAAGGTTTTGCCGATTGTGGTTCATGGTGATGCTGCCGTTGCAGGACAAGGTCTTGTATACGAGGTAGTTCAGATGTCTAAATTGGATGGGTACAAAAATGGCGGTACCATTCATATCGTAGTAAATAATCAAATTGGTTTTACTACTAATTATTTAGATGCTAGATCCTCCACGTATTGTACAGACGTGGGTAAAGTTACCTTAAGTCCAGTTTTGCATGTAAATGCGGATGATCCTGAAGCGGTTGTTCACGCATCCCTATTTGCTTTAGAATATAGAATGCGTTATAGTAGCGATGTGTTTATTGATTTATTAGGATATCGAAAATATGGACATAATGAAGGTGACGAACCTCGTTTTACACAGCCAAAACTATATAAGGCAATTGCAAAGCATAAAAATCCCAGAGATATTTATGCGGAAAAATTAATAGCTCAGGGTATAATAAACGATGGTTATATTAAGGAGCTGGAAAAAGAGTATAAAGCCTCGTTGGAGGAAGAATTAGAAGATTCTAGAAAAGAGGATAAAACAATCATTACTCCTTTTATGGAAGACGAATGGAAAGGATTTATTTCCGTTCGTGAATGGGAGATGATGGAAGCTGTGGATACCACTGTTAACAAAAAAGATCTTGAAAAAGTTGCTGAGGTAATAACGGAGTTGCCATCAGACAAAAAGTTTCTTAGAAAAGCTGAAAAGCTTATCAAAGACAGAAAGAAAATGTTTTTTGAAACAAATAAGCTGGATTGGGCAATGGGAGAACTTCTTGCTTATGGGACTTTGTTGGATGAAGGCTTTAATGTTAGAATTTCGGGTCAAGATGTGGAGAGAGGTACTTTTTCACATAGACATGCCGTATTGAAGGTAGAAGAGAGTGAAGAAGAGGTATTGCTCTTAAGTAACCTAACAAAAAAGAAAAACGGATTTCAGATATATAACTCATTGTTGTCTGAATATGGTGTTGTTGGTTTTGACTACGGGTATGCAATGGCAAACCCAAATACTTTAACAATTTGGGAAGCTCAATTTGGTGATTTCAGTAATGGAGCTCAGATTATGTTAGACCAATATATATCTGCAGCTGAAGATAAATGGAAATTGCAGAACGGATTAGTAATGTTGCTTCCTCATGGCTATGAAGGTCAAGGGGCAGAGCATTCGTCAGCGAGAATGGAGCGTTACTTGCAACTTTGTGCACGTGATAATATGTATGTTGCTGATGTAAGTACACCAGCTCAAATATTTCATATTCTAAGAAGGCAAATGAAGGTTAATTTCAGAAAACCTTTAATAATTTTTACACCTAAAAGTTTATTACGTAACCCAAGGGCAGTTTCTTCAGTAGAAGAATTTGCTTCTGGAGGTTTTCAAGAAGTGATAGATGATAGTAATGTTAAAGTAGATGATGTTAAAACTTTAGTTTTCTGTACGGGTAAATTCTATTACGATTTATTGTTAGAGCGAGAAAAGTTAGAAAGAAACAATGTTGCCTTAGTTAGAGTGGAGCAGTTGTTCCCATTGCCAGAAGAGCAAATGAAGGCGGTAATAGATAAGTATAAAAATGCTGATGACATAGTATGGGCTCAAGAAGAACCAAGGAATATGGGAGCATGGAGTCATATGATGATGCATTTTAGTGAGGCACATAAATTTAGAGTAGCGTCTAGGAGATTTTATGCAGCTCCAGCGGCTGGTAGTGCCGTTCGCTCAAAAGCAAGACATCAGCAAGTTATTGATTATGTTTTTGATAAAACAAAAGATAATCTAACACGAAGACCTAAAACAAAAAAATAAGATAACAAATTATATAAACAATGATTCTAGAAATGAAAGTCCCTTCGCCAGGGGAGTCTATAACAGAGGTTGAGATAGCGGAATGGTTGGTTCAAGATGGTGATTATGTTGAAAAAGACCAAGCTATTGCCGAGGTTGATTCGGATAAAGCTACATTAGAATTACCAGCAGAGCAGAGTGGTATTATTACTTTGAAAGCTGAAGAAGGAGATGCAGTAGCTGTTGGGGCTGTAGTTTGTTTAATAGATACTAGTGCGGCAAAACCTGAAGGGGCACCAGTTTCTGAAGAGAAAAAAGTGGAAGCTCCTAAAACGGAACCTAAAAAAGTAGTAGAAACCCCTGTAAAAGAGAGTTATGCAACAGGTACAGCGTCACCTGCAGCGAAAAAGATTTTAAACGAAAAAGGAATAGAGTCTTCTGCCATAAAGGGTACAGGAAAAGATGGGAGAATAACTAAAGAAGATGCTGTCAAAGCAGTGCCTTCTATGGGGACTCCAACGGGAGGAAATAGAGGAGAAAGTCGTTCTAAGCTTTCCATGCTGCGTCGTAAAGTTGCTGAAAGATTAGTAGCTGCTAAAAATGAAACGGCAATGCTAACGACCTTTAACGAGGTAGATATGTCACCAATTTTTGAACTTCGAAAAGAATACAAAGAAGCTTTTAAAGAAAAACATGGTGTTGGTCTTGGGTTTATGTCATTTTTTACCCTTGCGGTAGTAAGAGCATTAGAAATGTATCCAGCCGTAAACTCTATGATAGATGGTAAAGAAATGATTTCTTATGATTTCTGCGATATCAGTATTGCTGTTTCTGGGCCTAAGGGTTTAATGGTGCCAGTGATTAGAAATGCAGAGAATCTTACTTTTAGAGGTGTTGAGTCTGAAGTGAAACGTCTAGCAATAAGAGCAAGAGAAGGGGAAATTACTGTTGATGAAATGACAGGAGGTACTTTTACTATCACTAATGGTGGTGTATTTGGCTCAATGTTATCTACTCCAATAATTAATCCTCCGCAAAGTGCAATTTTAGGGATGCATAACATTGTTGAAAGACCCGTGGTAAAAAATGGTGCAATAGTGGTTGCTCCAATAATGTATGTGGCATTGTCATATGATCATAGAATAATAGATGGTAAAGAGTCTGTTGGTTTTCTTGTAGCTGTTAAAGAAGCCTTAGAAAATCCTCAGGAATTATTGATGGATAGTGATGTTAAAAAGGCATTAGAAATGTAGTCTTTTGTGCTATTATATATAAAAACCCGAAGTACTACTTCGGGTTTTTTATTTTTAGGTAAAGCTGTTTTTTTTCGTAATCAATAATGGCTTTTCCTTTCTTTAGAATATCAGCACCAATAATACCATCCACAGGGAATGCTTTGTGGGCTGTGAGAGCTTCATTAACATGTATTAAATCAAACAAAACAATTTTAAGCTTTTTTAGTTTCCAATCACCAATTGTAATTTTATTTCTTTTAGAAATTAAAGTCTCCATATTTGTAGCTCCGGCTCCAGCAGCTTTTATTTTAGACTCTTGAGATATTAATTTAAAAAAATCAATCTTATCTAATCCAACGCATGTGTTGGAAGCTCCGGTATCAAGAATAAATCTTCCTGTAATCCCATTTATATTTGCAGTAATTTCAAAATGATTGGTAGCGGTAAACACCAAAGGTATACGAGTGTATTTTTTTTTATTTAAAAACCTTTTGAGTGAGTTCATGTATGTTTTTTGACAAAGATAGAACTATTTTTGCGCTATGATAATTACAGATACACATACACATTTATATAGTGAAGCGTTTGATGATGATCGTAATCAGATAATTCAAAATGCTATAAACAAAGGAGTGAAGCGTTTTTTTATTCCAGCAATAGACTCAGGATACACAAAAGCTATGTGGGAGCTTAAAGAAAACTATCCTGAACATATGTTTTTAATGTCAGGAGTGCACCCTACACATGTTAAGGAGAATTATAAAGAAGAATTGTTGCATGTAGAAAATGAGTTGAATAATAGAAAGTATTACGCTGTTGGAGAAATTGGAATAGATTTGTATTGGGATAAAACTTATTTAACAGAGCAAAAAGAAGTTTTTAGAACTCAAATTCAGCTAGCAAAAAAACATAGTCTGCCCATTGTGATTCATTGTAGAGAAGCCTTTGATGAGGTTTTTGAAGTTTTGGAAATCGAAAAAGGAGATGATTTGTATGGTATTTTTCATTGCTTTACTGGAACCATAGTGCAAGCGCAAAAAGCGTTATCATATAATATGAAATTGGGGATTGGTGGAGTAGTAACCTTTAAAAATGGGAAGATTGATACTTTTCTAAATCAAATTGATATTAAACATATTGTTTTAGAAACTGATGCTCCTTATTTAGCGCCATCTCCTTTTAGAGGAAAACGAAACGAAAGTGCATATGTTTGTAACGTTTTAGAAAAAGTGGCTTTAATTTACGAATTAAGTATTGAGGAAGTTGCAACAATAACAACTGAAAACTCTAAGCACGTATTTGGAGTGTAATAAGTAAGATATCTATTTATATGGAGTGTAAAACAAACATCCTTTTAATATATACTGGAGGAACCATAGGAATGGTTAAAGACTATAAGTCGGGAGCCCTAGTGGCATTTAACTTTGACGAATTATTAAAAAACATTCCTGAATTAAGACAGTTAAAATGTAAAATAGATACGTTCTCCTTTGAAAAACCAATTGATTCTTCAAATATAAATCCTATTCATTGGGTTAGTATTGGAGAAGTAATCGAAGAACATTATGAAAAGTATGATGGTTTTGTTATTCTTCATGGAAGTGATACTATGAGTTATACGGGCTCTGCTCTAAGCTATATGTTGGAAAATTTAAGGAAGCCAGTAATTTTAACAGGGTCACAACTGCCAATAGGTGATTTACGAACTGATGCCAAAGAAAATTTAATTACCGCCATTGAAATTGCAACGCTCAAAGATGGTGACGAACCTGCAATTCAGGAAGTAGGTCTGTATTTTGAGTATAAATTATATCGTGCGAATAGAACAACTAAAATAAGTGCAGAACACTTTGAGGCTTTTACATCATTAAATTATCCTGAACTGGCAGAATCAGGGGTGCACTTAAAAATAAATACGGATGATGTTTTTCGAGTGTCTTCAAACAATTCTTTTAATGTTCATAAAAATTTAGATGATAATGTAGCAATTCTTAAGATTTTCCCTGGATTAAACCACAATGTGTTAAAAGGGATTTTAGGAATACCAGAGTTAAAAGCGGTTATTTTGGAGACGTATGGGGCTGGAAATGCCTCTACGGAAGATTGGTTTGTTAACGATATAAAAAAAGCAATAAAAAAAGGAATTCATATTATTAATGTAACACAATGCTCTGGTGGTAGTGTTAGCATGGGAAAATATGAAACCAGTCAAGAACTTCAGGAAATGCAAGTAATTAACGGTAAGGATATTACAACCGAAGCGGCGATTACAAAAGCAATGTACATTCTTGGTCATGATAAATATCATGGAGAGTTCAAAAAATATTTTGAATCTTCGATGCGTGGAGAAATGCACTAAAAATAACGGATATAATTTTCTCAACTAAGATTTTTTTTGTTATTTGCCCCACCTTTAAGGCTAAATTAGAGAGGTGGCCGAGTGGTCGAAGGCGCACGCCTGGAAAGTGTGTATACACCAAAAGTGTATCGAGGGTTCGAATCCCTTCCTCTCTGCAACAAAGTTTTAATATAAATATTGTTTTTTTTTTTATCTTTAACCCTATTACTAACTAAATTTAAGTTTGAAAGAAATGAAAAGATTATTCTCTATCCTAGCATTAGCTGGGTTGTTTGTGCTAAGTACAAATACAGTAAATGCGAAGGCAGCAGCGGTAACTATGGCATCTAATTTGTCTAATACAATTACTGCAACAGCATTAATGTTACAAGATGATGCTCCTGCAGCAAAGAAAGGTTTTACACAAGTATTAAAAGAGCAGTTTATCCAAGGTGGTGCTGGTTTTATGGGTATTGTATTATTGTGTTTAATCTTAGGATTAGCGGTTGCTATTGAAAGAATTATTTATTTAAATCTTGCTAGTACCAATACTGGAAAATTAAAGCAACAAGTAGAAGATGCTTTAGCTTCTGGAGGTGTTGAAGCTGCTAAAGAGGTTTGTAGAAATACAAAAGGACCTGTTGCTTCTATATACTATCAAGGATTAGACAGAGCTGGCGAAAGTGTTGAGTCAGCTGAAAAAGCTGTTGTTTCCTACGGTGGAGTACAAATGGGACAATTAGAGAAAAATGTTTCATGGTTATCATTATTTATCGCGATTGCACCAATGCTTGGGTTCATGGGAACTGTAATTGGTATGATTCAGGCCTTCCAGAAAATTAGTGCTGTTGGTAACTTAAGTGCATCTCTTATTGCAGGTGATATCCAGGTTGCATTATTAACTACTGTATTTGGTCTTATTACGGCTATCATACTACAAATCTTCTATAACTATATTATCGCAAAAATTGATAGTATTGTAAATGATATGGAAGATTCATCAATCTCTTTGATTGATATGTTGGTAGACCACAAAAAATAATTAAGACTTAATACATCGTATCATGCATAAAATATTAAAAATAGCTTTAATAGCGATAGGCTTAATCGGAGCAGTGCTTTGGTTTATGCTACCTGATGGGGATATGCCTGCGTCAGAAGCTGCTAAAAGTGGAGCAATGAATGCTATGTTCATTATCACTTATCTATTATTAGGTGCAGCAGTAATTTTTAGTTTGGTTTTTACATTAAAAAACCTTTTTTCTAACCCTAAAAATCTAAAGAAAACATTATTTGTTGTTGGAGGATTTTTACTTGTCGTTGCTTTATCATATGGTCTGGCATCTGGAACAGATGTTGATGACTCTTATTTAGAAATGACCGATGAAAGTACGGTAAAGAAAATTGGAATGGGACTTAATGTGTTCTTCATTCTTACTATAATTGCAGTTGGTGCAATGGTAGTGCCTAGTGTAAAAAAAATGTTTACTAAATAAAATAAAATTATGCCAAGAAGAGCAGGAGCACCAGAGGTTAATGCAGGTTCTATGGCAGACATAGCTTTCTTGTTACTTATCTTTTTCTTAGTTACTACAACTATTGAAACTGATGCCGGTTTAGATCGTATGTTGCCACCTATTGAGCCGCCAGAAACAGATGTTATTATTAAGCAGAAAAATATTTTTCAGGTTAATATTAACAAGAATGGGCAATTGTTGGCTGATGATGAATTAGTAAATCTAAAAGATTTAAGAACTAAGGCAATGGCCTTTTTAGATAACGGAGGAGCTCCTTCTGGTAGTCCAGACTACTGTAGTTATTGTAAAGGTAAAAGAGACGCAAGTTCATCAGATAGCCCGGCAAAAGCCATTATATCGCTTAAAAACGATAGAGAAACTAAGTATGCAACCTATATAACTGTTCAGAACGAATTGGTTGGTGCATATAATGAGTTAAGAAATAGAGAAGCTAAGCGTTTGTACGGTAGAGATTTTACCGATATGGAAGCGGAGTATTTAAATCCGGAAACAGCAGCAAGTGCTAAAGAGGATTTAAAAGAAAAGGTTAAAAGGATTCAAGAACTGTTTCCTCAAAAGCTTTCTGAAGCTGAAACTTCTACTAATTAATAGCAAAAGGAAAAATTATGTCAAAATTTGCAAAGAAAAAAGACGGTGATTTGCCTGCGGTATCAACGGCCTCATTACCTGATATTGTATTTATGCTTTTGTTTTTCTTTATGACCGTTACGGTTATGAAGGATAGCTCTTTAAAAGTTGAAAATGTTCTTCCAAATGCTAGTGAAATAAAAAAATTAGAGAAGAAGGATAGAGTAATTTACATTTATGTTGGAAAACCAACTCAAGAATATGAGAAGGTATTTGGTACAGAGCCAAAGATTCAATTGAATGATAAATTTGCTAAACCAGCGGAAGTTGGTGATTATATTTTGGGTGAAAGAGCTAAAAAAGCTCAGGAATTACAGAATGTTTTAACAACGGCTTTAAAGGTGGATAAAAATGCCAACATGGGGCTTATATCCGATATTAAACATGAGCTTAGAAAAGTTAATGCCTTAAAGGTGAATTATACCACCTATGAGGGAGATGCTTTTAGAAATATTCAATAAAGATTAATTAAGTATTTCAAACTTAATAAAAACGCTTCAAATACCTATTTGAAGCGTTTTTTATTTCCTTAACTTTACGGGACTATGAAGATTTCTTTTTTCTTTTTTCTTCTCTGCGTATCATCTACTCTTTTTGCTCAAACAGAGCAGCCTCACAATATTGAATATGATAAGTATTTTGAGGATCAGTTTTACCTTGGAATTTCTTACAATGAATTAATTAATAAGCCCAGCGGTGTTAATAGACGAAATATATCTGTGGGCTTTTATGGAGGCTTTATAAAAGATATTCCTCTAAGTTATAACAGAAAATTTGCCATAGGATTGGGAATTGGTTATAGTTTTAATGTGTATAATCATAATCTTCAAGCCATAAACAACTCAAACTCCGTTTCATATCAAATTATACCTGATGATGTATCACTTAAAAAAAACAACGTTAATCTACATACAGTAGAGCTCCCTCTTGAACTTAGATGGAGAAATTCTACTCCTGATGAATATAAGTTTCTACGCGTTTATCCTGGTGTAAAATTTGGATATGTGTTCAGTGGAAATTCCAAGTATGTTTCAGAAGAAGAAAGAATGGTTTTTAAAAACACCAACATAAATAAGTTACAATATGGTTTAACACTTAGCTTTGGTTACAATATGTTAAATATGCATGTTTATTATGGTTTAAATAAGCTTTTTAATGACGATGCAGTGTTAAATAATCAGTCCATTGATATAAAGCCAATTCGAGTGGGTTTTATATTTTATATTCTATAATTTCACTTTACTTCGTAAACTTCTATAAATTTTTTCTGGCATAAAACTTGTTACCTCATAAAGAGTTAGTAGTTGGCGTAACTCGTTAATTCACCCCGTTTTTTAACCTACTTCCAATAATTGTTTGTGTTAGCATATTAACCTTAAATACATAAATTATGAGTAGAGTAAAAATGCCTGAAGTAAACGCGGGTTCAATGGCTGATATAGCGTTTTTGTTATTAATATTTTTTTTGGTAACTACTGTTATTGAAACTGATGTCGGAATGAATCGATTATTGCCTAGTAAAGAGACTTCTCCTCCTGTTAAACATAATGACAGGAATGTATTCCCCATATTGATTAATAAAAATGGCGAAATATTTGTGAAGGATGACATAGTTGAATTAAAAAAAATAAGATTGTTGGCTACAGCTTTTTTGGATAATGGAGGGGCGGAAAAAAGTTCTAAGGGGTATTGTGGTTATTGCAGAGGAGATAGAAGTAGTTTTTCTTCAGATAATCCAGACCAGGCAATAATAACCTTAAAAAATGATAGAGAGACTAAGTATGAGCATTATATTGCTGTGCAGAATGAGCTTGTGGGAGCTTATAACGACTTAAGAAATAGAGAGTCTAAATTGTTGTATAGTGAGAGTTATACACAGATGGAGGGAGAGTATGATAACCCCAAAACATCTGCCAAAAGAAAGACAGAATTAAAAGCTAGAATAAAAAGAGTGAGAGAGATGTTTCCTTTAAAATTAATAGAGGAAACAAATTAAATCCAAAATTTTATAGTTAACAGCTGAGAAATAAGACCAATAAAAAAGCCTATAATAAGTTCAGCCTTGTTGTGGGCTTTTAAGTATAATCTTGCGGAAGCTATTAAGCCAGTAACTAATATAAAAAGACTTAGAATTAATGTAATATTTATTTCGAAATGAACACTGAGGTTTATCAAAAACATGCAAAAACTTCCTGCTCCCATTAAATGTAAACTTCCCTTAAAATTTAAAAAGGATAGTGCTAGAATTGCTAATGAAGCAGCAATAAGTCCTAAAAAAAAGTAATACAATTCTGCTGAATAATAACGCGGTATTACTTTTAAAACCACCATAGCTAGTAGTGTAATGTTTATTATTAACGGATACCTTCTGTCTTTTACATTCGGGATGAAAATAGAATTTATTAAACCAATATTTTTTAAAATAAAAAAGGCAATAATTGGAATTATTACTGTTAAAATAAAAATAGGAATAACATTCGCGCTTTGCGATGTTAATGTGTTGTATTTAGGAGTTAAAATATAATATGAAATAGTGCCAGCTATGGGGACTAGTAAGGGGTGAAACAAATATGAAATTATGTTTGAAAATTGTTTCATTAGATTTGCTTTCGCAACCGGGCAACAGGTATGCCTAATTGTTCTCTGTATTTTGCTACGGTTCTTCTTGCTATTGGATATCCTTTTTCTTTTAAAATTGCCGCTAATTTGTCATCAGTAAGTGGTTTTTTCTTTTCCTCTTCCGAAATAACGGTTTCTAATATTTTCTTTATTTCTCTTGTGGAAACATCTTCTCCTTGTTCGTTTTTCATGGACTCAGAAAAGTATTCTTTAATCAATTTGGTGCCGTAAGGTGTATCCACATATTTACTATTGGCAACCCTAGAAACTGTTGATACGTCCATTTGAATTTGATCCGCGATATCCTTAAGAATCATTGGCCTTAGGTTGCGTTCATCACCAGTCAAAAAATATTCTTTTTGATAATGCATTATGGCGTTCATAGTTATGAAAAGAGTCTGTTGTCTTTGTCTAATAGCATCAATAAACCATTTAGCGGCATCTAATTTTTGCTTGATAAATAAAACAGTGTCTTTTTGAGATTTGGATTTGTCTTTGGCATCCTTATACCCCTTAAGCATGTTGCTATATTCTTTTGAAACATGCAGTTCAGGAGCATTTCTTCCGTTTAGATTTAATTCTAATTCTCCTTCCACAATTTTTATAGAAAAATCGGGAACCACATGTTCTACTATTCGGTTGTTTCCTGAGTAAGAGCCTCCTGGTTTCGGATTAAGTTTTTCTATTTCAGAAATGGCAGTCTTTAGTTCCTCTTGAGTAACACCGTGCTTTTGAATTAATTTTTTATAATGCTTTTTGGTAAATTGTTCAAAGGATTTTTCTAAAACAGAAATAGCTAGCTCTATACTTGGTGTAACTTCCTTTCGCTTTAGTTGAATAATTAAGCACTCTTCTAATGATCTTGCGCCAACTCCGGGTGGGTCTAACTCTTGAACTACCTGAAGTACTTTTTCAATAGTTTCTTCTTCTGTATATATGTTTTGGGTAAAAGCTAAATCATCAAGAATGTCGGTAATAGGTCTTCTTATGTAGCCACTTTCATCTATACTGCCTACAAGAAATTCAGCAATACTCCATTCTTCTTCATTAAGGTAAGTTGTGTTTAATTGTCCTATTAAATATTGGTTGAACGAAATTCCAGCTGCATATGGTACACTTTTTTCATCGTCATCAGAACTGTAGTTGTTGGCTTTAGTTCTATAATCTGGTATTTCATCATCGCTTAAGTATTCATCAATGTTTATGTCTTCTGCATTGATACTTTCATTGTCAGTGTTATCATCGTAGGTGTCTCCAAATTCGTCTTCAATTTCACTTTTTTCTTTACCCCCTTCAAGAGCAGGGTTTTCTTCAAGCTCTTGTTTTAAACGTTGTTCAAAAGCTTGCGTAGGCAGCTGAATTAACTTCATCAACTGTATTTGTTGAGGAGATAATTTCTGCGAAAGTTTAAATTGTAGATGTTGTTTTAGCATGTTCTACGTCTATGCAATATTGTTTAATTTTTAAAAATCGGCACTTTGTGGTGTTCTTGGAAACGGAATAACGTCTCTAATATTACCCATTCCTGTTGCAAAAAGCACTAATCGTTCAAAACCTAATCCAAATCCACTATGTGTGGCTGTACCAAATTTTCTAAGGTCTAAATACCACCAAAGTTCTTTTTCATCAATGCCTAGTTCAGCAACTTTTTGTTTTAAAACATCTAAACGTTCTTCTCTTTGCGAACCACCGACAATTTCACCTATTCCTGGGAATAAAATGTCCATTGCTCTAACTGTTTTGCCGTCATCATTTAAACGCATATAAAATGCTTTAATTTTAGCAGGGTAGTCAAATAAAATAACGGGGCATTTAAAATGTTTTTCAACCAAGAAGCGTTCATGCTCACTTTGCAAATCTGCTCCCCATTCATTGATAGGGTATTTGAATTTTTTCTTCTTGTTTGGCTTGCTGTTTCTTAGAATATCAATAGCTTCTGTATAGCTTACTCTTTTGAAATTATTGTCAGCTACAAACTTTAATTTTTCGATTAAAGCCATTTCAGAACGTTCAGCTTGCGGCTTAGTTTTTTCCTCGTCCAACAACCTTTTTTCTAAGAATTTTAAATCCTCTTCGCAGTTATCTAAAACATAGGTGATAACATTTTTAATAAAGTCTTCCGCCAAATCCATGTTAGCATCAAGGTCATAAAAAGCCATTTCGGGCTCAATCATCCAAAATTCGGCAAGGTGTCTTGATGTGTTTGAATTTTCTGCTCTAAATGTTGGTCCAAATGTATATACTTTTCCCAAAGCCATTGCATAGGCTTCTGCCTCTAATTGACCAGATACCGTAAGATTGGTTTCTTTTCCGAAAAAATCTTCTTTATAGTCAACTTCTCCATTTTCATCTAACGGAGGTTTTTTTTCATCCAGAGTAGTTACTCTAAACATTTCTCCAGCTCCCTCAGCGTCGGAACCTGTGATTATAGGAGCATGAAAATATTGAAATTCGTTTTGTCTAAAATATTGATGAATTGCAAATGATAATGCAGAACGAACTCGCATTATAGCACCAAACGTATTGGTTCTAATACGTAAATGAGCTTGCTCCCTTAAGGTTTCAAGCGAGTGTCTTTTAGGAGATAATATTGTAAGTTTTACTTCTTCAGGGTCAGCTTCACCATGAATAGTAATTTCTTTTACTTGAATCTCTACAGCTTGTCCTTTTCCTTGACTTTCAACTAAAGTACCCGATACTTTAATAGCTGCTCCCGTAGTAACTTTTTTAAGTAAATTCTCATCAAATTGTTCAAAATCTACAACACATTGAATGTTGTTAATTGTAGATCCATCATTAAGAGCTATAAAGCGATTACTTCTAAAGGTTTTTACCCATCCATTCACTGATACCTCTTGCAATAATTGTTTTGCAGAAAGTAGTTCTTTTACGTTTGATGATTGCATTATAAATTACTTGTTATTAATTGACCAAAGATAGCCTTTTGGTAAAAAACAAGTAAATTATAATTAGGTTAAATGAAGCAGTTCTAAAAGATTATTTCTTAGCGTCCTTAATATCGTCTTCATCTTTGGGAAGAATATTAATTTGAGGCTTTTTTAATACTGTTTTGTTTGAAATACTGCGTTCTAGCGATATTAGTAACGACGGAAGTAAAATTAGATTGGCGAGCATTGCAAAAAGCAACGTTGCTGATACTAAAGCCCCTAGAGCTACAGTGCCTCCAAAATTGGATATTATAAATACTGAGAATCCAAAGAAAAGAACGATAGAAGTGTAAAACATACTTACTCCAGTTTCCTTTAACGCTGCATAAACGGATTTTTCAATACGCCATTTATTGGCTATTAGTTCTTGCCTATATTTTGCTAAAAAGTGAATAGTGTCGTCCACCGAAATTCCAAAAGCTATACTAAAAACAAGAATTGTAGAAGGTTTTATGGGAACTCCAAAGAATCCCATGGCTCCAGCTGTAATGATTAGTGGAAGTAGGTTGGGTATTAATGAGATAATAATCATCTTAAAGGAGCGAAATAAATACGCCATGAATAAAGCTATTAATCCAATTGCCAACGCTAGTGAAAGTATTAAATTTTTTACTAGGTATTTGGTGCCCTTTAAAAACAGAAGAGCACTACCTGTCATATAAACATTATAACGATCAGAGGGGAATATTTTGCTTATATGCTCATCTAATCGCATTTCAATTTCTTCCATACGACTAGTTTTAACATCTTTCATGAAAGTGGTAATTCTAGCCGTTTGTCCTGTACTGTCAACAAAACTTTTTAATAGGTTTCCATTGTCCGCAGATTTTCTGGCAACATCCATTATAAAAGTGTTTTCTTGACTTGTGGGTAGTTGATAGTATTTTGGTATACCATTGTAAAAAGCTTGTTTAGAGTATTTTACTAGGTTAACAACAGACACTGGTTTAGAAAGCTCGGGAATATCATCGATTATTGTTCCGAGCTGATCCATTTTTTTTAAAGTGCTTGGTTTTAGAACACCCTTTGGTCGTTTAGTATCTACAACAATTTCTACAGGCATAATGCCATCAAATTCTTTTTCGAAGAAACGAATATCTTTAAAAAATTGTTCGCCTTTGGGCATGTCTTCAATTGGACTACCTGAAATGTTTATTTGATAAATACCAATAATACTCAATACAAGAAGCAGTATTGAAGCTATGTAGACCGATATTCTTTGCTCACGAACAATACGTTCCATCCAATTTACAAAAGTGTCAATCCATTTTTTATTTAAATGTTTGAGGTGTTTTGTTTTTGGCAATTTCATAAAACTGTAAACAATTGGTATAACCAAAAGTGATAGTATAAAAATTCCAATGATATTTATGGAGGCAACTATACCAAATTCCTTTAGGAGTTTACTATCTGTAATAATAAATGTAGCAAAGCCAGATGCGGTGGTAATATTGGTCATTAAAGTTGCATTTCCAATTTTGGAAATTACGCGTTGCAATGAAAGTGCTTGATTTCCATGCTTTTTTATTTCTTGCTGATATTTATTTATTAAGAAAATACAATTAGGAATTCCAATAACAATAATCAATGGAGGTATTAACGCGGTAAGAACCGTAATTTCGTATTGTAATAAGCCTAAAACACCAAAAGACCACATTACACCAACAATAACAATGCTCATTGATATAAAAGTGGCTCTTACGCTTCTAAAAAAGAAAAAGAAAATTAAAGAAGTAACTCCCAAAGCAGCTAGAATGAACTTGCCAATTTCATCAATGATGTTCTGAGAATTCATAGTTCGGATATAGGGCATGCCCGATATGCGAACATCTAATCCAGTTTCTTTTTCAAAATCTTCGACAAGATTGTTAATGTCCTTTAAAATAAAATCTTTTCTTACAGCGGTATTAATAATCTCTTTATCTACATATAAGACAGTTCTTACTGTGCCACTTTCTTTATTATATAAAATATTTTCATAAAATGGAATATTATTAAAAAGGTGATGAACTAAGCTGTCTACTTCTGCTATAGTTTCAGGTTGCTTTTTAATCAATGGAGAAAGTACAAATTCTTGCTTTTGGTTATCTTTAATTAGTTCTTGTAAATTGTCCGTTGATAGTACAAAATCGGACTCTGGGAATGCCTTTAGTTGTTTGCTAAGTTTATTCCAGCGATTAAAATTTTTGGGAGTAAATAGTGAGCTATCTTTAATGGCAAAAACCATGGCGTTGCCTTCTTCTCCAAATTGATTTAAAAAAGATTTGTATTCTAAATTAACGGGATGGTCATCTGGTAATAGATTAGCTTGAGTATTGGAAAACCGCATGTTTTCCCACTGAAGTGACATAAACACAGTGAAAGCAACAATTAATGTTAGTATTAAAATACGATTTCTAAGAATTATGCGCGCAACTTTCGCCCAAAAATCTGTTTTATGTTTATTTGCCATCTTCATATTTACCAGCTGCAAAGGTAGAAAATGATTAGCTCTTTCCTAAATGTTAAATCGATTTATATTCTGTAAATAATCAAAGCTTTAAAACAAAAAAGCGACCTAATTTTAGGTCGCTTTTTAAATGTAAATCAATGAATTTATACTTTCATGATTTCTGCTTCTTTAACAACTAAGAAATCATCTATTTTTTTGGTAAACGCATTGGTAAGTTCTTGAACATCTGCTTCTGCGTTTTTCTTTAAATCATCAGAAGCATCATCAAGGCTTTTTATTTCTTTGTTAGCATCTTGTCGAGCGCTTCTCACACTTACCTTGGCATCTTCAGCTTCGCCCTTAGCTTGCTTTGCTAAATCTTTTCTACGTTCTTCGGTTAATGGTGGAACATTAATAATGACATTGTCTCCATTGTTCATAGGGTTAAAACCAAGATTAGAGTTCATAATGGCTTTTTCTATTTCACCTAACATGTTTTTCTCCCAAGGTTGCACTGTAATTGTTCTGGCGTCTGGAGTATTAATATTTGCGACCTGTGATAATGGTGTCTGTGAGCCGTAGTAGTCCACTTTTACAGATGATAACATTGCGGGTGATGCTTTGCCTGCTCTAATTTTTAAGAATGCTTTTTCTAGATGGGTAATTGCTGCATTCATGCTTTCTTTAGCGCTGTCTAATATAAATTCAATTTCTTCGTTCATAGTCCAAATTTTGAAAATGTCTCATTAAAAAAATGAGTTATCAAATAATATTTAAATTTAGTAAAAAGTATTACTCAAAAATTATTCCAAATATAAATGTTATAGGTCTACAACGGTACCTATATTTTCTCCTTGCATTACTTTAAGGAGGTTACCTTGTTTATTCATGTCAAAAACAATTATAGGAAGCTCGTTTTCTTGACTTAGCGTAAAGGCTGTAGTATCCATAACCTTTAAGCCTTTTGATAGCACTTCGTTAAACGAAATATTATCAAATTTGGTTGCATCCTTGTCTTTTTCTGGGTCAGCGGTATAAATACCATCAACTCGGGTTCCTTTTAAGATAACATCAGCTTCAATTTCAATAGCTCTTAGAACAGCTGCTGAATCTGTAGTGAAATAAGGGTTTCCTGTTCCTCCTCCAAAAATAACTACACGTCCCTTTTCAAGATGGCGCATAGCTCTTCTGCGAATAAAAGGTTCAGCAACTTCATTAATTTTTATGGCAGATTGTAACCTTGTTTGTACTCCTGCGTTTTCCAGGGCACTTTGTAGAGCTAGTCCATTTATTACCGTTGCTAGCATTCCCATATGGTCACCTTGAACTCTGTCCATTCCATTACTGGCTCCAGAAAGTCCTCTAAAAATGTTCCCTCCACCTATTACAATAGCGACTTCAATACCTTTTTCTACGACAAGTTTAATTTCTTCAGCGTATTCTGCTAGTCTTTTAGGGTCAATCCCATATTGTCGTTCTCCCATTAGCGCTTCACCGCTAAGTTTTAAAAGTATTCTTTTGTATTGCATGTTGTTATATTAATTGGGGCAAAAATAATCAAAAAAAATTAGCATTTCCCTTATTATTGGTCGCATATATGTGCTAATTAATCGTATTCAGTTGGGTTTAGGGATTTTATTTTATATTCTTGTGGTACATAAAAATATGACACATAGTGTCGGTAAAATAGTAAAATGAAAAGAGTTTGTTTTGCATTCGTTTTTGGAATGCTGCTTGTTGGATGCGGATCTGGAAAAGTTGTTACACTAGCAGAGAAATCGGCAATAGCTGTAGAAATAGATTTAGTTGATATTGTAAACGATAAAGTTCAGGTTACTTTAAACCCTGGTAAGTTTACTTCGTCAAATGTGTCTTTTTATATTCCAAAAACAGTTCCAGGTACATATTCTTCTGATAATTATGGAAAGTATATTGAGGGTTTTAAAGCGTTGGATTATAATGGAAACGAGTTGAAATTTGTTAAAACGGACAATAATACTTGGCAGATATCGAATGCAACCAAGCTAGATAAAGTCAGTTATTTGGTGAACGATACTTATGATAATGAGGGGCATCAGAAAAAGGCCGTATTCTCTCCTGCGGGAACAAATATTCTTAAGGGGGAAAACTTCATGCTTAATTTACATGGTTTTGTTGGGTATTTTGATAAGCTGAAGGAGCGTCCTTACGAAATTGTTATTGCCAAGCCTACAGCATTGCAAGCGACCACTTCTTTGTCGAAAAAAGTGCAAAAGAAAGCAAAGGAAGATGAAGATGTTTTTATCGCGACAAGGTATTTTGATGTGATTGATAACCCTATTTTATATGCAAAGTCCAATTCTGAAACGTTTCAAATAAATGATATTTCAGTAACATTAAGTGTGTATTCTCCAACGGGAAAATATACAGCAGCGTTGTTAAAGGAGCGTATGGAAAAAATGATGACAGCGCAAAAAGCTTTTTTGGCAGAAATTGATGGTACAAAAAAGTATAACATTTTGTTGTATTTATCTCAAATGGGCGATAATGATGCAAGTGGATTTGGGGCTTTAGAACATCATACTTCAACCGTGGTTGTGTTACCAGAAATAATGGATCAAGAAGCAATTGAAAAGGCAATGGTGGATGTTGTTTCTCATGAGTTTTTTCACATTGTAACCCCTTTAAATGTACATTCTAAAGAAGTGCAGTATTTTGATTTTAATGACCCTAAAATGTCTAAGCATTTGTGGATGTACGAAGGAACTACGGAGTATTTTGCAAACCTTTTTCAAATTCAACAGGGTTTGATTTCGGAGGAGGAGTTTTATGAAAGAATTGTTGGTAAAATTAGTAATGCTAAAGGGTATGACGATACAATGTCTTTTACTGAAATGAGTAAAAACATATTGGAAGAACCTTTTAAAAATAGCTACGCTAATGTTTATGAAAAGGGAGCACTAATTAATATGGCTTTGGATATTACCTTACGCGAATTAAGTAATGGAGAAAAGGGTGTGCTTTGGTTAATGAAACAACTTTCTAATAAGTATGGTAAAATGGTGCCTTTTGATGATGATAAATTATTTGAAGAGATAGTGGCCTTGACATATCCTGAAATTGCTACTTTTTTTGAAACACATGTAATTGGAAAAACACCCATTAATTATAACCAGTATTTTGCTAAAGCTGGGTTAAGTTTTTCTTCAAAAGAGAAACAATCTGGATACTTTTTAGATGGTGATGTTCCTTTTATAGATGTAAAGCCAACAGATCAAAATGTAATATTTGTTAGAAAAGGAATAAACTTAAATAGTTTTTTTAATGAATTAGGAGTAAAGGGAGGTGATGTAATAAAAAGTATTAATGGAACGAATATTACTCTTGAAAGTATGCGTGAAGTTATCATTGGAAGTTTTAAATGGAATGCAGAAGATGCTATAACTATGGTGGTAAAAAGAGGAGATAAGGAGATCACTTTAGAAGGAAAAACTATTACTCCTATGCTTAAGGTGGATGTTGTTTCTCCTGATAAAAATGCAAGTAAAAAACAACTTGCATTACGTAATTCTTGGTTAAAAGGAGTTTAAATTTTTAATAATTAGATATAAAAAAACCGCTAGAATATTATTCTAGCGGTTTTTTATTGTCAGCAATTTTAGTTTATCCAAGAGATACACGTTTAAAGCTTGCTACGGCTACATCTCCAAAAGATGATACGTATTCAGCAACGTTAATTTTTTCATTCTTGATAAAATTTTGATCTAAAAGACATTGCTCTTGATCTAAAGTAGTGTTATCAGAAATGAATCTTTCCATTTTTCCTGGAAGAATTTTATCCCATATTTTTTCTGGCTTGCCTTCAGCTTGAAGTTCCGCCTTAGCGTCTTCTTCTGCCTGAGCTAAAACTTCATCAGTTAATTGTGCCATAGATATATATTTAGGTACATTCTTAAGTGTTTTACCTAAGCGCCCTAATTCAATATTATCTTTTTCTATAACAGCAATTCTTGCCTCAGTTTCAGAAGCAACATATGCAGGGTCAAAATCTTTATAAGATAATGTTGTAGCTCCCATTGAAGCAACTTGCATAGCAACGTCCTTAACAAGTTCTTCTGCATTGTTGGGTTTAGCTGTTAAGCCAACTAAAGCCGCAATTTTGTTAATGTGAACATATGAACCAACGTATGGTGCTTCAAGTCTTTCAAAAGCATTGATGTCTAATTTTTCACCAATAACACCTGTTTGCTCGGTTAACTTATCTGCAACGGTTATTCCTCCAAAGTCAGCAGCTAAAAACTCTTCTTTATTATTGAAGTTAATTGCTAAATCAGCTAATTCTTTAGCAAGAGCAACAAACTTTTCGTTTTTTCCAACAAAGTCAGTTTCACAACCTAAAACTATAGCAACACCAACAGTGTTGTCATCATTTACTTTTGCAATTGCAGCTCCTTCAGAAGATTCTCTGTCGGCTCTTTTGGCAGCAACTTTTTGACCTTTTTTACGAAGAACTTCGATTGCTTTTTCAAAATCTCCATCTGCTTCTACCAAAGCATTTTTGCAGTCCATCATTCCTGCTCCTGTGCTTTTTCTTAATTTATTTACTTCTGCGGCGGTAATTTTAGCCATTTGTATATTTTTTTATAATTTATATAAAGTAAAACACATTTATTGTGTTTTGGTTTAGGGTAACGTTAATTATTCTATTCCTCCTTTAACGTTGTCTTGCCACTCTTTTAACTCATCCCATTTACCATCAGCAGCCATTTTAGCTTGCTTAGGCCAAGATGTTGGATCAAGGTGAGCCATTCTAGAGCTGGCTTCGGTTAAAATTTCCTTAACCTTTTCTGGGTTAGCTTCAGCCAATTTAGCATAAGAAGCGATACCAGCAGCAACTAATGCTTCTGCAGCTTTAGGTCCTATACCTTCAACTTTAGTTAAGTCATCATTAGTTGATTCAGTAGCGACAGGAGCAGCTTCTTCTTTTATTGGAGCTTCAGCTTTAGCTTCTGTAGCTTTTTCTTCTTTTTTAGGAGCAGGTTCGTCCTTTTTAGCATCAGTAGCATTTTGCTTTTCTGATTTACGCTCATTTAATCCTTCTGCAATTGCATCGGTGACCTGAGTCATGATAATATCAATAGATTTAGAGGCATCATCATTTGACGGTATAACGTAGTCAACTTCTCTAGGGTCGCAATTTGTATCAATCATTGCGAAAATTGGAATGTTAAGCTTTTGAGCTTCCTTAACTGCAATATGCTCACGCATAGTGTCAACAATAAAAAGAGCTCCTGGTAAACGTGTCATTTCGGAGATAGAGCCTAAGTTCTTTTCCAATTTAGCACGTAAACGGTCTACTTGTAAACGTTCTTTTTTAGATAGCGTTAAAAAAGTACCGTCTTTTTTCATTCTATCAATCGAAGCCATTTTTTTAACAGCTTTTCTAATAGTAACAAAGTTAGTTAACATTCCGCCTGGCCATCTTTCTGTGATGTAAGGCATGTTTACTTTAGATACTTTATCAGCAACAATATCTTTTGCTTGTTTTTTCGTAGCTACGAAAAGTATTTTTCTTCCTGATGCTGCAATTTTTTTAAGAGCTTCGTTAGCTTCATCTAATTTTGCAGATGTTTTGTAAAGGTTGATTACGTGAATACCGTTACGCTCCATGTAGATGTAAGGAGCCATGTTTGGATTCCACTTTCTGGTAAGGTGTCCGAAATGTACACCAGCTTCTAATAATTGTTTTACTTCGACTTTCGCCATTTTTGTTTAGTTTACGTTCTTTTGAAATAGCAATGATATAGTGGTACGCATTTGCGAGCCTATAACATTTAGATGCTAAACTAATTTGTCCTTAGGTTATAAAAAGTATTCCTTTTTAATGCTAAGGTTTTTAAGTGTTCTCTGTAGAGAACTTTCAATGAACAAGTTAAAAAATATAAAAAATGGGGTGCATGAAAACAGCACCCCAGATAATTCTGTATTAACGTTTTGAGAACTGGAACTTTTTACGGGCTTTTTTCTGACCGAATTTCTTGCGTTCTACCATTCTTGGGTCTCTAGTTAATAGACCTTCTGGTTTTAAAGTTAATCTGTTTTCTGCATCAATTTCGCATAAAGCTCTTGATAATGCTAAACGAATAGCTTCTGCTTGTCCAGTTATTCCACCTCCATAAACATTTACTTTAACGTCATAACTATCATTAGTTTCAGTCAATAAAAATGCCTGTTTTACTTTGTATTGTAGAGTAGCTGTTGGAAAATAGTTTTCTAAATCTCTATTATTTACTGTGATATCTCCTTTTCCTTCAGATAAATAAACACGAGCTACGGCTGTTTTTCTTCTGCCGATTTTATGAATTGTCTCCATTATTTAAGTTCGTTTAAATTTATTACAGTTGGTTTTTGAGCTTCTTGTTGGTGAGTTGGTCCAACATAAACTTTAAGGTTTCTGAAAAGCTCAGCACCAAGTCTGTTTTTTGGAAGCATTCCCTTTACCGCTTTTTCAACAATGCGTCCTGGGTTTTTCTCCAATAATTCTTTAGCAGAGGTAAAACGTTGACCACCTGGGTAACCAGTATAACGGCTATATGTTTTAGAGTCCCATTTGTTTCCAGAAAGCGTTATTTTTTCAGCGTTGATTATAACAACATTATCTCCGCAATCTACATGTGGAGTATAATTAGGCTTATGCTTTCCTCTTAGTAATTTGGCTACTTTAGAAGCAAGGCGTCCTAATGTTTCTCCTTCAGCATCAACCAATAACCACTGTTTATTAACAGTTGCCTTATTAGCTGAAATAGTTTTATAACTTAATGTGTCCACTATAACTATATTTTTCAATTATACACTCTACTCCCGATAAACGGGCTGCAAATGTACAACTATTAAGTTGAAATACAAATCGTTGTTTCGTATTTTATTTATTTTTTTACAAGTGAGCGAAATTAAGCTTTTATAATCAGATTATTGTACTTTTTAAAGTGTTAAATAAAACTTAATTTTTTTATATACTGTAACGATAAAAAGTTTTAAAGGTCTTTTAGACATGAGAATAAAATTTGTAGCTAATTTGAAAGACTTTTTGCCTATTATACTCTTTGTTTTTTTTACAATCTTTTATACGTTTGGGCAGGATTCCGTTGCAAGAGTGCCAAAAAAGAAATATCATACCAAAGTGCTTGAAAATGTTGAGTCGCCAACTATTGATGGATACTTAGGTGACCCTGCTTGGGAGATTGTGGATTGGGGCGGTGACTATATTGAAAACAGGCCTGACGAAAATACGCCACCAACATATCAAACCAAATTTAGGATAGTGTACGATGACAAATACTTATATATAGGTGTACGGTGTTACGATGGAGAGCCGGATAAAATAGTGAAAAGATTATCGCGTCGGGATGGCTTTGATGGTGATTGGGTAGAGTTTAATATAGATAGTTATCATGATGCTCGCTCCGCTTTTTCGTTTACGGTATCTGCATCAGGCGTAAAAGGAGATGAGTTTGTTTCAAATAACGGGAATAACTGGGATTCCAGCTGGAATCCTATTTGGTATACTAAAACTCAGATAGATGATGAAGGGTGGACGGCTGAATTAAAAATACCTTTGAGCCAGTTTAAGTTTGGAAATTCTGAAAATCAAATTTGGGGTTTACAATCAACACGAAGATTTTTTAGAGCAGAAGAACGTTCTTTATGGCAGAGAAAACCTGTAGATACTCCAGGTTGGGTTAGTGAATTTGGAGAGCTACATGGATTAAAAAATTTGGTACCTCAACGACAATTAGAAATTCAGCCTTACGCTGTAGCTAGTTTAAAAACTTTTGAAGCTGAAGAAGGAAACCCTTTTGAAGATGGAAATGAAGGTAAATTAACCGTAGGAGCAGATGCTAAAATTGGTATAACTAATGATTTAACTTTAGACTTGACCGTTAATCCTGATTTTGGACAAGTAGAAGCTGATCCATCCGCTATCGCCTTAGATGGATTTCAAATATTTTTCAGAGAACAACGTCCTTTTTTTGTAGAGAACAAAAATATTTTTGATTATCGGGTGTCACGTTCAGAAGCAGGTAACACCTTTAATTTTGACAATGTTTTTTATTCAAGACGTATTGGAAGAAGCCCGCAAGGATATCCCGATACTGAAGATGGTGAATTCGTAAATCAACCTGAAAATACCCCTATTCTTGGAGCAGCAAAATTTAGCGGAAAAACCAAAAAAGGATGGTCTATCGGTGTACTTGAAAGTGTCACTGCCAGAAGAACTGCTGAAATATCTGGTAATGCAGATTCAAGAAAAGAAGTTGTAGAGCCATTAACCAACTATTTTGTGGGAAGATTGCAAAAGGACTTTAATAATGGAGACACCTATGTTGGAGGGATTTTTACAGCAACAAACAGAGAAAATTTAACCGACGAACTTGCCGAGGATATTCATTTATCGGCATATTCTGGAGGTTTTGACTTTAAGCATCAATGGAATGATAGAGATTGGTATATTGGCGGAAACGTGCTTTGGAGTCATGTTATGGGTAGTGTTGATGCCATTGAAAATACCCAAAAATCTATTGCGCATTTATTTCAAAGAGAGGATGCCAGTTATTTAGAGGTTGATGCTGAAAAAACCTCGTTGACGGGAACGGGGGGGAATTTTCAAATTGGGAAAGTGGGGAACGGTCGATGGAAGTTTGAATCTGGAGCAACATGGCGTTCACCGGAGCTAGAACTTAATGATATAGGATTCCAGCGAAAGGCAGATGATATTCGCCATTATACCTGGATTGGTTACCGAACATTAAAACCAGACAAAACCTTTAGAAGTGTGGGGTTAAATTACAATCATTGGAGTGTTTGGGATTTTGGAGGAAATCATAATAGCCTACAATTTAATGCGAATAGCTGGCAAAACTGGAAAAATAACTGGTTTACAAGAGTAGGGTTTAATTATCAACCTGTTCAGTATTCTAATTCCGCATTGCGTGGTGGGCCGAGGTTGAGGTTGCCAACGGAAATTAGTTTTTGGAATGGAATTAGTACCGACAACAGAAAAAAAGTACAATTAAGTTTTTTTCATAACGGTAGTAAGGGTGCGGACGATTCCTACTACTCTTATGGTGTAGAGTTTGGAATAACATATCAACCCTTTAATTCACTAAGTATTTCAGCTTCACCAGAGTATAGCAAGTTTTATAATAGGTTGCAGTTTATTGAAAATATAGATGCTGATTCAAACACCCGTTATCTGAATGGAACGGTTGACCAAAGAACCCTAAGCATGTCATTACGCCTAAATTATAATATAAACCCAAATTTAACCATACAGTATTGGGGACAACCGTTTATATCCAGAGGGAGGTATTCTAGTTTTAAAGAGGTGGTTAGTCCTTTGGCAAAAACTTTCAATGAAAGAATATTGACATATAATTCAAATCAAATATCATTGGTAGATGATTCGTACAATGTTGATTTGAATTTGGATGATGCCGTAGATTTCAGTTTTGATGACCCCGATTTTTCGTTTGTGCAATTTAGGTCTAATCTGGTCCTGCGATGGGAGTATACTCCTGGTTCGGAAATATTTTTGGTTTGGTCTCAAGACATTTCTCAAACCGGCAATCCTCAAGAAGAGCTTTTAAGTAGTTTGGGAGATAATATATTTAATGGAGAAAAACCTCAGAATATATTTTTAATCAAAGCAACGTATAGGTTTATGAGGTAGTAATATTTGCAATATAGTTAGGTGTTTTTCGTTATGGATAGGAAATAACCATATTTATAATCTAAATGAAAAAATTAATTTTAACACTAATTGCAGGCGCTACTATCGCAGTATCATGTTCAAAAGATAAGATAGTTGAAGAATTGACTGATGGACTTATTGGGGATGAAGATGCTAATGCCCTTGTAGGTGTTTGGGAGTTATCCGAATTCAAGTATGATACTCAGGCTGGAGGAACTAATGTAAACCTAGCAGAAGATATTTTAAACAAATTTAAAGAGGAAAATTGTGTTGTTGTTACTTTCGATTTTAAAGAAGATGGAAGTCTAATAATTGAGAGTGGAATGAATTATTTGGATATAAATGCAACACCTACAGGTTTGCAGGTTCCATGTCCAACGCAAAAAGATGAAGAAACAACCACTTATACTTATGAAGATGGTGTTTTAACTTTTAAGAATACAGATGGGGCAGATGTTGAAGTAAAAGCAACTGTAGATGGAGATGAGTTAACCGCTGACGCTTCGGACTTAAATCTTAATGAGAATTTTAATTACGATGGAGATTTAATTTTTGTGAAGAAAGAATAGTAAAATATTATTATTTAATTAAGCCGTTTTGAGACATCAAAACGGCTTTTATTTTTTGTAAAACTTGGTTCTGACATGTTCTTTTTTGGATTGAATATCCACGATATACATTCCTTTAGTAAGCGATGAAATTGGAATATTCGCGGCGTTATTTTTAATAGCCCAATTGTGTTTTAATAAAACGTTTCCATAAACATCTATAATTGCTATTATGGCTTTATCAGTATTTGTTAGTCCTAGAATATTTATAACATTCACAGCTGGGTTTGGAAATACCTTAATTTTCCCTTTGATTCCCTGTACAGGCGGGTTTTCAACATTTGAGTTATTCCCTTGAGCTTGCAATTTTAACCCGAGCAGAAAACAACAAAAAACAATAAAACATAAATTTCTCATAGAAACTTTATGATAAAACGGCATAAAAAGGGCTTTTAGTGTTTTTAAAAGCCTTTTTGGGTATATTTTAACTATTAATTAATGAGCCTCAAGCCAATTATTTCCTAAACCTATTTCTACATCCAACGGAACCGCAAGAGTGTAAGCATTTTCCATTTCGATTTTTATAAGAGTTTTTAATGTTTCCAGCTCAGGCTTGTAAACATCAAATACCAATTCATCATGCACTTGTAGTAACATTTTAGATTTAAAATTACCTTGGTTGAGTTTTCTGTGAATATTAATCATGGCAATTTTTATAATATCGGCTGCACTACCTTGAATTGGAGCATTAACGGCATTGCGTTCTGCCGCTCCCCTAACTATGGCGTTACTTCCGTTAATATCCTTTAGATATCTGCGACGACCTAAAACGGTTTGTACGTAACCATTATCTCTTGCAAAATCTACTAATTCACTCATGTAATTACGAAGTTTAGGGTAGGTTTTGTAGTAAGTGTCAATCAGTTCCTTGGCCTCCGATCTAGATAAGTCTGTTTGATTGCTGAGTCCAAAAGCAGAAACACCATATATAATACCAAAATTTACCGTTTTAGCATTACTTCGCTGTTCTCTGGTTACTTCATTTATAGGGACATTAAATACTTTTGCAGCTGTTGAAGTGTGAATATCTTCTCCGTTTTTAAAAGCTTCAATCATTGTGGTTTCTTCACTTAGGGCAGCAATAATTCGAAGTTCTATTTGAGAATAATCAGCAGCTAAAAGAGTATGGTTTTCGTCTCTTGGAACAAATGCTTTACGTACCTGACGACCACGCTCGGTACGTATTGGGATATTTTGAAGGTTTGGATTGTTGCTACTTAGTCTTCCTGTGGCAGCAACTGTTTGCATATAATCTGTATGTACTCGGTTTGTGGTTTCATCCACAACTTCTGGTAAAGCATCAACATACGTGCTTTTTAATTTAGAAAGTCCGCGAAAGTCCAATACGTTTTGAATAATTTCGTGGTCTTTAGCTAAATATGATAAAACATCTTCAGCTGTAGAGTACTGACCAGTTTTTGTTTTTTTAGGTTTGTCTACTAATTTTAATTTTTCAAAAAGGATTTCTCCCAATTGTTTTGGAGAGGCAATATTAAATTCTTCCCCAGCTACTTCGTATATTTTTGTTTCTAGGCTTTTGATATCGTTATCTAAATCTTGAGAAAGCGAATTTAAAAAGGCTTTATCAAGATTAATGCCCTCCAATTCCATGTCAGCTAAAACGTGTAAAAGCGGAATTTCAATATCATTAAAGAGGTTATTAGTTTTAGCAGCCTCCAATTCAGGTTTAAAGTGTTTGGCTAGTTGCAAAGTAATATCGGCGTCTTCAACCGCATATTCGGTTTGTTTTTCTAACGGAACATCACGCATAGAAAGCTGGTTTTTCCCTTTTTTTCCAATGAGCTCGGTAATGGAAACTGGGGTGTAATTAAGGTATGTTTCCGAAAGTACATCCATGTTGTGGCGCATGTCTGGATTAATTAGGTAATGCGCTAGCATAGTGTCAAAACACTTTCCTTTAACTTTTACATTATATTTATGCAATACCTTAATATCGTACTTTAAATTTTGACCAATTTTCTCAATACTTTCTGATTCAAAAAAAGGTCTAAGTAGTTCTATAATGTCCTGTGCTTGGTTTTTGTCTTCAGGAAATGGGATATAAAATCCTTTTGTGGCTTCCCATGAAAAAGCAATACCAACCAATTCTGCAGATAAAGGGTTTAATCCCGTTGTTTCTGTATCAAAACATACCGAATTTTGCTTTAACAAGGTCTGAACAAAAAGTTTCATTGCCATACCAGAAGCTATACTTTGATATATGTGAGGGACATCTTTTATGGTTTTTCTGCTAGAAACGGCCTCTACAGTGGCAGATGTGTTTGGGTCGCTTCCAAAAAGAGAAAATTGTCCTTGTCCAGCGGTTGCTTGTTTTTTTGGCGAAGAAGTAGAATTGAGATTTTCATTTTTGGATTCATCTTCATTCTCAGATTCAGTGGAAAATAATTTCAGAAATTGTTCTCTCAATCTTCTAAATTCCAGCTCTTCAAAAATTTCTTGTACTTTTTCTCCGTTGGGAGTTGACATTTTGTAATCATCTGCTTTAAAAGTAACGTCGCAATTAATGTCTATTGTAGCCAGTTTTTTGGAAAGTAAGCCAAGTTCACCATTGGCTTCTACCTTCTCTTTCATTTTACCTTTAAGCTGATCTGTGTTTGCTAAAAGCCCTTCCATTGAGTCAAACTGTTCAATGAATTTTTTAGCAGTTTTGTCACCAACACCAGGTAATCCTGGAATATTGTCACTGGCATCACCCATCATACCAAGATAATCTATTACTTGTTCAGGGCGTTTAACGCCAAATCTCTTCTGAATTTCGGGAATTCCCCATATTTCAATTCCGTTACCCATTCGAGCTGGACGATACATGAAAATGTTCTCTGAAACTAGTTGACCAAAGTCTTTATCTGGGGTAACCATGTATACTTGGTAATCTTCTTTTTCAGCCTGTTTTGCGAGTGTTCCAATAAGGTCATCAGCTTCATAACCTTCTAAAACCACAACAGGAATTTCCATTGCTTTAAGAATTTTTTGAATATACGGGACTGCAATTTTAATGGCATCTGGGGTTTCATCACGATTAGCTTTGTACTCAGGAAACAATTCGGTGCGCTCAACACTACCTCCCTTATCAAAACAAACCGCCAGATAGTCTGGTTTTTCTCTTCTAATTACATCTAAAAGTGAATTCATAAACCCCATTATGGCAGAAGTATCCATTCCTTTGGAGTTTATTCTAGGGTTTTTAATTAGAGCGTAATATCCTCTAAAAATTAAAGCGAATGCATCTAGTAGAAAAAGTCTTTTTTGTGCTGACATCAGTAATTGTGAGTTTAATGGATAAATCTACGAAACTTATGAATTAGATTAAGGGAGATTTTAAAATTTAAGAAGCAATCTTATTCCGTTAAATAAAATGTAATATGAATACTTGAGTGAATGAAACGAATATCTTTACGAAAAAGTAAAGGAATGTTACGTTGGATTGTATTTTCAGTTGTTTATATAGTGGCTAGTGTTTATGCCTTTCAAATTTTTAAAACAGCGACAAAGAGTTCTTGGTTACAATATGCATATATTGTATTAACGATTGTAGTTCTCAGTAATTTCATCTATAAATTTAATTTTGGCGAAGGTGCTCATACAGGATTTACTGTAGCCAAAAGTTACGCAATTGGTTTTTTACTTGCTATGTTAGTCTTTAATTTGGTGGCTATAATCTTTATTCTTTCGGAAGATGTCATTAGACTAATTACTGGTGTTTACTTTAAGCTTGTAGGAGAAAAAAAAGTATTTAATCTTCCTGGACGAAGACGATTTCTTAGTCTTATGGCCATGGGAATTGCCTCATTGCCATTTGGGGCAATGCTGTATGGAATGTATCGTGGTAAATACAATTTTAAAGTGCTTAAGTACGATTTAGAGTTTGATGACTTGCCTAAAGATTTTGAGGGGTATAAAATTACTCAAATATCTGATATCCATAGTGGGAGTTTTGATAACAGAGAGAAAATATCTTATGCTATTGATTTAATTAATGAGCAGCAAAGTGATGTTTTACTTTTTACTGGAGATATGGTGAATAACAAGGCTGAAGAAATGTTTCCTTGGAAAGATTTGTTTGGAAAGCTTTCGGCCAAAGATGGTAAATTTTCGGTTTTAGGAAATCATGATTATGGAGATTATGTACAATGGAAAACTGAAAAATTAAAAGAAGAAAACTTAGAGGATTTAAAAAACCTGCAAAAAGAAATGGGCTTTGATTTGTTGTTAAATGAAAGCAGATATTTAAAAAGAGGAGATGGTCAAATTGCTCTTATTGGAGTAGAAAATTGGGGTAAGGGAGGTTTTAAAAAGGCAGGAGATCTTAAAAAGGCGGCTTCAAATATTACTAAAAACGATTTTAAAATTTTAATGAGTCATGATCCGTCACACTGGGAGCAAAAAGTAATACACGACGACTATCATTATCACCTTACATTAAGTGGGCATACCCATGGAATGCAGTTTGGAATTGAAATACCCGGATGGTTTAAATGGAGCCCAGTAAAGTGGCGCTATAAATATTGGGCTGGAATTTACAAAGAAATGGGGCAGTATATTAATGTAAATAGAGGTTTTGGTTATATTGGGTATCCGGGTCGTGTTGGAATTTGGCCAGAAATTACTGTCATAACCCTGAAGGGTAAATCATTAACATGAATTTAACCAAATTGTTTGACTATAAAGATCTTGAGGTATTAATTTTTTAACAATTTTCACTACATTTGGCGTATAACTATAGCTATTCGTATGTCAAAATTTGGAGAACTTATAGATTTACATATTCCTGTGCTACTAGACTTTTATGCAGAATGGAATGATCAATCTACTGCAATGCATCCTGTTTTAAGGGATGTCGCAGCAGCCCTTGGAGATAAGGGGAAAGTTATTAAGATTGATGTAGATAAAAACAAAGAATTGGCTCAGGCATTAAGAGTCAAAGGATTACCTACGTTAATGATATATAAAAAAGGAGAGATGGTCTGGCGCCAAAGTGGTGAGCAAGATGCAAACACTCTCATTGGAATACTTAATGAGTATTTATAAAACCCTTTTACTAAGATAGTTGAAAAAGGGCTGATTTATTCACGTTACTCGCTTCTTAAAGAATCTTTTTCGGTAACAACGGAATCGGTCATTTGGACTGAATCGTTGATGTCGGGGTTGGCATTTGATTGATTTTCCTGTTCCTCTTCTAACATTTGACTTTTGTAAAAATGTTCAAACCTATCAATATATTCATTAAATATTAAGGTTTCTTTCTCAGCCATTTCTCGGTCATCATTACCTATTAAAATATCAATAGTTCTTCTGTATGCTTCCATATCTGCGATGATATCATCTATTTTGCCGTATTGTTCATCAATCGTAGTAGTTGCGTAGTAATCTAAACGTTCTTGGTAGACTGTTGCTAGTTGTTTAAACAAATCTCTGGCTTTGGAGGTTTCTCCTACTTTGTAGTAGCCATCAACAAAAGGTTCAACTATAGTGTAATATCCAAAGATATTTACGGGCATTTTTTCAATAGATAAATCTATTATTTTTTTTGCCTTTTCAATTTTACCTTCGTTAATTAAAGTCTCCATAAGTCTAGCCAAATTACTTCGGTAAGAAAGCCCTTGTATACGTGTTTGGGTATCATGATACATGTCTTGGTCTCCAGAATTACCCCAGTCCCAATTATTGACAATATCATACATTAAATCAGAATCAATTCTGCCCATTTCAAAAGAGCTTTTTCGTTCCGTTCTAATTGGAACCAATTTGTAGGCCATGCCATCTAATTGAAGATAGTTTTTCATCCATAGGAATTCTGCATCATCATAGCTGCCTCCCGAAAAGTACAAAGGTCTTTTCCAATCGTTATTCGCTAAAATATCAAGCATCATCATGCTTTTTTTTGTGATTGCATTTGAAGGAAGATCAATATCTATATAATCTACGATGGAGTCCGCATCTTCTTGTTTTACAAGTCCACTTTCTAAAACATTCTTTTTGTTTACTGGAACTCTAATTTTATTTGTTGGGTAGTACACTATATTTAGAGTGTTTTCCGCATATGCATCTAAATCGGCTCCTTGTTGTTCAAAAAGATATTTTAGTTTGGTTCTAGGTTTGTCGCTATCAATCCAATTAATAAAATCTTTAATTGGCCATCTTTTGTCAGTAAGTTTTTGATAATATAAAACGTCTCTAGATCCCCAGCGATATTTGTCATGTGTAATTTGAGACGGGATTGGGTCACTTTCATACGCTTTTTTCTTCATTTGGTCAACGTACCAATCTGTTTCAAACAAACTGGTGCAAACTACACGAATATCTGTCCTATAGCCTTCAATTTCTTGTGCGTACCATAATGGAAAAGTGTCGTTATCTCCTATTGTAAATAAAATAGCCCCAGCATCTTTTTGACAAGAATCCAAATATGCTTTTGCTGACGAGCTCGCGGTAAATTTTCCCGAACGATCATGATCATCCCAGTTTTGATACGCCATTACAGAAGGAACGGCTAGTAAGCACCCAATAACTAATACTGGTGCTAAAACTTTAGGGTTTAGTAATTTTCTAAACTCATCGTAAAGTCCATACACCCCTAATCCTATCCAAAGAGCAAATACATAAAAAGAACCTACTAATGAGTAGTCGCGTTCTCTGGGTTGAAAAATATACGGGTTTGTATAAAATTGAATTGCAAGTCCGGTAAATAAAAAGAATATAAATAGAACCCAAAACTGCTTTGGGTTTTTAGAGATTTGAAAAACCAATCCAATGATACCTAATAGTAGTGGTAAGAAAAAGTAAGTGTTTCGTCCTTTATTGTTTTTAATTTCGCCGGGTAAATTTTCTTGACTACCTAGACGCCAGCTATCAATGAAATTTATGCCGCTAATCCAATTGCCGTTATCATTGTATCTGCCTTGTACATCATTTTGTTTTCCTGTAAAATTCCACATGAAATAGCGGAAGTACATATAGTTAAATTGAAATTCAACCATATATTTAATGTTATCCCAAACACTTGGCGGTTTTACCTCGATGTAATCACTAAATCTTTTTAGAAAACCAATATATTGTTCAGCATCAATTTCACCATTGGCAAAACCAGCTTTTACTTGTTGTACAGCTTCACGCAACTCATCATTAGACTTGGTCATTTTAAAATCTAACGGACCAAAATAACGCATGTAGTTTTCCGCATGTTGGGTACTCCACATTCTTGGGAGTAGGCCCATATGTTTTTTATTAGACTCTTGAAGGGCGTCTTTGTAATGGTTAACTATAACATATTTTCCAAGTGTTTCATCTTTCTCGTATTTGGGTTTATCATCTTTGTTGTCCCCTGCCTCAGCAAAAGTGTCAGAATAATAAGCGCCGTATACAGGGCTGTCTACGCCTGGGTACTGTTCTCTGTTGTAATAGGCAAGAAGTGCTCTGGCATCTGATGGATTATTTTCATTAATAACAACATTGGCATTAGCCCTAATTGGAAGCATAATCCAAGATGAAAATCCTAAAAACAAAAACATTAGACAAAGTACTATGGTATTCGCTGTTTTGTAATCATTTTTTCTGGTATAGTTTAATCCAAAATAAAATAATGCTATGAAAACAATCCCCATTATTAGTGTTCCCGAATTGAAAGGAAGTCCAATGCTATTGATAAAAAACACCTCACTCCATCCAAATACCTTTAAAACATAGGTTAGTGAGAATTTGTATACTAGCATTAAAATGGCAATAGAGGCGGCATTGGCTAAAAAGAAATTTTTGATTGTAGTGGTTTTGTACTTTTTAAAGTAAAAAAGTAGCCCTATAGATGGAATGGCTAAGAAGCCCATAAATTGAATACCAAATGTAAGACCTACTACAAATGAGATTAAAACTAACCATTTGTTTCCTCTTGGGTTGTCTAAATTATCAGTCCACTTAAGGCCAAGCCAAAGCAATAGAGCCATAATTAAACTTGCCGTAGCGTAAACTTCGGTTTCAACAGCATTAAACCAAAAACTATCCGAAAATGTAAAAGCTAAACCGCCAACTAATCCGCTTCCTAAAATAGCAATGGCACTGCTATTTGTTAAAGGTTTTCCTTTGGTTATAAGTTTTTGAGTTAGATTGGTTATTGTCCAAAACATAAACAATATTGTAAATGCGCTGGAAGCACCTGACACAAAGTTTACCATTCGGGCTACTTGTTCTGGTCCAAAAGCAAACATGGCGAAAAAAGCGCCAATCATTTGAAGTAGGGGAGCCCCTGGAGGGTGTCCAACTTGTAACTTGGCTGAAGTAGCTATATACTCTCCAGCATCCCAAAAACTGCTAGTGGGTTCTACTGTAATAAAGTAAGTAACAAGGGCTATAAAAAAAACTGCCCATCCTAGAATGGTGTCCCATTTTTCGAAATTCTTTGAAAACATGTAAATTTTGGTTTAACCAGTTGGGGCGAATTTACTAATTTATATACATAACTGTACAGTATTTTTATAAACCTTTAACAGCTTTTAAAATCATTTTTTTTGATTATTGTTTCAGAAAATGTTTGCGTAAATGAAACTTTGTTTTAAATTTGCACGCTCTTAATGATTATTGGCCCATGGTGTAATTGGCAACACTCCGGTTTTTGGTACCGTCATTCAAGGTTCGAGTCCTTGTGGGCCAACTAAATTTAAGGTTTAATCCCAGTATTGAAATACTGGGATTTTTTTGTTTCCTTTTTTACTGCATTGGTTTGTTTCTGCTTCGGTCGTATAATACAATGCTACCTGCTACTGCCACATTTAAACTAAACCTTGAATTAAATTTCACTAAAAAATGAGAACGTTCAATTGCTTCATTTGTCAAGCCGTTGTCTTCAGCGCCTAGGAGGTACACGCAACGTTTTGGATGAGAAAAAGTCTCCAAGTCGCAAGCAAAATCGGTTTTTTCAATTGCAACAATCCTAACGCCCTTTGGTAAATGTTCATAAAAGTCTTCAAAATTTTTGTAGTGATAATATGGTATGGATTTTACTGCATTATGTGTGTCAGAAGCTTGGTTGGCGTATCGTTTTCCAATGGTAAAAATAAAGCTCGCTCCTAAATTTTGAGCTGTGCGCCATAAAACTCCTAAGTTTTCAGGTGTTTTTCCGTTTTGAATTCCTATGCCAAAAAAGGAAGTAGAAAAGTTGCTTGGTTCTAAAGAATTAGACATGTAGTTTAAATTTGTTTGCAAATTTTATTGAGCAAAATAAAGCTTAATATTTAATATGCAAATGAACGTTTTTTGTGCTTGTTCTTAAAGTGCGTTTTGTTGAAATTAAATCCGTTGAAAATCACTAAAATATTAGCTGTAAAAGCCTTATTGTAAACATATTTTTTTATATATTTGCGCCACTGAAAGGATATAAAAGTATTCATGAGGGGACATATTGTCCCCTCTTTTATTACTTAAAACTATGTTTAAGGATAAGGTAAAGACACTTTTAGAAGATGCTTTGAAAGAAGATGAATCAATTTTTTTGATTGATTTTTCAATTTCTGCTGACAATAAAATTAATGTGATTTTGGATGGTGATCATGGGGTTACTTTACAAGATTGTATGAGAGTTAGTAGAGCAATTGAGCATAATCTGGACAGAGAAGAAGAGGATTTTTCTTTGGAAGTTGCTTCAGCAGGAGCTGCTTCACCAATGACAATGCCTAGGCAGTATGTGAAGAATATTGGAAGAAAGTTAGAGGTTGTTACAGAGCAGGCTACTTTTGAAGGTAATCTTACCGCTGCAACTAATGAGTTTATAACATTAGAATGGAAGGTTAGAGAGCCAAAACCAGTTGGTAAAGGAAAAGTTACCGTGCAGAAAAAAGAAGAAATTTCTTTTTCTGATATTAAGAAAGCAAAAGTTGTATTAAAATTTTAATTGTAGCCACAAATGGAAAATATTGCGTTAATAGAATCTTTCTCAGAATTTAAGGATGACAAATTCATAGATAGAGTTACGCTAATGGCGATTTTAGAAGACGTATTTAGAAATGCGTTAAAGAAGAAATTTGGTTCAGATGATAACTTCGATATTATTATTAATCCCGATAAAGGAGATTTAGAAATATGGAGAAATCGTATTGTTGTAGAAGATGGTGAGGTAGAAGAGCCTAATGAGGAAATTTCTTTAACTGAAGCTCGTAAAATTGAGCCTGATTTTGAGGTTGGGGAAGATGTTTCGGAAGAAGTTAAATTAATAGATTTAGGGAGAAGAGCAATATTGGCGTTACGTCAGAATCTTATTTCTAAAATTCATGAACACGATAATACCACAATTTATAAGCAGTTTAAGGATCTTGAAGGAGAAATTTATACTGCTGAAGTTCATCATATTAGACATAAAGCAATAATTTTGTTGGATGATGAGGGTAATGAAATTATTTTGCCAAAAGACAGGCAAATACCATCAGATTTCTTTAGAAAAGGTGATAATGTTCGTGGAATTATTGAAAGTGTAGAGCTAAAAGGAAGTAAGCCAACCATAATTATGTCTAGAACTGCTCCTAAGTTTTTAGAGCAATTATTCTTTCAGGAAATTCCTGAGGTTTTTGACGGTTTAATAAATATTAAAAAAGCAGTTCGTATTCCTGGAGAAAAAGCAAAAGTAGCGGTAGATTCTTATGATGACCGTATAGATCCGGTAGGGGCATGTGTTGGTATGAAAGGATCTAGAATACATGGTATAGTTAGAGAGTTAGGTAACGAAAATATAGATGTTATTAATTGGACGAGTAATCCACAGTTATTAGTAACAAGAGCGTTGAGTCCAGCAAGAGTTTCATCGGTTAAATTAAATGATGAAAAAATGACGGCTCAGGTATATCTTAGACCAGAAGAGGTTTCTAAGGCAATTGGTAGAGGAGGGCATAATATTAGGTTGGCTGGTCAATTAACTGGTTATGAGATAGATGTGTTTAGAGAAGGTGTTGAGGAAGATGTTGAGCTTACTGAATTTTCTGATGAAATCGATGCTTGGATTATTGAAGAATTCAAGAAAATTGGTATGGATACGGCAAGAAGTGTTTTAGAACAAGATGTAAATGATTTGGTTAAACGAACAGACTTGGAGGAAGAAACAATTGTTGAAGTTGTTCGTATACTAAAAGAAGAATTAGAAGATTAGCTATATATTAGCGGCAATTTAATGAATAGGAATCAGTATTTATGGCAGATAGTGCAACAATAAGACTTAATAAAGTTCTTCGTGAACTTAACATTTCGTTGGATAGAGCGATAGATTTTTTATCCTCTAAAGGACACGAGGTGGAGGCTAGACCTACCACTAAAATCTCCAATGAAGTTTATCAGGTGCTGCTCGATGAGTTCCAGACGGATATGAGCAAAAAAGTTGCATCTAAAGAAGTTGGTGAGGAAAAAAGAAAAGAAAAAGAAGCCATAAGAGTTCAGCTTGAGCAGGAGCAGGAGGAAAGAAGGGTTGCTAGAGAAAAAAAGGCAGCCTCAGAAAAGGTTATCAAGGCAAAAGCAGAATTAGCTGGTCCTAAGACGGTAGGTAAAATTGATTTAAATCCTAAAAAGGAAGAGGAGGTTAAGCCGCCAGTAGAGGAAACACCAGTAGTTAAGGAGGAAAAGAAAATTGTCGAGGAAAAACAGGAAGAGGTTGTTACTGCAAAAGTTGAGTTAGCTGGTCTTAAGCCAGTTGGTAAGATTGATTTAACTCCTAAGAAAAAAGAAAAGGTAAAAGAGCCTGTTAAGAAGAAAGTTGAGGAGGTTAAAGAAAAGCCTGTAGAAAAAGTAGATGTCCCGAAAACAGAGGAGGCTGCGGAAGAAGTTGTTAATGAAAAAATTACTACTCAATATCAAAAGCTTTCTGGACCAAAAATAACTGGAGATAAAATAGATCTTACCAAGTTTCAAAAACCTAAGAAGAAAAAAGAAGAGCCAAAAACAGGTTCTGGAGATAGCGTAGATAAGAAAAAACGTAGAAGACGTATAGTAAGTAATAATTCTGGAGGAGGAAATCAAAGAGGAAACTCTAGCCCTGGTTCTAGAGGAAATAATGGCCCTGGTAAAAGAGGTGTTAAAAGGCCTGTTGTTGCTAAGGTTGAGCCTACCGAAGAGGATGTTCAAAAACAAGTTCGTGAAACTCTTGAAAAGCTTCAAGGAAAATCTAAAAAAGGTAAAGGAGCTAAGTATAGAAGAGATAAAAGAGATCAGCATCGTCAACAGACGGAAAAAGATCTTGAGCAACAAGAATTAGAAAGTAAAATACTTAAAGTAACAGAATTTGTTACTGCTAGTGAGGTGGCAACAATGATGGATGTTGGAACCACTGAGATTATTTCTGCTTGTATGTCGCTTGGTATTATGGTTACCATGAACCAACGACTGGATGCGGAAACCTTGTCTATTGTAGCAGGTGAGTTTGGGTATGAAGTGGAGTTTGTAACTGCTGATATTGAGGAAAGCATTGTTGAGGAAGAAGATAAGCCAGAAGATTTAGCGCCAAGAGCTCCTATTGTTACTGTAATGGGGCATGTGGATCACGGTAAAACATCGTTACTGGATTATATTAGAGAAGAGAATGTAATTGCTGGGGAAAGTGGAGGAATTACGCAACATATTGGAGCGTACGGAGTAACACTTTCTGATGGGCAAAAAATATCATTTTTGGATACTCCTGGTCACGAGGCCTTTACGGCGATGCGTGCAAGGGGTGCTCAGGTTACGGATATTGCTATTATCGTAGTAGCTGCGGATGATGATATTATGCCGCAAACAAAGGAAGCTATTAGTCATGCTCAAGCAGCTGGTGTGCCTATTGTTTTTGCAATAAATAAAATTGATAGACCAACGGCAAATCCTGATAAAATTAAGGAGGGATTAGCTCAAATGAATTTGTTAGTAGAAGATTGGGGTGGTAAAATACAGTCTCATGATATTTCTGCTAAAACGGGTGAGGGGGTTAAAGAGCTCTTAGAGAAAGTGTTGTTAGAGGCAGAGCTTCTAGAATTAAAGGCAAACCCTGAGAAGTTGGCAAGTGGAACTGTTGTGGAAGCGTTTTTGGATAAAGGAAAAGGTTATGTATCTACGATTTTAGTTCAAGCAGGTACGCTTAAAATAGGAGATTACGTTTTAGCAGGGACTTGTAGTGGTAAGGTAAAAGCTATGCAAGATGAGCGTGGTAAAATTATTAAAGAAGCTGGTCCTTCTACTCCAATATCAATATTAGGTTTAGATGGAGCGCCTCAGGCTGGTGATAAGTTTAATGTGTTGGACGATGAGCGTGAAGCTAAACAAATTGCAACACGTAGATCGCAGTTGCAACGTGAGCAGTCGGTTAGAACACAAAGACATATTACTTTAGATGAAATAGGAAGACGTATTGCTTTAGGAGACTTTAAAGAACTTAATATTATCCTTAAAGGAGATGTTGATGGTTCGGTTGAGGCTTTAACGGATTCTTTTCAAAAATTATCCACAGATGAGATTCAAATAAATATTATTCATAAAGCAGTAGGACCAATTACGGAATCTGATGTGTTGTTGGCTTCAGCTTCTGATGCGATTATAATTGGATTTAATGTTAGGCCAATGGGTAATGCAAGATCTGTTGCGGAAAAAGAGGAAATTGATATTAGAATGTATTCTATTATTTATGATGCAATTAATGATCTTAAAGATGCAATGGAAGGTATGCTTTCTCCAGAGATGAAAGAGGAGATTAGTGGTACTGCTGAGATTAGAGAAACGTTCAAGATATCTAAAATTGGTACTATTGCAGGATGTATGGTAACCAACGGTAAAATATTCCGCAACTCTGGTATACGGTTAATCCGAGACGGTGTTGTTATTTATACTGGTGAGTTAACTTCTTTAAAGCGATTTAAAGATGATGCTAAAGAAGTTTCTAAGGGTTATGATTGTGGATTACAAATTAAGAACTATAACGATATTAAAGAAGGAGATGTTGTTGAAGCTTTCCAAGAGGTAGCTGTAAAGAAAAAGCTGAAGTAATAGTTTAATTACTCTAAATAAATAAAAAAATCGACCTATTTGGTCGATTTTTTTGGTTTTAATATCATTGCGTTTGGGTATTTTTCTCTTACCTCAATAAATTTTCTTTCGGCTTCAAGTTTTGACGAAAACTTGCCAATTCTGACTCTATACGTTGGAGAGTCAAAATCTATTTTTGAAGGTAGATTCGGGAAATCCTGATCTACTTCGGCTTTTATTCTTTGAGCCTTAGAATATGAGCCAAATCCTACTTGAATCCTATAGTATTCAGAGCTTTCGAATGATGACTTATATATATTAAGCAGTTCGGTGATTTTTTGGTCCTGCTCAATGGTAACCGTGCCTTCTTGTGCGGCGGTAAGTGTGGTAAAAAAAATAGATATAACTAGGAATACTGTTGTTTTCATTATGAATAAGTTAGATTTAGTAATGACCAGACAAAGGTAATTTTTTCGATTTTAAACATGACATAAATCAATTATTTAGAATTGTTATAAATTATAAATTATAAATAAATTAACAGTTTCCAAATAAAGTGTAATCCTTATTTTTGCCTTCGATTTAGGTAAGGTATAAGGGTTGTAGGAGTTATAGTACTCTAATATCATGCCAAAAATTTTGGTTGAAATATATTATATATGAAAAAGGTTATATACCGCAATCAGATTTTTAAAGTATTAGGCTTAAGTCTTGTGCTTTTTATGTCTCTTTCTGTTTCTCTTTTTGCTCAAGAAGCTGATGCTGCAAAAGGAAAATCGTTGTTTAATCAGAACTGTGCTGCTTGTCACTCATTAACTCGTAAAATGACTGGTCCTGCGTTGGCGAATGTAGAGAGTCGTTTGTCAGAAGATGAAGGTTTGGATAGGGAATGGCTTTATGCTTGGATTAAGAATAGTCCGGGAATGATAAAGTCTGGTGACACTTATGCTAATAAAGTGTATAATGACTTTAATAAGGCTGCGATGACGGCTTTTCCAACATTGTCAAATGAGGATATAGATAATATTTTAGCGTATACCGCTGCTCCACCTCCGACGCCAGTTGCTGATCCGGCTGGAGAAGTTTCTGCTGCTTCTGCAGATTCTTCAGGAATTTCCAATGAATTGATACTTGGGGCTTTGGCAGTTGTTTTTGGCTTGTTGGTTGTGATGCTGATTTTGGTAAACAAAACATTATTAAGAATTGCTGCTGCTAATGGCTTGGATGTTGAGCGTGAAAAAGTTGTAAATCGAACTCCGATATGGAAGGCGTTCGTTCAGAATCAGTTTTTGGTTTTGGTAACTGTGATTTTCTTGCTGTTGGGTAGTGCGTATTTTGCTTATGGGTGGATGATGCAAGTTGGTGTTGATCAAGGGTACGCTCCGGTTCAGCCTATTCATTTTTCTCATAAAGTGCATGCAGGAGATAATAAAATTGAGTGTAAATTTTGTCACTCTTCTGCTAGGGTGTCAAAAACTTCCGGAATACCTTCATTGAATGTGTGTATGAATTGTCATAAATCTATTTATGAATATCAGGGTAATCCTGAAGGGCCAAGTAAAGAAGACTTGGCTAATGGGTATACTAATGAGTTTTATACTAAAGAAATCAAAAAGCTTTATGAGGCTGTAGGCTGGGATGAAGAAAATCAAAGTTATACAGGTAAAAGTAAACCAGTAGAATGGGTGAGAATTCACAACTTGCCTGATTTTGCATATTTTAATCACTCTCAGCATGTTTCTGTTGCTGGGGTTGAGTGTCAAACATGTCATGGTCCTGTTGAGGAAATGGAAGTAATGTATCAATATTCTCCGTTGACAATGGGTTGGTGTGTTAATTGTCATAGGGAGACTAATGTAAAAGTGGAAGGAAACGCTTACTACGAAAAAATTCATGCAGAACTTTCTAAGAAGTATGGTGTGAATCAATTGACAGCTGCGCAAATGGGTGGTTTGGAATGTGGGAAATGCCACTATTAATAAACGATAAAAGAAGCTAATTACAGATATATGGCATCAAACAAAAAATATTGGAAAAACGAAGCGGAGTTAAATCCTAACGATTCCATTGTTGAGACGCTAAAACAGAATGAATTTGTAGAGGAAATTCCTGTTGATGAGTTTTTAGGTGATAAAGAAGGTTTATCTGCTAGTAGTACGAATAGGAGAGATTTTTTGAAGTATGTAGGTTTTAGTACTGCTGCTGCAACAATGGCGGCTTGTGAAGGGCCTGTTGTTAAGTCTATTCCGTATGTGGTTCAGCCAGAGAATATTGTTCCTGGTGTGGCTAATTACTACGCTACTGCTGTTGCAAATGGTTTTGATTTTGCAAATGTTTTGGTAAAAACACGTGAAGGTAGGCCAATTAAAATTGAAAATAATACGGATGCTAAGGTTGCTGGTAATGCAAATGCAAGAATTCAAGGTTCTGTATTGTCGCTTTATGATAGTACTAGGCTTCAGGGTCCAATGCAAGGTGAAGAAGCTGTAGAGTGGAGTGCAATAGACTCTGCTGTAAAATCTAAGTTGGGTTCAGGAAAGCAGGTTGTATTGTTGACACAAACATATGCTAGTCCTTCAACAACTAGATTAATATCTCAGTTTTCTGAGGCAAATGCCAATGTTAAGCATGTAGTATACGATGCGATTTCAGAAGAGGCTGCGGTCGTGGCATTCGAGAATAAATATGGTGTTAGAGCTTTAGCGGATTATAATTTTGAGAAAGCTGATGTTATTGTTTCTTTTGGAGCTGATTTTCTTGGAGATTGGCAAGGTGGAGGATATGATAGTGGCTATTCTAAAGGGCGTGTTCCTAAAAATGGAAAAATGTCCAAGCATGTGCAGTTTGAGGCTAATATGACGCTTTCTGGGGCTAATGCTGATAAGCGAATTCCTTTAACTCCAATGCAGCAAAAAGTAGCTTTGGCTCAGTTGTTTGCTCGGTTAAATGGAGGTGCGGTAAGTGGTGAGATTCCGGAATCTGCTGCGAAAGCAGTTGAGAGTGTGGTGGCTTATATTAAAAAACACAAAGGAAATGCTGTAGTTATTACAGGATTACAAGATGTAAATGCACAAACGGTAGCACTTACTATCAATGAGAAATTTGGGGCTAATGTTGTAGATATTGATGCTCCAAAAATGATTCGTCAGGGGAATACACAAGCTGTGAATGCTTTAATTGCTGATATGAAAGCAGGTAAGGTGGGAGCTTTGATTATGGATGGTGTTAATCCGTTATATTCTTTGGCAAATGCAGCTGATTTTAAAGAAGGCTTAGGTAATGTTGATGTATCTGTAGCTTTTTCAACCAATTGGAATGAAACTGCTGAAGCAGTTACATATGTTGGTGCTGCTAATCATTACCTAGAATCTTGGGGTGATGTTGAAATCAAAAAAGGATATTTTAGTTTAATGCAGCCTACAATTAAGGAGTTGTTTGATACAAGACAACTTCAGTCTTCTATTCTAAAATGGATGGGTAGTGAAGCAACTTACTATGATTATATAAAGGAAACATGGGCTACTTCTGTTTTGGGAGCGGCTGATTGGAATAAGGCTTTGCATGATGGGGTTTTTGTTGCTCCAGTCTTAGAAAGTGAAGAGGTAGTGGCGACGACTGAGGTTGAAGTTGACGAGGAAGT
Source organism: uncultured Maribacter sp. (assembly GCA_947493885.1). Taxonomy (GTDB): domain Bacteria; phylum Bacteroidota; class Bacteroidia; order Flavobacteriales; family Flavobacteriaceae; genus Maribacter_B. The sequence goes on from CANLTE010000002.1 coordinate 252,118, forward strand.
GGAAAACGCTGCTAAAGCGTCTTTGGCTTCTGCGGTTCGTAGCTTATCAAATGCTACAAGCGGAGATGCTCCTTTTGAGCTTGTTTTGTATCCTAAAACGGGTATGGGAGATGGTCAGCAAGCAAGTAATCCTTGGTTGCAAGAGTTTCCTGATCCAATTACTAGAGTTTCATGGGATAATTATGTTACTATTTCAAAAGCCGATGCTGATCAGCTAGGAGTGGAGAATGTAAATGTTGCGAATGGTGGTATGGATGGTAGTTATGTGAAAATTACTGTAAATGGAGTCACTTTAAATAACGTACCTGTTGTTGTGCAGCCAGGTCAGGCAAAAGGGTCTATAGGACTTTCTTTTGGATATGGTAAAAAAGCAGGTCTAAAGGAAGAAATGCAAACAGGTGTTAATGCATATGCTTTGTATCATGGATTTAACAATGTGCAGTCTGCGAGTGTTGAAAAAGTAGCAGGCAATCATGAGTTTGCGTGTGTGCAATTACATAAAACATTAATGGGTAGGGGAGATATTATTAAGGAAACTACCCTTGAAATATTTAATACTAAGAGTCACTCAGAGTGGAATGAGATTCCAGTAGTGTCTTTAGATCATCAGGAAAAACCAGCTACAGAGGTTGATTTATGGGATAGTTTTGATCGCTCAATTGGGCATCATTTCAATATGTCTATAGATTTAAATGCTTGTACTGGCTGTGGAGCATGTGTGATTGCATGTCATGCTGAAAATAATGTTCCTGTTGTTGGTAAGGCTGAAGTGAGAGTTTCTAGAGATATGCACTGGTTGCGTATAGATAGGTATTATTCTTCGGAAGAGAGCTTTGAGGCTGATGATGCTAAAAAAGATAATTTTGATGGATTATTTGGAGATAGCGGTTCTCTTGGTGGATTTGGTGAATTAGAAGATCCGTCAGCAAATCCTCAAGTAGCTTTTCAACCAGTAATGTGTCAGCACTGTAATCATGCTCCGTGTGAAACTGTTTGTCCTGTTGCTGCTACTTCTCATGGTCGTCAAGGTCAAAATCAAATGGCATATAACAGATGTGTTGGCACAAGATATTGTGCAAACAACTGTCCATATAAAGTTCGTCGTTTCAACTGGTTCTTATACAACAATAACGACGAGTTTGATTTCCATATGAATAACGATTTGGGTAAAATGGTATTGAATCCAGATGTAAATGTTCGTTCAAGAGGTGTTATCGAAAAATGTTCTATGTGTATTCAAAAAACACAAAAGACCATTTTAGATGCTAAACGTGACGGGCGTGTTATTAAAGATGGGGAATTCCAAACCGCTTGTTCTTCTGCTTGTGGAAACGGAGCAATTGTTTTTGGAGATGTTAATGATAAGGAGAGTAAAATTGCCGAGTTAAAAGAAAGTGACCGTATGTATCATTTACTAGAGCATGTGGGAACTAAACCTAACGTATTCTATCACGTTCAGGTTAGAAATACAAACGAGGCATAATTAAAATATAAGAAAGTAACTATAATAAAAGTCTATGGCGTCGCATTACGAAGCACCTATAAGAAAACCTTTAGTTGTTGGAGACAAAGGCTATCACGATGTAACAGTCGATATTGCAGCTCCTGTTGAAGGAAGAGCTAACAAGCACTGGTGGATTGTTTTTTCCATTGCATTAGTAGCATTTTTGTGGGGAGTTGGATGTATAATTTATACTGTATCTACAGGAATTGGTACTTGGGGATTAAATAAAACAGTTAACTGGGCTTGGGATATTACCAACTTTGTATGGTGGGTAGGTATTGGTCACGCAGGAACTCTTATCTCAGCGGTATTATTGTTATTCAGACAAAAATGGAGAATGGCAATTAACCGTTCTGCTGAGGCAATGACAATTTTTTCTGTGATACAAGCAGGATTGTTTCCAATTATTCACATGGGGCGTCCGTGGTTAGCATACTGGGTGCTGCCTATTCCAAACCAATTTGGGTCGTTATGGGTAAACTTTAACTCTCCCTTACTTTGGGATGTATTTGCAATATCCACGTATTTGTCGGTTTCATTAGTATTCTGGTGGACTGGTTTATTGCCTGATTTTGCAATGTTACGTGATAGAGCAATTTTACCATTTCAGAAAAAAATATATGGCTTATTAAGTTTTGGTTGGAGTGGTCGTGCAAAAGATTGGCAACGTTTTGAGGAGGTTTCTTTAGTTCTTGCTGGTTTGGCAACTCCTTTGGTGCTTTCAGTACATACCATTGTATCTTTTGACTTTGCTACTTCGGTCATACCAGGTTGGCATACAACAATATTTCCTCCTTATTTTGTGGCTGGAGCAATTTTCTCTGGATTTGCAATGGTAAATACTTTGCTTATCATAATGAGAAAAGTGTGTCATCTAGAAGCGTATATTACTGTACAACATATTGAGTTAATGAATATAGTAATTATGATTACTGGTTCAATTGTTGGTTGTGCGTATATTACAGAGCTTTTTATGGCTTGGTACTCTGGTGTTGAATATGAGCAATATGCGTTTTTAAACAGGGCTACCGGACCTTATGCATGGGCATATTGGGCTATGATGACTTGTAATGTGTTTTCTCCACAATTTATGTGGTCTAAAAAATTACGAACAAGTATTATGTTCTCTTTCTTTATTTCTATAGTGGTAAATATTGGAATGTGGTTTGAGCGTTTTGTAATTATTGTTACTTCGTTACACAGAGATTACCTTCCGTCTTCATGGACAATGTTCTCACCTACGTTTGTAGATATAGGAATATTTATTGGTACTATAGGTTTCTTCTTTGTACTGTTCTTATTGTATTCTAGAACATTCCCCGTTATTGCTCAGGCAGAAGTAAAATCTATTTTAAAGTCTTCTGGAGAAAAGTATAAAACACTTAGAGATGCAGGAAAGCCTTTATATGAAATAAGCGAGAAAGCGACTGTGGTTAATGAAGTTGTTGAAGAAGCGTCTACTGCTGGTTCTGAAGAAAAGGTTTCTTCTTTATTGGATACCATTGGGGTATTTGATTCGGAAAATGAAACTGCAGATGACTTAAAATTGGTTAAAGGTATTGGCCCGCAAATGGAAAAAACATTAAACCAAATAGGTATTTTCACATTTGCTCAGGTTGGTAAAATGACTGAAAAGGAGTATGATTTATTAGATTCAATTACAGAATCTTTCCCGGGTAGAGCGCAACGAGATGATTGGGCTGGTCAGGCTAAAAAATTAAATTCAAAAAAATAAATATGGCATCTAAAGTTTTACATGCTTATTATAACGATGATGACGTGCTAATGCACGCTGTTAAGAAGGTTAAAGCAGCCAAGCATCATATTGAGGAGGTATATTGTCCTTTTCCTGTTCATGGTTTGGATAAGGCTATGGGGTTGGCGCCAACAAGAATAGCTATTACATCTTTTTTATATGGATGTGTAGGTCTTACTGTTGCCATCACAATGATGAATTTTATAATGATTGAAGATTGGCCTCAAGACATTGGAGGTAAGCCTAGCTTTAGTTATTTAGAAAATATGCCAGCTTTTGTTCCTATTATGTTTGAATTAACGGTGTTTTTTGCTGCTCACTTAATGGTAATTACTTTTTATATGAGAAGTAGACTATGGCCATTTAAAAAAGCTGAAAATCCAGATGTGAGAACAACCGATGACCATTTCGTAATGGAGTTTGAACTTCATGGAAATGAGGCAGAACTTAAAGCTTTATTAGCGGATACGGGTGCGGTAGAAATTAATATAGTAGATAAAAACAGTCATTAAAATATGAACAGTTTTCTAAAAATAGGGATGGTCTTGGGGTTAGTTATTACCCTGGCATCCTGTGCAGACAAGAACAAGCCTAATTATCAGTACATGCCTAATATGTACGAGCCTGTTGGATATGAAACATATCAAGGTTTTGATAGAGAAAATGAAGCTACACGTGTAAAACTGTTTGGAGGAGTTTCAGAGGCAATGAAACCAGTGGAAAATACAATTTCTAGAGGATGGATGCCTTACGGTTTTGAAAATACTATTGAAGGTAAAGAGTTGGCTAGAGTTAACCCAAGTCCTTTAGATTCTTTGCAGAGTACAACTAATTTGGCAAAAGGAAAAGAGTTGTACACAATATACTGTGCTATATGTCATGGTGGTAAAGGTAATGGTCAAGGTAATCTTGTAAAAAGAGAAAAAATACTTGGTGTGCCTACGTATGCAGATCCTGCAAGAAACATTACAGTTGGAACAGCATTTCATACAATCCAATATGGTTTAAATTCAATGGGTTCGTACGCAACACAGATGAATACTGAAGAAATGTGGCAGGTTTCGGAATATGTAATGACATTAAAACAAGACTTAATAAAATAATACGTAAATATAATTATGTACACGTTTTCAAATAGACTTAAGATTGCTTCATTTATATTGATGGCTGTTGGTGTATTGGGTATTGGAGCTGGTTTTTTATCAGCACCTAGTACAGTTGAAGAAGCTAAGGCAATAGTAGCAAGTCACGATGATGGTCATGGTTTTCATGACACTTCTAATAATCATGGAGCTGAAGCTGGTCATGGGGATGCACATAGTGCAGAGCATGATATGCATGTATTACACCAGTTACAAAATAAACCTTGGTCTGCTCTATATGTTGCGGCGTTCTTCTTTATGATGATTGCACTTGGTGTATTGGCTTTTTATGCTATACAAAGAGCTGCTCAAGCTGGCTGGTCTCCGTTATTGTTTAGAGTTATGGAAGCCATTACTGCTTATTTGGTTCCAGGTGGTATAATTGTATTTGTTATACTTGTGCTTTCAGTACTTCATATGAATCATTTGTTTGTTTGGATGGATGCTGATGTAGTAGCTCACGATACTTTGCTACAAGGAAAAAAAGGTTTTTTAAACCCAACATTCTTTTTAATCAGAGCGGTTATATTTTTAGGAGGATGGATTTTATATAGAGAGTATTCTAGAAAACTGTCATTAAAGCAAGACGAATCTGATGATAACGCAAGCTTTAAACTTAACTTTAGAATATCAGCTGCTTTTCTGGTATTTTATTTGGTGTCCGAATCTATGATGTCATGGGATTGGATTATGAGTGTTGATCCGCATTGGTTTAGTACATTATTTGGATGGTATGTATTTGCAAGTATGTTTGTGTCTGGTATAACTGTTATAGCTATGATAACGGTGTACTTAAAATCTAAAGGTTATTTAGAAGAAGTAAATGATAGTCACATACACGATTTGGCAAAATTTATGTTTGGTATTAGCATATTTTGGACTTACCTATGGTTTTCTCAATTTATGTTAATATGGTATTCTAACATTCCTGAAGAAGTAACATATTATATAACAAGAATACAAGACTACAGACTTCCGTTTTTTGGAATGGTGGCAATGAACTTTTTGTTTCCTGTGTTATTACTTATGAATAGTGACTACAAGCGTATTAACTGGTTTGTTATTATGACGGGCATTGTTATACTAACGGGTCATTATTTAGATATTTTTAATATGATTATGCCTGCTACTGTTGGTGATCAATGGTATATCGGTATTGCAGAAATAGGGTCAGTATTGTTTTTTGCAGGATTATTTATTTTCTGGGTATTTAGAGCGTTAACAAAAGCACCTTTGCAACCTAAACGAAACCCATTTATTGAGGAAAGTAAACATTTTCATTATTAAAAAAGAAATTTAGTTTTAAGATTTAATATCAAATCATACAATGACTACATTATTGACTTTAGCTGTATTAATTTTAGTAGCAATTGCTATTTGGCAAATGACTAAAATGTTTGAGTTTTCACAGCTAGCAACTTCGAACAAAAATGCCCAAGTGGCGAATGATACAGACAATAAATACAATGGGTATTTAATGTTTGGGTTTTTAATTTTTATTTATGGTATTACCATTTTTAGTTTTTGGAAATATTCTAAAGTATTATTGCCAGAATCGGCTTCAGAACATGGTGCTGAGTACGACTATTTAATGTTTGTATCCTTTGTTATTATTTTCATCGTTCAAACGCTGACACAGGCTTTGTTACATTATTTTGGATTTAAATATAGAGGAGAAGAAGGAAAAAAAGCATTGTTCTTTGCAGATAACGATAAATTAGAAGCTATCTGGACAATTATTCCTGTAATTGTTTTAGCAGGATTAATTCTATGGGGATTATATACTTGGACCAATATCATGGATATTAATGATGAGGATGATCCCATGGTTATTGAACTATATGCTCAGCAATTTAACTGGACAGCTAGATATGCTGGTGAGGATAATGTATTAGGTGGTGCTAATGTTAGAATGATTGATATTGACAGAGCAAACGTTTTAGGGTTGGATGAATCTGACGTAAATGGAGCGGATGATGTTATTGTTAAGGAGTTACATTTGCCAGTTGGTAGAAAAGTTAATTTTGAAATGCGTTCACAAGACGTTTTACATTCTGCCTATATGCCTCATTTTAGAGCACAAATGAATTGTGTTCCAGGAATGATTACTAAGTTTTCTTTTACACCAACAAAAACAACAGCTGAAATGAGACTAAATCCAGATGTTGTAGATAAGGTTAAAAGAACAAATGCAATTAGAGCGAAAAAAGCTGCTAATGGGGTAGAAAATATGGATCCATGGGAGTTTGATTATATCTTATTGTGTAATAAAATATGTGGTAAGTCACATTATAATATGCAAATGAAGATAATTGTTGAAACTCAGGAGGAGTATGATGCATGGATGAAGAGTCAGCAAAAATTTAGTCAAACAGTTGCGGCTGTTCAATAACAAAGTAGAAACAAACAAATTATAATTTAAAATACAAATTAGATTATGTCAGCAGGACAAGTACAACTTGATGGTCACGCAGAAGATCATGGACATCATCATCATAAAGAGACATTTGTAACTAAATATATTTTTAGTACAGATCATAAGATGATTTCAAAGCAGTACCTTATTACGGGTCTTATAATGGGATTCATAGGTATAGCAATGTCTTTATTATTCCGTATGCAACTAGCATGGCCAGGACAGTCTTTTCCAATTTTTGAAGCCGTATTAGGAAAGTGGGCTCCGGATGGGGTTATGGATGCTGATATTTATTTAGCATTAGTAACTATTCATGGTACCATAATGGTATTCTTTGTACTTACAGCAGGACTTAGTGGTACATTTAGTAATCTGTTAATTCCATTACAGATTGGAGCACGTGATATGGCCTCTGGATTTCTTAATATGCTTTCATATTGGTTGTTTTTCCTTTCTGCAGTAATCATGGTAATTTCTCTTTTTGTAGAAGCAGGGCCAGCAGCAGCAGGGTGGACAATTTATCCTCCTCTTAGTGCATTACCAATGGCGCAACCTGGATCTGGTATGGGGATGACATTATGGTTGGTCTCAATGGCTATTTTTATTGCATCCTCTTTGTTAGGGTCTTTGAATTACATTGTTACTGTACTTAATTTAAGAACAAAAGGGATGTCTATGACAAGATTGCCATTAACCATATGGGCTTTCTTTGTAACTGCAATTGTTGGTGTGATATCTTTTCCAGTACTTTTATCTGCAGCACTATTGTTAATAATGGATAGAAGTTTTGGAACTTCATTCTTTTTATCAGATATTTTTATCCAAGGAGAAGTATTACATTATCAAGGAGGTTCGCCTGTTCTTTTTGAACACCTTTTTTGGTTTTTAGGACACCCTGAAGTGTATATAGTTTTATTACCTGCCTTAGGTATTACTTCTGAGGTAATGTCAACAAATGCGCGTAAGCCTATTTTCGGATACCGAGCAATGGTAGCTTCAATATTAGCAATAGCATTTTTATCTACAATTGTTTGGGGTCACCATATGTTTATATCTGGTATGAACCCATTCTTGGGATCAGTATTTACTTTTACCACTTTATTAATTGCAATTCCATCTGCTGTAAAGTCGTTTAACTACATTACTACATTGTGGAAGGGTAATTTGCAAATGAATCCGGCGATGTTGTTTTCTATTGGTTTGGTATCAACATTCATTACTGGAGGTCTAACAGGAATTATTTTAGGAGATAGTACTTTAGATATTAATGTGCATGACACCTATTTTGTTGTAGCTCACTTCCACTTAGTGATGGGTATATCAGCACTATACGGATTGTTTGCAGGTGTATATCACTGGTTCCCTAAAATGTTTGAAGGTAAAATGTTAAACAAAAACTTAGGGTACGTTCATTTCTGGATAACTGCAGTTTGTGCTTATGGAGTATTTTTTCCAATGCACTTTGTTGGAATGGCGGGTGTACCTAGAAGATACTATGAAAATACTGCATTTCCAATGTTTGATGAGCTAACAAATGTGCAGGTGTTAATGACCGTATTTGCTTTAATAGCAGGTTTAGCACAGTTAGTGTTTGTTGCTAATTTTATATACAGTATATTTTACGGTAAAAAAGGACCAATCAATCCATGGAAGTCTAATACTCTGGAATGGACAACTCCTCAAGAGCATTTCCACGGAAACTGGCACGGAGAAATTCCTCACGTACATCGTTGGGCTTACGATTATAGTAAAGTTCGCGAAAACGGAGAATATATTATTCCTGGACAGGATTTTGTTCCACAGAACGTTCCGTTGCAGGAAGACGAAGAAGAACTCAATCATTAGCATATAGAATATTGAAAAAAATGCCCAACTTATTTAAGTTGGGCATTTTTTTTGTTATCTCTAAAAATAGTGTTGCTCATTTTTGTAATATATTTGAGTATCCCATATTTAGAACACTATAAAACTAGAACCATGTATAAACGTATTTTTATTCTGATTGCTTTGCTTAGTGGAGTTATTGCTTTTGGACAAAGAAAGCCTAAGATTAAAGGCAATAAAAGTGTAATTGAGGTTAACGAAACACTTTCTTATTTTAACACAATTGAGTTAAACGATGACCTTGAAATTAATTTAGAAAAATCTACGTCTGAAGGCTACAAGTTAGAACTTGATGATAACCTTGTTGATGTTTTACGATTTAAGGTAACGGATAGCACTTTAGTTATACGTTCATTTTATAAAATTGTATCCAAAAAAAAATTAAACATTACGGTGTATTACACTGAATTATCTGCAATAAAGATGTTGTCTGGTAAAATGTATATGAAAGATGTTTTAACAACAGATGAATTGGATATTATTACAAAAGGCACCTCTAGGCTTGAGGTAAATGCTACTGCTGATGTTATCAACTTAGATATGAATGAAATTAGTTCAGGAGATTTTAACTTTGTCAGCGATTCTCTTAATATTACCTTGAAAGATAGGATAGATGTGCGTTTGTATTCCGTTGGTGCCCGCAATACTGTTAATATGTATAATAACGCTTCAGGTTTTTTTGAAGGAACAGCAGACATTTTTGATGTTAATTTATATGATAATACCAATTTAAAAGCAGAGCGGTTAGAGGCTAAAGAAGCTAATGTTTATGTACAGTTATCAACAAAAGCTAGGGTGAAAATTTTATCTCATTTGCGGTTGGAATCAAGAGGTTCTGCAAAAACATATTTGTATGGTAATCCTAAAATTGAGATTGTAGAGTTTTTAGATACATCACAATTGCATAAGGAAAGAGATTAATATGTAAATTAAAAACCCTCCTGGTCATGAAGACGAGGAAGGCTTTTAGAGCAAAGGTTATGAAAAAATAAGTTTAAGCCATTTCGGGTAATTTTGGCCCGGCTTGTATTATGTTTGGATTAACATCAGCTTCAAACTGTTTAAAGTTTTCTGTAAACAGGTTCACTAATTTAGCTTTGGTAATCTCGTATTTTTCCTTGTCGTCCCAGGTATTAATTGGTACAAGAACTTCGCTTGGTACATTTGGACAGGTAGTAGGGATTTGAAATCCGAACTCTTTATCTTCAACGAATTCTGCGTTATCAAAACTTCCATTATGAATAGCATCTATCATTGCTCTTGTATGTTTTAGTTTCATACGATTGCCAGTCCCATTCCATCCAGTATTTACCAACCAAGCTTTAGCTTTGTGAGACTTAATTTTAGTAGCCAATAACTCAGCATATTTATTTGGATGCCACATCATAAATGCTGCACCAAAACATGCGCTGAAGGTTGCTTGCGGTTCTGTTACTCCCATTTCCGTTCCCGCTACTTTAGCAGTATATCCAGAAATAAAGTGGTAACTAGCTTGCTCAGGGGTTAATCTGCTTACAGGAGGTAAAACACCAAAAGCGTCACAGGTTAGAAAAATGATGTTTTCCGGATGCCCAGCAATACAAGGCATTTGAACATTATCAATATATTCAATAGGGTACGATGCTCTTGTGTTTTGAGTGATAGAAACATCACTATAGTCTACTTTTCTTGAATCCTTGTCGTAAACCACATTTTCTAAAACGGTTCCAAACTTGATAGCATTAAATATATCGGGTTCATTTTCTGCTGATAGGTCAATTGCTTTTGCATAACATCCGCCTTCTATATTAAAGGTTCCGTCATCGGTCCAGCAATGCTCATCGTCACCAATTAATTTACGTTTTGGATCCGCACTTAAAGTGGTTTTCCCAGTTCCAGATAAACCAAATAATATTGATACATCTCCTTTTTCTCCCACATTTGCAGAACAGTGCATAGGTAGTACATCTTGTAAAGGCATTAAGTAATTCATTACAGAGAAAATACCTTTTTTCATTTCACCAGCATACTCTGTTCCCAAAATCACAATCTCCTTACGCTCTAAGTTAAGGTCAACACTTGTTTTAGAGGTCATTTCAGACGTATATCGGTTAGCAGGAAACCCACCAGCGTTCATTACAACGTAGTCTGGCTCTCCAAAATTAGCAAGTTCTTCTTCAGAAGGCATTATAAGCATGTTTTGCATGAATAGCGCATGGTATGCTCTTGTACATATAATTCTTGTTTTTATTCTGTACTTTGGATCCCATCCAGCATATGCATCAACCACGAAAAGGTGGTCACAGGTGTTTAAGTAGTCTAATGCACGCTCATGATTTACCATGAAGGTGTGTTCGTCCAATCCAATATTTACGTTTCCCCAGTCAATATTTTCTTGTGAATCAGGATGTCTAACTATACGTTTGTCCTTTGGACTACGTCCTGTTTTTTCTCCTGAGTAGGTCATAAGTGCTCCAACATCTGAAATGGCTGTTCCTTTTTCAAGGCGCAGTCCTAATTCATATAAAACAGGAACACTACTATTTCTGTAAATTTTTTCAGTTTCAATTCCGTACTTGTTAAGATTAAATGCTGCCATTGGTTACATTTTTTATTATTGTTAAAAACTATGTTTCCGAAAACGCTATACAAAGGATGTCATTTTTTTTCATTTAAGTTATGACCAAAATCATATTGACTTTACTGAGGTTTTGAAGCCTTGATTTTATCGACTTTTTCTTTTTAGTATCTTTGTTAGGTATGAATGATAATTTAGATCCTACTACCGAAAATTTCTCTAATGAGGAGTTTGATATTGAAAGAGCTTTACGACCAATATCCTTTGAGGACTTTACAGGGCAAGAGCAAGTTTTAGAAAATTTAAAGGTATTTGTTCAGGCTGCAAATCTTCGTGGAGAAGCATTGGATCATACACTTTTTCATGGCCCTCCTGGACTTGGGAAAACTACTTTAGCGCATATTTTGGCTAATGAGCTAGGGGTTGGTATAAAAATTACATCTGGGCCTGTTTTAGATAAACCTGGAGACTTAGCAGGGTTATTGACGAATCTTGAAGAAAGAGATGTTTTATTTATTGACGAAATACATAGATTAAGTCCAATTGTGGAAGAATACCTGTATTCGGCAATGGAGGATTATAAGATTGATATTATGATAGAATCTGGACCAAACGCTCGTTCGGTTCAAATAAACTTAAGTCCCTTTACCCTTATTGGTGCAACTACACGATCAGGATTGCTAACGGCACCAATGCGTGCGAGATTTGGTATACAAAGTAGACTTCAATACTATTCTACTGAATTGCTTTCAACCATAGTTGTCCGTAGTGCAGAAATATTACAAACCAATATTACAAATCAAGCGGCAATTGAAATAGCAGGACGAAGTAGAGGCACACCTAGAATTTGCAATGCATTATTACGTAGAGTAAGAGATTTTGCTCAAATAAAAGGTAATGGAAGTATTGATATTGGCATTTCTAAATTTGGATTGAAGGCATTAAATGTAGATGCTCACGGATTGGATGAAATGGATAATAAAATACTAACAACTATAATTGATAAATTTAAGGGAGGTCCTGTTGGGTTAACAACTATTGCAACAGCGGTTTCTGAAAGCCCAGAAACCATTGAAGAGGTTTACGAGCCTTTTTTAATTCAACAAGGGTTTATTATGCGTACTCCGCGAGGTAGAGAGGTAACTGAACTAGCATATAAGCATTTAGGTAGGAAAAAAGGAGATTCACAGGGAGAATTGTTTTAGAAGAGAGAAATAAAAATGTAAAAACACCTGAAGATTTAAACATATCTACAAGTGTTTTTAGGTGTATTATTTAGTCTTTTTTAAAGTTATGGTGTTTTCTTTGTTGGGTTGAACGGTAAGACTTATAACTTTTTCATTTTCGTCTTTGTTGAATTCAAAAGTGTTGTAAGAACCTTTTAGTGAAAATTCATCTTTTGAAATAGTGTAAATTGGAATATTGGTTACACCATTAAATTCTTTTATGGCCAAATGTCCATCATGAATGATTATCGATATTTCTTGTCCGGGACCCATTTCATAGTTTCCTGTGTATTTCTGAAGTTCTTTTTCAGGAATATTAATATTTTTTCTTTTAAAGCTATGTAAAAGACCATCAGCGTAACCGCCTGATTTAGCTCCTGTATGCCCATAACCTTCTTCAGTGTTAGATTTAAAATTAAACAAGTTGTATTGGTGGGATTTTATTTGTTTAGCCATTTTTTCATGTCTTTTTACATCATCTAATGATCCCCAAACAAAAAAAGCATTGGCTTTTAAATCCGCATTGTTATTTGCATATTCATTTTCGTAGGTGAAAGCCAATTCGTTATCGTACCATAAAGATGGATTACAGATAATATAATTGCTGAATAAATCATTAGCATTGAACAAAGTGTAATGTGTAAACAACCCCCCAAAAGAATTACCCATTAGTGTTCTGTTTTGTGGTGAGGTTCTATATTCATTATCTATAAAAGGGATTATTTCTTTTCGTAAAACCTCAGTAAATATTTTTGCATCACCACTGTTTTTAATATGAGGTAATACCGTTGGTGTCATGTCATTAGCTCTTAAACTCATATAGTCTGGATTTTCACCGCCATAAGATATTCCAATTATTAGTAATTCAGGGATAGAGCCATCATACTGAATATTGTTATAGGTGGTAACAACGTTTGCAAAATCCCATTGCCCATCTAGTACATATAGTACTGGATAAGTTTTATCCGTGTTTTTATCATAACCACCAGGTAAATTAATAAATAGCTTGTAATTTTTAGAATTGATTTCAGAGTCTAAAGTTTTTATGGTATGACCAATAGTAATTCCTTCATTTTTTGGTTCATCTTGGGCAATACCAAGGATTGACGTAAGAAGTAAAACAAATAGTGTATTAAATCGGCTAATTTTAACTTGTGACATTGGATCTTGTTTTTTTGATTACTATCTATTAAGACTAAAATTTTCAAGGTTTGTTACAATTTTTAACTGTGTTTTTGACTAAAGATAATTTTTAAATCAATTTTGTTAGTGGATTGGTGTTTTTCAAGCTATATCTAGTGTAATGTTATACGTATGTGTATTTTTACGCTATTGTGGATTCTATAGAAAAATATACTCAATCGATAAAAACTGAAGCTAAGCGACTTGGTTTTTTGTCATGTGGAATATCAAAGGCAGGTTTTTTAGAGGAAGAGGCTCCTAGACTCGAAAAGTGGCTAAAGAATAATCAAAATGGGGAAATGATGTACATGGAAAATCATTTTGACAAACGTTTAGATCCCACAAAATTAGTTGAAGGCTCAAAATCGGTAATCTCTTTGCTTTTAAATTATTATCCTTCAGAGCTCCAAAATCAAGATGCTTTTAAGGTTTCTAAATACGCGTATGGGCAAGATTATCATCATATTATAAAATCAAAACTTCGAGAATTACAAGAGTTCATTTCGCAGGAAATAGGAGAGGTAAATGGTCGTGCATTTGTAGATTCTGCACCTGTTTTAGATAAAGCTTGGGCGGCAAAAAGTGGGTTAGGTTGGATTGGTAAAAATAGTAATCTAATAACCCAAAAAGTAGGTTCGTTTTACTTTATAGCTGAACTAATAGTGGATATAGAGTTAGAGTACGATAGCTCAGTAACTGATCATTGCGGTAGCTGCACCGCCTGCATAGATGCCTGCCCTACGGATGCCATCGTTGATCCATATGTGGTGGATGGCAGTAAATGCATCTCGTATTTTACTATTGAATTAAAAAATGAAATCCCCCAAGATGTTAAGGGTAAATTTGATGATTGGATGTTTGGTTGTGATGTTTGTCAAGATGTTTGTCCGTGGAATAGATTTTCTAAACCACATAATGAACCTCTGTTTAATCCCAATCCTGAATTGCTTTCAATGACAAAACAAGATTGGGAGGAAATTACAGAAGATGTTTTTAGAAAAGTATTTCAAAAATCTGCAGTTAAAAGAACTAAGTACTCTGGTCTTAAACGAAACATAGATTTTTTGAAGTAATCAGTATAGTGAAATTGTTTTTCAAAACAATAATTACAAACAAACAGGATGTTTTTCATTGGAATACCCGTAAATTTGTTCCTCTTAAAACCACGATATGAGTGAGCAAAAGCAAAGAAGAGAGGCGCTAATTTATCATGCAAAACCACAACCTGGTAAAATTAAAATAGTACCTACTAAGCCATATTCTACACAACGAGATTTAGCATTGGCGTATTCTCCAGGAGTTGCTGAGCCCTGTTTGGAGATTAAAAAAAATAAAGAGAACGTTTATAAGTATACCGCAAAAGGAAATTTAGTAGCTATAATTTCTAACGGAACAGCAGTTTTAGGACTTGGTGATATTGGTCCCGAAGCTTCAAAACCTGTAATGGAAGGAAAGGGCTTATTGTTTAAAATATTTGCTGATATTGATGGGATTGACATTGAGCTAGATACTAAAGATGTAGATAAGTTTGTAGAAACTGTAAAAACAATAGCGCCTACTTTTGGAGGTATTAATTTAGAAGATATAAAAGCTCCTGAAGCTTTTGAGATTGAGAGAAGGCTAAAAGAGGAGCTAGATATTCCTGTGATGCATGATGATCAACATGGAACCGCAATAATTTCTGCTGCGGCATTGTTGAATGCTTTGGAGATTACCAAAAAGAAAATTGAAGAAGTAAAAATTGTGGTTTCTGGAGCAGGAGCTGCAGCTGTTTCTTGTACCAAGCTTTACAAAGCATTCGGTGCAAAAGCTGAAAATATTGTAATGCTAGATAGTAAAGGTGTTATTCGTAAAGATGCTGAAAATTTATCCAAAGCAAAAAAAGAGTTTGCCACAGATAGAAAAATAGACACTTTAGCTGAAGCTGTTGTTGATTCGGATGTTTTTGTAGGACTTTCAATTGCAGATATACTCACCCCAGAAATGTTAAAAACTATGGCAAAAGATCCTATAGTTTTTGCAATGGCAAATCCTAATCCAGAGATTAACTACGATTTAGCCGTAGATACTCGTGATGATATTATTATGGCTACAGGCCGTTCAGACCACCCTAATCAGGTGAATAACGTTTTAGGTTTTCCGTTTATATTTAGAGGGGCATTGGATGTGAGGGCAACTGCTATTAATGAAGAAATGAAAATGGCTGCAGTAAAGGCACTTGCTGAACTTACTAGAGAGCCGGTTCCTGAACAGGTTAATATTGCCTACGGAGAAACGAGGCTTACCTTTGGTAAAGATTATATAATTCCTAAGCCTTTTGATCCAAGATTAATTTCAGAAATTCCGCCTGCAGTTGCAAAAGCTGCAATGGAAAGCGGAGTAGCTAAACACCCTATTGAAGATTGGGAGCAGTATAAAGAAGAGCTTAGACAACGTTCTGGAAACGATAATAAAGTGGTGCGATTACTTCATGATCGAGCTAAAATGAATCCAAAACGAATTGTTTTTACGGAAGCAGATCATATTGGAGTGTTAAAGGCAGCCCAGATTGTTCATGAAGAGGGTATTGCTACACCAATTCTTTTAGGTAGAAAAGAAATTATTCTGGAATTAAAAAAAGAATTAGAGTTTGATGCAGAAGTGCCTATTGTTGATCCCCTAGATGAGGAATTTAATGATAAGTACCTAAAGTACGCTAACAAATATTGGGAGCGTCGTAAAAGAAACGGTGTTACTCAATACAGTGCTAAAGTAAAAATGCGTGAGCGTAATTATTACGGATCCATGATGGTGCGGGAAGGTGATGCAGATGGAATGATTTCAGGTTATTCAAGAGCATATTCAACTGTGGTTAAGCCAATTTTGGAAGTTATTGGAAGAGCTAAAGATGTTCAAAAAGTTTCTACGGTAAATATTATGATAACTGAAAGAGGTCCATTGTTTTTAGCGGATACTTCTATGAATATTGATCCAAATGGTGAGGAACTTGCCGAAATTGCTCAAATGACGGCAAATGTAGTATCTACTTTTGGTTTTGAGCCGGTATTGGCAATGCTGTCATATGCTAATTTTGGTTCGTCTTCGCATCCGAATGCTAAAAAAGTAAGAGAGGCGGTTCAGATTTTACATGAAAGAAATCCTGATTTAATTGTTGATGGTGAAATTCAAACGGATTTCGCCCTAAATAAAGATTTACATCAAAGTAATTTCCCTTTCTCTAAACTTGCAGGAAAAAAAGTAAACACACTTATATTTCCTAATTTAGAGTCTGCGAATATTACCTATAAGCTTCTGAAGGAGCTAAATAAAACGGAATCAATTGGGCCTATTACCGTTGGATTAAGTAAATCGGTTCATATTCTACAGATGGGAGCAAGTGTTGATGAGGTTGTAAATATGACTGCAATTGCTGTAATTGATGCTCAGGAAAGGGAAAAACGCAAAAAGGCTAAACTAAGTAAAGATCAACTTATATATTTAAAATGATAACACACTTAACTGGAAAATTAGTAGAAAAAAATCCAACGCACTTAATTGTAGAATGTTCTGGTGTTGGGTATTTTGTGAACATATCGCTACATACGTTTTCCAAAATAAGTGATTCTGAAAATATTCAAATATATACTCATCTTCAAGTAAAGGAAGATTCGCATACTTTGTTTGGTTTTGCAGAAAAGTCCGAAAGGGAAATTTTTAGACTGTTATTGTCTGTTTCGGGTATTGGGTCTAGCACCGCCAGAACAATGTTATCATCAATGTCTCCAGGGCAAATTCGTGATGCAATTGCTGGGGGTGATGTTCCAGCAATTCAGGCAATTAAGGGTATTGGAGCCAAAACAGCGCAAAGAGTTATTCTTGATCTTAGAGATAAGATTTTGAAAGTATATAATATTGATGAAGTTTCCGTTAATTCAAACAATACAAATAAAGATGAAGCGTTATCTGCTTTAGAGGTTCTTGGATTTGCTCGCCGACAAGCTGAAAAGGTGGTGGACAAAGTTATTAGCCAAGACCCAACACTTAGCGTGGAGGATATAATAAAACTCTCGCTTAAAAATTTGTAATAAGTTTGAAAAACGGGGCATTTAAAATTCTTAAATTATCATTTAAGTCCATACTGCTATTGGCACTTTTTTTTCTAGCGACAGGAGTTTCCTTAGCGCAAGAAACAAATGATAAATCAAATACTTCTCAAGAAATAGATTCTGTTAAAACGGGTTTTGCCTTAGGTAAAATAAAGTTAGAAAACCCTGATAGTATTGTTTCTAAATATATCTATGATGCCAATTTAGATAGATATATTTATAATGAAAGTGTGGGAGATTTTGATATTGGCTACCCAATAATTTTAACACCAACTCAGTACTACGAATTAGTTAGAAGACAAGGAATAAAAGACTATTTTAAAGAGAAAGCAGATGCGTTTGCAGGGAAAAAAGAGGGTAGCGAAGAGGCGCGAAAAAACCTTCTGCCAAATTTTTATGTAAAAAGTAGTTTTTTTGAGAGCATATTTGGTGGGAATACCATTGAGGTAATTCCACAAGGTTCTGTTGCAATGGATTTAGGTATTATTTGGCAAAAAAATGATAACCCATCTTTGTCACCAAGAAACCGCTCGAATTTAGCATTTGACTTTGATCAGCGTATAAGTTTAAGTATGCTGGGTAAAATTGGAGAGCGCCTTCAAGTAACTGCCAATTATGATACTGAAGCAACTTTTGATTTCCAAAATATTGTAAAATTAGATTATACACCAACCGAGGACGACATTATCAGAAAAATAGAAGTTGGTAATGTTAGCATGCCCCTAAACAGCTCACTAATTACTGGTGCTCAAAGTTTATTTGGTGTTAAAACCGAATTGCAGTTTGGTAAAACTACTATTACAGGGGTGTTTTCGGAGCAAAGGTCACAAAATAATACTGTTGTGGCGCAGGGTGGTGGAACAATCAATGAGTTTGCTATTACGGCTCTAGACTATGATGAGGATAAGCACTTTTTCTTATCACATTTTTTTAGAGATCAATACGACGAAGCCTTGTCCAGTTATCCATACATACGTTCTCAAGTTCAAATTACACGTCTGGAAGTATGGGTAACCAATAGAAGGCAAGAAACCTTAAATGTTAGAAATGTTGTTGCTATTCAGGATTTAGGTGAAAGTCAAAAAGATAAAACTAGGGTTGGGCGAATGAATGGTGAGCCAGCAGGTTTTTTTAATAATACTACAAACAATTTACCTCGTAACAGTGCGAATGATTTTGACCCAAATGAAATAGGGTCAGGTTCGGTATTAACCGAATCTATTCGTGATATAGCTACTGTAGATGCTGGTTTTGCTTCTTTCGCTTCTGGGTATAGAGTAAACCAGGGTTTTGACTATGCAATTCTTGAAAATGCTAGAAAATTAGAAAATGGTAGGGATTACTCATATAATACGCAGTTAGGATATGTGTCTTTAAATCAACGATTGAGTAATGATGAGGTTTTAGCTGTTGCGTTTCAATACACTTTTAATGGAGAAGTATATCAAGTAGGTGAGTTTGCTAATGGAGGTATAGATGCTACTACCGTTTCTTCTGGTGCGAATCCAGTAATCGAAAACAATACCTTAATACTTAAGTTATTAAAAAGTAACATTACCAATGTAAAGGACCCTATATGGGATTTAATGATGAAAAATATTTATGCTACAGGTGCATTTAGACTTAGTCAAGAAGATTTTAAATTAAATATATTATACTCAGACCCTACACCTCGTAACTATATTATTCCAGCGGATTTAGAAGGGTTTCCTGCTCCAGTAGATGGAGGAAAACCTTTGGAAGAACGCATTCTTCTTGAGGTATTTAATTTAGATCGTTTAAATGTATACAATGATATTCAACCAGGGGGTGACGGTTTTTTTGATTTTGTTTCGGGTATTACTGTGGATCAAGAAAATGGTAGAATCATATTTACTAAAAAAGAACCTTTTGGAGAATACCTTCATACCTTAATGGGGGGGGGAGATTATGAAAATGATGATGAGGAAGTTTATAATCCTAATCAAGCTAAGTATGTTTTTAGAGATATGTACCATGATACCAAGGCGGCCGCATTAGAATCTCCTGAGAAAAATAAGTTTATCTTAAAAGGGCGTTATAAGTCTGAAGGTAACAATGGTATACCTATTGGAGCATTTAATGTGCCAAGGGGTTCGGTAAGAGTAACGGCTGGTGGTAGACAATTGCAAGAGGGAATAGATTATACGGTAAATTATCAGGCAGGAACAGTTCAGATTTTGGACCCCAGTTTGGAAGCTTCAAATACACCAATAAACATATCGGTAGAAAATAATGCTGTTTTTGGCCAGCAGACAAGAAGGTTTACGGGAATCAATGTAGAACATAAAATTAATGATAATTTTATGTTAGGAGGAACACTTTTAAAATTGAACGAAAGACCACTAACACAGAAATCAAATTTTGGTGTTGAACCAGTTAATAATACGGTTTTTGGCTTTAATGGTAATTTTTCCACAGAGGTGCCTTTTTTAACTAGAATGGTAAATAAACTACCAAACATTGATACTGACGTTCCTTCACAGGTTTCGGTTAGAGCTGAGGTTGCCTGGTTAAAACCTGGGTCACCAAAAAATGCAGATTTCAATGGAGAAACTACAACATATCTTGATGATTTTGAGGGAGCTCAGGCGCTTATAGATATTAGAGCTTCATTAGGTTGGACAATGGCAAGTACACCACTTGAATTTACTCCAGGAGGTGCTCTTGAAGGGTCTGGGGTGGATGATCCACTAAATTTAAATAATGGTCATGGTAGAGCAAAAATGGCCTGGTATTCCATTGATCCTATATTTTATAGCAACCAAAGACCTTCTTCTATTTCTGATAATGATGTATCTACTAATGCGACAAGACGAGTTTTTATCAATGAGGTATTTCCAGAAGAAAATATCGCAGCAGGTCAAACCAGAGTGCAAAGCACCTTAGATTTAGCGTATTACCCAAATGCAAAAGGACCATATAATAACAGTACTGATTTTGACTCGAAAAGTGGAAATGAAAAATGGGGAGGTATCATGCGCCCACTAAGTAGTACTAATTTTGAGCAAGCCAATGTAGAGTTCATTCAATTTTGGGTAATGGATCCTTATATAGATGGGGAGGCAGTTGGTTCTGGAGAATTAGTTATAAACCTAGGGAACATTTCTGAAGATGTTTTACGAGATGGGAAAAAACAATATGAAAACGGACTTCCTGGTACGCAAACAACTGAGGTGTCAGCAGAAACATCTTGGGGGCTAGTACCACAAACGCAATCATTGGTATATGCTTTTGATGCTGACGAAAGCAATAGAGTGTTACAAGATGTAGGTTTTGATGGTCTTGATGATGCTGGAGAAGCGGCAATATATAACGGTCCTTCGGAAGACCCTGCTTTAGATAATTATCAGTATTATTTAAACAGAGAAGGTGGTATTTTGGAACGCTATTTAGATTTTAACAACCCTGAAGGGAATTCACCAGTAGGTGTTTCTGATACCAATAGAGGTTCTACAACCTTACCCGATGTTGAAGATGTGGATCGTGATTTAACAATGAATACGGTTAATAGCTATTTTGAATATAGAATTCCTATCAGACCAGGTATGGATGAAAGTTTGCCTTATGTTACTGATTATAGGGTAGGTACTACAAGTGAACTTGCCAATGGATCCGTTTTACAGGCAAATTGGATACAAGTCAAAGTTCCTATCACTTTTAATCCAAATAGAGGATTAAGTGAACTTAATGCAGATCCTTTAAAAAGAAGAGCAATTGGAGGTATTACGGATCTTAGGTCCATTAGTTTTATGCGTATGTACCTTACTGGTTTTGAGGATGATGTTGTGTTGCGATTTGCTACTTTGGATCTGGTTAGGGGAGATTGGAGAACATATTCAAAGTCTTTACAGTCAGATAATTTAGGAGGAGAAAGAAATCCCAATGCTGGTGAAATCTTTGACGTGAATACGGTAAATGTTCAAGAAAATGAACAAAGAGATCCAATACCATACGTATTGCCTCCTGGAGTGCAAAGGGAACAATTGAACAATAATAATACTATTGTAAGTCAAAATGAACAAGCTCTTTCTATACGATTTGAAGGTCTTGAGCCTGAAGATTCTCGTGGTGTTTATAAAAATCTCAATGTAGATTTAAGGCAGTATAAAAAACTTAAAATGTTTATGCATGCCGAAGAAATTATTGAAGGAAATTACGCAGGTAGTGAAGAGTTTCCTTTGGTAGGTTTTCTAAGGTTAGGTACGGATTTTGCGGAAAATTTTTACCAAATAGAAATACCATTATCCTTTACAGCGCATGGAGCAACATCTGAGGAGGAGATATGGCCTGATAATAATGAGTTGGATGTATTACTTGCAGACTTAAATGAGGTTAAGGCATCTTGGATAGAAGGAGGTGAATTAGATGCCGTTCGTTTTTTCGAAATAATTGATGGAAAAGCCGAGTTAGTAGGTGAATTTAATTCAAGAACTCCTGGAACTATAAGGATAGGTATAAAAGGTAATCCATCTTTAGGGAGTATTAGAACCATGATGGTTGGTATAAAAAATGGAGGTTCTGCAAATATTGATGGGGAGGTGTGGTTTAATGAATTGCGTCTGGCTGGGTTAGACAATAACGGTGGTTGGGCAGCCGTAGCAGCCATAGATGCTAATGTCGCAGACTTTGCTAATGTTTCCGCTACAGGAAATCGAAGCACTTCCGGTTTTGGGTCTATAGATCAAATGCCTAATGAGCGTGCTCGAGAGGATGCTATCTCCTACGATTTAGTAACTAATGTTAATGTTGGACAGTTGTTACCAAAAAAATGGGGTGTGCAGATACCTTTTAATTATGGAATTTCAGAAGAATTAATTACTCCAGAGTTTGATCCAGTATATGATGATCTTAAATTAGATGAACGTATTGATGCAGCTTCGTCTGGAGAGAATGCTGAAAATGTAAAAAAACAAGCCGAAGATTATACAAAACGTACAAGTATTAATGTAATAGGTTTGCGTAAGGATAGAGGTGAAGAGGCTGATGCTAATTTTTATGATATTGAAAATTTTACATTTAACTATTCATACAATGAAACAGAGCATAGAGATTTTGAAATAGAATCTTTACGTGATCAAAGTGTAAATACAGGTTTTGTATATAATCATAGTTTTGACCCAGTAGAAATCGCTCCTTTTGCTAAAAAAGATTCCTTGTTTACTGGTAAATATTGGAAGTGGTTAAAAGATCTTAATCTTAATTTATTGCCAAATACAATATCATTAAATACCAATTTTAATAGGCAATTTAATCAACAGCGTTTTAGAGATGTTTTTGTTGAGGGAGAAGATAGGTTGGAGTTGCCAGAACTTCAGCAAAGAAACTATTTGTTTAATTGGCAATATGCGGTAAATTATAATATTACCAAGTCACTTGGTTTAAATCTTACGGCATCAAATAACAGCATAATTAGAAATTACTTTGAAGATGAAAACGACCCTAATTCTCAAATTGATCAAGCATTAGGTCTTTGGGATGGTTTCTTTGATTTAGGAGAGCCAAATAGACATTCACAACAAATGCAAATTAATTATGACTTACCCTTAAGCAAAATTCCTGCTTTAGATTTTATTAGTGCTCAATATTCATATACTGGTAATTTTGATTGGCAGCGCGGTGGAGATGCTTTACGAGAGATAGCAAATGAAGATATTAATACCGTTCAGAATGCTAATACGCATAATATTACATCTACGCTTAGTATGCAAAAGTTCTATGACTTAATAGGATTAAAAAAACGAGGAGGTAAAGGGTCAAGATCCAGTAAGTCACCTAGAAGAGACAAAGCTGGCAACCTTGCTAAAAAAGATGATACCCCTAAAAAAACAAGCAAATCGTTTAATACCTTAGTTGATATTTTAACGATTATCAAAAGAGTAAATGTTAGTTATAATGAGAATAATGGTAAGGTATTGCCTGGATATACTCGGTCTATAGGAACGGTAGGGACTTTAAAACCTTCTGTAGGGTTTATCTTTGGTAGTCAGGCTGATGTTCGTTTTAATGCAGCACGTAATGGGTGGTTAACAAGTTTCGATGAGTTTAATGAGCAGTACATAGAGCGGACCAATAAACAATTTAATGTAACTGCAACAGCACAACTTTCAAAAGATTTAACCATAGATTTTTCAGCGGATAGGCAATACTCTAGCAGTTACCAAGAGAGCTTTAGTATAGATTTAACCAATCCTGATAACCCATATCAAGTTCAATTGGGTAACGAGTTAGGTAGTTTTAGTATATCTACCAATATGATCAGAACCGCCTTTGGAAAAAGTAATGAGTTTGACTCTTCAACTTTTGAAAAATTCAAACAAAATAGAATTACCATAGCAAACAGAATAGCAACAGAAAAAGGTTTGCCATTAGGGGGTGGCGAGGAAGGCTTTCCTTCAGGTTATGGAAAAACAAGTCAAGATGTTCTACTTCCAGCGTTTTTTGCTGCTTATACAGGGCAAAGTGAAGATGGTGTAAAGTTAGGAGCATTTAGAAATATACCTATTCCTAATTGGAATGTTAAGTACACAGGGTTAATGCGTAATAAATGGTTTAAAAAGAAGTTTAAAAGATTTTCTTTAAGTCATGGATATCGTGCAGCATATAGTATTAACTCTTTTCAAACGAATCTGGAGCGCGTACAGTTGATTAAAGATACTCCATCTGTACCTAATCCAACTTCTGAAAACGGAGATATTCTTCCCGAGCAAATTTTAAACAATGTGGTGTTAACCGATGAGTTTAATCCGTTGGTTCGAATAGATTTTGAAATGAAAAACTCTTGGAGTTTTCTTGCGGAGGTTAGAAGAGATAGAGCTTTGTCATTGAGTTTTGATAATAACCTTATGACCGAAATTAACGGAAAAGAATACACATTTGGTTTAGGATATCGTGTTAAAGATTTAAAATTTGTAACGAATATAGGAGGTAACAAAACAAGATTTAAAGGAGATTTAAACTTAAAGGCTGACGTAACGTTACGTGATAATATTACTATTATTCGAAACCTTGAAATTGACAATAATCAAATTACCTCTGGGCAAGATTTAATGTCAATTAAATTTACCGCAGATTATGCGCTAAGTAAAAGTTTAAATGCCCTATTCTTTTACGATCATTCTTTTTCAAAATTTAAAGTCTCAACGGCGTTTCCGCAAACAACAATTAACGCAGGTTTTACATTACGATACAATTTTGGTAATTAAAAAATAAAGCTATTTTGTTGTAAGGAATTTATTTGAATTCCGATTCAGAATCTGTTACATTTGCTTAGCTAATTAAAAACAGAAAAATGAATTTACCATCAGAATTAAAATATACTAAAGACCACGAGTGGGTAAAGATTGAAGGTGATGTTGCTACGGTAGGGATTACAGATTTTGCGCAAGGTGAGTTAGGAGATATTGTTTATGTTGAGGTTGAAACGGTTGATGAAACTTTAGATAGAGAAGAAATTTTTGGAACCGTGGAAGCTGTAAAAACAGTTTCCGATTTGTTTCTTCCTTTAAGTGGAGAAATTATTGAGTTTAACGAAGCGTTGGAAGATGAGCCTGAAAAGGTAAATACGGATCCGTATGGAGAAGGTTGGATGGTGAAAATAAAAATTAGCAACGCTGATGAAATTCAAGATTTACTTTCAGATGAAGGTTATAGAGAAGTAATTGGTGCTTAAAAAAAATAAATTCACAATTGTATTTATAAGCTGGATGATGTTTGTAACATTTTCCAGCTTATATTCTTTTTCAGGAGTTGATACTTCGGGTATTAAAATTCCTTACCTAGATAAAATGGTGCATTTTGTCTTTTATTTTGGCGCAACCATATTTGGAGTACTTGCAATTCAAGAAAAAATAAAAATAGTTTCAAAAGAAAAAAAACTTTTTATTGCAGTAGTTTTTTCCATTTTATTTGGTATAATTATTGAGGCTATTCAGTATAAGTTTACAGCTACTAGACATGGAGATATTTATGATATAGTAGCAAATTCTTTGGGAGCTTTACTTGCGGCTTGGGTTTTTAAACGATTTTTTTCTAAGTATTTGTCGTTAAAATAAAAACTTTAGTTGCAAATGTTTAAAATTATTAATTAAATTAGCGAACACTAAATTGTAACAGTTATGGAATTAAAGAAGAATCCAAAAGCGGATTTGACAAGAAATAGCAGTCTATATTTTGTAATAGGACTTGCTTTGGTAATGTTTTTAATATGGAGAGGTTTAGAGTGGAAGACCTATGAAGATGATGTCAATTATGACATTTCAATGAACGTTGATGATGATTTAGATGAAGAGGTTCCAATGACTGAACAAATAAAAACTCCACCGCCACCGCCACCTCCAGCTGCGCCTGAAATAATTGAGGTAGTTGAGGATGAGGAAGAGGTTGAAGAAACTGTTATTGAGTCTACTGAAACTAGTCAAGAAGAAGAGATTATTGAGGTTGATGACGTTGAAGTTGAGGAGATGGAAGAAGATTTAGATGTACCATTTTCCGTTATTGAGGATGTACCTGTTTTTCCTGGATGCGAAAAACAAAGTAATAAAAGAGCATGTTTTAATAAAATGATGCAAAAACACATTAGCAAAAACTTCCGCTACCCAGAAATTGCTCAGGAAATGGGTGTTCAGGGTCGTGTTAATGTAATGTTTGTAATTCAAAAGGATGGTAGCATCGGAGGTGTTAGAATGCGTGGTCCAGATAAAAATTTGGAAAAAGAAGCTGCAAGAATTATTTCTAAGCTGCCTAAAATGACACCAGGAAAGCAAAGAGGTAGAGCGGTAAGAGTACCTTTTAGTATTCCAATTACATTTAAGTTACAGTAAAATAACATTTTTATATATTTAAAATCCTCAGCTGAATGCTGAGGATTTTTTTATACCTCTGTTTGTGATTTGTATTTTTCATTTTATTGTTTTTTAGTCTATTATAACTTTTGTCTAAAATATAAACATGCTTAATTGGTTGCGAGGAAATAAAGAGCAAGTTATATTTGCGCTCCCATTATAACAAAGGAGATGAAGACTGCTATTAAGACGGAGAATAAAATAGGCTTTGCTACGGTTTTTGCTGATTTTAAAGAAATTACCAAAGCAAGACTAGCGGTGAGTGTGGTTTTTTCGTCCATTGCAGGATATTTTTTAGGTGCATATGAAATAGAGCTATTTCCTGTTTTATTATTAGCGTTTGGGGGCTATTGCATGGTAGGAGCTTCTAATGCTTTTAATCAAATCATAGAAAAGGATTTGGATGCATTGATGAATCGTACTAGAAACAGGCCAATACCCGCTGGAAGAATTTCTGTAAATAAAGCATTAACAATTGCAGTTTTATTAACCACCTTAGGAGTAGTTTCGCTTTACTTTTTAAACCCAAAAACAGCTATGTTTGGGGCTATCTCTATATTTTTGTATACAAGTGTTTATACTCCCTTAAAAACAAAAACACCACTTTCAGTATTTGTTGGAGCATTTCCTGGCGCAATACCATTTATGTTAGGTTGGGTTGCGGCAACAAATGAGTTTGGAATAGAACCTGGAACATTATTTATGATTCAATTTTTTTGGCAGTTTCCACATTTTTGGGCACTTGCTTGGATGCTTGATGATGACTATAAAAAAGGAGGATTTAAAATGCTTCCAACAGGGAAAAAGGATAAAGGAACTATTTTACAGATAATTATGTATACCATTTGGATGATAGTTATTTCTGTGGTACCTGTGTTTGGAATTACTGGGAGGTTACAATTGTCAATTCCTGGAGCAATAATTATTTTTCTTTTAGGGCTGTCTATGTTATTTTTTGCATTTCGACTTTACGAGAAAAAAGATAATGTAACGGCTAGAAAGTTAATGTTAGCTAGTGTTACCTATATAACTATAATACAGTTGTTATATGTGGGAGATAAGTTTGTAAGAGCCTTGTTATAAGGTTAAAATAGAAAAAATAAAAGATTACCATAAATGGATTTAACACAAGGTACTCCTAAGGAAAAAAACGATAGAGCAAAAAAAATGATGCTCTGGTTTGGTATAGCAAGTCTTGTTATGGGATTTGCAGGTTGGACAAGTGCTTATATAGTAAGTAGCGGTCGCGAAGATTGGGTAAAGGAGTTGGAGCTACCGTCTTATTTTTATATTAGTACTGTAATAATTTTAATAAGCAGTATAACCTATATTTTTGCGCAAAATGCCGTTAAATCGGATAAAAATAAATTGGCTCTAAGTTGGTTATTAGTAACACTGATTTTAGGAGTGGCTTTTATTATTTTTCAATTTAGTGGTTTTTCTCAAATGGTGAGTCAGGGGTATTATTTTACAGGTCCAACCAGTAATATTAAAATGTCATACGTTTTTTTAATAGCAATGGTGCATATTGTTCATGTTGTGGCGGGTATGATATCGTTACTGGTAGTAATGTATAACCAATATAAAGAAAAGTATAGTAGTAAAGAATTTTTAGGGATATCCTTAGGAGCAACTTTTTGGCATTTTTTAGGTATTCTTTGGGTATATTTAATTCTTTTTATGACTTTTGTCAAATAATAATTGAAGAGAAATTCTGTTTTCAATACATTCTGACTTTTCTATGGTCGAAAAAAATGTAAATTTGCAGAAATTTTATTGAAACAATATTTAAAATTATATGGATACTACGGTAACAACGGAAACCCAGGGTAAAGTTTGGGATGGTGGAAATGAGCCACTTAAAGCTAGTTATGGCAAAATGATGATGTGGTTTTTCCTTGTCTCAGATGCGTTGACTTTTTCAGGCTTTTTAGCAGCTTATGGTTTTTCTAGGTTTAAATTCATTGAAACTTGGCCAATCGCTGACGAAGTTTTTACGCACGTTCCGTTTTTTCACGGTAACTACCCAATGTATTATGTAGCTTTTATGACATTTATTTTGATTATGTCATCAGTAACTATGGTATTAGCCGTGGACGCAGGTCACAAAATGAAAAAGAATAGTGTTATCTGGTATATGTTCTTAACAGTTATTGGAGGTGCTATATTTGTGGGTTCTCAAGCATGGGAATGGGCAACTTTTATTCAAGGTGATTATGGTGCCGTAGAAACTAAGGGAGGTAGAATTTTACAATTTGTAGATGCTAATACAGGTAAACGTGTTGCTTTAGACGATTTTGCTAAAGCAGGTCATGGAGAGCGTGTTGCACATGAAAGAAAAAACGGGGTATGGTTTTTTAGTGAAGGAACATTGCCAAGTTATACAGTTAACGAAGTTGTGGAAGGCTTTAAAGCGCATTCTAGCGTATTGGTAAGAACCGAAACTATTAATGAAGAAGGAGAAAAAACGGTATTGTCAAGAGAAGATTCTTTAAAGAAATTAGGTAGTGCAACTATGGTGGTTGAAGGAGCTAACCTTATTCATAACGAATACGGAAGCAGGTTATTTGCAGATTTCTTTTTCTTTATTACTGGATTTCATGGATTTCACGTATTCTCTGGAGTAATCATTAATATCATCATTTTCTTTAATGTAATTCTTGGTACTTATGAGCGCAGAGGGCATTATGAAATGGTTGAAAAAGTTGGTCTGTACTGGCACTTTGTAGATTTGGTTTGGGTATTTGTATTTACATTCTTCTACTTAGTTTAATTCATTAATAATAAAATAAAGCTATAATAATGGCACACGAACATAAATTAGAAATCTTTAGAGGATTAGTAAAGTTTAAATCTAACACTCAAAAAATTTGGGGAGTACTTGCTTTCCTTACTTTGGTTACAGCTGTTGAAGTTGGTTTAGGTATTGTTAAACCAGAGTCGTTAACAGGAACTTCATTTTTAGGAATGAAATTATTAAATTGGATATTCATTATTTTAACATTAGTTAAGGCATATTATATTGCTTGGGATTTTATGCACCTAAGAGATGAAAAAAGTGCTTTACGAAGAGTTATTGTTTGGACTCCAGTATTCTTAATTGCTTACTTGTCATTTATTCTTTTGGTAGAGGCAGATTATATTTACGAGGTATATAAAGAAGGTTTCGTTACGTGGAACTTCTAACATCATATATTTAACAATATTTAAAGGCGGTTTAAACACCGTCTTTTTTTATTTTTGCCTAAACCTTTTGTCAATATCCTTGAGTTGGTTAAATGCATGGAATATGAAATATGATGAAATAACCTTTGCATCCAATTTAGAGATAGGATAACGAGTGAACTAGATTTAAATAGTTAGTTGATATAAAAAGAGATAGATGAAAAAAACTTTTGTATTAGTGGTGCTTTTTGTTTTGCCCATTGTGGCATATCTTTTTTTTGCTTCTGGGGTAAATAATTTTGGAAAACTACCCATTTTAACAGAACAGGTTGTAGATATAAATTCAGGCTATTCTAAAGTTAGTTTTAAAGATAAAATTTCGATTCTTGGTTTTTTAGGGAAAAATGTTCTTGAAAAAAAAGGAAATGTCTTTAACTTAAATCAAAAAATATATAAACCATTTTATCAATTTAATGATTTTCAATTTGTAATGATGGTTCCTAAGGGAACCGAAGAACAAGTAAAAGAATTAAAAAAGGAATTAGGGAGTCTTGGTGATAACACAAAATGGCTATTTGTTTTTGAAGAGGAAAGTAATATAAAGAAAATGTTTTCTTCTTTAGAAAATGGGTATACTCTGGATGAAAATTTAGCAACATCAAACGTGTTTATCATTGATAAAAAAATGAATTTAAGAGGACGTAACGACGACGAAGATGAGGGTGTAAAACATGGGTATAATACAACCTCAGTAGCAGAATTAAACAATAAAATGGAGGACGATGTTAAAATTATTTTGGCGGAGTATCGTTTAGCGCTTAAAAAAAACACCTCTAACAGAACTAAATAATGAAAAACAAATACACTTATGTTTGGGTTTCTTTTGTGATACTAATTTTTGGTATAATCTTTATCCCAAGAATTGTAAATCGTATTAAAAGTGGAACCGTTGTAGAACGTGATAGAATGAGTGGTCTTGCTTTTCTAGAAGTGAATGGTGAAAAAAGAAAAGTACCAGATTTTTCTTTTTTTAATCAAGATAGTTTGTTGATTACAAATAATGATTATAAAGGCAAAGTGTATGTGGTGGAATTTTTTTTTACAACCTGTCCTACTATTTGCCCTTTAATGAATAAAAATTTAGTTTCTATTCAAAATGAGTTCAAAGAATTTAAAGATTTTGGAGTAGCATCTTTTACCATTAACCCTGAGTATGATACACCTTCGGTTTTAAAAGCATATGCGGAAAAATACGGTATTGTAAACCTGGATTGGCATTTGCTAACAGGTGATATAGATGCTATTTATCAACTAGCAAATAAAGGGTTTTATATATATGCAAAAGAACAGGAAGATGCACCTGGTGGATTTGAGCATTCGGGAATGTTTGCATTGGTTGATAAAAATGGTTTTTTAAGATCTCGTTTAGATGCGTCCAATAATCCTATTATATACTATCGTGGTACAGTCGGGGAGAAAGAAGGGCAAAACGAAGAGGGTGAAAAAGAGCAAATCTCAATATTAAAAGAAGACATTAAAAAATTATTGGAGGAGAAGTAGTATGGATAATATTCAGACGGAAAAGGAAAAACGTTTTAGCAAATTTATTACTATAGTTTCTATAATAATTCCTGTTGTGGTAGCCGCTTTGTTTGGAGTTAAGTTACCAAATGCTAAACCGTTATCTTTTTTGCCTCCCATTTATGCCTCAATAAACGGATTGACGGCTGTATTGCTAATTTGTGCAGTGTTTGCCATTAAAAAGGGGAATAGAAAACTACATCAAAATTTAATTAATGTTTGTGTTGGGTGCTCCGTGTTGTTTTTGGTACTGTATGTGGCATATCATATGACGTCTGACTCTACTTCTTATGGTGGAGACGGAGTTGTAAAATATGTTTACTTGTTTATTTTAATAACCCATATTATACTTTCTATACTAATAGTTCCTTTGGTACTAAGAACATACGCCAAGGCCTATTTAAAGGATTTTGAGGGGCATAAAAAGCTAGCAAAAATTACATTTCCTATCTGGTTATACGTTGCCGTAAGTGGTGTCGTGGTTTATGTAATGATTTCTCCATATTATGTATACTAAAGCGGTAAAAATGAAACAAACTTCTTTTTTAATTGTTTTTATATTATGTCTAATAACTCCACAGCTATTAGAGGCGCAGTGCGCCATGTGTAGAGCTGTTTTAGAAAGCGAAGGAAGTGTAAAAACGGCAGAGGGTATCAATAATGGCATAGTGTATTTAATGGCTATTCCGTACATATTGGTTGGTGGACTTTTCTATTTCGTTTACAGAAAAATGAGGTCTTAAAAATAAATTCAAACTTTAATATATATTAGTTAACTTGTGGTGTAACAATACGTTCAAACTATTGTCTTTTTAATAGAACTATAGTTTGTTATTGTTTTCATCAATCAAAAAGTTACTAAATGTTAGACATCGAAAGATGGCAAGAGATATTTGATACTATTCGTAAAAATAAATTACGGACATTTCTCACGGGACTTTCTGTAGCTTCAGGAATTTTTATACTCGTAATTTTATTAGGTTTTGGACAAGGTATGCAGAATGGTATTGCCAAAGAGTTTGAAGCTGATGCAAGTAACCGTGTATGGGTATGGACGCGAGTAACAACTAAAGAACATAAAGGGCTTAATCCAGGGCGTGTAATTCGGTTGCGAAACGAAAACCATGAATATGTTTCCTCAAGATTTAGTGAAGAGTTGCAACATAAGTCTGGAGTATATAGGGTTCGGAATGCTATTGTGAGCTATAAAAACGAATCTATTGGTTATGGAGTTCAGGGAGTAACTTCCGATTATCAATTTATAGAAAACCATTTTATTTCAGAAGGAAGATATCTGAACGTAAGCGATGAAAAGGTAGGTGCTAAGGTTACTATAATAAGCAACAAAATAAAACGAGAATATTTTAAAGAAGACGAAAGTCCTCTAGGGGAGTATTTGGAAATTTCTGGAATTCAGTTTAAGGTAATTGGAGTATATGGCGATAGAGGGGGTGAGAGAGAGGAGAATCGCATTTTTATTCCAATAACTACGGCTCAACGGGTATTTGGAGGGTCAGACATTGTAAATAATGTTTCGTATACCTTGCAACCTTCAGAGTCTTTCGATGACGCTGTATTGGCCTCCATTAAATTTTCCAACAATCTTAAAAAATATCTACAAGAATCTCATACCGTAGCACCTGATGATCAAAGCGCAATAAATGTATTTAATACTTTGGAAGAAGCTAAAAGATATTATACACTAACTAATAGTATTAAATTGTTTTTTTGGTTTGTGGGTATATGCACAATCATTGCGGGTGTAGTTGGTGTTAGTAATATTATGTTAATAGTTGTGAAGGAGCGAACTCGTGAAATAGGAATTAGAAAAGCTATTGGAGCAAAACCTTGGTCAATAATTGGAATGATTTTACACGAAGCAATTTTTGTTACCGCAATATCTGGTTTTACGGGGCTAATATTTAGTATGGGATTGTTGGAATTATTAGGGCCACATATTGAGGTGGATTATATTTTAAATCCGTCCGTGAATTTTAAGGTAGCAGTTACTACAGTTTTTGTTTTAATTTTTGCAGGTGCGGTAGCTGGTTTTTTCCCTGCTTGGAGGGCAGCAAATATTCGAACTATTGAGGCGCTAAGAGACGAATAAAAGGGATATGTTTAATAGAGACCGTTGGAAAGAAATTTTAGAGGTTCTAACAAGTAATTTGTTTAGGTCTATTTTAACCGCTTTTGGTGTTTTTTGGGGAATACTCATATTAATTATTTTGTTAGCAGCAGGTAAAGGCTTCGAAAATGGTGTAAAAGCTGATTTTGGAGATATCGCTACCAATACGATGTTTATTTGGACGCGTAATACATCAAAAGCGCATAAAGGATTACCTAAAGGGAGGCGTTTTAATTTTAAAATTCAAGATGTTCAATCAATAAATGACAATATTCCCAATTTAAGGTTTATATCTCCTAGAAATCAATTAGGAGGGTTTAGGGGAGCGAACAATGTTGTGAAGGGATTAAAGACTGGGGCTTTCAATGTTTATGGAGATTACCCAGAATTTATCAATCAAGATCCAATGACAATAACTTCTGGGCGGTTTATAAATCATTCTGATATTAACGAAAAACGAAAAATAGCGATAATCGGAGAAGGCGTTAAAAAAAGCCTTTATGATAAGGAAGAGAAAGTAATTGGCAGTTATGTGAAAATTCAGGGCGTTAATTTTATGGTTGTAGGCACTTATAAAAAGAAAAGCAATAATGGAGATGGAGAAGAGGGGCAAAACGAAATATTTGTGCCTTTTACTGCTTTTTCTCAAGCTTTTAATAGGGCAGATAATGTGGGATGGATGGCAATTACCGCAAACGACGGAACCTCTATAACCAATGTTAAGGAAAATATAGTTGACTTGCTTAAGAATAATCATAAAGTTCATCCAGATGATAAAAGAGCAATTGGTTATTTTGATTTATATGAACAATATAATAGGGTAGAAAGTCTTTTTGGTGCAATGGGATTTATAGCATATTTCGTTGGAATATTGGTGCTCCTTTCAGGAGTTATTGGAGTCAGCAACATTATGTTAATAGTGGTGAAAGAACGTACTAAAGAAATAGGTATTCGCAGAGCATTAGGGGAAGATCCATGGTCAATTAAACTTCAAATATTAATGGAATCTATTTTCCTGACGATAATATCGGGTATGGGAGGAATAACATTTGGAGCTTTATTCATATATGGAGTGAATAAGCTACTTGAAATGAATGGACCTGTAGACATGTTTTTAAACCCAAGTGTTAGTATAGGTGTTGTAATAGGAGCACTTTTTATATTAATACTATCTGGGTTGTTAGCAGGGTTCATTCCAGCGCAAAGTGCTATTAAAGTAAAACCCATTGATGCTTTAAGAACAGAATAAAATTATCAATCAAGAATAGAAAAATATCAAAATAATAAAAATGAAAAAATCGGTTACCAGAATCATTTTGTTTCTCATTGTAATAGCTTTTGGAGGATCCATGTATTATTTGTTTCAAAAAAATAACGAAGACCCAATTGTTTATGAAACACAAGTGGCTTCTAAGCAAACAATAATTAAAAAAACAGTAGCAACAGGGAGCATTCTACCTTTGGAAGAGGTGTTGATAAAACCTAATATTTCTGGAGTTATAGAGGAGGTTTATGTTGAAGGAGGTGATTTTGTGAAGTCGGGAGATTTACTTTGTAAAATAAAAGTTGTTCCTAATTTAAACGCACTTAATGATGCCAGAAATGGTATAGACGAAGCCAAAATTTCATTGAATGATCAAAAAAGGAATTTGGAGCGACAGAAAAAGCTTTTTGAAAAAGGAGTTATTTCAAAGGTTGATTTAGAACGAGCGGAGGTTTCTTTTGATCAGGCAAAACAATCATATGGAGCTGCCACTAAAAGACACGACATTGTTAAAACGGGAACGGCTAAAGGCTATGGTAATGCCGCAAATACTCAGATAAGAGCAACCGTTAGCGGAATGGTATTGGAAGTTCCCGTGGAGGTCGGTAATCAGGTTATTGAGAGTAATACCTTTAACGAAGGAACTACCATCGCTGCTATTGCTGATGTTGAAAGAATGATTTTTGAGGGAAAGGTAGACGAGTCAGAAGTTGGTAAAATAAAAGAAAACCTTCCCTTGGAGATTACAGTAGGTGCAATTGAAAACACAGTTTTTCAAGCAGTTCTGGATTATATTGCTCCTAAAGGAAAAGAAGAAAATGGAGCTATTCAATTTGAAATCAAAGGAACGCTAAAAAAACAAGATAGTGTGTTTATTAGAGCTGGTTTGAGTGCAAATGCTTCCATTATTTTGGCTAGAGCGGATAGTGTATTAGCTTTAAAAGAAGGCTTAATTCAATATGATGTCAAAACAAAAAAACCTTTTGTAGAAATAGAAAAAGGAGAACAACAGTTCGAAAGAAAAGACGTGGAGTTGGGAATCAGTGACGGAATCTTTGTAGAGGTGAAATCGGGGGTGTCCAATACGGATAAAATAAAAGTTTGGAACGAAGTAGTTCCTGACGAACTGTCAAAATAACTTTAACAAAATATTTTGATTTAGTTTGTAACATTTCCAAAGGTTGTAAGTCTTATTGTAAAATTCCTGTTAAACTTGATATTATATTATGATTGAAATAAAAAATCTTCACAAATCATACAAAATGGGGAGCAATTCCCTTCACGTACTTAAAGGGATTAATTTTAATGTAGAAGAAGGAGAGTTAGTTGCTATCATGGGGTCTTCAGGTTCAGGGAAGTCTACTTTGTTGAATATTTTAGGAATGCTTGATAATTCTGACTCTGGAGAATATAACTTGGATGGTGTTCCTATTAAAGATTTAAATGAAACCAAAGCCGCCAGATATCGAAATAAGTTTTTAGGATTTGTCTTTCAGTCTTTTAATCTAATAAATTATAAAAGTGCAGCGGAAAATGTTGCTCTGCCACTTTATTATCAAAAAGTGGGAAGAAAAGAACGTCAAGAAAAAGCGTTAAAATACCTGGAACAGGTTGGGTTGAGAGATTGGGCATCTCATTTACCTAGCGAACTTTCTGGGGGGCAAAAACAACGTGTTGCAATTGCTCGAGCTTTGGCTGCAGAACCAAAAGTATTATTGGCAGATGAGCCTACTGGGGCATTGGATAGTACAACTTCATACGAAGTAATGGATCTTATCCAAAAAATTAATGATGCAGGTAATACTATTTTAGTGGTTACTCATGAACCCGATATTGCGGATATGTGTAAGCGTATTGTTCATTTGAAAGATGGGGTTATTGTAGAAGATAAAAAAATAGAACAAGTAAGGGCGGATCAGTATGTTTGATAGAGATATTTGGCAAGAAATTTTCCATAGCATTAAAAACAATAAGTTAAGAACTTTCTTAACTGGTTTTTCTGTAGGCTGGGGTATTTTCATTTTGGTAATGCTTTTAGGATCTGTTAATGGTATGCAAAATGGGTTTCATAATCAGTTTAATGACGATGCTACGAATACCATTTTTGTAAGTCCAGGAAAAACCTCAAAAGCTTATGCAGGTTTTGAGGCCGAACGTAGAATTCAGTTTAAGAACGATGATATAGAATATATCAAAAAAAGTTTTGAGGGCGATTTTGAGCAAATTAGTGCCCGAATGCGTAGAGGAACCACAGCTCGTTATAAAAGCGAAACAGGAACATATCAAGTTCAAGCCGTGCATCCAGACTTTCAAGTTATTGAAAAAACCATCATAATGGATGGTAGATTCATTAATATGAATGATTTATTATCTAGCTCAAAAGTTGCGGTAATTGGAAGGAAAGTTAGTGAAGACCTGTTTAAAAAGGAAAATCCAATAGGTAAATTTGTGGAGTTTAATGGATTACCTTTTAGGGTAATTGGAGTTTTTACTGATGATGGAGACGATAATGCAGAACGTGGAATATTTGCCCCTATAACTACCTACCAACGTATTTATGGTAACACAGAGAATATTGATCAAATAGCGCTTACCTATAATACGTCTTATGATTTAACTAAGGCGTTGGAGTTTTCTAGACGTTTAGAAGATATAATGAAAAGAAGACATAAAATATCTCCTGAAGATCAAGCTGGTATTTTTGTTTGGAACTATGCAGAGGCGTTTGATAATATTAGCAGTTTTACAGGGCTTTTGAATAAAGGAAGCATTTTTGTGGTGATACTTATTTTAATTGCAGGTATTGTAGGTATCGGAAACATAATGGTATTCATTATTAAAGAAAGAACAAAAGAAATAGGGGTAAGAAAAGCACTGGGTGCAGAGCCATGGCAAATTATAAAACTAGTGTTGTTTGAATCTATTTTTATAACCGGTCTTTCTGGATTTATTGGACTTTTATTTGCGACAGGGATTTTAGCAGCCATTGGGCCAAATATAAAAACTGATGCTTTTGCAGACCCTTCGGTAAGTTTTTCTACTGTAGTTACTGCAACCGTTATATTGGTGATTGCAGGAGTTCTTGCAGGGCTAATACCAGCTGTAAAAGCTGCAAATGTTAAACCAATTGTGGCATTAAGCGATAAATAGTATGTGGATATTTGATAGAGATTTGTGGAGCGAAATTTTTAATACCCTAGGTAAAAATATGTTGCGTACTATTTTAACCATGTTGGGGGTAATATTCGCAATGATTATTCTAATGCTTTTACTAGGTTCTGCAAATGGGATGAGTAACGGTTTTGATAAGCTTTTTGCTGGTACTGCTTCAAACAGTTTATTTGTTTGGAGTCAAAGAACATCAGAGCCATATAAAGGTTTTGAGCGCGGAAGAAGAATAAGTTTTAAGCTAGAAGATGCTGAAATTATAAAAAAGCAAGTGCCAGAAATAGAAGTCTTGGCACCAAGAATAGAGTTAGGTAGCCATAGAAATGTGGTAACTGTTTATAGAAAAGGACGAAAAAGTGGGTCATCAGTTTATGGTGATTATCCTGAGATAGATAACATTACCAAGAAAAAATTAATAGCAGGTCGTTTTTTAAATAAGAATGATATTGAAAGCTCAAAAAAAGTATGTGTTATTGGAGAGGAAACGGTTAAGTTTCTTTTTGATAAGGGAGACGAAGCTATTGGAGAAGATATAAGAATTAACGGAGTTTTCTTCACTGTCGTAGGAATATATAAGCCTAATAATAACATTAATATTGATGGTAAAAATGCTGTGTTTATTCCGTTTACAACGTTTCAAAAAGCATTTAATTCTGGTGACCGCTTAGGATGGATGGCGATTGCTGTTAAAGAAGATATTAAAGTGCCTGTAGTTGAGGAAAAAATTAAAAAAATATTAAAAGCTAAATACGATATTCATCCAAATGACCCCAGAGCTATCGGAAGCTTTGATATGTCTGAGATTTTTAACAATATTTCCTCGTTTACCACGGTATTGAAAGGGGTGTCCTTTTTTGTTGGAATTTTTACGCTTTTAGCAGGAGTAATTGCCATATCTAATATTTTATTAATAACAGTAAAAGAACGCACAAAAGAAATTGGGGTGCGTAGAGCGTTAGGGGCAACACCAAGAATTGTTAAAAGGCAAATATTGCTGGAGGCAATAGTATTAACAACTTTTGCTGGGTTAATAGGATTTGCCATTTCAGTAGGTGCTTTAGTGGGTATAGGAGCCTTAGCAGAGGGGTCAGAAGCTCCATTTGTTAATCCAATGGTGAGTATTGTACAGTTTGGAGCATCATTTTTGTTAATGATATTTTTAAGCGTTTTAATAGGACTTTTACCCGCGAATAGAGCAATTAAAATAAAACCAATAGAAGCACTCAGAGAGGAGTGAAAAATTATTAAACAATCAAATTACGAATAATGAATAAGTATGTAAAGTATACATTAATAGGACTTGTCACCTTAGGGATTTTAGGGGCAATTGTGGTTTTTCTAAAAAAGAATAGTACGCCTAAGAAGTTATATCAGACAGAATCTTTAGTCAAGAAAGATATTGTTAATAAAGTAATTGTTACTGGTAAAGTAATTCCAGAGGATGAAATTAACGTAAAACCTCAGATTTCAGGAATTATTGATAAAATTTACCTAGAAGAAGGAGAAAAAGTTAAAGAAGGAGATTTAATTGCAACGATTAAAGTTGTGCCAAACGAACAATCTCTTGCAAGTGCTAGAGGGAGGGTTAAAAATGCCGAAGTTAGTTTAGCTAATGCTAAGATTGAATATGATAGAAACAAAAGTATTTTTGATAAAGGTGTGATTTCTAGTCAAGATTTTAATTCTATAAAACTTACGCATGATCAGGCTAAATTGGAGTTAGAAAATGCTAGAAACGACTATCAAATTATCCGCGTAGGTTCTGCTGGAGGTTCTGCTAGTGCAAATACAAATATTAGATCTACAGTTACGGGAACTATTTTGGAAATCCCTGTAAAAGAGGGAGATCAGGTTATTGAAAGTAACAATTTTAATGACGGAACAACTATAGCTACAATAGCTGACATGGCTAAAATGATTTTTGAAGGAGAGGTTGATGAAGCTGAGGTTGGGAAATTAAAACTCGGAATGCCTTTGGAAATTAGTCTTGGTGCTTTAGAAAAGGCAGATTTTAATGCAAAGTTAAAGTTCATAGCGCCTAAAGGAGTGGAAACAGAAGGAGCAGTACAATTTAAGATAGAAGGAGATTTAATTGTAAATGATAGTGTTTATGTAAGAGCTGGCTATAGTGCAAATGCAGCTATTGTTTTAGAAGAGAAAAAAAATGTTTTATCAATTAAAGAAGCACTTTTACAGTTTGATAAAGAAACCGAAAAACCTTTTGTGGAAATTGAAATAGCAGAGAATAAATTTGAGAAAAAAGAGCTTGAACTTGGCGTTAGTGATGGAATTGATGTTGAAATTATTTCAGGTTTATCAGAAGACGATAAAATAAAAATTTGGAACAAGCTTGAAAATAATAAAAAAGATAATTCCGCAGACTAATATGTTACACGTAATGAAAAAAATAATAGTAATGGCACTAGTCTTTGTTGTGGGGTTAGTTAATGCTCAACAAAAAAAATGGACACTAGAAGAATGTGTTACCTATGCAGTTGAAAACAACTTAACTATAGCTCAATATGAGCAGGATATGCAAAATATTCTTTTAGACAGGTCAGATGCTTATGGAGCTCTTTTACCAGATTTAAATGCATCTACAACAGTTTCGGGTAATTCAGGATTATCATTTAACACCGCAAGTCAAGATCCCGTTACAACATCTACATCTAATGTGGGGGCTAATCTTACTTCTAATGTTTTGCTTTTTGATGGACTTAGAAATTATAGAAGAATTAACAGAGCTAAATTAAATGTGATTGCTAGTCAATATAGATTGGATGACATAAAGGATGATATTCGTTTAATGGTTGCTAATGCGTATTTACAAGTGATATCTAATAAGGAGTCTTTGATTGTGTTTAAGGCTCAATATGCGGTTACGGAGCAAGATTTGAAAAGAACAAAGGAACTTGTTGAATCGGGAGTGGTGCCAAAAGGAGATTTATTAGAGATAGAAGCAACAGCTGCAAATCAACAACAACAAATTGTTAATGGAGAAAGTTTGGTGCTTATTTCTAAAATTAACTTAGCTCAGTTATTGCAGATAACAGATTATGATAGTTTTGATATCGCTGATGAGAAGTTTAATATTCCTCCTTCAAATATTCTTACAAACTCATCTAAAGAGATTTTTAATAAAGCATTGACATTTAGAAATGACATTAAATTTTCAAAAGCTAATGTAGAATTAGCAGAAAAAGATTTAGGCATTTCTAAAGGGGCTAGATATCCAACAGTAGCAGGCTTTTTTAATTACAATACACGTTGGTCTGACCAAAATAATTTTTTTGGAGGATTTACGGATCAGCTCTATAAATTTGATGGAATATCTTATGGAGCGCAAATTAATGTCCCTATTTTTAATGGGTTTAGTGTTAAGAATAATATTGCTAGAGCCAGAATTGGTGTTGAAAAGGCCAGACTTCAATTTGAGCAAGATAAGCTTGATTTAGAAACAGATATTAATCAAGCATATGTAGATGTTACTAGCTTTTTAAAAGCATACGAAGCTGCTGAGAAAACTTTGGAAGCTCGGCGTTTGGCTTATGAATATTCAAAAGAACGGTTTAATGTTGGTTTAATGAATGCTTTTGATTTTAGTCAAGCGCAATCTAGAGTAGATAATGCAGAGGCTGAGGTTATTAGAACAAAATATGACTACATTTTTAGACTTAAAATTCTAGAGTTCTACTTTGGAATACCTATTTCTTTAAATTAGTTTTTCTAAATTTTAAAAAAGACCCGAATTGTAATAGACAATTCGGGTCTTTTTTTGTGTAAACAATCACCGTATATTTGCCCCTTTATGGCAATTATATTAAATATAGAGACGGCAACAACTAATTGTTCTGTTAGTATTGCTAAAGATGGCGAACTACTAGCAATTAAAGAGCATGATACGCCTAATTATTCACATGCTGAACAATTACATGTTTTTATTGAAAATGTTGTAAAGGAAGCATCTATTTCAATGAATCAAATTGACGCAATTGCGGTAAGTAAAGGACCAGGTTCTTATACAGGTCTTAGAATAGGTGTTTCTGCTGCAAAAGGGTTATGTTTTTCATTAGATATACCACTAATTTCAATTCCAACACTTCAAAGTTTGGCACAGCAAAAAAAAGGTGCTTCTTATGATTTTATAATTCCGGTTTTAGACGCGCGCAGGATGGAAGTATATTCTGCAGTGTATTCTACTAACATTGAAGAACTCCGAACTACGGATGCCGAAATTATTGATGGAGAATCGTTTTTACCATATGCCTCAAAGGGAAAGGTGCTTTTAATTGGAAGTGGTGCGCTTAAGTGCGAGACGGAACTAACGAATTCTAATTTTAGTTTCGATGCTTTGGCGGTTCCCTCTGCGCGGGAAATGTCCGTTTTGTCACATCAAAAATATGTTGATGACAATTTTGAAGATGTCGCGTATTTTGAACCGTATTATTTAAAGGAGTTTCTGATTCAAAAAAAGAAAAAGAATCTATAAATTTAAACTTGGTGCAGCACTCTTTGTGGAAATGGAATTTCAATTCCTTTGTTATCAAATCTATTTTTTAATTCTTCAAGTACAGCAAAATGCGTTGGCATAAAATCGTCGTTATTTGTCCAAAAACGCAAAGTTAAATCAACTGAGCTTTCTCCAAGTGCCTCTACAAATACTTCAGCTGGAGGTTCTTTTAAAATGGTGTCGTGACTATCACAGATATTAAGAAGAATATCCTTAGCTTTTTTTATGTCTGACGAATATCCTATACCTACTTTAATATTATCTCTCCGCGTTTTTTCCACACTGTAATTAATAACATTATTATTAGCCAATTGTCCGTTGGGTAAAATAGCTAATTGATTTCCAAAGGTATTTACCTTAGTGGATAAAATGGTAATTTCTTTAACGGTACCCTGTACACCTTGGGCTGAAATATAGTCGCCAACTCTAAAAGGTCTAAAAAGCAATATAAGAACGCCCCCAGCAAAGTTTGCCAATGAACCTTGTAAGGCTAAACCAATTGCAAGTCCAGCAGCACCAACCATAGCGACCAATGAAGATGATTTAACACCAAGTTGAGTTATAATTAAAACAAAAACAATAACCTTAGTGCTAATGTTTATTAAACTTTGTAAAAAGGTTTCTAAACTTGGGTCGTAATCTTTTTTCTCAAAAAGATTACGGATTACTTTATTAATTAGTCTTGCAAACCACTTTCCAACAAAGAAAATAACAATTGATATAAGTACATTAGGCATAAAGTCCCAAAACCAGTCTAATGCCTCTTTTGTTAAGCTTTCTAGATTAAAAAAATCTTCCATTTTAGTAACTTATTTGATTTACAACCTCTTTAGGTTCTGGTGTAGGTAAATTGCACAATCCATGTTGACAGACATAAACAAGAGTGTATGCTTCATCATATCGCTCCTTTAACATGTCAATTTTACTATCTTTTTGTGTCCCAGCCATTATGGTGTTAGGCTGATAGTGAGAATAAAGTGCCTTTGCTTTTGCCTTGAAGTCATCGCCCACGATAGCAATTTCATAAAAAGGTTGGTTCATAAAAAGGCTTAGTTGCAACCAGTTTGCATGATTGGGAGCGCTGTTCACAAAATTGGGTTGAATACTTTTCATCATTGGTTCAACTAAATCTTCATATTTTTCTTCTGGAAATAACTTAGATAACTTATAAAGATTTTTAGCCATTATAGAATTGGAAGCAGGAACTACATTATCTGTAGTTTCAAGAGTTCTGCGTATAACAAATTCGTCTTTAACAGAAGTAAAGAAAAACAAACCACTTTCAGAATCAATAAAATTGTCTTTACAATAGCTTACTAAAGCTTTGGCTTCATCTAACCATTTTATATCAAAGGTGACTTCATATAAACCAATATATGCATCAATTACCGAAGCATAATCTTCTAGGTACCCATTTATAGAACTTTTTCCTTCTTTGTAATTATGATATAACCCACCATCTATAGTTTTTAGATTTTGAGTAATAAAGTTAGCGTTCTTAAGGGCCAGATTTAAGTATTCTTCATTTCCAATATACCGGTAAGCATCTATCAAACCTTTAAGCATTAACCCATTCCAAGATGTGAGTATTTTGTCATCTAGCCGAGGTTTATTTCTCTTATTTCTTTCTGTATCTAAAATGGAAATAGATGATGCTAATATTTTTTTAAGTTCGGTAGTATTAATGTTGTGTTTTTTTGCAATTTCATCATTATTGGCATCCCTTATTAGAACATAATTTTTATTTTCCCATAATCCGTAGCTGTTGATGTTGTAGTAATCTTTAAATACATCGAGTTTGTCTCCTAGTAGCACTTTTAGCTCTTCTTCTTTCCAAACATAGTAAGCACCTTCTTCTAATTCTCCATTTTCATCTAAACTATCAGCATCTAGCGAAGAATAAAACCCATTACTTTTATCTAGCAATTCATCTTGAACAAAACTAATTGTTCTCTCAACAACATCCTTGTACAAAGGGTTATTTGTGTGAGCATAAGCTTTCGAATATAAACTAACTAATTGCCCGTTGTCGTAAAGCATTTTTTCGAAATGTGGAACATGCCATTTAGTATCTACCGAATATCTTGAGAATCCACCACCAACATGATCAAAAATACCACCCCAAGCCATTCTCGTAAGCGAAGTATTTACATAGTCTAAAGTTTCCTTGTTATCAGTAGCCATGCTATAATGTAGTAAAAACTCAAGGTTAACCGGCATCATAAATTTAGGAGCACGTTTATAACCTCCTAGAAAAGTGTCGAATTGTTTAGACCAACTTTGGACGGTAGTGTCTATTTGCATTAGAGAATACAGACTAGTGTCTGTAGTTTTTTCAACTAAGTTTATTTCCTTAATTCCCTGTGCTAATTTGTCAGCATATTCTGTAATTTTTGTTTTATCGTCTTTATAAAGTTTAGATAGTTTTTCTAAGGCTTCAGTCCATTGTTCTTTTTCAACGTAGGTGGCGCCCCAAAAGGGTTTACCGTCTGGTAATGCAACAATGTTTAAT
This sequence comes from uncultured Maribacter sp., assembly GCA_947493885.1. Classification (GTDB taxonomy): domain Bacteria; phylum Bacteroidota; class Bacteroidia; order Flavobacteriales; family Flavobacteriaceae; genus Maribacter_B. The sequence continues at coordinate 297,059 of CANLTE010000002.1, forward strand.
GGCCATCCGCCACTGCCTGTCATCATTTGAAGTGCATCCATATAAATATGGTCAATATCTGGGCGCTCTTCTCTATCAATTTTAATATTTATGAAATTATCGTTCATTAGTTTAGCAACCTCTTCATTTTCAAAACACTCATGTTCCATAACATGGCACCAATGGCAAGCTGCATAACCAATACTTATTAGTAACAATTTGTCCTCTTCTTGAGCTCTTTTTAAAACATCAGGACTCCATGCTTCCCAATTTACAGGGTTATGAGCGTGTTGTAGTAGGTAAGGACTAGTTTCGTTTATTAAGCTATTAGTATACTTATGGTTCATTTTTTGTGTTTTTTGGGAGCAACTAAAAAATAGAATGAAACAAAAAAGGAAGAGAAGATTTTTTCTAAACATAATTTGGGTTAAAATAAAACGCCTTTTAAAAGGCGTTTTATATAGATTTAAAAAGGTTTATTTTACCTCAAAAGTGATTTTTACGTTTACTCTGAATTCACTTACTTCGTTATCTTTAACACTAACGCTTTGTTCTTGAACATAAGCAGAACGAATATTTTTCACACTTTTAGCTGCTTGCGCAACAGCTTTTTTTGTTGCGTCTTCCCAGCTTTTTTCTGAATTTGCTAATACTTCAATTACTTTTAAAATGGCCATAATTACGTGTTTTTATATGTTTTCACTAAAATAACCAATTTAAAGTAAAAAAATGGCACGTTTAATTAACCATTAACAGCTACAACCTCATTAACTTGGTCTCCTAACATGTTTTTTAACATGGTTTCTATTCCATTTTTTAGTGTAAATGTTGAAGACGGGCAACCACTACATGCACCTTGTAAAATTACATTTACTGTTTTGCTTTCTTTTTCATAGGATTGAAACAAAATGTTACCACCATCACTGGCCACAGCCGGCTTAACATATTCTTCTAAGATATCTATAATTTTTTTTGAGATATCATCTAAGTTGTTAGGTTCAGACTCCCCAGAACTTGGAGAAACAGGGCTTACAGTTTGAACTTTTGGTACAATTTTATCGGAGACAAGTTGTTTGCCATCCATAATAAAATTACGAATAAGCTCACGCAGTTCCATACTTACATCATTCCATTCCGCAACATCATATTTTGAAACGGAAACATAATTTTCATCAATAAAAACTTGTTTTACAAAAGGTAGCTGAAAAAGAGCTAATGCTAAGGGAGCATCTTTTGCTTCGTCAATGTTCTTAAATTCAAAACTTTGGGCTACAATTTTTTTACTCACTACGTACTTCATAGTTGAAGGATTTGGAGTAACTTCAGCATAAACCGTGACAGGAACTTTTTTAGTATCTTCTTCTATAACCACTGGCTCTCCGCTATTAAGGTATTCAACTAATTGCTGAGCAACTTCATCTTTTACATCAGCCCATTCTACAATATCAAAACGTTCTAGCCCTATAAAATTACCAGAAACATAAACGGTTTTTATGAACGGTAAGTAAAACAGTTGTTTTGCTAATGGAGAATTCTTAGCTTCATCAATATTTTTGAATTCATAATTGTTACCATTGGTTAACAAGTGATTAGTGTCAAATTTTAATATAGCTGGGTTGTTGGTTTCTACTACGGTAATATTGTACTCTTTCATACATTCATATTTTTTACAAAAATACGAACTAATTCAAAGGAATGAACAACATAATAATGTTGTATTTATCTCGTTATACCTAATGTTCATAGGAACAGAAACTCAATCTTACACCAAATCATAAATGAAAAGTCGTTTACTACTACTATTTTCTTTTATTGTGATGGCTTTTCAAGCTGAAGCGCAGGAGGGAATTCCAGTTTATTTTGATTATTTATCGGATAACTATTACTTAGTTCATCCAGCTATGGCTGGTATTAGTCAGGGAGGCAAGATTAGAGCTACCGCGAGAAAACAATGGTTTGATGTTGAAGATGCTCCTAATTTACAAACCTTAAATGCGCATTTTAGAATTGGAGAGAGTAAAAGTGGTGTTGGTGGAATCATATTTAATGACGCCAATGGTTATCATTCACAAACAGGTGTAAAATTAACATATGCCTATCATTTAAATATGGGAGGGGAAGATGTTAGAATGTTAAATCAATTGTCATTTGGTTTAAGTGCAACAATGCTTCAAAGTAGACTGGATCAAACAGAATTTGTTTCTTTGGTTGGAGATCGTGCAATTGGTGGCGGTGGTGATATTAAGGCTGCATATTTTAATGCAGATGTTGGTGTATCATACAATTTTAAGGAGTTCTATGGTCACTTGACGATTTTAAATTTAATTCCAACTGACAGAAATTTGTATTCAAGAAATAGAGCTGGGGATCCCAATGAAACTTTAGTTGACGTCCTTAGAAGATATTTGGTGTCCGCGGGGTATGTATTTGGAAGAAATGAAATTCAGATAGAACCCTCATTGCTATTTCAAATGACTGACTTTACCAAAGAAAAAACTATTGATGCAAATGCTAAAGTTTATAAAGATGTAAGTTTTGGTAGAATTTGGGGTGGTCTTTCATATCGCAGAAGTTTTGATGGTACTTTTATTAGTAACGGAACAGAGGTAAGGCAACAAACATTACAATTGTTAACACCAATTGTTGGCGTAAATTTTAAAAACTTCATGGTCTCATATAATTATTCTTATCAATTTGGAGACATTCGTTTTGATAATGGTGGGTTTCATCAAATTACTTTAGGATACGATTTTGGACAAACGGAAAGAAGATACGATTGTTATTGTCCTGCTGCAAACTAAAAAAGAGCCTAAACATAAGAATAGGCCCTTTAACAAACTATAATCAATAATGTTCAACAAATTAATTGATTAATCCCAAGAGTAATTTTTTTTGGCTGCTTGCTTTTTTAAAGCTTTGAGCATTGCGTTTTCCAATTCTCCTTTTGTGTTATCACTTTGATTTTTGGTAATATAAGCTTCTCTTTTTTTGTTTAACGATTTAATTTCTTCTTGTATTTTTTTGCGTTCTGCTTTTTTTTCTTGAATGTAGTTATCTATTTCGGTAGTCGATTTTCCTTTTAATTCTTTAGGTAAATCTTCCGATTTAATTTTTGAAATTTCAAAATCATTGTCTTCCGAAGCATCAACTAAATCCCAACTTTTATTATTATAAAACCTTGAACTTTTACTAACGGTTCTTTTTATGGCAACACTTTCTTCTAACTCCATAGCATTTACATCTTGCACCCCTTGAGCGGCGTATTTTTGTTTGCCTAAGCTACCGTATGAAATATAGGTTTTATTAAGCTTAGAGTTAAGTTTAATAATTACTTCATCAAAAGGTGTGTCAATATGTACCACTTTTTTATTATGGTCAATGGCCATATATTCTCCTCCAGTTAATGTTGCTCCATTTTTCCATTTCGTAGTAATACCTTGGTTGTAATTTCCGCAAAAAATGGTGTTTACAACAATATCTTTTTCTTTGGCATTTGTAACAGCATCTTTGTAATTTAGTTTTCCTTGGGTAAATGGCTCATTTCCAGCAATAAATATCATTTTTAAATTATCCGGATTTTTCCCCCAATCAAGTTGTTTTAATGAAGTGCTAATTACTTCTCCACAATATTCTTCACCACCATTTGTGGTCAATGAAAAAAGTTTTTCCGAAATCTCATCCAAATCATTGCTAAAGTTTAGTACTTGTTGTACGTAACCCTCTCTGGATGATAAATCATCATTCCCGTATTGGTACAAAGCTATTTGCAAATCTGGTCTTGAAGAATTACCACACTTTGCATTAGAAAATTCGTTCACAATGTCCCAAAGTTGTGATTTTGCCTGATTTATGAGTCCATCCATGCTGTTGCTAGTATCTAACAAGAGAGCAATTTTTACGATGTTGTTACTTTTTTTTGTTTCTTCTATAATAGGTTCAGGAGATGTTGTGTAATTAGTGGCTAACTTTTTTGTTTCTGGTTTGCAGCCAAAAACTGTTGATACGGATAGCATCATAATTACTAGTCCGAGCATGTGTTTTATCTTTTTCATAATTTTTAGTTTTATGAGGTAAATGTATTAGTGAAGTATTTCATAAAAAATAAGCAATGAGTAATTTGATATGTTTACTTAGGGAAAGTAGCATTTGGGTTAGTAAAGCTGTATAAAGCGCTTTTTTCTATCCGTTTTTTAAGGAATAGGCATTTTTTAAAACCAATAAAATCAGCTAAGTTTACTTCATAGGTATTCATAAACTTGTTTAAAGTGTTGCTGAAATTAGAGATGAAATGAAGGTTTATATAACTGTAATATTGTTTTTTTTAACAGGAGTAGTTTCTTTTTCTCAAGAAGAAGTAAATAACCTGGTTTTTTTGATAAAAGGCTCTGTAAAAGAAAGAGAAACTTTAGAACCAATTTCTGGAGTTAATGTATATACGGATAGTGGATTTAGTACAACGACTAACAATATTGGTGAATTTGAAATTCGAACAAGCAGGGGAGACGAGCTAACCATACAAAGCTTTGAATTTGAAACCGTAATATATACTATACAAAGCGATGAGAATATTGAAGTTTTAGTTAGTGAAGCTAAACATCCTTCTAAAGGAAGTTCATTTAAAAGGGAAAGAAATAGTATACAAAAACATCAGTTTTATCTAGATTCTGCTAATTTTTATAAAGAAAAGAATATTGCTAAAAGTATAGATTTTGTTGCAAAGTCTATTTCGCAATTAGGAAGCAGAGGAAATAAAAAAGAGCTTGCAAAATCATTATCTACCCTAGGCGAAATTTATTTATATGATAAGCAGTACGATTTGGCTATTGCTAACTTTAAGGAAGCACAGGAGTCATATAAAAGTTCTTTAACCGCACTTATGTTGGGTAAAGCTTATATTTTTAATAAAGAATATGGTGAGGCAGAAAAGGTGTTAACCCCGTTAATAAAAATTACAAAAATGGTTCCTTTTCGCAAAGTCGAGTTGTATGAAACCTTGGGAGATGCTTATAAGGAAATGTCTCTTATTGACAAAGCTGTAGTGTTTTATAATGAAGGACTTAAAATTGCGCAGAAAAACCAAATCTCATCAAAAATGACCGATCTTAACTCTAAAATAGCGGATACTTACGCAAGTGAAAATAGGTTGGTTGAGGCAGATGGATTTTATCAAAATTCCTTAAAGCTTTCTAGAAATCAAGCACCACAAAGAGTAATTATTGAAGAAGAAAAAGTGGCTGATTTCTACAATAAACAAAGTTTGTATGATGACGAAATTAAATTGAGGAAAAAAACCCTTAAAGAGCTCAAAAGTTTACCAGAACCGGTCGCTAAAAAAGTTGTAGGGGTTAAAAGTAATGACTCAGTTACTACACAACGTATAAATTACAAAATTGCCAATGCTTACATAGCGCAGAATAAATATGAAGAAGCAATTCCTTTTTTAGAAAGGAGTATTGTTGAAGCGGATAAAGATGATGATTTAGTCGTGCAAAAAGATGCTACAAGAAAATTATCAGAAGTGTATAATTTTAAAGGAGATTATAGTAAAGCACTTAAGAGTTATCAAGATTATGTGGCTTTGGTAGATACTTTATATATTAGAAAGGAGCAGGAGATTTCTAGAGCAGCTAGGTTTAATAGAGAAATTGCCTCCAAACAAAGCAGAATTACAGGTTTAGAACAAGAACGTGAACTTTCACAAAGTAAATATGATTTAGCGGTGACTGAACAAGAGTTAGTTAAAGAAAGCAATAAGCGTCAAAAATGGATTATTTATACGTTAGTTTTTGGTATGGTTTTATCTGCATTAACTGCTTTTTTCTATTTCAGGAGTAACAAGCAACAAAAGTTGGCTAATAATTTGCTAGCGTTAAAGTCGCTTCGTTCACAAATGAATCCGCATTTTATTTTTAACGCGCTGAACTCAGTGAATAATTTTATAGCAAAAAGCGATGAACGTAGTGCGAATAGATATTTAACAGAGTTTTCAACCTTGATGCGGTCGGTTTTAGAAAATTCTGAGGAAGATTTTATACCCTTAGTAAAAGAGTTAGAGTTATTAAGTCTCTATGTAAAATTGGAGCATTCGCGTTTTCCTGATAAGTTTAACTATGAGATAAATGTTGACGAAAAAATTGATGTTGCAGCATTTCAAATTCCACCTATGCTATTACAACCGTATATAGAAAATGCTATTTGGCACGGACTTAGATATAAAAAGGAAAAAGGTTTTTTACATATTGATTTAAATTATAAAAACAGCCATGAAATTAGTATTGTTATAATAGATAATGGTATAGGAAGAAAAAAATCAGCTGCATTAAAAACTCAAAATCAAAAACAACAAAAGTCTAAAGGAATGGGTAACATTAAAAAACGAGTTGCTATTCTAAATGACATGTATAAAGATAAATTGGATGTTTTTATTACCGATTTGGAAAGTGACGGTACTGGTACAAAAGTTCAGTTTACACTAAAAAAAGACGTATGAGATTAAATGCAATTTTAATAGAAGATGAGGCGAGTAGCAGAGAAATTCTTCAAAATTATTTATCAAAATACTGCCCAGATGTCCAAGTTTTGGGAGAAGCTGCTACAATTAAAGAGGGTATGAATCTTATAAATAAACACGATTTAGATGTTGTTTTTTTAGATGTTGAAATGCCTTTTGGCACTGGTATTGATTTATTAGAGCAGATGCCTGACAGGGATTTTGAAACCATTTTTGTAACAGCCTATAATCACTATGCTATTGATGCGCTTAATAATCATGCTGCTTATTATTTGATGAAACCTATTAGCATTGATGAATTAGTTAAGGCAGTTGATTATATCAAAGAAATTAAAGAAAAAGAGGCTTTGCTAGATAACAAAGTAATACAACCTAAATTAAAAAGTGTCGATGGTAAAATTACCATTCCTCAGCAAGATGGTTTTCAGGTGCTCAACATTGCAGATATTTTGTATTGCAAGGCAGATGATAATTATACTGAAATCTATTTAGATAAAAGAAAAATATTAGTAAGTAAAACGCTTAAGTATTTTGAAGAGGCTTTACAGGGTTTTTCTTTCGCTAGAATACACAAGTCATTTTTGGTAAATGTAAATGAAGTGATAAAATATAGGAAAGGTAAAGGGGGGAGCGTGGTAGTTTCTAATGGTAAGGAATTACTCGTTTCTGCTTCAAAAAAGAAAGAATTACTTTCTTATTTTTGATATACAAAAATGTATTAGATGATTATAAAAACAGTAAGAGGAAAGACTCCTGAAATAGGAGAAGATTGTTTCATTGCGGAAAATGCAACAATTCTTGGAGAGGTAACTATGGGTAAACAATGTAGTGTTTGGTATAACGCTGTTTTACGAGGAGATGTACATTACATAAAAATGGGAGATAAAGTTAATGTACAAGATGGTGCCGTAGTGCATTGTACATATCAAAAGTCACCAACAACAATTGGAAATAATGTTTCCATTGGCCATAATGCGCTGGTACATGGCTGTACAATTAAGGACAATGTTTTAATAGGAATGGGAAGTATTGTAATGGATGATTGCGTTGTGGAAAGTAATAGTATTATTGCTGCTGGAGCGGTACTTACGAAAGGAACTCATGTTCCGTCCGGAACGGTGTACGCTGGAATGCCGGCAAAAAAAATAAAAGACATTAGTCCAGAATTAAGTCAAGGAGAAATAGACCGAATAGCTAATAACTATGTAAAGTATTCCAGCTGGTTTAAGGAGGAGTAGAGCAATAATATTTCTTTTTTACATGACAACTTTAAATATTCGCTATTTTTGCAAATTCAAAATAGCAAGAAAATGAATGCATATATATTTCCAGGACAAGGGGCTCAATTCGTAGGAATGGGTAGAGATTTATACGAAAACTATCCGCAAGCTCAAGAACTTTTTGAGCAAGCAAATAAAATATTAGGTTTTTCAATAACTGATATTATGTTTGAAGGTACTCCAGAAGAACTTAAAGAAACTAAAGTCACACAACCTGCAATTTTTTTACACTCTGTGATTTTGAGTAAAGTAATGGGTCATAGTTTTAAACCAGATATGGTTGCGGGTCATTCTTTAGGTGAATTTTCTGCTTTAGTTGCAAATGGTTCATTGAATTTTGAAGATGGTTTAAAGTTGGTTTCTCAAAGAGCTTTAGCCATGCAAAAAGCGTGTGAAATAAAGCCAAGTACAATGGCTGCTGTTTTGGGGTTAGAAGATGAAGTTGTAGAGAAGGTTTGTGAAGAAATACAGGGGGTTGTTGTAGCTGCTAATTATAATTGTCCAGGACAGTTAGTAATTTCAGGGGAAGTTGAGGCAATAAATGAAGCTTGCGAAGCAATGAAAGGAGCAGGTGCTCGTAGGGCATTGGTATTACCCGTTGGAGGAGCTTTTCATTCTCCACTTATGGAACCTGCTCGTGAAGAACTTGCTGCTGCAATTGAAAACACCAAATTTAACACTGCTACTTGTCCAATTTATCAGAATGTAACAACGGTTGCAGTAAGCAATGCCGATGAAATTAAAAAGAATTTAATATCACAATTAACAGCCCCAGTGAAATGGACGCAAAGTGTCCAGAACATGGTGGCCGATGGAGCAACATTGTTTACTGAGGTTGGCCCGGGGAAAGTATTGCAGGGTTTGGTTAAAAAAATACACAGAGAGGCGGAAACTACTTCAGGAGAAGCTTAACCTATTAAATCCGTATTTCATCCAAAAAACGTTGTTTTAACCTGTTATGTAGGGTATTAGGTGTTTTTTTTAGTAATATTGTTTCCCAAATTTTACGATAGTAACCTAGTGTGCTGTGTATTGAATTAGAATTAATTCAAAAAACAGTTATGAAATTGAAAAGAAAAAGTAATACGCTTGCACAAATTACTATTGGGTTAAGTGTGTTTAAAAAGGTATTGCCATTATTAGTAACACTTTTTGTTGTTTTTAAGAGTTACTCTCAGACGGTAACAATAGAAAATGTCAGTGGTGATGAAGATGATGGAGTTATTACACTTACTGCAACTTATAATACACCATTTACAACAGGTTCATTTACTTTAGATGTTTATACTATTGATGATGCGGCTACAGAGGGGGATAATGATTATACTCCTATTTTAAATCAGCAGTTGAGCTTTTTTGGAAATGATGGAGAAACAATTGACTTTCAGGTTTTGCCAGTATCAGATACCGATGTTGAACTTGATGAGAATTTACTTGTTAGAATGCGGAATTTCACCCCTGCAGGGTTATTTTTTGTTGATACCTCTGATGAAGCCGAAATTACTATAAATAACGACGATACTGGTACGGTTTCAGTTACCACAATTACAAACTCAGATGAAGAAGGTCCAGTTAACGGGCAATTTAGAGTTAATATAAGTGAAAGAAATGCTACTGGAGGTAATCTAACTGTCGCGTATACACTTTCTGGATCAGCAACTCAAGGCGTTGGAGAAGATTTTACAATTACTGGAGCGGCAACGTTTAGTGAGCTTCAATTAAACAGAAATATTAATGTTATCACAATTGATGATGATTTAATAGAAGGAGCAGAAGATGTGGTGCTTACACTTGATAGTACAAATATTCCTGATTTTATTATTGGAGCTACAGATGAGGCTACCATTAGTATTTCAGATAATGATGCAGGAATAGTATCCGTAACAGCCACAGACGATAATGCAAATGAACAAGGGGCAAACATAGGTAGGTTTAGAATTGAAATTAGTGACAACAATAATACAGGTACTACATTAACGGTTAATTATACCTTATCAGGGTCCGCTAATGAAAATAATCCTAATCAGGATTATACAGTTTCAGGTGTTGCTACTTTTAATCCATCTCAACTTGCTAGAAATATTACAATAACTCCAATTGATGATACTTTGTTAGAAGGTGCTGAGGATGTTGTTCTTACCTTAGATAGTACAAATTTGCCTGAATTTACAATAGGAACTCCTAATGAAGCTACAGTAACTATAGCTGACAATGATGCAGCTGAAGTTACCATAGGAAATGCTACCATTGAAGAAGGAGGAACTTTACAATTTGATATAACTTTAGATAATGAAGTGCCAGGTGGATTTGATGTTAATACTAGTTATACGGATGTTTCTGCAACTGGAGGAGGATTGCCATTAGCGGATCCAGAAGATTACAACAACGCTTCTCAAACTATTAATTTTTCTGGGAATGCAGGAGAAACACAACAACTTTCAATTGCTACATTTAATGACAATGTTTTAGAGGGAATAGAAACGTTTACGGTAAACATTGACGCTGATAATGTTAATGTGACCGATTCAGATAGTGGAACAGGGACTATTACTGATAATGATACCGCAGAGGTCAGCATTTCAGATGTTACCGTTACGGAAGATGTGGCAAGTGGCACTTTGGATTTTACGGTAACCCTTAATAATGCAGTTGCGGGCGGGGTAGAAGTTTCGTATACCTTTACCGATGGAACAGCAGCTGGAGGTGGTGAGGATTATACAGGAATTCCGGGTAGTGTAATTTTTGATGGTACTTTTAATGAAGAAGAAACAATATCAGTTCCTATAACCGATGATGCTCTTTTAGAAAGCTCAGAAGATTTTACGATACAATTGAGTACGCCCTCTGTAACGGGAGTAACTTTAAGAGATACGGGTTCTGCAACGGGAACAATAACAGATGATGACAATTGTATTTCAGAAGTGCCTAGTATTGACTTAAGCATGCCTACCATGTTTTGTGGAGATACCACGGTAAATTTAAACGATTTTGTGACTAATAACCCTCCTTCGGGCACAAGTTTAGTATGGAGCCAATCTTCAAACCCTTTGAATTTAGGCGCTCATATTCCTGGAGCTCAAGTTGATATTAATGTAGGCTCTTCAGGAGCTTATTATACTTTCTTTTATGATTCAGGGCGTAGTTGTGCAAGTTCTACTGTTGAAGTAGTCTTATCAGCTAACGAAATGCCAAGTATTTTAAGCACTTCTGGAGCTGAACGATGTGGTCCTGGTGATGTGGTACTTACCGCTACAGCAAGTCCTGGAGCCTCTTTAAATTGGTATGCAAGTATTGATGCCACGGTCGACATAGAACCTGGGGGGACTAGTTTTGAGCGAAACGTAGCAGCTACAACTTCCTTTTTTGTAGAGGCAGAATTTAATGGTTGTTTTTCATCAAGAGTTGAGGTAATTGCTACAGTAGTACCTCAGGTTTTTGCTGGCTCTCCCTCAGATGGTTCAGTGTGCAGTGTTGAAGGAAATGGTCCTGTTTCGGTTGACTTAGATGAAAGATTATCCGGAATAGTGAGTAATGGTTTTTGGGCAATAACATCAGATCCTAGTGGAGGAGGTGTTTCTATAGATTTTAATAATGAAGTAGATTTTACTGGTCTGATAGATGGAGATTATCAATTTACCTATACAACAACTGGTGCACAAGCCCCCTGTGTTAATGAATCTGTAGTGGTTACTATTGTGGTTACCGATTGTGAAACAGATGAAGATGGAGATGGCCTTTTAGGCGGAGAAGAAGCTATTTTGGGAACAAACCCTAACGAGGCAGATACTGATGGTGATGGAATAAATGATGGAGATGAGGTAGGGGGTGATATCCAAAATCCGTTGAATGAAGATAATGATGAGTTTATAGATGCTTTAGATTCCAATGTAAATGATGAGGATGGAGATGGGATATTTGATCAACAAGATATCGCAAATTCGGATGCCTGCGTACCAAATTTGACCATAGATTGTAATCCTAACCCAGTGGATTTAGGTATTCTTAAAACAGTCGAAAATGCCGACGCTGCGATTGGTGAAAATGTTGTCTTTACAATTACAATTAATAATTTGTCGAACAGTCCTATTTTAAGTGCTGAGGTAAGTGAAATTCTAGAATCAGGTTTTGAATATGTTTCTCATTTAGCTTCTGATGGTGAATATAATGAACCAGCCGGTATGTGGAATTTAGGGCCTATGGACGCCTTGGGTCAGGCAACTTTAGAAATTACTGCAACCGTACTTGAAGGTGGTGTTTATACAAATACAGCTGAATTGTTTGATTCCTTCCCTATTGACAATACTGCTGAAAACAATAGTGCAACTGTGGATTTAAATGTTGATATTCCTGAAGGTGTTGATCTTTTAATTGAAAAAAGTGCAGTAAGCCAAAATCCTTTGGTTGGGGATGAAGTCATTTTTACCATAAAGGTTACTAACCTTTCTATAGAAGACATGGTTTCGCAAATTATGGTTCGGGATTTGATAGGAGTAGGCGATAATAATGGATTTCAATACCAAAGCCACACTATTATTGAGGGAAATGACGATTCTTATGACGAAAATACAGGGATATGGATAATCCCTCAATTAGAGAAAGATGAATTTGCAACCATTGAGATTACTGCAGTAGTGTTAAGTGATGGTGTTTTTTCGAACACTGCAGAAATTTTAAGTTCATCGCCAGTAGATAGTAATCCTGATAATAATAGCGCAAGTGTAGAGGTAACAGTTCATCTGCCTAATGAGGCAGATCCCGGTTTTGTTTTTAATCAATTTTCTCCAAATACAGATGGAACTAACGATTTTTTAAAAATAAGAGATATTGGAACCTTTCCTAATGCTTCAATTCAAATTTTTGACCGCTATGGAAATATCGTTTTTGAAGCTGTTAATATGCAAGAAGATGAAGTTTGGGATGGAACAAGAGAGAGTGATGAGTCTCCTGCCGGAACCTATTTTTACGTATTGGATTTAGGTGATGGTACTAGCATAAGAAAAGGGTGGATTCAATTATTAAGATAAAACATTTATGAATTATAAAATGGGTAAATTAATACAGAAAATAACCCTGACATTGTTTTTGCTTTTTTGCTTTGTATCGCATACAATTGCACAAAAAGAACCTCAATACACTCAGTATATGTATAACATTGGAAGTTTTAATCCGGCCTATGTTGGCACCACTGAAACGGTTGAGATAACAGGATTATATAGAGCCCAGTGGTTAGATATTGAAGGCGCACCGAGAACTATAAGAGCAGGAGCCAATTTCCCGTTAGGAAATGAGGTAAACGGACTTGGTTTAAATATTGTTAATGATCAATTAGGTCCTGTAACACAAACATATATTGATGGGGCATATTCTTTTCAATTTAGAGTGGCCGATGGAGCTAAACTTTCTTTTGGTGTTGATGCAGGGGGCTCTTTTTTGAATTTAGATTTTTCAAAAGGTACTTTTGAAAATCCAGGAGAACCACTATTAAATAAGCAATCGGTAAGTAAATTTTATTTCACTGTTGGTGCTGGTGCTTTTTTATATGGAAATAACTGGTATCTTGGAGCATCCGTTCCTAATTTTTTAAATGATGGAGTGTATGATGATGAAATAGCAGGTATAGTAGAGGATAAAATACAATATAATTTTATTGGGGGGTACGTATTTAATTTGTCTGACAATCTAAAGTTTAAGCCAGCATTTTTAATTAACATGTTAAAAGGAGCTCCGTTAAATGTTAATACTTCTGCTAATTTTTTAATTAAAAATACGATAACCGCTGGAGTGTCGTATAGATTTGATAATGCTTTTAGCGGATTGCTTGGAGTTCAGATTTCGGATGCAGTTTTTGCAGGTTTGTCATACGACTATGTTACTAATTCATTAGGGAAGTATAATAATGGTACACCAGAATTTATTATGAAATTTAAATTAGGAGCATCCAGAAGTGGAAATAAGGCGAACAAGGCGAATAAGAAAAATGCCAAGGGCAAACCAAAACAAGTTGATACACCAAGATTTTTCTAAACAAGATAAGATGAAGAATATCATATTTACTATATTATTTTGTATTATCTCAGTATCTGTTTTTGCGCAAGATAAGATGTCAAAGGCTGATGTATATTTTTATGAATTGGATTATCAAAATGCAATAAAAGAATATCAAAAAGAAATGGCTTCTGGAGCATTAAAAAATGACCAGTTGTTAAATTTGGCAGATGCATACTTTAAAGTTTCAAATTTTAATGAGGCGACAAAACTTTATTTAAAAGTTAATAAAAATGATACTATTATGTCTAATAATAGATTTAATAAGATGTTGCAGAGTCTTGCTAGAACAGGAGAAAAACATCGAGTTGAAGCTTTCCTAAAGTCTAGGTCTTACCTGTTATCAAAAGAATTATTTGAAAATGCAGAGTTTAATTTAGAGCTTTTAACGAAGGATAAAGACAAGTCTTTTGATGGTAGCGTTTTTAATGTAGAAGGCAATAGTCCTCAGGCCGATTTTTCTCCAACGTTTTATAAAGACCGAATTGTTTTTACAAGCGGAAGAAGTCAAAAAACCAAAAAGAAATATAAACCTGCAGGAGAATCGTTTCTTGATTTGTTTATCGCTCGTATTGGACAAGAAGGAAACATAGTTCATGTAAACTCCTTTACTAGAGTTCCTGAATCTAAATATCATAAAGCAACACCATTTTATTCAGAAAAAGAAGAAACCCTATTTTATATTCTGTCCAATGAAAATGGAGGCGAATTAGCATATGACGAAAATGGTAAAAATTCCTTGGCCATAGCATCAGTTCATAATAGTGGTAATTTTAGAAACTTACTTAAAGATTTAAGCACTTCTTTTTATTACCCATTTTTTGATGAAGAAACAGGTAAACTCTATTTTTCAGCAAATTTTGATGATAGTTACGGTGGAACTGACCTTTATTTTGTTCATACCAACAATGGTATGGTAATGTCTGAACCCAAAAATTTGGGACCAAGAATAAATTCTCCTGGTAATGAAATTGCTCCATATATTTTTGATGGGAGTTTATATTATTCTTCTGATGTGTTTTATGGACTAGGGGGCATGGATATTTATAAGGCTAATATTGGAATTGATGGAGATTATAACATACCAGTAAATGTTGGAAAGGGCATTAATTCTGTAGCGGATGATTTCGGTTTTATTGTAAGAAAGCATAAAACTGAGGGATTAATGGGGTATTTTTCATCCAATAGAGCGGGAGGAAAAGGTAATGACGATATATATGGTTATCATATTAAAAAAAGCCCTGGTTTAGAAACTTTCGCACTAAAAGGTAAAGTAGTAAGTCTGACAAATAATCAAGGGGTCGATAAAGCTCAGATTAGACTTTTGAATAACAAAGGTGATATTATTAAAGAATTATATACAAAGCCTAATGGTGATTACAGAATTGAAATAGTGGCTGAAGACGTAATTACAATACGATCCACTAAGGATAATTATTCGATTTTTTCTGCTGTGTATTCTGGCGAAGAGTTAAAACAAATACAGAAGAAAACATTTAATATGGGGCTTTCTTATCTCGGAGATTTAGTCCAAGAAAAAGAAAATAAGACCGTGTTAAAGCTTAAAAAGTTTTACTTTAATAGAGGAAAAAGCACTTTAACGCCAGCTATAATTACCGAGTTAAAAAAGGTAATTGAAGCGGTAAATAGGTTTCCTCATATTCAATTTAGTATTGAATCTCATACGGACAGTAGGGGAGGTAGCATTACTAATAAAAGGTTATCTGAAAAGCGCTCTAAAGCTATAGAAACGTATTTATTTAAAAATGGATTAACACCTCAGAATGTTATTAGTGCTGTGGGTTATGGAGAGGAGCAAATAACAAATAGTTGTACTAACGGAGCGTATTGCCTAGATTTTTTACATAAGCAAAATGAACGTACATATTTTGTTCTTCTTAATTATGAGAAGTAACTTTACTTCAGTAAAACAATCCACAGATAATAAAGCGAGAAGAAGCTTAAAAATAGAATTCCTAGGTAAGTTAAAATAAGTAATGGTCTTCCAGGCTTACTTTGTTTTGGTACTTCCGCTCCTGTAGCTATTTTTAAATTCATATATCCAATAATTGGGGCTACAACGAATGAAACAAAAGTGGCTAAGGAAACTAGTTTACCCATACTCCCAGAAAAAAACCAAATAACACCTAAGTTTATTGCGGCAAGTAAAATAATTACCAGAGAGAAGTAAAATCGTTGATTTATTTTTCTAGAAGCAGATAATAGTTTTATAATATCAACACTTACCCTTGCAATGGCATCATGGGCGGTCATACATGTACTAAACATCGTTGCAAACGCAGCCAACGCAATAAATATATAAGCCCATGCACCGATATGGGTAGTGAAGAGTTGAACAACTTGGTCCGCGAAAGTTACAGCACTTGCACTTAATTCAGTGTTAGTTCCATACAAGGTCATGCTCCCAATAATTAAAAAGAAAATGGCTAGAACTGATGTTAATATATAGCCAACGTTGAATTCTATAAGTGCACTTTTTAATGAAGGTTTGTTTGAGTTTTTTTTCCATTTCTCAACACTCCACAAGCTTACCCAGCTAGAAGCTTCAACGGTAGTGGGCATCCAGCCCATTAACCCTATCAAAAACAAAATGCCAGCTTCGTTAAATATAGAAGGTGGTGAGAAATTAGGAATTTTTTCTGCGGATCCGCCGTGGATTACGAGAACTGTGGTTGCTAACAAGGCAATAAATAGAACAGATATAATTAGTTTTAGCGACTTTTCAAGAAAACCATATTTTCCAATAATTAAAATTGTGCTAATTAATATAAATAGGCATAAGGCTACAAAAGATATTGAAAGTTCATTTAAGTTAAAAAGATTAATAAATAAACCAGAAGTTACGGTATATAGAGCAGCCAAAATGGTAAAGGTACTTACCAAAGTAATTAATGTATAAAACAATAAGTAGTTTTTACTTTTGTTTAAATACCCTTTGATTAAAGTATTGTTAGTGACGTTGGTGTAACGAACACCAAATTCAAAAAAAGGATATTTAAGTACATTGGCTAGAATGATTGGAAGAATCATTATCCATCCATATTGAGCACCCGCTTTTGTAGAGAGTACTAAATGCGATGTGCCAATTGCCATACTAGCAAACAATAAACCAGGACCTAAACTTTTAAAAAACTGCTTAAGTTTATTCATTGTAATAATACAAGAGGTAAAATATACAACTTTATCAGTTAACAGGTTTTTTGTTCTATAGAACAGGCATCGCTTTTTATTAAAAAACTACACGTTTTTTAAACCAAAAATCTTCTAAGCTTAGGTTAATTTTAAAGGAATGAAAAGTTTCTTTGATTAAAACATCATTCATTTGACCTTTACTTCCGTAACTATAAGATATGTTAAGCAGTGAGTGAGACTTTCCACTTAACGGAAGTCCTATCCCTAATGTAAAAGCAGTACCATCTACTTTTGTGTCGTTAATAGATAAATAACCACTATCATGATTAACTCCTGCTCTAAGTCTAATTCTGTCAATATATTTAAAGCCTTGAGGGTCTTTTACGTATTGAACGCCCATACCAAAAATATCTTGATTGGAAAAGCGCGCGATACTTTCCGTTTGATCAGTATCATCCCAGCTACTTCTTTTATAGTCCGCTGTTACCAAAAAGTTTTTGTTTAACTGAGCTCCAACACCAAAGCCAATTTCTAAAGGAAGTTTAAAGTCTTCTACAGTACTTGTAACATCATCTTCAATAACTATGTTTGAACCATTAATGGATTTGTTGACATTACGTTTTAATTTCCCTTTGATTTCGGTTGGAAGTAAAACCGTAGCTCCAGCCGTTATGTTTTTTGTAATATCGTATTGTAATCCTCCACCAAAGCGTACTCCGCTATAATTGGTTTTTTTATCAAGGACAAAAGAGCTTGTTCCAACAGCGAAAGCTTCTGTTTCTTCAATGCCCCCGAAAAGTATAGAAGCACTAAAACCTACTCTTATTTTTTCAGTGATTCCATACCCCAAATTAATTTTTATATCATTCACTCCTCCTATACCTCTTAGTACACTCTCGAACTCTTCGTTCTCCGTATTTTCAATGGGTTTTCTAACGCCAATTAAAGAATATCCAACATCAGTATAAGGAGACATTGATACTCCAATACCAAGATTATTCATTAGTCTAAAGGCTAAAGCAATATTGGAGAAGTTCCCTGTTTTTTTAGATTCTTCATTGGCATTGTTTTGATATTTGTTGTATTGGCCAGAGACACCTACATCATATAAAAAGGAGTTTTGCGGAATTAGGGCAAAGTTAGCTGGGTTTAAATTGTTGATTTCTCTTCTACTTTTATATCCAATACCAGTGTGCCCTAAACTACTAGAAATGCCAATAGTATTTTGATTAAAAACACCTATACCATATAATGAGTATGGGGAGCTTGTTAAACCTTCGGATTGTGCTTGTCCAGAACTAATAAAAAACAGTAAACTGCCTATAGTAAATAAAAGGGTATAATTAATTCTCATAAATTGCATAAGTCAGTTCTAATGTAGTTTTATTAACAGCGCTTTGTCCTCCGTATAATTGAACAGTGTTCACGCTTGAGTTGTTGTTGGTAGGTAATAAAACAATACCCTGGTCGTCATCTTGGTCAGCCAGAAAAAGGTTGTTTATATAATTTCCTAAAGGTATTTCGTATACTTTGTCTGTTTCATTTAAAACGGCTTGTAAAGGAGCTACACCAGCTACAATTACAAGGTCATTATCTTGATTAGCAACGATAATATCTAAAGTTGCAGGTAAGTCTGTAATGTTATTATAAGTGCCCTCTACAGGATACAATCTTAGGGTGGCATTAAGAATTGTGCCTGTGCCTTCAATATCATTAAGGCTTTGAAGGTTTGGAAATTTTATTAACGTGGTAATTCCGATTCCTGCTTGAATAAAACTTTTATTGTCAGCATCAGCGCTAGGAAGTACACTTTCGTTTTGGGAAGTTAATTGAGTAAGAAGTGTATTTTGGTTTTCCGCCACAATTCTATTGAAAAAAGGAATTGGAGCAGTTTCAGAATCTGGTGCTAAACGAAATAAATCTATCGACAGTCTTAATGTTTCGTCTGTTCCATCAGCCTCCGTATAAGCTATTTCAACATATGAATTGGTTAAGCTATAGCCGATAACAGCATTACTGCTTTCATCTGGTGTAATTGTTAAACCATTAAATGAGCCTTTAAAATCTGTTAGATTAGTAACTTCATCAGCTTTTATTTTATCAAACATCTCCATGAACAATTCATCAACTAAGGATATGTCAAGAGTATCTCTAGTTAATGGAGTTGGTTCGTACGTATGCGTTCCTAGAATTTCTAATTCTGCCTCAATATCGTCTGTATTATTATACGTATAGTAAGTTATGGTGTCATTTAAAACTGATGATTTTTCAATTTTTTGCGTTAAAGCCCTAATATTAATAGTGTTGGTTGAGGTAGTATCCTTAAAGAAATAACCTTGATGCGCTAACTTTAAGGTTGCACTCTGAAATTCAGCATCGTTTGGAATATTATAAGTATCAGGTGAAATTTCAAAAAACGAAGACGTGTAAGTGTCTCCAAAAAAATCATCATATACCTTCCCAACAAGCATATTTTGAGCAAAATTTGTTTCAACCGAGTCTAATTTAATAGTAGAAGTATCCACGATTAAATCTTCTGTTTTCAACACTCTAATTTGATTATCAGTAAATTCCTCTCCCGCTATAAACTCAGAATCGTTTACATCGTCACTGCCACAAGAAGCTAGTGTTAAGAATAAAGGGCACAATAGCCACATTATTTTTTTCATATATATTATTTTATTACCAAAAAACACATGAGGTTATTAAATCATTAAAACCTCAAGTATTACAAACAAATACTCAATTTTTTTTCGGCTGCAAGTTAGTAATTCTAAAACTATTTTTTTTGATTTTTAGTTTATTATAACATTATAGTTAATTATCTGAAAATCAAATATTTAAAATAATATTTTGAGCGATTGCTTGTTAATTTTGTCTTAACCTTTTTTAAGTTTCTTATGAAAAAGATATTAGGTTGTTACGAATAAATAAAGATATTGTCACCAAAAGATGGAGTAATCTTTGGGTGAAGTTTAAGAAAGTAAAAACGAATGTTTAGTGGTGTTAGATGACTATTTTAACTCTAGTTGCTGAATATCATTAAAATCTTTTCCTCTAATAGCTTCGAAACGGATAATCATTTCTTGTAATTTTTCAGGATTTGATTTTGCTAAATTGTTTTTTTGAGCAATATCATTATCAAGATCAAATAATTGATATTCTGAATCGTTAGCAAGCTCTATCTGAGTTTCTTTTGCTATTTGAGGTCCTTCGTAAGGAGGAATCATAACCCAGTTTTCTTGACGTAATGCGGTTCTGGTGGTTGCTTCCAAAATTAAGTCTTTGCGACCATCATCAGTTTTTCCTAAAAACACATCTAATAAAGCCTTACTGTCTTGCGTTTGTTCCTTACTACCAACCAATGAGGCTATAGAATTGAATAAATCTAATTGCGATATTAAGGCATCAGATACATGTGGGGTAATTTGGCCTTTCCAATAGGTGAAAAAAGGAACTCTCGTGCCAGCCTCAAAAAGACTGTACTTGCCTCCTCTTAATATTCCTGCTGGCTTGTGTTTTCCAATTTTTTCAACCGCATCATCAAAATAACCATCATTTAGCACTGGGCCGTTGTCACTAGAGAATACAATTAAGGTGTTTTCTAATAAGCCTTCAGATTCTAGGGTTTTTATAAATTCACCAATACACCAATCTGCTTCAACAATGACATCTCCTCTTGGACCCATACCTGAAGATCCAACAAATCTTGGATGCGGTGTTCTAGGTACATGAGGTTGTTGTAAGGCATAGTATAAAAAGAAAGGCTCAGTTTTATGTGATTTTACATATTGTTGAGCGTCTTTTAAAAAGTAATCCGCCATGTCTGTATCAATCCACTTAGCGGATTCTCCACCTTTCATGAATCCAATTCTTGGAATCCCATTTACAATACTGTTGTTATGTCCATGATGCCATTTCATGTTTAGCATCTCGGGGTTTTCTTTACCCGTGGGTTCTCCATCAAAATTTTGTTGATAGCTAACCTCGATAGGGTCGTTAGGGTCAAGATTTTCTACATGCCCATTTTTTATATATACCGTTGGAACCCTGTCTTGTGTCGCTGCTAATATATTACTGTAATCAAAACCTACTTCATTAGGACCTGGGGTAATTTTTTGGTTCCAATTTACATTACCACTACCAAGCCCTAAATGCCATTTCCCAACAATACCAGTATGATACCCTTGGGCCTTTAACATTTTAGGAATAGTAGCTTGTGCTGTGTCAATAATTAAAGGGGCTGTACCAGGTAAAATTTTTGCATTTTTATTACGCCATGGATACTTTCCAGTTAGTAGGGCGTATCTACTAGGAGTACAGGTAGCAGAAGTGGCGTAACCATTTGTAAACTTAACTCCGTTATTTGCTAATTTATCTAAGTTGGGGGTTTTAATTTCTGTTGCACCATATGCGCCTAATTCACCATAACCTAAGTCATCTGCATATATAAATACAATATTTGGTTGAGCGGTTTTTATTTCTGGAGTCTTTGCTGCTTTATCTGAATTTTCCTTGCATGAGGTTAAAACAAAAAAGCTTAATAACAAAAATAGAGTGGAGGGTAAATTGTTTTTTTTCATGAGTGCAAAATTGTGATAAACAGCTCGTAAGGTATAATTAAATTTGAATATACAAGGGTGAAATTTTCGTCAAAATAGAAAAAACGAATGTGTAAGAGAAGAAATTATCTGAAAAATAAAACCCTTCAAAATCTGTGTTAAGATTAAGAAGGGTTTTGTACTCGAGATGGGACTTGAACCCATACGGACTAATGTCCATTGGATTTTAAGTCCAACGTGTCTACCAATTCCACCACTCGAGCCTGTACTGCTAAATTAGCAGCCAATTGGTATATTTATGAGCGAAAAAAGGGATTCGAACCCTCGACCTCCACCTTGGCAAGGTGATGCTCTACCCCTGAGCTACTTTCGCAATTGTTTAAAGAACATGTATCTGTTTCCAGATGCGGGTGCAAATTTAATATAATTATAGAAATTGCAAAGCAATTTTTATGAAAAAAAGAATAAAAAATTACGAAGTGGCTTTCTTTTTGTTTGTTAGAAGTCGTTTAATTTCATTTAACTTCATTAAAGCTTCAACTGGGGTAAGCGTATCTATATCTAAATGAGTGATTTCCTCTTTTATTTGTTCTAGTAGTGGGTCATCTAAATTAAAAAAACTCAGTTGCATTTCATCTTGGGCCGATTGTAATTTGTCCGTTAATTCTTCACTGGAATGAGATTTTTCTAATTTTTGAAGAATTTTGTTAGCCTTTCTAATCACCTGTTGTGGCATTCCGGCCATTTTTGCTACATGAATTCCAAAACTATGTTCACTGCCTCCTGGAGTTAGTTTTCGAAGAAAAAGTACATTGTCTTTTAGTTCCTTTACAGAGACATTATAATTTTTAATGCGTTCAAAGGTAGAAGTCATTTCATTTAACTCATGATAATGAGTAGCAAAAAGTGTTTTAGCCTTAGCTGGGTGTTCATGCAGATATTCCGAAATTGCCCAAGCAATGGAAATACCATCATAGGTGCTTGTACCTCTTCCTATTTCATCAAGAAGAACCAAGCTTCTATCAGATAAATTATTAAGTATTGATGCCGTTTCATTCATTTCAACCATAAAAGTTGATTCGCCCATAGAAATATTATCGCTGGCTCCAACGCGTGTAAATATTTTATCTACAAAACCAATTTTAGCAGATTCTGCAGGAACAAAACTCCCCATTTGAGCCAATAAAACAATTAAGGCTGTTTGTCTTAAAATAGCAGATTTACCGCTCATATTTGGACCGGTAATCATAATAATTTGTTGCTCATTTCTGTTTAAAAGAACATCATTAGCAATGTACATTTCTCCCAAGGGAAGTTGTTTTTCAATTACTGGATGTCTGCCATTTTTGATGTCAATATCTGTGGAGTCATCTAAAAGTGGTTCTATATAATTATGTTCTTTTGCGAGAACTGTGAATCCACATAAACAATCTAATTGAGCAATTAGGTGAGCATTGTTTTGTACCGGTGCAATATATTCTTGCATCCATACGATTAATTGTGAGAAGAGTTGCTGTTCAAGTGATAAAATGCGTTCCTCAGCACCTAAAATTTTATTTTCGTATTCCTTAAGTTCCTCTGTAATATATCTTTCAGCATTAACTAAGGTTTGTTTGCGAATCCACTCTTCAGGAACTTTGTCCTTATGTGTATTTCTAACTTCAATATAATATCCAAATACGTTGTTTGATGCTATCTTAAGTGAAGTGATTCCTGTTCTTTCAGTTTCTCTAGCAAGCATATTATTTAAATATTCTTTACCAGAAGTCGCAAGATTTCGCAATTCATCTAATTCTTCGGAATACCCCTCGGCAATGGTGCTACCTTTTAAAATGTTTACGGGTGCATCCTCGCTAATCATTTCTTTAGTTTTGGCCCTTAACATATCGCAGGATTGTAATTGGTCTCCGATTAAATTTAGAGCCTCGTTATTAGATTGCGATGTTTGTTGTTTTATAGGAACAATAGCTTCAAGAGAATTTTTTAGTTGAATCACCTCTCTAGGACTAACTTTTCCCGTTGACACTTTTGAAATGAGTCTTTCTAAATCACCCATTTGTTTTATAGCATGTTGTAGTTTTTCTAAAATGTCTTCATTTGAAATTAAATGAGATACTACTTTATGTCTTCGCTGAATTTTATCAATATTTTTAAGAGGGAGTGCAAGCCAGCGCTTAATCATTCTTCCGCCCATAGGCGAAATGGTTTTATCAATTACATCTAAAAGGGTAACAGCATTAGGATTGGTAGAGTGATAAAGTTCAAGGTTTTTTATGGTAAAGCGATCCATCCAGATATATTCATCTTCCGCAATACGTTGTAACTTATTAATATGTTGTAATTGTTTGTGTTGTGTTTCTGATAAATAATGAAGCACAACGCCAGAGGCAATAATACCATGTTTTAGATGGTCAACACCAAAGCCTTTAAGTGTGGATGTTTTATAATGACCAGTTAAATTTTCAATAGCATAGTCTTCTTGAAATACCCAATCTTCAACCAAAAAAGTATGATGATTATTTCCAAATGCTTCTGAAAAATCTTTTTTGTAGTTTTTTGAAATTAGAATTTCATTAGGAGCAAAGTTTTGTAAAAGCTTATCTATTTGTTCTTCGTCTCCTTCAGCGGTTAAAAATTCCCCAGTAGAAATATCAACAAATGCGATACCTAGCCTTTTTCGTCCAAAATGAACAGCACATAAAAAGTTATTAGTCTTAGCATTAAGAATATCATCGTTTAATGCTACTCCAGGAGTAACAAGCTCGGTTACACCCCTTTTAACTATAGTTTTGGTTTGCTTAGGGTCTTCTAATTGGTCACAAATAGCAACACGCTGACCTGCTTTCACCAATTTTGGCAAATAGGTATTTAATGAGTGATGAGGAAAACCAGCAAGTTCGGTTTTTTCTCCCCCGTTATTTCGGTGCGTTAAAATAATACCTAAAATTTTAGATGTTTTTACGGCATCGTCTCCAAAAGTTTCGTAAAAATCACCTACTCTAAATAGTAATAAGGCATCAGGATATTTAGTCTTGATGGTATTATACTGTTTCATTAAAGGTGTTACCTTCTTTGTTTTTTCTTTAGCTGCCAAAAGATATTATTCGCTTATTTTTGTGTAGAAACGAAAATAAGATTTTCCAAGAAGATTTTAAACCATTGTTGATATTTGGGGATAACTCCATTGCTAATACTAATATATGCGTAAGTTAAAAAACGAAGAACTAGCTCGTTTAGATGTTGATGGTTACAAACAGGCGAAAAAAACACCTATTATAATTGTTTTAGATAATGTTAGAAGCTTAAACAACATAGGTTCCGTTTTTAGAACTGCTGATGCATTTTTGATAGAAAAAGTTTATTTGTGTGGAATAACGGCAGTTCCTCCTCATAAAGATATTCATAAAACGGCATTGGGAGCTACCGAAAGTGTAGACTGGGAGTATCATGAAAGTACTGTTGACTTAACAAAAAAATTAAAACAGGAAGGATTTAAGACGTTAGCAGTAGAACAAGCGGAAAAATCCACTATGTTAAATTTATTTGAAGCCAATTCCAATAATAAGTATGTGTTAATTTTTGGAAATGAGGTAAAAGGAGTTTCTCAAGAAGTTGTTGATGTTTGTGATGGAGTGATTGAAATTCCGCAGTCTGGAACTAAACATTCTTTAAACATATCAGTCTGCGCAGGCGTTGTAATATGGGACTTTTGGTCAAAACTAAAAAAGTAAAAACCCAACCGAATGGTTGGGTTTTTAACATAAAGTTTGAGTTAGTTAGTTGCTTATTTGCTTATGCAATAACGTAAATAGATTTGTTCTATGCAAGAAAATTGCCAAAATTATGTTAAGATTGCATTTCTATAACAAAATTTTGAATTCTTCTTAAAATAATCTCATAGTCTTCTTTACTAGATTCAAAATCCATGTCGCTAATATTAATTATTAAACTTTTTTGTTGCGGGTTACTTTTTATAAAATCAAAATAACTTGTGTTTATATTTTCTAAGTATTCGGGAGCAATATCTTGTTCGTAGCTCCTTCCTCTCTTTTTTATATTGGCTAGTAAACGTTCTGTAGTTTGGTATAGGTAAATGTATATCTTAGGTTTTTGTATCTCTTTATACATAAAGTTGAAAATCTTTTTATATAAATCATATTCATCTTTTTGGAGTGTGATTTTAGCAAAAATCAGAGATTTGTAGATATCATAATCACTAACCATGAAATTTTTAAAAAGATCATACTGAGTAGTGTCATCAGAGTACTGTTGGTAACGGTCAGCTAAAAAAGACATTTCTAAGGGGAAAGCATATCTGCCTTGGTCTTTATAAAAATTGGGTAAAAAAGGGTTTTCCGCAAAGCGTTCTAAAACCAATTTAGCGTTGTAATCGTTAGCTATTTTATTGGCAAGTGTTGTTTTTCCTGAGCCAATGTTTCCTTCTATTGCAATAAATTGAATACTTGAAAAAAGTGCAGCTTCGTTTTTAAAAAGCTTTAACCCAGTTTTTTTAAGGGCGCTTTTATCTCTACATTGTTGTATTAGGTTGCGACTGTCTTTATTAAGTATAGGATGATAAAATTGTGGAGCAATATCAGCAAGAGGTCTTAATACAAACAACCTTTCCTGTAATTTTGGATGAGGAAGCGTTAGCTGCTCACTTTCAATAATTTCTTTTTCAAAATAAATAATGTCAATGTCTATACTTCTAGATTGGTAGCCACTTTTGTTAGAGCGTTCTCTTCCTAATTCTTTTTCAACCAATAAAATTCTTTCAAGCAATTCTAGAGGCTCTATAGAGGATTCAACAATTAAACAAGCATTTAAAAAATCACCTGCTTTAAAACCCCAAGATTCACTTTGGTATACTTTAGATATTGTGGTAACAATACCAATTTTTTTTTCAATTAAAAATATAGCTCTTTGCAGGTTTTGTAACTTTTTGCCAAGATTGCTACCAATAGATAAATATGCTTTTTTTGTTTCGTTCATAATGTTCTAACAAAATAAGTAAAACAATTCCATTTGGTTATCTTTGAAACCAATAATAATTATCGTATTTAATGAAATTTTTAAGAAATCTTTTAGCCGCTATACTTGGATGCATTATGGCATTTGGGATATTATTTGTTATGTTTTTGGTTTTTGCAAGCCTTTTAGGAAGTAGTGAGGATTCGGTCACGGTTAGGAATAATTCGGTTTTAGTATTTCAACTTGAAGAACCTGTAAAAGATTATGTAGGAGAAACTGAAGACCCCTTTGCTGGATTGTTTACGAAAGCCATAGGTTTAGATAATATTATAGAGGCTATCCAAGTAGCTAAAACGGATAAAAAAATAAAGGGAATAAGTATAGAAAAAAACTTTTTAATGGCAGGTTTGGCGCAAACCCAATCTATTCGAAAAGCTTTGGAAGATTTTAAAGAAAGTGGAAAGTTTGTATATGCATTTTCTGATTTTTATACGCAGAAGGATTATTATTTGGCAAGTGTTTCTGATTCTGTTTTTTTAAATCCAGTAGGAATTTTGGATTTTAAAGGCTTGGCCAGCGAAGTCTTGTTTTTTAAAGATTTACAAGAGAAAACAGGTTTACAAATGGAGGTTATTCGCCATGGAAAATATAAAAGTGCTGTTGAGCCATATTTGTCTAATGAAATGAGTGATGCCAACAGAACTCAAATTAAAGAACTGTTGACCTCATTATGGGGTTCCATTATTGATGATATTTCTGATGGAAGAAACATTTCCACAAATGATTTGAATGTAATTGCGGATACTCTAGGAGGAAGATCGCCTGAATATGCTAAGAAATCTGGATTAATAGATGATTTGTCATTTTTTGATGAGTATAAAAGAAAATTACGATATGCTGTTAATTCTGATGAAGAAGAGAAAGTGGCTGTTGTTGGTTTAGGGGATTATATTAGATACTCAAAAGGAAAAATGAGAGGCGCTGGAAAAGATAAAATAGCAGTTATATATGCTCAAGGTGAAATATTTTATGGTGAAGGGTCTCAGGAAACTATTGGTCAAGGTATGATTAACGAAGCTGTTTTAAAGGCTAGCGAAGATGATAATATTAAAGCAATTGTACTTAGGGTAGATTCACCAGGGGGTAGTGCTTTAGCTTCAGATATTATTTGGAGAGAATTAGAATTGGCCAAAGCAAATAAACCGGTTGTGGTTTCAATGGGTAATGTAGCCGCTTCAGGTGGGTATTATATTGCAGCTGGTGCTGATAAAATTTATGCGGAACCAACAACAGTAACAGGGTCAATAGGTGTTTTTGGAGTTATACCCAATGGAAATAAACTTGCAGGTGATATTGGAATAAATGCAGAACAGGTGGGAACTAATGCCAATTCAGTTGATTACTCATTTTTTGAACCTATGTCAGAACAATTTAGAGTAGTTGTTCAAGAGGGGGTGGAGCAAACATATAATACTTTTTTAGATAGAGTTTCAAAAGGTCGTGGAATTACGGCGAAAGAAGTAGATTCAATTGCTCAAGGTAGAGTTTGGAGTGGTGCCGAGGCTAAAAAAATAGGTCTTGTTGATGAATTAGGAACCTTAGGAGATGCAATTAAAGGGGCCGCGGAATTGGCAGAAATTAGTTCGTATAGAATAAGAAAGTACCCGAAATTTAAGAGTGGTTTTGAGCGCTTTGTTGAGGACATGAGTAGTGCTAAGACCAATTTTATACAATCGGTAATAAAACAAGAAATAGGTAATGAGGCATATAATGTATTGGAAGAGGTGAGAAAAATTTCCTCAGAAAAGCAGAGCATACAAGCCAGAATGCCGTATCATTTAAATATAAAATAGTATCTTTTTTAGGAAATAGAATCTAATGATGACCGAAAAAGATAAAAAGCTAGCGTTTAAAATATACTTTTATTTAGGAGCACTTTTTATAACCTCGCTGGTGGTTTCTAATTTAATTTTTCAAAAGTTCTTTTTTTGGAAACCTTTTGGTGATATCACCGTTTTTGGAGCTCCATTATTTGAGCTTTCTGTGGGTATATTGCCTTATCCCATTACATTTTTGATAACCGACCTTATTTCTGAGATTTATGGAAAAAAGAAAGCAAATCAGGTTGTAACTGCTGGGATTTTTGCATCATTTTTTTCAATGGGAATTGTGTTGCTCGGAGATTACGTTCCCGCAATAAAGGGTTCTCCAATAAATAACGAGGTTTTTAGTGGTGTTTTTGCACTTTCACCCATTGCAGTTTTAGCTTCGATGATAGCATACTTATTTGCGCAATATATAGATATTGCTTTATATCATTTTTGGAAAAAAATTACAAACGGTAAACATTTATGGCTTAGAAACAACTTTTCAACTTTTGCTTCTCAATTTGTAGATACCTTTACCGTTGTACTTCTTTTATGTGTGTTTAAAGTGCTTCCCTGGGAAATGTTTTATGGATTATTAATAAGCGGATTTCTTTTTAAAATTTTAATTGCATTTCTCGACACCCCTTTGCTGTATTTTTTCGTATATATACTTAGAAAACGATTTAACTTAAATATAACTCAAGAAATAGAGTTGGAGGTATAATATCAGCTTACTTTTTTAGTTCTAAGAATTATACATCTTGTTTAAGATTTGTATAAACATTTCATTAGCGTCAAAAGGTGCATTTTAGATAAATTTTATCGGATTAATTAAGAACAATAGCTTACAAATGAAAAAAAGAATTTTAAAAGTAACAGGAGTTTTTATTCTTGTTTTTCTACTTGTCATAATTGCAGTTCCGTTTTTGCTTAAAGGGAAAATTGGTGAGGTTGTTAAAAACAAGGTTAATAATAGTGTTAATGCCGAGTTTAATTTTGTTGATGTGGATTTAAGTTTGTTCTCTAATTTTCCAAAGGCGACGCTTAAAATGAGAGAAACCACAGTAATTAATAATGCTCCATTTTTAGGAGATACGCTTTTTTCAGCAGAAGCTTTAGAGTTGAGTTTGTCTGTAGGGGAGTTGTTTAAGGATGCAAGCGAGCCAATTAACATAAGTTCCTTATATATAGAAAATGCATTAGTGAATATCAAGGTAGACGAATCTGAAAATGCTAATTATGATATAGCTATAGAAAGTGATTCAGATGTTGTGGATGATGGAAAATCTAATAGCGCAGGTTTCGTACTATCACTGCAGTCTTATCAAATAAATAATTCCAGATTTAACTATGCAAACGAGACTTCAAAAATTGAACTAAACATAACCGATTTTCAACATTCAGGAAGCGGTGATTTGTCTGCGGAGGTTACGCAGCTAAATACCAAGACAACATCTAAGGTTACCTATGCAAGCGAAGGAAAAAAGTACTTAACTAATGTAGGGGTAAAATTAGATGCACTTCTTAATTTAGACTTAGAAAATAGTAAATATTCATTTTTAGAAAATAAAGCTTTTGTAAATAATTTGGAATTAATTTTTGATGGGTTTATCAAATTAAACGATGAAAATCAAGAGATAGATATTACCTTTAAGACACCGTCAACAAACTTTTCAAATTTTGTAGATTTAGTACCTAACGAGTACACTAAAGATATTTCAAGTGTAAAAACATCTGGTAATTTTGAAGTGTCAGGTAATGTTAATGGAATAATTGATGAAACCCATATACCAAAGTTTGCGATACATATAAACTCGGAAAACGCTAGTGTAAATTACCCTGATTTACCTAAAACTGTTAAAAACATATTTATAAATACTCATGTTTCCAATACATCAGGAATAGTGGAAGATACTTTTATTGACATAAAAAAGTTATCATTTAGTATTGATGAGGATGTGTTTTTCTTGAACTCTCAGATTTCAAATGTTTCAGGTAATCCTAAAGTAAAAGTAAAGGTAAATGCTGATATGGATTTATCTAAAATTTCTCAGGCCTATCCTGTGCCAGAAAATTATGATTTAAAAGGATTTTTAATTGCAGATTTAGCAGCAAATTTTGATATGGCTTCTTTAGATAAAAAAGAGTATCAAAAAACAAAAGCTGAAGGGCAGTTTTCGTTGAAGAATTTTGAATACAAGTCATCGGATATTAATAACCCAATTCTCATTCATAAAACCGCTGTACGATTTGATAAAGAGAATGTGTTTTTAGATGAGCTGGATGGTGCAACGGGTGATTCTGATTTTAAGGCAAAAGGTAAGCTCACCAACTTTTTAGGATTTGTGTTTAATGATGAAAATGTTCAGGGTGATTTTATCTTAAAGGCAAACTCTATTAAAGTGTCTGATTTTATGACATCTGCCGAAAACGAATCAAATTCAGAGGATAATAGTGTTGATGAAGGAGAAACAATTAAAATACCAGCATTTTTGGATTGCACAATTAATGCAAGTGCAAACACGGTGGTGTATGATAATTTAAATCTGAAAAATGTTTCAGCGACTATGGTTGTCAAAGACCAAAAAGCAATTTTATCCAATGTAAAATCATCGCTGTTTGGAGGTGATTTGTCGTTTGGAGGAACGGTTTCTACGAAAGAAAAAACACCGTCATTTGATATGAATTTAAAAATGAATGGGTTTAATCTAGGGGATACCTTTGCAGAGATGGAAATGTTTAAAGCAATTGCTCCTCTTGCAAAATCGTTGTCAGGGTCTTTAAATTCAACAATTGTACTTAAAGGAATTTTAAATGATGACCTTACTCCAAATTTGAGTAAAATATCAGGAGACGTAATAGGTCAAATACTTGGTGTTAAAGTTAATTCAGAAAAATCGAACCTATTAAATTCTTTAGACGGGCAATTGGGGTTTGTAAATTTGGAAGAGCTTAATGTAAAGGATTTAAAAACTAATTTTTCGTTTAATAACGGTAAAGTTACTTTAAAACCAGTTACATTTAATTATAAAGATATTCCGTTGACATTGTCTGGAAATCATGCTATTGATTCTGAGATGGATTATAAACTTACTTTAGATGTGCCTGCTAAATATTTAGGAAAAGAGGTTAATAATTTATTGCAGCAAATTGGAGATAAAGAAAGTTCAGATGTAACTGTTCCGGTAAATGCTTTATTTTCAGGAAATATAAAATCTCCTAATATGAGTACAGATTTAAAATCTGCTACTACTTCTTTAACCAATAAATTGGTGGCAATTCAAAAGCAAAAACTATTGAATAAAGGAAAAAATAAGCTTTCTGATTTATTGGGGGAAACTTTAGGAGGAGATAAAAAAGAAGGGGATAGCGCTAATACAAAAACAACAGAAGGTGTCATTAACGATGTACTTTCAACCATAGGAAAAAAGAAAGATGACACGGTTAAGCATGATTCCTCTAAACAAGATAATGTTACAAAAGCTGTTGAGGTTTTAGGAGGTCTTTTAGGGGTTAAAAAGAAAAAGAAGGACTCAGTTAACTAATACTAAGCCCTATATATAACCCTTCGTTTGCCCTTATATTGAAAACAGTATTGTCTTCAAAAATTAAATATTGTCCCTTTATTCCAACCAGTTTACCTGTGTAATTTGTTGTTTTAGAGAGGTTTAGGCTTTTTACCTTTTCTGGGTATTGTAAAACAGGAAATTCAAGATGAGTTTCTTGATTGTCGTTTATGTAATATGCGAGCACCTCATCAGGAAGGTATTGTTTTAGGTTATCTCTCCAATCAATTAGGTTTTCTTCCGTGACGCTGTTGGTTAGCATTTTTCTCCAATTGGTTTTATCTGCTACATGGTTTTTTAAAACTACTTCGGTAATTCCTGCTAAATATCTATTAGGTACTTCAACAATTTCAATGGCTTCATGGGCACCTTGATCTATCCATCTTGTGGGAACCTGACCCTTTCTAGTAACGCCAACTTTTATGTTGCTTGAGTTTGCTAAGTAAACAATATGTGGTTGAAGCTGTGCTTTTTTTTCAAATTCTAAATCTCGATCTTCAATACCTAAATGCGCGGTGCTTAATTCTGGCCTCATTATCCAATCTCCTGCAGATGGGGTTTCAAAAAAACAACTTTTACAAAAACCTTGTCTGTAAATAGGTTTGTTTTTGCTACAATTTAAACATTGTGTTTTTATATAATTAAGCGAAAGCGTTTTGTTTAAAACCTGATTAACATTTAAAAAATCATTAAAAAACACTAAGTAATATTGAATGGGGCTGCCAATTTCGGTTTGCATTTTTTGTAAGACACCTTCGTATTGCATTGTTATAAATCTTATTGTAAATCAATTTGAAATGAGAACTAATAAAGTTATTTTTAGCTATTGAATAATTTTGTAGATAATTCAAAAACAAAGGATAAAGATAACCTAAAATGCCAATACCTTTATTTAATTCCATAGCATCTTGGCTTTTGAAAAAGCGATACCATCAAATAGAGCTTTTTTTGAAATACCCAGAAGAAGTTCAAGAGGAAGTTTTAAAACAACTTTTGGAAATAGCAGAGGATACGGAGATAGGTAAAAAGTTTGGTTTTGAGTCTATTACTAATTACGAAACCTTTAATGAGAGGATTCCCATTGTTTCCTATGAGGAGATCGAGCCTATTATAGAACGCACAAGAAGAGGAGAGCAAAACATTTTTTGGCCTACATCTATCAAGTGGTTTGCTAAAAGTAGCGGAACAACCAATGCCAAAAGTAAATTTATTCCAGTAAGTTCAGAAGCTCTTGAAGATTGTCATTATAAATCAGGAAAAGATTTACTCTGCTTGTATCTAAATAACAATGAAAACTCTCAATTATTTACTGGTAAGAGTCTTAGGTTAGGGGGGAGTAAACAGTTGTATGAGCAGAATGGCTCTTTTTTTGGAGATTTGTCCGCTATTTTAATAGATAATATGCCGCTTTGGGCGGAATTTAGTAGTACGCCTAGTAATAGGGTTTCTTTAATGAGCGAATGGGAGAGTAAGTTAAAAGCTATTATACATGAAAGTACTCAAGAGAATGTTACAAGTTTAGCTGGTGTACCTTCATGGATGTTGGTGTTAATGAATAATGTTCTTGAAGAAACGGGTAAAGGTAATTTGTTTGAAGTGTGGGAAAACCTAGAAGTGTATTTTCATGGAGGTGTAAGCTTTAACCCTTATATGGAACAATATCAGAACTTACTTCCGCGAAAATCATTTCAATATTATGAAATATATAATGCGTCGGAAGGTTTTTTTGCAATTCAGGATAGAAATAATTCCAAAGAGCTTTTGTTGATGCTAGACTATGGAATTTTTTACGAATTTATTCCTGTTGAAAATTGTGGAACAGCTGATGAAAAAGCTATTCCACTTTGGCAAGTAAAACGAAATGTTAATTATGCCATTGTAATCACTACTAATTCTGGGTTATGGAGGTATAAAATAGGGGACACAGTTCGTTTTACTTCATTAAGTCCCTATAGAATAAAAGTTACTGGACGAACTAAGCATCATATTAATGTTTTTGGAGAGGAGTTAATTATTGAGAATGCAGAGGATGCGTTAAAAAATGTTTGTAAAAAAACAAGCACTGAAATCAAGGACTATACGGTGGCACCTATTTTTATGTCAGGTAAGGAAAAAGGTGCTCATGAATGGATAATTGAGTTTAGAAAACCTCCCAAAGATTTAAAGTATTTTACAGAACTTTTGGATAATGCACTAAAGTCGTTAAACTCTGATTATGAGGCTAAACGTTATAACAATATAACTTTAAAAATGCCTCTTATTCATATAGCAAGAGAAAACTTGTTTTATGATTGGTTAAGGGCAAATGATAAGCTCGGAGGGCAGCACAAAATACCAAGATTATCTAATAAACGAGACTACATCGAAGAATTACTTCAGATAAACAAATAAATATGAGATTTTGTCGTTTTATGATCACATTGTACTTAACAAACTAAACTAACGGTATTATGAAAGCAGAACGACTAGTAATTGTCTCAGACATGTGGGGAGCTAAAAAAGGGCTTTGGATAACATCGTATCTGGGATATTTACAGCAATATTATGACATTGTTTTTTATGATGTTCAACAATTAGCGAATCTTGATATTAAAATTAATTCTGAAGAAAATATTCATCAAGCTTTTGTAGATGGAGGCATTGACACTGCGGTTGCGCATTTATTAAAAAAAGAAACACAACCTTCTCATTACTTAGCATTTAGTACTGGAGGAACGGTATTGTGGAAAGCTGCTGCTTTGGGTCTTCCTGTAAAATCTATCTACGCAGTTTCAGCGACTAGAGTTAGGTATGAGGAGGAAAAACCAAAAACCGATATAACGCTGGTTTATGGCGAAAATGATGATTTTAGACCAACAAGTAATTGGTTAAGTAAAATGAAAGTTAATACTGATATCATTGAAAATTTCGGGCATACTTTGTATACTGATGAAAAAATGATAAAGAGTATTTGTAAAGATTTATTAGACAAAGTAACACATAGTGTTCCTAAATATAAAAAAGCGGTTTAATTAAGAAACCGCTTTTAATTTTTTTACTGTTTCGTGTGACAGTTTATTTTCTGCGTAAGGTTTTGTAACCTTAAATTCTTTTTCTTCACTACTAGGTAATTCAAACATTGCGTCGGTAAAAATCGCTTCACATAAAGACCTTAAACCTCTGGCTCCTAATTTATATTCAATGGCTTTTTCCACAATATAAT
Source organism: uncultured Maribacter sp. (assembly GCA_947493885.1). GTDB lineage: Bacteria > Bacteroidota > Bacteroidia > Flavobacteriales > Flavobacteriaceae > Maribacter_B. The sequence goes on from CANLTE010000002.1 coordinate 332,196, forward strand.
CTAGCGCTTGATCCGTAATGGTGAATGTTATTCCGTCCATGCCAAAAAGTTTTTCGTATTGCTTTATAATGGCGTTTTTCGGCTCAGTTAAAATGGCTCTAAGCGTTTTAGTATCTAAAGGATTCATATGTGTTAGCACTGGAAGTCTACCAATAATTTCAGGAATTAATCCAAACTCCTTTAAATCTCTTGGAATAATATATTGTAAGATATTATCATTGTCTAAATGCTCTTCAGCCTTAGAGGCACTATAACCAACAGCTTGCATGTTAAGCCTTTTGGTAATGGCTCTTTCTATTCCATCAAAAGCTCCACCTGCAATAAATAAAATATTTTCGGTGTTAACTTCAATAAATTTTTGATCAGGATGTTTTCTGCCCCCTTTTGGCGGAACATTTACTACAGTACCTTCAAGAAGTTTAAGCAGGCCTTGTTGAACACCTTCTCCTGAAACATCTCTGGTAATAGAAGGATTGTCGCTTTTACGAGCAATTTTATCTATTTCATCAATAAATACAATTCCTCTTTCCGCTTTTTCTAAATTATAGTCTGCAGCCTGAAGTAAGCGTGTAAGTATGCTTTCTACATCTTCTCCAACATACCCTGCCTCAGTTAACACAGTAGCATCTACAATGGCTAAAGGAACATTAAGCATTTTTGCTATAGTTTTAGCAATAAGGGTTTTTCCTGTTCCCGTTTGCCCAACCATAATAATATTACTTTTTTGAATTTCAATATCGTCCTCTTTGGGTGATGGCTGAAGTAGTCTTTTATAATGATTATATACAGCAACAGACATCACCTTTTTAGTGCGTTCTTGGCCAATTATAAAAGTGTCTAAAAAATCTTTAATTTCAATTGGTTTTTTCAAAACCAATTCGGAAGATAAATCGTTTGTTTTACTTTGTTTAGATTCTTCAGCAACAATACCGTGCGCTTGTTCAATACAGCGATCGCAAATATGAGCATCTAATCCTGCTATCAATAAATTTGTTTCTGGTTTTTTTCTACCACAAAACGAACATTCTAAGTTTTCCTTTGCCATAACATCATAATTGTTATATTCTTAAAATATAACGAAAGAAATTACAAATTGGTTTAAAAATAGATGAGTAACATCTATTTTGAGTTAATTAGTCGATATTATTCCTTTTCCCTAACTAGAATTTCGTCAATCATTCCGTATTCTTTCGCTTCACCTGCCTTCATCCAGTAATCTCTATCGCTATTCTCACGAACCTTATCCACAGATTGCCCTGAGTGTTGTCCTATTATTTGATAAAGCTCCTCTTTGAGCTTTAAAATTTCTCTTGCAGTAATTTCAATGTCACTAGCCTGACCTTGAGCTCCACCCATTGGTTGATGAATCATGACTCTTGAATGGGTAAGACCACTTCGCTTGCCTTTTTCACCAGCACACAATAATACTGCCGCCATTGAAGCTGCCATACCAGTACAAATTGTAGCCACATCTGGCTTAATAAACTGCATGGTGTCATAAATTCCTAAACCAGCGTAAACACTTCCTCCCGGAGAGTTAATATATATTTGAATATCTTTTGTTGCATCCGCACTTTCTAAAAACAACAATTGCGCTTGAACGATGTTTGCAACCTGATCATTAATTCCCGTTCCTAAAAAAATAATTCTATCCATCATTAATCTGGAAAACACATCCATGGCAATTGCATTTAGTTGTCTTTCCTCAATTATATTGGGCGTCATGTTTACAGGATACATACTACTTACTATTTTATCGTAGTACATGCTGTTAATGCCTTGGTCTTTTATAGCGTAATTTTTGAATTCTTTTCCGTAATCCATGTTGGTATAATCAATTTAAAGGATAAAAAAATGGTGCCGAAAATATTATTTTCGGCACCGTAAAGATACTTAAATATTTTTTGGAAAACTACCCATAAACTTCTTTGACAAAGTTTTCGTAAGTAACTTCTTTAGTCTTCAAATTTACCTTTTCCTTGTAAAGTGTTAGTAGCTTTTGACTCATAAGTTGTTCAGACAAACGCTTTACCTCATCTTGGTTGCTCATTACTCTTGTGGCAATGTTGTCTAATTCTTCTTCCTGAGGGTTTAACTGACCAAATTGAGCCATTTGAGATTTAATAAAACCTTTAGCAAATTCCTTTAACTCATCAAACTGAATTTGAATATCGTTGTCTTTAATAATTTTACCTTCTATTAGTTGGTAGCGTAAACCTTTTTCAGATTTTTCAAATTCTTCAACAGCTTCTTCTTCTGTTAACGGCTTTTCTCCTGTGGTTTTAATCCATTTGGTTAAAAACGCTGTAGGAAGTTCAAATTTTGTATTGTCAATAAAGTATTCAGTAACATCATTTAAAAGCTTTTGGTCTGACTGTTGTTCAAACTGCTTTTCTGAATCTTCTTTTATTTTAGCTTTGAGTTCTTTTTCAGAAGAAACTGTGTCTTTGCCAAATAACTTGTCAAAAAGCTCTTGATTCAACTCTGCAGGCTCTGTTTCGTTAATTTCTTCGATTGTTAAAGAAACTTCTATATCTAATTTTTCTGCTTTTTCTTTTTCAATACCTAAAAGACTAAATAGAAGGTGGTCTTCTTTTAAAAGTCCTTTAGTCTTAAGCGTTACGGTATCTCCCGCTTTTTTGCCTAAAAGGCTATCAATAGCTTTTTTAGACTTAAGTTTACTAACTTCTAAAGTAGTTTTGTTTTCAATTTCTTCAGCTTCGTTTTTGAAAACACCGTTGATTTCACTTGTTTTTTCAACTTCAGACTTACTAACTAGTTTTCCGTATTGTTTTTGAATACGTTCCACTTGCTCATTAATCATTTTATCGTCAGCGACTATGTTATAATGAGTAATGGCTTTTTTTGTTTTAAGAGCAATATCAAAATTTGGAGCTAAACCAAGTTCAAACTCAAAGTCAAAATCCTCTTGATCCCAATCAAAATTATCTTGTTGTTTTGGTAAAGGGTTTCCAAGAACATCTAGTTTTTCCTCAGTAAGAAATTTGTTTAAATTGTCTTGAATTAACTTGTTTACCTCATCAACCAATACTGCTTTGCCGTACTGCTTTTTGATAAGTCCCATAGGTACTTGACCTTTTCTAAACCCTGGGATATTCGCCTGTTTTTTATAGTCTTTAAGTATAGTTTCTACTTTGTCTTTATAGTCATCTTTAGTGATGGCTACTTTTACTACAGCATTTAACTCGTCAATCTGCTCTTTTGTAATATTCATTCCTCTGTTTAATTTATTGAAATGTAAAATGGGATGCAAAAGTACTATATTTTCTGAAGTAGGACAAGTTTTTAAAATACTGAACTTCAAATACTAAGTTGGAATCATTTATCTTTCTTTAACAAAGAGAATAATATGGATTGAAGAAAAGAGAGAAGTAAACTAAATAGTAATGCCCACCAGATATTATCAATACTAAAACCATTAATTAATGCATTTGCAAGCAATACAATAATTGCATTAATTATTAAAAGAAACAATCCAAATGTAATTATGGTCACTGGTAGTGTTAGGATTACTAAAATGGGTCGTACAATAAAGTTTAGTAACCCTAAAACAATGGCAACTATTAACGCTGTAGTATAGGTGTCTATGGCAACACCAGGAAGAATATTTCCCAAAACGATTACCGCAGCAGCAGATAAAAGTAAACGTAAAATTAGATTCATGGTTAAGTGTTTAATTAAAAAAGGCACCATTATTTGGTGCCTTTAATATAATCAATTATTGTATTGTAAACTAGTTTATGTACAGACCTGTATAATCTAAAGGGTCTACTGGGTCTAGATTAGAGCCGTATGTTTCATTTATTTTTTTAATGAATTCATTTGCTACTATAGCGTAGCCGCGTGGGGATAAATGCACGCCATCTAGAGAGAATCCTCCGCCTGTACCAAATATAGTTGTAACGGTACTACCATCGGTCAAGGGGATTCCAGTTTCAGCTCTTATCAATAAAGCTTTTACATCTACCACAGGTATATTGTATAAGGCGGCAATCGCATCAATTTGTGCGTTTATTTTGTCGGTTCCAGATGTTATACTTGCTTGTTCTTCTGGAGTTAAAACCCATTTGTCACCTAAAGGAACAGAAACTCCATTAATAAGTGTTGGGTTGTTGTTGACTGTTGTGCCAATTAATTGCCGAGCCGGTAGAACTACAAGGTCTTCGGCTGTTGCCTGTCTCATATTAATTAATGAGCTGGCACCTTCAATAGGAAGTGTAGTTAAATCGGTTAAACTTTCGTCGATGATTACTACTGCATTACCTTCTCCAGCGGTAAATGATATTGTTCTTTTTGATAATTCCTCGTCATTTATTACGTTTTGTAGATTTAATCCAATAAGTGCATTATTATATGCCGAATAATTAAAATTTAATAAATCAACAGTAGCTTGGTCTAAAGGTACTGGGTTATGAGGAACTGTTGTAAAATAAGGTAGCTGAGCAATGTTTGGAATATTCGCAACAATGCCCTGTTTAGTTCCATTTGCAGATAAACCAGATAGCAATCCAGAATATACACTCGCAAAAACATTTTCGTTGGTAATATCCTCCGAACCATATTGTGTTGGGTCGATATTCATTGTAATATTATGGTCTTCACCAACACCACCTCCTACGGCATACCCAAGTACATCGTTACTGCCTATCCAAAGTGAAAAGAATGAAGGATTTTGGATTAATGCATCACCAATGATACTTGCATCTGGTGAGGAAGCGAATCTAACAAAGTATGGATTGGCTCTGCCTATTGCTAAATTGGTGAGGCTACCATATCCTTCAAGTCCTATGTGATAACTTTTTGCTCCAGGAACTCCCATATTATTAAAACTTCCAGAAAGCGTTTGAGTAACATCTGTGATTGGTGAACCCTCTACTCTTGTTGGGCTTGGGTCTCCTGAGGCAAAAGAAAGAAAAAACCTATTAGGGAGAGCAGGTACTCCAGGAATTATTAGCCCACCTAAATTGTCAGCCATGTACGGAATTTTAAATTCGCCACCCCCTGCAAGTGCAAACTGAGCTGCAAGCATATTGGGCATTGAAGCTTCTTGTCCATCTTTAAATAAAGCTCCGTCCGAAAAACCTGCAGTCAGAGAGTTTCCAACTGCTACATAATTAGAAAAATCAGCAGTTCCACTAGTATAAACTTTTGGCTCTGGAGGGGTAGGAGGGGCTAACGACTCATCGTCAGTACATGAAACTATAAAAAGGCTAGATATCAATAATAAAACAAAATATTTTTTCATCTATATTTAGATTTATTTAATAAAATACACTAAAACATAAAAATGTCATTCTCAAAAGTAATTATTTTTAAGAAATATGCAATGCTTTGCATCATAAAATTATGCATGCATAGTATTTATTAGCCTTTTATTTTGTTAAAAAGGCTTCTGATATGGAGAAAAAATCTATTGGGTTTTCTGCATGTAGCCAATGTCCAGCGTTTTTAACTGTTTCAATCATTGCCATAGGAAAATGATTTTGAATTGTAGTACTATCCGTTGGGAGAATATATTCTGATTTATCCCCAGCTAAAAATAAAGTGTCTCCATCAAAAGAATCTGTTCCAGAAATGTTTTCTCCAACTTCTTCCATTTTATTGGCAAGCACATTAATATTACATCTGAAGGCAAAATTGTTTTCGTTTGTTCGGTATAAATTTTTAAGAATAAATTGTCTTATCCCAATATTAGGTATGTATTTTTCTAGTTGGTTGTTTGCGTCTTTGCGACTTTTGATTTTAGTAAAATCCAAGGATAGCATTCCTTCCACAATGTCATGATGATGCGGTGGGTAGTGTCTTGGGGCAATATCTACTATAATTAGCTTGTCCAACATTTCAGGATAAGAACATGCAAATTGCATTGCAGTTTTTCCGCCCATTGAATGTCCAATTAGTGAGGTTTTGTTAATGTTTTTTTGTAACAAATATTGATGCAAATCTTCGGCAAGTAGGTCGTAATCAAATTCAGAAGAATGAAAACTTCTTCCGTGATTTCGTTGGTCTATTAAATGAACCTGAAAACCAAGAGAAGCATATTTAACCCCTAAGGTTTTCCAATTGTCTGACATTCCAAGAAAACCATGTAAAATACAAAGCGGTTTGCCTTCTCCTAATATGTTTGCGTGTAATTGATTCATTTAAGTTTGTTGAGGTACATTTTAATAACATTGTCCAGACCCATATATAATGATTCGCTTATTAAAGCATGTCCAATAGATACTTCGGCTAAATGAGGAATGTTTTCTTTAAAAAAAGCAATGTTGTCTAAACTTAAATCGTGCCCCGCATTAATTCCAAGTTTTAATTCATGAGCTAGCTCTGCTGCTTGGGTAAATACTTTAACATGTTCTTTTTGACCTTTGCTATGACCTTTAGCATAACTTTCAGTATATAACTCAATTCTGTCTGCCCCAGTGTTGACAGCACCTTCTATCATTTTTAAATCAGGGTCAACAAAAATGGATGTTCGTATGCCATTGTTTTTAAATTCAGAAATTACCTCACTTAAGAAGGATTTATGTGAAATGGTATCCCAACCAGCGTTTGATGTAATAGCATCAATAGCATCTGGAACTAAGGTAACCTGAGTAGGTTTTACTTCTAACACCAATTCCATGAACTTTTTGATAGGGTTACCTTCAATATTGTATTCTGTAGTAACTATTTTTTTTAAATCTCTTGCGTCATTATAGCGAATATGTCTTTCGTCTGGTCTGGGGTGTACCGTTATTCCCTGTGCTCCAAAGCTTTCAATATCTGCTGAAACTTTTAAAAGGTTAGGTGTATTTCCTCCTCTTGAATTTCTTAAAGTGGCTATTTTATTTACATTAACACTTAATTTGGTCATATTGTCGATTTTATTTGACACTCTGACAAAAATACAAATAAGGCATGCTTTTTGATCTATTTAATTGTTATTTTGCATTATATTTTAACCTATGTATATTCAAACTCAAATAAATACTGATATTCCAATTTTTGAAGCGGAAGATACTCTTGAGAATTTAAAACTTTTTTTTAATGAGAGTACATATTCTCATGTCGCTATTGTGAGTAAAAAACGTTTTTTAGGTGTGTTTAATGAAAACGATTTAGAAGACTTTAATCCGGATGACAAAATTGAGAATTATAGGTATAATTTTGAGACTTTTTTTGCTAGGAAGGAAGTTAATTGGTTGGACATTTTAGAGGTTTTTGCAAGAAATGAAGCTAACTTAGTTCCCGTTTTAGGTGAAAATGAAGATGTTTTAGGGTATTATGATTTGGCTGAGGTCATGAAAATTTTTATTGATACTCCTTTTTTTACAGAGCCAGGGAATATTGTAATTGTAGCTAAAGGAATTAAAGACTATTCTTTTAGTGAGATTGCACAAATAGTAGAAAGTAATAATTCTAAGGTTATAGGGTCTTTTATAAGCGATAACGAAAATGATGTGGTGCAGATAACCATAAAAATAAGTACTTCAAACTTTAATGAAGTTGTGCAAAGTTTCAGAAGATATAATTACAATGTGCTGTTTGGTAATAGTGATGATCAATTTTTGGAAGATTTAAAACAACGCTCAGACTATTTAGACAAATATTTAAACGTCTAGCTTAATGAAAGTAGCTATATACGGTCAAACATACCAAGATGATGCAATTGCGTATGTTGTTGAATTATTGGATGAACTTCAGAAAGAAAATGCTCAAGTTGCAATAGAGAAAGATTTTTATTCACTTTTACCAATACAATATAAAAATGATTCATATGGTGTTTTTACAACCACTTCTGGTTTGGATGATACCTTTGACATGTTGGTGAGTTTTGGTGGTGATGGTACCATTCTCAGGGCTACAACTTATGTAAAAGACTTCGGAATTCCAATTGTGGGAGTAAATACAGGTAGGTTGGGTTTTTTATCCACTTTTGCCAAAGAAGATGTACGCAAGGTAATTCAAGAGTTTGTTTCCGGGGCGTATCATATTGTTGAGCGCAGTTTAGTTGAGGTGAGTTCTGATATTGTTTCTTCGGAATTTGGAGCACTTAATTTTGCGTTAAACGAAATTACTGTAAGTAGAAAAGATACCACTTCAATGATTACCGTAGAAACGTATCTTAATGATGAGTATTTAACATCGTACTGGGCAGATGGTTTAATAATTTCTACTCCAACTGGATCTACAGGGTATTCTTTAAGTTGTGGTGGTCCAGTGATAGTTCCAACGGCAAAATCACTGGTGTTAACGCCAATAGCTCCTCATAATCTCAATGCACGACCTTTGGTGATATCAGATACCACTGCTATTAGATTAAAGGTTTCAGGTAGAGAGGAAAATCATTTAATATCGTTGGATTCTAGAATTGCATCTATAGAAAACGGAACGGAAATAGTTATTAAAAAAGCAGATTTCACGGTAAAAATGATTGAGTATACTTCTGAAAGTTTTTTAAAAACATTACGCAATAAACTGCTTTGGGGAGAAGATCGTCGTAATTGAGTCTTCTCTCGAACAATAAATGCTGTCAAAAGCTGTTTATCTTCACAGAACAAGAACATATAATTTGAGTAGTTCAAACTACTGGAATTGGTATATTTGCAAACTTTTTAGATTTTATGAAAAGAGTAATTCTATTAGTCTTTGTAGTTTTTTGCGCACAAATAAAGGCCCAGACTTATGAAGTGGGGCTTTTTGCTGGTGGAGCAAATAATATTGGCGATGTCGGAAGAACAACATATATAGCACCTTCTGGATTAGCAGTAGGAGGACTTTTTAAATGGAATAAAAGTAAACGTTACGCCTGGAGGGCTAGTATAATTAGAGGTAAGTATACAGCAGATGATTCCAAGTCTAGTATTAGTTCAAGAAAAGCAAGAGGGTATGTTGCAAAAGGCTCTGTTTTTGAAGCTTCAGCAGGATTAGAGCTTAATTTTGTTGAGTATAATTTACATAAACTAGGTCCTGCATTTACACCGTATTTGTATACAGGGGTTACCTATTTTAGGTATGATTTTAACTACTTTGACAATGTTGGAAACTTTCAAAACTTGTCGCAAACAGATGGTTCATTTGCAATTCCCATGACAGTAGGCTTTAAGGCAAGAATAAATCAATATTTAATTTTAGGAGGAGAAATAGGAGCACGATATACATTTACCGATAATTTAGATGCGAGTAACCCAGAAGGCTCCAATTTTGAGAACTCTAAATTCGGAAATATTTTTAGTGATGATTGGTATGTCTTTTCTGGTATTACAATAACCTATACCTTTGGGCGAAAATCATGCACTGACTGCTTTGAGTAAAATATAGAATGAACACTATAGAAGATATTGATAAAACTAAACTTCCAAAACACCTTGCTATTATTATGGACGGTAATGGAAGGTGGGCAAAACAAAGAGGTAAATTACGAGTTTTTGGACATGAGAACGGAGTGAAAACTGTTCGTAATACAGTCGAAAATTGCGTTAAAATAGGTATCGAGTACTTGACTTTGTATACTTTTTCTACCGAAAACTGGAACAGACCAAAACTAGAAATAGACACTTTAATGCGTTTGTTAGTGTCTTCTCTTAAAAAAGAACTTAACACTTTTAACAAAAATAACGTTCGTTTAAATACTATTGGTGACATAAATGCATTGCCTAAAAAAGCCTCAAATGAGCTAAAGGAAGTAATGCGTAAAACAGAAGAAAATACGGGAATGACTCTTACTCTGGCGTTAAGCTACGGGTCTCGAGAGGAGCTCAAAAATGCCATTAAAGAGATAAGTATCAAAGTTAAAAATAATATAATTTCTCCTGAAAATATTGATGAAACCATTATTAATAGCCATCTTTACACGCAAAATTTACCAGATGTAGATTTACTAGTGAGAACTAGTGGGGAACATAGAATAAGTAATTTTTTACTTTGGCAAATAGCGTACGCTGAATTATATTTTATTGATGTATTTTGGCCCGATTTTAAAGAGCACCATTTGGTAGGAGCTATAAAAGATTATCAGAATAGAGAACGACGATTTGGAAAAACTAGCGAACAACTTAGCTAATAATGCTACTAGAGTGGTATTACTTAGACAACTATTAACTACCCTTTTATTATTTATTACTACTTTAACCATTGCTCAAGAGACTTCTTACGAGAATGGTAAAAAGTATATTTTAGGAGGGCTTGAAGTAACAGGATTACAAAGTTATAATGAGCAAACCGTTAAAACCTATACAGGCTTAAGAGTTGGTCAGCCAATAACTTTACCTGGAGATCAAATTAGTGAGATAATTAATAAACTTTGGGGACTTGAACTTTTTAGTAAAATAGATTTCTACATCACAAATATTGAGGGAGAAAAAGCTTTTTTAGAACTTAATATTATTGAGCGTCCTACACTTTCGGATATTACAGTAATTGGAGTTAAAAAGCGTAAGACCGATGAAATTCTTAAGGATACAGATCTTAAAAAAGGAAAGAAAATCACCAAAAGTTTAATTGCAAACACAAAAAATTACCTTCAAAATAAATATAAGAAAAAAGGTTTCTTAAATACCAAGGTGAACATTGCGGTTAAAAATGATACTTCAGAAGTAAATGGGCAAAAAATGCTTGTTACCATTGATAAGGGTAAAAAAGTTAAAATTAAAGACATTGTTTTTGAAGGTAATAGTGAGCTTAAATCTAAAAAGCTGCGAAAAGCACTTAAGAAAACCAAAAGAAAAGTATTTGGGCGTTTTTGGAAAGCATCAAAATATATTGAGGAAGAGTATGTTAAAGACAAATCACTTTTGGTTGATAAGTATGCGGAAAATGGATATCGTGATGCCAGAATTATTTCAGACTCTGTAGTTAAAGTAGATAATAAACATATAATACTAAAATTCAAGGTAGAGGAGGGGAATAAATACTATTTTGGTGATATTGACTTTGTAGGTAATACGGTATACACAGATAGGCAACTACATGCTGTGCTTGGACTTAAGAAAGGAGAAATCTATAACGGGGTGTTATTAAGAGAGCGCATTGCGGATGATTCTAAACCTGAGCCTAACGACGTTACTAGTTTATATCAAAATAATGGGTATTTATTTTCAAATATTAATCCAGTAGAAGTTTCTGCACAGAATGATACTATTAATTTTGAGATTAGAATTGTTGAAGGGAAAGAAACTTTTCTTGATCATGTTACTGTTACTGGTAATGATAAAACTAATGATCACGTAATTTTTAGAGAGCTGCGAACACGACCTGGTCAGCGTTATAATAAATCAGATATTATTAGAAGTATTCGAGAGCTTGGACAATTAGGGTTTTTTGATGCCGAACAAATAAAGCCAGATATTTTAAACCCTGATCCAAATGCAGGTACAGTAGATTTAGGATTTAGTCTTGTTGAATCCGGTTCTAGTCAAATAGAATTACAAGGTGGTTATGGAGGTGGAGGATTTATAGGTACTCTGGGGCTTTCGTTTAATAATTTTTCTGCGAGAAATTTATTCAATAAAAAAGCTTATAAGCCTGTTCCTATGGGTGATGGACAAACTTTTGCATTACGTTTACAAGCGAGTAGAACTTTTAGAGTATATAGTCTTAATTTTTCAGAACCTTGGCTAGGAGGTAAAAAACCTGTACGTTTTAATTTATCATTTTCTAGAACTCAGCAATTTGGAGCCAATTTTGGATCTAGAGGAAGGGTAGAGGTTGATAAGAATAGACAATTTTCAATTACTGGGATAAACGCTGGTTTAGCAAAACGAGTGCAATGGCCAGATGATTATTTTACAATTTCACATTCTATAGGATATCAAATTTATAATTTTAAAAATTATAATATTGGCCTTTTTAATTTTGGAAATGGAAAATCTAATGCATTAACATATACTTTAGGAATTTCAAGAAATGCAATTTTAGGTGGGCGAATTTTTCCTAGAGGAGGGTCTAATTTTGAAATCACCGCTAAGTTTACACCACCGTATTCTCTTTTTTCTAACAAAGACTTTAAATCGTTTAAGGAAACTAGTGATGAGCTTAATAAGCAGAGGCTTGTTAGAGCTTTAACTGCTGATGAATTAACGGCTTTAGAAGAATCAGACCAAGAGCGCTTTCGTTGGTTAGAATATTATAAGCTTAAGTTTAAAGGAGATTGGTATACTACTTTAGCAGGTTCTGCTGACAAATCTTTGGTACTTAGAGCTAATGCAGAATTTGGAATGTTAGGCAACTATAACAGTGATGTAGGGGATGTTCCTTTTGAGCGTTTTTATGTTGGAGGAGATGGTTTAGGAAACTTTACATTGGATGGTAGAGATGTTGTTCAGCTAAGAGGATACGAAAATCAATCCCTAACACCTGTTAATTCAAGTGGGCAATCACAAGGTGGTTTAGCCTATAATAAATTTTCAATGGAACTTAGGTATCCTTTAACTTTAAAACCTTCAGCTTCAATATATGGTCTTGCTTTTTTAGAAGGTGGAAATGCTTTTGGCAATTTTCAAGAGTTTAATCCGTTTCAATTAAAACGTTCGGCGGGATTGGGGTTACGAATTTTTATGCCAGCATTTGGTTTATTGGGAATTGATTTTGGATATGGGTTTGATGAAGATCTTCGAATTCAATCTCAAGGTGCAGGGCCTAGTGGCTGGCAAACACACTTCATTATTGGCCAACAGTTTTGATTTATTTATGGTTCGAAAATATGTTCAATGCTAATTAGTTCATTTATATAGTTTTAGTATTTTTGGCACGATATTTTCTATTAGATTAAACAATATCAAAAATGAAAGCAAAAACAAAGGTTCTTTTTTTAGTTTCAACAGTACTCTTTTCTGTATTTACATATGCTCAAAGAGGAGTTAGAATGGCTTATGTTGATATGGAATATATTCTTGAAAATGTTGAGGAGTATAGAGATGCAACAGAGCAGTTGGCAACAAAGGTTCAAAAGTGGAAGGTTGAGATTGAGCAAAAACAAAGTGTTGTTGAGCAGATGAAAAAAGATCTTATGGCAGAAAAGGTTTTATTAACCAATGAGCTTATTGCTGAGAGAGAAGAAGAAATTTTGTTGTTGGAAAAAGAAATGTTGGAATATCAGCAAGATAGGTTTGGCCCGCAAGGGGATTTGGTTTTGCAAAAAAGAAGGTTAATACAACCTATTCAAGATCAGGTTTTTAATGAAGTTCAAAAAATAGGGACGAATAAAAAATATGATTTTATTTTTGATAAATCTGCGGATGTTGTAATGTTGTATTCTCAAAAACGGCACGATATTAGTGATTTAGTTTTGAGAGCTATAGCAAGAACTAGAAAAATTAGTAAGCCAAAGAAAAAAGCTAAGACAAGATTAGAAGAGTTTGATAGAGAGGAAACGGAGAAGGAAATAAGCGAAGAATTAAAGGCAAGGCAAGAGCGTTCTAAAGAGGCTAGCGAAACTAGAGCAAAGACAGCAGAAGCTAAAAGAGCTGAACAGTTGAAGTTAAGAGAAGAGCGTAAAAAAGCTTATGAAGCGCGCAGAAAAAAATTATTAGAAGAGCGAGAAGCAAAAAGAAAAGCTAAACAAGAAGAAAGAAAAAAAACTGAAGACGAGTCTGAAGAGGATAACGATAAGTAATAATCACTAACATATATTAACACTCAAAATAGAATTGAAAATCATGAAAAATGTAAGAAAGATAGTTGTAGCATTAGTTTTGTTTATTTCAGCTGCAAGTTTTGTAAATGCACAAAGTAAAATTGCTCATATAGATGTTACAAAATTATTAGCAGATATGCCTGCAATGAAAGCTGCTGAAGCGGAACTTAAAAAGTTGCAAGAAACATATGGTGCAGATATACAAGCTTCAATGACGGAGTTAAAAAATAAATATACACAGTACCAAAATGAGGCGCCTTCTAAATCAAAAGAAGAAAATGAAAAAAGAGCGGTAGAGCTTCAAGGGTATGAGAAAAGTATTGGTGAAGCACAGCAGTCTGCTCAACAAGAACTACAGAAAAAACAGCAAGAACTTTTTGCTCCTATTTCGGAGAAAGCAAAAGCGGCTATTGAAAAGGTTGCTGCTGCACAAGGTATTGATTATGTAATTGATGCTCAAGTGGGTGGTGGATTAATAGTTGCAAAAGGAAAAGATCTTTTAGCAGAGGTTAAAAAAGAGTTAGGGTTTTAAAAGAAACATTACATAGAATAACAAAAAGCCATTCAGATTTCTGAATGGCTTTTTGTTTAGAATAATTTTTTTAGAATCCCTTGCCAACGTAATTTTCGTATAAAAGTGCTTTCCTCTCTAGTTACTAAAAAAGGAGTATTATCCTTTTTTGCTTTATAAAAGCCTTCCATGTTGTTGAAAAAAACACGTAGATTTTTATGTTTTAAAGCCATTTTTAAAGAAGCTATGGTTGTTATTAAAAAGCCGTAATTCATAGTGTACATGGCCTTGCCTTGAAGTATTCTTGCCTTTTTGTTATAAGCATTTCCTGTGGGTCTAAGGTGTTTTACTCTTAGAGTTTCGTCTGTAGTTATTTTAAAGCCGTGAAATTGAGCTAAAAGTTCATCTATGGTGTCCCAACCCATAGCAGATTTTAATCCGCCTATGGCTTTAAAACAATCTTTAGAGTATGCCTTAAAGGCTCCTCTAACGTGGTCTTTGTTCATTGGGTGGTTTAGTAGCCATTCTTGCGAATCGTTTTTTTCATATGCAAATCCACCAGCAATACCCACCTTTGAGTTTTTTACAAAAATTTGAGATATTGATTCAAAATAATTATTAGGTAGAATTATATCCGCATCCAGCTTTACGATAAAATTGTAATCCACATCCAGTACATCAAAGCCTTTGTTAAACGCGTTTATTACTTTGCTTCCTGGCATATGAGCAGTTGATGAGACTGTGTTTAGTTTTTGAAAAAAATCGTTTTTCGAAATATAACTATCAATTATGTTTTCCGTATCGTCTGTTGAGTTATCATTTACAATGATTACTTTTTGAGGCAGTAAAGTTTGGGATAGAATGGAATCTAACGTAAGTGCTATAAAATCTTGCTCGTTATGAGCTGGTATAACTATGCAGTACTTCATATTTTTTTACGTTCCGCGTAAACAATGTAATATCTTGGAGTTATACTACGTAATAAAGGCCTAAAACCAATTTTTTTCACAGGGTTAGTCCATTTTTCTGAGGCTTTAATTTCCCAACCAGATTTTTCTAATAGCCAGTTAAATTGCCAATCTTCAAATTCATGATAATGTCTATCCCATGGGTCTGTTTTACTTTGGTAGGCTGACGAGAACCATAAACGTAGGGGTATGCTAGCTACAAGTTTGTTACCTTTAATTTCCCTTAAAACATTGAAGGGAGCTATCAAGTGTTCAAAAATTTCAAAAGCCGTTACAACGTCTGTTGCGGATGATTGTACATTTTTGAAATCAATATCCAAATCTTCTCCTTGAGTGTTGGTTACCTGATAACCTCTTTCTATCATAATTTTAGAGAAAGGATTTTCAACACCTAAATCTAAAATAGACTGGTCTTTTGAAACATATTTTTCGAGAAAATTTATGGTGTTTTTAAACCTCTTGTTTGGAAACGTTTTTTCGTACATCAATAGCCAAAATTAATACCGACGAAGGTATAAAAATAACCACTAGGAACGTAACAGAAACATTTTATACTTTATAAACTATTGCGTTGACATTCATTCCAGCTCCAACACTTGCGAAAATTACGATATCACCTTTCTTAATTTCTTGGTTTTCCAATTCTCCATGCTTAACCATATCAAGAAGGGTAGGTATAGTAGCAACGGAACTATTACCTAGTTTTTTAATGCACATAGGCATTATTCCATTAGGTAAGGTGTTGATACCGTACAACTGATAAAAACGCTGTATAATTGCTTCATCCATTTTTTCGTTAGCTTGATGAAGAAAAACTTTTTTAACGTCACTAATTGGAACATTACTGTTGTCTAAGCAACTTTTCATTGCTGCAGGAACATGTGTTAAAGCAAATTCATATATTTTTCGCCCTAGCATTTTTATGTAACTGTTGGGGTCGTCACTTTCTGGTTTGAATGTTTTTCCGTAATACAAGTAGTTTGCTTCTTCATTCGCATAAGTTGCGCTTTCATGAAACAAAATTTCTCCTGCGTTTTTCTTTTTTTCAATTACAGTGGCTCCCGCTCCATCAGCAAAAATCATTGAATCGCGATCATATTTGTCTACCACTCTTGAAAGCGTTTCCGCTCCAATTACGAGACATTTTTTAGCAATACCACTTTTGATAAAAGCATTTGCCTGAATTACGCCTTCAACCCAACCAGGACAGCCAAAAATTAAATCATATGCTACACATTTAGGGTTTTTAATTCTAAGGTGGTGTTTTATTCGGGTTGCTATACTTGGAATAACGTCTGATTGGTTAGAGCCACTAGCAACATCTCCGAAATTATGAGCAACAATTATATAATCTATTTCTTCTTTGGAAATGCCAGCATCTTCAATTGCTTTTTCAGCGGCAAGAAAACCAATATCCGAAGTTGTAAATTCAGGTTTTACGTACCTTCTTTCGTCAATACCGGTTATGGCTTTAAACTTTCTTATAATTGTTTTAGTGTCTGATTTTATGTCAGAACCGTCATCATTTAAAAATTTATGATTTACAAAATCCTCATTCTTCGTAATTTGAGAAGGCACGTAGCTGCCTGTTCCCGTAATAGTAACTCCCATACTTCATTTTTTGTATACATACAAAGTACATAAATGATACTGTAGTTATATGCATGCATAGCAAAATGTTACGATGGTCAGCACGTAATTTTAAAAAAGGTAAAAATAAACACAGGGTTTAATTTTTATTTAAAGCCCTATGTTTATTATGGTTTTTAATTTTTTTATACCTCAGCGTAAGCTTCAATAGGTGTGCAGGTACAAATTAAATTACGATCTCCATAAGCGTCATCAACCCTTCTTACTGAAGGCCAAAATTTATTATCAGCTACAAAAGAAAGTGGATACGCAGCTTGTTGTCTTGAGTAGGGAAAATCCCATTTGTCATTAGTCAACATTGCTAAAGTATGAGGTGCGTTTTTAAGAGGGTTATTAGAATTTTCCGAGTTTGTCTCATCAATTTCAGAGCGTATGGAAAGCATGGCATCGCAAAATTTGTCTAATTCAGATAAGCTTTCACTTTCTGTTGGCTCAATCATTAATGTTCCAGCTACAGGGAATGAAACCGTTGGAGCATGAAAACCATAATCCATAAGTCGTTTTGCAATATCGCTAACTTCTATTCCATTTTGTTTGAAAGGTCTACAGTCAATAATCATTTCGTGCGCAGCTCTTCCTTTTTCGCCAGTATAAAGCACATCGTACTTGCTGCTTAAGCGCTCTTTGATGTAATTAGCATTAAGAATAGCCATTTTTGTAGAATGGGTTAAGCCATTTTCCCCCAACATTTTTATATAGCTATAAGAAATAAGACAAACTAAGGAGCTTCCCCATGGAGCTGCGGAAATTGCAGAAATTCCTTTTTCTCCTCCAGTTTTTATAACAGGATTGGTTGGTAAAAATGGGGTTAATTGTTTCGCAACACATATTGGGCCAACACCTGGTCCGCCACCTCCATGTGGTATTGCAAAAGTTTTATGAAGATTAAGGTGGCAAACATCCGCTCCAATAGTGGCTGGATTAGTTAAACCAACTTGAGCATTCATATTTGCGCCATCCATGTATACTTGACCTCCATGGTCGTGAATTAATTTTGTGATAGTTTTTATTGAAGATTCAAAAACTCCATGAGTAGAGGGGTAGGTAATCATTAAGGCAGCAAGATTTGCAGAGTGTAAAATAACCTTCTCCTCTAAATCTATTAAATCAATATTTCCTTTTTCGTCTGTTTTGGTTACCACTACTTTCATGCCTGCCATTACAGCCGAAGCAGGATTTGTGCCATGTGCTGATGCAGGAATTATACAAATGTTACGATTGTTTTCGTTTCTGGATTCGTGGTATGCTTTTATTGTCATAAGTCCAGCATATTCTCCTTGAGCACCAGAATTTGGTTGCAATGATGTTGCATGAAAGCCAGTAATGACACTTAAATAATCTTCTAATTCTTTAAGAACGGTTTGGTATCCTTTAGCTTGATTTATAGGAACAAAAGGATGAATGTTTCCCCATTCTGCCCAACTTAGTGGTAGCATTTGTGTGGCAGCATTTAACTTCATTGTACATGAACCCAGTGAAATCATAGAATGATTTAGCGCCAAATCTTTACGTTCAAGTTTCTTGATATAACGCATAATTTCTGTCTCTGAATGATATGAATTAAACGCATCACTTATCAAAAACGGGGTACTTCTTTCAATATCTTTTGAGATGATATTTTTTTGAGTTTCTATTAACTCATGAACTTCGGTCTCATTATTTAAAAAGGTAAAGCAAGAAACTATTTGTTCTATATCGTTAAGAGTAACAGCTTCATTTAAAGAGATAGAGACGGTGGTGTCGTCAATATAATTAAAATTAATCTCTTTGGATTCAGCTATAGTTTTAAGCTTTTTGGTATCAGAAACTTTTACTTGTATAGTGTCAAAAAAACAGGAGTTTAATTGTGTAAATCCAAGTTTGGTAAGTGTGTTACTTAATGTTTGCGCCTTTGAGTGGATTTGGTCAGCAATATATTTTAACCCTTTTGGACCATGGTAAACTGCATACATACTGGCCATTACCGCTAATAGCACTTGAGCTGTACAAATATTAGATGTAGCTTTATCTCTTTTTATATGTTGCTCTCTGGTTTGTAATGCCATACGCAGGGCGGGTTTTCCATCTACATCTTTTGTTTGACCGATTATGCGTCCAGGAACACTTCTTTTGTATATTTCCTTTGTTGCAAAATAGGCAGCATGTGGTCCGCCATAACCTAAAGGAATACCAAAACGTTGGGTAGTTCCTACAACTACATGAGCGCCAAATTCTCCTGGCGCTTTAAGAGAAACTAAACTTAAAATATCTGCTGCAACAGCTACTTTAATTTCTACTTCGTTTGCTTTGGTAACAAATGCTTCATAATCATAAACTTGGCCATGCTTTCCTGGGTATTGTAAAATGGCTCCAAAAAAGTCATTAGAAAAATCAAAACTTTCGTGGTTGCCAATAACAAGTTCAATACCTAATGGGGTGGATCTTGTTTGAAGTAGCGCTAGGGTTTGCGGTAAAATTTCTTCGGATACAAAAAATTTCCTTGTGTTAGCCTTTTTTTGTTGCCTACTTCTAACATCGTATAACATGGTCATAGCTTCAGCTGCTGCTGTACCTTCGTCGAGTAACGATGCATTTGCTAGCTCCATACCTGTAAGGTCACAAATCATAGTCTGAAAGTTTAGAAGTGCTTCTAAACGACCTTGGGCAATTTCAGCTTGATAAGGCGTATAGGCAGTATACCACCCTGGATTTTCTAATATGTTTCTTTGAATTACTGAAGGTAATATGCTTTCATGATACCCTAATCCTATATATGATTTAAAAATTTTATTGTTTTTAGATAACGTTTTAATATGATTCAAGAAAGCGTGCTCACTTAAAGGTTCAGGTAACTGTAATTTTTCGGCAAGACGAATATCATCTGGTATAGTTTCGGTAATAAGTTGATCTATACTAGATACTCCTATATTACTTAACATTGGCTGAATGTCATCTTCCCTAATTCCGGTATGGCGCAATGTAAACACGTCTGTTCTCATATATTGTTCAATGAATTTTCATAAAATGTGGGTAAAATTAGGAATTATATTTTAGTAATAATCTAACAAAAAGCTTAAGAATGATAAAGTTTTTAACGAAAATGCAAGGTTATAAACACTTTGGTTATTTTTGTTCAATGAACTGGTCTAAACGTATTCTTAATTTTTACTTAGATGCTAGTGTTCATGTTGCATTTTCAGTTATGTGTTTGGTGAAAATCACTGAATTTTTTTTTGGTATTCCTGTAAATAATCATGTAATATATTTTTCCTTTTTCGGAACAATATCATGCTATAATTTTGTAAAGTATGGTGTTGAAGCAAAAAAGTATTTTATAGTATCTAGTGCTTACCAAAAAAGAATTCAGTTTTTTAGCATTCTAGCCTTATGTGGTTCTCTTTATCACATGTTTTTTTTTACTAAAAGTACGTTGCTTGTTCTGATTTTATGTGCTTTTTTAACGGGATTGTACGCTTTGCCTGTATTGCCAAAAGCAACGAATTTTAGAAGTTTAAATGGGTTTAAAATTTTTATGGTAGCGTTAGTTTGGACAGGAGTTACCGTAATTTTACCAGTGGTTGAGACAGGGTATAGTATTGATAAAAATGTTTTAGTAGAATCTTTACAAAGAGTTTTATTAGTTGTGATACTCTTAATTCCTTTTGAAGTTAGGGACCTTAAATTTGATGCACCAGAATTAGGAACTATGCCTCAGCGCTACGGAGTGACAAATAGTAAACTAATAGGAGCATTTGCAGCCGTACTCTTTTTTTTTATAACGTATGTAAAAGAAAATATATGGTTTGTAGATGTAATAAGTAAAGGGGTTCTATTTTTACTATTATGGATTGTTCTTTTTATCACAAAACGTAACCAAAAAAAGTATTTTGCCTCCTTTTGGGTAGAAGCAATACCAATATTTTGGTATATACTAATTGCTGTGTGGACTGCTTATATTAATACCTAATTTTTAATTTAGCTACGAACTTTTGACCTTTTCCGCTTCTAAACATTTTTTAAGCTCACTTTTATCCTTTTCAGATAAACTTTTTAAATTGGACTCCTCACAAATGGAAGTCAATTTTGTGTTTTTATCAGAAAAGCCAGAGCAAGCTTTGCAAAAAAATAGATGAAACTTCAATTTAATTTTTTCAATTAAAGAAGCTTCTTTATACTGAGTTTTACAGCAGAGTATAGCTGCTTCATCACAAGAAATCATAATTTAAAACCAATTTTGGTTAAGGCAACCCATTAAGGCCGTTCTGGCTCTATGTATCATTACCCAGAGGTTAGACGGGTTAATACCCAACTCATTACAAATAACTTCGGTTTCTATTCCCTGAATAGTTTTCATTTTAAAAACCATGGATTGTTTTTTAGGTAATTTTGAGATGCATTCTTCTAATGCAAGAGCGAGTTCCTTATTCTCCATGTCACTACTATTTATAGTACTATAAGGGTCTGCTACCTGTTCTTCTAACCAATCTCCATCAGAATCGTGATTAGAATTGTAATTAATTCGTACCTCCGCTTTTCCTTTTTTAGAGTTTATTTTTCGGTAGTGATCAATTATTTTCCTCTTCAGAATAGCAACTAACCACGTACGTTCAGCTGCGTCTCCCTTAAAGTTTTTGGCAGATTTTAAACCTGCAAGAAACGTCTCTTGAACTAAGTCCTTTGCTATTTCTGCATCCGTAACTCTAGATACTGTAAAGTTAAATAGGTAATCGGCATATTGATCTACCCATATGTCCGGATTTAATGTATGCCTTGTCATACTTTTGTTTATGAGTTTGAAAAGTTAATCAATTTTAATGAATATGTTTATTTTTGATGAAATCAATTTAATATAAATATGAGATTATCATTTTTAGTTATTCTTCTATTGATTTTTAATATTTCTTGTGGACAAATTAAATCAAAAAGTATCACAGAGGTTTCACAAAAAGAACTCAAAAATGTTATTTTAATTGATGTTAGAACGCCTGAAGAGTTTATGGTAGGACATATGAATAATGCCTTAAATATTAATTGGTTTGATGAAAATTTTGTAGAACAGTTTTCAGAAATAAGCAAGGATAAAACAATTTATGTATACTGTAAAGCTGGTGTACGTAGTAAAAAAGCCCAGCAAAAACTTTTGGCTCTGGGGTATAAAAATGTTATAGATTTAGAAGGGGGGTATATGGCTCTGGATAAAAATGTAAAACAGAAATAAAGCTTCATTTTTTAATACAAAGGAAGGTCATTTAGGGTCTTTTTTCTTTTTACGAGTACTTCAAATTAATGTAATACATAAGATGTAAGTAGAATTAATTTTTTCATTATGATATAAGAGTTTGTTTGTTGTTAAGCAATAAAATTTTGAAAAGGAGATGTTTTGAATAATTCAAAATTTAAAGCGTTATAGTAAACAGTAAATAAAAACTAGAGGGTATAAAATCCCCAATTTCAGGGATAGATTAATTACTTTTTCTTAATAGTTTTGACTTTGAATAAATTGTTTAAATAAAACAGGCCTAATGAAAACACTAAAACTTATAAATTTTACTCTAATAGTTTTGTTCATAAATTGTTTGGTAGCGCAACAAGATACTTTATGGTATAATGCCAAATGGAAAATAACAACTAAAGAGGAAGCAGCTTTTTTTAGACCACCAGTTAAACAAAAAGGGGAGTTTTATTTGGTAAAAGATTATTACATCTCTGGTACATTACAAATGGAGGCCATTTCTAAATACTCAGATAAAGATTTTTGGCATGGTAAAGTTACGTGGTATACTAAGGAGGGAAACGTATATCAACAAGGAAATTATATAGATAATAAATTAAATGGCGAATATATTTCCTTTATTGGAAGTAAAAAATTAACGGCTCAATATAAAAATGGAGTTTATGAATCTGGTTTAAGTAATATTAATTACGGTAGTTCTCAATTATATTTTTCCAAAACTAAAAATGGTTACAAAAGTGTAATGCACGGTGGAAACCTTAAGGGTTTGAGGCGGGTAGAATTTTTAGATAAAAACAAGAAAAGAACAGCTGTTGAATATTATGATGATAAAGGGAAGTTAATTGAAACGTCTGATATTGATGCTAAAGGGTATTCCAAAATTGAAATTACGTATAATTATGATCCGTTTAGAATGCGTCAAATCTCTTATTATGATAAAAAAAACAATTACTTAGGGGCTTCAGTATATTATAATAGTGGAACAATAAGAGAAGAATTTGTTAGAGAGCCTAATTTTGAAAAAAGATTTTATAATCCTAGTGGAAAGTTGTTGGGGTCAATTTTCTATAAACGTAAAAATTCTACATTAAAACCTTTTAACGGAACCGAGTATATCTTTCACTATTCAAAAGATAAAAAAGATGTTGGTCCAAAGGTAATTAACACTTTTAAAGACGGTGAATTAGTTGAAATTATTGAGTATAGAAAAAACCAGTCAATTCTTTCACGTCAATTCTACAAGAATAATTCGCCAGAGAGTGCAATTAATTATGATGAAAATGGCAAGGAGATGTCTCGTTTAATATATAAAAATTATGCTCCTTACAATGGAGTTAAACTGCTGCACGATAGTAGAACTGTATATGAAGATGGAGTTATAAAAACTAAAGTTCAATACTATCCAGAGAGTAAAAAACAATTCATGACTTTAAAGGATAACAAGGAAACCTATTTTGGTTTAGATGGAAAAATACTTGGAGAATTAGAGCTTGATGGAGGTAATTACAATAGACCAAAAAATGGACATCGTTTTAGTTATTATAATGGCATTTTTGAACGTATTGAAGAGTATAAAGACGGTAAAATAACTAAGAAAACCCTTTTTAGAAAAGGGGTAGACGAAAAAATTTATAAAACTATAGAAATTTATGACAGAGATTTTTATAAGGAAAAGGAACTAAAGTTTTATAGTAATGGAAAAAAGAAGAGTGAAATTGTATATGATAAATATAACCCTGTTAAAGGAGTGTTTTTAGATCTTGAGGGGGATTTATTAGGTAGTTATGATTTTAAAACAAAAGAGGGAGTTAACTGTAAGTTTTTTTATGATTCAGACCAATTGGAGGAGTTAGAGGAATATAAAAACAAAAAAAGGATTCGATATATAAAATATAGTAAGGTTTATAACAGAGATAAAGAACGCTATAATTATATGAAAATTGCTGATGTCGATAATTCAAGAGATGCTAAGTATTTCGATAAAAATGGAGAGTTAATTGCTAAAGCAAGTTTTAAAGATGGAGAATTGTTGGAAGGCTCCATATTTGATGATAAGGAAAAAGCGTTGTATCATATTAAGAATGGTAAAAAAAATGGTGAGTTTAAAAAGTATGATTACGGAAAAATTATAGAAGAAGGTTTTTATAAAAACAATTTAAAAGAAGGTCTCTTTACACACTATAATTATAATGGTGTAGTAATAAAAACAATAAATTATCTTGAAGGTAAAGAACATGGTGATGCTATTTTTTATAATGATAATGGAGAGGTTGCTAGTAAGTTAAATTATAAAAATGGACTTCCTTTTGAGGGTGATAAAATTGAAAAAATGGGGAGTTCTTATATTGAAGAAAAATATGAAAATGGTAAGTTAACTAAGGTTGTTAAAAATAATGGCGAAGTTAAAGAGGTTACCAATTATACAAAGGATGACTTAAAACAAACTATTGCGTATTTTTTAAATAGTGATAAAATACAATTAAAGTATACGGAAAAGGACGGTAGGTTGCATGGTGAAGTTTTAAGTTTCGATAAAACTGGTAAATTGTTGTATTCAGCAAAGTTTGAAAATTCTAAATTGGTAAGTGGTTCAGTACTTTTGAAGGGTAGTTCTTATGGAAATGGAGGATATATTATTTTAAAAAGAACAGATTCTACATTGGAAATAGAAAAAGGAAATGAAGATGGTGTTTTGGTAAAGGCCGTTGAGAATGTTGGAAAGGGAGACCGTTCAGAATATATTTATAAATTAGATTCTAGAGTGGATAATATTTACACTGCTGATTTAAAATAGGATAAACAAAAAAGCAGGCATTAGGCCTGCTTTTTTGTTTTAAGTAGTTGTTATAGCAATCCAGCTCTTTCTAATAAAGCCTCTACCTTAGGTTCGGAGCCTCTAAAACGTTTATATAAAACCATTGGGTTTTCTGTGCCACCTTGAGAAAGTACGTTTTCTTTAAATTTAGTTGCTACTTCTTTATCAAAGATTCCTTTTTCTTTAAAATATGCAAATGCATCAGCATCTAAAACTTCAGCCCATTTATAACTATAGTACCCTGAAGAGTAACCTCCTTGAAAAATATGAGAAAAGGCCGTACTCATACAAGTTTCTTTAGTTTCGGGGTATAAATTGGTTCCTTCAAAAGCTTTTGCTTCTTGGGCTTTAACATCCGTAATTTCAGAAGGGTCTGCACCGTGCCAAGACATATCTAAAAGTCCAAAACTTAATTGGCGTAAAGTTGCCATGCCTTCTTGAAAAGTAGCGGATTCTTTAATTTTTTCCACCAATTCCATCGGAATTAATTCTCCAGTTTCATAATGCGTAGCAAAAAGTTCTAAGGCCTCTTTTTCGTAGCACCAATTTTCTAAGACCTGACTTGGCAATTCCACAAAATCCCAATAAACAGACGTCCCCGAAAGACTGGGATAAATGGTATTTGCGAGCATACCGTGAAGCCCATGTCCGAATTCATGGAAGAGTGTAGTAACTTCGTTAAAAGTTAAAAGAGACGGCTTACTCTCTGTTGGTTTGGTAAAATTACATACATTGGAAATGTGAGGGCGAATGTTTTCTTTGTCTTTTCTGCATTGTGATTTGTACGATGTCATCCATGCTCCGCCACGTTTTCCTGCTCTTGGATGAAAATCTGCATAAAATAGAGAAACAAATTTTTTCTCTAAATCATATACACGATAAGTTTTTACTTCGTCATGATATTTATCTATATCAAAAACTTCTTCAAACTGTAAACCAAAAAGTTTTTCAGCTACTTTAAAAACACCAGAAATAACATTTTCCAGTTTAAAGTATGGTTTTAGTTTTTCATCATCTAAATTAAAAAGTTTTTGCTTTAATTTTTCTGAATAGTAGGCACTATCCCACTTTTGCAATTGATCTATATCATCTAAATCTTTGGCAAAATCTTCTAGTTGTTTAAATTCTCTTTGTGCAGCAGGTTTTGCCTTATCTAATATTTCATTTAAAAAACCATGCACTTTTTCAGGCGTTTCTGCCATACGTTCTTCTAAAACAAAATTAGCATGAGTGGCATAGCCTAGTAAATTTGCTCTCTCATGTCTAAGTTTTGCTATTTGTAGCACATTTTCTTGATTATCTAAGTCGTCATTTTTAAAACCTTTACTACCAAATGCCAGGGAAAGCTCTTTTCTGAGCTCTCGATTCTTGGCGTATTTCATAAAAGGAATATAGCTAGGATAGTCTAATGTAATTAACCAACCATCTAGTTTTTTTGATTTAGCCAATTGAGCTGCTGCTTCTTTAGCTCCGTCAGGGAGGCCTTCTAAGTCTTGCTCATTGGTAAGGTGCTTTTGGTATTTATTGGTTTCGGCTAAAACATTTTCTCCAAATTGTAACTTTAATTTAGCCAAAGAGGCATCAATTTCTCTTAGTCTGGTTTTTTTATTTTCAGGAAGATTGGCCCCGTTACGACTAAAACTCTTATATTTTTTATCAAGTAAGGTGTTTTGTTCTACAGTAAGATTAAGATGCTCTTTTTGTTCGTATACTGCCTTAACTCGTATAAATAAATCTTTATTAAGTGTAATGTCATTTCCGAATTCTGAAAGTAGCGGAGAAACTTCTTGTGCAATTTTTTGAATCTCTTCATTAGTCTCTGCTGAATTAAGATTGAAAAAAATACTTGAAATACGGTCAAGTTGTTGACCAGAAAATTCTAAGGCCTCTATTGTGTTTTTAAAACTTGGAGCTTCTTGGTTTTCTGTAATAGCATCAATTTCAGTTCTTGCATCTTCCATAGCTTGCAAAAATGCAGGCTTAAAGTGTTCGTTTTTTATCTTGGAAAACGGAGCGGTATCAAATGGAGAAAGTAATGGATTCATATTTTTATTTATCAAAAGTCAAAAGAAGTGTAATAATTGCAGATGTTTTAAAACATATAAAGCTTATGGCTTATTATTTATCGATTTAGCACCATCAATAACCTTTTGTTTTAAACCTTCTTTGTAAAGTATAATTTTGTCTAATACACATTTATCTGAACTTCCAATAATTTGCGCTGCCAGAATACCAGCGTTTTTTGCACCGTCTAAGGCAACCGTGGCTACAGGTACACCTCCTGGCATTTGAAGAATTGATAAAACAGAATCCCAACCATCTATGGAGTTTCTGCTTTTTACAGGAACGCCAATAACAGGTAAAGGAGACATTGAAGCAACCATACCAGGTAAATGTGCAGCTCCACCGGCTCCAGCTATTATTACAGAATATCCGTTTGTGTGTGCATTTTTACTGAAGTAAAAAAGTTTTTCAGGAGTGCGGTGTGCAGAAACAATATCTACATCTACCTCAATATCAAAACCTTCTAAAATATCTATTGCTTCTTGCATTATGTGTAGGTCGCTCGTGCTTCCCATTACTACAGCTACTTTGCTCATAACTTATTTACTTATTACTTTAATATGTTCTTTTACCAATTGCGCAATTTCTCTTGCCTTGGTAATATCTTCATTTACTATGGTTACATGTCCCATTTTTCGAAACGGACGGGTTTGTTTTTTTCCATAGATATGTGGGGTAACACCATTCAATTCTAAAATCTCGTCAAGATTCTCGTAAACAACATCTCCGGTATAACCTTCGGCTCCTACTAAATTAACCATTATGCCTGCAACTTTGTTTTTAGTGCTTCCTAATGGCAAGTCTAAAATTGCTCTTATATGTTGTTCAAATTGATTTGTGTAACTAGCCTCTATAGTTTGATGTCCACTGTTGTGCGGTCTTGGAGCAACCTCGTTGACTAAAATTTGGTCATTAGCTGTTTGAAACATTTCTACTGCTAAAAGGCCAACATGCTGAATTTTGCTTGAAACTTGTAAAGCAACTTCCTGAGCTTTTTTAGCAACGTCATTATCAATTCTAGCAGGACATATTACATATTCTACCTGATTAGCTTCTGGATGAAATTCCATTTCCACTACAGGGTACGTTACAACTTTACCAGACGCACTTCTGGCAACAATAACGGATAACTCATTTTTAAAAGGAATCATTTCCTCGGCGATACATTCTACATTAGGGAGGTTTTCTAAATCTTCGATTTTGCGAACTACTTTTACGCCTTGCCCATCATAACCAAACTGAGCCGATTTCCAAACAAAGGGCAGCTTAAGCCCTCCATGATCAATACTGTCTTTAATTTCACTGGTGTAAGCAAAACGAGAGAAATCTGCAGTAGGAATGTTATTGTCTACATAAAAAAGTTTCTGTTTTGCTTTATTTTGAATGGTACGTAAGGCTATTGTTGGAGGATATACTTTTATTCCCTCTTTCTCTAGTTTTTCAAGAGCATCAATATTAACATTTTCGATTTCAATGGTGAGTACATCAACCTTTTTTCCAAAGTTATATACGGCATCAAAATCTAATAAATCCCCTAAGATAAACTCATCGCAAGCAATTTTACAGGGGGCATCGTTTGATGCTTCCAAAACTTTTGTATGAATATCTAATTTTCTTGTTTCGTACAACATCATCTTTCCTAGTTGCCCTCCACCAAGTATTCCAAGCTTAAAATTTGAAGAAAAATAGTTCATTAACTACAGGTGTTTTTTAATCACTTAAACTACAAAAAACAAAAATACAGCTAAATCTTATAAACCAATTCGTTAAAACATATTTTCCACTAGCAAAATGTTATCTTTGCGCCCTAATAAAAACTGAAACTTGATAAAATTAAAGGATAAATATTTTAAACCTTTTTTAAATGAAGGGGAAATTCTAGCTGCGGTGAGTAAAATTGCTCAGGAAATAGCTAAGGATTATAAAGATAAAACACCAATTTTTGTTGGGGTTTTAAACGGCTCTTTTATGTTTGTTTCAGATTTTTTAAAAGCCTATTCTCACCCTTGTGAGGTGTCATTTGTAAAATTGAGTTCGTATCAAGGACTTACTTCTACTGGTATTGTAGAAACGTTACTTGATCTTCCTGATAATATTGATGGTAGAAGTGTTATAATTCTAGAAGATATTATTGATACAGGAAGAACTTTAAAAGAGTTAATTGACTTGTTTGCGAATACAAAAGTGAAGGAGTTTAAAATAGCTACCTTATTTTACAAGCCAGATATCTACAATGGGGAATATAAAATAGATTATGTAGGACTTGAGATTCCTAATAAATTTATTGTTGGGTATGGGCTAGATTATAATGAACTGGGAAGAAATCTAAAAAAAGTTTACCAATTAAACCAAGACCGCATGATTAACTTAGTACTATTTGGAAAACCTGGCGCTGGAAAAGGCACGCAGGCTGAATTTTTAAAAGAAAAGTATAACTTAAAACATATTTCTACCGGTGATGTTTTTCGTTATAATATTAAAAATGGTACAGAATTAGGGATTTTAGCAAAATCATACATAGATAAAGGAGATTTAGTGCCAGATGAAGTAACTATTAATATGTTGCAAGACGAGGTTGAAAAAAATCCAGAGGCAAGTGGTTTTATTTTTGACGGTTTTCCTAGAACTACAGCTCAAGCAGAAGCATTAGATAATTTTTTGTCATCTAAAAACATGGAAATTAGTGCCACTATTGCTTTAGATGCGGATGATGAGGTTTTAATTAAACGCTTATTAGAAAGAGGTAAAGTTAGTGGACGATCAGATGATCAAGATGAAAGTAAAATTAGAAATCGCTTTGAAGAATACAATTTAAAAACAGCTCCTTTACAGAAATATTACGAAGGACAAGAAAAATATCATGCTGTGAATGGTATTGGAGAAATTGTTGAAATTACAGAAAGGCTATCATTAGTAATTGATAAGCTTTAATTTTTTTAAATAGAAAATCAACCAAATGACTGAAGGCAATTTTGTAGATTATGTAAAAATACATGTGACTTCAGGAAAGGGAGGTAAAGGCTCTGTGCATTTACATAGAGAAAAATATATTACCAAAGGAGGCCCTGATGGAGGCGATGGTGGTCGTGGAGGACATATTATTGTTAGAGGTAATAAAAACCTATGGACACTTATTAACTACAAGTTCAAACGTCATTTTAAGGCAGAACATGGTGGAAATGGTAGTAAAGGTCGGAGTACAGGTGCAGATGGTGCAGATGTGTATCTTGAGGTTCCGCTGGGTACAATAATTCGAGATTCGGAGACAAGCGAAGTATTGTTTGAAATTACTAAAGATCAAGAAGAAAAAGTTATAGCAAAAGGTGGTATGGGTGGTCGTGGAAACTGGCATTTTAAATCTCCAACTAACCAAACACCAAGATACGCTCAGCCAGGGATTCCTGCAGAGGAAAAAGATGTTATACTGGAGCTAAAAGTGTTAGCTGATGTTGGGCTTGTTGGATTTCCTAATGCAGGAAAATCTACATTATTATCTGTAATTACATCCGCGAAACCTAAAATTGCTGATTATGAGTTTACTACGTTAAAGCCAAATCTAGGAATTGTTCAATATAGAGACTTTCAGAGTTTTGTTATGGCTGATATTCCGGGTATTATTGAGGGAGCAGCAGAAGGCAGAGGACTTGGTCACTATTTTTTAAGACATATTGAGCGTAATTCAACATTACTTTTTTTAATTCCTGCAGATAGTAAAGATATTAGCAAAGAGTATGAAATATTGCTTGATGAGCTTAGAAGGTATAATCCAGAACTTATTGATAAGGAACGCTTGGTTGTAATATCTAAAAGTGATATGCTGGATGATGAGCTAATGGATGAAATGAAATTAGAATTGGATAAAGATTTTAATGGAATACCCTACATGTTTATCTCTTCCGTGGCTCAAATGGGTATTCAAGAGCTAAAAGATAGGCTTTGGAAAATGCTTAACGCTTAGTCGAATAAAAGTGTAATTACGGTCTATCTATCTGTTTTTTAAGTACTTTTATGCAAAGTGAATTGTATGAAGAATGGTTTATACATACTCGTTATTTTGTTTTTTGTGTCATGTGGTTCAGTTAAAGTGAATTATGATTTTGATAGAAAAACCGACTTTTCCAGTTTTACTACCTATAATTTTTATTCTGATTTAGAGACCGGATTAAATCCTTTAGATACCAAAAGGTTTTTAAAAGCAATGGATATTGCACTTCAGGAAAAAGGACTTATATTTTCTGAGGAACCAGATTTTTTAATAAACGTTATAAGTGTTGAAGTTATACCAACCATGAACAATACTGTAGGTGTTGGATTAGGTGGAGGTGGAAACACTATTGGAGGAGGAGTTACCGTTGGTATTCCAATAGGAAAAAAAGCAATAAAAAGAGAAATAGTTATTGATTTTGTTGCCGTTAATAGAAATATAATGTTTTGGCAAGCCAAGGCAATAAGTTCTTTTAAGGAAGGAGCTACTCCCGAAGTTAAGGAGGCTAAGTTTCAAGATATTGCAAATAAGATTTTTGAAAAATACCCTCCAAGAGTAAAAAAACAAACGGTTTCAAAACTTTGAAACCGTTATGGACGTTTAAGCGCTTAATAAATCTTTATATTTATCTTTATAAAAATATAACATTACTACATTTAGCACTAGTAGTATTAGCGCACCTGCAATGCTATCTGGTGCTAGATTAGCATGAAATAAAACTGCATTTATTGATACACTCATTAAAATTAGCATCATTAAGGCGCCATACTTATTTATAAGAAGTGCTAAACCTGAAACTATTTCAACAATGGCAACAATTGCGATTGTTTTTGTACTCATTAAAGCACCAAAATAATTACCAGCGGCTTCACTCATTTCTCCATATTCCATAAAATGAAAAAATTTATTCAGTCCAAAAAACAGAAGGAAAAGCCCAAAAAGTATGCGTAAAACTAAAAACACTTTTGAATTCATAATAGTTGATTTTGGTTATTAAGTGTATAAGTTACTAAAATTTTCTTATTTGTTTATTTGTAATGTGTTTATTAGCAGCAGTTTGTGTTTTGGGGTGCTCTTTTGGTCGTTACAAAAGCTTTTAAAACATTAATGCTTCAACTATGAGAAAATTATATGTTAAAAATTGTAAAATTGGGTGGGGTTTTTTGATTTTGAAATCAAAAAGTAATACTTTCGGCGACGTTTAAGTCCTCAAGCTAAAACCGCCCTGTATTAAACTACAGGTTACTATTATTGTTCCCCCAAGACAAAATATTAACCTATATTATCTTAACATGCTTAAGTGCGCAGAATATTATATTGAAAATTGTAAAATAGAAGTTTTTAAAAACCCCCTAGGAAGCGAAAAAATATTTTTAAACGGTCGAAAGGTTTCTGAAAAAAAAAATAAGGGTGGAGTTACTCATAAGTTTAGTATCGGAGATATTCAATATAAAATTGAACATCACGAAAAACTTAGGTTTTTTAGACCTTATCATTCTAGAATAAAGAAAAACGATCAGCCGATATCATTAGTAAATTTTTTATCTAATGATTCTAAATTCATTTTATTTTTTGTTGTAATTATTGGGTTGGGTATTGGTTTCGTAATAGGTAGGTTACTTTACGAACTAATGTGGCCAGTCGTTAGTATATAATTAATCTTTATTTTTTATGCTAACCGTTATACCTTTGCTATGACTGCTGAATTCAGGAGCATACATGCTCTGTATTGTGGTAATGCCGTTGCTAAAGTCTCCAGCATTATTCACTCTTAAATCATATTCAAAAACAAATATTCCTTTAGGTAGGTAATCAAAAAAGAAGTTAGTACTGGCATCTTTTGTACTTTCATAGTAACCTAAACCATCTTGCCACTTATATTTAGAAAGTACACTAGTAGGTTCAAATCCAGCAGCCCGCATATCTTTCATATGAACAAATTCCATAGGCCTATCTGCTTTTAGTTCAATTCTTATTCTAACCAAATCACCAACTTTTACGGTAGTTTCTCCTGAAATTTCGGAAAGTATTTCACCAGTAGCTGTATTCTTTTTAAGAAACAACTTTTTGGTCAATTGTAAAGGTGTTTCTGCGGAGGTGATTTTATCTAAATCTTCAAAATACTGCCAGTATAAGGTACCCCGGGCAATACCTTTACCTTTTTTGGTTAAGGTAACTTCAGCCATTTCGGGCTTTATTTCAGTTTTCTTCCAAGAAGTTTTATAGTATCCTGTTCCAGCTTCAATTTTCACATCTTCAAGCATAGAACTGTCAATTGTTTTTCCTCCTATTTGCACATCTACAGCATCAGAAACCGATAGCCAATCACTGCCCTTCAGGAGTAAGGCATATATAGCATTTGTTGTTGCCTTAGTTGTTTTCCACTGATTAGTTTGTTTATTTTTTAGCAGCCATATTTTAAGGTTGTCAACGGTTTTAGGGTCATTTTCAATTTCTGAAAAGGCTTCAATTAAAAGAGATTGTGTTTCAATAGGAGCTTGGTACCAATGCCAAGAATTTTCGTTTTCTTTCCAGTACATCCCCAATTCCTGGCTCGTAATACTGTTTTCTTTTAAAGCTCTTAAAACATTAAGCGCCGTTTTTGTATTGCCATTCCTAAAAAGCGTTAAGGCAATTAAACCTTTGGAATATAAATTACGAGATGTCCAATACTTTTGAGCTTGCCCCAGATAATATGCTGAAATTTTTTCAACTTTTTTGCTTACTGGAATATCTACAAAAAAACTACGCATGTATAAATAATGTAGTTGAGTATAACTTAAATGATCTTTATTAATGTTTGATGTGTTTTTTTTCATGCGGTTGTATTCAGACACAAATTGTTCGTCTAAATATGCAATTGCCTTTTTCAACATATTACTGTTTTTATAATCAAGGACAGGAGAAGCCTCAGGATTGAGCGAAGCGGAAATACTGTTTAAACGCCCAAAACCAATGGCTATATGCTGAGTTATAAATCTGTTTTCGCGTCCACCTTTAAACCAACTCCATGCACCTGAGGAAAGCTGATTTTTTTCGAGTTTATGAATTGCACGCATTTGCTCATTCTTCATTTTATTAAGATTAAACAATAACGCTATACGCTTCTTTTGTTCGGTTTCAGATTGGGCATCTCTGAGCCAAGGTGTTTCTTGGATTAAGATTGATTTTAGCTCTTGGTTTTTTTCTAGGTTACTTATTAATGCATCTGCATTAGCCCATTGATCAAATACATTTTGAATTCTAGGGTTAGAATTCGCAATATAACTGGCAAGTGTGTTTGCATAATATTTAGAGAAAATTTGTTCATTACAGTCATAAGGATATTCCATTAAATAAGGGAGTGCTTGTATTGCATACCAAGCGGGATTACTCGTGATTTCTAAGCTTAATTTATGATGTGTAAGTGTTGTTGATTTATTATTTTTTAGTTTGTCTAAACGAAACGTTTTGGTTTGATTACTGCGAACCCACATAGGTAAAGTTTCGGTAACCAACATTCGGTTTGTGAGCACGGGTAGTACATTTTGTTCTCCATCGCTGTAATCTCCTGCTTTGGCGATAATAGCATATTGAACGGCTTGCAAATTTTCAGGTATTTTTAATCTCCAAGATACTTGTGTATTGCCTACAGAATCTACTATGAAGGTTTGGTTTATTTCAGAAGTAATTATTGAAGATGTAACATCTTTATTACTTAAAACATCAGTTAGTTTTAGAGTCGCTTTTCCACTTAAAACGTTATTGGTAAGGTTTGCAATTTTTGTGCTAATGGTTATTGCATCACCCTCTCTCAGAAATCGAGGTACATTTGGTGTTACCATAAGTTTCTTTTGGGTAATACTTTCCAATGTTGTTGTTGCGCTTTCTAAGTTTTTAGTATGAGCTAATAATTGCAATTTCCATTTAGTTAAAGCTTCTGGAGTTGAAAAACTAAAGGATACATTACCTTCTTTATCGGTTTGTAAATGTGGAAAGAAAAAAGCGGTTTCTTGAAGGTTTTTACGAATATGCACTTCTTTAGAAGGTTTTTTTTCTTTGGTTTCAATAGAATCCTCTTTAATTTCTAAAGGTGTTGCTTTGGCTTTATCTACTATTGAAATTCCAGCAGCATTACCTACAATATCTGCCTCCATTTCCATGGCTTCTTCAGGAACTGATGTTACTGCTGCTGTTCGCATTACCTTTTTACTATACAATCCTCTATGTCTATTTTGTCCAAAGTATAACCCAAACCAGTTGAATGAGTCAAAAGATTGATTTTCATAGTACAATCTATTACTGAATTGAGTGTGCATCCTAAAGGACTCTATTCCAAAGCTGTTATGAGCATCTGTTGAAATTGTTCCATAAAAATAAGGTTGCGAAATTGGTTGAAAACCCCAATGATGCGATGTAAACTGGTCTAGAGAAGCATCGTACATACTTGCTAAAATCTCAGCAGTAACTTTATCGCCTTGTGGTCCTTTTATTTTAAACGCCCATGTTTCATCTGTACCTGGGTGCATTTTATTTCTGAAAGTAGATGTCTCAATTTGTAGTTGGGTGCTGGGAAAAGGAATATTTAATCTTTCTTTGCCAGACGCATATGAGTTGTACGCGGCATAGCTGTAGCTAAGAGCAATTCCGCCTAAATCAGTTTCCGTAATCGGAATGTTAATAGATTGGCAGTTTTCATTTAAATGTAATATATGAGACTCTACTTTTTGATTGTTTTTTTCTATAAAAAGGGTTACTGTAAGGTTTTTAGAGTTACTAAAAAAAGTTACTTCTGCGTTATCTCCAACATTATATGTGTCTTTGTCTAATTGAATATGAAACAATTGGTTGTCTGCAAGCTTTTTATCCTTATCACTTTGCACGGTAAATTGTACAATATCTTTAACCTCGTTTCCAAACTTGTCTTTCGTTTTAAGTTCGGCTTTATAAATTCCGGATTCCCATTTTTTAATGTTTTTTAATTCAATTTGTGTTGTTTCTTCAGTATTAAAAGCAGACTCTTGTACAAGTTTTCCTTTTTTCCAATTCTTGGGTAAATGCTCATCTTCGTACGCATCGTTTGGAAATAATTTTTTAAACTCTTGTTTACTCCACCCTTTATAATCGGGAGCGGCCCAGGGACGTTGTCTTAATACGCTTTCTGGAGCTTGTAACTTGTATATTTTTAGGTTTCCTTTTGCAGGTATTGGTTGACTGTTTAAGTTAACCGTGGTAACCGTAATATACTGTTCCTTTTCACGCCGGTTAATAGGGTTTTTAATGTAAATGTTAGCATTCATTGCATGGTAACCAACGTAAACAGTTGCAGTTGTTTCATGCGTTTCTCCGTTAATATCAGTTACCGCGGCAGTAATGATATATTGAAATGTGGGTAAATTATTTTTGTCAGATGTGTTATCTGGAATTGCCTTAAAATTTATACTGTAATTACCTGCGTCGTCTGTTTTGGTTTCTCCGTTAGTAATTACCTGAGTTGTAGTAGGTGGGTAGTAATGGCTCCAATAGAACCATCGCGGGTATTGTGTATTTCTTTGTACGGTATAAGTTACTTTAGCATCAGTAATATTGCTTCCCGCATAAGCCTTTGCTATTCCCGTAACAGTGACGCTATCGTTAACTTTATAGCTTTCAGTTATAGGGTTAAATGAGGTCTCAAATTTTGGTCTTTTATACTCTTCAACGTTAATATAGTCTCCGTAATGGTTTGTTATTTTTTCAGACCTAATTCTCATAGAATATAACCCAGTGAGCCCGTTATTGGGAATTATAAATTCTCCTGAAAAAGAACCATAGTCATTGGAGATAAATTGTGCTTCCTTAGCCACCTGCCGGTTGGCATCATACAAGGTAACTGTTACTTTTTCTTTTTCCAGAACCCTAGAGCGGTTATCATTTTTCTCTAGTAAAATTCCTTTAAAATGTAATGGTTGTCCAGGTCTGTAGATACTTCTGTCAGTGAATAAAAAAGCTTGGTAATCTATTTTACTGTCTTCGTTGTTTTGATGATGTTGATATATATATAAATTGTTAAAATGTGCCAGTTCTTTATTTTTATGAACTTCAATATCTACGTCTTGCCACCTTGTTTTTGGTAAAGGTATTTTTACGATTCCTTTTTCATTGGTAGTATAGGTAGATGAGACAAATGGAGTATTATAATCTTTTTTGTAACGAATTTTTACCTTAGCATTCGTTATAGGATTACCATTATTTCTATGTATTATTTGAAAGTTTTGATGCGTTTGCGTTCTGGTTTTTACCAATGCAAAATTAGTAACCTGGATTATTGCAAAACCGTATGAACTTTTTTGGTTTTCGTTAGGGCTTGCTAAAATTATATAAGAGCCATTTGCAAGTTTTGGCAGTAGTATTTCGGTCTTATGCTGTTGAAAATCGTCCTCATTTGTTACTGATGTGGACCAACTTTTAACCGAAGTAAGTTTTTTAATGAAATTAAGAATTTTAGTCTGATCGTATAAGTGATTTAATTTATTAAGCTCTTTTTGAGATACAGAATATGCTACAAGATTAAGTTTGTTTATATTTTTATATTCTACAAGTAATCGGGAAGGTTTATTTATGGGGATATTTTTTTCAGCAGAAATATTTAAGTATTTGGTTTTAATATCTTCTGCTAAAACGTTACATTTTTTGGCTCCAATACTTTTTGGAAAAAGAGAATTGACTTTTTTACATATTTCTAAAGCTTCTTTGATTTTATTTCTGTGTTCCGTGTTTTTTTTAGGAGAGTAGGTATTTCCAAGTTGTTGATAAAACAGTCCAATTTCATAACAATATAATGCCGATAGTTCATTTCCTTTAAGTTTGTTTTCAGCATTTTGTAGCGCATCTAAATAATGTTCTTTTTTGGTATTGAAAATAGCATTTTGATAAACATACTTTAAACGTTCAATATCTATTTCAACTAATGCCGACTTATCACTATCATTTATATGAAACTTTGTAAGCTCTTGATAGGTTAAAAGAGCTCTTACTTGTAATGAAGTTTTATCTTTTGTAGAAATGTTTACTTTGGAAAAAGTATTTGCATCGGCTAGTAAATCAGTATTTTTAATTTCAAACTTGTCTGCAGGTCTAGTGATGCCATTTATCGAGTTTTTGTAATATGATAATGCAGTATGTGATAATAAATCAAAAAGCGTAGGTCGGTATAATATGGAATTCTTTTGTTGATGTAAAATAGAATTATAATCGGAAACCTTTATCTTTTTAAGTTTTGAACTATTTGTGAGCGAGTTTTCAAAATGAAGATTTATCTCATGAAATAACGTGGTTAAATCCCAAGTTCTAAAATCAACACTATCTACTTTTTTTTCGGTTTTTGTTCTATTTAAAAATTGATATTGGTTTTGATTGAAATACTGGTAATACATTGAAGCTAAATAACTTTCTAAAATGTTTTTAGTCGGAAATTCGGCTTTTTTTATTTCGGTTTTAAAATTGTTTACGATATGTAATTGAGCGTCTTCTTCTAATATTAGAGTGTATTTTGAGGAATATATGAGTGCTTTAATTAACTGCGGATTGTTTTTTTCTTTTTTTGCCTTATTAAAAATACCCGACACGGCTTCAAAAGCTGATTTTGTTAAGGACTGACTCTCTAGTTGCTCAACATTTTTCCACGACGAATCGTATGAATCGTTAGGTTTTTGAGAGTGTATCGTTTGAGCAAAAAGTACTATCATGAATATGGTGACAAATTTTTTCATCGGGATGAAGTTTTTCATTATTATAAAACTACGCAACAAATATGCCACCAGAAGAATAATATTACAATTAATAATGAGTAAAGTGGTCATGTTAATTCGTAAACACTACAAAAAAAGCTCCTAACGAATCATTAGGAGCTTTTGATTAATGGTTATTGATTGTGTTTAAAGTTTAATCCCATTTGATAATTGTAAATTCACATCTACGATTAAGTTCATGTTGTTGTTCGGTACAAGAATCTTCTGTTTCGCATTTAACTAAAGGTTTTGATTCTCCGTACCCCTTGGCTGTAATACGTTTTTCAGAAATACCTTGCGAAACCAGATATTCTAGAACCGAATTTGACCTTTTTTGGGATAAATCACGGTTGTAACGATTATTACCTCTGATATCAGTATGTGTTCCTATTTCCAAATGTATGCCTGGGTTGTTTTTTAATAGCGTAACAATTTCATCTAATTTTTCTTTAGACTCTAACCTTATGTACCATAAACCATAGTCAAAGCGAACTTTTGATTCAGATTTAATTATAATGGTGTTATTTGTTTTTTCGATTAAAGGTTCCTTTTTAATTACACTTTCAATGCGTTTAACACGTTCTTGCTCTTTTAGTTGATTTTCCTTTTTAGCTTTAACATGTTTTTCTTCTTGTTCTTTTTTAGCTTTTTCTTCAAGACGTTTTTCTTCAGCAATTCTTTCTTCCTTCGCTAATTGTGCTTTTCGTTGTTTTTCTGCCTCAATCTGTTTTTGTTCTGCTGCTTTTTTCTTTTCAATTTCAGCAATAGAAATTAAGCTTATGGAGCCATCTTTTGTGCTGTTTCTTGCTTTATCCGTTGAAACATTTTTAGAATTGTCTTCATATCCTTTTTTTCTGGCTTTAATAGTATATTGGCTTTCACAGCTAACATTAACTTTAAATGTCGCATCTGCTGTTGTAGTTTCAGAAACTATTAGTTTAGCATTGGTATCATATACATCTACAATAGAAAATGGTATAGGTAAATTTGTTGTTTTATCAGTGATTGTTCCTGCTATAAATTGACCACAGTCTTCAATGATTAGCGGTTTGGTTATTTGGAGTTTATAAATATCGTCGCTACCCATTCCGCCAGGTCGGTTTGATGCAAAAAAGCCATTCTGATCAGAATCTAGGTTAAATGCAAAATCATCATATCCTCCATTTAAGGGTTTTCCTGCATTATTTGGTTTTTGAAATATGTTGTTTTTGGATTCGGAAACAAAAATGTCTAGTAAGCCAAAGCCAGCATGCCCATTTGAAGAAAAGTATAGATTGTTGTTTTCATCAATAAAAGGGAACTGTTCTTTTTTAGTAGTGTTAATAGTTTCACCTAAGTTTTTAGGAACGCCAAAATTTCCATTGGCATCAATAGATACTTCGTATATGTCAAAAGAACCAAAACCACCTGGCCTATCTGATGCAAAATACATTTTAGTGTTGCTGGCGTTTAAAGTAGGATGTTCATTAGAAAAATCGTCACCGTTAAAGTGTAATTCCGTAATGTTTTTCCATTGATTTTCAATCCATTCTGCTTTATATATTTTTAGGTTAGAAATTTTATTTTCATCTGTTTTTTTCTTCCCTTTGGTAAAATTATTACGGGTAAAATAAATGGTTTTTCGGTCATTGGATATCGCAAAAGTAGCTTCATGCATTTTAGTGTTAATGTTTTTGGAAAATGCGATACTTACACTATCTCCTAAAGCTAATTTGTCAACCGAATGTGAATATATGTCTAAATAATTTTCACTATTCCATCTATAAA
Source organism: uncultured Maribacter sp. (assembly GCA_947493885.1). Lineage (GTDB taxonomy): Bacteria > Bacteroidota > Bacteroidia > Flavobacteriales > Flavobacteriaceae > Maribacter_B. The sequence goes on from CANLTE010000002.1 coordinate 372,549, forward strand.
CTTTACTTAAAATTGGTTTTGCATTTTTTTTGGAAGCAGCATATATAACGGTACTGTCTACTTTTGCCGCTCCAAATTCAGAATATTTGGTATTTAAAGGTAAATTTTCAATTTTAAAACGATTACCAATAGCATCTACATTCTCTAAATGTTTAAGTTCTGTTCTTAATTTTTCAACTTTAGTGGTCTCCTTTTTTGAAGCATAATAGTCCATTAGTATTTGTGTGGCCTCTTCGTATTCACCAATTGCTTTAAGAGTTTGACTGTATTTAAAAAAGTAACTTTCGTCTATGTTTTCACTGTACACAGAGGTCAGGTATGAAAACCATTTTGCAGCTTTTGAGAGTTGATAAGTGTTATAATAACAATCTGCCAGATTTTTTATCACTACTGCACTTTTGTTAGATTTTGCAATTTCTTCGTAAAGTGGAATTGCATCGCCATAAAACGCTCTGTTAAAATAATTGTGTGCTCGTTGTATATCTTGTTGAGCGATTGCTGAAATTTGTAGTAACCCTACAAAACATATAAATAAAAATGTTTTTTTCATAACGTATAATTTTAGTAGAATCTTGGAGATTTATCATAGCCTTTTTGAAGACCTAAAAGGTCTAAGTCAAAAAGGGCAAAAATTTCGTGAGAACCAGAGCTAAACTCTCCTAAATTAGAAAGCGTATAATCGTAAGCATATCCAATTCTAATAGCTGGAACCACTTTTATATTAAACATGGCGTTCACTGAGTCATCAAGACGGTAAGCTACACCGGCTTCAAACTTTTCGTTTAAAAGAACGTTTAGTCCCGCATCAAAAGAAATAGGTGAGCCTTTTACCGCTTTTGCCAAAATAGAAGGCTTTAATTTAAGGCTTGGATTTAATTGGTAAACATAACCAGCGGTTAAAAACACATGCATTTCTTCAGACCCTAAACGCGTAACACCATCTTTGTCACTTAAATGTTTTGTTGATAACAAATTAGGAATCGAAAGCCCTACATAAAGTTCTTCTCTATGATAAAAAGCACCGATACCAATGTTAGGGAAAATGGTATTATTATCATTTCTAAAGGCTACATCATCTTGTAGTTCAGGTAGAAGCAAATTAGTAAAATTAGTGGTAAAGTTGGTGATACCAGCTTTTAGACCCAATGCAATACTATTTTTATTATCTAACCTTAGATTGTATGCAAAATCTGCAAATACATTATTTTCTTTTACAACACCATCACCAATATTATCGCTAACAAAAGAAATACCTGCCTCCACTTTTTCCGTTAGTGCGGCGTGAGCAAAAAAGGTCATGGTTTTTGGTCCACCAACGGCGGAAACCCATTGCGAACGATAAAGAGTTCCTAAATTTAAAAGCCCAATATCATTTGTAGTGTAAGCAGGATTAATGATGCTCATATTATACATGTATTGGGAATATTGAGGGTCTTGTTGACCTTTCAGCGTATACTGAATAAGGCAAAAGAAGAATATGTATAAAAGTGTTTTCTTCATTATATTATAGTTAAATAGGCTCGTGTTGTTTTATCTGTTTAGGTAAAGTCTTCCTTGGGTTGGTTTAAAACCTTCTTTGTTATAATTTATAATGTAGAAGTAAACTCCGTTTGGAGCGACTTTTCCTCCGTTTGAAGTACCATCCCAAGCTGGTTTGGAGATGCCTCCTATAAACATTTGGTTGCCGTATCTGTTTACAATTTCCAGGGTAAATTCAGGAAAAATAGTACCTATGTTTGGTATATAAAAAGTATCGTTGTTTCCATCTCTATTGGGCGAAAAAGCCTCTGGTATAAAGAAATTATAATCTTCAGGGTTACAATTGCTGAGATCTACGGTTACTGCTACTCTTTGAGGGTTTCTACATCCAGTTATAGGGTTAAAACTTTCAGCATAGTAGGTCATTTCAGTAACTAAAGGTGTTGAGAAGTCTAATGGTGTGCCGTTATCTGGTTGGTCATACCAAAAAATATCATAACTATTCATGGACTCTAATCCTCTTAAGTCTTCCACGGTAGGGTTGTCTAAACCACAAATTTCTAATGTTGTAAATGCTATTGAGGCTGGTTCTAATGTATGAATGGTTGGAATAATTTCGAGCCGAGCTGTGCTATGGCAGCTATCTGCAGACTCAGTACTAGCAAAATAACTAGCACCATCGCTTAATGTCGTAGTATTGTCTAAAAGGTTTCCTTCCGTAACGGCATCATACCAAACCACATTTTCGCCACTACTTACACTAACAACTAGGTCTGCCAATGTAGCGTTCTCCGTTTCGCAAAATTCTGGAGTTAAATTTAAAGCTGTTGGAGCTATAGGATTTGATAAAGTAGTTATTACCTGAATTCTATCAGAACCTTCGCAGTTATTGTTTAAATCGGTATTTGAAATAAAATAATCTTCGCCGTCAACTAAAGGAGTTGTTATAGGAAGAATATTTATATCAGTAGCTGTATCATAGAATAAAATGGTTCCGTTTGCACTTACATTTATATCTTCAAGCGTTGGTCCAGAAGGATAATTATTTAAACAAAAGGTTTGCAACGCATCAGCAGTTGGAGCTGCTGGTGTTCCCATTCGTGCAAAGTTTTCTGTAAGTTCAAAATCAAAAACTATTCTACAGGGTGTGGTATCGTTTTGAGAGCTTCGGACTCTAACCGTATAGTTTCCTTCTGGTAGGGTAGATGCGTCAATTTGATAATTGGCCGTTCCACCTGTAAAGTTGATACTATTTTCAGTTAAAATATTATTTGTAGCCTGTTCTATAACATCATATTCTATACTATACGTACCATCTCCTAGTATCGGAGCATCAATAATTACATCAATTTGCGATGCATTACAATTGTTATCTACCAATAAATCTAAATCAATTTCCGATGGATTAGGTATTATAGTTACCGTTGTATTTAGCTGACAACCTAAATCTATACCGTTTTCAATATCAAAAGTAACATCGTAGTTTCCTCCGTCAGTGAAATTTGAACCAGGAATAATTAAGTTTCCTGTTCCATTTGTGAAATCTACGTCACCTGAAAGCGAGCTACTATCATTATTTGGACTTGTAATTGTATAATTTATGGTATGTGTTAGGTTGGATAAAACTAATGTTGAGTTAAAAATGCTATTTAAATTAACAACAACATCTGTATTTATACATGTATCTGGAGCAGAAGCAGTAGGGTCGGAAACAAAAAATGAAACACTAGGTACTAATATAGTAGCACATACGTCTTGCGTTGGAGATGTTCCTCTAATGCTGCTGATACTTAAGGTTAAATTTTGATTTGTTGGAGTATTATTTTTGTCTAAAATGAATGATGCAGTTCCATTACTAAAGGTTGCCGATGCAGGGGCTGGTTCTGCAGATGTTCCTGCATAGCCGTATGAAATGTTGTAAACACCATCTGGTAATAATATTTGGTTGTATGCTAGCTCTACAATATAATCATCTTGTGAAACGCAGTAATTTTCAGCCTCCATTGTGCCTTCAAGAGTAGGAAGTATCACAACTCTAACCGTAGTATGCTGTTCTTCACAAACAGGGTGATACGGTGAAGGAAATACACTATAAGTAAATGTGTAATTTCCAATACCATGAGTGTTGTATATATCTTGAATGTCAATTATATTATCTGAGAGGTCACTTAATTGGTTTGTACTTGCCTCTGACCAGGTTCCTTGTATATCTTCATCAAACAGCAAAGAGTTTAAATTAAAATTAGTATACCCAGATAAATCTTCATAGTTACATAAGGTTAAATCGGAACCTGTACCGGATTGAGCTCTTGGGTGAACTTCTAGTTTAACGGTAACAGAAGTTTCCAAACAACTACCAACTTGAGCAACAGTATAAGTAAAAACATATTCGCCAGGACCAGCTTCTGAAGCATCGAAAGTATCACCATTTAAAAAACCTGTAGCGGTTGAAGGATCTTCCTCCCATAAACCATTTACATCTGGAACTTTTCCGTCTAAATCATCTCCAATAAATCCATTCATATCTACAGCGGCATTACTACTACATGCGTTTGCACTACCATCAATGTTATCAATTCCCGCATATCCTCCTAAATCAATAGAAATTACTGCTGATTGCCCACAGGTATCATTGGTATAAGTAAATTCATGAGTTCCTGCGCTATTTACCCGCCATAAATCAAGTTCTCCAGTAGTTCTGTTTAGTGCAAAAAAATTAGCAGGATTTGTAGTACTCCAAATACCTCCAGGAGTTCCATTGAATCCGGGTACAGAAAAAAGGTCGTACTGTTGGTTGTTGGAGTCTGAAAATTTATCGCAAATAGTAATCGTTACATCATTTCCTGCACATTGCGCTGATACGAAAACAGCGTGAGAAAAAGTAATTATGAAAAAAAACCATTTTAAATTAAAAATAGATAATGTTTTAAAAAAGTTCATGTATAGGCTGTTAATAGATGTTTCAACTAAAAATCAAAAATATTAGAGTTGTAAAGTTTGATGAAAACAATGTTGTGAAATCCTACAGAGTTATGTGCTAAATGAAATATTTATAGTGTTAAAGGACATGTAAAAAGTGTATTTTGTCGATAAATACCAGTAAATATTGATGTTATGATGCCTTTAAATTGCGCTTTGGTATTATTATCTTTGGGGTTTAATTTAAATTACATGCAAATACATTTTATAGCAATTGGGGGAAGCGCAATGCACAATTTAGCTTTGGCACTTAATCACAAAGGATATACAATTACAGGAAGTGATGATGTTATTTTTGAGCCTTCAAAAACTAGATTAGAGCAAAAAGGACTTTTGCCAAATGAGTTTGGTTGGTTTCCAGAAAAAATTCACTCTGAATTAGATGCTGTAATTTTAGGGATGCATGCTAAAGCGGATAACCCTGAACTTATAAAGGCAAAAGAATTAGGGCTAACTATTTATTCGTACCCTGAGTTTTTGTATGAGCAATCTAAAAATAAAACCAGAGTAGTGATTGGCGGAAGTCATGGAAAAACAACAATTACATCAATGATATTACATGTGCTAAACTATCATGATTTTAATGTAGATTACATGGTGGGAGCTCAGTTAGAAGGTTTTGAGCGTATGGTGCATTTAACTGATGAGAATGATTTTATTATTCTTGAAGGAGACGAATATTTATCTTCTCCAATAGACCGTAGACCTAAATTTCATTTATATAAACCAAATATAGCATTACTAAGTGGCATAGCTTGGGATCATATTAATGTATTTCCAACTTTTGATAATTATGTAGAGCAATTTCAAATATTTGTAGATAGTATTGTAAAAGGAGGTAGCATTACATATAATGAAGAAGATGTTGTTGTTAAAAATGTGGTAGAGGCATCAGAGAATCCAATCAGAAAGTTAGCATATTCAACTCCAGATTACGCCGTTGAAAATGGACAGACTTTGTTAGAAACTTCCGAAGGTCCCATGCCAATTGAAGTTTTCGGAAAACATAATTTGAGCAATTTGGCCGGCGCTAAATGGATTTGCCAAAACATAGGTATAGATGAGGACGATTTTTATGAGGCAATAGCTACCTTTAAAGGAGCATCAAAAAGGTTAGAAAAACTGGCGGAGAGTAAGACTAACGTAGCGTATAAAGACTTTGCACATTCGCCAAGTAAAGTAGCGGCTACTACTAAAGCCGTTAAAGAGCAATATCCAGAAAGAAAATTAATTGCTTGTTTAGAGTTGCATACGTATAGTAGTTTTAATCCGGAATTTTTAAAGGAATATAGAGGCGCACTGGATGAAGCAGATGAAGCTATAGTTTTTTATTTGCCAGAGTCGGTTAAAATTAAAAAGTTGGCAGAAGTCACTTCAGAACAAATTTCAGAAGCATTTCAACGCAACGATTTAAAAATATACACCAACGCTGATGCGTTTAAAAACTATGTGTTTAATCAAGAATATAACAACTCCGTTTTACTTTTAATGAGCTCTGGTAATTATGGTGGATTAAACTTGAATGAGGTTAAATCGTTAATTGTGAACTAAATAGGCGATAGGACACTATGTCATGAATTTTTAATAGGAATACATTTTGATATGTTGTTCGTATGAAACGCAAACAATTGTATTCTTTTTTTAGACGTAAAGTATCCATGTTTATGATTGCGTATATGCTTGGAGTTTCTAATATCATCCTAGATGAAGATAGAATGATAAATGATACGAAAGCTAATATAGAACTTGTTCAAAAAGAATATGACTTTAAAGACCAAGAAGATTAAACACCAAATTGATTTAAATGGTGATTAAGGTGTTTATATTGCATTTTACCCCATTCTTCATGAGTAAACCTACCAAATAAAGGATGTGGATTCCAGCTTTTTCTGTTTTTAAGTTCATGCATTTCTTTGGTTAGGAGAACTAGTTTTTCAAGTTCAACGGAAAAATCTTTAGTTTCATTAGTTTTCAATTGTGATGGAGTTGGCATATTTTTTTTGAATGGTCTATCATTAAATAAAATCTTTTTAAAAAAGAGTCGGGCAAATATATTCCCGTTTCCCTTATCTCTATTTTTAATAGCAATTATTAACGGATGCTGACAATGCCATACCATTTGCCCAACGCTCATTTTCCCCCATTGTCTTTTAGAATCATGTTTAAGGTTGTTTAATCTTTCCATGATTTCTTTAAAATCTTGATTATTAAAAAGAGACTTCATTTTTAGATATATTCTTCAGTTTTAAAGATAAAATTTTTTAGTTTATTATCTTTAGAGAATGCAAGAAAAATCAACATCTTTTTCCATAAAACATTGGTCCAATGATGATAGGCCTCGCGAAAAGCTCCTTTCCAAAGGAAAATCAGTTCTTTCTGATGCAGAGTTAATTGCAATATTAATTGGATCCGGCAATAGAGATGAAAGTGCGGTAGAATTATCTAAACGTATACTATCTTCCACAAAAAATAACCTAAATGACCTTGGAAAAACATCTATAAATCAACTCCTGAAGTTTAAAGGAATTGGAGAGGCTAAAGCAATATCAATAGTCGCTGCGATGGAATTGGGAAGAAGAAGACGGGCTGAGGAAACTCCCTTAATTGCCAAAATAAGTAGCAGTAAAACCGGTTTTGAATTGTTGCAACCAATATTAGGAGACTTGCCACACGAAGAATTCTGGATTGTTTATCTAAATAACGCAAATAAAGTAATTCAAAAATCGCAACTTAGTAAGGGAGGTATTACAGGTACTTTAGTGGATGTGCGTTTAGTACTAAAACAAGCTTTAGAAATTGGAGCTTTAGCCTTAATTTTGGCACATAACCATCCATCAGGAACATTAAGGCCTAGTACTGCAGATAAACAAATTACACAGAAACTTATTGCTGCAGCAAATGCCTTAGATATAAAAGTTTTGGATCATTTGATAATTACTGATAAGGATTATTTTAGCTTTGCAGACGAAGGTATTCTTTAGAGTACCATATTGATAAAAAAAAGTATATGTTGCTAATTTATACACACAAAATAACATCTCGTTTTAGTTATGTAATGCGACATATATTTACCAATATTTTGGGGGTAGAGGTTAGTTTTACTACTAAGGTAGAAGATTTCATAAAGCATACGGGGCCTAAAATAACATATACGAAACAGCCCTTGCAAAATGAATTTTTCATTAGAAGCAACGATTTACTTTTTGAACAAGGTATAAATGATTTAAATATAAATATTGGAGATTGGGATGGTGTACCCTGTTTTTTTATAGCAGGAGAGCGAAGCAACATTCCTTTTGATATTTTTTCAGCAAGTTTTTATCTGCTTAGTAGGTATGAAGAGTATTTGCCACATGTTAAAGATATGCATGGTAGGTTTTCGCCAAAAGATAGTATAGCTCATGAAAAAAACTTTTTACAACAACCAGTGATTGACATATGGGCTTTTAAGCTATTAAAAGCTTTGGAAGAGAAATTTCCGGATATAGAATATAAAAAACGAAAGTTTAAATTCACTTCAATAATTGATGTTACTACCTCACATTGTTATGCACATCGTGGCTTGGTTCGAAGTTTTTTTGGATTCGTAATTGACATAGGTAGGTTTAAATTAAGGAGGGTAATAAAACGCATTGCTGTATGGTTTAATGCAGCAAAAGACCCTTACAACAATTTTAATTATTTAATAGCTCTACATCAAAAATACAATGTAAAAAGTATTTTCTTTTTTCAATATGCGGCGTATTCTACATATGACAAAAATGTCTCAACTTTTAACAACAAGTTTAAGTATTTAATAAAATCCATTGCGGATTATAGTAGGGTTGCTCTAGCTGCTTCTTATGGTTCTTTTGATAATATTTTACTTTTAAAGAAAGAAAAAAATGACCTTTCAAATGTAATTAACAGAAAAGTAAAGTTTTCCAGAATGCGATATAATAGGGTAGATGTACCCATTACGTATCGAAATTTAGTTGAAGCTGAATTTACAGATGATTTTACTATGGGATACACCCATGAAATGGGTTTTAGAGCAGGAACATGCACACCTTTTTATTTTTATGATATATTATTGGAATTACAACAGCCAATAAGAGTTCATCCTTTTGTAATGCATGATTATGCGCTTATGATGCTCGGGAGTGAAAATAAAATTGTTGAAAAAATCGAACAAATTTATGCTGCCGTGAAAATGGTGAATGGAGAGTTTGTGAGTATATTTTCGAATGAATTGCTTGGTGAACAACATAAAGTAAATTGGAAAAAACTTTATGAAATGGTTTTAAAAAAATATAATGTTTGAAAGTAGGGTAACCGATGTTTTTTTTGACTTGGATCATACACTTTGGGATTTTGAAAAAAATTCAGCACTGACTTTTGAAAAAATATTTCAAAACCATAATGTAGATGTAAATTTAAAGGAGTTTTTAAGAGTTTATACTCCAAAGAATTTGGAGTTTTGGAAACTTTATGGTAGTGACAAAATTACAAAGGAAGAGCTAAGATACCTTCGTTTAAGAGTTGTTTTTGATGAAATTCAGTATACCATTTCTGATAAAAATATTAATTTATTATCAGAAGATTATATAAAATACCTTTCCTCGTTTAATTATTTATTTTCTGGAACAATTGAAATTTTGGAGTATTTAAAACCAAAATACAATCTACATATTATTACTAATGGGTTTAAAGAAGTTCAAGAAAAAAAGCTTAAAAATTCTGGAATTGAGGGTTTTTTTATTGAAATAATAGATTCTGAAACCGCAGGAGTAAAAAAGCCTAACCCTATCATTTTCAGCGCCGCTTTAGAAAAAGCTAAGGTGACTGCAGAAAAATCTATTATGATTGGAGATAACCTGGAAGCCGACATTTTAGGAGCTCAAGCGCTAGGTATACAGACATTACATTTTAATTCGCACAAAAACCCAGAACATAATATCTGTCCAATTATAAATCATCTTGGCGAAATAAAAACCTTTTTGTAGAGTTATACAATTAGGGCATAAATATTGATGTCATATATCAATACTATCCAAATAATATTTTGAGTGATGAAAAAGTTAGTAGGTAGAATTTTATCCTTAGTTTGTTGTGTGTTCTTTTTGTCATGTAGTGAGGAACAAAATTTCGACCAGTTTGATGATGTTTCGTTGACACCAACTTTGGCTAGTGGTATTTTATATGTGGAAACCAATGAGGAAACAATAAACTTAATTCCTGCAATGAGTGATGTTGTTAGGGATGAGTTTGAATTTGATGCTTTTTCCGAAGGAGTTTTTGCTGATAGGGTTCTAGAAGGAGCTTTAATTTATGAAGTAGAAAACACCACTAGTAAACAATTAGAAATTACACTTGAATTTTTAGGTGCTGGAGATATTGTTTTGGATACTGAAGTTTTCCAAATAGATCCAGAGCCAACCGCTGATTTGCAAAGAACCGTAGCGTATGGAAGTGGAGGTAAAAGCCTTGAGTATTTAATTAATACAGAAAAAATTAGAGTTACGGTAAATAATCAAAGTGATAATACAAGTGTGTCAACCATAGCAAATGCAATATTAGCATTTAAGCTGGCTGGAGAATTTAGAGTAAGAGTAAAATGAAAATACGCATAATAAGTATTATAGCTCTTTTAGGGAGCTTTTTTTGTTTGCAAGGGCAGAATAAACAAATTCTTTACGATTTTAATGAAATACCCCAAAGTTTATTAACAAACCCAGGTATTGATATAGATTATAAGTGGTACGCTGGTGTCCCGTTACTTTCTGCACCCTATTTTCAATTCGGTTCAAGTGGTATATCGGTACATGATATTTTTGCAAATGATGGCGTTCCTATTGATGATAAAATAAGAACAAAGGCGATTGATGGAATGAGTAAGAGGGATGAGCTTAGTGGGTTTTTCCAAATAGAGTTTATCAATGCAGGGTTTAAAAGCAAAAAAAATCCAGATAATTTTTACTCTTTTGGAATGTATTTAGAGGGTAATGCAATAGGGTACTGGTTTAAAGATTTAGCGGACTTAGCTTATTACGGAAACGCGGGTCAGTTAAACAGAAAATTTAGATTAGACCATCTCAAAACTACTGGGGAATTAGTAAATACATTTCATTTTGGAGTTAATAAACGCTTGAATAAAAAACTTACTATTGGTGTAAGAGCAAAACTATATTCAAGCATATTTAATTTTAGGTCTACTAAAAACTCAGGTTTTTTTGTAACCAGAGAGGGCCAGAATAACATTTTAGCAAATACTCTTGTTGCTGATATGGAGTTTAGAACCTCTGGGTTAATAGGGATAAAGGATATTGTAGGCGATGATGCCGTTTCTAATTCTAACCTAACAAGTCTTTTATTAAAAAGGGCATTTTTTGGGGGAAGTTTAGGAGTTGGAGCGGATTTTGGTTTTACCTATAGACTTAATGAGCGTACACGAATTACAGGAAGCGTACTTGATTTTGGCTTTATATATCAAAATGATGATGTGAGAGGTTATACTTTAAAGGGAGCAAGTACTGTTGAAGGAGTGGAAATTATAGAACAAAATAGAACAGGTAATATTAATGCTGATTATTGGCAAGATATTATTGATGATGTGGAAGAACAAATTCCTTTTGAGGATGCTAATGAAAGTTATTTAACACTAAGGCCAATAAAAGTAAACGGCTCAATTCGTCATGACTTTGGAAAGGAATTGGAACCAAAAGAAGATTGTGCATGTGGAGTAAATACAACATCTAAATTAAGAGCAACGAGATACGCTAATAGTGTTGGAGGGCAGTTGTATTTTATAACCAGACCAAGAGGTTTACAAGCCGCTATAACGGCATTTTATCAAAAACGTTTTAATAATTTGGCATTAAAAGCTACCTATACAGCGGATAAATTCACCAAGACGAATATAGGTTTAGGAATGGTATTTCAAGCCGGACCTATAAACTTCTATTTAATGGCGGATAACTTATTGGCTTATCAAAATATTGCAGATACTAATTATGCTTCTTTTCAATTAGGATTAAATATCATATCTTGGGGAAAGAATTGATATCTTAACACTATATGAAATATTTGTTGTTAGCCGTTTTAGGCATATGTAGTTTTACAGGCTTTAGTCAAGCAGAATTAAACAATTACAAATATGTGATTGTTCCAAAACATTTTGATGATTTTAAAAAAACCAATCAGTATAATACAAGTACTAAGGTAAAACATTTACTTTCTCAGAAGGGGTTTTACGCGGTGTATGATGATGCCCTTCCAAGTGATTTAGTAAAAAACAGATGCCTGGGAGTAGCTGTTAAGATGGATAATAAATCTAGCATGTTTAGCACTAAAGTTTTATTGAAATTTGTAGACTGTTTTTCTAAAACGGTATATACTACTCAAGAGGGAAAATCAAAAATAAAAGAGTATAGTGAAGCTTATGGTGATGCCATTAAAAAAGCACTAAGTTCTTTAAATGGTTTTACATACGAATATACTGCCAAGGTAGATGAAAAACCAATGGTTGTTAGTTTTAAAAACGATGTGAAAAAACTTGACAAGACTAAAGAAGAAGTACAGGAGAAAGTCGAAATGAAAAAAGAAGGACATATAGAGCAAGTTGCCACTAAAGAAAATCAATCATTTAAAGATTTATCTCCTAAACCTTCTAATATTAAAAGAGAGGTTGTGATTCCTGATGGAGTTCTCTATTCTCAAGAAATGTCTTATGGCTATCAACTTGTTGATAGTACACCTAAAGTTGTAATGAAGTTATACAAGACAACATTAGAAAACGTTTTTATGGTACAAGGTTCTAATGCTATTGTTCATAAAAAGGGTGAGCAATGGGTATATGAATATGAGGCTGAAGAAAAAACGGAAACAAAAGTAATTCTAATAAAATTTTAAAAGTCGTATTTGGTTTTCCAACGATTCGTTAAAAAGTCTTTAATTGCTTTTTCTCTAGTGTTATCACCAGCTTGGTAGATAGATGTCCCTACAATTTCTTCTGGTAAAAATTCTTCTGTTATAAAATTGTTTTCGTAGTTGTGGGCGTATTTATAGTCTTTACCGTAACCAATATCCTTCATCAATTTGGTTGGTGCATTTCGTAGCGAGAGCGGAACCGACAAATCTCCTGTTTGTTTTACTAACTGTTGGGCTTTCCCAATTGCCATATAGCTAGCGTTACTTTTTGGCGAGGTCGCTAAATATATTGCACATTGACTTAAAATAATACGGGCTTCTGGATAACCAATGGTAGTTACTGCTTGAAAAGTGGAATTAGCTATTACTAAAGCTGTGGGGTTGGCTAACCCTATATCTTCGGATGCGGAGATTAGCATTCTCCTTGCTATAAATTTAACATCCTCTCCACCTTCTATCATTCTTGCTAACCAATATACAGCACCATTAGGGTCACTACCACGAATAGATTTTATAAAAGCAGAAATAATATCGTAGTGTTGTTCACCTGTTTTGTCATAAAGTGCTGTGTTTTTTTGCGCCTTACTCATTACTAAATCATCCGTGATTACAACATTGTCGGTAACTTCAGAGTTTACAACAAGTTCAAAAATATTCAATAGCTTTCTGCCATCACCGCCTGATAATCGTAAAAGAGCCTCGGTTTCTTTTAACTCAATTGTTTTGGATTTTAATATGGTGTCTTTTTTAATTGCTCGGTGAATAAGAGATTCTAAATCATTTTTGTCAAATGAATTTAAAATATATACCTGACATCTAGATAATAAGGCAGGTATCACTTCAAAACTAGGGTTTTCGGTAGTAGCACCTACAAGAGTAACCCATCCTTTTTCTACCGCACCTAATAATGAGTCTTGTTGGGATTTACTAAAACGATGAATCTCATCAATAAACAAAATAGGATTTTTAGTAGTAAATAACCCGCCACTTTGTTTTGCTTTATCAATAACTTCTCTAATGTCTTTTACTCCGCTATTTATAGCACTTAAGGTGTAAAAAGGGCGTTTACTTTCTTGTGCTATAATATTTGCCAATGTAGTTTTTCCTGTTCCAGGCGGGCCCCATAAAATTAAAGATGGAATTATACCTTTTTTTATTTGATGTGTAAGGGATCCTTTTTCTCCAACTAAATGATGTTGACTAATGTATTCATCAAGCGTTTTTGGTCGGACTCTTTCAGCTAAAGGTTCATTCATAGCATAAAAATAATATAACTTTTTTTAGTTTGGTTAAGACAAAAATTTAAATTCAAAGTTTGCTCTGTATTTTTAAAAGCTGACAAAGTATCATAAAAATGCTTTTTGGAGTGTTTTTTGAAGAAATGAATTAAATTTAGGTATGTTAGATTCTAATTATTTTAAGTTTTCCAATTCTGTTTTATTTGCACCTATACTGTTTGTATTGACAATTTGGGTAGTGTACTGGATGGAATTAAAATATAGTGTAAACCTAAACATTTATGGTGTTTATCCAAGAACCATTAGTGGATTAAGAGGAATTGTTTTTAGTCCTTTTATACATGGTTCTCTTGAACATTTGTATAACAATACTATTCCAGTTACTGTGTTAATGGCTGCCTTGTTTTATTTTTATAATGGTATTGGTGTGCGCGTTTTGATTTTTGGAATGATATTATCAGGATTAATTACATGGCTAATAGGACGTCCTTCTTTTCATATCGGAGCTAGCGGAATGATATATGTTTTGGCGAGCTTTATATTTTTTAAAGGTATATTTTCTAAATACTATAGACTTGTTGCACTGTCTTTACTGGTTGTATTTATTTATGGAAGTTTGCTTTGGTATGTATTTCCAATTGAAAAGGGAATTTCTTGGGAAGGACATTTAGGAGGTTTTATCTCTGGTTTGTGTTTGGCAATTTTTATTAAAAGAGAATTGCCTAAACCAAAAAAGTATGTTTGGGAAAACGATGATTACAACGAAGAAGCAGACCCTTTTTTAAGACAGTTTGATGAAGATGGAAATTTTATTGAAAGTTCTGAAACACATGTAGATGAAGGGTCCAATGATATTGAAGTTAGATATCATTTTAAGAAAAATGATGAAAGTTCAACTCAATAATTTATAGTCTTTGTCTAACAGCTTCATATAAAAAAACAGCGCAAGCAACAGATACATTTAAAGATTGTATTTCTCCCAACAAGGGAAGTTTAGCTTTATAATCGGCAGCTTTTAAAATAGAAGGTGAAATACCTTTATCTTCTGCTCCCATTACAATACCTGTTGGTTTTGTGAATGAAACGTCGTAAATAGCGTTATTGGTTTTTTCAGTAGCAGCAACTATTTGAATTCCAGATGCCTGTAGATAGAAAACGGCGTCTTTAATATGATTCACCTTTGCGATTGGAACTTTGAAAGCAGCTCCGGCAGATGTTTTGATGGTATCGGCAGTTACGGGAGCGGCTCCTTTTTTCTGAATAATAATACCGTCTACACCAGTGCATTCTGCCGTTCGTATGATAGCACCAAAATTACGAACATCTGACAGTTGATCTAGCAAAAGAAACAATGCGGGAGATTTTTTATTTTGCGTTTGTTCAACTAACTCTTCAATACTTAAAAATTCAATAGGAGAAATTTGAGCAACAGCACCTTGATGATTGTTTTTTGTTAATCTATTTAGTTTTTCTACCGGTACATAAACCAAAGAAATGCTATTGCGCCTTAAGGTATTTTCTAATTCTTTAATTAAATCGCCTTTTAAACCATTTTGTATAAAAACTTTATCGATGGTTTCATTGGAAGCTATAGCTTCTAAAATGGCTCTTATGCCATAGATTTGAGTGGTTTTTTGCATGGATACAAATGTAGTTAAATAAAAAGACCGTCTGAAAATTTCAGACAGCCTTTTATAAAACAATTGAATTTTTTAACTAACTATGTTAATTAAAAGTCGGAATATTTGTATCATCTGTTCTTGCAGGAGAAGCAGTTATATCAAAATGAGGTATAACACCTGCAGGGTCTGCAGTCACACCACCTAAAGTATATAATTCTTCTTCAATTACTTCTAATTCTGTAGCGGGTACTGGGAAGTGTCTGAAAGTACCAACTTGTAATTGATTGGTTCTTCTTCTGTCAAAGAATCCAGTTCCACAACCTGAATTGAATAATTCGACATAACGCTCGTAAAAAATAGCATCCATTATTTCTGTTTGGGAAGCTGAGCCTTGTAAAGGGGATAAATTTCCTCTAGTTACTCTAGAACTTTCATTAACAGTTACAATTGCATTGTCAAGTTCATTTAATCTAGCTTGAGCTTCAGCTAATAGTAATCTATTGTCCTCAAGCATAAATGATTTAAGTTGCTTAGAATCTGCCCCATCTGAAAAGTTATCATCATTTTGATAACGCATGCTTATATAATGTGAAAAATGAAACTGACCTCTTGCAGGGAAGAAGACAATACTTGGTCTAAATTCAAAATCTTTACCATCTCCAACCCTAGCATCAGCTGTGGTCATTTCAGGATTATCTAAGACTTCACCAGAGGTTGCTGGATAGAATTCTGGCTGACTAGGATCTAATAAATTAACAACTCTCATGTCTAATCTGCCACCAAAAGTTCCAAAACCATTAGGTGATTCACTAAAAACAAAAACATTACTCCACCAAATTACGCCATTATCTCCAGTAGGACCAAAATCCTGAGTTATACCATTCTCTGTAAGTGTCTTTATAGTGTTCCAATCAATAGCATTAGTCTCATCAAGATTTCTAGCTGATTGTACGATAAATCTAGCTTTAAAAGAGTTACATATTTTTATTAACTCTTCACTTGTTGGAGTAATACCATTTATAAAGTTGTCAGTAATTGTAAAGTCGTTACTGTTTGCAATAGCGATTGCTGCGTCCATATCTGTTAATGATTGAGCAATTAATTCTTGATAAGTAACAAAGGGTAATTTTTGTGAAAGGTCAGTATTCTCATCAACAATAAAACCTTTTTCAAAAAGCAGTCCTAAATAACCATAAGCTAGACCTCTTAAAAAATATGCAGAAGCCTCAACCTGAGGAGTTCTATCTACACTATCCTCAATCCATTCAATACCATCGTTACTTATGGCGCCTATAACATCATTTGCAGACGAGATAGATGCATAATTACCTTGCCAGGGCTGTTCCACAACGTTTGCATCTGCCCATGAAGCAGCATTAAGTATTGGGTTTCTTGGCTCCCATGATAATGATCTCATCCCATAGTTACCCCAAGAAGCAGTTCCGTGATCAGCGGCAACTGCCAAAGCTGCATATGTATCTCTATTATTAGCTTGCCACCAAGTTGTATAGCCTCCGCCGACAACTGCATTTAAATCAGAACCGGCAGATAGTACCTGCTGTGTATCTGGATTGTTTAAATTCTTTACATTATCAATTTCTTTACTACATGAAAAAAATAGTAGTAATAAACTTGCGCATATAATTTTATATAAATTTTTCATTTGTTTTTTTTAAAAGTTAAATTGTAATGATAAACTATACGATTTAGTAGTAGGATAAGGAAAGTTGTCTACCTTAAATACATTAGGATCACCACCTGGCGTATTTGCATCATTACCAAGACCATTTGTATCTCTACTGGTTAAGTTTGATCTACTTGATTCAGCCTGATTTGTGATTTCAGGATCGAAACCAGTATAGTCAGACCAAGTAAATAAGTTTCTTCCTATGAATCCTATTCTCATGCTCTCAATAAAGTTTCCAATATCACCCATATTTTTGCTGTTAAGAGTGTAGTAAAGTGAAAGTTCTCTTAATTTCACAAACGAACCATCTTCTATAAAACCAGAACTTGGATTTCCTGTATTATAAAGTCCTGCATAGAAACTAGCTGGAACTTCTGAATTTGCAGAATCTGCATGTCTTGTATCACGATATAACCATTGATTGGTTCTATTATAAATATCTCCGCCTTGTTTCCAGTCAAACAATGCATAAAATGATAAATTTTTATAATTTAGAGTTGTATTTATACCCATTCTAAAATCTGGTGTAATATCACCAATAACGAAAAATGCGTTACCTTCATCATCAACTCTTGCAACAGGAGTAGAACCAGTTGCTGCATCAACTACATAACCTTCACCATTTACTACGTAGTCAGCAGAATCAAGACCGGTTGGTAAATCTGATAAAGATTTAATAAAATCGGTGCCATACATAATACCAAAGTTTTGCCCTTCTTCTACTCTAAAGAAAGTTGTGTTCTGTGTTCCTGGTCCAGTTAGGTAAGATGGCACATCTAAACGTGTAATTTTTTGCTCAGATTTGTCCCAAACAATTCCTAAATTCCATGAGAAGTTCTCATTCTTTATAATATTTGCGTTTAAAGAAGCTTCAAGAGTTGTACCTTCTATTTCTCCAGCATTTCGCCATTGTGAACCAAAACCTGTAGCCGCTGATAATGGCACATTAAGAATTTGATCATCAGTTGTTGCTTTAACATAGTTAAATTCAAAATTAAAACGATCTAAGAAATCTATATTAATACCTAATTCCAACTCACCCGTTTTTGCAGGTTTTAATTCATTATTTCCTATGGTAGATTTAGTAGCTGCTCCATTTCTTAATGAAAATGTTTCAAACCTCATTTCATATGTTGGTCTAATACCTGCGGTACCGTATGAAGCTCTTAGTTTTAATTCTTGAACACCTGGAATTTCGAAATCCTCAGTTAGTCTATACGCTAAACTTGTTCTAAAGTAATTAGCCCACCTTGTGTCTGGTCCAAACAAAGAAGACCCTTCTCGTCTTATAACCCCACTAAAAAGATATTTCTTTTTGTAATCAATATCAGCAATTGCAAAATAACTATCTGATATGATAGTTTGAGCTTCAGAAGCTAATGCTGGTCTATCTTTTATGTTGTCTAATGAACGAATATCAGACACTGATAAATTATAGCCTTCAGAATTATTAAACTGACTATTGTATCTTTCGTTTAAGTAACTTAATCTTAATTTCAAATTAAAGTCAGAATCTATATCAAATGGAGAAAATAACGCATTAAGTCTTGTGTTTTGCGCACGACCATTAAAATTAGACCTTTGTATAAACCCTATATTTTGAGCCTGTCCATCAGGGCTATCAGATAGAAATCCTTTTGGGATATAGTTCTCAAAGGTGTTGTTTTCATAGTCGTATGAATATGACCCATTTAAAGTTAACCATGGCATTACTTTATAATTTAAGGCTACATTACCTAAAACTCTATTTCTTCGTTCTTCTCTGTCATTATTAGCTAAAGTATAAAGTGGGTTTCTGTTGTTACCATCAATAGTATCAAAATCATAATTATAAGGTGAACCATCTTCTTCATTAGTAGCTAGTAAATCATGAATTGGCTCAGTCATTAATGTAGCAAAAAGGACATTTGCAGTAGAACCAGAATTAATTGAGGCATCTCTTCTTGAATTACCATAAAACAATGATGTTTTTAAATTAAGTTTTTCAGACAGATTGGTGTCTAAATTTAATCTAAAGTTATCTCTTCTGTAGCTGTTTACTTCTTTAAATATTCCTTCATCTTCAAGCCTTGAATAGGAGAATAAATATCTGGTATTTTGAGAACCTCCATTTACAGAAGCAAAGTGTGAATTGAATCGACCTGTTTGAAATAATCTTTCTTGATTGTCATATATAGTGCTATTCGCTGGATACGGATTATCTGCAAATCCATCTGGGTCAAGTTGTCTTGAGCCTGTTGATAAATCAAAATCAGAACCATCAGGAAGCATCAAGAACTTATGTGTTGTTGCTAAGTCGTATTTTGCATTTACGTTTCTCCAACCAAGTTCAGATCTATATGTAATTTTAACTTTGTCACCATATTTACCACGTTTAGAAAATATTTGGATTACACCATTTGCTGCTCTAGACCCATATAATGAAGCTCCAGCTGCACCTTTAGCTACCTCTATACGATCAATGTCTTCTGTGTTGATATCTGCTAAACCTCCTTCTAGAATTACACCATCTAATATAATTAAAGGAGATTGACCAGTAGCTATTGAGTTTGCAGTTCTTAATTGAATACTAACATCACTTCCAGGTTGTCCTCCAGTAGGGGATACAGATATACCAGAAATTTTTCCTTGAAGGGCTTGACCTGCATTAGTAGCTGGAACATTCTCTAAAAGTTCTTTTTTTACTTGCCCTATCGCAAAACTTAACTCTTTTGTTGATTTACCTGAGGCAGTACCCGTTACAATAACTTCTTCTAGGGCTTGAGCATCTTCGCTCATCGCAACATTGATATTGCTTGAGGAACCTATTTTTACTGAAGTGTCCTTCTGACCTATATAACTAAAAATAAGAGTTTGCCCTTCACTAGCTTTGATGGCGTAATTTCCATCAAAATCTGTTTGAGTACCATTTGTAGTTCCTTGAACGACGATATTAACTCCTGGAAGAGGAAGGTCGCTTTGATCCGTGACAACACCAGTAATCGTTTTTTCTTGCGCAAATGAAATATGCACAATAAACACCAATAACAGCGTTAACAATCCGTTTCGTTTTGTTTTCATTTTATATTTATTTGAATTAGCTGTGGCAAAAATCACAAATTCATGTTAATAATGCAAGTTTTTTTAACTTTTAATTATGCTTGCATAGCTTATTTTGTGATATAACCTGATTTTGCGGTGATTTTGTTGATTTTTTATTAAAAAGAGGTGTTTGTTTTTAAATTATTAACAGAATACGGTTTCTGAGAGTTTTTTCTTAATGAAAAGCTTTTTTGTAAAATGTTGAAATATTGGTGGATTTTGTTGTTGTGGTGACTGCGTTAATGTGCTATGAGTTTTTTTTTAAAAATAAATCTAGATAGATTTGAAATATTGTAAAATAGTATTACATTTGCCAGCCCTTAAACAAGGGTTATTTATATATACATATATAGTATGCCAACAATTTCACAATTAGTACGAAAAGGAAGAGTCACGATTACTAAGAAGAGTAAATCGGCTGCTTTGGATTCGTGTCCTCAGAGAAGAGGTGTTTGTACGCGTGTTTATACGACTACGCCAAAGAAACCAAATTCTGCAATGCGTAAAGTTGCAAGGGTTAGGTTAACTAATGGTAAAGAAGTAAATGCTTACATACCTGGAGAGGGGCACAATTTGCAAGAGCACTCGATAGTATTAGTAAGAGGCGGAAGGGTAAAAGATTTGCCAGGAGTTAGATATCATATTGTTAGAGGTGCTCTAGATACAGCTGGTGTTGCTGGGAGGACTCAACGTAGGTCTAAATACGGTGCAAAACGCCCTAAGAAGTAATTAAAACTTTTTAAAGAGAAGTAATGAGAAAAAGACAGGCTAAAAAAAGGCCATTATTACCAGATCCAAGATTTAATGATCAACTGGTGACTCGTTTCGTTAACATGATGATGTGGGACGGAAAGAAATCAGTTGCTTTTAGTGTTTTTTACGATGCAATAGATATTGTTGAAGAGAAAAAAACAGATGATGAAAAAACTGCTTTAGAGCTATGGAAAGATGCGTTGTCAAACGTTATGCCTCATGTTGAGGTTAGAAGTAGACGGGTTGGTGGTGCAACATTTCAGATTCCTATGCAAATACGTCCAGATCGTAAAATATCAACGGCTATGAAGTGGTTGATTAGCTTTTCGAGAAAGCGTAATGAGAAAGGAATGGCTCAGAAATTAGCTGCTGAGATATTAGCTGCTTCAAAAGAAGAGGGTGCTGCTGTTAAGAAAAGAGTTGATACTCATAAGATGGCAGAGGCAAATAAAGCATTTTCTCACTTTAGATTTTAATCAGAGATGGCAAGAGATTTAAAATACACAAGAAATATAGGTATTGCTGCGCATATTGATGCAGGTAAAACTACTACTACTGAGCGTATATTGTTTTATACGGGTGTTAGTCATAAGATTGGTGAGGTTCATGATGGTGCTGCTACCATGGATTGGATGGAGCAAGAGCAGGAAAGGGGTATTACTATTACTTCTGCGGCTACAACATGTGAGTGGAGTTTTCCAACTGAAAATGGTAAGCCAGCAGCGGATGCAAAAGATTATCACTTTAATATTATTGATACTCCGGGTCACGTTGATTTTACTGTTGAGGTAAATCGTTCGTTAAGGGTTCTTGATGGTTTGGTGTTCTTGTTTAGTGCTGTTGATGGTGTTGAGCCTCAGTCAGAAACTAACTGGAGATTGGCGGATAATTATAAAGTGCCTAGAATTGGTTTTGTTAATAAGATGGATCGTCAAGGGTCTAACTTTTTAATGGTGTGTAAGCAGGTAAAGGATATGTTAGGTTCTAATGCAGTTCCTATTGTGTTACCTATTGGTGAGGAAGCTGATTTCAAGGGTATTGTTGATTTGGCAAAGAATAGAGCGATAGTTTGGCATGATGAAAACTTTGGTTCTACCTTTGATGTTATTGATATACCTGAGGAAATGAAGGCAGAGGTTAAAGAGTATAGAGCTGCTTTAATCGAGGCTGTTGCTGAGTATGATGAGAATTTGATGGAAAAATTCTTTGAAGATGAGGATTCTATTACAGAAGAAGAAGTTCATGCGGCGTTAAGAGCGGCAGTTATGGATAGAGCTATTATACCTATGATATGTGGTTCTTCATTTAAAAATAAAGGAGTTCAGTTTTTATTAGATGCTGTGTGTAGGTATTTGCCTTCTCCAATTGATAAAGAAGATATTGTTGGAACAAATCCTGATACTGGTGAGGAGATTTCTCGTAAGCCAGATGTTAAGGAGCCGTTTTCTGCTTTAGCTTTTAAAATTGCTACGGATCCATTTGTAGGTCGTTTAGCTTTCTTTAGAACATATTCTGGAAGGTTAGATGCTGGTTCTTATATATTGAACAATCGTTCAGGAAAAAAAGAACGTATTTCTCGTATCTATCAAATGCACTCAAATAAACAAAATGCTATTGATTATATCGAAGCAGGGGATATTGGGGCTGCGGTAGGTTTTAAGGATATTAAAACAGGGGATACAATGTCTGCTGAAAAACATCCTATAGTGTTGGAGAGTATGGACTTTCCTGATCCAGTAATTGGTATTGCTGTTGAGCCTAAAACAAAAGCTGATGTGGATAAGTTAGGTATGTCTTTGGCTAAATTGGCAGAGGAAGATCCTACTTTTCAGGTTAAAACTGATGAAGCTTCTGGTCAGACTATTATTTCTGGTATGGGTGAGCTTCACTTAGATATTATTGTTGATCGTTTAAAGCGTGAGTTTAAAGTGGAGGTTAACGAAGGTGAGCCTCAAGTTGAGTATAAAGAAGCTTTAACAAAGATTGCTCAGCATAGAGAGACTTATAAGAAACAATCTGGTGGTCGTGGTAAGTTTGGTGACATTGTATTTGAAATGGGGCCTGCGGACGAGGATTTTGAAGGAACGGGACTTCAGTTTGTTGATGAGATAAAAGGTGGTCGTATACCTAAAGAATTTATTCCAGCGGTAGAAAAAGGGTTTAAAGAAGCTATGAAGAATGGTCCTTTAGCTGGTTATGAAATGGATACGATGAAGGTTGTTCTTAAGGATGGGTCATTCCACCCAGTGGATTCTGATGCATTGTCTTTTGAACTTGCTGCTAAACTTGGTTATAAATCTGCTGGTAAAGCTGCTGGTGCTGTAATTATGGAGCCTATGATGAAATTGGAGGTGTTAACTCCAGAGGAAAATATGGGTGATATAGTTGGAGATTTGAACAGGAGAAGAGGAACTATTAGTGATATGAGTGATAGAGCTGGTTCTAAGGTTGTTAAAGGTTTGGTTCCGTTATCTGAAATGTTTGGGTATGTAACCTCGTTAAGAACTTTGTCTTCTGGTAGGGCAACTTCGACAATGGAATTCTCGCATTACGCGGAAACTCCATCTAATGTTTCTGAAGATGTTATTAAGGCAGCAAAAGGTGTAACAGCATAAATTGTAGAAAATGAGTCAAAAAATTAGAATAAAACTAAAATCTTACGATCATAATTTGGTGGATAAATCTGCTGAGAAGATTGTAAAGACGGTAAAGACTACAGGTGCTGTTGTTACTGGACCTATTCCTTTGCCTACACATAAAAAAATATTTACTGTGTTGCGTTCGCCTCACGTAAATAAGAAGTCTAGAGAGCAATTCCAATTAAGTTCTTATAAAAGGTTGTTGGATATTTATAGTTCTTCATCAAAGACTATTGATGCTTTAATGAAATTAGAACTTCCCAGTGGAGTAGAGGTTGAGATTAAGGTATAAGTGATTAAGGGTTGCTGTTAAAGTAGCTTTATTACATGTCCTGAGCTGCGTGCGAAGGAAAAACGGAAAAAAATAAATTCAGGGTTGAATTATTTTTGACCCTGTTTTTTTGTGAGATAATTAAGTAATTGAATAATTAATATAAATAAATATGTCTGGGTTAATAGGAAAGAAAGTAGGCATGACCAGCATTTTTGATGAAAATGGAAAGAATATTCCATGTACTGTCATTGAAGCTGGACCGTGTGTAGTTACCCAAGTCAGAACCGAAGAGGTGGACGGGTACAGTGCCCTTCAACTTGGTTTCGATGACAAGGCAGAAAAACGTGCTAATAAGGCTGAATTAGGTCATTTTAAAAAGGCAGGTGCTTCTCCAAAGAAAAAAGTCGTTGAGTTTCAAGATTTTGAAGGTGAGTTTAAATTGGGTGATACCGTTGGTGTTGACCTTTTTGTAGAAGGAGAATTTGTTGATGTTGTTGGAACATCAAAGGGAAAAGGCTTTGCTGGTGTTGTGAAAAGACACGGTTTTGGAGGTGTTGGTCAAGCTACGCATGGTCAGCATAACAGATTGAGAGCTCCTGGTTCTATTGGAGCAGCTTCATATCCAGCAAGAGTTTTTAAGGGTATGAAGATGGCAGGAAGAATGGGTGGTGATCGAGTTACTGTTCAGAATCTTAAAGTATTGAAAGTAGTAGCGGAAAAAAATCTTTTAGTTGTAAAAGGATGTGTTCCGGGTCATAAAAACGCTTACGTAACTATTCAGAAGTAATGAAAGTAGCAGTTTTAGATATTAAAGGAAAAGAAACAGGAAGAAAGGCGGACCTTTCGGATGCTGTTTTCGCAATAGAGCCAAATAATCATGCGGTTTATTTGGATGTTAAGCAATATTTAGCACATCAAAGACAAGGTACACATAAGTCTAAAGAGAGAGCTGAGATTGCTGGTAGTACTAGAAAGATTAAGAAGCAAAAAGGTACGGGTACAGCGCGTGCGGGTAGTATTAAATCTCCTATTTTTAGAGGTGGAGGTCGTATTTTTGGTCCTAGACCTAAAGATTATACCCAAAAATTAAATAAAAATGTAAAGCGTTTAGCTAGAAAATCTGCACTAAGTATTAAGTCAAAAGAAAATGCCATTTTGGTGGTAGAAGACTTTAATTTTGAAACTCCAAAAACAAAAGATTTTATTCAAGTTTTAAAGTCATTAGGACTTGAAAGCAAAAAATCTTTATTTGTGTTGGGTGATTCGAATAATAGTGTATATTTGTCTTCGCGTAATTTGAAAGGTTCTGAGGTTATAACTAACTCAGAATTAAACACTTACAAGATATTAAACGCTAACAATATTGTTTTGCTTGAAGGGTCGTTAGAGGGTATTGAAGCAAACTTAAATAAATAAGAAAACCATGAGTGTGTTAATTAAGCCTATTATTACGGAAAAAATGACCGCCGATAGCGAGTTACATAATCGTTATGGTTTTGTTGTTAATCCAAAAGCAAACAAGATTCAAATTAAGGATGCAGTTGAATCTACGTATGGGGTTTCGGTTAAGAAAGTTCGTACCATGAATTATGCTCCAACAAGAAAGTCACGTTACACCAAAACAGGTGTTCAGCATGGAAAAACTAATGCTATTAAAAAAGCTATAGTTGATGTTGTTGAAGGTGATATTATTGATTTTTACAGTAATCTATAAAGACAAGAAATGTCAGTTAGAAAATTAAAACCAATCACTCCAGGGCAGCGTTTTAGAGTAGTAAACGGATTTGACGCGATTACTACTGATAAGCCGGAAAAAAGCTTGCTTGCTCCGTTAAAAAAGTCTGGAGGTAGAAACAGTCATGGAAAAATGACCATGCGCCATAGAGGTGGAGGTCATAAAAGAAGGTATCGTATTGTTGACTTTAAGAGAGATAAGCAAGATGTTGCTGCTGTCGTAAAATCAATCCAATATGATCCAAATAGAACAGCTTTTGTTGCTTTGTTGGAATATGTGGACGGAGAAAAAAGGTATGTTATTGCTCAAAATGGTTTAGAGGTTGGTCAGAAGGTATCTTCTGGGGCTGCTTCTTCTCCTGAAATAGGAAATGCACTTCCTTTAAGTGATATTCCTTTAGGAACAATAATTTCTTGTATAGAGCTTAGGCCTGGACAAGGAGCTGTTATGGCGCGTAGCGCTGGTACTTTTGCTCAGTTGATGGCGAAGGATGGAAAGTTTGTTACTGTTAAGTTACCATCAGGTGAAACTAGATTAATTCTTTCTGGTTGTTTGGCAACTATTGGAGCGGTGTCTAACTCTGATCATCAGTTGTTAGTGTCTGGTAAAGCGGGTAGAAGTAGATGGTTGGGTAGAAGGCCAAGAACTAGGCCAGTAGCAATGAACCCAGTTGATCACCCAATGGGTGGGGGTGAAGGTAGAGCTTCTGGTGGTCATCCAAGATCTAAGAATGGTATACCGGCTAAAGGATTTAGAACTCGTTCTAAAACTAAGAGCACCAATAGATATATAATAGAACGTAGAAAGAAATAAAAAGTAGAAAGAAATGGCACGTTCACTAAAAAAAGGACCTTACGTTCACTATAGCTTGGAGAGAAAGATCCAAGAGAATGCAGCATCTGGAAAGAAAGCTGTGATTAAGACTTGGTCAAGAGCTTCAATGATTACACCTGATTTTGTTGGGTTAACAATTGCGGTTCATAATGGAAGACAATTTGTACCGGTGTTTGTTACTGAAAACATGGTTGGTCATAAATTAGGCGAATTTTCTCCTACACGATCTTTTAGAGGTCATGCAGGGGCTAAGAATAAAGGAAAAAAGTAAGCTATGGGAGTTCGAAAAAGACAAATGGCCGAAAGAATTAAGGCTGAAAAACAAAAAGTTGCTTTTGCAAAGCTTAATAACTGCCCAACATCACCTAGAAAAATGCGTTTAGTTGCGGATTTGGTAAGAGGAATGAAAGTGGAAATGGCTTTAGCTACTTTAAGGTTTAACCCTAAAGAGGCTTCTAGAAAACTTGAAAAATTGTTGCTTTCTGCTATTGCTAATTGGCAAGCTAAAAATGAAGATGCTAGCATTGAGGATGCTAATCTTGTGGTTAGTGAAATTAGAGTTGATAGTGGAACAATGTTGAAAAGATTGCGCCCTGCTCCTCAAGGAAGAGCGCATAGAATTAGAAAACGTTCAAACCATGTAACATTGGTTTTGGGGTCTAACAATAATACACAAAGCTAGAAATGGGACAGAAAACAAATCCGATAGGGAATCGTCTTGGAATCATCAGAGGTTGGGAATCTAACTGGTACGGTGGTAATGATTATGGTGATAAGCTGGCTGAAGATGATAAGATTAGAAAGTATATTCATGCTCGTTTATCTAAGGCAAGTGTTTCTAGAGTAATTATAGAGCGTACTCTTAAGTTAATAACTATTACGGTTACTACGGCTAGACCTGGTATCATTATTGGTAAAGGTGGGCAAGAGGTAGATAAGCTTAAGGAGGAACTTAAGAAAATTACAGGTAAAGAGGTTCAGATTAATATATATGAAATTAAGAGACCTGAGTTAGATGCTAATTTAGTAGCTGCAAGTGTTGCAAGGCAAATTGAAAGTAGAATTTCTTTTAGAAGAGCAATAAAAATGGCCATTGCGGCAGCAATGAGAATGAATGCTGAAGGAATTAAAATTCAGATTTCTGGACGTTTGAATGGTGCGGAAATGGCGCGTTCAGAATCCTATAAAGATGGACGTATACCATTATCTACATTTAGAGCTGATATTGATTATGCTCTTCATGAAGCTCATACAACTTATGGTCGTTTGGGTATCAAGGTGTGGATTATGAAAGGCGAAGTTTATGGTAAAAGAGAGCTTTCTCCTTTGGTAGGTATGCAAAAAAGCCAAGGAGGTAAAGGAAAGCAAGACGGCGGTAGAAAACAACGTCGTAGAAAGTAATTTTTTAAAGAAGTAAAGAATGTTACAACCGAAAAGAACCAAGTTTCGTAAGATGCAAAAGGGCCGGATGAAAGGTAATTCTGGTAGAGGTCATCAGCTTTCAAATGGTATGTTTGGTATCAAATCCTTAGATGCTCATTTTATTACATCGCGTCAGATAGAAGCTGCTCGTATTGCGGCAACTAGATATATGAAAAGAGAAGGTCAGTTATGGATAAAAATATTTCCAGACAAGCCTATTACAAAAAAGCCTTTAGAAGTACGTATGGGTAAAGGTAAAGGTGCTCCTGAGTATTTTGTAGCTGTAGTTAAGCCAGGTAGAGTTATGTTTGAGATTGGTGGAGTTCCTATAGATATTGCTAGAGAAGCACTTAGATTAGCAGCTCAAAAATTACCAGTGAAAACTAAATTTGTAGTTGCTAGAGACTATTCAGTAGGAAATTAATCGTAAGGAATCATGAAAAAACAAGAAATAAAAGGGTTATCAGTTGAAGAACTTACGGCGAAGTTGGTTGAATATAAAAAACAACATGCTGATTTAAAAATAGCGCACTTTGTTACCCCTCTTGAAAACCCATTACAAATACGAAAGGTTAGAAAAACAGTAGCAAGATTGGCTACAGAATTAACTAATAGGGAAAACCAATAACTGGTTCTGCTTTATGGAAAAAAGAAACTTAAGAAAAGAGAGAATAGGGGTTGTTACTAGTGACAAAATGGAGAAATCTATTGTTGTTGCAGAAGTAAAAAGAGTAAAACACCCTATGTACGGTAAATTCGTTTTAAAAACGAAAAAGTATGTTGCTCACGATGAGAAAAATGATTGTAACATTGGTGACACTGTTAAAATCATGGAAACACGTCCTTTGAGTAAAACCAAGTGTTGGAGATTAGTAGAAATCTTAGAAAGAGCTAAATAATATGTTACAGCAAGAATCTAGACTAAAAGTAGCGGACAATACAGGTGCCAAGGAAGTTTTAACTATCCGTGTGCTTGGAGGTACTAAAAGAAGATATGCTTCTATTGGTGATAAAATTGTTGTTACTGTTAAAGAAGCTACTCCTAATGGAGGAATAAAAAAAGGAACGGTATCTACTGCGGTTGTAGTGCGTACTAAGAAAGAAGTTAGAAGACCTGATGGTTCTTATATCCGTTTTGATGATAATGCATGTGTGTTATTGAATCCAACTGGAGAGATGAGGGGTACTAGGGTTTTTGGACCTGTTGCTAGAGAGCTGCGTGATAAGCAGTTCATGAAAATTGTTTCATTAGCCCCAGAGGTGCTTTAATATATTCAGTAAGATGAAAAAGTTAAAAATAAAAACCGGAGATACTGTTAAGATTACCACTGGTGATCATAAAGGTACAGAGGGAAAAGTATTGCAGGTTAATATTGAAAAGAACAAGGCAATAGTGGAAGGTGCTAATAAGGTATCTAAACATGAAAAGCCAAGTGCTAAAAATCCACAAGGTGGAATTGTAAAAAAGGAAGCACCTATACATATTTCTAATTTGGCATTAATTGATGCTAAGTCTGGTGAGGCTACAAGGGTAGGTTACGAGGTTAGAGATGGAAAAAAGGTTAGATTTTCTAAGAAATCCAATGAAGTAATTTAGTTATGGCTTACGTTGCAAGATTAAAAGGAGAGTATAAAGAGCGTATTGTAGCTGCTCTTAAAGAGGAGTTTGGTTACAAAAATGTAATGCAGGTTCCTAAGTTGGAAAAAATTGTAGTAAGTAGAGGTGTCGGCGCTGCGGTTGCTGATAAAAAGCTTATAGATCATGCTGTTGATGAAATGACTATGATTACTGGTCAAAAGGCAGTACCTACAATGTCAAAAAAGGATGTTGCTTCATTTAAGTTACGTAAAGGAATGCCAATTGGCGCTAAGGTGACCTTAAGGGGAGAGAGAATGTATGAGTTTTTGGACAGATTGGTTACGACTGCACTGCCAAGGGTTAGGGATTTTCAAGGTATCAAAGCAACTGGCTTTGATGGTAGAGGAAATTATAACTTAGGTATTACGGAGCAAATTATCTTTCCAGAGATAAATATTGACAAAATCAATAGGATTAATGGAATGGATATCACATTCGTTACTTCAGCTCAAACGGATAGAGAAGCAAAATCATTATTAACAGAATTAGGTTTACCTTTTAAAAAGAACTAGGATGGCTAAAGAATCAATGAAAGCTCGTGAAGTAAAAAGAGCTAAAACTGTAGCTAAATATGCTGAGAAAAGAAAAGCATTAAAAGAAGCTGGTGATTATGAAGGCTTACAAAAATTACCTAAAAATGCATCTCCGGTGCGTATGCATAATCGCTGTAAACTGACTGGAAGACCTAAGGGATATATGAGAAATTTTGGTGTTTCTAGGGTATTGTTTAGAGAAATGGCAAACAAAGGTTTAATACCAGGAGTTAAAAAGGCTAGCTGGTAATTTAAAGATAAATATAAACGGGTTTCAGGTTTAGCAATGGCTAAAAACCGTTACCGAAATAAATAAATATGGTTACAGATACTATAGCAGATTATTTAACGAGAGTTAGAAATGCTAGTAGAGCGGGTCACAGAATTGTTGAAATTCCTGCGTCAAAAGTTAAAAAAGAAATAACTAAGATACTTTTTGATCAAGGTTATATCTTAAGTTACAAGTTTGAGGAAGACAAGGTTCAAGGTTCTATTAAGATTGCCTTAAAATATGATAAGGCATCAAAGGAGCCGGTGATTAAGAAGTTACAGCGAGTTAGTAAGCCTGGTTTACGTAAGTATGCTAGTTCTGTTGAAATGCCTAGAGTATTAAACGGACTTGGAATTGCAATTGTATCAACTTCTCATGGGGTTATGACAAGTAAGCAAGCAAAAAATGAAAATGTAGGTGGCGAAGTTTTATGCTACGTATATTAATAATAAAGATTTAGAAAATGTCTAGAATAGGTAATAATCCAATAGCAATTCCAGAAGGAGTTACAGTTGACGTTAAGGATGGCGTAGTTACTGTAAAAGGTAAATTGGGAGAATTAACTCAAGAGTACTCTGAGGTTACTATAAAGGTTGAAGAAGGTGATATTTTAGTAACAAGACCTTCTGATTCTGTTAATCATAGAGCAATGCATGGTTTATATAGATCCCTTATGTTTAATATGATTGAGGGTGTTTCTAAAGGATGGACTAAAGAGTTGGAATTAGTTGGTGTTGGTTATAGAGCTAGTAATCAGGGTCAAAAATTAGATTTGGCTTTAGGTTTCTCTCATAACATAGTTATTGATTTGGCTCCTGAGGTAAAAGTGGAAACTATATCGGAAAAAGGAAAAAATCCTATCGTAAAGCTTACTTCTTTTGATAAACAATTAGTTGGACAAGTAGCAGCTAAAATCAGATCCTTCCGTAAGCCAGAGCCTTATAAAGGAAAAGGAATCAAGTTTGTAGGAGAAGAGTTAAGAAGAAAAGCAGGTAAATCAGCTTAATTAAGAGTATTATGGGATTATCAAAGACTCAAAGAAAATTTAGAATACGTAGAAGAATACGTAAAGTATCTTTTGGTACAGCAGAAAGACCAAGACTATCTGTTTTTAGAAGTAATAGTGAGATATACGCACAATTAGTTAATGACGATGAAGGTATTACTATTGTTGCAGCTTCTTCTAGGGATAAAG
Organism: uncultured Maribacter sp.; assembly: GCA_947493885.1. Classification (GTDB taxonomy): domain Bacteria; phylum Bacteroidota; class Bacteroidia; order Flavobacteriales; family Flavobacteriaceae; genus Maribacter_B. The sequence continues at coordinate 403,838 of CANLTE010000002.1, forward strand.
GTATTGCCGCTGAAAAAGGTAGCAAAACAGAAATAGCAAATTTGGTTGGTAAAGCAATTGCTGAAAAAGCTAAAGCTGCAGGAGTAGAAAATGTTGCTTTTGATAGAGGTGGAAATCTTTATCATGGTAGAGTAAAATCTTTAGCCGAAGGTGCAAGAGAAGCAGGACTTAAATTCTAATAAGCATTATGTATCAGAAATACAAAAACGTAGAAACTGTTAAGCCGGGAGGTTTAGAATTAAAAGATAGATTAGTAGGTGTCCAAAGGGTAACTAAGGTAACTAAGGGTGGTAGAGCATTTGGCTTTTCTGCAATAGTTGTTGTTGGTGACGAAAATGGAGTTGTAGGGCATGGTTTAGGTAAATCTAAAGAAGTTGCAACTGCAATTGCTAAGGCTATTGAAGATGGAAAAAAGAATCTTATTAGAATACCTTTAAATAAAGGAACTTTACCTCACGAACAAAAAGGTAAATTTGGTGGAGCTAGGGTTTATATTCAACCTGCATCACATGGTACAGGTGTAATTGCTGGTGGTGCTGTTAGAGCGGTGTTAGAAGCGGTTGGAGTACATGATGTACTTTCTAAGTCTCAAGGTTCATCAAACCCTCACAATGTGGTAAAAGCTACTTTTGATGCTTTATTGCAGTTAAGAGGAGCTAGTACAATAGCGCAACAAAGAGGAGTTTCTTTAGAAAAAGTTTTCAAAGGATAATTCAAGAATATTATGGCAAAGATTAAAGTAAAACAATTACGTAGCAGTATTAAAAGGCCACAAAACCAAAAAAGAACACTAGAGGCTCTTGGTTTAAAAAGAATCGGTCAGGTTGTTGAGCATGAAGCAACACCTAATATTCTAGGAATGGTAAATAAAGTTAAACACTTAGTTTCTACTGAAGAAGCTTAATATATATTAGTGTAATGAATTTAAGTAATCTAAAACCAGCTGAAGGATCTATTCAAAGAGACGGAAAGCGCGTGGGAAGAGGTCAAGGTTCTGGAAAAGGTGGAACTGCAACCAGAGGTCATAAAGGGGCTAAGTCTAGATCTGGATATTCTAAAAAGATTGGTTTTGAAGGTGGTCAAATGCCGCTTCAGAGACGTGTGCCTAAGTTTGGTTTTACCAACATTAATCGTAAAGATTATAAAGGTGTAAGTTTAGCCAAATTACAGGAATTGGTAGATAAAAAAGTTATTAAAGATACTGTAACTTTTGAGGCACTTGTTGAAAATAGAGTTGTTCGTAAGGGTGACTTGGTTAAAATATTAGGAACAGGAGAGTTAAAAGCATCTCTAAAAGTTTCTGTACATAAATTTACTGCCACAGCTAAGGCGGCTATAGAGGCTGCAGGTGGTGAAGCAATAAATTTATAAGCATAACTTACTATGAAGAATTTTTTTGATACAATATCCAATATCTGGAAGATAGAAGAACTAAGAAGTAGAATATTAATTACTTTAGGTCTTTTATTGGTATATCGTTTTGGTTGCCAAATTGTTCTTCCTGGTATTGATTCTACACAATTAGCAGAATTAGCTTCTGGTACCGATCAAGGTATTTTTGGTTTGTTAAATGCTTTTACCGGTGGTGCTTTTGCTAACGCTTCAGTTTTTGCATTGGGTATTATGCCTTATATATCTGCATCTATTGTGGTTCAGTTAATGGGTATTGCAATACCTTATCTACAAAAACTGCAAAAAGAAGGTGAAAGTGGTAGAAAAACAATTAACCAAATTACAAGGTGGTTAACTATTGGTATTTGTATTGTTCAGGCTCCAGCTTACCTATATGGGTTAGAAGCTTTTGGAGTTAGAGATTCTGCTTTCGTAATAGGTAAAGGCTTGGACTTTATGGTTCCAGCGGTTATAATACTTGTTACGGGTTGTGTTTTTGCAATGTGGTTGGGGGAAAAAATTACGGATAAAGGAATCGGTAATGGCATCTCTCTTTTAATTATGATTGGTATTATAGCAAACATGCCACAATCATTTGCGCAAGAATTTATTTCTAGAACCACAAATAACAATGGTGGTCTAATGTTCATACTTATTGAAGTTATTGTTTGGTTCTTGGTTATACTAGCTAGTATTTTATTAGTAATGGCAACGAGGCAAATACCCGTACAGTATGCTAGAAGAACAGCTTCAGGAGGGTATGAAAAAAATGAAATGGGCTCTAGGCAATATATTCCGTTGAAGCTAAATGCTTCTGGTGTAATGCCTATAATATTTGCTCAAGCTATTATGTTTGTTCCTGGGTTAATTGGAAGATCAATGGAAGGTGAAGTTGGAACATGGATTCAAACCCAATTCTCAGATATTTTCGGATTGGCTTATAATTTGTTATTTGCCTTTCTAATTATCATATTCACGTACTTCTATACAGCTATCACTGTACCAACTAATAAAATGGCAGATGACTTAAAAAGAAGTGGTGGTTTTATTCCTGGAGTACGTCCTGGAAAGGAAACTGGAGATTTCTTAGATAAAATTATGTCATTAATTACGTTACCTGGATCAATATTCTTAGCTTTGCTCGCTATTTTACCAGCGATAGTTGTAAAATTGATGGATGTTCAGGCTGGTTGGGCATTGTTTTATGGAGGAACTTCACTACTAATTATGGTAGGTGTGGCAATAGATACAGTTCAGCAGGTTAATTCATATTTGTTAAATAGACATTATGACGGCTTGATGAAATCAGGAAAGAATAGAAAAGTAGCATAATAATAGTATGGCTAAACAAGCAGCAATAGAACAAGATGGCTCAATAATAGAAGCATTGTCAAACGCAATGTTTAGAGTTGAATTGGAAAATGGACATGTAGTAACAGCGCATATCTCAGGAAAAATGAGAATGCATTACATTAAGTTGCTTCCTGGTGATAAGGTTAAATTGGAAATGAGCCCTTATGACTTAACAAAGGCTAGAATCACTTATAGATATTAAGATAGAAAGATGAAAGTTAGAGCATCAATAAAGAAAAGAAGTGCCGACTGCAAAATAGTTCGCAGAAAAGGTAGGTTGTACGTAATCAACAAAAAGAATCCTAGATTTAAACAAAGACAAGGATAATTATGGCAAGAATTGCAGGTATAGATATACCAAAACAAAAGAGAGGGGTTATTGCATTAACCTATATTTTTGGTATTGGAAAGAGTAGATCAAAACAAATATTGGAGACTGCTCAAGTAAGTGAGGATACAAAGGTATCTGATTGGAACGATGATGAAATTGGTCGTATCCGTGAGGCAGTAGCATCTTTTACAATTGAAGGTGAATTACGCTCAGAAACCCAATTGAACATTAAGCGTTTAATGGATATTGGTTGTTATAGAGGTATACGTCATAGATCTGGCTTGCCATTAAGAGGTCAACGTACTAAAAATAACTCTAGAACAAGAAAAGGAAAAAGAAAAACAGTTGCTAACAAGAAGAAAGCAACTAAATAATAAATAGGGTATATGGCAAAGTCAAGTACTAAAGCGGCTAAGAAGCGTAAAGTTATTATTGAGTCTGTAGGTGAAGCTCATGTTACAGCATCTTTTAACAATATCATTATCTCTTTGACAAATAAAAAGGGAGATGTAATTTCTTGGTCTTCTGCAGGGAAACAAGGATTTAGAGGCTCTAAAAAGAATACTCCATATGCTGCTCAAGTAGCTGCTGAGGATTGTTCAAAAGTAGCACATGAGGCAGGTTTAAGAAAAGTTAAGGTTTATGTAAAAGGACCTGGTAACGGAAGAGAGTCTGCTATACGTGCAATTCATAATTCTGGCATAGAAGTAACTGAAATTATTGATGTTACTCCAATGCCACATAATGGATGTAGACCTCCAAAAAGAAGAAGAGTTTAATTATATAATTTATTAATATCATAGAAGGTGTAGTTACGATTATCGAAGGATAAGCCTTAATTCATAATCACACTTTCAAATTTGTAGAGAATGGCAAGATATACAGGACCTAAAAGTAAAATCGCTCGTAAATTTGGTGAAGCGATTTTTGGAGACGATAAGTCTTTTGAAAAGAAAAGTTACCCTCCAGGACAACACGGAAACAACAGACGTCGTGGAAAAAAATCTGAATATGCAGTTCAGTTGATGGAGAAGCAAAAAGCAAAATACACTTATGGTATTTTGGAACGTCAATTTAGAAATATATTCGCAAAAGCTAATGCTAGTAAAGGCGTAACAGGTGAGGTTTTACTTCAATTATGTGAGTCGCGTTTAGATAACGTGGTATACAGAATGGGTATTTCCACTTCAAGAAGAGGAGCTAGACAATTAGTATCGCATCGTCATATTACTGTAAATGGAGAGTTGGTTAACATACCATCATACTCTTTAAAAGCGGGAGATGTTGTTGGTGTTAGAGAAAAATCTAAGTCAATACAAACTATCCAAGATTCGCTTGCTGCAAGCAGTAATGTTTACGAATGGATAACATGGAATTCTGAGAAAAAGGAAGGTACATTTGTTGCTATTCCAGAAAGAATGCAAATTCCAGAAAACATTAAAGAACAATTAATCGTCGAGTTATACTCTAAATAAACAACACCGATTCAATTATGGCATTATTTAATTTTCAGAAACCCGATAAAGTAATTATGATCGATTCCTCTGATTTTGAAGGGAAATTTGAATTTCGCCCTTTAGAACCAGGTTATGGATTAACTGTTGGGAATGCGCTTAGAAGGGTTTTGCTTTCTTCATTAGAAGGACATGCCATTACTTCTGTACGCATAGATAAGGTTGAGCATGAATTTTCTGTAATTCCTGGAGTCGTTGAGGATGTAACCGAAATGATTCTTAATTTGAAACAAGTTCGTTTCAAAAAACAAATAGAAGATTCAGAAGCCGAAGTAGTTTCTATATCGGTAAGTGGTAAAACACAATTAACTGCGGGTGATTTTCAGAAGTTTATTTCTGGATACCAAGTATTGAATCCGGATTTAGTAATCTGTAACATGGATGCTGGAGTAAGCATTAACATGGAGATTTCTATTGAAAAAGGAAGAGGATATGTTCCTGCTGAGGAAAATAAAAAGTCAGGTATGGCTTTAGGTACCATTGCAATTGATTCTATATTTACACCTATAAAAAATGTAAAGTATAGTATTGAAAACTTTAGGGTAGAGCAAAAAACCGATTATGAGAAATTGGTTTTTGAAATAGTAACTGATGGTTCTATACACCCAAAAGATGCATTAACGGAAGGAGCTAAGGTTCTTATACACCACTTCATGTTATTCTCAGATGAGCGTATAACACTTGAAGCAGACGAAATTGCACAAACTGAAACATACGATGAAGAATCTTTACACATGCGTCAGCTGTTAAAGACTAAGTTGGTAGATATGGATTTATCTGTTCGTGCTTTAAACTGTTTGAAAGCGGCTGAAGTTGATACTTTAGGTGATTTAGTTTCTTTCAACAAAAATGATTTAATGAAATTCAGAAACTTTGGTAAAAAATCTTTAACAGAGTTAGAAGAGCTTGTAATCAATAAAGGTTTAAGCTTTGGAATGGATTTGTCAAAATATAAATTGGATAAAGATTAATTTTACTTCTGTTGGAAGGGAAAATCCCAAACAAGGAAGAAAATAGTAAAAAGTAATGAGACACGGTAAAAAAATTAATCATTTAGGAAGAAAGACAGCCCACAGAAAGGCAATGTTGGCTAATATGGCTTGTTCCTTAATTGAGCATAAAAGAATTAATACTACTGTTGCCAAAGCAAAAGCGTTAAAGCAATTTGTAGAACCATTAATTACAAAAGCAAAAGCTGAAAATAATGTTTCAGCTGATAAAGGAACACATAATAGACGTGTAGTTTTTAAAAGCTTAAGAGATAAATTTGCTGTTACTACTTTGTTTAGTGAGGTATCAGAAAAAGTTGGTGACAGACCAGGAGGATATACTAGAATTATAAAATTAGGTAATCGTCTTGGAGATAACGCTGATATGGCAATGATAGAGTTAGTTGATTTTAACGAACTCTACAATGCTGATAAGCCGGCTAAGAAAAAGTCAACTCGAAGAGGTAGAACTAAAAAGGTTGCCACAGCTCCTGTAGCTGCTGAAACAAAGACTGATGATTCAGAAGAATAAGATGTCAATAAATTTTAATAATATTAAAGGATAAGCCTAAAAGCTTATCCTTTTTTTATGTTTTTTTGTTAAACTAAAAATTCTTAAATAAACACATGAAATATCAAACAAGAAAAAAAGCAATGTTGTTGTTAGCCGACGGAACTATTTTTCATGGAAAAGCAGTAGGGGATAAAGAAGGAACTGCCTTTGGCGAAGTTTGTTTTAATACCGGAATGACTGGTTATCAGGAAATATTTACTGACCCATCATATTTTGGTCAATTAATGGTAACCACAAATGCGCATATTGGTAATTACGGTACCAAGTCAGAGGAAGTGGAATCTGATTCCGTAAAAATTTCGGGCTTAATATGTAAAAACTTTAGCTACGATTATTCAAGGGTAGATGCGGATAAAAGTTTACAGGAATTTTTGGATGAAAGTAATCTTTTTGCAATTTCAGATGTAGATACAAGAGCTTTGGTAAGTTATATCAGGGACAATGGAGCTATGAATGCCGTTATTTCTACGGATGTAAGTAATGTTCAAGAGCTAAAAAAGCAATTAGCAGAAGTACCTAGTATGGAAGGTTTAGAATTAGCTTCAAAGGTTTCTACTAAAGAACCATATTTTTATGGAGACGAAAATGCAAAGTATAAGATATCAGCTTTAGATATTGGTATTAAGAAAAACATACTTCGTAATTTGGCAAAACGTGATGCTTATATAAAAGTGTATCCATACAATTCAAGTTTTGAAGATTTAAAATCTTTCAACCCTGATGGGTATTTTATATCAAATGGACCTGGAGATCCTGAACCGTTAAAAGAAGCAATAAATACTGCTCAAAATATCATTAAGCAAGATAAGCCATTATTTGGTATTTGTTTAGGGCACCAAGTAATAGCTTTAGCAAATGGTGTTTCTACTTATAAAATGCACAATGGTCATAGAGGTATAAATCACCCAATCATTAATTTAGAAACAGGCAAAGGTGAAATAACTTCGCAAAATCATGGTTTTGCTGTTAATAGAGAAGAGGCAGAAGGAAATACTGAACTAGAAATTACACATGTTCATTTAAATGATAAAACGGTAGCTGGTTTAAAAATGAAAAACAAAGATGTTTTTTCAGTGCAATACCACCCAGAAGCAAGCCCTGGACCTAATGACGCAGACTATTTGTTTGACCATTTTTTTGAATTAATTAAAAAATAACAAAACCTTCTGCATAAGTTTAAATTATCATCAATTTTTCGCTAGAATATGACTTAAAACAGTTTGCGAAAAATGGCGTTTTGTATCTTTGCCGGAGTAAAATAAATTGAATAATAAAATAAATAAACATGAGTATTATCTTAAATGTTCACGCAAGACAAATCTTGGATTCTAGAGGGAATCCTACAGTTGAAGTAGATGTAATAACTGAGAACGGAGTAATGGGAAGAGCCGCAGTTCCTTCTGGAGCATCTACGGGAGAACATGAAGCTGTTGAGCTTCGCGATGGAGGAGATACTTTCATGGGAAAAGGTGTTACTAAAGCGGTTTCTAATGTAAATACACTCATAGCGGAAGAAATTCTAGGAATGTCCGTATTTGAACAGAATTTAATTGATCAAACTATGATTGATTTAGATGGTACTCCAAATAAATCAAAATTAGGAGCTAATGCAATTCTAGGAGTTTCATTGGCTGTGGCAAAGGCTGCTGCTAATGAGCTGGGTATTTCATTGTTTAGATATGTAGGTGGTGTTAGTGCTAACACTCTTCCGGTTCCAATGATGAATATAATTAATGGAGGTTCTCACTCCGATGCTCCAATTGCTTTTCAAGAGTTTATGGTAATGCCAGTTAAGGCTAAAACATTTTCAGAGGCTATGCAAATGGGAACAGAAATTTTCCATAACCTTAAAAAGGTTTTGCATGATAGAAATTTAAGTACTGCTGTAGGCGATGAAGGAGGATTTGCTCCTAACTTGGCTGGAGGTACTGAAGATGCTTTGGATACTATTGCAAAGGCTGTGGAAAACGCTGGGTATAAATTTGGAGATGAAATAATGATTGCTCTTGACTGTGCTTCAGCTGAATTTTATAAAGACGGTAAATACGATTACACATTATTTGAAGGAGACAAGGGTGCGGTAAGAAGCTCCAAAGAGCAAGCAGAATATTTGGCAGAGTTATGTGCTAAATACCCAATTATTTCTATTGAAGATGGAATGGATGAAAACGACTGGGATGGTTGGAAAGTTTTAACTGATTTAGTTGGTGATAAAGTTCAGTTAGTTGGTGATGATTTATACGTTACTAATGTAGAGCGTTTGTCCAGAGGAATAAAAGAAGGAATTGCAAATTCTATTTTGATTAAAGTAAATCAAATTGGTTCTTTGACTGAGACAATAGCAGCTGTTAATATGGCGAAAAATGCAGGGTACACATCTGTAATGTCTCACCGTTCAGGAGAAACAGAAGATAATACTATCGCCGATTTGGCTGTTGCTTTAAACTGTGGTCAAATTAAAACAGGTTCTGCATCTCGTTCTGATCGTATGGCAAAGTACAACCAATTATTGCGTATCGAAGAAGAACTTGGTAGTACAGCATATTACCCGCAAGCAAATGCTTTTAAAATCAAAAGATAATTTAAGCATGTTATTGGAATAAATTTCCAAAGTAATACAACGTTATAATGTAGGGTCACCAAATTGTTTTTTGGTGACCTTTTCTTTTATATTTAAAAAATTAAAATTTCATATGCTTATTTTCTTTGCGTACTCGTAAACTTTGCGTAACTTTTTGTTCATAACAAATATGGATTGCTTTAAAATAAGTGATTGATATTTGTTCCATTACGAACACTTACTAACCAGAACTTTTATATGAATAATTTTCTTTTTGTAGCTGCTGAAAATGATGCGTTAGCAAATTGTAAAGCAGGTGGAATGGGAGATGTAGTTAGAGATGTACCACGTTTAATAGCTGAAAAAGGAGACATAGCTCACGTAGTTGTACCAGCGTATTCAAGGTTACATAAAAATGGAGCGTTAAAAACAAGTCTTCATTTTGAACTTAGAGGAGAAGATTATGTAGCTGAGCTTTACAAAGTTGCTCCAAAGAAAGAATTTCCTAACATACAGCATTATGTAATTCATCATCCTGAAATTGAACCAGGTGACATTGCCCACATGTATCATAATGATCCAGAAGAACCATTTTATACGGATGCTATAAAGTATTTCATTTTTTGTACGGCAGTAGCTGAAGCTATCAAAAAAGGAGCATTTGGAGACCTCAACATTGTACATTTACATGACTGGCATTCAAGCACGCTTGTTTTCTTACGAAAGTACCATAGGAAATACAAAATGCTTCAGAATATAAGGTTTGTTTATACCATTCATAATTTGGCCATTCAGGGCATCAGACCCTTTGATAATAATTACTCTTCAGTTAAAAATTGGTTTCCAGATATTCCTATTGATGAAAAGGGTTTAATGGATTATAGGTATAATGATTGTATAAATCTAATGGCAGTTGGTATACGATTGTGTGATGCGGTACATACCGTTTCTCCGTCTTATAAAAATGATATTCTTTTACCAAGTTCTCCACCAGAATTTATCGGAGGAGAAGGACTAGAAAAAGATCTGAAAGAAGCCAATAAGGAAGGAAGGCTTTTTGGAATTTTAAACGGATGTAATTATAAAAGTATTCGAGAGGCTGAAAAAGGGCAACTATATTATACAACCATTAAGGCTATATTTAAATGGTTACAACAAGAGTCTAAAAAGTATAAGGCAGACTTTTTAGCTCATACAGGTGAAAAGGTTAGTGATTTGTTGCAAACCCCACCAAGCTTCATTTGCTCCAGCGTTGCACGTTTAACAGAACAAAAATTTTATTTTTTTAAACGATCGCCAGAAGTTTTTATTGAACTATTAAAAAAGTTAGAAAAGGTTAATGGAATTTTCATGCTTTTAGGAACAGGAGCTCCCGAATATGAAGAATTATTTAGGGAAATAAGCTATAACCACAAAAATTTTATTTTCACTAATGGGCAATCAGAAGATGTTATAGATTCAATTTATCTAGAAAGCGATTTATATTTTATGCCTAGTTTGTTTGAGCCATGTGGAATAAGTCAAATGCTAGCAATGAGAAATGGTCATCCATGTTTAGTTCATGCAACAGGTGGACTTATAGATACTGTTGAACACTTAAAGACTGGGTTTAGTTTTGGAGGAGATAAGTATGAAGATAAAATAAAAAATATGATTTTGTGTTTTGACGAGGCTTTGGACGTTTTTCAAAACAATAAACCACTTTGGAGCAAAATTAAAAATAATGCAAAAAAGAAGCGATTTACTTGGCAAAAATCTGTAGACAGGTACTATAAATTATTATATTCATTATAATCAAAAAAAACTTGGTTTTTAAAATTTCACTACAATGTTTTTTTTAGTTAAAATGAGCACCCATTTGAATCTAAACCCCCGATATTAATTGTTAAAATGGCTTGGTTTTTGTAAATTCGCTACCTACCTAAAATTTAAGAAAAACATCAAAAATGGCGGATAAAGCAACTTTAGAATATAATGGTCAAAAATTTGAATTACCTGTAATTAAGGGATCCGAGGACGAATTAGCAATTGATATAAAATCTCTTCGTTCAGTAACGGGAGGAATAATTACAATTGACCCTGGGTATAAAAATACTGGATCATGTGAAAGTGCTATTACCTTTTTAGATGGGGAACAAGGAATTTTAAGATATAGAGGTTACTCCATTGAGGAGCTAGCTGAAAAAGCGGATTTTTTAGAAGTAGCTTATTTATTAATTTTTGGAGAATTACCTAACAAACAACAATTAGAACAATTTCATTCTGATATTAAAGAAGAGTCTCATATAGATGAGGAGATGAAGAAAATTTTACATGGTTTTCCTAAGTCTGCTCACCCAATGGGAGTATTATCGTCGTTAACTAGTGCGCTAATAGCTTTTAATCCAAGCTCAGTAAATGTTAGTTCAGAGAAAGAAATGTACCATGCAATAGTTAGAATTTTGGCAAAATTCCCTGTATTAGTTGCTTGGACAATGCGTAAGAAAAAGGGGTTACCTCTGGATTATGGAGATGATACTTTGGGATACGTTGAAAACATTCATAAAATGATGTTTAAAAAACCAACGCATGAATATCAGAAAAACAAAGTTGTTATAGATGCATTAGATAAATTACTTATTTTACATGCCGACCATGAACAGAATTGCTCTACTTCAACGGTGCGTATCGTAGGTTCTTCACACGCAGGTTTATTTGCTTCGCTTTCTGCAGGTATCTCTGCCCTATGGGGTCCCTTGCATGGAGGTGCTAATCAGGCTGTATTGGAAATGTTAGAAGCCATAGAAGCTGATGGTGGTGATACTAAAAAATATATGGCTAAAGCTAAGGACAAGAGTGATCCTTTTAGACTAATGGGCTTTGGACATAGAGTTTATAAAAACTTTGATCCAAGAGCAAAAATTATTAAAAAAGCGGCAGATGAAGTACTTGCTAATTTAGGTATTGATGACCCTATTTTGGATATCGCAAAAGGTTTAGAAAAAGAAGCTTTGGAAGATCAATATTTTGTTGATCGTAAATTATATCCTAATGTTGATTTTTATTCTGGAATAATATATAGAGCATTGGGTATTCCAACAGAAATGTTTACGGTTATGTTTGCATTAGGAAGGCTACCGGGATGGATTGCACAATGGAGAGAAATGCGTCTAAATGGTGAGCCAATTGGTAGACCAAGACAGATTTATACTGGAGAAAATTACAGAGCTTTTGAGGCTGTTAAGGATAGAAAGTAAATAGATATTAAAATATTTTTTAAAACCCTTTTATTCATAAAAGGGTTTTTTTTTACCCAAAAAGTAATTCTATATTTGTTGCAAAATTTGCAAATGCTACGTTTAAATGTTATAGATGAAACTGCACAATTAAAAGCTGTAGTTTTAGGAACAGCCGAAAGTTGTGGACCTACTCCTAATCCAGATAAAGCATATGATCCAAAGTCATTAGAGCACATTTTGGCGGGAACATATCCAAAGGAAAAAGATATGATTCAAGAAATGAATGCTTTTGCTGAAGTTTTTAAAAAGCATAATGTTCAGGTTTTTAGGCCAGAGGTTATCAAGGATTGTAATCAAATTTTTTCTAGAGATATTGCCTTTGTAATTGAAGATAAATTAATTAAGGCAAATATTCTCCCAGATAGAGATAGGGAGTTTGACGCGATATTACATGTTCTGGATAAAATAGCTCCTGACAATATTTTAGTTCCGCCAGAAGATGTACATGTGGAAGGAGGCGATGTTATGCCTTGGAACAATTATATTTTTGTTGGAACTTATACTAAAAGTGATTATCCTGATTATATTACTGCTAGAACCAATATGGCAGCTGTTGAATACCTCAGAAAGCAGTTTCCAAATAAAAAGATAAAAGCGTTTGAACTTCGTAAATCTAATATCAATGCCAAAGAAAACGCTTTACATTTAGATTGCTGTTTTCAACCTTTGGGAAAAGGAAAAGCAATTTTGCACAAAAATGGTTTTTTGAATGGGCATGAATACCAATGGCTAGTTAATTATTTTGGTTCTGATAATGTTTTTGAAATTACTGCGGACGAAATGTATCATATGTTTAGCAATGTATTTTCTATTTCTCCAGAAGTAGTGGTTTCAGAGAAAAACTTTACTAGGCTTAATGTTTGGTTAGAAAAGCAAGGTTTTTTAGTAGAACAAATTCCCTATTCGGAAATAGCAAAACAAGAGGGTTTATTGCGCTGTAGCACGCTTCCTTTAGTGCGAGAATAAGTGTATTTGGTAAATATTAACATTATTTTTTTGTTTAACTAGACGAGTGGTCATATTTTTGTGCCTTACTATATAATACTATGAGTAAAACCTTAAAACACGATCTTAAAGCTGATGCCATTTTAAATACTGGTATGGAGCTTATGTGGAGTAGAGGGTATAATGCCACTAGTGTAAATGATATTGTTAAGGCAGCCGGAATTCCAAAAGGGTCTTTCTATTTTTATTTTGATAGCAAAGAAGATTTTGCGCTTAAAGCAATTGATATGTACTTTGAAAATCATTTCGGTCCGGCAATGAAGGTTTTAAATGATGAAAATTTTTCACCAAAGGAGAGGTTATTAAATTTTTATGAATTTAGAGCCAATATCTTAAGAGAGGAGTTACACTGTAAAATGGGCTGCATGTGCTGCAATTTGGCAAATGAAATGGCAGAGCATAATGAGGAAATAAGAAAATCGGTAGCACTTAAAAGCAGTATAGTAAGAGGGCATATTTTAAAGGTTATGATTGAGGCCCAGGAAAATAATGAAATCAATAAAATGGTGGATGCTGAGCATCTTACAGATTTTATTGAGGATGTTGGTAAAGGAGCCATGATTACAATGAAGGAAATGAACAGCTCTCAGCCTATTGATAATACGATAACTATTATTAAAACATTATTATTGCGATAATTTTTTTTGAATTATAATTAGACGACTGGTCAACTATTAAAAATATTTTCTAATATTGTCCTTTTTTAAACAATGAAATCGTCTTAGAAACAAAACAGTTTAATTTTAATAAATAATCGACTGGTCAACTAAATAATAAACAATGAATGCACTTAAAAAAATTGAGAATGTATCGAGCAAGTTCGTAAGACGTTGGAGCGAATTTGTAACTAAACGAAAATGGATTGTACTACTGTTAACTACAGTACTTGCTTTGGGTCTAGGTTCACAAGGAAAAATGGAATTTGACGGAGACTACCATGTTTTCTTTAGTGAGTCCAATCCAGAATTGGAGGCTTTTGATGCTTTACAGGAAAAGTACACTAAAGATGATAATGTTATCTTGGTGTTGTCACCTGCAAACGGTAATGTGTTTACAAAAGATAACCTTGTAGCTATTGAGGATTTAACAGCGGAATCATGGAATACACCATATTCTTCCAGAGTAGATGCCATAACAAACTTTCAGTACACAAGTGCTGAAGGAGACGATTTGTATGTGGATGATTTATCGTATGAATCAGCGACTAAAACCGAATCTGAAATTAAAGAAATTCAAAGAAAAGCTTTAAATGAACCACTATTAGTAAACCGAATAATTAATGAGCAGGGAAGTGTAACAGCTGTAAATATAACGGTTAGGCTTCCAGGAGTAAATAGCTCAGAAGAAATCCCCGAGGTAACCGCTTTTGTTCGAAAAATGATTGAGGATTTCAAAGAGAAAAATCCAAATTTTGAAGTTCGTTCTTCTGGATTAGTGCCTTTAAATACAGCTTTTTTTGAAGCGTCCATGAGGGATATGATGCTTACCATGGTGATGCTTCTTATTGTAATACTTACCACTTTTATTCTAACACGTAATATTTACAGTACCATATCTACCTTAGTGGTAGTAATATTTTCTATAATGAGTGCAATTGGTTTTGTAGGCTTAATGGGGATAAAGTTAACTCCTCCTTCAGCAGTATTTCCAACTATGATTTTAACATTGGCTGTAGCAGATAGTATTCATATTTTGGTTACGATGCTACAAAAAATGCGAACAGCAGGATTAAGTAAAGTAGATGCACTTAGAGAATCTTTGCGACTAAATTTCATGCCAGTATTTATTACTAGTTTAACTACAATAATTGGGTTTTTAACAATGAATTTTGGAGATGTTCCTCCATTCTGGGATTTAGGGAATATTGTGGCTTTTGGAATGTTGATGGCGTTCTTATATTCAACAACAACACTACCTGCTATTATGGCAATTTTCCCAGTAAAAGGAAAACTTCCAGAGAAGAAAATAATTAAGAAAAATTGGTATGCGTCTTTGGGAAATTATGTAGTAAGACAACCCATACGCATTACCGTTATTTCGTCAATTATTATTGGTTTGTTGACATTTTTAGCCACTCAAAATGAATTTAATGATGAATTCATTAATTATTTTGATAAAACAGTTCCCTTTAGACAGGATACCGATTATATAAGCGAGAATCTTACAGGTATTTATAATGTGGAGTATTCCGTTGGGAGTGGAGAAAGTGGTGGAATTAATAATCCAAAATATTTGTCAAAACTTAATGAGTTTGAAAGTTGGTTAAATGATCAACCAGAGGTGGTGCATGTGAATGCCTTTAGTGAGGTTGCTAGAAGAGTTAATCGTTCTATGCACGGAGACAACACAACTTATTATCGCGTTCCAGATAATAGAGAAGAAGCGGCACAGTATTTATTGCTTTATGAATTGTCATTACCTTTTGGATTGGATTTAAATAATCAAATAAACGTAGATAAGTCGGAAACCAGAGTTACCGTTACGCTTAAGAATATTGATAGCCCACAAATGATTGCATTTTCAGAGCGAGGAGAGCAATGGTTAAGGGATAATACACCTCCTGAGATGCATGCTATAGCCGTAAGTCCAATGCTAATGTTTTCTAAACTTGGATTCAGACAAGCAGATAGTATGTTAAAAGGAAATATAATTGCTCTTATTTTAATTTCATTAGTTTTAATGTTGGCATTAAGAAGTTTTAAACTTGGTCTTTTAAGTATTATTCCAAATGTTACACCTGTTCTAATTGGTTTTGGTGTATGGGCAATTTATAAAGGTCAGATTAATACGGGAATGGTAATAGTTTTTGGAATGACTCTTGGAATAATTGTAGATGATACAGTCCATTTTATGAGTAAATTTTTAAGAGCACGAAGAGAGCTTGGGTACAATGCCAAAGAGGCGGTTGTGTATGCATTTGAAACGGTAGGAAAAGCTTTGGTAACCACAACATTAGTATTGCTGGCTGGTTTCACGGTTTTGTCAACATCGTCATTTGCATTAAACAGTTATATGGCTAGAATTACAGTAATAATTATATTGGCAGCATTGATAATTGACTTTCTTTTATTACCTGCTTTATTAATTCTTACCAGCAAAAAATCAGAAAAATTAGTAGAAAACAAATAAATATAAACACCAATAAACACAAAAAAATGAAAAGTAGTATTATATCAATTTTAGTATTTTTAGTGGCGTCCATAGCTTTGGGACAGTCACCCGAAGAAAGGGGATTACAAATTGCTAAAGCGGCAGAAAAAGCAGATTTAGGCTTTAAAAGTTCAATTGTAGAACTTAAAATGACCTTAAAAAATAAAAATGGTCAAACTAGTGAGCGGTCATTATCAACAAGAACTCTAGAGCTTACGGAAGACGGAGATAAGTCATTAATTGTTTTTAATAGCCCAAAAGATGTTAAAGGAACATCTACTCTAACATTTACGCATAAGGTTGGTTCAGATGACCAATGGTTGTATTTACCTTCTATAAAAAGGGTGAAAAGAATATCTTCTAATAACAAGTCGGGTCCATTTGTTGGAAGCGAGTTTGCTTATGAAGATTTATCATCTCAGGAAGTAGAAAAGTATAGCTATAAATTTTTAGAGGAAAAGGGAGGTGTTTTGGTTGTAGAACAAGATCCAGTTGATCCTAAATCTGGGTATACCAGACGCATAGTTTCATATAATAAAGACAAAGGATATAGAATAGAAAAAGTAGAGTTCTATGACAGAAAAAATGCGCTATTAAAAACACTTAGTTACTCTGATTATAAACTGTATAAAAACAAATTTTGGAGAGCTAATGTTTTTAAAATGGTAAATCATCAAAGCGGTAAAGAAACCATCTTAAATTTTAGTGATTATAATTTTGATGCAGATTTATCTGAAGACGATTTTTCTCAGGTAGCACTTCAAAGAGCAGGCAATTAATTAGTAAGAAGGCAATTTAGGAGGAGACTATAACTCCTGAATTGCCTTTAATTTTATAAAATCACATCAGTGAAACATAATAATTTAGTACTCATTCTTCTTACCTTTTTCAGCTTAGCTTTGTATGCTCAAAGTGATAAGAAAAAGAAGGTTAATCATGATTTTGAATTAGAATTAGAAGCCGAATACAGATATTTTTTTAATGATGCCCAATTTCCTGGGCAGGAAAGTCATTTCCCTGCGTTAGCAATAAAACCAGGGTACTCCATAGATTGGAACAAAGGAAAAGAACAGATTAATTTTTCTGGCTTTCTTAGATTAGATAGAGACGAAGAACGTACACATTGGGATATTCGTGAATTATACTATCAAAAAGCCAAAGGCAGTTGGGAGCTTAACGTAGGTTTAAAAAAAGTGTATTGGGGCGTTATAGAGAGCAATCATTTAGTAGATATCATTAATCAAACCGATGCTGTGGAAACATTTGATGGTGAAGAAAAGTTAGGGCAACCCATGGTGCAATTTAATTGGATTACCAATAATTTGGGGACGTTCGATTTTTTTTATCTACCATATCATCGTAAACGTACTTTTTCAGGAGTTGATGGTAGGTTACGGTTTGGAACCGTAATTGATAAAGACGATCTTAATTATGAAAGTGGGGCAGAGGAGTGGCGTCAAGATTTTGCCGTTCGTTGGAAACACTACTTTGGAATTTTTGATGTCGCACTATCACATTTCTATGGTAACGGAAGAGAACCCCTTTTTCTTTTTGATAATCAAGGTAACATTAATGCTTTTTATCCTGTTATCAATCAAACTGGATTGGAAATTCAAGTAACCCATGATGCGTTTCTTTGGAAATTAGAGTCTATTTATAGAGACGCTAAAGCGCAACATTTTTTAGCCCTAGCGGCAGGTTTGGAGTACACATTTAGCAATATTGATGGTAACGGATTGGATATTGGTGTTTTAGGAGAATATTTATACGATGAACGTGATGAATTAGCGCTTTCGGGTTTACAAAATGATGTGTTTTTTGGTAGCCGAATTGCTTTTAACGATACTCAGGATACTTCAATTTTGATTGGAGGAATTTTGGACCTTGATGCGAGCAGTAAAATATTAAGTTTAGAAGCTTCTCGAAGAATTGGAAGTAGTTGGAAAGCAGAAGTTGAAGCTCGAGTTTTTAATACTATCGATGAAGAAGAGCTTATTCTTTCCAATTTTAAAGAAGATAGTTTTTTTAGATTATCCATTTCTAAGTTCTTTTAGAGCGCTTTATTGGTGTTAGATGCAAACGCCTTTGAGTTAATATTTATAACTCAGAGGCGTTTTTTTGTGTTAATTGTAAAATGTGGACTCCCAAAAGTGTTAATTTAGCTCAAGCATAATTATAAGTGAATGTAGTAATGAAACAAATTACAAATACTATACTCATGGTACGTCCGGTGAGTTTTAGAATGAATGAGCAAACATCAGTAAATAATTATTTTCAAGAAAAAATAGATGCTGAGGCTAACACTATAAATAAAAAAGCGCAAAACGAGTTTGATGCTTTTGTTGAGTCCCTTCGAGCGAAAGGCGTTAATGTTATTGTAATTCAAGATACCAAAGAACCTGATACTCCTGATTCCGTTTTTCCCAATAATTGGGTCTCTTTTCATGCTGATGGTACGGTGGGCGTTTACCCTATGTTTGCTGAAAATAGAAGAAATGAAAGGCGCGAAGACGTCTTGGAAATATTGGAATCTCAAGGGTTTATTATTGAAAACGTGATGGATTATACTTCGGCAGAAGAAGATAATTTGTTTTTAGAGGGCACAGGAAGTATGTTGTTGGATAGGGTGAATAAAAAGGCTTATTGTGCACTTTCTAAAAGGGCAGACGAAGAACTTGTTATTGAGTTTTGTGAAGATTTTGATTATTTACCTGTAATTTTTACTGCTTATCAAACCGTAGAGAATAAACGTAAACCTATTTATCATACCAATGTGATGATGTGTGTGGCGGATACTTTTGCGGTTATTTGTTTGGATACAGTTGATGATAAAAAGGAAAAGAAAAATGTAATTGAGCACCTAAAGACCGATGGGAAGGAAATCATAAAAATAACTGAAGAGCAAATGCATCATTTTGCCGGGAATATGTTGCAAGTATTGGGAGCAAATAATACACCATATTTGGTAATGAGCAGCGCGGCATATAAAAGTCTACAAAAGAATCAGATTGCAGCTATACAAAAACATTGCGAGATCATTCATAGTTCTTTAGAAACCATTGAAACATGTGGAGGAGGAAGTGCACGTTGCATGATGGCAGAAGTGTTTTTACCTATTAAAGAGTAGCAATATTAAATAGCTTTTTTCGTTGTAAAATAGAAATGCTATTTGAATGAAAGGGTTGTGTATTTTAGCGTTGGTGTTATGTTTTTTTTCTTGTTCTTCCGATGAAGTAATAACTGAAGAAGAGAAAGATGAGTCTCGTTCTTTTTATATGGGATTTACAGCCTTTCCTTATGATTTAACCATAGAAGCACAGTTGGATACTTACAAACAAGTAGCAGTACAAAGCGATATTTTTTTGGTGCATTTGGATCATGGTGTTCCGTGGGATGAAGCGTTAAATAATTTTCCTTTTCCATCAGAAGTACAAAATACCTTGGAAGGGACAAAAACAGGACTTGCTCCAAACACTAAAATATTACTTACTGCAACACCAGCTGGTCAAGACCGCAAAACTTTAAGTGGTTTTTGGAACAATAATGATAGTCATCAACCATTATCTTCTTTTTGGGAAAATAAAAAGTTTGATGATGATGAAGTTGTCACCGCTTATATCAACTATTGTAAACGCATAATTGATGAAGTGAATCCTGATTATTTTGCTTATGGGATAGAAACAAATGCGTCCTTTAAAAAAGATGAGACTGCGTTTACGCAATTTTTAAGGTTAGCGGATACTTTATACAAAAGGCTAAAGAAAGATTACCCAGCCATTCCTATTTTTTTAACACTTCAAGACAGATCTTTTGATAATACGCATGAAGAGTTACTTGCTACCTCAAAAAGTTTGTTGCAATATTCAGATTATATTGTAATGAGTACCTATCCGTTTTTAGATTATCAAAATTTGCAGAGAGACGCTAATCCTGAGTTGTTTGACGATAATTGGTTGGCTGATTTTAGAAACTTAGATATATCAAAACCTTTCGCCATTTCTGAAACTGGTTTTTGTGCGGAGGATTTGGTTATACCAAATCTTGGAGTTAACGTAAAGGCTTCCGAAAAATGGCAAAATGATTTTATGATTAAATTATTGAACTCGGCAAATGATTTAGACGCAGAATTTCTGGCATGGTTTGTTTTTAGAGATTACGATTATTTATATGATAAAACTCCAAACCCTCCAGATATTCTTAGCGTTTGGCGCGATAACGGTTTGTTAAATGGTTCGGGTATGCCCAGACCATCATTTCAAACATGGAAGGATTGGAAGAGTTATGAGAAAAACTAAGCTTTTATTGCTGCGCTATTTCTATAAATTAAATGTAGCATAAGGCCATATACGCCAAACTGAAGCATTAAATAAAAGCTTTCCATTGCAATAAAAGAAATTTCATTAATTACATTTTGTTTTGCTACAAAGGCGATTACATGCGAAGTCCATAAAAACAAACCAACGATGCCAGCGTACTTAAGGCATTTGGTTAAACTACTTCCTGAAAACCGGACAAAATTAAACAAATAGGTAAGTACTAAACCCTGAATAAAAATAGAGAATAGTCCCATTAAAAAGTTAGGCTTACCATCAAAATACCCAAAGGTTTTATATTGTTCCTCAAACAATATTACATGCCATAATACGGCTAAAATAAAGGTAAATACTGTGTACGCGAGTGTTCCTAAAATTGTTTTTTTCATGTTTAAATTAATTATATTCACACTATTGACGGAGTAAATCTGGTTTAAAGGACAAAATGGATATATTATTTTACCTTAATCACCTTTTTCAAAAAAAGTATAGACATAAACACGATTAAAAAAGCAAATGGTAGCGAGGTAATAATAAGGAGTTTTTGAACAGCAGTTAAAACATTTATCTCAGGATTAGCATTTCCTAAAAGAAGTAAAGCAATGGTGCTTATTAAAATAATAAAGGACCAAATTAAACGATGCTTTTTACCTGGGTTCTTTTTGCCTTTATCTGTAAACATGCTTAATACAAAAACCGCGGAATCTACTGATGTTACTAAAAAACTAATTAAAAGTAACATGGTAATATTATTTAAAATTGTTGCTGCCGGATAATTTTCGAAGAATACAAAAATGGAGGAGAACACATTGCCAAATTCATTGTTGTAGCTCCCCCAATTTTCTATAATTTGAAAGGCAGAATTTCCAAAAACAGAAAACCAAAAAAAAGTACCTAAAGAAGGGATAATTAGCACACCTAAAATCAACTGACGAATACTCCTTCCTTTTGATATTCTTGCAATAAAAATTCCAGTAAACGGTGCCCAAGCCAACCAAAAAGCCCAGTAGTAAAATGTCCAATCAGTTAAAAAATCAATGCCAGGATTATAATTTCCCAAAGCCAGACTCATTGGAATAAAATCTATAATATAATACCATAGAGTCTTTAAGAAAATAGAAACAATATCTAGCACATTACCGGAAAAGAAAACAAAAAGCAATAATAATAAAGTAATTAAAATATTGAATTTTGATATTATTTTTATCCCCTTATTAACACCTCTCCAAGCAGAATAGCATGCTAATACTGAAATTACGGTGGTCAATAATAAAGTAACTTCTAACCCTAAATTAGTATTGTAAACGTGTTCTAGTCCACCATGAATTTGCGTTGTTCCTAAGCCAATAGCTGCAATTAATCCAAAAACAGTGGTTACGATAGTAATTACATCAATACCGTGGAGGCTAATTTTATGAGATACTAAACCTTTTACAGTATTACTGACAAGAACTCTTTTTTTATATACAAATAGTGTATATCCCATTATTAGTGCAAAAAGACCATAAAAAGCCCATGCCGTAAATCCCCATTGGTAAAACGTAAACTCCAATGCCAAAACATTTGGGTCTAATGTTGAATCAAAAGGTGGGTGCTGTTGCATATAAACAGGTTCCTGCACCGCACGTAATAGAATACCAGAACCCATTCCTGCACTATATAACATAGCTACCCATGCCCAAAGTGAGTGTTCTGGTGTACTATTCTTTTTACCTAGTTTTAGTTTTCCTAGAGGAGAAAAAGCAACAATAAGTAATAGTAATACACAGGATAGTCCTAGATATAAGTAAAAATATCCAAAATAATTTCTAACCCAGATAGAAGCACTTTCAATGTGCCTAAAGCTATCTTCTGTATTAAAAAATGCAAAAAAAGAAAGTAATAAAAAAACTCCAAAAGAAATGGAGATGAGTGAATGCTTTTGTAGCTGTTTAAAAATTTTAATGATACTTTGTTTAATTAATTTCTTGTTCTAATGCTAAGCGTTCTTTTTTGGTAAGTTTTGCGACAACTAAATTATATGAAATATCCAACCATTCAAATAGTAATGAGTCTGGGATACTACCATCAACAATAACGTTGCTCCAATGTTTTTTGCTAAAATACGAAGGTTCCTGCATAGCCATGTGTTCTGCCCGTAAATCCTCAATGGTTTCTGGAATGCATTTAATACTAAAGCTATTAAAAGTAGTTAAATCTGTAGCCGTAAACATTTTGCCCATAACTTTAAAAACTAGCACATTTGGAAGTTTTGAAAAGGGAATAGATTCTGTTACCCCTTTTTTTGATAAACAATGGTTTCTGTATGATTCAATGTCCATGATACTTATAAAATTATAAACTTTACGTTTTAATTGGTCGGATTATTTTACAAGGATTACCAGCGGCAACAACATTTGCGGGGATATTTTTAGTAACTACACTTCCGGATCCAATTACAGTATTTTCACCGATAGTAACTCCTGGATTAATTATTGAACCTCCACCAATCCAAACATTTTTACCAATTGTAACAGGAAGTGCAAATTCAATTCCTGTATTTCGTTCTTGGTGGTTAATAGGGTGGGTAGCGGTGAAAATTTTTACAGCTGGAGCTAACATAACATTTTCTCCTATATGAATTGGGGCTGCGTCTAAAAAGATGCAATTGAAATTGGCATAAGCGTTTTCTCCCCAATAGATATTGAATCCGTAATCACATATAAAAGAATTTTCAATGTAAAAGTCCTTTCCAGTCACTGCAAATAACTTCTTGAAAATAACTTTTCTTTCATCCTCATTTTCTTCAGGTATACTCAGAAGTTTTCGTGTTAGTATTCTGGCATTTCTTCTGCCCGCAATCAGCTCTGGATCATTTGGATTATAGGGTAATCCTTTTATCATTTTTTGCTTCTCATTCACTTTTTAAAATTTAGCTATAAGTGCTTAACGTTAAGTACTAAGATAGTGAATAAGGAGGTTAGTTAAAGGCGCACTTTATCTGTAATAATTTTATTTTTTTGTATAATTGGTTAAAGCGTATTATTCTTAGAATATCCTGGTGGTTTAATATCATTCATTCGTAAGTAGCTAATAGCCTGAGATCTATGGTGTGAGGTGTGACTTTCTCCTCGTAAAATTAAATCAAGATTTGTATGGCCCTTTAAAAACCATGGTTTTTCTTTACTCAACCCTTTTTCGAGTGTATCATCATTTAATTTACTCAGGCTAGAAATCACATAATCAAAAGTTTCAATTAGGTATTCTGTAACCATTTTTTTATTAGCATAAGAATCTTCACTTTTAAAAAAATCAGGTTGAAAAAGGTTTATGGAGTCAGGGCGTTCCAGAAAAAATGTGGCTTTAGTTAATGCATTAAAATCTGGGTAGGTTGCGGAATCCATAAGTATTCCGATAAAAGCATTATTAGTAAAACCAATATGCATAAAATGCTGAGCAAAACTCATTTGCTCTTTACTTGGCTGATATTCTAGTTTATCAATTGGCATAGCATTTAAAACTGCTAAAGTATATTCTTTTGATTGTTTCCATCTTTTTATAAGAATATTAATTAGGGGATTATTTGCTGTGGGGACTTTTGACGAAATTAATGCAAAAGGGCCTAGTCCAATTAAGCCTAGAATATACCTTCTTTTCATAGTATTGATGTTTTAGTATGATATGAAATTAAAGGTTTATTGTCTAAACATCACTTTAATATTGATAACATTAACATCATCCTAGGAAGTTTTTGAGATGCCCGTGTTTTTTAAAAACTGATAAAATTCTACTCTAAGAAGTAATTTCAATTTGGTTTCCTTCGGGGTCCGCGATGACACTTTCATAATATCCATCTCCTGTTGTTCTGGGCTCTCCAATTACATGGTATCCGCTTTCACGTATTAATTCAGTGAGGGAGTTTACTTTTTCCTTTGATCCAACCGATATGGCAAAATGTGTTAATCCTAATTTTGAATCTGATTTCTCAATGAACTCCGAAATTTCGGGTTTATGCATTAATTCTATGCGAGCACCATCTTTAAATGATAAAAAATAAGAGCTAAACTTCTTCTTTGGATTATAATATTTTTCGTTTGATTTTAAATCAAAGAACCGCAAGTAAAAACGTTTCATTTTTTCTAAATCTAAGGTCCATATAGCAATATGTTCAATTTTCATTTGATGTTTTTTAGTATTCCGTTGTCCCTGAAAATAGGTACAGCTTAAAATTAGAGTTTTCTTGCTTTAAGTGTTATATAAAAACCAAATTTGCGGAAACAGGATTGTTGGAGGTCTTAGGAATATAAAAAATCGTTAGAAGGAAGAACTCTTCCTTCTAACGATTTTTATTAAAAACAGCTATATGTATTAAACGATATTGCTAGTTGTAGTTGGTTGATTAAAGTAACCTGCGATTACATCTTTGAGATGAAATCTATTTTCATCAATCCCAACCAGAAAGACCAATAATTTCTCCGTTTGGCCCTACAAAAAATGTGTATTTGTCACGAGCGTAATGTTCGTTTTCCAACTCATACCCTTCCTCTTTTAATTTGTCTCCAATTGGTACAATGTCATTAACCTTAAGCATGAAGTGGTTGTGGTTGGTATTCCCTATTGGTCCAATTGAATCTAAAAATTCTGGAGAGGTAAGTGATAAACCAATTGTTAAATCATCCGCTTTTAATTTCATCACTAACATTCCCTCAAGTCCTGGTCCGTGAAGAACCTCAGCATCTGCCATTTTAAATCCTAAAATCTCACGATAAAGTTTTAAGGTTTTCTCTAGTTGTAATACATGTACGCTGATGTACTTTAAACCTGTAACTCTTGCTTCAGTGTTACTTTTAGAATCTGCTTTTTGCGCAAAACTATAGCTTGTACCCACTAAGATAAACATTGCTAGAAGGCAATATCTTAAAATAAGTTTAGAACCAGTTTTGTTTTCTTTTTTGCTCTTACTAATATCAATTTTCATAATAAATCTTGTAAAAAATGTCGTTAATAAAGTTGTTAGTTAATATTACTTGCAACTTATAAAAAAAATGTATGCAAAAAGTTGCTCGCTATGGTTATTACTAATAATTAGGTATTAATTAACTGGATAAAAACTTGACAATGGATTTAAAACCGTATGTTTTAATAACATCTTGTATATGACAAAGAGAGATAATACAGACCTTAAATTATAATTTTTAATCTAATGTGGTTAGTGAGGTTATATACCGCTTTACGAAGAAATTTTAGGTTGTCCTATTTATTTAAGTACACTTATAAATTCCCTTATAAACTAAATTGTTAAGAACAAAAATCAATCATTATCTACGCGATAAAGTGTAGTTTTTGGCTAGTTGCTTTAGTACGCTAAGTGCTTTGTTTGCATCGTTTTTATGTGTAAAAACATGGTCATGGTAGTATCCTGCAATAACATTACAACTAATGCCTTTTTTTGCGAGTGCAGCTGAAAATATTGCTGTTAACCCAACAGCTTCCAATGAAGAATGTACGGAGAGTGTAATCCATGAGGCAACATAATCATAGGATAGCCCTAATTTATCGGCTTTTGTTTTTGTTATTACAATAGTAGTGCCTTCTGCTTCTTTAAATTCGCATATGGTATCGTTACGGTCAATTGTGCTTACATCTTTTACCGTGGAAAATATGTATTCTCCTTTTTGTAATATGGGGGTCATTTCTCCAATTAACTTGGCAATATTCTTTTCTCCTGACATGATGAAGTTTTAATCGATGACTTAAGGGGTAAACAATCCGTCGAAACTAGCTCCAAATTCCATTTGAACCAGTTAAAACAATAGGAGTTTTATCGGTTACCAAAATAGTTTGTTCATGTTGCGTTATGTAACCACCTTTATTGCCCACCAAGGTCCATCCATCATTTAATTCAACTGCCATAGTAGAATTGGTAGATATGAAAGTTTCAATGGCAACTGTTGTATTTTTTTTAAATCGCTCTCTATTGGTTCTAACCCTATAATTTAAAATATTTTCAGGTTCTTCATGAAGACTTCTACCAACACCATGTCCTGCTAAATTTTTGATTACTTTAAATCCGGACTTTTTGGCTTCGGTTTCTATCAAATATCCTATGTTGGCTATTTTTACACCACCTTTTATATTGTTAATGGCTTTTTGTAAAATGTTTTTAGAGGCATCTACGAGTGGTTGGTGATTATGAATATCCTTTCCGAGTACAAAGGAACCTCCATTATCTGACCAAAACCCATTGAACTCAGCAGAAACATCAATATTAACTAAATCTCCTTCTTTAAGAATTTTTTTCTCGGAGGGGATACCATGTGCAGCTTCTTTGTTTACGCTAATACAAGTATATCCTGGAAACCCATACGTTTCATAAGGGGCCGATTTTGCGCCGTAACTTTTTAAAATTTCGCCTCCAAATTCATCCAATTCTTTTGTTGACATGCCTATTCTGATATGTTCTCTCATTAGTTTTAGTGTAGTTGCCACTACTTCACTAATTTTTTGCATCCCAATAAGTTCAGATTCTTTAGTTATTGACATAATATTTCACTTTAATTTAATAGTATTAAGACACTCGTGATAGAGCTTTACTATTTCTTTTTGGATTCTATTTTGCTGTAACTAATTTCTGAAAAAACTGATGTTAATCCATCACCATGTGGAGATTGAGACGAGATTCCAACTTTTAGTGGTTTTTCAGAGTTTAATCTAAAATAGCGAATGTCTACCCATTTTTTATTGTCCGAAGAATACGAAAAAACTATTTGTTTGCCTTCTTTGGTAATTTTCATATAAACAGATTTTCCAGGAACGTAATCTGAATAGGCGTCGTCAGATATTTTGTTGGTCACTACACTAACCATACGATTTTTGGTAGGGGATTCATTTTCAAAACATAATTTTGCCCAGTAGTCCTCATCTATGTAAACTACCAAAGTTGCAGCTTCCCACCGCGTTTCGTGTTCCGTGTAGGCTTTGGCGCTAAAAGTAAAATCATTGTCTGGTGTAAAAAGTAGTTTCGGAACATTACTTGTTTTGGAATTACCATGAGGGGCATAAAACATATCAGTATTTAAGCCTGCGGTTATCGAGATTGTTCCTTCACTAATATTCATGCTATCCGGTTTAATGACCCACTGTAATGGCTCAGGAATTCCTTCAATTTTTATACTGTTTTGAATTTCTTGTGAACAAAGACGGTTGGAGATTAAAGCAATTAATGCTATTAAAAAATATTTCATATTTATTAAGATTGTTGGAATTCAAAATTCCAGTTTAAGCGTTATTCATATTTATAGGTTGCTGTGCGCGTAAATCACTGATAAATATAAAGTTGTTGAAGAGTAAAGTCAACTTTTCTATAAAAAACATTACAGTAATTGTTTAAAATAAGTTTTTATTAGAAAAAATATAGAGGGTATTTACTAGATACTTTTTTTAATGCTATAAATAGTTATTTATTAACTGAATTACTATACCCAGTATTCCAATAACTAAACAAAGTGGGATCTGCCTTCGAAAATTCGGTTTGTTTTATTCTTTTAAAAAAACCAACATAATTAAAATCTCCAATAGCGCGTAGAATAAAAATAGAGGGTACAATCCAGTACATATAGCTTGTTACCCAGTTTGGAAGGGGAATATTTACAAGTCCAGATTTTATCAAATAAATTAGTCCAAAAGAAACTAATGTTAAACCTATTATTAAGGTTGCTAGTTTGGGAATAGGTAAAACATGTGAATCATTATTTTTTTTGGAATAACTTTACTTAGTCCCCAAATGCCTCCAAAAAGCCAGTAGAAATGAAATCCACCCAGTAGTGTAAAAATTAAGAATAAAAGTATAGATAGTACAATTACAGCCATAGGTTTTCTAGTATAATGTTGTTCTTTATACTAGAAACAAATATCTAAGAACGCGTTATAATGAGCACTTAACTTTGGGTAATTAATGTTTAGAAAGTTGATTTCTAATCCTGCTTAATGACAGTGGTGTTATGCCTAAATAGCTTGCGATATGCTTCAAAGCATATTTTTGAAAAAAATGGGATTGATTTTGTAAAAGCAACAAATACCTTTCTTTAGGAGTTAAAAACAACATTTGCTCTGTTCTTCGCTTACTATTTAAAAAAATTTGTTCGCTAATAATTCTACCAAATTTATTCCAATAAAAAGAAGTATCATATAATGTCTGAAGTCCATTTTTACTTAACAAAATCACTTCTGTTTTTTCGATAGCCTGTATCCACAATGTTGAAGGCTCTTGGCTAATGAAACTTTCATAGTCGGTAATAAACTCGTTTTCCGATTTTAATAAAAGATTAGTTTCATTTAGTTTATCATCAATGTAGTACGACCTTGTGGAACCCGATTTAATAAACGCTATGAAATTGCAAATATCTGGAGGGCAAAGCAACTGCTCATTTTCATCAAGATTATGAAGTGATAGATGTGGCTTAATTGCTACCCAATCATTTTCTTCAATTGGTAGTACCTTGTTTAATATGTGTTTTAGTGCTTCTATTTTTTTAATTTTCAAATGCTCCTGCATCTAAAGTCAATGCGTTTCTGGAATTTCCATCGAAGTCGGTTAGAGGAAAATCTGCTACCCCAACCGCAGCGTCAATTGCAATAGATGTTTTGGAGAGCTGTAGCTTTCGGTTTGCAAAATCAACAAACCCTATATCACCAGCGGCCACAACATTATTATTTTGATGATATGACAAGTTTGAATATACATATGTTGAGCCTCCATCAGTCCTAATGGCTATATTTCCATAAATGTCAAAGTTAACTCTTGTTAAAGCATCATTAATTCCAACCGGAAATTTATTATTGGTAATGATGGTATTAAACCTAATAACAGCATGCCCAATATGATTGGAAACATTACCATTACTTGCTAAATTAATTCCACGTTTTCCGTTATCATAAATAACATTGTTCTCAATTAACAATTGTTCCGAAGCGCCAGGATGGTCAGAGAAATAACTAATTCCGTGGTCTGTAGCTCCATACAGTTTGTTTTTAGAGATTACTCCATGGGTTCTAATACTTATACAATTGCCATCATCATTGGAGATGTTGTAAATGGTGTTTTCAGTGATAGTTACATTAAACCCTTGAAAATAAATGCCATGATGTGGAGCTCCAAACTGGCTAGATGTATTGTTAGTTGCAACGTTGTAAATGGTATTTCCTTTAATTACTGTGTTAATATGGTTTTCTGGTGCTAAAATTCCATTTTCTTCAATATCGTAAATTTGGTTATCAATTATTTTCACTCCTTTGGAGGAACCACTATTTCTAAATCGTATGGCATCTGCTAAGATGTCTCGGAAAGTACAATTTTCAATACGCAAATGGTCCACGTTTCTAATTTGTAATCCATCGCCCTTAATATTTTCAAAAATGCAATTTCGGATGATGGTACCATCATTAGTATGACCATCAATTAAAAGCGTTGAATTAAAAGTTTGATTTTCTATAACTTTTTGCTCATTGGTATTAATTATGTCTTCTTTTTTACAAGCCAAAATGATGAAGACAATAATTAGTTTCCATAGTATTTTCATGCATTTTAATATTGTTTTGAGGCTTAGCAAGTTTATATGAAATTTGGTATTTGTAAATATACGATTACAATTATGAAAGTTTTTTTAGTTAATACAAATATAATTCTGGATTGCTCGTTTTTTGTAGTAAAATTTATTTCCAAGTTACGATATCTTTTATATTTCTTCTTGATTTAGTATGAGTTGGTTCTTCTTTTCTATAACCAAAAGCTACCATAAAAGACAGTCCATAATTTTTGGTGTCAATATCAAACTTTTCGCGCAATACTATTTCTGTTTTTTTCTGATGAAACCCTTCAATTGGGCAGCTATCAATACCTATTAACGCAGCTGATGTCATCATATTGGCTAATGCAATATATGTTTGTTTTGAGGCCCAATCAAAAAGTTTTTCATCGGTATCTAACTCAAAATCGCTTTCTTGAAATTCTCGGTAAAATTTAGAATAAGTTTCAATTACCTCATCTGGGAATTTTTTTACTTCTTTCATCATATGCATGATATAGTCTGAATTCCATTTGGTCATAGGTGCTTTCATACTTAAGCCTAAAATAAAGTGACTTGCAGTATCTAATTTTAAAGGGGCGCCCCAAGCCACAGGTTTTAGTAATTCGCGTAATTCTTGATTCTGAATCACAATAAAATGCCAAGGCTCAAACCCAAATGAACTTGGAGATAAATTAGCCGTTTTTAGAATGAAATTTATATCATCATTCGATAATTTTTTAGTTGAATCAAATTCTTCTGTTGCGTGTCTAAATTCAAACGCACTGATAACATCTTTTTTTGAAATATTTGGTGTACCCATATTGTATTTAATTTGTTACTATAGTTTTTATAGTTACAAAATTAAATATAGTTTATTATTTTTGCAATAACGGTCAAAAGGATAGTTTAATTTTTATGAGAATTATGCATAAGTTTAACGGAAAGGAATACCCGTGTTGCACAAGTTTAACTATGGGAATAATAGGAGGCAAATGGAAGACTGTAATCTTGTTTCATTTGATAGAGAGAAAATTGCGTTACAATGAATTAAGAAAGGAAATGCCAACGGTTACCGAAAGAACTTTAAGTTTACAGTTAAAAACGTTAGAGAAAGATGGTATAATTAAAAGAAAGGTTTATACTACCAAAGCACCATTAAAAGTTGAATATGCTCTAACTGATTTTGGAAAAACATTAATTCCATTAATCCAGTCTATTGCAGAGTGGGGCGTTTTTGCTGTTGAAAATCAATCAAAATAGTTTTTAATTTTTTTAACTACATTTTTTTCCTAAATGAAAAATAGGTCTATACGCGTAATAGTGTAAAACTTCTTCTAAAGCCATTTTAAGAGCTTTGTTAATTGGCAGAATAATATTTTCTAGTTTAAAATCTATCTGATTTAATTGCATATAGTATTCGGTAAAAATAGGTACATAAAGCCCTTTAGTGATAGCTTCTGTAGTTGAGTTATAATTATTGGCTTGACCTTCCTTAATAATTTTACAAGTAGCCAATCTTAGATTTCCGTATTTATCGGTATTGGCCGAAAACCCAAACAGTCTACAAATTAAACCTCGGTATTTATAATTACTACAACTACCTTGATTAATAGAAGATAAAGGTTTATAAACTATACAAGTTGAACTTTGATTTTTATTGAGTTTAATGATTGTCTTTTCCGCTTCTCCATGTAAAAACAAGTGAAATGCCCATGGCAAAAATTCTATAGGAGAAGCTTCTACATCTGGATACGTGCAACATTTTCCACAACCTGAAACACAACTAAAACCTGATGATTGCTTGAACAGAGCGGTTTCTTGTTCTAATTTTAAAAAAAGGCCTTCTACTAATTGAACTTTTCGCTCTATTGACATTATTTTTTTTCGAAGGTATACTTAATATTCCTATGAAGTTTAATTTATTCTTGAAAAGAAATTAATGGGGACTCTTGACCTATCAATAGTAGGAGAGTAAAACCAGTGTTTACTTTCTAGTACGGGCATGGTGGAATCTTTTAGTTTTGTAAGTTAATATGTGGAAAATAAGAACTAAGTTGTAGGGCTGGGAAGACTAAGGTTTTTTATTGTAGTTAATACTTTTTCAACAGTGTTATTTAATTCAACCATTCCATCTATTTTCAAAACTTTACAGTTTAGTGATTTAATCCATTCATGATGTGCTGTTAAGGAGCTACCTTTAAAATTAGGATTCTCGTATTGGTTTGCCCAATTTAAGTACTCTTTTGAGATTTGTTGTGTTTTTTCGTCTTCTAGTAATTTGTCGCGGTAACGCTCAATTTCACGTTTTTGTAATCGTTTCATTCTTTCATTGTTTTCTAATCGAATAAAGATTACCAAATCAAAAGCTGTTTTCCACTCTTTTCCCCAAGTGAGCATAGAACCACTAATCACTACATTTTTATTTTTTTTAAAATCGGTCGTTATTCTTTTGTTTCTTAATGCAAGTGGAATTTTTTCTGTAAATGGGTATTTCGTTCTTTTCCAATAATAGTCGTCAGCATCTAAATGAACAAAGTTGGTTCTTTTTTCGATTTCCTTACCTAAAGTTGTTTTCCCAGAGCCAGATGCACCAAATAGTAATATTTTCATTTGTCTGAACTATATTTTATGAGATACCCACCACAAAACAATATCCAACCTGCGATACTAAAAACAAATATTCTGAAGCCAATAAGACTTGTAAATGTAAAATTTGAAATTAAACCAATAACTAAAAATGTTAAAACAACGATACCAAAATAACCAACCCATTTTGGAAGTTTATTTGAACTAATTATAAGTAAAGAATAGGTTACAATAGCAAGGCACAACCCAATAATAAATACATAATCTAGTGCTTTATTAATTGTAAATCCGTAGTTCATTATTGCATAAAGTACAGTAGTGTTTTCTGTTATGTTTTTTGTGTATCGTGTGAGAAATTGAGGAAGAGCCAAACCGTTAAATAATGCAGCAAGCATTGCCGCGAAAAGGCCAAAAGCTACTATGATAAATGCTAAAGTGGAAAATCTCCATTTGTTTGACAATATGTGTGTTAGTCCATAAAAACCAAATAACATGAATGGTAGGCTAAATATGGCCAATGAATGAGCAATTTGAAGTGATTTAGATACTTTTATGAGTTGCTCTATGTCGCCTCCTGATGGATGTAACAGCATAGTTATAATGGTTAGAAATGAACCCACTATTAGAGAAATTCCAGTGCTTTTGTAAAAATTTGTTTCCATTGCTTTTTGTTTTAAAGACAAATATCAAGGGATTTCGAAAAAGGGACACTTGATTGAAATCAAGAAATAAAATTGAATTTAAGAAAGTCTTTTTCTAACTCTACTTAATGTTTCTGGGGTCATTTTAAGATAAGAAGCTATAATGGTTTGAGGAAATTGTTGAAGTAGAGAGGGTTTACTAGTTATAATGTAACGATACTTCTCGTCTGGGGTGTTATTATTGTCAAAAAAATCGATACGTGAGGTAGATTCTTCTAAGATTTTACCCATCTGAAGAAATGACTGAGATTGTGCAATTAGTTTATGTATAGAGTCTATAGATAGTTCGTAGACCGAACTATTTTCAAAGGCTTGGATTGAATTTTTAGAAGGCTTTCTCGTAGTGAAACTTTTATGGTTTAGAATCCAATCGTTGGTAACATAAAGATCAACAATATTTACATTAATCTCAGAATCTGTATTATACTGGTAAAAGCTACCAGAAATTACAAAGTAGATTGACGAACAAACTTCTCCTTTTTTTAGTATAAAATCGTCTTTTTCCAGTTTTTTAAATAGAAGTTCTTGTTTTAGAAGAGAATTTTCTTTTTCTGAAAATTTACCAGCCTTAGCCAGAAGTTCTAGAATACCGTTATGCATTTTTTTGAAAATTACGGGAAGCTATATTTTTTTAAAGATATGGTTACAAAAACAATTTGACTCGAATATATAAAACAAAATACACAAAACAACTGGATGGGAAGGTCAGGAGAACTAAGGTTTTTCTTCGGAGTCACCATGGTTACCAGTGCCTATTTTTTCTTCCAATTTATTAATGATTTTATTTTTAGAATACCCCATCCATTTATCAATAATTATTCCACTTGGGTTTATTAATACAAAAGTTGGAACGCCTTGAATTCCGTATTTAATAGATGTTTCGCTGTATGTTCCTTTTCCATCCCAAATGCTATTCCAGGTTACTTTATCTCTTTCTAACGATTTTAACCAAACCTCCTTTTTAGGATCTTGAGTTACGCTTACTATGGCTAAAGAATCAGAATATTTATTATTAATTTCAACCAATTCGTCTGCTGCTTGAATACAAGGCCCGCAATAGGCGGCTGTAAAGTCTAATAGTGTATATTCTCCTCTTATATTTGAAAGTTTTACATGTTCTCCTTTCTGATTTAACCCTTCAAAATCATGATACTTATCACCAATTTGTGCTATTTTTTCTCTTAAAAATACTTCAATTACTTTAGCATATTTGCTCTCTTTAATTTCAGGAGTGTAGTTGTCATATATTTTTTGAACAGTGTCTTTAGGTAATTCATTCTTTAAATAAATTAGGTCCACGACACTTGCGTAAGTATTTGGATGTGATTTAATATAGTCTTTTCTTATAATTTGGGAAATACTATCTAATTTTCTAATTTTTTTCCATATTTCACCTCCAATTTTCTGTTGTTTTTCTGGAGTAAGTTTCATAATAATTTGTACCAGAGAATCTCTTTTAATATTTTGTTTTTTTGTTAAACTTTGAGCGTGGTTAAAATCTTCTTGAGTTTTTGAACCTGTAATGTCTACATTCCAAGGAAAATCAGATATATCACCTTGAACACTAATATCTTCATTTCCAATAAGTAGATTCGTGTAGATGAATTTTTTATCTACCATTGCATTTAACCAAATTTGTTCTGGTGGGGATGACAACTCTCCCTCAAATTTGAAGCTATTATTTTCCACCGTTGTGCTATCAAAAACAGCATCAGTTGCCAAGTTTCGTAAATAAAATTTAGTTCCATTTGGAAACCCACTAACTTGTCCCGAAATTGTAAATTTTTCTACTTGCTTTTCTTTTTCGCCACAAGCGATAACGAAAATTAAAATACAGATAGATAAAATTAATTTATAGATTGTTTTCATCTTCTTTTTTATTGGTGCTAACAGCTTAGTTTAATTACCTAGGTATTTATAGTTTATGCATAAATATACAATTATGAATAAAATCCAACTTGTTTTGTAAGTTAAAAAAGGGAAAATAGTAATGATCGTAAATAGCATCTTATTTAATAGCGTAGTAAAGCATAAATTTTATGTAATTTTGCAGGCTTAAAACCCTATTGGTAATGAATATTCAAGATGTTTTAACAAAGAAAGTTAAAGAGGCGGTACAATCTATTTTTAATGCAGAATTGCCTGCCGTTGAATTTCAACCTACCCGCAAAGATTTTGAAGGCGATATTACTATTGTAGTGTTTCCAATGTTGCGTGTGGTAAAAGGTAATCCCGTTGAAATAGGAACTAAAATAGGGGAGTACCTTGTTGCTAATGTGGATGAGGTTGCCAAGTTTAATGTGGTAAAGGGGTTTTTAAACATTGTTATTGACGATGCGTATTACTTAGACTTTTTCAATGCAATTAAAAGTGTAGAAAATTTTGGGTATGTTTCGCTAGAGGCTGATAAAGCAGTTATGGTAGAGTATTCTTCGCCTAACACTAATAAGCCGCTTCACTTGGGACATATTCGTAATAACTTGTTAGGGTATGCGGTTGCCGAAATTATAAAAGCCTCAGGTAAAAAAGTATATAAAACTCAGATTATTAATGATCGTGGAATACATATTTGTAAAAGTATGTTAGCATGGCAACGATTTGGTAATGGAGAAACACCGGAAAGTACAGGATTAAAAGGAGATAAATTAGTAGGTAACTACTATGTTGCTTTTGATAAAATGTATAAGGCTGAAATAGCTGAAATGGTAGCAAATGGAACGGATAAAGTTGTAGCCGAAAAAGAGGCACCAATACTTATTGCTGCGCAAGAAATGTTGCGTAAGTGGGAATCTGGAGATGATGAGGTAGTGACCCTTTGGAAAACAATGAACCAATGGGTTTATGATGGTTTTGCTATCACCTACAAAAATATGGGGGTAGATTTTGACCAATTGTATTATGAGAGTAATACCTATTTATTGGGTAAAGATGTTGTTGCAGACGGATTGCAAAAAGGTGTTTTTTACAAAAAGGAAGATGGTAGTGTTTGGATAGACCTTACTGATGAAGGTTTAGATGAGAAAATAGTATTACGATCAGACGGTACAGCAGTGTATATGACCCAAGATATTGGTACAGCCATACAGCGGGTTAAAGATTATGCAGATGTTGGAGGTATGGTATATACCGTTGGTAATGAGCAGGATTATCATTTTAAAGTGCTCTTTTTAATTTTGAAAAAGTTAGGCTTTTCTTGGGCAGAGCGTTTGTATCATTTAAGTTATGGTATGGTGGACTTACCTAGCGGAAAAATGAAAAGTAGAGAAGGTACCGTTGTAGATGCTGATGATTTAATGCAAGATATGGCGCAAACGGCCGCAAAAATATCTGAAGACTTAGGAAAGCTTGATGGGTATTCTGAAGATGAGAAAAACGATTTGTATAAAATGATAGGTCTTGGGGCTTTAAAATATTACATTTTAAAAGTAGACCCTAAAAAGCGTATTTTGTTTAATCCTGAAGAATCGGTAGATTTTCAAGGCAATACAGGGCCTTTTATCCAGTATACCTATGCCAGAATACAGTCTATTATTCGCAAAGCCGATTTTGATTATAGCATGGATATTGATTTAGCATCCATTGAAAGTTTTCATGAAAAAGAAAAGGAGTTGTTAAAGCAAATTCAGTTATTCCCAGAAACTATACAGTTATCCGCAGACAATTATAGTCCAGCACTTATCGCAAATTATACCTACGATTTGGTAAAAGAGTTCAACTCATTCTATCAAAACGTATCTATTTTGGGTGAGGAGAATATGCAGAAAAAAATACTACGTGTACAATTGGCTAAAAAAGTTGGAGAAGTTATTAAGTCTTCTTTTAGACTTTTAGGAATAGAAGTTCCAGTGCGCATGTAATGCTATAGTTATCACATACGGAAGATGTTTTTGCAGCAAGTTCACAATAAGAACAGGTATATTTAGTTTTAATTGACATCATGGATATAGGAACAAACGTATTTGGATTTGCGGCTTTACTATTTATTTTAGGATATCTTTCATATATAATTTACTATGCGCTAGGGTTATTTCAGATTAATCCCTTTGTGCAGCCCAAACCACTAAGTTTAAGTGAAAAAAGTAGAATAGCACAGAGTTTTCCTATTTACCGAAACCTTCCCGCTGATGCTAAAAAAAAGTGCGATAAGCGTATTGCTTGGTACCGCAGTAAAAAGAAGTTTATTTTAAGAGGAAATATCGCAAATGCGCAAGACGTAAAACTCATGCTGAGTGTTACAATAGCATTACTAACATTGGGTATGCGGAATTTTAAAATGATGAATTCCTTATTACGTATTGTAGTATATCCGTCTCAATACTATTCTAAAATAAGCAGAAAGCATCATTTGGGAGAATATAATCCAAGATTTAGAACTGCAGTTTTTTCAGCTGAAGAACTTAAAGAAGGGTTTAAGGTTCCTAATGATAATAGAAATTTATCTGTACATGAATTTGCCCATGCGCTAACCTCTGAAATGATGCGTAAAAATAGTTGGGAAGCTCGTAAGTTTAAAGTTGGGCTAAAAAAAATCAAGCATATGTTTACCCAAGAAGATTTTTATAAGAGAGTTAGTACAACAGATTACTTTAGAGCTTATGGTCAAACTAATTTACATGAGTTTTTTTCAGTAGCTGTAGAGAATTTTATTGAAACCCCAGAGCAGTTTAAAAAAGAGTTTCCTGAGTTATACCGAATAATAAAGCGGATGCTAAATTTTAATTTTTAGCAAAAACTCCTAACTCTAAAAACGTACTCTAAAACTTGCATTTGGTGTTAAGCCAAGTGAAACATTTTCGATAATTTTAACTTCATTAGCCTCATTTAGCTGGTAGTACTTGTTTAATATATTTTCCCGACCAAAAATGTTTAGTACAGATATTCCTAAGGAGGCCTTTATGCGTTCGCTAATTTTAAAATCATAAATTGCTGATACATCTGCCCGTAAATATTGCGGTAGTCTACCACTATTAGGCTCCTTGTAATTTATAGTGTTGGGGAATACGCTGGTGTTGATACTATTAGGTTCCTCTAACGGTTCTGTAAATGGGGTGCCCGTTCGGTAATTTATGCCAAGACCAAGTTTTAGATTATTATAAGTGTACGTTCCTGCAAAAGTTACCGTATGCCTTATATCTAAATTATTCGGAAAAGTAGATGGTGTAATGTCTTTAAATGTGTAGTTATTTACGTTATATGTATAACTTAACCATACACTGTAGTTGTTGTTTTTTTGATTTATTAAAAACTCAATACCTTTTACATTATATTGACCAACTTCACCATTAAACTGATTTTGGTTTTGAAAGCCCTGTGTTAATGTGTTTACGCCTTTTACCTCCTTATAAAAACCTTCAATTCCTACATATATTTTTTGTTTATCGATATTAAAACCTAAAGCACCTTGTTTGCTTTTTGTTACGGGAAGTTGATTACCATCTGATAAAATCCATCTTCTTTTTTCTATCCCTAAAAAGTTTTGTTCTAAATCTATAATTTGGTTGGTGGATTGACTTTTAAATTCGCCAAGGGCTTCTATTTTAAAATCTTCAATCAATTCATAGTTAACATTAACACGGGGTTCAATTAAAAACTCCTGAAAGGTTTCTAAATTTTCAATCCGATTAAAACGAACTCCACCCCGTGCAAAAAGTTTTTCGTTTTCTGAAATATAACTTAGTTCTGAAAATAAGGAATGTGTTCTGTTTACACCTTTAATATTACTTTTAAAAGGGGGTTGAGTTACGTTGGTAAAATTGGCAATACCTACTTCGTTAAATTGATAGCCATTTAACCAGTTTAAATTGTCATTAAAATTGTATTTGGTAACAACCTTAACAGCTGTTTCAACAACTTTGTTATTTTGTAATAGTTGTTGCGAATCACTGAATGTACTGTTTTCGGAATCTAATTCGTAATTGGTGTAATATCCGTTTATAAATGTGGCAAAGTTGGTCCCCCACGTGCTTTCCAAACTTCCTCCGAAGGATAAATTAAACTGATTTAAATTGCTGTTCGTTGAATTGTCTGGGTCTTCTGCAGTTTCAGCATATTTTAAATCGTTATTTATGGTAATAAAACTTAATCGTACTTTATGATTATCGGTTAAATTGTAAAGTACTTTTGCAGTGAAATCATGAAAAAAGAAGTCAGATTTTCGCTCCGTATTTTCTGGTATCCGTCCAAAAACCTCGCTGTCTTGAAAAACCCTATTGTAAAACTGCTCATAGGTGGGGGTGTCAAAAAAATCGGTTACTGAGCGTCTTGCAGAAAATTGAAAAGCTACTTTTGGTGTAATTGGAAATTGGGCAAAAACATCTCCATTGATAAGATTAAAACCCGCTCCACCAAAGTAAGAATTGGTTAACGCGTTTTTTGTTTGCATGTCTAAAATACCACTTACACCATCTCCATATTGGGCACTTGTACCATTTTTTGTAATTGTAATTTTATCTGTTAAATAGGGATTAAAAGCAGACATTAGACCAAAGAAGTGGCCAGATTGATACATTTTAATGCCGTCCCAGAGTATTAGATTTTGGTCATTGGTTCCACCACGAATATTAATGTTAGACACACTTTCATCTATACTTTTAATGCCAGGCAATGCCTGCGCTGTTTGTAAAACATCTGGTTCAATGAGTCCCGGTAAAATTCCAAAATCTTTAGTATTTAACAGAATACTGGCATCTGCTTTTTTAGCTAAACCTGTAGTTAAAAATTGATAAACAATAACCTCACTTAGTTGTTGAAAATTTTCAGCCAGTAAAATACGTGAACACGGCCTTGAGCTGAGGTTTTTAGCTGCTATAAATTGTGTTTTAAAACCTAAAAACCGAATTTGAATTGTGGCCTTTCGTGGTATGTTTTGGAGCTGAAATAAACCCGATTCGTCTGTAACGATAGCAGTTTCCGTTCCTAGCAATTGTATGGTAGCTCCTGGTATGGTGTTGTTGCCATAATTGTCCAATACCTGTCCGCAAATAGTTACTGTGTCATTATAAGAAATGGTATAATACCGTTCATTTAACTTTTTAATAGTAAGCTGTGTTTGTTGTTGTATGTCTTCTAGAATATTATCTAATTCTTCGGCAGACGTTGGCGCAATAACTATTTCAGAAACATCGCTATCAGCATAAGAAAATTTTACGTTAAATGTTTTCTCTAATTGCTGAATAACACTAATTAAGTTAACGGTGTCCTGTGCCTTTCCACTATTAAAACATAAAAGCAGAAAAAAGAAGAAGCAGGATAAAAAAATATAATTACTGCGGCGCGTTTTGGGCATAGAACAGCACTTTATTCCCATCTAATTTAAAACTAACTTGCGAAGGGACACTTATACTCTGTAACGCCAAATCTGTATTTGTGTTGCTAAAAGTACCTGTAAACAATTTATTTAAATCTATATTTTTAGTTTCTACGATAATATTGTGCTGTCTTTGAAATTCATCTAAAACATATTTAAGCGGAATACTCTTAAAAGAGCTCTCATTGTTTATCCATGCGGGTGCTATTTCTTTAGTAGAATCTTTAGATACAATAGTACCATTCATAGCAAGAAAAGAACTTCCAGCAGGTAGTTTTATTTTCTCATCATTAAAGGTTACACTTACTAAACCTTCAAAACAGGTAACCTCAAAATAATCGCCACGATTTTCTACATTAAATTGAGTACCCAAAACGGCAACTTCTCCTTGTGAAGTACTTACTGTAAAACGCTTTCCTTTAGCTACCTTAAAATAGGCTTCACCTTGTAACGAGATGTTTCTTTTTTCATCCCAATTTTTTTCATTGAATGATACTCTAGATTCTGCATTTAAAACAATTTCAGAATTATCAGGAAGTACAACCTCTTTATTTTGAGCATATTCCGTTGCTACATTTTTATCCAGTGTGTCTACATAAAAGTAAGATCCTACCAATAAAAATGCTATTACAGCAGCCACTCTTAAGAACTTTTTAAAAGGTTTAAGCTGTATTACTTTTGGCTTTTCTGTTATATTTTTAACTGAATTCCAAGCTAATTCTTCATTAAAATTAGGCGCTTCCATTTTTTTAGAAGCATTGGCAATTTTAACATATGTAGCGTACTCGTCCGTTTTTTTAAACGTTTCGAGTTCGGCTTCCGAAAGCTCATTGTTGAGCCATTTTGCTAAATAATTATCTTCCATCATTTTTCGCCTTTATACTTTAATAACAATTAGGTTTAAAAAAACCCTACTTTAATATTTTATGGTTAACAGTTTTCAATTGATATTTTTTTCTAACCAGTAATTAAGTCTTATTCTTTGGGCTTTCGTCTTTCCAACTTTTAGATATATTTTTAATGCTACCCTTTGGACTTTTGTCTTTTCAACTTTCAGACATCATAATTTAAATTCCATCAATATGTTCCCGAAGCGATTTTAACGCTAAGTGCATTCTTTTTTCTACAGCCTTGACACTTACTCCTTCCATTTCCGCAATTTCCTTATATTTTTTCCCATCAATTCTATTTAATAAAAAAGTGGAACGTTGATTCTCCGGTAAACTCGCCAATGCCTTGTTCAATTTTTCCTGAAATTGTTTTTCTTCCAATAAAAATTCTGGTGATTCATTAGAGACATCATTATAGTTGGCATATTTAAGTTTAACTTTTTCTGCCTTAATAACATTTAAGTAAAGGTTGTTTGCAATAGTATATACATATGACTTTGCTTTTTCTGGAGCTACCTTAGCACAGTTCTCCCACAATTTGGTAAAAGCTTCTTGAACTGCGTCATATGCTTTTTCTTCATTTCCAAACTTGTAATATATATAGTTGAAAACCGTTTTAGAGTTAGCTTTAAAAATTTCGCTATATACAGCCTCTTCGCAAACATTGGTTTTGTTGGTTGTACTCAATGGATTGTTTTTTTCAAAGATATTTTAAAAAAAATTAAAAATTTTGGTAGGGTATTTTTAAAGTTAGTTGTTTTACTGATATACGAACAAAAAAATCCAAATCGTTATGAAAAAGTTTTTAAAGAATAGAGTTTACACAAGCCTGCTTTTTGTAGCTCTTATTTTTACCGCATGTCAAGATGAGTATGAAGAAGTTTCTGCAGAAGGAGAGACTGAAACGATAGTATCCAATTCTGCTACAGCCAAATTAATCGAAAACACATCTGC
Source organism: uncultured Maribacter sp. (assembly GCA_947493885.1). Lineage (GTDB taxonomy): Bacteria > Bacteroidota > Bacteroidia > Flavobacteriales > Flavobacteriaceae > Maribacter_B. Next base: position 446,279 of record CANLTE010000002.1, read on the forward strand.
TCAAGATGGGTCTTTTGACAATATTGTTGATGGTGTTAGTTGCTTTGCAATTGAATTTCCATATACAGTAAATGTAAATGGTTTAGAAGTAACTGTTGATTCTCGCGAAGATTTACAAACTATCGAAGAAATTTTAGATAGTGTTGAGATTGATGAGGGTATTCTTGATATTATTTTTCCAATTACAATTTCTTCTGCTGATTATGAGGAAAAAGTAATTAACAGTAAAGAAGAGCTTAGGGCTTTAGCTGCTGATTGTAAAGAAGGTGGTGATGATGATGATATTGAGTGTATAGATTTTGTATACCCAATAGATATGTTCACTTTTAATATAAATAGAGAGCAAACATCAAAAGTTACTATAAACAGTGATAGAGAGTTAAGACTTTTCTTTAAATCTTTAGAAGGTAATAACCTTGTGGGTATAGCTTTTCCAATATCGTTAAAATTATACGATGGTTCTGAAACCACTATTAATAGCATGAGTGAATTGGTAATGACAATTGAAAACGCTAGAGAAATGTGTGATGAAGATGATGATAATGATCATAACGATGATGACTTTACCAAAGAGCGTTTAGATAGTTACCTAGTAATGTGTCCTTGGTTAATACATGAGGTTAACAGACAGGGTGTAAATTCTACAGACCAATATTTTGAGTACGCAATGAACTTTAAAGAAGATGGTACTGTTAAAGCTTTTGATAGAGAAGGTAATGCTATTGAGGGTACATGGTCTACAAGATTAGGAGAAAATAGAGTGTTGCTTAAATTAGAGTTTGATTCATTGGTAGACTTTACATTAGAGTGGTTTATCTACGAAATTGAACACGGAAAAATTAAACTGTATGCTGGCGAAGGTGATAGAATTATCATGAAAAAGCATTGTGTTGAAAAAGACCCAAATACGTTAAGAGAAGTCTTAAGAGAGTGTAGCTGGGTTATTAAAAAGGTGTTTGTTGATGACGAAGAAATTAAAAGACTTTTAGGATACGAGTTTAATTTTGAAGCAGAAGGAGTTGTTACTTTAAGTAATGGCGATGTTACATCAACAGGTTCATGGGAAATTACTATGAATGAGCAAGAAAGATTGGTAATGGCGATTACAATGGGCGATGAGCCAGGTGTTAGTTTTGAGTGGCCATTGAGCGACTTAAGAGATGACAGATTAAAATTTGAAATCCCAGGAACAGATTACGAGCTTATTTTACAACGTGTTTGTGATAATAATTCAGATGACGGAGATGTTTTAGAAATTAGAAACATTATGATGGGCGGTGCTTGGGCCATAGCTAGTTATACAATTGGAGAAGAAGATTTAACACAAAACTACGCAGGATACAGCCTTGACTTTGATGTTGAAAATGCATTAGGAGTTTACGAAGGTACAGCAACAGAGCCATTTATGAATGGTGTTTGGAGAGTTCTTAGAAACTACGAACAAGAGTTAAGAATTTACTTAAACCTTGGTGATCACGAACTTTTCGAAGAGTTAACTAAAGCATGGAAGTTACTTTCATTAGACGATAATCGTATAGAAATTAAATGTTACGATAGTGAGGGAGTGCTTACTAAAATCGTTTTAGAAAAAGAAGAGTGGTAAAAAAGATAGATATGTTCATGACTTATCCGCATCTATAAATCCTGATGCTTTAAAAAATTGAAAAAATTAAACCATGTATTAACAAAAATAGAGTTGGCGCTCGTTAGTATATTTCTTAAGTAATTCAGTTTTAAAAAGCATCAAAAAATGCCCCACAATTGTAGAGAGCACCCTTTAAGGGTGCTTTCTTCATTTATATATTTTTTGATTAGGTTGCCGCACTTCACATCCTTATTGCTAAATTTGCATTTCCCGATAATAAAGTAAGAAGATGTTTGATAATTTAAGTGAAAAACTAGACAAGGCGTTACACGTTCTTAAAGGACATGGTCAAATTACAGAAATTAATGTAGCAGAAACCACAAAAGAAGTTCGTAGAGCTTTACTGGATGCCGATGTTAACTTTAAAATTGCGAAAGAGTTTACCAATAGGGTAAAAGAAAAAGCATTAGGTCAAGACGTACTTACAACATTACAACCAGGCCAATTAATGGTTAAGATTGTAAAAGACGAGCTTACACAACTAATGGGTGGAGATACCGAGGGTATAAATCTTTCTGGCACACCTTCAGTAATTTTAATGTCTGGTTTACAAGGTTCGGGTAAAACCACATTTTCGGGAAAACTTGCAAATTTTTTAAAAACTAAAAAAAGTAAAAACCCATTATTAGTAGCATGTGATGTTTATCGTCCCGCAGCAATAGATCAGTTACATGTAGTTGGTGAGCAAATAGGAGTAGAGGTATATTCAGACCGTGAAAATAACGACCCAGTTGCTATTGCAAAAGCGGGTATTGCCCAAGCAAAAACAAACGGGAATAATGTGGTAATTATTGATACAGCTGGTAGATTGGCAGTCGATGAAAAAATGATGGAAGAAATTTCTAATATTCATTCGGCTATTAAACCACAAGAAACTTTGTTTGTGGTGGATTCTATGACGGGTCAAGATGCGGTAAATACGGCAAAAGCATTTAACGATATCCTTAATTTTGATGGTGTAATCCTTACCAAGTTAGATGGTGATACTCGTGGTGGTGCAGCTATATCTATTAAGTCTGTTGTAGATAAACCTATTAAGTTTATTGGTACCGGAGAGAAAATGGAAGCCATAGACGTTTTTCACCCTTCCCGTATGGCAGACCGTATTTTAGGAATGGGTGATGTAATATCACTTGTTGAAAGAGCTCAGGAGCAGTTTGATGAAGAAGAAGCTCGCAAGATTCAGAAGAAAATTGCTAAAAACAAGTTTGGTTTTGATGATTTCTTGAATCAGATTCAGCAAATCAAAAAAATGGGAAACATCAAAGATTTAATGGGGATGATTCCTGGTGCAGGAAAGGCATTAAAAGGTTTGGATATTGATGACGACGCTTTTAAGCATATTGAAGCTATAATTCATTCTATGACACCAATAGAGCGTTCAACACCAGCAAAAATTAACGCAAGTCGTAAAAAGCGAATAGCAAAAGGAAGCGGTCGCACAATTCAGGAGGTTAATCAGCTAATGAAGCAGTTTGATCAAATGAGTAAAATGATGAAAATGATGCAAGGTGGTGGCGGTAAAAAAATGATGCAGATGATGAGTGGTATGAAAGGGATGCGTTAAGTTTATGGTTGTATTAGCCAAGAAAATCAGTCAATCCAATTGATACAATAATATGATTAACAATCCTAGCAAATTTAGTGTTTAACCACTGAAAGCTTAAAACTGCTAGTGAATACTAAAGTTTATTATGAAATTATTAGACGGGAAAAAAATATCAAATCAAATAAAAGATGAGATTGCTGCCGAGGTGGCTAAAATGAAAGAAAAGGGAGAAAAAGTCCCTCATTTAGCCGCGGTATTAGTAGGTAACGATGGAGCTAGTTTAACATACGTTGGCAGTAAAGTGCGTTCTTGTGAACGTATTGGGTTTGAGTCTACTTTAATTCAGTTGCCAAGTACTACTTCTGAAGTTGAGCTTTTGAAAAAAATAGAAGAGCTAAATCAAAATGAAGATATTGATGGTTTTATCATTCAATTACCACTTCCGCCTCAAATAAATGAGCAAAAGGTATTATTGGCGGTAGATCCTGATAAAGATGTGGATGGTTTTCATCCAACCAATTTCGGAAAAATGGCACTTGATATGAGTACCTTTATCCCTGCCACTCCTTTTGGGATTTTAGAGTTACTAGAAAGATATAAAGTTGATACTAAAGGTAAGCACACTGTTGTTATTGGTAGAAGTCATATTGTAGGTCGTCCTATGAGTATATTAATGGGGAGAAAAGGCTGGCCTGGAAATTCAACAGTTACGTTAACACATAGTCACACCAAGAATATTACGCAAATAATTTCTCAAGCCGATATTGTAATATCTGCATTAGGAGTGCCAAAGTTTTTAAAAGCTGAAATGGTTAAAGATGATGCTGTAATTATTGATGTGGGTATTACCAGAGTTCCAGATGAAACAAAGGAAAAAGGGTATTATATTACTGGTGATGTGGATTTTGAAAATGTAAGCAAAAAGGCATCATATATAACTCCCGTTCCGGGAGGTGTTGGTCCCATGACCATAGCCATGTTGCTTAAAAACACATTATTAGCGCGAGAACGCCATAGAAATAGAAGTTAATAATATTAGTATAAAAAGCCTTATGTAAATGAGGCTTTTTTAATGCGCTTTTTTTCGAGAATATGTTTCTGTACTAGCGGTGTATGCTTTTTTTGTTTTATGAGATTTTGTATTGTTTTGAGAACTACATTGACAAAGTGTAGAAGTGCCCAATAAAATTAGGCTAAAACGTAGTATTTTATTCATTATTAATGGTTTGTATTGTGGATTAAGTGATTAACAACGCTTAAAAAATAAAATTGTTGCAAAACGTTTTATGAAAATCAGTATCTTTTTTGATAAATATTTAGAACCATGAAAAAAATAGGATGTATTGTTACTTTTTGTATGCTTTTCTCATTAACACTTTCTGCGCAAACAGGGAAGGTTTTTGATAACCTAACAATGTCTAGTAAAATATTAAAAGGGGAAAGAAAATATGCAATATACCTGCCTCCAGATTATGAAACATCTGATAGAAGTTATCCTGTTTTGTATTTGTTACACGGAGCTGGTGATGACCAAACAGGTTGGGTGCAGTTTGGAGAGGTTTTAAACATAACCGATAATGCTATTAAAAATAATTCGGCTACCGCTATGATTATTGTAATGCCCGATGCAAACACAGAAAAAAGAGGGTATTTTAATGTTGGTGATTGGCGTTATGAAGATTTCTTTTTTGAAGAGTTTATGCCATATGTGGAAAAAAAATACAGAATTAAAAAAGAAAAAAGGTATCGTGCCATTTCTGGGCTTTCAATGGGAGGCGGAGGAACTTTTATGTATGCTTTGCATCATCCTGAATTGTTTTCGTCAGCATGTCCACTAAGTGCTTATGTAGGTCCTTTAAGTCTGGAACAATTAAAAAAACAAATGGGCAATACCGTTGATAAATATTCTGAAGAAGAAATTAAAGCAATTTATGAAAACCATAATGCCTTAGAGTTGTTAAAAATTGTTCCCGAAGAAGATGTAAAGTCCATAAAATGGTATATAGATTGTGGAGATGATGATTTTTTATTTGAAGGAAATAGTTTGGTGCATATTGCCATGAAGAAAAAAGATATTCCTCATGAATATCGTGTTAGAGATGGCGCCCATAGTTGGGGATATTGGCGAGAATCATTGCCAAAAGTATTACAGTTTGTATCGGATACGTTTCATCAGCCTTAAACAAAATTTGCTAAAACATAGATAACGGTTTACTTAGCAAATAACTGTTCTGGTTTTTTAAAAGCTTTAAATTCTAAAGCATTTCCTGCGGGATCTAAAAAAAACATAGTTGCTTGTTCTCCAATTTGTCCCTTGAATCGAATATAAGGCTCTATAATGAATTTTACTTTTTTACGAGTTAAATCTTCAGAGAATTTTTTAAACGCGTTCCAAGGTAATACAACTCCGTAGTGCGGTATAGGTACATCATGACCATCAACAGGGTTGTAGTGTAATGTGTAATCGTTGGACTTTGGTTTGTAATGTATAACTAATTGATGTCCAAAAAGGTTAAAATCTACCCAGTGTTCACTACTACGACCTTCATGGCATCCTAAAACTTCGCCATAAAATTGTCGACATTCATTTAAATTATGAACGGGAATAGCAATATGAAATGGGCTTATGTTTTTCATTATATATTAGGGTTGTAAAAATGCTAGAATTTTGTCATTAACTTCATTTTGATGCATAGAATGTCCCAAACCTTCTGTGGCAACAAGTTCACTATTTTTCCAATTAACATGAACCTGCTCCGAGCCATGGTAAGGTGCTATTTTATCGTATTTATCATGAAAAAGTAATCCTCTTTGCGAAATGGTTTGAACATATTTTGGAGAACTAAAGTCTTTTATAGTAAAACCAAATCGGTTTTCAATATAATTGCTTAGGCTTTTATGAACCTTACTATTAAATTTTAGTATGTTTTGATAGTCACTCATAATTTCATGAAACTCTGAAGGAGAGCCAATAGTCACTATTTTTTTGAGGTTACTGTTCCTATTCAGGTGCTCATTATACAAAACCGTCATCCCCCCTAGTGAATGGGCAACAATAGATTCAGGATTGTACTTTTTAATCATGAATTGTAGAATCTCAGCATATAAAGGAACATATAGCTTATCGCCAGATGAATATCCATGACCCGGAGCGTCAAAAGCAATAACATTATAATTGGCGGCGGTAAGTTTTTCGACTAAATTTCGCCATCTAAAAGTATTACTTTCCCAACCGTGCACAAGTAATACGGTTTCTTTTTTTCCCTTCCATTTGTAGGATTGTATTTTATGAGAACCTATGGTATACAATTCATTTTTAGCGTTGTCTAAATATGCTTTTTGAAAAGGTAAAACCTTTCCTCTTCTGTTCGTGCAAAAAAGGTTAAAAGCTTTTACAGCAGTTTTTTCTGGAGATAAATAGACCAGACTGTTGAAATAACTTCCGTAAGCAAGTGGAACTATTTTGCGAAGTATTTTTTTCATAATTACATAAGGTTTTCGATGCCTTTTATTTTTTTGGCGAATTTACGCTTTTCAAAATTTTGAATCACTTTTCTTTTGAAGTGAGTTACTTTTAGTAACTTACTCTATATATGAAACTAAATTAAGCATTACTAGTTAATTATTAGTGAGTTGCGAAAATAACACCTGGTATGGAAAAAGAAACTAATATTGATAATCAGTTAGTTAGGAACAAAAAAAAGATGAAAAAAATGTTTGGACATATTGACTACAGGAACCCTCCTGAATTATGTCCAATTCGAGACATACTTGCACCTGCTTCTGATAAGTGGACTTTATTGTTGTTGCTTTATTTGGGGTATTTTCCTGTTTTACGCTTTAGTAAGCTAAAAAAGTATTTGTATGGGATATCAAATAAAGTATTGAGTGAAAGATTGAAAGCTGTCGAAGCTGATGGCTACGTTTATCGTAAGATGTACGCTGAGGTTCCTATAAGAGTGGAATATGGTTTAACAGACTTTGGAAAATCTTATGTAGAAAGGCTACTTGAATTTACGGAATGGACCATGCAGAATCATCCTAAAATAATTTCTAATAGAGAAAAATTTCAAATTTACTAATCTACATTTTAATCCCATGAAACCATCATATACTTAATCTTTGCAGCATCTGGGATTTGAACAGCCTCAATGGAAGCTGTTGAAATATATCGCAAACTTTCAGGAAGCTCCTTTTTATCAATTGTAAAATAAATGTCGCTATCCTTAAGCAGAATTACAACATTGTTCATTGAGGTTATTATTTTACTAATGGAGCACTTATCTCTAATTTCTTGAAAAGTACTGTTAATTCCAATGCCATTTAGTGTGGAGAATCTAGGGTCTTTTATTTGAATGTTTTCTATTGTTGGAATACTATCAGAATTTGGTGTTAGCGTTAAGAGGTGCTTCCCACCTCGCTCAAAAACCTTTATTTTGCTTGCGCCAGAACCAAAGTTTAACTTAACAGTATCTTGCACAATGGAATCGTTTGAATAAATTAATTCCAAATCACGGGCTAGACTTTTACGTTCTAATTTTCCGATTTTTTCTTGAGTGATAAGAAAATGGGGGTCTTTTTCTTTTTCACATTGCGTTAAAAAGAAAAATAGAGGAATGGCTAGTAGTAGGAAATATTTTTTCATTTATCGTATTACTTTTTTAAGAACTCCAAGAACACCTCTAATAAAGGTAGCACTTGTTAGTACTTTAACTATGGGGTTTTGTCTTGTACTTCTTCTGGAAGAAGAGCGTGGTTTGGGTTTGTTTTTTTCTTTTTCGGCTTCTTTTTCCGCAAGCTCAATTTTTTCGTTCAATATTTCATACGCACTTTCACGGTCAATATCCTCGTTGTATTTTTTAACTAAGGTCGAGTTTTTTACAACCGTGTTAAGTTCACTATCGGTTAAAATATCCATTCGGCTCATAGGTGCTCTTAGTAAAGTAGCGGCTAAAGGGGTAGGTCTTCCTTTTTCATCAAGTGCCGAAATAAGAGCTTCTCCCGTACCCAAAGTTGTTAGCACGGTTTTGGTGTCGTAGTATTCAGAAATTGGATAATTTTCAGCAGCAAGTTTTATGGCTTTTCTATCTTTTGCAGTAAAAGCACGTAACGCATGTTGTACTTTTAAGCCTAATTGCGCTAAAACTTCATCAGGCACATCAGTAGGATTTTGTGTAACAAAATATAACCCAATTCCCTTAGAGCGTATTAGCTTTACAATACTTTCTATTTGATCTAACAGTGCTTTAGAGGCTTCTTTAAAGATAAGGTGCGCTTCATCAATAAATAATACTAACTCTGGAGCATCAGCATCTCCCTGCTCCGGAAAAGTGGCATAAATTTCAGCTAATAAACTCAACATAAAGGTGGAGAAAAGCTTTGGCCTATCCTGAATATCTGTTAGTCTAATAATATTTATATAGCCCCTACCGCTATCATCTATTCTGGTAAGGTCATTAACATCAAAAGATTTTTCGCCAAAAAACAAATCCGCTCCTTGTTGTTCTAATTCAATAATCTTTCTAAGAATGCTACCAGTGGAACTTGTCGAGATACGTCCATAATCTTTTGTGAACTCAGGTTTTCCAGCACCCGTAGCATATTGCAGCACCTTTTTAAAATCTTTTAGGTCTAGTAATGGAAGTTTGTTATCATCACAATATTTAAATACTACTGCAACAATACCTTCTTGTGTTTCAGTTAAATCTAAAATTCTAGAAAGTAGTACAGGACCAAATTCAGAAACCGTTGCGCGTAATTTTACTCCATCTTGTTCAGATAGGGAAAGAATTTCAACGGGGAAACCCTTAGCTTCAAAGGGGAAACCAATTTTTGCATGTCGTTCATCAATTTTTTCATGTCCAGGACTTGGTTTAGCTAAACCACTTAAATCGCCCTTTAAATCCATTAAAAGCACGGGAATACCTTTTTCAGAAAGATTTTCAGCCAGCACCTGTAACGTTTTGGTTTTACCAGTTCCCGTAGCTCCAGCGATAAGACCATGCCTGTTAAGTGTTTTTAAAGGAATTTTTACATAGGCATTGGTAACCGCATCATTTTCATGCATAGCCGCACCCATGTTAATGAAATCACCTTTTGTAGTATACCCTTTTTCAATATGTGCAAAGAAATCTTCCTTAGTGGCCATTGGTTATTTTTTGATAAAAATAATTGATTTTTGGTCAATTATAAAGTCATTTTGGCATCAATATTTATACCAAAGCCTGCTTTTTATTAACATTTTCAAAATAATCGACGATTATTTTTTGCGAATAATTCAAAATCAAATGCTTATCCTGTAAAAAATATGTAGCAGCGTTTTTTATGCTATGGAAAGCTATTTGCCTTGAGTATTAAGTATTAACTGTATCTTTGCCGAATGTCTAAAGCTCATATGTTAGAGAAGGTAAATAAAGGAGAAATGCTTCCCTTGATGGAGGAGTTTTATACGATTCAAGGAGAAGGGTATTATAAAGGAACTGCCGCTTATTTTATACGGGTAGGAGGGTGCGATGTTGGTTGCCATTGGTGTGATGTAAAAGAAAGTTGGAACGCAGAAACGCATCCACCAACGGAAATATCTAGTATTGTAGAAAACGCAGCTAAATATTCAGATACAATTGTGGTTACAGGTGGTGAGCCTTTAACATGGAATATGAATCCGCTTACCAAGGCATTAAAAGCTAAAAATCTAACTACGCATATAGAAACTTCTGGGGCATATGAATTAACAGGGGATTGGGACTGGATTTGCCTTTCACCAAAGAAAAATAAGTTACCAGTAAAAGCGGCATATGATAATGCTAATGAGTTAAAGGTAATAGTCTATAATAAACACGATTTAATCTTTGCGGAGGAGCAAGCAGCAAAAACAAGTGACAATTGTATTCTATATTTGCAGCCGGAATGGAGCGTTAGAGATAAAATGGTACCCGAAATTGTTGATTTTGTAATGAAAAACCCTAAGTGGAAGGTGTCATTACAAACACATAAATATTTGAATATTCCTTAAATTTTAAGCACACTCAGAAGATTCCGTTTCAACCAAACAAAGTTCTTCTTGTAGGCAAAACTTCCATTTAATATATAAGTCAATAGCACCAATAATTTCCATATCTTTAAAACGTTCTGCCAAATTATCATCTCGTAAAAAAGTGAGATAAAAAGGAAGTTGAAATTTCCATGGCATTTTTTCTATCGAAGATAATGGTCCAGTGCATTCACTAAAATAAAGGTTTGAGTTTTTGTCTAAATAAAATGTAAGATTATGCGTATTAATGTAGGAAATTGCATTAAATGTTTTTTCCATATGCTATGGCGCGGTTTTAACTGTGGTTTTTGTCTTAGTCCTATATATCCATCATGTCCATATCCAGTTTTAAATAATTATTTTGCATGTTAAAAATCTAATAAACATTTACTTACGTAATGTATATGAGATATGGACAAAATGATGGATTGTAACTTAAAATAATTTACTTATCTTATCTATTACTAAACAAAAGTAATAAAAATTTAGTTCAAAGTAGTACATAAAAGTACATTTTTTGAAATAAATACTTACAAGAATTGAATGAAAGCTGACGAAATAATAAATATTTTACTATCAGAATTCAAAACCGATAAAGCTGGTCTTGCGACGATTTTAGATGTACATAAATCTACAATTAGCAATATTAGTAAAGGGTATACAAAACGCATTTCTCCAAAACTTGCTCAACGAATAATAGGTTTAAAACCGGAATTAAACTACTCTTTTTTAGTAGGTGCTAGTAATCAATTACGATTAACTGATGATGAAGATATTGCGCCTGCAAGTGTTTTTTTAACTACAAAAGGAAGGTCACGTATAACGGTTGAAGAAATCGCAACTTTTGTATTGAATCATATAGAAGAGTTTGAAAAAAATGATATTTTTTCGGTGTATAAAAGCTCTGTGATTAATCAAGCTAAGGTAGAGTTATTGCAAGAACAATTGCTTTTGAAAAACACACTTAAAAACGATAACGAGGAGGAAGAAGATAAGGAGGATTAAATACCTTTAAGTGTTTTTTCAATATCTTGCTCGGTAATTTTGTCAAAGCCAATATCCTTTAAAAGCACCAGTATTTTTAGATTTTTTACTCGTTTTTTAGCTTTTTCATTTTTAGCATCAATTTCTTTGATTTTTTTGTTTTTGAATAAGCTTTTTAAATATCCTTTTTCACTATCGGAATAATCATCATTAGATGTATTAAACTTATCCATAATGTCACTTAGTAAAACTATAGTTTCGCTTACAGATAATTCTCCTTCTGTGGTCCTTCGACGCACTTCTTTTATTTCTTTTATTAAATCTTGCATAGGTAGTAGGCTTAACTTTCAGATAAGGTTTTAGATTTTAAAATGTTTAAAATCTCTTTAGTTTCTTGTTGAAATTCGTTTTTTAATGTGTCCTGTTGTTTACGCCAAAGCGATATTTTTTGAATTAAAAATAATAGCAAAATAAAGAGGATACATGATCCAAGAGCATATACATGTAACAAGACATTATCAATTTTCATTTGTGGTTGAAAAACCCAAATAATATGTATAGTATAGCAATATATAGGAACAAGAAAAGAGGTGAAGTAGGGTTTTAGTTGAAATCCAAAAATCATTATTAGGGGCGATACCGATTGCATTAATACCCAAATGAATGTATCAAAGTTAGCAAACCCATAATCGTTGGTTCCTTCTATGTTTAAAAAAAGAAGAACCTTATCCAGATATAATAATAATCCAGATAAGGCAATTAAAATTGATCCGAAGACCCTTTTATTTTCGTTGATCTCCGGCTTTTTCAACAGTCGTTCTGTCAATATTTTGAATTTCATATAAATTCTCTGTTTCCGCAGTATCATTTTTTTCACAAGAGCTCACAAACCCTATAAATACAACAACTACCGCGATTAATACTAAACTTTTAACTTTCATAATAACATGCTTTTAATTAATAATTATTTAGCATGAAATTACGGATTTCCTACAAATGTAGGAATTATATTAATGAGTTTTGGTGTAAGTATTACGGATATCGGTATGTAGCGTAAGTATTTCGGTATACAACCAAAACGTTTGCGTAAAGCATCTTTGAATTACGATTATAATCGATAATTGGAAAAGTGTCAAAGAAAATAGTTTTTAGAGGCTACCTTCCTCCAATGGCTTGAATATCTAAAATACAGTCCGTATCTAAACCTGGGAAAACCAATAAGCCTTTTGCGGCATTACTTTTCATTTTGCTTAATAAAGTGTTGCCGTTTAATGCACAGCTAGAGTACACTTTATTGCTGTTAACTTTAGCACTAGCAGATTTGTTGGTTCGCCCAAATTGTAGTTCAGCACGCATTAAACAAATATTTGCATTACAATGATTGTTTGGAGTTTCTTCTCCGTCAGTTAAAACTGGATCTCCATTTTCATCTCTTACTACATCTTCATGAGGGTTAACCATATCTGTTCCTAAATTTACTAAACCAAATAGGTGTCCAAATTCATGATTTAAAGTCGCGGTTTCTATATCTACAGTTGTGATTAACCCACCTTTTTGCGCTAAATCCTGTATCGTTTTTTGATAGATAACCATTGAGGTGTTTCTGTAAACAGCGCCAAGAGTAACAATATCGTTATCAGGTTCATCGGTATCATCAGGTGCATCTGCAAAATAAATGTATATGGCTAAGGTTTTTCCTGAATTGTAAGAATTTCGGTGTTCTTGTTCTAAATCTGCAACCTCTTGTAATGTTAATGTTTCTTTGTCTGGTGACGATAATTCGGAATAAGTAACCTCAATATCTTCTTTAAAAGTGTGTTCTTTTAAATAGTCCGTAAATCCTGTTATAGCACTTTCATTAGGTTTGTGCCCAACAACATAATCAATTTCTATAAGTAGTTTGTCAAAATTTGTATTGGATAAAATATCACTACCAGAATCACCTGTTGCCCTTAAATTAGCAGTTTTATCAATAGAAGTTGGGTCTGGATTTTCACCTGGATTAGGGTTTTCACTGTCTGGACTATCAGAACTACTAGAACATGAACCAAAAAACAAAACAACTAAAACAAGTAAAAACGAAGCAGATTTTTTCATAATACAAATTTGTTACATAAAGAGTAACGCAAAAATGATGCCTCCATTATCTTTTTTATGATAATCTTGCTAAATAATCATAATGTTCGCCTTCAAAAATAAGTTCGCATTGCAACCCATTTGCTAGAGCTGCGCGTTGTAACGTATTATAATCTATATAAAGCCAAGGGAATTCAGACGTTTTTTCTTTTTTATATTTCATGGTGAAAGTTACCTCTCCGTAATAGTTATTATCTGGTATCCAATAGCCACCATCATCATCGCTTTCAAACATATAAATAATATCGCTAGAGTCTATAAGTATTTGACCTCCAGTAGAAAGCATGTTTTTTAGGTGTGTCAGAAAGTTGCCAATATTAGCCAACGTACCAGCAAGACCGGTACCGTTCATTAGTAAAAGTAAAGTGTCATATTTTTTATGGTGTTCGTACAAGCTCTCATTAATAGTGTTTTTTATGCCTCTTAACTTGCAGGTTTCAATAGCCCCTTTTGAAGTATCTAAGACAGTAACTTTTTTGTTTTGTTGTTGAAGCCAAAGACTGTGACTGCCTGCTCCAGCGCCAATATCTAAAATATTACCCTTACATAACTTTAATGCTTTTTGTTCAAGAATGGGCATTTCATTAAACGAGCGAAACAAATAGGGAAGTGGTAAAACATCTTCCTCATCTAAAGACGAAAAAGTAATGATGTCTTCAGTGTAATTATTTTGTTGATAATCTAGTAAGGCATTACCATAAATATCGTTCATGCGTATATTTGTACTTTATAGCAAAGTTCAGGTTTTTGTTTGTCTTAGAAAAATTGAACTCAATTATTGCTTGCATATTTAGACCATGAACAATATACTTCAACAATTACCAAAAAAGGCCGCTGAGAAGAAGGGAGAGAATCAAAAGTTTTTTAAAAAACTAAAAAAGAAACCACCCAAAAATTTGGATTACATTATGCAAGAATTGCATGATGATGAGTTTGAAAAAACCGATTGTTTAACGTGTGCAAATTGTTGCAAAACTACGGGTCCTTTGTTTACAAATATTGATATTGAACGTATTGCAAAACATTTTAGACAAAAACCGCAACAGTTTATTAGTGAGTACTTAAAGGTAGATGAGGATAATGATTATGTATTGCAACAAGTACCTTGTACTTTTCTGGGTGCCGATAATTATTGTTCTATTTATGATGTGCGCCCTAAAGCATGTCGCGAGTTTCCACACACTAATCGTAAAAAGTTTCAACAAATAAGTAACCTAACCTTAAAAAATGTTGAAATATGCCCCGCTGCTTATAATATTGTGGAGGAAATGAAAAAAAGAATACCTTAAATCTAGTTTTCAGGATACAATAAATATTTAGCTCTTATTTTTTTAAAGGCATTAATATCAGCTTGCCAAGTTTTTTTTATTTCACTATTAGAAAGTCCTGCCTCAATTTGTTGTTGAAGTTTTTCAGTACCCGCATGTTTGGTAAACCCTTTGGTAATAAAAAATTTCTTTTTATTTACGGTATTCATGTAGGCATCAATAATCCATTGCATGGAAACCTCATTCATTCTAGAAACTTTAGATAAGTCTTTTCCGAAACATTTTTTGCCTTTTTCTTTGGGGTATTTCGCACCAAAATTAGATTGCGGAACATAACTAAAATCATATTGAATACTATCTAAAAAAGAAGCGCCATAACGTTGAAATTGATATTCTGTTCCTCTGCCCGCGTTCACATTTGTTCCCTCAAAAAGTCCAAGACTAGGGTACAAATTTATTGCAGTATCATTGGGTAAGTTTGGTGAAGGCCTAATAGTTAGACTGTAGTTTGTTTTGCGAGAATAGTTTTTTAACGGTATTACAGTTAGTTGCGCTTTTTTGTTGTTTTTTAACCAGCCCTCCTTATTTACCATTGTTGCATACTCACCAATGGTCATTCCATACACCAACGGAATTAAAGTCATACCCAAAAAACTAGTATGTTCTTTTTTCATAATTGGTCCATCAACATAATGGATATTTGGATTTGGACGGTCAAGAACCAAAATAGGGATATTATTTTCAGCACAAGCTTCCATGACTAATTGTAGTGTTGCTATATAGGTATAAAAGCGAACGCCTACATCCTGAATATCAAAAACAACCAAATCAATACCTTTTAATTGTTCATCCGATGGTTTTCTGTTTTTGCCGTACAATGAAATTATAGGAAGTCCAGTTTTTTTATCTAAACCATCACTTACATGCTCTCCGGCATCTACTTTTCCTCTAAAACCGTGTTCCGGGGCAAAAACTTTTACAATATTAATGTTGTGGCTTAATAAAGAGTCAATTAAATGGGTGTGACCATTTTTTTTAAAAATCACACTAGTTTGGTTAGCGATAACCGCAATTTGTTTGTTTTTAAGTTTTGGTAAATAAACTTCCGTTTGGTTTGCACTTATTTGTAATGTGTCATTTTTCGAGGTAGGGTTTTCTACGATATTTTTTTTGTGTGCTTTTCCTTGGTTTCCGCAGGCAGTTAATATAAAAAACCATAATAAAAATGTACTTTTGAAACTAGGTAAAAATGTCATGATTTGAATTTTGAATACTTTGTAGCCAAACGACTCATTAAGGGTAAGGAGCATAAAATTAGTATTTCTGCACCAATAATAAAAATAGCGATTGCGGCAATTGCTATTGGAATTATAATGATGTTGGTTGCTATCGCTACCGGAGTAGGGTTAAAATATAAAATTCGGGAAAAAGTAACTGCTTTTAATGGTCATATTCAAATTTTTAATTACGATAGTAATTCTTCTGAAGTTTCAGTAAAACCTGTTTCTTTGGAACAAGATTTCTACCCTAAGTTTACTAGTATTGATGGTGTTTTACATGTGCAAGCTGTTGCCAATAAAGGAGGTATTATACGTACTGAAGACACTTTTGAAGGGATTATTGCTAAAGGAGTAGGAACCGATTATAATTGGGATGTTTTTAAAGAATATGTAGTTGATGGTAGTTTGCCTGATTATTCAGGTGAATTGGGTAATCAAGTTTTAATGTCTAGCCTAATGGCAAATAGACTACAATTGAAAACCGGTGATGATTTTTATGCTTTTTTTCTGAAAGAACAAGATGTATCAAAAGCTCCTAATCAACGAAAATTTGTGATATCAGGTATTTACGATAGTGGTTTTGAAGAGTTTGATGGAACTTATTTATTTGTTGATATAAGACATGTTCAACGAATGAACAAATGGTCGGAAAATGAAGTAGGGAATTTTGAAGTTTTCCTGAATGATTTTGATGATATTGATAAAAAAAGTAATGAAATATATGGTAAAGTAGTTTCCAGCCTAGATGTTAAAACTATCAAAGATAAATACTATAAAATATTTGAATGGATAGGTTTGTTTGATTTTAATATTGCCATCATTATTGGTATCATGATTATAGTAGGCGGTATTAATATGATAACGGCACTTTTGGTTTTAATTTTAGAACGAACACAAATGATAGGGGTGTTAAAAGCACTTGGGTCTACTAATTGGACCATAAGAAAAGTGTTTTTATATAATGCTTCGTATTTAATTGGTATTGGATTGTTCTGGGGAAATATTGTTGGCCTAGGATTTATATTGATACAACAAAAGTTTAAACTTTTTAAGTTCCCAAATCCAAAAGAATATTATATTGATTATATACCTGTGCATATAGATTTTTCTACTATAATAGCCCTTAATTTAGGAGTACTACTTTTATGTTTATTAATGTTATTGCTTCCATCATATATTATTACAAAAATAACTCCAGTTAAGGCGATGAAGTTTGAATAGTTTTTAAGCATTAAACACTCTTTTATTTAAGGTAAATCTTACGTGGTTTTGTATCTTAATGCAAAAATTAAGCAGTAAGCAACTAACAACTAAGCTATATGGTTGAACTACATTATTTAGAACAAAAAGTAAAGATTGATAAGGGTGAACTTGTTAGCTATACGGTCTCAAATTATGAGTGTATTCATCAAAAAGGGAGTCCGGGGTGGCGAAACTCAGATACCGAAATGTTTCCAATTATCGGACCAGTAAATGATGCTGATTATACCGTGCGGACTCCTAAAGGAGAAGCTAAACAGGATCAACATGGTTTATTACGTGAACTTTCTTACGAGTTAATGCTTCAGGAAAAACATAAAGTAATTTTTAAGAAAGAATATAAGGCGAACACAAAAATTGCCAATAGCAAATATCCAGCTAAATCTACCCAAGAATCACTTTTATGGCCCTATGATTTTAGTTTTTGTAAACTATTTGAAATTACCAATGAAGGATTAAAAGTTTCGTTTACTATTACAGGTGAAGAAGGTATGCCTTTTATGCTTGGGTATCATCCAGCGTTTAAGTTATATAGCAAAAAAGCAATCGTTAATGCTAGTGAAAAAAACATAACTTTAGCAGAAATAAAGGATGCCGGAAGTAACGCTTACCCTGTTCAGAATTGTGCTGATATTATTTTAAAAGATGAAAAAGAAGTTTATCTGAAAACGGTTGGGTTTAATCACTTTATGTTATGGACTGAGGTTGATAACATGTTGTGTATAGAACCTATAAGTTTTTATCCTTATGCGGTTTCTCAAAATAACTTAGCTGAAGGTTTTCAGTTTTTAGAAAAAAAACCAAAGGAATTTTCGGTACTTATAGCGGTTAAATAATGCAAAACGAATTAATAAATAATTATGGAGGTGCTTTTGAAGAAAACCTATTACTTGAAATTCAGCAATACGGCAGGATTAAAAAAGTACAACCAGGTGATTTTTTAATCGATTTTGGACAAACTATTTCCGCAATGCCTTTATTGTTTTCTGGTGCAATAAAAGTACTTCGTGAGGATGAAAACGGAGATGAGTTACTATTGTATTTTTTAGAAAAAGGCGATACCTGTGCAATGACGTTTTCGTGTTGCATGGGACAAAGTAAAAGTGAAATAAGAGCAGTTGCAGAAACCGAAGCGGAGCTTTTAATGATTCCTATTGCGCAAATGGAATTATGGATGCAAAAATATAAAAGTTGGAGAGCCTTTGTTTTAAATAGTTATCATTCAAGAATGACAGAGCTTTTGGAAACCGTAGATTCTCTTGCTTTTATGAAAATGGATGAACGTTTGCTAAAATATCTTTTTGATAAATCTAAGGTTAACAAGAATAGTGTTGTACGAAGTACACATCATGAAATAGCACAAGATTTAAATTCCTCTAGAGTGGTAATTTCACGCCTTCTTAAAAAGTTGGAAAACAAAGGTAAAATAGCACAACAACGAAATTATATTAAACTTTTAGACATTTAGGGTATATCAATGAATAAAATTAGGTTGAATTTTTTTGTACTTCTTTGTATTTTAAGTGTTTTTGCCTGCAAAGAACGTAGGTCAGAAAAGATGGTAGAATTTACTGTTCCGAAAGACACTTTTGGTTTTAAAGCATTGCCTACTGCGATTTTAAGCCCAACAAACAATCCCCAGACTAAAGAAAAAATAGCGCTAGGTAAATTACTGTTTTATGATCCCATTTTATCTGGTGGTAAAGATGTGGCTTGTGCAACCTGTCATCATCCAAAAACTGGATACGCAGAATTTTTAGATGTTTCCATAGGTTCTAATGGAAAGGGTTTTGGAGGAAAAAGAAGGTTTAAAAAGCCTAATAATATTCCTTTTGTAAAGCGTAATGCGCATACCATATTAAATACCGCTTTTAATGGTTTGCAAAAAGATAGCTTGTATTCACCAGAAGATGCCCCTATGTTTTGGGATGTAAGAGCAAAAAGTCTAGAAAGTCAGGCGCTATTACCAATTAAATCTTTTGAAGAAATGCGTGGCGCAGCATATTCAGAAGAAGAAATATTACGGGAACTTGAAAACCGTTTAAGTAAAATATCAGAGTATAAAAAATTGTTTAAAAATGTTTTTGGAACTCATAATGCTATCAGTGCAGAAAATATAGCAAAGGCAATAGCTGCATTTGAAAGAACCTTGGTAACCAATAATTCCAGATTTGACCAATATATGAAGGGAGATTCTGCAGCAATTCAGTTATCTGAAAAGGAAGGGTTCACGCTTTTTAAAAAAATTGGCTGTGCTGGTTGTCATAGTGGTCCAATGTTTACAGATTATAAAACTCATGTGCTGGGTGTTCCTGAAAACGAAAAAGTAAAACAAATAGATAGTGGTTTATGTAGAACGTTTGAGTTTAGAACGCCAACACTTCGTAATTTAAGATTTACAGCACCCTATATGCATAATGGAAGTTTTGTAAGCCTTCAAAAAGTAATGGAGTTTTACGAAGACATTTCAAATGATAAGGTCAGAAACAAAAATATTGCTGTTAACGAATTTGATCCGTTGGTAAAGGAATTAGATTTTTCGGCTAAAGATATTTCCCTAATTATATCATTTTTAAATACACTTAACGATGATGATTTTGATAAGGAAATTCCTGAGAAAGTACCTAGCGGGTTACCAGTAGGAGGGGACATTCAATAAGAAATATTATTTGATAATAGTGTGCAAAAATAAATGTACTTTAAACGCTAATGCCTTGGTTTTGCGGATTTAGTTTTAAATTTGACCAATGCATAAAATATTTCCTTTTTTACAATGGGTGTCTACCTACGAGAAATCTTTTTTTTCTAAGGACTTGCTTGCAGGGATTATTGTGGGCATAATATTGGTGCCTCAAGGAATGGCTTATGCTATGATTGCGGGGCTTCCTCCAGTATATGGATTGTATGCATCGTTGTTTCCAGTTTTAACATATGTTTTTTTAGGAACCTCCCGACAAGTATCTGTAGGTCCCGTTGCCATGGATTCACTTTTGGTAGCAGCTGGGTTAGGTACATTGGCCATTTCGGGTATTGAAAATTATATTTTAATGGCGATTGTATTAGCCTTTTCTGTGGGGTTTATACAAGTTGTTTTAGGAATTTTTAGAGTAGGCTTTTTGGTAAATTTTCTTTCCAGACCAGTTATAAGTGGTTTTACTTCAGCCGCGGCTTTAATAATAATATTTAGTCAGTTAAAGCATTTATTAGGAGTTAGTATTCCTGGTAGTAATAAGTTTCACCAAATGTTTATAAACGTTTTTAAGCATATTAAAGACTTTAATCCCTATGATTTAGGTATTGGTTTAATAGGGATTTTATTAATTATCTTATTTAAAAAATGGGATAAACGTATACCATCAATTTTGATAGTGGTTTTTATTGGGATAATTGCAGTTTATTTTGGGGGATTAGAAAATAAAAATGTAAAGTTGGTAGGCGAAATTGCA
The DNA here is from genome assembly GCA_947493885.1 of uncultured Maribacter sp. GTDB lineage: Bacteria > Bacteroidota > Bacteroidia > Flavobacteriales > Flavobacteriaceae > Maribacter_B. The sequence goes on from CANLTE010000002.1 coordinate 466,877, forward strand.
ATAGGATTGCCATCATTTTCGATGCCAGAAGTAAACCTGAAAAATATAAAAGAGATATGGCCAATTGCACTAACCTTAGCTTTGGTTGGTTATTTAGAAGCTATTTCCATTGGTAAAGCACTGGAAGAAAAAAGTGGAGAAGAAACACTTGATGCTAACAAGGAATTAATAGCGCTGGGAACCTCTAATATTGTGGGGTCTTTTTTTCAGGCTTTTCCGATTACTGCAAGTTTTTCAAGATCTGCAATTAACGCAGAGGCAGGCGCTAAAACAAATTTAGCCGCGGTAGTAAGTGTAATAATGGTTGCCGTTACATTACTTTTTTTAACCCCCATTTTTTATTATCTACCCAATGCCGTTTTAGCAAGTATAATTATGGTTTCGGTTTTTGGACTTATTGATGTTTCGTATGCGAAAAGCCTTTGGGTATATCGAAAAGATGAGTTTATGGTGTTATTGCTTACGTTTTTAATAACCTTATTGGTGGGTATAAAGGAAGGAATAATAGTGGGGGTTTTATTCTCATTATTACTTATGGTGTATAGAACATCAAAACCTCATTTTGCGGTATTAGGTAATATTAAAAACTCGGACTACTACAAAAATGTAAATCGTTTTGGAGATGAGGTTATTCTTAGAGAAGATTTGCTCCTTATTAGATTTGATGCCCAGTTGTATTTTGGAAATACTGGCTTTTTTAAAAAAGAATTATATAAGTTAATAAAAGGAAAAGGAAGTGGTCTTAAAGGTGTAATTCTGAATGCTGAAGCTATTAATTATATAGATTCTACAGCTGCTAACATGCTGATTAAGGTAATTAAAGAAACTAAAGAAAATAAACTTCAATTTTATATAGCTGGTGCTATTGGCCCTACCCGAGATATTATATTTAGTAGCGGAATTATTGATGTGTTGGATAAAGAACACCTTTTTGTAAAAACTAAAGAAGCAGTTGCCTATTTTGATAATCCAGACACGGTTTCTGCTTTAGGTTCAAAGGTGGCCTACCAAAATACCTTAAACGGTAACTAATGTTACAGACACGGGTTTAGTATTTCGTATTTTTGGTAGACGATGTAAAAGATAAATGTTATGAAAATAGAGCAAATATACACTGGTTGTTTAGCGCAAGGTGCCTATTATATAGAAAGTAATGGGGAAGTTGCAATTATTGATCCCCTAAGAGAAACTACACCGTATATAAAACGAGCGGCTGAAGATAAGGCTACCGTAAAGTATATTTTTGAAACACATTTTCATGCAGATTTTGTTAGCGGGCATGTAACACTCTCGAAGGAAACAGGAGCACCAATTGTTTATGGTCCTACTGCTAATCCTTCTTTTGATGCAATAATAGCGACAGATGGACAAAAATTTAAAATAGGTAACATTACTATAATAGCATTGCACACACCCGGGCATACTATGGAAAGTACAACCTATTTATTGCAAGATAAAGCAGGAAAAGATTATGCTATTTTTTCCGGAGACACTTTATTTTTAGGTGATGTCGGAAGACCAGATTTGGCGCAAAAAGTAGCTAGTATGACTCAAGAAGAGCTGGCTGGCATTTTGTTTGATAGTTTACGTGATAAAATTATGCCGTTGGCGGATGAGGTCATTGTTTATCCTGCTCATGGGGCTGGATCCGCCTGTGGAAAAAACATGATGAAAGAGACAGTAGATACCTTAGGGAATCAAAAAAAGATGAATTATGCTTTACGTGCTGACATGACTAAAGCTGAGTTCGTAAAAGAAGTTACTGATGGTTTACTACCACCGCCGATATATTTTCCGTTAAATGTAAAAATGAATAAAGAAGGTTATGAGGATATTGGTAATGTTTTACATAGAGGAACACAAGCACTTTCCCCAGAAGCTTTTGAAATTGCAGCAAATGAAACAGGGGCAGTAGTATTAGATGTTAGACATCAAAATGAGTTTGTTAAGAAACATATTCCGAGGTCAACTTTTATAGGACTTAATGGTGATTTTGCTCCTTGGGTAGGGGCGTTGGTAGCAGATGTGGCTCAACCCATATTATTAATTGCGCCTGAAGGAAAAGAAGAGGAAGCAGTTACACGTTTATCTCGTGTAGGTTTTGATGGAACAATTGGGTATCTAAATGGAGGTGTTGAAGCTTGGGAAGCGTCTGGTAGGGAAATCGATATTATCGTTTCTAAAACTGCAGAAGAAATAAAAGAAGAACTAAATACTAAGCCAGTTTTTGATGTTCGTAAGGTTGGAGAATGGCAATCTGAGCATGTTGAAAATGCGCATCATACCCCCTTAAGCTTACTTAACAATCATTTGTCAGAATTTCCAGAAAAAGAAACATTTTATGTGCATTGCGCAGGTGGATATCGTTCCGTAATTGCAGCTTCGATATTAAAAAACAGGGGAATTCATAATTTAATTGATGTTGCTGGTGGGTATGCGGCTATTAAAAAAGCAGGAGTTACGGTAACCGATTATATTTGTCCCACCACCTTGTAATTGTGTAATGTTACCCTAGATGACATTAGTCATGTTTTATATTTCTAACAGCGATTAAATTTATAACCTAAATTATAATCAGATGTTACGAATATTACCTTTAGTAGACTGGAATAATGGAATAATAATGATAGGAGCTTTCGCACTCGTTGTTATTGGATTGGTTGCGGCTTTGTTTATGCTAATGAATGGAGGAAAAGGAAAAGACTCTAGTAATTAAATTAGTATTTCAAGGCTTTTTTCTGAAGATAGGAGGCTATAATCCGCTCAGTTTCTAAGGTGTTCTTTTGTGGAATAATAAAAGCTTCTAAATCGTTCTCCGAAATAATATTGGCTTCTTTATCAATAAAACCATATCCCTTATATTTTTCATTTTCAATGAACACAAAGGCGTACTCATCCGTTGTTCTTCCTTTTTCTTTTATGAACTGACTTTCTTTTTTAGTTTTTAAGAAAGAGATAGCGGATTGTACTTTTTGGTTATATGCAGTAATTTCTTCTGAACCACTACAAATACCTTCGCATTTTTTGATTTTATAGTGAGAGCATGTAGGAACATTTTCTTGTAAATGACAAAACTTGGGGCATAGCACAAAATGTTCGCAGATAAGCTCTAAAAAACTTCTGCAATCTGCCACACTGTAGCATATTTTTAATGGGTTAGGTGCCACTTTTATTTTGTTATATGCCAAATGCAATATTCCATTGCGGTCTTCATAACTAAAAATGGCGTATTGTTGAATGTTTTTCTTTTGAGCAGTATTGAATTTTGGGTAATGCTGTTTTATAGCAGCTGATTCCATTAATAAAGCGACCAATTCACTACCTGATAACTCAAAATCTAAGTGAGCGGTTTCGTTGCATAGCTGAACCTCTTTAGTGCTTTTATTGTAAAAATGACTTAAAATTCGTTTTTTAATATTTATGGCTTTTCCAACATAAATAATTTCTCCTTTTGCATTTTTAAAGTAATAAACCCCTGCCGAGGTTGGTAATTTTTCAAATTCTTGTTTGGGCAATGATGGTGGTAAAGTAGCTTCTTGTGACCTTGCATTTAAAAAGGTTTTAAAAACGGCTTCGGCACCATCAATATGTAATAATTTTTTAAACAAAAGCATTGTGGCATGGGCATCTCCTCTTGCACGATGCCTATCAGAAAGAGGAATACCAACAGCAGAACAAAGTTTACCCAGACTATAGGAGTTGTAACCCGGAATTAGTTTTCTGGATAAGCGAACGGTACACAGTTTTTTTCTGATAAAATCTAATCCAATGTTTTTAAATTCATTTTTAATTACGTTGTAATCAAAATTTACACTATGTGCTACAAAAATGCTATCCGCTGTGATGTTTAAAATTTCTGATGCTATTTCGTCAATGGTTGGAGCATTTCTAACCATATCATTATCAATGCCCGTTAAACTTGTAATAAAATAGGGTATTTCACATTCCGGATTCACTAATGAGGTAAACTCCTCCACAACCTCATTACCATCGAACTTAAAAATTGATATTTCGGTTATTTTGTTTCCTTTAATGCCATTTCCTGTAGTTTCTATATCAACAATACAATACATGTAACTAGTTAACTTGCTTTTCAATAGTAACAACTACCGATTTACTAATAGGGGTATTACTTTTATCCGCGTAATGATTGTATGGTACTAGCACGTTGGTTTCAGGAAAATAGGCAGCTAAATTTCCTTCAGGTATTTTATATGGAATTACTAAAAACTTTTGCGCTCGTCGTTCTGTATTATCATAATTACTAATTATATCAACCACTGAAAGGTTTTGTAAGCCCAACTTTTTCATGTCCGTTTTATTCATAAGAACAACCCTTCGTTCATTGTAAATACCTCTGTACCGGTCGTTTAATCCATAAATTGTAGTATTGAATTGATCATGAGAACGAATGGTCATTAATAAAAACTCGTTTTCTTTTAAGTTGTGTTGCGGTAGACCACAAACACTAAATTGCGCTTTTTGATTCGGAAGTTTACTAAAATCTAAATCCCGAACATTATTAGGTAAATAAAAACCAACGCCCTTAGATTTGGTACTCAAGTCAGTAAATCCTTTTAAAACCGCCGTAATTTTTTCTCTAATGAGTTCATAATCAGCTCCAAGCGATTTCCAATTTACAGAATGATTTCCATTAAAATATGCATTTGCTATTCCAGCAACAATTTCAGGTTCACTTTTTAATGTATTAGATGACGGTTTTAGCATGCCTTTGGTACGATGTACTTTACCCATGCTATTTTCTACAGTTAAAAAGCGTTGTTGTCCATTTTTCACATCTTTTTCGGACCGACCTAGTGTGGGTAAAATAAGTGCAGTTTTTCCAGTAACAACATGAGACCTGTTAAGTTTTGTACTTATTTGAACGGTTAGCGAGCAATTTTGCAATGCTTTGGCGGTGTAATTGGTATCTGAAGCAGCAGATACAAAGTTACCCCCTAAGGCAATAAATACTTTGCCCTCTTCATCATGCATTGCTTTTATTGCATGTACAGTATCTAAACCTTCTTTTGCTGGGGGCGCAAAACCAAAAGTAGATTCGAGAGCGGTGTTTAGTTCTTTGGAGACATGATGCATAATGCCTACGGTACGATCCCCTTGTACATTGCTATGACCTCGAACAGGGCAAGTGCCCGCTCCCGGTTTTCCTAAGCTGCCTTTTAGTAATAGTAGGTTTACACACTCCTTTATATTTTCAACGCCATTTTTATGTTGCGTTAAACCCATTGCCCAACATATGATAATTTTACTTTTTTGAGCCAACAGATTAACGGTTTGGTTAATCAGTTTTTCACTAATTCCGGAACGGTGTAATAATTCTTCTTCAGAATATTGTTCTAAACTTTCAAGTACTTGCTCATGCCCTTGGGTATAGGTTTTAATAAAGTTGTAATCAAAAATGCCACCTTGTTCTTTTTCAAGTGTTACTAATTTTTTCATTAGTAGTTTTAAAAGAGCTACATCTTCATTTAATCTAACCTGCAAATAAATATCGGTTAAAGTAGTGCCAGATAATATTCCTGTTGCCTCTTGAGGGTTTTTAAATTTTAATAGCCCAGCCTCTTCAAGAGGGTTTATACTAATTACCTTTCCTCCATTTTCTTTACATTTTTGGAGGGCAGAAAGCATTCTGGGGTGATTTGTTCCAGGGTTTTGACCCATAACAATAACAACTTCGGCCTTATCAAAATCTTCTAATTTTACAGACCCTTTTCCGATACCAAGCGTTTCGCTTAAAGCCACTCCACTGGATTCATGACACATGTTGGAACAGTCAGGCATGTTGTTTGTACCAAAAGCCCGTATAAAAAGTCCGTATAAAAATGCAGCTTCATTACTAGACCTTCCTGAAGTATAAAAAATACCATCATCAGGAGAATTTAATTTTTGCAATTCTTTCGCTGTAAGTTCAAAGGCATCTTCCCAAGAAATAGGTTTATAGTGTACTTCACCAGGAAGTAAAACCATAGGTTGAGTTAAACGTCCACTTTTTCCAATTTTATAATCGGTCCATTGAGAGATTTCCTCAACAGAATGTTTTGCAAAAAAATCCTCATCTACTCGCATGTGCGTAGCCTCTTCTGCAAGAGCTTTAGCTCCATTCTCGCAATACTCTCCAAGTTTCGAAGGTTTTTCGGGGTCTGGCCAAGCACAGCCTGGACAATCAAAACCTTCTTTTTGATTCATATGCGAAAGTGTGCGTAATGATTTTACGACACCCATTTCTTTAAAAGTGTGTTGTAATGCTACTTTTATACTAGGAATACCTACACCATACTGTGCTGGTTGTTTTAATTTAATTCCCGTAAAACGTTTATCTCCGGTTAGAGAAATTTGTCGCTGCTTTGAATTCCCCATTTTTTACAATACTGCTGTTCTTTTTTGAAAGGTAACAAGAACCATGGGGAAATAAAAAAAGGATTAAAGAATAAGACAAAATGTATTACTATAAAGTTAGAATAGGATATTGGGCTAGCCGCTACATAGAGCTAGGGTACAAATGAATTTAAATTATTGGAATGTAGTGGCACATAGTTTTCGATAATTGTTTGGGTAATTTTTTTTAAGGTTTCACCATTTACAGGGTGTAACCCTGGAGCCGTAAAAAATTCTACCTCTCCATTTTTGTTTTTATAGTACCAAACCAAAGGTTTATTAGTTGTTTCTGAAAAAAAGTCAAAAGACATGCTCACATTAACTTTTTTCATGGTCTTAAACTCTGCTGGGTTTAAGGGTTTAATGGGAGTGCCATATTTTGAAAGAGACCCCATGTCACAAGAAACTTTTACATATGATGTGTCCGCCCATGTCATACATTGATTAACGTGGGTAGAGGCGGCTTGTCTGTTGTTATTATAGTTAAAATAGAACCCGCTTATTAATGCGCACATTACCGTGATACTTATGGTAGGTATTATTTTTTTCGAAGCTTGGTTTTTGACTATTGGGTTATTTTTATTTGGTTTAGGAGAGCCTATAGGTTGTGCAATGTTCTGTTTTTTAGGGAAAGGGAAACTATTTTGAGGTTTTAAATATTCCGACCTAGGTCTTGGCTTAAAATCGACAAGCCATGCAATTAATTCTAAATTTTTGTCACTGGTATTACTGGTTTCTCCAATTAAGAAGTTAACTATAGGTCGAAATTTATCTGCATCGAAGTTTTCTATTGTTTTTAGTATTTCCTTCTGTTCTTTAAAATTGAAAAAACGGTTAAGAATTTGAGGGTCGTTTTTTTCGTTTCTAATTTCTAACGCCCAGATACATGCTTCTCGTATTTTTTTTCTAGTGGGCTCAATAAAAAACATGCCCATTTCTCCATTTTTTTCTCTTTCATATTTTTTTAAAACTTCTTTTTTGTAGCCTTCAATTGTCTTTTTTTCCATGGTTTGGTTGGAATTGTTGGAATCTTTCTGGAATTTCTTGGAACTATTGGAATCTTTGGAATTACCTGTAAATACTGCTCTTCATCTAATTTAACTTTGCATCATCAGCAAGTTCTTGTTATGAAATGCTAACATAACAAATGTACAAAACAAGCTGATACGGAAATCTGTAATGCGGCTGGTATTCAGTCAAATGGAAAGTAACTAAGTACTGCCGCATTTGATTTTCACTTTCCAAAAACAAGGGAGTACTCCAAACACTCAAGGGTGGTTGAAAAACGAAACAAATCTGGGAAAAACCTGGACAGCCACCCCATTGTTTAATTCCAAAATTTCAAATTATGAAAAAAGTAAGTTTAGCCATTTTGGCAATAGTTTTTAATATGTTTTTGTTTTCTTGTAATAATGACGCAGTATCTGAAAATGATACTTTATATGAAACCCAATCAACTGAAGGGGATGATGGACAGGTTAAACCACCACCACCTCCTGCTGAGTAATAAAGTTTAACTAATTTGAGTCATATCATTAGATATGACTCTTTTTTTAAATACATTTATTAAAAAATAATTTTGAATAAGTATTTATTATTCTGCTTAATTGGTTTGTTGTTTTCATGTGTTATGGATAATAAACATGATTTTTCAGAAAAGAAAGGAAGTAGAGGTAGGGCACGATTTTATTATAATACTTCAAAGGAGAAAACACTTTCTTTAAAACAAAAACTTGAAGCAATAAATGAGGCTTATAAGCTATCAAAAAGTATTTATTATGATACTTTGCTAGTAGATGTATTGTACAAAAAAAGCTTACTTCACTATTCATTAAATGAATACGATAGCCTTAGTATTTATTGCAAAGAAACAGAAAAACTTGCGAGAAGTATTCATGATAATTTAAATCTAGCAAAGATATATTCGTTAAAAGCTTACTATTATGATGAAATCGTGAGTAACTCCGATAGCTCTTTTGTGAACTATAATTACTCCAAAAATTATTTTAAACAAATTAAAGATAGTAATTGGGTTGGTAAGAATCTTTTATCTATGGGGCAAATACAACAAAACCAAAATGACTTTTTTGGAAGCAAAGAAACCATTACCGAAGCATTACAATATCTGGATGTGAAAAAAGATGCTAAATACGTTTCCTCTTCGTACAATGCTTTGGCAACAAACCACAGAAAGTTATTAAACCATAAGGATGCCGTACAGTATTATAAAAAAGCAATTACCTTAACAAATTCAGAAAAGGATAAATCTATTTATAAAAACAATTTAGCAACAGCATACATTGATTCAAAAAATTATGATGAGGCTATTTTATTGCTGTCAACAATAGTTGTGGATACTACGTTATTAGGTAATCAAAAGGAATATGCCAGAGTTTTAGATAACCTTGCCTATGCAAAATGGTTATCAGGAAAAAGCGTTATAGAAAAGGAGTTTGTTAAAGCTTTAGATTTAAGAAAACAAAATAATGATCAAAGAGGACAAATAGCTAGTTATACGCATCTAGGAGAATTTTATGCTAGAAAAAATAGCCGTAAAGCAGCAACGTATTTAGATTCTGTTATTCAATTATCTAAAAAATTAAAAATTCCTAGAGCGGAAAAGGACGCGTTAAAATATTTAATGGAAATAAAACCTGATAATGTTTATATACGTAACCGTTATGTATTTCTTCAAGATAGTTTGTATAACCAAGAATTGAAAGTAAAAACGCAGTTTGCTAAATATAAATATGATGATAGGCTTAAGCAGGAATCTATTTTAAGGTTAGAAAAAGAAAAAGCGGAAAAAGAATTGGAGGTTAGTTATCAAAAAAATCAAAAAACAATTTCTTTCTTTGGTATTGCCTTATTAGGTTTGGGTTTAGGGTTTGTAAGTTATTTTTTTACACAAAGATCTAAACGATTAAAACAATTAAATAAGACCGCAAAGCAAGAAGCCACTTTTCAAACCGAAGCGCAAATTGCACGAAGAGTGCACGACGATTTTGGGGCAAAACTAAACCATACCATGTCGCTGGTGCAAAATAATGGAGATAAAACACTTTTATTAGATACCCTAGAAGGGCTTTATAACCAAAGCAGAAATTTTTCCCGTGAAATTAATGAGATTGACACCGGAGCCAATTACAAAAACGAGCTTTTCGAAATGCTTAGCACATATGCCGCTGAAGTTAAATTATTCACTTTGGGAACTAAAGAAATAGATTGGACATCTATAAATCAATTAAATAAAACAGTGGTGTACAAAGTGCTTAGAGAGTTAATGATTAACATGTGCAAGTACAGTAAAGCTACTACGGTAACATTAAACTTTAAAAAAACATCAGCGGGTTTAAAAATTGATTATTTAGATGATGGTGTTGGAGCATCTGTAAAGGAATTACAACTAAAAAATGGACTTAAGATTACAGAAAACCGTATTAATGCTGTAGGTGGAACAATTATATTTGATTCGGAAAAAGGAAATGGCTTTAAAGCCGAAATACAAATACCGAATTAAATTTATTTTGCCATGTTTAAAAAAGTATTAATAGTAGAAGATTTTCAGGCAACCCATAAAGGTATCGTAGATACGTTATCCGAAAAGTTAAAGGTTAAAGAAATACAAGAGGAACTTTATTGCGATAAAGCCTTTACCAGATTAAAAGTTGCCAATGCCAATCAAGTTCCTTTTGAGCTATTAATTACAGACCTTTCGTTTAAAGAAAGTCATGTTGAACGCAAGTTAACTTCAGGAGAAGAACTTATTAGGGAAGCCAGAAAATTACAGCCAGACATAAAAATAATAGTATACTCTCAGGTAGATAATCCTGCAAAAATAAGAGCGCTTTTTCAAGAATATAAAATTAACGCATATGTGTGTAAAGGTCGTGACGAGTCGTTATGGTTGATGAATGCCGTTAACGCTGTGCATAAAAATACCACTTACGTTTCTCCTCAAATAAATATGGCAACTACAGATACAATTTTTGAACTCGATGACTTTGACGTTCAAATTCTTAAAGAGCTTGCCGACGGATTAACGAAAAGAGAAATTGCAGCAAAATTTAAGCAAAATAAAATTACACCAAATAGCGAGAGTACTATAGATAAAAGGGTAAGTAAATTGTATGATGAATTTGAGGCAAAAAATACAACACAGCTTATCGCGATACTTACCAAAATAGGACTTATCTAAGTACTGAAAAAAACTACTCACTAACCATTTTTAAGTTCCTTACAGATATCTGTAAGGAATTCTTTTTTTATGGTATTAGGTTTGGGGTGTTAATAATCTTAAAAACCAATATTATGACAGTTGAGCATACTCTAACAGAAGAAATTCATAAAGGCACCAAAGGAGGAATTATAGGGTGTGGTTTTGATACTACTTTACATTCGAATCATTGGGTAAGTGTAAGTGCAGAAATTACTTGTGATAAAAATGGATGTAAAAATTAAATAAAAACAGATGTTTATAAAGCCCGTTAAGCTTACTACAATTTTTATGTACCTGTTTTTTATTTCTTGTGACATAAGTAATACAGATGAATCCGATTCTAAAATAGAGTGGGAGTGTGGAACACATAATGAAAATTCATTGTTTACAGGACCAAAAGGAGGATGTTATTATAACAATAGTAAGGGAAATAAAACTTACGTAGATAGGTCAGAATGTAGTTGTTAAATAATATAAATAATCTTCTATGAACCCGCATTTAGAAATAACAATAATATCTCTTTTCATAATTATTCTATTTTTTGTCCTAATAAGATCCATTATTCTTTGGTATTATAAAATTGATAAAAGAATTAGTTTAATGGAAGAGAATAATGAACTTTTAAAAAAACTATTAGACAGATAATTAATATCTATTCTATCAAAGAATACAAATAAGAAATCTTAACAATAACTAAAATGGGAGAAAAAAGAGATACTTATAAATATCATTTCAAAATTGGAAATTTAAAAGTACACTGTGGAATTACATATAATCTTAATGTGAGAGAAAATCAACATAAAAACTCAGGTAGATACTCTGTTTATAAAGATAAAAGATATTACTGGAAAAACGGCCATATAGTACAAATAGGAAGTATTACAACCAGAAAATCTGCTATGGATTGGGAGCGCGAAAACAATTGTAATGCAAACTGGAATTAATGAATATGAAATACAAGGTAGTGCCCTTAGAGCCAAGTTTTGACTTAAAATCATCAGCATCAAAAGATGCTTCTGATTATTTAGAAAGATTCATTAATCATTATGAAAATCAAGGATGGGAATATTTAAGAGTAGAGGTTATTTCAACATACGTATCTGGAGATAATGGTTGTTTTGGATTTGGATCTACTCCAGGATATACTCAGAATAAACAAATGGTGGTATTTAACAAGAATTAAATGAAATATCTAATAATAATAACAATCCACCTTTATTGGTTTTTAATCCCAAAATCAAAACGTAAAAAATGCATATTTAGAAAATCTTGTTCTACATATGTATATGAAAAAACTTCTATTAATGGATTCTCTATGGGAATTAAAGCCTTTAGATTCCGTTATAAAAATTGTCGTCATGGTTTTGAAATTTTTAAAAACCCCATTGATGATAGTATTCAGGTGATTTTACCTAATGGTCAAATTATCGGTGAATTGGAAATTGCTAAAAGATTAATAAAGCTAAAATGAAAGTAACTATAGTACTTCTTTTTCTACTCATTTTCAATATAGAAAAAACAGAAACTTTTGTTTATATCTGCAAAACCAAAAGCAGTAAAAAATATCATTATCGTAAAAATTGTAGAGGACTTTCTCGCTGCTCGACTACTATAGAAAAAATCACTAAACAAAAAGCAAAAGCATCCGGTAAAACTCTTTGCGGTTGGGAGGACTAACAAATTTATCTAATATGAAAAAAAGTGTTTATTTTTTATCATTTTTTTCTATACCTTTTTTCAATTATGCTTTTCCCAACATTATGAGACAATTCTTAGGGAAAAAGTTCTCGTTAAAAATAGATCTATCTATTTGAATGGTGGATTAAATGCTTCTTTAGGAGGAACTTCAAGAATCTATATAGAAGTTGATTTGCTGCCAAATACCGTAGAATGGTATTATAGTTTTACCACTAGTAAAGGTAAAAGTGAAGTTAAAAATTTGGGGTTAGCAATTCAACTAGGTTCACTTCTTACTGGATCAAGCGGATTAGCATCAACTACTTTATCTCGCATAAAAGTACCAACTGGAGAAGTAAACATTGATATCTATTTATGCGATAACAGTAATATAAAAGGATTTATTAAAAAATATGATAATTACGGTGGTTTGTTTTCTTTTTATACAGAAGGAACTGTACAAAGCACAAAACAAGCTGTTGTACATATTGACGATATAAGGTCTGGTGTATGGTATCTCGGGATTAAAAACCCGAGTACCTCCTTTGGATTAAATATTGATATTGAGGTTGTAGCAGTCGTTGAAGAAAAAGTATTGATAGAAAAACCAGAAAAGCAAAGTAAAGCAGAGTTATATGGTAACATTGCATTATCTCATTATAATAACGGGGAGTATGAAAAATGTATTAAGTATTGTAATAAAGCAAATCAAGAAAAAAAGCTAGGCTGGATTTTTGTTTGTAAAGGCATTGCCTTACTAAGACTGGGAAAGGAAACAGAATCTACTGAAGTTTTTATTGATGCAATTATGTTGATTAAAAAAGAACCTGATGCTAATCAAACAATTGACTGGGCAATTAAAAATTTGGATAATATTATTTGGTTCAATTGGAACTTACAAGCGGCAAAAGGACATTAAAACTATGATAATAAATCAAAGGGAATAAAGTATAAAACTAATTTTTATCAATAAAAAAGAACAGCAATTTGCTGTTCTTTTTTGCTTTACAGATATCTGTAAGGAATTGTCTTTCAATGGTCTTAGGTTTGACATATTAATAATTTAAAAATAATACAATGGGATTTCCAAAATTTGAAATTAAAAAAAGTAGTAACAGTAAATTTTATTTTAATCTAAGGTCAAAAGGTAACGGTGAAATTATCGCCACAAGTGAGATGTATGAATCAAAACAAAATTGTAAAAACGGAATTGCGGCTGTTAAACGCGATGCACCTAATGCAGAAGTAGAGGACACAACGATTTAACAGAAGAAATAGTTTTAAACAAGCATCCAAATAATAATATATAAAAATGAAAACTAGTTTTTTCACAAATATTGTCCGGGGTACCTCCGTAATATGTGCATTACTTTTATTTATAGCTGTGTTACAAGCTCCACAAGATTATTATTGGATGCTTAGAATTATAATTTTTTTCGGAGCAATTTTAGTAGTAATTAAAAATGGCTCTCAAAAATATTGGATATTCATATTTACTGTTATTGCAGCACTGTTCAATCCTATACTTCCCGTTTACTTGTACAAAAAAATACTTTGGATGCCAATAGATATACTTGCAGGAATGGTATTTCTTATTGAGGTAATTATAAATCGACCTAAAAAGAGAATTCAAGTAGTTTCAGAAAAGGAAGAAAAGCAATATACAAGAGATAAAATTTATTAATTAAACCAGTCATTTATATGCAAAAGACAAAAATAACGGTAGAATTAAAAAGTCATTTTTTAAGGCTTTATCAGATTGCGCTTTCTGATGAAAATTTTAGTCATTTAGAAATGCAATTACTCTACAAATTTGCTGAGGAAAGAGGAGTTTCTAATCTAGAGTTAGATAAAATATTAACTAACCCTGTTGGGGAAACAACAATACCCGAAAGTTTAGAAAAAAGAATTGCCTATCTCTATGATTTAGCATTAATGATTTGGGCTGATAATGTAGTAACAATAGATGAAGAGAACACACTTAAAAAGTATATTCAAAAATTCAATTTTTTAGATGAAAATGTGGACGAGTTGTGCGAATATCTTTTGGAAAGTGCTAAACAAGAAAAATCGAAACAAACAATATTAAACGAACTTAACGAATAAATATAGTTATGGGAATTTTAAAAAAGTTAGTAGCGTTAAGACCAAAAAATGAATTAAAGGTTGTAGGTACTTCGCAAACTAACCAAAATAGTAAAATAGATTATAACACAGAAGGGTATGAAACCTCCAAATCCTGTCAAGGAAGAGAGTATACACTTAAAACATCTTTAGAAACTATTTATCAAAAGTTTGAAAATGATAGCAAAATAGATATATCTAATCAAGAAAGATTAAAACAGCCATACACCACTGAATTAAAAGGAAAAACTACTGCATTACTAAACAAAAATGAAGAAAAAGAAACTTTGGAAAAAGAAGTCCAAACCTATGAAAATGAAATTGAAAAACTTCATCAGGATACAATTAATGTAAGAAGAAATCCAAATGAGTATGGATTAAACGTTGATAAAAAGTCAACGGCAAAATTTTGGATTGGATTACTTTTCTTATTGCCCTTATCAGCATACATTTTAATCTTTTATATTTCTACCTCGTATTCTGCTTTTTTCAGGACATTTGATCCAAGTACAAGTCTTTTTCAAGGTATGTTTTATCCTAAAGCGTTATCCAAAGCTTATACAGATGGCCTTTTAGAACTCGGTTTTGTGTTGTTCATACCTTTTGTGTTTTTTGCTTTAGGATATCTTATACACATGTTTCAAGAGAATAAAGGGCTTATAAATGTATTTAAGATAATAGCTCTTTTTGTGATTACCTTTTTATTTGACTCAATTCTTGCTTACCTAATTGATGAAAAGTTGTATAACCTAAATAAAACTTTTGATAGCCCAGAATTTAGTGTGGCAATAGCTTTTCAAAGTGTAGGTTTTTGGCTGATTATTTTCGCAGGCTTTGTTTCATATATCGTATGGGGATTAGTATTTGATTTTGTTATGAAAGAACATGCAGACAGAGATAAAATACAGTCGTTTATTACAGATAAATTGGAGGAAATTGTTAATAAGGAAAAGCGAATTATAAAAATTAAAAATGGGATTAAAAACATTCAGGATGGCATATCTGTCTTAGAAAAAAGAATTGCAGAATTACAAAATATAGTAGATGGGTTCATACTACCAATACGGAATTACAAATTACTTTCCGCCCAATATTTACAAGGATGGCAAAAATATATTGATGCGGAACTGCGCATTGGAGTAAATGAAAAAAACATTCTTCAAGAAACATGCAGGGGGCTTTACGAAAAGCACATTAAAAGCTTAGAGTTAGATGTTGACGATTACCAAAACAAAGTATATACCAAAACACTATAATAATGAAAAACATAATAAAAAGCTTTTTCTTTTTTGTATTCATGTGCTTTACATCAGCTTGTGCAGAAGAGAAAAATAATACACAGAAAAAAGAAATAGTTGTACATGCTGAAAATGTAAATCTAAATTGTCCTCCACACATTATAAAGAATAAGCAAAATAATTTGAATATAAGTGTACTATTAGATTTATCTGATAGGATAGAAATCGATAAGCAAATTCATAAAGATTCCTCTTATTTAGCAAGTTTATCTAAAGCATTTGTTACACATGTTAAAACTAAGAAACTTTTGTTTTTAGAGGATCGATTAAAGTTGTTTTTTAACCCGGAGCCTTCAAACAATAAAATACATGAGATAGCTCAAAAGTTGGAGGTTGTTTTTACAAGAGAAACCAGTAAAAGTAATATTGAAGAAACTCAAACAAGATATAATCAGTTACCTTCTGTACTGTATCATTTAGCGCGTAGTGATGCCCAAAAAAATAAAGGTTATCCAGGTTCGGATATTTGGCGTTTTTTTAAAGATCATGTTAAAGATTATTGCGTAGATAATTGTCATAGAAATATTTTGGTGATTTTGACGGATGGATACATGTATCATCATAAAACAGTCATGAAACATGAAAATAAAACCTCATTCTTAACTCCAAAAAGCCTTTCAGATTTGAAATTAAGAACTCCGGATTGGGAGAAAAACATTAAAGAAAAAGATTTAGGGTTTATTCCGGCAACTGATAATTTAGAAGATTTAGAGGTGTTGGTAATTGGTATTACCAGTGAAAACAAAAATCCGTATGCACAAGATATCATTACTACTTATTGGCAAAATTGGTTTGTGAAAATGGGAGTCAAAAGTAATCACATAAAAGTCAAAAGTGCTGATATTCCTAGTAGTATTGAAAAAGTAATTTTTGATTTTATTTTAAATAAATAACTATGGCATTCAGGTTTAATAGGAGAGTTAACTTGGGAAAAGGATTAGGAGTAAACATAAGTAGATTTGGGATAACGCTTATTTACAAAACTAAACGAGGAAGTTTAAGCACAAAAAGTTATTCTGTACGAACGGGTATTCCTGGGTTAGTATATCGAAAAAACTTTTCTAAGACTAAAAATAAAGGGTGCATTATATTTTTTTTAATACCATGGATATTTTTGTTTTTAATATTTTCTTGTTCTGCAGCAGATAGTGTTAATGATTCCAATCCATGTGAAGATACTAATTGTGCCAATTATATTTCTCAATCTGAAGCGCAAGCAGCCTATGACGCAGACCCTGAATGTAGAAATGATTTGGATGCAGATAAGGATGGAATAGCGTGTGAAGAACCTGGTAATGGAATAAAAAATTGTGCTACAACATCTAATTGTGGATGCTCGGGAAAGAATAAATCTTCTTGCCAATCTGATTCATGTTGTAAATGGATTGTTGGTACAGGGTGTAAATGCAGTTAATTTGTAGTTTTGAAAACTAGTGTTTTATATATTATTGAGAACTCCATAATTTCAAAATTTATTTATGGATTGATATTTCTTAACATTATAGCTTTAATTTTAGAGTCTAACAAAGATGTAGAGAACCATTATTTCACTTGGTTTAAGGCAATTGAATACATTTCAATAGCATTATTTTCTTTAGAATATTTATTAAGACTTTGGACCGCTAGTATTAATAAAAACATAAAACCTAAATTTGGGTCAAAAAGACTAGGATATATAGTATCAGGATATGGTATTATAGATTTAATCGCCGTGCTTCCGTTTTATCTTCCAATTTTAATTGGATGTGATATGAGAGTTCTAAGAACTTTAAGATTTTTTAGAATTTTGCGCATTCTAAAACTTGGGAGGTATTCTAAATCTTTAAAACTGATTAAAAAGGTACTTCATGAAACTAAACCGCAATTAATTGTAACAGTTTTTGCTACTTGGATTTTGTTGATAGTAGCTTCTTTTTTAATGTATTATGCGGAGAATTTGGCTCAGCCTGATAAATTTTCAAGTGTTGCAGATGCAATGTGGTGGGCAATAGCTACATTAACAACTGTGGGTTATGGAGATGTTTATCCTATAACCGCAATGGGTAAAATATTAAGTGCAGTTATAGCTTTAATTGGTATTGGTTTTATTGCTCTTCCAACAGGTATTCTGAGTTCTGCTTTTATCGAAAATGTTAAAAAGGAAAAGTTTGGTAAACAAAATTTTTGTAAATGCTCAAATTGCGGACAAAAAATAAATTTGACAGAGGAAGCATCAAAAATTAGTTGTCAAAACTAAACACTAAATACACTGGTAAATGGTCAGATAATTTTCTGGCCATTTCTAAATTATCGCAAAATTTCACAAAATCAATTATGCCCGAATTAATTTTTAAAAGCTCTTTTGAGTAATAAATATTATCGATGGCGTGATTTACGTAAATGTTGTTTTTGCATGAAGTTTTTAAAGTCGTTTTTTTATCGAAAATTGATGGAGTGTACCCTTCTTTTCTAAGTGCTTTAAAAGCATCATCTTTCTCGCACATATTAAAATCTCCAGCTATTACTAACGGACTCTGTATGGAATTTAAAACATACTTAGATATCGCTTTTACTTCATCTTGAGGGTTTTTATTGTACGGTCGTGAATGAAAATTTAGAATGCTAAACTTTTTTTGACCTAAATAAAAATCTAGTAAAAAAGGCTCTCTGTCAACCGTAGCGTCTATTTCAGCAATTAAACGGCCTCTGTTTTTTATTTTTATGTGTTTTGTTTTCCAAATAAAGGCGTATCGTTCTGTTACAAATTTTGAACTATGCGTAGGTGCACTTATAACATAATCCCATTTACTGCCTTTTCTATTTAAAATATCCGTGAGTTTTGCTACTGCTTGAGCTCCGCCAAAACCTGCCACCACTTCTTGGATGGCTAAAATATCTGTATGCTTTACAATATCTGCAATTTGATTTAACTCTTCACGACTTTTTGTTTTTCCAAAGTCGCGAATGTTCCAAGAAACTAGTTGAATGTCTTTTTTTTGAGAAAAAAGAATAGATTGACAGAATAAAACAATAAGAAAAAGTAGTTTTTTAGACATATGGTATGGTTGTTTAGCAACAAAACTAAATATTGTAAAGAAATTAAATTATAGAATTCCGTAAAAGAAATAACAATTTCTTCCAGTATTTGAGTATAAAAATGGAGTTGGGTATTTTTTTTAGGATGTTAATTGATTTTAGCGCTGTGTTTTTTTGTTGAAAATCAGTCTGTAATGCGAAGTATTTATTTAGATTTTTTATGATTTACAGAACTGTTGTTTTAACCCAGTAAAATATGATAAAAATCATAAAAAAACAATAATTTTTAAAAATGAATTTTTCTTAAAAAAAAGACCATAACATCTTGATTATGAATAAATTTTATGTTTATTTTTGTTCGGAAATCAGATGTAAAGTTGAAGAAAAAACCTGAAATATTACCCAATAAAAATTCAAAATGGAGAACTACCGCAGTTTTTCTTATAGCGGTTTTTTTGGGCATTGGATTGTTCTTAGCAAAAGAGGGAGAAGTAGTCTCCTATATGTCAGATAATCCAGAAGCATGTGTTAATTGTCATGTAATGACACCGGTGTATAATGCATGGATGCACAGTTCTCACCGTGAGTGGGCAAATTGTAATGATTGCCACGTACCTCATAATAACATAGTAAACAAATATTTTTTTAAAGCTAAAGATGGTTTATACCATGCTTCCATTTTTACGTTAAGGGCGGAGCCCGATGTTATTAAAATGCAGGAAGCCTCACAAAAAGTAGTGCAGGACAATTGTATTCGTTGTCATGTACAACAAGTTACACAAACTAAATATGATGGTTGGATAGACAATCATGCAGAAAATAGAACAGAAAGACAATGTTGGAGTTGCCATAAAGAAATTCCTCACGGAAGGGTTCATGGTATTTCTACCGTAAAATATAATATAGCACCATTACCAACAGATCAGGAAGAAGCAGTTATTCCAGATTGGTTACAAAAAGAAAAAGATTAAATAAGGCCGAAGCGTATGAAAAATAAGGTATTATTCGTAGTTACGATTGTTGCTGTTTTTTTATTAGGGTTACTAGCATCTAGTATCATAAATAGAAAAAGTGAAGCTAAGTATAAGTTTGTTCCAAAAGTGGATATTAGTGAAAACGAACCACGTAATAAGGTTTGGGGCGAAAATTATCCCAAAGAATATCAGTCATGGTTGCAAACTGCTGACACTACATTTTCTAGTGCACAAGGCGGTTCAGCAATGCGAGATATGTTAGAAGAAGATCCCAGATTGGTTGTGCTTTTTGCAGGATATGGGTTCTCTAAAGATTATAATCAGGGTAGGGGGCATGCATATGCTATTGAAGATATTCATAATTCATTAAGAACTGGTGGCCCTACTGGTAAAGGAGATGGCCCTATGCCAGCGACATGTTGGACATGTAAAAGTCCAGATGTACCCAGATTAATGAGCGAAAATGGTATTGCTGAATTTTATTCTGGAAAATGGGCAGATAAAGGCGAAGAAGTTGTAAATCCTATTGGTTGTGCAGATTGTCATGATCCCAGCAATATGAAACTACGTATTACACGTCCTGCGCTGGTTGAAGCGTTTGATGCTATGGGAAAAGATATTAATCAAGCAACTCATCAAGAAATGCGTTCGTTAGTTTGTGCGCAATGTCATGTGGAATATTATTTCAATAAAAAATTGCCTGGAAAAGAAGGAGTTCCGTATTTAGTTTTTCCATGGAAAGAAGGTATGGCTGTTGAGGATATGGAAAAATACTATGATAATATAGAGTTTTCTGATTGGACCCATAAAGTAAGTAAGGCTCCAATGCTAAAAGCGCAACACCCAGGATACGAAACATTTGTTACAGGTGTTCATGCGGATAGAGGAGTATCGTGTGCAGATTGTCATATGCCGTATAAAAGTGAAGGCGGACAAAAATTTACAGATCACCACATACAATCACCTTTAAATAATACGGCTAATGCATGTCAGGCTTGTCATAGAGAAGAATCTACCAAGTTAATGGCAAATGTGTATGAACGTCAGCGCAAGTCAACCGAAAACCGTTTAAAGTTAGAAGACCTTTTAGTAAAGGCACATGTTGAAGCAGGTAAGGCATGGGAGTTAGGAGCTTCTGAAGAGCAAATGAAAGCGATACTAACCGATATTCGTCATGCACAATGGCGCTGGGATTATTCTGCCGCTTCTCACGGAGCATCATTTCACTCACCAGTTGAAACCGCTAGAGTTATTGGAGGTGGGCTTGATAAAGCGGCGGAAGCAAGAGTTAAATTAGCACGTTTGCTAGCAGACCTAGGTCATAACAAGCCTGTTGATATGCCAGATATTTCATCCAAAGAAAAAGCGCAAGAGTACATTGGCTTGGATATGGAAAAATTAAAAGCTCAAAAAGAAACGTTTAAAGAAAATCTTTTACCAAAATGGATGGAAGCCGCTAAAGCTCGTGAAGCAAAAATGGGTGAGAAATCTGTTTCAATGAACTAGGTATTTATTACTAATTGTCCAACACATATCCTCATCGTTGTAATGACGTTTGAGGATATCTTTTTTAAGAGAATGTATTATGCAGAGAATATATAAAATATTTGCTTCGCCAATATTAGCAGTATTACTACTATTGATTTTTGGAGTAAGTATGGCAGTAGCCACATTTGTTGAAAACGATTTTGGTACAGCAACGGCTTGGAAATTAATTTACGATGCTCTGTGGTTTGAGTTCGTGATGGTAGGTTTAAGCTTTTGTTTTATTGCTAATATTTACAAATACAAATTGCTGCGTAAAGAAAAATGGGCAATACTGCTTTTTCATGTTTCTTTTGTTATTGTGGTTGTTGGAGCTGGAATAACCAGATATGACTCTTACGGAGGTGTAATGCGAATTCGAGAAGGTGAAACCTCTAATGTTATTATTTCTGATGCTAACTATTTAAAAGCAAAAATAACGGATGGAAAAACAACTAAAATTCTTAGAAAAAAATTAAGCTTTTCCCCGTTAACGAATAATGATTTTAGTATTGAAACTACCTTTAATGGAGCACCAGTTAAAATTTCGCATAACAAGTTTGTTGCAGATGCTTTACCAAAAATTGAAGATAATGTAAAAGGCGGTAAATCCCTTTTAGAAATGGTGGTTTCCAGTGGAAATGGTAGAGAAACCGTTTTTTTGGAAAAAGGAGAAGTAGAACGAATTGGGGAGCATAATCATTTAATTGGTTTTGAAGCTGAGGGTAAGGGAGTGATTAATCTTGTAGAAAAAAATGGGCAGTTTCAAATAGTATCGCCTAGAAATTTAGACTTTTTTATAATGTCTTCTCAAAAAGCAGGTAAAATCAAAAAGGATTCCTTACAGGATATTACCTTAAGAACGTTATACCGAGATGGAGATGCTTCATTTGTCCCTACAGCATTTCACCCCAATGCTAGAATAGATATCGTTAGCACATCGGATAAGTTAAAAGATAACGACCCAAATAAAGATGATGCGCTTTTGGTAGATGTTGAGGTTAACAATCAAATTACCACAACAAATTTGTTATACCGACAAGGCTTTTTACCAACAGAACATAAGGCAGATATTGATGATTTATCGGTGGTTTTATCCTATGGAGCAGAAGCCCAAGAAACGCCATTCGCTATTCAGCTTAACGATTTTCAATTGGAGCGTTATCCCGGCTCTACAAGTCCTTCATCTTATGCAAGCGAATTAACTGTTATTGATGGAAAGCAAAAAGAACCTTATCGTATTTTTATGAATAATGTGCTGGATTATAAAGGATATCGGTTTTTTCAAGCAAGTTATGACACTGATGAATTAGGAACCGTATTATCAGTAAATCATGATGCGCTAGGCACATGGGTAACGTATTTAGGATATTTGTTAATGGGTATTGGAATGTTTTTTACACTTTTTGGAAAAGCGTCTCGATTTCAGCAAGTCAATAAAAAGTTAAATGACTTAAAAAGGCATAAAACCATTTTAGTTTTGGCATTTGCGCTAACTGTAAACGGATTATCTGCAAATGAAACACAGGAAGAGGGTATAACTCCAATACAACAAATAATTGATGTTGATCATGCTGCTTTTTTTGGACGTTTAATGGTACAAGATTTAGACGGAAGAATAAAACCAATTAATACCCTTGCGTCTGAATTTTTACGTAAAATATCAGGGAAGCCTTATTTTAAATTAATTCAGAATGGAGGTAGTGTAAAGCTAGATGCCAATCAAACCTTTTTGGCAATGCATGTTTCTGGTAATTATTGGAAACAAATACCATTAATAAAAATTGATAAAAAAAAACTAGGTTCAGATTATGCGTTATTGGAGTTAGGGGAGAATGGCCTAATTTCTTTTCAAAACTTGTTAGATGCCTCAGGGCAATACGTTTTATCAGAAGATGTTGAAGAAGCAAATTTAAAAAAGCCAGCGGAACGCAGCGAGTTTGATAAAGAAGTTTTAAAGGTTGATGAGCGTTTTAATATTTTGTATAACGTGTTTATTGGAAACTACTTGAAGATTTTTCCGAATGATAACGACACTAACAACACATGGTTTACCTATACGCATCATTTTCAAGATTTTCCTTTAGAAGATGGACGATTTGCTAAAACTATTATACCAGCATATTTTTCTGATGTAGCAGCTCAAAAATGGAATGCAGCAGGAGAAAAATTAAGTTATATAGATACTTATCAAAAAACACTGGCAAGTGATATTATGCCTAGTGATAAACGTGTTGCAGCTGAGTTATGGTATAATGAACTAAATCTTAATTTTTGGTTGTTTCAAGTGCTATTTGTTTTAGGGCTTTTACTTTTAGTTTTGGCGATGGTAAAAGTTTTTGTGGAGAAAAAAGGGATTGAATATATCTGGAATACCCTTATACTAATTACACTTTTAAGTTTTGTTGTCTTTGCTGGAAACATAATATTACGCTGGTATGTTGCGCAACACGCTCCTTGGAGTAATGGTTACGAAATGCTAATATTTGTAGCTTGGGTATTGATGTTGTGTGGGTTTTTAACGTTTAGAAAGTCCGATTTTGCACTTCCGTTGGCTACATTGTTTTCTGGGGCTTTACTTTTTGTTAGTTATTTAGATTGGATTAATCCAGAAATCACCAATTTAATGCCAGTGTTAAAATCGTACTGGTTAAAGGTACATGTAGCAACCATTGTTAGTAGTTACGCTCCATTAGCATTATCTGCAGTATTAGGATTAATGGCATTAATTTTAATGATTATAAAAACGCCAAAAACCAAAAATAAAATAGATTTAAAAATTAAGGAGTTAACTTATATTAATGAATCATCAATGACCATTGGATTATTTGTGTTGGCAGTTGGAACCTTTTTGGGTGGAGTCTGGGCAAATGAATCATGGGGGCGTTATTGGGCATGGGATCCAAAGGAAACTTGGGCATTGATTAGTATAATAGTATACGCCATAGTTTTGCATTTGCGATTTATTCCAGGGCTTAAAAACAAGTATGTGCTTAATGTAGCTAGTATGTTTGCTTTTTGGTCAATTATAATGACGTCTTTCGGGGTAAATTACTATCTATCCGGATTACATAGTTATGCAGCTGGAGACCCAATTCCAATTCCAAAGTTTGTATACTTTTTAGCAGTATTAATGGTGGTACTCGCCATTTGGGCATATATTAAAAATCAAAAAAAACAATTTAAACAGTATTAAAATCCAAAATAGTTTTTAGCATTATTGTAGCAAATGTCTTGAACAATTTTACCTAAAAAGGAAGTGTCGTTTGGAAGTTCACCGTTTTCTACATCAGTACCAATGGCATTGCAAAGAATTCTTCTGAAATACTCATGTCTCGTAAATGATAAAAAGCTACGGCTATCTGTTAACATGCCTACAAATCTACTTAACAACCCTAAATTGGATAAAATAGTGAGGTGTTTTTCTATACCATCTTTTTGATCCATAAACCACCATGCTGCTCCCCATTGCATTTTTGAAGGAATTTCGTTGGTGTTAAAGTTCCCCATCATTGTTGCAAATGTTTCGCTTTGGGCTGGATTTATGTTATAGGTAATAGTTTTTGCGAGTTGATTGGTGCTGTCCAATCGGTCTAAAAAACTAGATAACGACTCAGAAAAATTATAGTCTCCAACGGAGTCGCAACCCGCATTAGAACCAAAAATAGCGGACAATCTACTATTGTTATTGCGAATGGCACCTAAATGATATTGTTGTGTCCATCCTTTGTTGTGATACATTTTTGCCAGCTCGTACATTAGACATGCTTGGTAAGCTTCACGCTCTACAGAACTTATATTTTCGTTTTGTATTCTTTTTTTAATAATAGTGTCTACTTGATTTTCTGAAAAATCAGCATTAGCTAAAGGCCCAGATAAACCATAATCCGATAGGCGACAACCCTCAGCATGAAAATAATCAACTCTGATTCTTAGAGCAGAGATGAGACTATTGTAATCTATGATTTTTTGATTTGCTGCTTTTTCTAATTTTGAAAGATAATCAACAAAAGAGCTGTTTTCTATATCAATAACAGCGTCTGCCCTAAAGGTTGGCAAAACTTTAATAGAAAAATTACTTTTGGCAATTTGTTTATGCCATTTTAAGTCATCAACGGGGTCATCGGTAGTACATACTACAGTGACATTCATTTTGCTTAGTAATTGTCTTGGGGAGGTTTGTTTTAAGGCTTCTGAAGACATTTTGTAAATAGATTTTGCAGTACTAGGTTGTAAAATTTCTGAAATGCCGAAATATCGTTTAAGCTCTAAATGTGTCCAATGAAAAAGAGGATTTTTTATGGTATGTGGTACTGTTGCCGCCCACTGTTCAAATTTTTGGAAATTTGTGGAATCTCCAGTAATATATTTTTCGTCAATACCATTAGCGCGCATGGCTCGCCATTTATAATGATCTTCAGTCAACCACGCGTCAGTAATATCAGAAAAAGGCTCGTTTAGGGCTATTTGTTTTGCAGAAAGATGGTTATGATAGTCAATAATGGGCATTGCTTTTGCATAGTCATGGTAAAGCACTTTTGCCGTTTTATTTTGCAATAAAAAATCATCATTAATAAATGATGTATCTGTTTTTATAGTACTCATAACGATAAACTTTTTTGTATGCCTAATGATAAGCCTCTAATTTCTGCAAGCCCTTTTAATCTTCCAATAGCTGTATATCCAGCATAAGTACTTTGGGCAAGTAAGTCATTTAATATTTGGTGTCCATGATCTGGTCGCATTGGAATATGTATTCCTCTTTTTTGTTCAACCTTTAAAACGGTCTTCACAATTTCATACATGTCAGAAGAACCCTCTAAATGACAATCTTCATAAAAACTTCCGTCGGATTCTCGCCTTACATTTCGCAAATGAAAGAAATGTATTTTTTCTCCAAATTTTTCAATCATTTTTGGCAAATTGTTATTCGGATTTGCACCTAAAGACCCTGTGCAGAAAGTAATTCCGTTAGAAGGACTATCAATAAAATTGATTAAATCTTCGAGGTCTTTTTCAGACTTTACAATTCTAGGTAATCCCATAATATCAAAGGGAGGGTCGTCTGGGTGAATCGCCATTTTAATTCCGTTTTTCTCAGCAACTGGAATAACTTCATTTAAGAAATACGATAAATTATTTTTAAGGTCTTTGTGGGTATAGCCATCGTATTGCGCAATCATTTTTGAAAATGATGCTATTGTTAAATCGTCAACAGTTCCTGGGAGCCCCTTTAGAATGCTATCTTCAAGGCGTTGTTGTTCTGAAATTGGCATTTCAGAAAATCGTTTATTTGCAATAGTTAAAACCTCTTGAGAATAATCATTTTCAGCGCCATTGCGCTTCATAATAAAACATTCAAAAATGGCCATGTCTACTTTGTCAAAACGTAATGCAGTGCCTCCATTCTGTAATTGCCAATGTAAATGGGTTCTGGTCCAATCTAATACAGGCATAAAATTGTAACATACATTTTTAATGCCACAAGTAGCTAAATTAACAAGACTTTGTTTGTAGTTTTCTATCCGTTTTTTATAATCACCGATTTTAAGTTTAATATTTTCGTGAATGGGTACGCTTTCTACAAAAGCCCATTCTAAACCAGCGTTCTCAATAGTTTTTTTAACTTTTAGGATTTCGTTTATTTGCCAAATTTCTCCATTTGGTATATGATGTAATGCCGTAACAATACCTGTAACTCCAGATTGTTTAATATGAGGTAAAGTAACGGGGTCGTTTTGACCAAACCATCTAAATGTTTCTTTCATAGTAAATTATTATACGCCACTGAATGCGCTAAAACCACCATCAATTGGAATTACTACTCCGGTTACAAAGCTAGCAGAATCACTTATGAGCCATTGTACGGCGCCGTTAAGTTCTTTTGCCTCACCAAAACGCTTCATAGGAGTATTTGTAATGATGGTATTTCCTCTATCCGTATAGCTACCATCTTTATTGGTAAGCAAACTTCTATTTTGTTCACCTATAAAAAAACCAGGAGCAATTGCATTAACCCGTATTTGATCTCCAAATTTTATGGCAAACTCTGTAGCTAACCATTTTGTGAAATTATCTATAGCAGCTTTTGAGGCTGAATAGCCAACAACTCTTGTAATTGCTTGAGCTGCCGCCATTGAGGATATGTTTAAAATAGAACCTTTTCCTTGTTTTACAATTTCTTGACCAAATACCATTGAGGGTATTACAGTACCATCTAGATTTAGTTGTGATACCTTTCTAAAGTCCTCTATTTTTAAGTCAAAGAAATTATTATCGGGAGCAATGGTGGCACCAGCCATATTGCCGCCAGCTGCATTTATTAGTACATCAATTTTATGCCATTTATTAAGTATTTGTTTTTTTGCCTTTTCTAAATCCTGCTGATTTAAAACATTACAAGAAAACCCTATTATATTATCACTTATTAATTTTAATTGGCTAACTGTATTGTTGACCCGTTCTAAGTTTCGGCTAAGGATTACAATTTTTCCGCCTTGTTCTAAGAGGTTTTTTGCGATACTGGAACCTAAAACACCAGCGCCGCCAGTAATTACAATAACTTTGTTTGTTATGTTAAACATTTTAATTTTTAATGGTTTTATTACCAGTCATTTAAACTAGTAAATTTCTTTTTCAAGTAAGTTAAAAAAACAAATATATGTAGCGTTTTAGCTGTTTTTTAGTTTTTAGGGTGTTCACTTAACGGTAATGGACTATCGTTACATTTTAAATCTCCAACGACGTATTGTAATCCATCAAGAAAATACTGAAGCAATTTGGGGTTTGCTAAGCTTTGAGCATTATGAGAAGGTGAGGTGTAAAACACTCTTCCTCTGCCATGCTTCTTAACCCAAGATACATAATTTATGTTGTTTTTTGGTTTTTTGCGTAGCCCATCTAGCTTGTCTGCCTCAATATACAAAAGAGGTCTAAAATTATAATTAAAGTACGCATTTTTAAAAAAGTAAGGTTCATCAACATGAATAAGTCCTTCACCATCAAAAGCTTTTACCAGAGGATGGTTTACATCTACTTCCTTAACATGCATTTGTTGTTGTTTAGGATGATAATCAAAACTTCCACCCGACATTTTACTGAATTCGGCTGAGTTATTCTGAACCACAATGGCTCCGTGTAAAATCATTAATCCGCCTCCTTTAGCTACATAATTAATTAAATTTTGTTCGTATTTTAAGGCTTGTTTTTCGATTTCTGCATCACTATAAGAACTATTTTCTTTTAATAAATCCCAGAATAAATCACGTTTAGGACCTTTGGGATTTGAGTTATTTAAGATAACCGCATCATATTTTTTGAGGTTTTTTTTCTCAAAATTGGTTACATCATACCCAATGTGTATTTCAAAAGCTTTGGTTTTTTTTGCTAGTATTTTTAACATTTCAACATTGTGTGGTATTGTCCAATGTTGAAATCCTGTAGCATTAGAAAAGACTAAAACTTTTTTTATACTTACATTTTTGATGGTAGTAGACGAAGGGGCTTTTTCTGCAATTTCTGCTAACCATTCATCGGTAATCTCTAGGGGTTGTATATTTTGACCGCTTACGGTAAGTATTGAGATAAAAAAGGAAAGAATTAACAGTGTTTTTTTTATTGTAAGCATATTTTATAGTTGAGTTGATTCTCTAGTTATTATTTTGTGTTTTAAGATTATGGAGTTTGCAGATTCAATATCAATATTACCTTTTAAATGATTAATAATGCTTTGACCAGCTAGCACACCCATTTTATAACCTGGATAATCTATTGTAGTTAACGTTGGGTTTATTACCATAGTAATTGGGTCATTGTTAAATCCAATTATTTTAATATCCTCAGGAATTTTGTAACCCGCATTTTGCAGTGCCTTTACACAGTGTACAGCAAAAGTGTCGCTCGAAATAAAAAGACCATCTATCTTTTTCTTTGAGCTTTTAACAAACTGCACAATCTCATCAACATTTTCAGGATTTAAATCATGTTCAACACAGTTAGCTTCATTAAATTTTCCGGTATACTCTTTTAAGGCTTTTTTATATCCGTTTTTTCGTTCTGTATACACATTTCGTTTAAAGTTACCGCTGATGTGTACTATGTTTTTGCAGCCTTGTTGAATTAAATGTTCGGTAGCTTCGTAAGCAGCAAGTTCATTATCAATGACAATAATTGGACAATTTGGAATATCAAAAACCCTATCAAAAAATAAAAGAGGAATTTTTTGTTCTATAAATCTCATGAAATGGTCATAAGTATCTGTCTCATAGGCTAAAGAAACCAATAAAGCGTCCACTCCACTGTCATATAAGGTTTTGGTATTAAGTATTTCTTTATTTTTTGATTCTAATGATTGACTTATAATAAGGTTGTAGCCATTATCATTAGCAACTTTTTCAATTCCTGATAATACAGTAGACATAAAGTAGGAATTAAGTTTAGGCACTATTACACCAATGGTGTTGGATTGTTGTTTGCTAAGGTTTGAAGCAAACTTATTAGTTCTGTACCCTACTTCTTTTGCTTTTGCTAATACTTTTTCTCTAGTTTTTTCACTTATCGAAGGATGATTGTTTAAACTCCTACTCACAGTGGCTGAAGAAATATTTAAACTCTTCGCTAAATCATAAATAGTTACTTTTTTCATATATGGTAGTGCAACTTTACGCAACAAAACTACGTAACATTATCTCATAATCAAAGTTAATTTAACAATTATTGGCAATTAAACCTCTTTTTTTAAGGATTATTTCAATTTTAACAGTTTTATTATGAAATTATTTACGCAATCGGTTGCGTGAATGCTTTTTTTTTCTAGATTTGTTCATTATTCAGTTTTATTCTTCGTGAAATTGAAAATTTTAACCTTAACCAAACACGTATGAAAAACACAATTAAACAAACTAATTCTTTGATTTATCTACTGCTGTTGATGATATCTTTTTCGGCATATTCGCAGGATGGTGTTTCTGTATCAGGTATTGTACTTGACGAATTTGAAACTCCATTGCCTGGTGCTGCTATTGTAGAAAAAGGAACAACTAATGGCGTAACAACAGATTTTGATGGTAACTACACTATTGAAGTTTCCAATTCCAATGCTATTCTTGTCATAAGTTATATTGGTTATAGCGATCGGGAAGTTTCTGTGGCTGGGCAAACTCAAATTAACGTATCCTTAACTCCAAGTGCTTCTACACTAGATGAGGTAGTTTTGGTGGGTTACGGAGCTGTAAAGAAAAAGGACTTAACAGGAGCAATTTCACAAGTGGATGCCAAAGAGCTTGCTAAGCAGTCAACCAATTCGGTTACCGATGTATTAAGAGGTAATGTTGCTGGTTTAAGTATTGGCTTGTCTTCTGGTCCAAAAGGAGTTAGTAATATTAGAATTAGAGGTAACAATGGTTTGTCAGCAGGGTCTAACCCTTTAATTGTTGTTGATGGAATCATTTATAATGGAGACTTGTCAGATATTGCGCCATCCGATATTGATAGACTTGATGTAATGAAAGATGCAAGTTCTGCCGCTGTTTATGGAGCAAGAGGGTCAAGTGGTGTTATTTTGATAACTACAAAAAGAGGAACTTCAGACAAACCCACAATTAATTTTAATGCAAGTGTTGGTTATGCATCAGACGCTTATAAGGAAAGACCATATGGTCCAGAAGGATATGCGAATTGGCGTACCGATGTGTTTAAAAGTATAAACCCACAGTTAACGATTGATAACCCTGGGAGATATGATAACCCTAACAATTTACCTGATGGGGTAACGGTTGAAGAATGGTTGGCATATGACGGTTCAGCAGGTGATACTACTAGGGCGTGGTTAAATAGGATAGGTTTTCAAGATGTTGAAATAGATAATTATTTGGCAGGAGATACCATAAACTGGTACGACAGAATTATCCAAACAGGGTTTCGAAATGATATTAATACCAGTATTTCTGGAAAAAATAAGGGGCTTAATTATTACTGGTCTATTGGACGTACTTCTAATGAAGGAATATATAGTGGAGAGAAATTTGAAACACTTAGATCACGTTTAAACTTAAATGCTGAAATAACAGATTGGCTGACAGTGGGTATGAATACCCAATTTGCAAAGCGTAATGAAGGGTTTATTGCTGCCGATAGATTTCAAATTGAACGATCTTCACCTTATGGGTCTGAATTTGATGATGAGGGTAATATAAGGTTGAGTCCTCAGGATGATAGTGGAGCAGGAGCTACAAATGCTTTTTTAAGTCAAAAATTTACAGATTTAGTGGATTTAGAGCATACTTTTAATTCCAGAGTTTATGCAAAGGTTAAACTACCTCTTGGTTTTTCGTATGAGTTAGGGTATGCTAATAGGTTGGAGTTTAGAGAGTTTTATAGGCATTTACAGTCTGCTAGTCCAAGAAATGTTGAAGGGTCATCAATACGATCTAATAGAAAAATAAGTGAATGGCAGTTGGACAATATTTTTCGCTGGAATAAAACATTAGATAAGCATCAATTTGATTTTACGTTCCTAATTTTTGCAGAGAAGTATAATGAATTTAGTACTACAGCAAGAAATTCTATTTATGATCCAAATGATGATTTAGGGTTTGGGGATATAAGTTTAGGTACTGCTCCAATTACACAAAGTAATGACCAACAAAGTACAGGTGATGCTTTAATGACAAGGTTAAACTACAATTATGATTCCAAATATTTACTTACCCTAACAATGAGGAGAGATGGGTATTCAGCTTTTGGAACAGGAAATAAAAGAGGATATTTTCCTTCTGTAGCTGGGGCATGGACGGTTTCCAATGAGGATTTTTTTAAATCGGATTTCTTAACTTTTTTGAAACTGCGACTGTCTTATGGTGAAAACGGAAACAGAGAAATAGGTAGATATGTATCACTATCAAGGTTGAGAGCGGGTAAGACTTTAAATGCAGATGGCTCCGGGGCAGCATTCACGGTACCTACGTTTAATAATTTTTCTCAAGAAAGTACCAATTTACAATGGGAGTCCACTAAAGCATTTAACCTTGGTTTAGATTTTGCTCTGGCTAATGGTATCGTTGAAGGTTCTATAGAAGCTTATAGAAATACTACAACAGACCTACTTGTTAATAGACAATTACCTAATATTATTGGTTTTTCTTCTGTGTTGACGAATTTGGGTGAGGTTGAGAATAAAGGTTTAGAATTTACATTGTCTACAACTAACTATAATAAGGAGAATTTCACTTGGGATACTAGTTTTAATTTCTCTTTAAACCGAAGTAAAATAAATGAATTATACGGAGACTTAGATGAAAATGGAAATGAGCTAGATGATGTAACTAATAGGTGGTTTATTGGCAAAGATCCAAATGTAATTTGGGACATGGAAGAGCTTGGTGTGTATCAACAGAATGAGGCGGATGAAGCTGCTGAGTTTGGTCTTTTTCCAGGGGATTTTAAATTAAAGGATAAGAATGACGACGGTCTATTTACTGATGATGATAGAAGTTTTATTGGATACAGAACACCTCGTTTTCAATGGGCAATGACAAACCGTTTTACATTCTTCAAAAACATAGATTTTTCTTTTGAAGTATATTCTAATTGGGGTCAAAAAAGACCTTTTAATTTAGCTAAAAACAGAAATGGTTTTATAGATCGTACAAACTCTATTCAAACACCTTATTGGACACCTGATAATCCTACTAATGAATATGCTCGTTTGTTTTCAAGTGATGGAAGCAGAAGTTTTAGTATATGGAGAGATGCTTCATTTATTAGGCTTAACAATATTACGTTAGCATATAGATTTCCGACAGAATTAACCCAAAAATTTTCTGTTCAGAGTTTACGTATTTATGCAAATGCTAGAAATGTAGCAGTGTGGTCTCCTCACTGGGATTTTTATGACCCAGAACCAACTAATGTTGATGGTAAGAATTCTAATGGCTCAAGCGATCCTACCTTGCCTACGCCTCGTTTTTTCACTTTTGGAATAGATATTAGCCTTTAATCACAAAAAAATAAATAATGAATATGCAAATTTATAAATATCGAAAAACATTTTTGAGCTTAACGTGTATTTTGGCGTTTGCTTTTACAGCATGTGAGGAAGAATTTTTAGATACTGAACCTAAGTCGTTTTATACCCCTAGTAATGCTTTAAATTCAGCAGAAGGGTTAAACGCATTGTTAAATAATGCCTTAACAAGACTAAATGGAGAATATTATGGAGATGGAGCTCCTATTATCACAGAAAACATTTTTTCTGAAGTTGCGGTTGAAGGTACCACAGACAAATCTGGACCAGCACAAGATTTAAATTTGTTAATACTTCCGGACGCATCGTTAAATAGCGCTAACAGTAATAGAATTGGTTGGTTTTGGAGTGTGTATTACGAAGCAATAAAATTTACAAATACGGTAATCGGAAGAATAGATGATGCTGAATATGATAGTGACACTCAAAGAAATGAAATTTTGGGAAAAGCTTATTTTTTAAGGGCCTTTTTTTATTACCGATTAGCAAACCAATTTGGTGATATCCCTTTTATTCTAGAAGAAGTTAAAACGGCAAGACTTGATTTTATTAGTACAACAAGAGAAACGGTCTTAAATAAAATTAAGGAAGATTTAAATTTTGCATCAACATCAGTTCCAGAAGTGGCTAATAAGGGAGATGTTAACAGGGCAGCGGTGTATCATCTTTTAACAAAAGTAAATTTAGCATTGGGTGATTTTGATGGAGCGGTAACCTCTTCTTCCGCAGTTATTAATGGTGGGTCACATGCATTAATGACATCAAGATTTGGATCAACAGCTTCAAATGATACCAAGGATGTAACCTGGGATTTACATAGACCAGAAAACAAAAGTATATCCCAAAATACTGAGGGAATACTAATGGCTATTGACCGTTTGGAATTTGAAGGTAATGGGGCAATTGGGTCCGGAACAAGAGTACAAAGACAAGCGGTTCCTTTATGGTGGCGTTTTATTAATACCCCTGACGGTCAAAATGGAATGTCTGATCAGCCTGGTATAGAAATAGATCAAGTATTTGAATTCGGAAGAGGTATTGGGAGAAATCGTGGTACTGCATATAGTACCGAACAAATATGGAAAGATGCAAATAATGACCAACGTTTTAAAGATGGTAATTGGGTGCAAATGGAGGACATGGTTTATAATGCACCAAGCTTAAAAGAAGCAGGAAACTCTTTTTACGGACAAAACTTAGAATTGTATCTTCCAGATGGAACTCCGTTATGTTCTGACACCATTCGTAATTGGTATGATTTTCCGAATTACAAATTTGCTATTCCAGACCCAAGCAACGTAAAACCGCAGGGGGGACATTCAGATTGGTATATTTTTAGATTGGCAGAAACCTATTTATTAAGAGCCGAGGCACATTTTTGGAATGGAAATTTAGCTGGAGCTGCTGAGGATATAAACGCAGTTAGAAGAAGAGCTGAAGCAGATGAAATAACCGCAACTGATGTGAATATTGATTTTATCCTAGATGAACGTGCTAGAGAACTATATTATGAAGAACCAAGAAAAACGGAGTTGACACGTATAGCATTCATTTTTGCTAAAACTGGTAAAACAGCATATAATGGAGAATCTTATAATTTGGAAAACTTCTCTACTAAAAATTTCTGGTATGATCGTATTATGGAAGTAACCGATTTTTATAACATTGGATTAAAGACAATACATGGAGATGAATACACTATGAGTCCTTATCATGTTTTATGGCCAATTCCTGCGCCTGCAATTAATGCAAATACTCAGGCAGTTATAAATCAAAATGAAGGATACCCTGGTGCAGAAAATAACATACCGCCATTAACAACAATCCCTGAACCAGAAAATTAATGTATTATAATTTGAGTTGAGTTAGTTTTTGTTAAAATCCGTCGTCTAATCTTTATAGTGTGAAAAAGGTTTTTTTAGTTTTCTTTTATATAATTATCACTTCTTGTGCAGAAAAGCATGTAGTTGAATTTAAAATTGAGAAAGACGACGGTTTTTTATACCCAGTTCCGGTAAGTATTGATATGAATAAAATTCCTTTCACCGGTTTTCAATTGTTGAATGATGATAACAAAGTGGTGTATCAAACTGATTTTTATTCCAATACCATTAAGTTTATTCATAACCCTGAATATTCTCTAAATTATATTATCAAAAAAAGTACCGTTGAAACAGGGGATGAAGTAATATCTGAAGTTGTCGAAAACAATGGGAACTTACAATTAGCACAGAATAATATTCCTGTATTGCAATACAAGTATGGAATAAATAAGCTAGTTGATAAACGAGATTCTGTTTACAGAAAATCAGGTTACATTCATCCATTACTTACTCCTAGTGGAGATACGCTTACTAGAATAAACCCACCTGACCATAAACATCATTATGGAATATGGGCCCCTTGGACTCATACAAGAATAGATACAACTCGAGTAGATTTTTGGAATTTGGGTAAAGCTGAAGGAACTGTTCTTTTTAAAGAGTTTAGTGAAATAAATGAAGGTGAAATTTTTGGTAGTTTCACAGCTGTACAAGAGCATATTGATTTCAAAACAAAAAAAGAATCCCAAATTGCAATTAATGAAAATTTGTCAATAAAGCTTTGGAATCTTGGAGACAAGGATAAATATATGTTGGATTATACAACAACTTTTAGCTCCCCTTTAAAAAATGGTATTTTATTGGAGGCCTACCGTTACGGAGGTGGTATAGGAATGCGTTTTAATAAAAAATGGGATAAAAGTAATTGTAAAGTGTTAACTTCTGAAGGTAAAAGTAGGTTGGATGGAGATGGAACCAATGCTCGTTGGGCTATAGTTACAAGGGAGTCCAGAAGTGGAAATGGAGTTAATGGTATTCTTTTTATGAGTAATATTAATAATCAATCGCATCCGGAGCCAATGCGGATATGGCCAGTTGATGCAAATGAAGGTAGGGGAGATATGTTTTTTGAATTTTGTCCTATTCGTAACAAAGAGTGGAAGTTGTTGCCAAATAAAAAATATAAACTTCAATATAGAATGGTGGTTTTCGAAGGAACTTTAACCGCGAATGAGGCCGAGTACTATTGGCAAAATTATGCTAATCCACCTAAAATTGAAATTATTACAACTAATAATAAATAACTTAAAGACTAAATGAAAAGAAGAAAATTTATCAATAAAACTGTTCTGGGTACAGCAGCGGTAGTTGGTTTCCCTACAATAGTACCTGCCAATGTTTTAGGAAAAGATGCGCCAAGTAATAAAATAAATATTGGGCAAATTGGATGTGGTAGAATTGCTCGAAGTCATGATATACATGATACAATTCGTTTTGATCAAACAAGGTTTGTTGGAGTGTGTGATGTTGATTCTAAAAGAGCGACAGATGCAAAACAATTAGTAGATACTTATTATCAAGAAAAAACGGGTAAGAAAAGGTACATGAATACAAAAGTGTACAAAGATTATCGAGAAATGCTTTTGAATAAAGATATTGATGCTGTCGTTATTAGTACTCCAGACCATTGGCATTCGCAACCAGCAATGGAAGCTGCTTTGGCTGGTAAGGATATCTATTTACAAAAGCCTACTTCTTTAACTGTCCAAGAAGGACAACAATTAAGGGAGGTCGTTAAAAAAACAGGAGCAATACTTCAAGTAGGAACACAGCAAAGAGCTATGCCTCAATTTCGTATTGCTGCGGAGTTAGTTAGAAATGGTCGCATAGGAAAAGTGCATACAGTAAAAATAGGTTTACCAGGAGATCCTGCTGGACCAGAAGCTCCAGAAATGCCTATACCTTCCAATTTAAATTTTGATATGTGGATGGGCTCAACTCCTGAAGTACCATATACAGAGATTGGAGTTCACCCTCAAGACGGATACAGTAGACCTGGATGGTTAAGACAAAGAAATTATGGAGCAGGAATGATAACAGGTTGGGGGCAACACCATTACGATTCTGCTGCTTGGGGAATGAATACAGAGTTAAGTGGACCTAAATCGGTTGAAGCGTTAGCTGAATTTCCAAAATCAGGTTTATGGAATGTTCATGGAGATTTTTTAGTTAAACATGAGTATGATAATGATGTAACCGTTTACACCAGCGGAGGGTATACAAATGGTATTAAATATATTGGTGATAAAGGTTGGATTTTTGTTTCTCGAGGAGCGTATACGGCGTCAGCAAGTGATCCAGTAAGCAAGGAGAAAAGTAGTAGAGCATTAAATGCATCAGATCCAAAAATATTGGAATCTGTTATTGGAGAAAATGAGACGCACTTGTATAAAATAGATGATCAACATGGTAACTGGTTAGATTGTATAAAATCTAGAAAAGAACCTATTTCTCCTATTGAGAAAGGGCATAAAGCTTGTGTAATATGCTTGATAAGTGACATTGCAATGCAGTTTGATAGAAAGCTAGAGTGGGATCCAATAAATGAAGTGTTTGTTAATGATAAAGAGGCAAATGCTATGTTGACTCGTGAACAGCGTAAACCTTATGGAACAAATTATGTAAAGAGGTAGTTTTATACTATAGCGTAGTTTGTTATTAGGAGGTTGTTTTTTTTGAATAAAAATGAATAAATGAAATTTAAAATAATATTACCAATTCTTTGCTTATGTTTTTCTTGTGGACAAAAGAAAAAAGTAGGGAAAGAGATTTCTGAAGATAAAAAAGTAAGACTGATAACTTTAGATCCTGGTCATTTTCATGCTGCATTAGTGCATAAAAAAATGTATGGGGAGGTGGATTCCACAATATATGTATTTGCTCCTGAAGGTCCAGAGGTGAATAGTTTTTTAGGTAAGATAAATTCATATAACACTCGCGAAAAGCATCCATCGAAATGGAAGGTAAATTCAAAACTTAGCAAGGATTATTTAGAACAAATGATTGCTAAGAAGCCTGGCAATGTTATGATTGTGGCTGGAAAAAATTCAAAAAAAATAGATTACATTCTAGAAGCTGTTAAATCTGGTTTAAATGTCTATGCGGATAAACCTTTGGTAATTTCGCCTAGCGGGTTGAAGAAATTAAAAAAAGCCTATGAAATTGCCAAAGAAAACAACGTTTTGATATATGATATCATGACAGAGCGTTTTGAGGCAACAACCAAATTGCAAAAGGAACTTTCTAAGGTTTCTAATGTTTTCGGTGATATTGTCAATGGTACAGTAGAAGAACCTGCGATTAGTAAAGAAAGTGTACATCACTTTTTTAAATATGTAAGTGGACAACCATTAGTAAGACCTTCATGGTTTTTTGATGTGAATGAAGAAGGTGAAGGAATTGTGGATGTTACCACGCATTTAGTAGACTTGGTGCAATGGGAAGTTTTTCCGAATCAAGTTATTGATACCAATAATGTTAAAATGATATCCGCTAAAAGGTGGCCTACGATAATGGGCTTGCCCGAATTTTCGAAAGTTACAGGTCTAGAAGCTTTTCCTGACTTTTTACATAAAGATATTATAGATGATAAACTTAATGTGTATTGTAATGGAGAAATGAATTATACTATTAACGGAAAGCATGCTAAGGTATCTGTAACATGGAATTATCAAGCTCCAGAGGGAACAGGTGATACACATTATAGTATTATGAGAGGCGCAAAAAGCGATTTGGAGATAAAACAAGGTGCTGCCGAAAATTATAAGCCAACATTGTATGTGAAATCTAAAGGAAACAATTTTACAGAAGAAGAATTGACAGTAGAAGTTAATAAAATCTATAAAAATGGAAGTGTAGAAATGGTTTCTGAAGGGGTGTGGAAAGTTAATATTCCTCAAAAGTTTAAAATAGGGCATGAGGCACATTTTGGTCAAGTAACGGAAAACTTTTTAAAATATCTTAAACAAGGCAAGCTTCCTGAATGGGAACAACCTAATATTATTGCTAAATATTACACTACTATGGAGGGTTATAAAATGGCAAAAAGTAGTATTGAATGAATGATTCGTTTTCTGTAAAAGATAAGGTATATGCCCTTTCTGGTGGGACAGGTACTCTTGGAGGTTCAATAGCTCACTATTTGGTCAATGAAGGGGCTAAGGTAATATTGCTTGGACGTTCTCCTGATAAATTATTAGCCAAAAAAGAACAGTTAAATTTAATTTCTAAGGATAGTACGTATACTTTCGTGGTAGATGTGTTAAATGAAGGTGCGTTATGTGAAGTAAGAGAGAAAATTGCAAAGAACTTTAATAAACTTAATGGTCTTATAAATCTCGCTGGAGGTAATATTCCTGGGGCGACTTTAACCAATGAACAAAGTATATTTGATATTACAATTTCGGACACACAAAGGGTTTTGGATATTAACTTATATGGTACTGTTGTACCAACTATTGTATTGGGTGATATTATGGTTAGCCAGGGTCACGGCTCTATAATTAATATATCTTCTATGGCATCTAAACAAGCTATCTCAAGAGTTTTGGGATATTCTATGGCAAAAGCAGGTGTAGATACTTTTACCCGATGGATGGCTAATGAAATGGCATCAAAGTTTACAGATAAAATTAGGGTTAATGCTATTGCTCCTGGGTTTTTTATAGGAAACCAAAATAGAAAATTGCTAACCAATGAAAATGATACTTATACAAGCCGTGGTAAAAAGATAATTGCAAATACTCCAATGGCTCGTTTTGGTAACGCATCAGAACTTAACGGAATGGTGCATTATCTACTCAGCGATGCTTCAAGTTTTGTTACTGGCAGTATATTCAACGTTGATGGGGGATTTAGTTCTTTTTCAGGAGTTTAATATTGTTTGATTAAAGTAAAAGAGTTTATTGATAATACTCAATATATTAAGTTTATTCCATTAATTGGTGTAACCTTACTTCTTGTGTTTAAGATAAGCTAAAGATTAAAAAAAAATAGATGAAGTTTTTTGTTAAGGGTAAAAGCATGAATTTTAAAAGTAACTGTGTAATTTTTCTTTTGATGTTATGTTTTTTAATGGGGAGCTCTTGTTCTGAATATTCAGGTAAAAAAACGC
The DNA here is from genome assembly GCA_947493885.1 of uncultured Maribacter sp. Taxonomy (GTDB): domain Bacteria; phylum Bacteroidota; class Bacteroidia; order Flavobacteriales; family Flavobacteriaceae; genus Maribacter_B. Next base: position 507,123 of record CANLTE010000002.1, read on the forward strand.
TCTATTTTGCTCATTCGCTGCCTACTTCCCACCCTGTACATAAGGGTATTTTGGTAATGAAAAAATCTTTAGAAGAAAAGTCTGAGGGTAAATTACAAATCAAGATTTTCCCTGATGGTCAGCTAGGAACTGAACGTGAGGTTTTAGAGCTTTTACAAATAGGTAGTGTTGCTTTAACTAAGGTTAGTGCTGCTTCCATGTCAAATTTTGCACCAGAATACCAAGTAACAAGTATACCATATTTGTTTAGAGATAGAGAGCATTTGTTTAATATTTTAGAAGGACCTGTTGGTAAGGAATTATTAGCAAGTGGGTCGGAATATTTATTGAGAGGGTTATGTTTTTATGATGCTGGAGCTCGAAGCTTTTATGCCAAGAAAAAACCTGTTGAGAGTCCAACCGATTTAAAAGGGATGAAAATTAGAACAATGAATGATCAAATGTCTGTGGATATGGTAAATACTTTAGGGGGGTCAGCAACTCCTATGGCTTACGGAGAATTGTATACCGCTTTACAGCAAAATGTGGTGGATGGAGCAGAAAATAATATACCTTCATTCGTGACGTCCAATCATTATGAAGTTTGTAAATATTATACTTTTGATGAGCATACAATGGTGCCTGATGTGGTTGTGGTAGGAACTAAATTTTGGAACCAATTAAACGAAACCGAGAAAAGTTGGCTTCAAGAAGCGGCTAATGAAAGCGTAGTTCAACAAAAAATTTATTGGAAAGAAACGGTTGCGGAAAATATGAAGGTTCTAAAAAAGGAAAACGTGAAGTTTTTTTACCCAGATAAAATTATATTTTCTGAAAAATCTACGCCTCTTTTAGATAAAATGAAGAAGGATCCTAAAATGAGCGAAGTAATTAAAAAAATTCAAGCTAACTAATGCAAAAAATATACAACATACTTAATAAAAGTATAGAAACATTACTGGTTATCATATTTGGTTTATTAATAATAGATGTTGTTTGGCAAGTAATCTCAAGATATGTTGTAGGGCAATCTAGTTCATTTACCGAAGAATTCGCTCGCTTTGCGCTGATATGGCTTACGGTGCTGGGAGCTGCCTATATTAATGGTCAAAAAGAAGGTCATTTATCAATGGATTTTTTATTGTCCAAATTAACCTCAGAGAAAAAAATAGGAAGGCAAAAAGTTATTCAGGTGTTTATGGCTGTTTTTTCTTTAATTGTAATGGTAGTTGGAGGGGGCAACCTGGTATATACCACAATTAGCCTGGGCCAAACATCATCGGCACTGCATGTACCCTTAGGGTATGTATATGCTATTGTCCCCATTTGTGGAGTCATTATTATTTTCTTTTCATTATACAATATCAAAAAATTAAATTTTTAGTAGATGAGCATTGAACTAATAAGTGTAATAGTCCTTTTTTTAAGCTTTGCGTGTCTTTTAGCCTATGGGGTTCCTGTGGCTTATTCCATAGGTATTTCAACCACTATTGTTTTAATCATTAACATTGCATTTTTACCATCAATCACAACTGCATGTCAAAGAATGACTACTGGGATTGATAATTTCGCATTGTTAGCTATTCCGTTTTTTATTCTGGCAGGAGAAATAATGAATAGAGGAGGTGTTGCCAGACGGTTAATTGATTTTGCTAAATCGCTTATAGGAAGCTTTCCAGGGGGGTTAGCATATGTGAATATTATTTCAGCGATGCTTTTTGGAGCAATTTCTGGTTCTGCAATTGCAGCTGCATCCGCGATAGGAAGTACATTAACTGATAAAATGGAGTCTGAAGGTTATCCAAGAGAGTTTAGCGCTGCGGTTAATATTAGTTCCTCTACAACGGGTCTCTTAATTCCACCTAGTAATGTGCTTATAATTTTTGCTCTTGCAAGTGGAGGTTCTGCTTCAGTGGCAGCACTGTTTATTGCAGGTTATATTCCAGGAATACTAGTTGGATTAGCTATAATGCTTATGGTTTATATTTATGCAAAGCGGAAAGGACTTCCAAGAGCAGAGCGAGTAAGTTTTAAAAAACTTTGGAACGATTTTAAAAATGCTATTTTAAGCTTAACCTTGTTGATTATTGTTGTTGGCGGTATTGTTGCAGGAATTTTTACGGCTACAGAGGCAGCTGCAATAGCCGTGGTGTATGCTGCTATACTTGGTTTTTGGAATAAAGAATTAAAAATTTCGGACATAAAGCAAATTCTATTGAAAAGTGCAAAAACCACTGCAATTGTAATGTTTTTAATTGCTACTTCGATGGCAATGTCTTGGCTTTTTTCTTTTGAAGGTATACCGCAAATGTTGACAGGTCTATTAGTAGATTCTGTAAATAATCCAATATTGGTATTTTTGATTATAAATCTAATTCTACTTGTTGTAGGTACTTTTATGGATATGACACCTGCGGTGCTCATATTTACGCCAATATTTTTACCTGTTGCAATGGCTCTTGGTATGCATCCAGTGCAGTTCGGGATGATAATTGTTTTAAATTTATGTATAGGAGTTTGTACTCCGCCAGTAGGTACATTATTGTTTGTAGGTAGTGGTGTTGCAAAAGTTCCTGTTACAAAAGTTATTAAACCTTTATTACCATTGTTAATTGCAATGGTCGTTGTTCTTTTCATGATAACATATTTTTCGGAAATTTCATTGTGGTTACCGCGCTTTTTTGGATTAATAGATTAACTTGTTATTTTAGAAAAGTTACAAAACTGTATATCTCCTTTATGAAATTTTTATTCGTTTTTTCGCTTGCCTGTATTTTATTTTCTTGTCAAACATCGTATACCGAAACCAAAGTAGATTTAAGTCTATATGTATTAGAAAAAGGATTTAAGCTTGAGGTGGTTGCAGCAGAACCTCTGTTAGAAGCACCTGTTGCCATGGATTTTGATGCCCAAGGAAGAATTTGGGTTGTGCAAATGCCAGGCTATATGAATGATATGCAAGGCTCCGGAGAGGACAAACCTACAGGTAGTATTCAGATACTTGAGGATAGAGATGACGATGGAATTGCAGATCACACCAAAGTATTTTTAGACAGTTTAATAATGCCAAGAGCATTGGCACATGTTTATGGCGGACTTTTATATGCTGAGCCACCAAATTTATGGTTTGTTGATATTGAAAACGACAAACCTGTTAATCCTGTTTTGGTAGACTCGTTATATGCTGAGGTCGGTAATCCGGAACACCAACCTAATGGATTATTATTAAATATTGATAATTGGATTTATAATGCAAAATCAAACTATAGGTATCAACGAAAAAATGGGGTTTGGAAAAAGGAACCTACGACTTTCAGAGGGCAATGGGGTATATCAAGAGATAATTTTGGTAGATTATATTATAATGACAATTCTAGACAGTTATTAGGAGATTATGTTTTACCCAATACAATGGTGCATAACGAATATTACACTCCTAAAGTTGGTGTTAACAAGATGCTAACGAACAATCAACGTGTTTATCCATTACACCCAACTACCGTTAATAGAGGGTATTCTAAAGGAGTTTTAAATAAAGATAGCATCTTAATTAATGCAACATCAGCATGTAGTCCATTAGTATATTTAGGAGATGTTTTTCCAAAAACATACATGAATAATAATGTATTTGTATGTATTCCTGAAGGTAATCTAATTAAAAGAAATGTTTTAACATTTTCAGGAGATTCAACGGTGGCAAAACAAGTTTGGGATAATAAAGAGTTTTTAGCAGCAACCGATGAGGGTTTTCGGCCAGTAAGCCTAAATAACGGCCCTGATGGTAGTTTGTATATTGTTGATATGCATAGAGGTATGATTGGTCATCATGCTTATTTAAGTCCTTATTTAAAGAAAAAAGTAGAAAAAAACCGTTTAGATACAATTGTAAATTTTGGAAGGATATTAAAAGTAAGCCCTGTCGATAAAAAAACAAGCCCGAATATAAATTTTGATAAGTTGAATAGTTCTGAACTAGTGGACTTATTATCAAGCAACAATGGATGGATTAGAGGTAGAGCTCAGCATTATTTAGTTTTTAAAGAAATGCAAGATGAACTTGAGGCAGTAAAAAGGCTTGGCTTAGATACCAAAAATGAACACACTCAAATACACGCACTTAGAATATTGGATGCATGGAATGCCCTGTCTTTTGAGTATTTAATTGAGGTTGCTAAAAAGAGTAACAATCAAATAGTAGCCCATGCACTTGTCTTGGGAGAAAAATTTGTAAATCAGGAAAATGTTGAAGAGGCTTCAGAATTTTTTAAAAGTTTAATTGAGAGGAATAGTACAATAATAGATTTGTATTTGGGTAATGCTTTGGGGGGCTGGTTAAAAGTAAATGAAGGTGTATTTTATGATTTAGCAGTGAAGATACTTGTTAGAAATAGCAAAAGACCAGTAATCAAGGAAGCCTTTTTAAGTGGTTTAGGAGGTGCTGAGAAAAAACTTGTTAAGCATCTGGAGGAGTCATCATCTTTTACAGATGCTGATTTTAAAAAACAGTTACTTACTATAATTGAGAATAGAGAGGAACAAAAACCAAACCCCATTTATAAAGGAAACGCAGCACATGAAGATACACGTACGGCTGGAGCAAAAATGTTTTATAGCATTTGCGCATCTTGTCATGGTATTAATGGGCAAGGTATAGAAGGTTTGGCGCCACCGCTTATAAATTCAAAATACGTTAAGAACCCTAAAGTATTGGCGCTAATAATACTACATGGTTTGGAAGGACCTATAGAAGTTGATGGTAAGCAATATGATTTTAATTTGGCAATGCCCGGACTTATAAGAAATGATAAGATTTCTAATAAAAATATTGCAGATATTATTTCTTATGTAACCAATGCTTTTTCAGATAAACCTAAAACCTTAAGTAGAACAATAATTGATTCACTTAGGAACATAAAAGCAATTTCAGGAAATGAGTTTACGGAGAAAGAATTGGAAGAATTCTAGTGAAGAAATAAGTCAAGTTTTATTCTTTTTTAAAACGGTATGAAGATGGAGACTTTCCAATTACATTTTTGAAAACCCTTGTAAAATAATAAGGGTCATCATAACCAATGGATCTTGCAATTTCGTTTATTCTTAGATTACTAAAATCCAATAAATTACATGCTTTCTGTATTCTCAAAAATGTTAAGTGTTCTATTGGTGAATGCTCAGTTCTTTTTTTAAAAAGTAAACAAAAGTGTGAGACAGATAAGCCACATTCCGATGCTAAATCTTTAACGGTAATATTTTTGTTTAAATTATCTTTCATATATATAATTGCCTTTGATATAGGGTCTTTTCTATAAATGTTTCCTGATTTTTTGTATAACGATAGGTATTTTAAAGAACCAAGTAAATTAATTAGTAATACTCCGCTATATTCTAAGTTATTTATGGAAAATCCATCTTCTAGCGTATAATATATTTCTTCAAATAAACGAATTCTATCTTCTAATCTTGTGTTAGTATCGTTAGTTAGAACCCTTGGATAGTTGTATGGAAGTGCAAAGTGATTTGCACTTTCCCCTTTAAAATGAACCCAGTAAATACTCCATGGGTCGTTATGGTCAGAAGCGTATTTGTGCGGTGTATTTGGAGGTATAATATAGTAGTTGTTTTCATAAAGAAAATCTTTACTTCCATCAATTTCTATCCAACCAGTACCTTTAGTGCAAAAAATAAGAATATATTCAGAACTTCCTTTTAATCTTTCTCTGTAATGGTATTTAGCTTTTGGGAAAAAACCAATGTCTGTTGCATACAATTGTTTAGTAATATTGTTTTTATGTAAAATTTTAGTTTGTTTTTTAGGAGTAACTAAAATTTTTTCTCCTGTAAAATTATCTTTTTTTCTCATGGAGTTATTTAAAAATAAAAATAAGAAAATAATCCATCATTGTCATTAAAATGTCTATTTGAAATTAGCTTATCAATTCTAATCTTGTAGTAGTAATGATATCGTAATTATTGAATAGAGAGAAGGATAGTTTAGATACTTGTTTTGAAATTTCAACTTGTGTTCTAGTAATGATCAATACCATATTAATTTAACCATAAACCAGTTTAATGGAAAGAGGAGCACAAAATATTGAAGAGGAAAAGGTACTTGTGAAACGTCTAATTTCAAAATCAAAACAGTTAGGCACTTATGAATAGTTTAAAATACAGCATTATACTCATTTTAGTGCTGCATATTAGTTCATGTCAATCGTTTCAGGCACTCGAAGAGATAGACCTACCAGAAAACTATGATGTTGTTTGGGAATCTCAAAGTAAAAACGCATCTGAATCAATGCCTCTTGGAGGTGGCGATATTGGACTAAATGTTTGGGTTGAAAATAATGAAATACTGTTTTATATAGGTCAGTCGGGAACATTTGATGAAAACAATCAAATGCTGAAACATGGAAGAGTTAGAATAAACATGGAACCCAATCCTTTTGTTGGAGCTAAATCATTCAGTCAAAAACTAAACCTACATACCGGTGATATAATAATAGAAACAACTAACGATGATAATAACGTAAAAGTGAATCTTTGGGTCGATGTTTTTAATCCAGTTGTTCATGTTAAAACCAATTCTGAGAAGCCCGTAAACATTACTGCTACTTATGAAACGTGGCGTAACAAAGACAAAATACTTTCTATGGATGAAAGGCATGCTTGTTTTAGTTATTCTGGTTACCCTGAGGACGTTATAAAATACCATGATTCCATTGATTTTGACAAGAATTCAATTATTTGGATGCATCGAAATAGAGATGATAAATTATTGATAGATTATAGTATTAAGCAGCAGGGGTTAGAATCGGTTAGAGGCCAAATAAATAACACTCAGAAAGGCCGCACTTTTGGTGGGGTTATGGTTGGTTCCGATATGAAACCTTCAGGAAAAACCGAAGGGAAATATTTGAGTACAGATTTCATGGGCTGGAAGTTGCAAACAGATATTCCTGTTGTAAATAATGAGTTGCAAATAACATTGAATACAGGGCAATTCAAGGCTATTGAGGACTGGAAACAAAAGTTATTTAAAACCTCTAAAATTAGTTTAGAGAACAAAAAGGCAAAATCTAAAACTACCAAATGGTGGAATAAGTTTTGGAAAAAAGGATACATAATTACCAACCCTTCAAATGAAAATCCTAACGACTCCATATGGCAAATTGGAAGAAACTATCAGTTGTTTCGTTACATGTTAGGGTGTAATGCTTATGGTGAATATCCTTCAAAATTTAATGGAAGTCTTTTTACCGTAGACCCAGTTTTTCTAAGAAAAGGAAAATATGATTTCGACCCAGATTTTAGACAATGGGGTGGGGGAAGTTTTACTGCTCAAAATCAACGATTAGTTTATTGGCCAATGCTAAAATCGGGAGATTTTGAAATGATGACACCACAATTTGATTATTATAAAAATGCATTGTCTGCTGCTGAAGCTCGCACCAAGGTATATTGGAATCACGAAGGAGCATCTTTTACAGAACAACTTGAAAATTTTGGATTGCCTTTTGCTGGCGGTTGGGGTTTTAAGTCGGGAGTTAGAAAACGAGACCCTAATACCGAGTTTGGTGTACAAACAAACCCTTATGTAAGTTACCACTATATAAACCAATTAGAATTCTCATTAATGATTTTAGATTATCATGAATTTTCTGGAAAGGATATTAGTGCGTATTTACCCTTTATAAAATCATCAATAAAATTCTTTGATGCTCATTACCAATACCGACAAAAAAACAAAACAGGTAAAGCTCTAGATGAAAACGCTAAGTTAGTTTTATACCCCTCAACAGCTGCTGAAATGTATAAAGTGGCTAAAAACCCTTCAGATGTTATAGCTGCTTTAAAAGTAGTATCTCATAGAATATTAGAACTTCCTGATAATTATATTTCAAATGAAGAACGGGAATATTACAAATCACTTCAAAAGAGAATCCCAGAAATTTCTATAGATACTAAAGAAGGGTATAAAATGATTAAACCAGCCGAAAATTGGGAATACGTTTCTAATCAAGAAATCCCTGAACTTTATCCAGTTTTCCCTTATGGAATTTATGGTTTACATAAGCCTGGTTTAGACGTGGCTATAAACACATGGAAGTATGGTGAATCTAAGGAAAAAAAGAAGTTCACGGATTGTTGGAGTCAGGTAGGGATATTCGCCGCTCGTCTAGGTTTAATAGATGAAGCTTCACATTTGGTTGTGGATAAATTGGCAGATTCTGGCAGACGATTTCCTGCTTTTTGGGGGCCAGGTCCCGATTGGGTGCCAGATGTGGATCATGGTGGTGCAGGTATGATTAATTTACAAGAAATGTTAATGCAAACCGATGGAGAAAAAATATTTCTATTTCCAACATGGAAAAAAGAATGGGACGTAAAATTTAAGCTTAACGCTCCCCATAATACAATTGTTGAAGCTGAATTAAAAGAAGGAAAGTTAGTAAACGTATTAGTTTTTCCTGAGCACAGAAAAAAGGATATTCAGATAGCAAAAAAGTTTAATTAATATATAAGGATATAATAATGAAGTTTATAAAACAAATATTCGCATTCATTACATTTTTTACACTTTTCGTAGCTTGTAAAAAAGAGCCACTTCATATAGAAAGTCCAGATGGTAATTTGGATATACATTTTAACATGTCACAAAAAGTGCCATTAATTACGCAACTTTTCAAAGGCGATACTATAATTAATAAATCCCCTTTGGGGTTGGTTATTAACGATTCGGATGTTCTAAAAAATTTCAAACTAACAAAAACAGAAAAACGAGATTTTAAAGAAATTTGGGAGCCCGTAATTGGTAAATCAAAAGAAGTAGAAAACAATTATAATGAACTAACCTTTTATGGTATAAGTAATGACGAAAACCCTACCGAATTTAATGTTGTTATAAGATGTTATAATGATGGTTTTGCGTATCGCTATAACATTCCAAAACAGGATGGAATAGATTCTGTTCAAATCAATAGTGAGTCCACCAAATTAGATTTTAAATCAGATTTCACTTATTGGGGTTATAATGGAGAGCACCACAATATAGGACCATCAAATTGGTCTAAAAGCAAAGATTCCATCTATAAAATACCGGTAGTAACAAAATTCAATGCTAAAACATATGTTGGAGTACATGAAGCTGAAATTATTAGGTATGCGCCTTTTGAAATTAAAAAGAGTATTGGAGATAATTCGGTTGGAATAAAAATAAAAGCTACCAAAGACCAGCTACCTATAAAAACATCATGGAGAACTTTTATCATAGGAGAAACTCCTGGGGATTTAGTCAATTCTAATCTCTTAGTTAACCTTAATGAGCCATGTAAAATTGATGACACCTCATGGATTAAACCCGGTCGTGCAGTTTGGGATTGGCGAGTTTGGGGTTACACATCTGATGATGGATTTGAGTATGGGTTAAATACAAAATCGCATTACAGGTTTATTGATTTTGCCGCGGAAAATAACATTCAATACTTATTGATTGATGCAGATTGGTATGGTCCTGAATTTGAACAAAATTCAGATCCAACAAAGGCGAGAGAAGGAATCAATATTGAAAGCTGTATGGAGTATGCAAAGAAAAAGGGCATTGGTGTGGTATTGTATCTTAATGATGTTGGTGCCAAAAAGTATGGTTTAGAACGTATTTTAAAACAATTTTCTGATTGGGGAGCGGTAGGTGTTAAATATGGTTTTATGAGAGGTTCAGTTGAAAAAAAAGTGCGTCACACCAGAAAAGTTGTTGAGTTATGTGCTAAATATAAATTAATGGTAAATTTTCATGATAATCCAATACCTCCAAGTGGAGATGATAGAACATGGCCAAATTTAATAACAAAAGAATTTTGCCATTCGCAAGCAGATGCTTTACGCTCTTATTACCCAGAAACTATTGTTACTACAACTTTTGTGAATATGATGACAGGGGCAATTGATAATTGCGATGGTTGGTTCGATTTTGATAATAGTATAGAAAGAGTAAGAGTTTTTCAAGAAATACCGGGAACAGTAGCTGCAGAAGTAGCTAAACTTATTGTGGTATATACCGGAATGAATGTTATGCCCGATGCACCAGAAGAATATCTAAGGAAGGACGATTTGTTTGATTGCATTAGAAAAATGCCCGCGCAATTTGATAGTTTTAAAGTTATTGATGGTGAAATTGGGGAGTACATAGTTGTTGCGAGACAGGCTGGAGAAAACTGGTTTGTTGGAGCTCTTACAAACCGTGACCAACGTGAGTTGAATTTAGACTTAAAATTTTTATCTGATAATGAGAATTATAAAATTACGGTTTATGAAGATACCGAAACTACACATTTTTTAGAGGAGAGAGAAAGTTATAAAATAAGAACGCTTGTGGTGAAAAAAGGTAGCGACATTATGTTGCAATTGGCTAAAGGAGGAGGTGCTTCACTTTATATTGAAAAAATATAATGTGAGATTAATATGGAAAAAGAGAAATTAACAAGAAGTTAAGTAATGGATAAATTGAAATATATTTTTCTAGTAGGAATGTTTTCAGTCTTAGTAATGTCTTGTACTGAGCAAAAAAACAAGCAAGAAATTAAAGAAGGTACAATTCAGACTTTTAAACCATCTATTAAATCTCTTCAAAATTATGAATGTCCAGAATGGTTTAGAGATGCAAAATTAGGAATCTATTTGCATTGGGGAGCATATTCTGTAGCAGAGCAAGGAGAATGGTATGCTAGAAAACTTTATATGGAAGATAAAAAGGAATATAAATACCATTTAGAAAACTACGGGCATCCTTCAGAGTTTGGGTATAAAGATTTTATTCCTATGTGGAAAGCGGAAAATTTTAACCCTGATAAATTGGTAGGCTTGTTTAAAAAAGCGGGTGCAAAATATTTTACACCATGTGCAGTACATCATGATAATTTTGATTTATGGAATTCTAAACATCAAAAATGGAACGCTGTAAATATGGGACCTAAAAAGGATATAGTTGGTATGTGGAGAGAAGCGACTTTAAAACAAGGGCTGCGTTTTGGAGTTACTACACATGTTTCTCGTAGTTATAGTTGGATGAATACAGCTAATTTTAGTGATACCAAAGGGCCTAAAAAAGGGGTTCCTTATGATGGAGCACAGGGATTAGGACAAGGTTTATATCCGCCAAAGCATGATGATACTTATAATAGAGCGCCCTATAATCCACCCAAAGAATGGCGTGATTTATGGAAAAAAAGAATGGTTGATTTAATAGATAATTACCACCCAGATTTACTTTATTTTGATTGTGCGGTTCCTTTTAGAGGGGACGATAAAGGAAATACCGGTATGGAGGTTATTTCTCATTTATATAACCATTCTATGAAACAGCATAACGGAAAACAGGAAGCGGTAATGAATATAAAAGAGCGTCCTTGGCAGGGGTTATATGCAGACGGCATAGCTACTTTAGATTTCGAAAGAGGTAAAGCTTCCAGTATTCTTCCAGACCCTTGGCAAACGGATGATTCCATTGGTCCTTGGGGGTACCGTAAAGGGGCAGATTATATGACTGCCGATGCCGTAATAGATAAATTTATTGATATAGTAAGTAAGAATGGTAACATGCTATTGAATGTACCAATTAAAGCAGACGGTACACTTGATGAAGAAACTACGCAGGTTTTAGAAGGTATGGGGAGTTGGATGGCCGTTAACGGCGAGGCTATTTACGGGTCACGTCCTTGGTACAGATTTGGAGAAGGAAGAACAAATCAAATTCCACATCATATAATAAACTCTCCTTATAAAAGTACTGACATTCGCTTCACAACAAACAATGGATTCTTATATGCAATTGTTCTAGATTGGCCAGGTAATGGGGAAGAGGTTCTTATAGAAAACATTACACTCATGAATACTAGAATAGAAGCTGTTGAAAGTATTACGATGCTGGGACATGATGAAAAAATTAACTGGAATCAACATCCAGATGGATTGAAGATTACAATGCCAGATTCAAATACAGGAGAATTTGCATATACATTTAAAATTAAACTTCAAACGAAAATATAAGGATGGATTAATCAATAAATTCCAGCTTCATCAGCTCATATTTGGATATAAGTGTAACGACCACTTTTAATATTAAAATAAATTATGAATAAAATATTGATATTTAAAATATGCCTATTACTTGTTTTCCTGCAATCATGTACGAAAGAAAAAAATAAAGAGATACTAGTAAAAAGTCCAAATTCAAACTTTGAATTTACTTTAAAAATACAGGAAGATATATCAACACCAATATATTCGGTTGATTATAAAGATAACACAGTCGTTAATAATTCGAAACTTGGTTTTGTTTGGGGAGCAGACACCTTACAGCTAAAACCTTCTGAAACTTTCAACGTAACTGAGGTAAGTACAAATAAAGTAGACTCAAGCTGGAAGCCTATCTATGGAGAAAAAAATGAATACTCAGAAACATATAATGAATCCGTTTTTAAGTTTGGAAATCAAGAAAATGAAGAGGTATTTAACTTAAGAGTACGGGCATATAACGAAGGTGTTGCCTTTAGATATGAGTTTTCTAACCCTTCGGATGATTTAGTTTACATTCAAAAAGAAAATACCGAGTTTTCATTACCTCCGCAATCATCTGCATGGGCTTCAACAAGAGCACAAAAAGAAATCATTAAAATGCCAATTGCGGATATTACCAATGCTGTAGAAAGACCCTTATTAATTGAATTGCAAGACTCTACATTTGTGGCGATTGGAGAGGCAGCTTTAGTAGATTATTCTAGAATGAAGTTTACCAAAAAGCAAGACAGTCCGGAAACTTTAGTTTCTGAATTAAGTGGTAGGGTAAAGTTTAATTCTTCGTTTAAAACACCATGGCGCTTTATAATGGCGTCTGAAAGGCCTGGAGAATTATTAGAACATAATTATCTTCTTTTGAATTTAAATGAGTCTAATAAGCTAGAGGCCAATTCATGGATAAAGCCGGGTAAAATTATTAGAGAAAGTACTTTAACAACTCAAGGAGGAATGGCGTGTGTTGATTTTGCCGAAAAGCATAATTTACAGTTTATAGAATTTGATGCTGGCTGGTATGGTAATGAATATGATAATGCGTCGGATGCAACTACTGTTACAATTGATCCAAAAAGATCCAAGGGGCCATTAGATTTATTAGGGGTTATTGAATATGCTAAAAGTAAAAATATAGGGGTAATACTATATGTAAACAGGAGGTCATTAGAAAAACAATTAGATGATGTGCTGCCATTGTTAAGCTCCTGGGGTGTAAGTGGGGTAAAATATGGGTTTGTTAACGTAGGTTCCCAAAAGTGGACAAGTTGGTTGCATGATGCTGTTAGAAAGGCAGCTGATTATAAGTTAATGGTTGATGTGCACGATGAATATAGACCAACTGGATATTCAAGAACATATCCAAATTTAATGACACAAGAAGGTATTAGGGGAGATGAGGAGTCTCCAGAAAATGCTATGGTTATTAATACCATTTTTACAAGAATGATAGCTGGTGCGGGTGACCAAACAAATTGTTATTTTGCTTCTAGAGTAACTGAAAAAATGGGCTCTCATGCTTCGCAATTAGCGAAATCCGTATGTATTTATAGTCCATGGCAATTTCTTTATTGGTATGATAGACCTGAGGGTTCTGTTGCTAACGAAGAAGGAGCAGGAGGGAGCAAAATGTTTATAAAAGAAGTACCAGAATTGGCATTTTATGATGCACTTCCTACGGTTTGGGATAATACTAAAGTAATTGATGGCTACCCAGGAGAGTATGCTGTAATCGCAAGAAGAACTGGAAGAGATTGGTTTATAGGAGGTTTAAATGGTAATACCGCTAGGGACGTTGAAATTCCTTTAGATTTTTTAGATTCAGAAAAAACCTATGAAGCTATTATTTATACAGACAACAAAAACCTTAAGACACTTACAAAAGTAGACATTAAGAAAAAGAAGGTGAAGCCTAGTGATGTTTTAAAGTTTAGCATTGAAAAGAAAAATGGAGTAGCGATTCATTTAAAAGAAATTTAAGAAAAAACCAAAATATTATATATGAAAAATATCATTCTTGCCTTGGTATTAATAACATCTGTCCAAGCTTTTTCGCAAAACAAATATCAAGCAACTTGGGAATCTATTGATAGTAGACCAATACCTTCATGGTATACCGATGCTAAATTTGGAATTTTTATTCACTGGGGTCCATATTCCGTACCTGCATTCTCAAAAGTAGGACAATATTCTGAATGGTATTGGATGAATTTGGTGAACCCAAATAGGGCAAAAAATGGTCATCTTGAAACTAATAAATTTCATAAAGCAATGTATGGAGAAAAATTTTCCTACCCAGACTTTGTACCCATGTTTAATTGTAAAATGTTTGACCCAAATCAATGGGCTGATATTTTTAAAAGGTCTGGAGCTAAATATGTTGTGTTAACTTCAAAACATCATGATGGTTATACCCTTTGGCCAAGTAAAGAGTCTGATAAATCGTGGGGCAGACCATGGAGTTCTACAAACTCTGGTCCAGGTAGAGATTTAGTTGGAGAACTTACTGAAGCAGTTAGAAAAACAGATTTAAAAATGGGACTTTATTATTCTTTATATGAATGGTTTAATCCACTGTATACCTCTGATGTTGATTTGTATGTGGATAAACATATGATTCCACAGTTTAAAGATATGGTAGAAAATTATTCACCTTCCTTAATTTTTACCGATGGTGAATGGGATTACCCTCATACAACATGGAGGTCTACAGAATTACTTTCTTGGTTGTATAACAAATCGGCGAGTAAAGATGATGTGGTGATTAATGATCGCTGGGGTAAAGAAACACGTCATCATCATGGAGGGTATTATACTACGGAATATGGCTCTGGAATGCCTAATGCCGATGTTCCTTGGGAAGAAAATAGGGGAATGGCACATTCTTTTGGTTTTAGTAGAACAGAAAACTTGGAAGACTATAATTCAACACAACAACTTGTTTATATGTTAGTAGATATTGTAAGTCGCGGTGGAAACTTTCTTTTAGATATAGGACCTACTGCAGATGGTCGAATCCCAGTTATTATGCAAGAGCGTCTAATAGAAGTTGGAGATTGGTTAAAGGTAAACGGAGAAGCTATTTACGGTACAACTTTAAACAAAAAAACATGTCAGTGGTCCAAAGGAAAAATTCAAGATGCTGAAAGAGGTAGATACAAGGTTAAGTATGATGTTATGAAGTTAACGGTTACTCCTGATAAAGGAATGGCAACTAAAAAAATGTTCTTTACCAAAAAAGAAAATACCCTTTACGCGATATGCCCAATATTTCCTAAAAAAGAATTAGTTGTTAAAGGAATAAAACTTACAGCTTCTGGAAAAGTTGAAATGTTGGGATATAACAAACCCTTAAAATGGGAGCAAAAAGGTAAAAATATAGTTATTGAAGTACCATCGTTAAGTCCATCAGAAGCACCGTGCAACTACGCTTGGACATTTAAACTTATAGGAGTTAAGTAAGTAGTCGGAATAGTTTTGAATAAAAAAATCCTGTAGACTAATGGTTTACAGGATTTTTTATGCTTAAAAGTGGAGCCGGAGGGATTCGAACCCTCGTCCAAACAAGCAATAATAGTGCTTTCTACATGTTTAGAATCTGTTTAATTTTCGATATGCAGATGACCAGAAACCGCCCACTACACACTTATTTCTAATTTAGTTTTAAGT
Source organism: uncultured Maribacter sp. (assembly GCA_947493885.1). Lineage (GTDB taxonomy): Bacteria > Bacteroidota > Bacteroidia > Flavobacteriales > Flavobacteriaceae > Maribacter_B. The sequence goes on from CANLTE010000002.1 coordinate 522,834, forward strand.
AAACATCAGAACCCTGCTTACTCTATGTTGACTTTTGTGGTGCTCCAAAACGGGTCGCCGTCAACAAGGGCTACCCAGGAACATCTCGCTTCGCTACCTAGTAGCGACGAGGCTAATCTTACTATAATTCAGATTAAGCGGCAAGAGCGTAATTATTTTCGCCAATTAAAAGTGTGGAACATCATATTAACGAGCAACATTCCAACGCTCGACATGCTTACAATACAATTGGTCTCGCTGTCAAAACCAGTCGGCCCCAAATAATTTGCAAAAGCAGAACAAATTAACATTTATATTTACACCTTTTTAGGCGAAAAGTTAACTTGGAAACACTTTATTCAAAGAACTGCACTATCGGTAATAGTTTACTGAATGATAGTAACTGTCAAAGGTAAATCAAAAAGTATTCCAAAAAAAGTTTTGTAGCTATCTATACTATGAGTTATTTTTAACACAATACTTTAGGGTATTGTTATAAAATTTGATTAATGAAATTAGGAATTATAAAGGAACGAAAGAACCCACCAGATCGTAGAGTGGTGCTTTCTCCAGAAGTTTGTAAAAAAGTACTATCGCGGAACAAAAAGTTGCAAATTGTTGTTGAACCCTCTGACATAAGGGTTTTTAAAAATGAGGAATATGAAAAAAATGAGATTACGGTTACGGATAAAATGGAAGAATGTGATGTGTTGCTTGGGGTAAAAGAAGTTCCTATTGATGCTTTAATACCAGATAAAAAATACTTTTTCTTTTCACATACTATTAAAAAACAGGTTTATAATAAAAAACTATTACAGGCTGTTCTTGAAAAAAACATAGAACTGTATGATCATGAGGTAATTACCAATAGCAAGGGGGTGCGTTTGGTTGCCTTTGGTAGATATGCAGGTATGGTTGGCGCTTACAACGGTATTAGAACGTATGGCCTAAAGTATAATTTGTTTGATTTACCAAAGGCGGAAACACTATCAAATCAAGAGGCACTTATTTTTGAATTAAAAAAGGTGCGGTTGCCAAATATTAAAATTATGCTTACCGGTAGAGGTCGAGTTGGTAATGGTGCTCGTGAGATGTTGGATGGGATGAAAATTAAACGAGTTAATGTAAAAGAATATCTGTCAGATTCATTCAATGAACCGGTGTATTGTCAGATAGATGCTTCTGAATATAACAAAAGAAAGGACGGTGTTCGAGGAAATAAAGCTGACTTTTTTGATAACCCTCAAGAGTATAAAACAAATTTTACACGTTTTACTAAAGTAACGGATTTTTATATTGCAGGGCATTTTTACGGAGATGGTGCTCCGTATTTGTTTACTAGAGAAGATACCAAACACCCTGATTTTAAAATAAAAGTAGTTGCCGATGTTAGCTGTGATATAAATGGCCCTGTAGCCTGTACAATACGACCCTCAACAATTGCGGATCCTATTTATGGTTATGACGCTAAAACCGAAAAGGAAGTTAGCTTTAAAAATAAAAATGCAATCGCCGTTATGGCGGTGGATAATTTGCCTTGTGAATTACCACGTGATGCAAGTGATGGTTTTGGAGAGGCCTTCGCTAAAAATGTTATCCCCGCTTTTTTTAATGGAGATAAAGATGGTGTTTTGGAGCGTGCCAGAATGACTAAAAACGGAAAATTAACCGAACGTTATAGTTATTTACAGGACTATGTAAAAGATTAGGATTCAAAAAGGATATTGAATTAAGCAAGCCTTATAGATTGTAATAACCTAAATAATATCCATAATAAACCTCCAAAGGCAAAGGATATTATAATTCTAGAATCGTAAACACTATAGATTACTTGGTAGATTAAATTTCTTGGATCGGTTAAAACGTCCCATGAATTAAACCTTAAAAATCTCCCCAGGTAAACACCGTAACCAGATAAAAAGCACACTTTGCATAGTGTATATTTAGCAACTTTTTTGTCGAATTTTTTGACAACCATTTTAAACATGTCTTGCATGGATAAAAGTCCAAGTATTAGCCCGTTTATGGCAAAAACAAATACCAGAAACAAGTCATACCAAGCCATATTAGAAGCATTATCATGCAGGTGAATTAAATCTGTAATAATGTATGGGCTATTTGGTAAAATTAGCAACCAAATAATGAAACCTAGAATGCTCGTTAATTTAGAGGATTGAATATATTCTGATTTTATCATTATTTGAGATATAACGTATGGAAGACCTGCCAAAAATAGGTTCCATATTAGAAAAGTATAAAAGATTGTGCCAGATAATTTAATGCGGAGTATTAGTAAAATAATAGCAAACCCTATTGAAATTAATAAGTTAAAATATTTTTTCATGTTTTAAAGTTTTAATCGGGCGCTATGGTAACTAAGCGCCCGATTTATAGTTAATAGTTAAGCGTTTGACCAGTCTATTTTTTTTGTGGTAAACATTATTATGGCTAGAATTATAAATAACCCAATGCTTCCTACTAGTAATGCATAACTTTCAAGTTGGATTATTACGAAAATAAAAGCGTATAAGGCCGCCATTGACCCGAAAATCAAACCTGTAAATTTTCGATTTTTTAAAATTGTTTTGGAGTATAAAGTGATTAATGTGAGTACAGAAATTCCGGCTATTAAGTATGCTTGTAGAAAGTTTTGATGTTCAGATATTGAAATTAACAGAGTATAAAACATTACAAGAGATAATCCTATCATTAAATATTGAAAAGGATGGATGTCAATTTTACTAATAATTTGGATTAGTAAAAATATTAGTAGTGTTAGTCCTATAATTAAAATGCCATATTTACTAGTGCGTTCAGTTTTTTGATAATCATCAATAGGTATAATTAAATCTGTACCAAAAGAGTACGCATTTAAATTTGGAAGCTGGTCAAAAAACTGTTGACCAAATTGACGATTGGTTTCAAGTATTTTCCATTGCGCCTCGAAACCATTTTTAGATATTTTTTTGGTGTCTGTATCTGGTAAGTAGTTTCCATTAAAGCTAGGGGAGTGCCAGTCAGATTTCATTTTAACAATGGTTTCTTTTCCAGTTGGAATAAACTGTAAACTTTTACTTCCATTAATTTTTATCTGCATAGAGAAGGGTTGGTCCTTTTCGTTACTACTAGAAATGTTTTCAACAAAACCAGTTTCTAAAGTGTTCATGTGAGAAGAATTATTGGTGTTAAATTTGGGTTTCAGTACATGTTTTTTATTGTTAAGCTCAATTGCAATTTCATTTTGAATCCCTTTAAGGTTTGAAGTTTTAAAAATAACAGTAGCTTTTTTCCAAAGAATATCCTCCTCTGGAATTTCTTTAGAAGAAAAATCAAATTCAGAAAAACTCCCGTTGATATTAATATCAGTTGAATAAACTACGGATTCGTAAATGCCGCGTTCTAAAGGCTTGGTTTGTACGTTGGTATTTATATTTAAGTCTTCAGGAAAGAAATATGCAGTGTGCATTATTTCTTTGTAATTACTTAGTACAGTAGTGGTATTTGGAATCACAGTTTTTTCCTCTACATAAGTTTTGTACGGAACTTTAATTATGGGTCCATATAGAGATACTTCATTTCCCCATTTACTGTTAATCTCATTAATTACATCGGTTTGTCTGAAACCTCTTTCTCTAATAAGGTCTTTTACAAGACCAAGAGGCATTAAAAGGATAATAAAAATAAACCCTACTGTGAGCATTTTTGCTGAAATAGATGTTTTAAACCAATTCCCTATTCTTTGTTTTTTTGTTTCCATATTTATTATTTTAAAGTACTTTGTATTTCAAAGTTAATTGATAAAAAAATATTATCGTTTGATTAAATTTTCTAGGGCGTCAATATGTTTTTTAAAAGCATTTTTACCAAGCGGAGTAATAGTGTACCTTGTATTTGGTTTTTTGCCGATAAAAGATTTTTCAATTTTAATGTATTCAGCTTTTTCTAGTGTCTTAGAATGACTTGCCAGATTACCATCTGTAACATCTAAAAGTTCTTTTAATCCGTTAAAATCAACATACTCATTCACCATGAGAATAGACATTATGCCTAAACGAATGCGATGATCAAAAAGTTTGTTTATGTTGTCTATAAGACCCATTATTTTTTTTCTTCAGAAAAGTAAATTAAACTACCATAAATAATATGCAATATACCAAAACCAACAATCCAAAACCATAATCCGTACCCAGGTAGAGCTGCACAAACAAGCCCTAGAACGATTTCCGCATAACCTAAGTATTTTACATTTCCAAGGGTAAATTTGGAAGCGTTTACCAATGCCAACCCATAAAAAATAAGCATTAGTGATGCAGTTAGCCCGTAATGCTGACTATTTAATTTTATTATGATGTAAATACCACCCGTAATTAAGGGTATCAAAAAACTAGCTAGCAGCTTTTTGGTGGTTGCATCCCAAATTTTTTCACCATTTCTTTTTGCTTTTTTCGTTGTAATTATAAAAGCTGTAATAACGCTTAGGACCGCAACAGTAATAAGCGTTAAAACTATGAATTTAAAATTCCAACTATGTAGTGTTACATATTCACCTGGAGTTGGGTTAAGGTAAAAATATCCTATAAATGCTCCAAGGGTGGCGTAAATACCAGCCAATATTCCTGAAAGTCCGCTCAGAGAAATAAATCTGGAGGAACGGCTCATTAAATTTTTGATTTCTGATAAATCTTCAAGGTATTTTTGTGATTCCATAGTAAAGTACTTTGAAATTCAAAGTTATAAAAAAATCAATATAGAAATGTTATTTTTTTCCTAAAATGAAAAGAATAAGGAGTAAGACTCTACGAAGTTTTGTCTGGTTGGTTTAGTAGAGGTTGTAATATTATAAAAGAAACCCATATAAAACAGCCAAATCCAATTGTCCATAACCATGCCTCCCATAAAAAAAGACATTTGTACAGACAGTAAACTAACGTTTTGGGACGAGCAACGATATCCCATGAGTTAAACCGTAAAAACCTGCCAATAAAAATTCCGTAACCGCTTAAAATACATACCACTAATAATGTGATGTGTGCTATGTTTGTATTGAATCTTTGCGTAATAGAATAATGCATGTCTATCATGGATAAAGTACCTAAAAGCACACCGTTTAAAGCGAAAACAAATAATAAAAATAAGTCTACCCACATAGTAGAGATACCCGTTTCTAAATGAACAAAATCAGTAATAATGTAGGAGCTGTTTGGAAGAAAAACTAGCCATAACCCAAAAAAGATGTATGATATTACATTAGACGAGGATATTTTTTTATTGTAACGTATGAGCCTTGAGATTACAAGCGGTAAAAAAGCCAAAAATAAATTCCATAGTAAAAAGGTGAAAAATATAGTTTGAGTTGTAACTATCCTATATATTAACGCTATCACTCCTAACGCTGTTAACAGCAGTAGTGGCCTATGATTGGGACTAATATTAAAAGAAGTAGGTTTCATAAACGTTATTCACTTGGGATGATTTTTATAACGTTTATTTTGGTGATTATATTGTAGGAAAAAACCTTAAATCGATGCTATTCTTTTTTAAGAACAATTAGTGAGTTATTTTGTATTTCGGTGACATGTTTAAATAGCTCTTTTATCCCAATATAGTTTTCCGAGGGAATGTGAGTTTGACTTAGATTAAGTTTAAAGCTCAAATCTATTACATTGCCTTTTTGATTTGCCAAAAATTGCAATGAAGCGGACTTATCACTTAGTTGTATCATTTTTTGTTTAGGAAGATCATGAATGGTATAACCTTCAGGGATTAACATGTTTACGGAGTAGGAGTAACTTCTTTTAAATCCAAAATCTACTGGAAAATTTCGCTCTTTGCTCAAGAAAGGATTTTTCTCAAAAAAAGTGATAAAAAAAGGATTTAAATATACCATTTTACCTTCTAAAATATTTTCAACTTCAAAAGTAATTAGTTCACTAGTTTTTTCTGAAGAGCTATTCTTCTCATTAAATGTATAATCCGTAATATAAAAATCTCCTTTTACAGATTCTTCCATTTTATCTAGATAGTCTTCTTCCGAAAGTTCTTTTTTTTCTTGATGAACATTAAATGCGTTGTAACCTAAATTTATTAACCTAAATGCACCTTTAGCTTTTTTTTCTGCAATGTCAAATTTTACCTGACCACGTACTCTTTGTGTACCTTCATAATCAGGAACAATGTTTTGCCAATAGCTATCTTTTTTAAAGTCCATAACCCTACCATAATAGTTTAAAGCTCTATAGGGTAGGGCCCCAAACGCTAAATAATTTTCTGTTGCATCTAATAAATAATCTTTTCCATTAATATTGGTTTTAGCCAGAATGTAATTAAAGTCAGTCATTACTGGATGATTCTGTTTGGGCAGACCATTTTTTCTGGTGGAAACAAGCATCATATTAGATTTTAAACCAGCGGCGTTCAAGAGGTTAATTAATGACATGTTTATTTCCCATGCATTACCTTTTTTTGCATTAAAAGCATCCTTTACTCTTGCCTTTCCATAGGACGAATATTTCCCATTCCATGTGTAGTGATTTTGGATAAACTTATATATTGATTTGGCTTTTTGAAGGTCGTTTTTTGTATTATTTAGTATGCTATCAGGAACATTTTTTTCAAAGAAATTTTTCTTAGTGAGCTGGCGACCAAAGTCTTTATCAGATTTAAACTCTTTATCAACATCTTCCCATGACTTTGTATATTTTTTATTTATCCCGTCTAATCTTCTGTGTTCTGATAATTCGAATTCTATTTTCGAAATATAATTAGAAGGGGCTAACATAAACTCTTCTTTCTTGTTAAAAGCAGGAATATCATTCATAGCATACTTTAGAACTTCACAATCAGCAGGATTAGGATAGCCTTGAACATAAAAGCACTGTTTTTCTACTGAAGCATCATTAACTGTTAGTGGTAAAGTTCCTTTTAACGTTCTGTTGTAAATATAATTCCCAGGTATTTTAGCATTAAACTCGCTATATATTTTAGGGATATTACCTTGAAATTGCCAACCATTTAAGTTAAAAACGTACGGAGAAATAATTTTATACTGATATTCTAATATGCTTCCTTCCGTAATACTGGGAAAGGTAAAAGTTTTTTCTTTCCAACGTTCGCTTATGTCTTTTGTGTAAATTTTAGATTGTTGAAGAGCTATTTTTTGGTTACCATTATGCGTTATCGCTTTTATGTCTTTAACATGTTCACTGGAATCATCATTATGATAGTAATAGATGGAAATAGTGCCTTCGTCAAATCCTTTTTTATCTAGAATCTTAATTTTTGTATGATAGTTTTTAACTAACCTAATGTATCCTCTAATTACTTCAAAGTAATTCTCACCCCTTTCATATAATACAACGGCATTGGCAGTGCTGTCTTTGTCGTAAGTAGTTAAGTTTTTTCTGCATGTAACAGCTCTCCAAAAGGGTGACCTTTTGACTTTTTTGTTGTTTGAGAAAATAAATTGGAAACTAATAAAGTAAATAAAACACAGGTTAGTATTTTTTGAAACATGAAATAACGTTTTGCTATGTAAGTTGGTTAACTGTTTTTTTGATAGCAACTAAGTTAATTAATAAATTTCGAAGATAATCTAAATGGAGCATATTTGCTCCATCACTTTTGGCATTAGCTGGGTCAAAGTGAGTCTCAATAAATATACCATCAGTACCAGTTACAATTCCTGCCCTGGCTATGGTTTCAATCATATCGGGTCTTCCACCAGTTACTCCAGAAGATTGGTTAGGTTGTTGTAGAGAATGTGTAACATCTAAAACAACTGGAGCAAATTGCTTCATGGTTGGAATTCCTCTAAAATCAACAACCATGTCTTGATAGCCAAACATAGTACCTCTATCAGTTACCATTACCTGTTCACTACCACAATCAGTAACTTTTGTAACCGCATGTTGCATACTTTCAGGACTCATAAATTGTCCTTTTTTAAGATTTACAACTTTTCCCGTTTTAGCGGCAGCAACAACTAAATCCGTCTGACGGACCAAAAAAGCAGGTATCTGTAAAACATCTACAAATTCGGCAGCCATCGCAGCATCAGATACTTCATGAATATCAGTTACTGTTGGTACATTAAATGTTTCAGAAACTTTACGTAATATCTTCAATGCTTTTTCATCTCCAATCCCGGTAAAAGAATCAACACGGCTTCGATTTGCTTTTTTAAAACTGCCTTTAAACACATACGGAATTTCCAATTCATCAGTAATAGTAACAATTTTTTCTGCAATGCGCAGTGCCATATCCTCGCCCTCAATGGCGCATGGACCGGATAGTAAAAAAAAGTTATCGTTTTTTGTATGTTTTAGGTGAGGAATTTTATCTAACTGCATGGAAATATTTTTTGCAAAGATACAATTTAAGATGTGCGGACAAATAAGCTTTTATAGTTGGAAAAAGGAAGTCAAAGGGTTTTTTGAGATACCTGTTACTTGTAAAATATTTAAAAGCTTAGTAATCAGTAATATAAAATTAACAGAACTATTTGTTCGCATAGGTAAAATAGAAGTATCTTTGCACGCTTAAAATAGCAAACAATTGTTATCAAATTAAATTAAAGATATGCCGACAACAAAAAACATCGCGATTATCGCTCACGTAGACCACGGTAAAACTACATTGGTTGATAAAATAATGTATCACTGTCAATTATTTCGCGATAATGAAAATACTGGGGATTTAATTTTAGATAATAATGACTTAGAGCGTGAACGTGGAATTACGATTACTTCCAAAAACGTTTCCGTTGTATATAAAGACACTAAAATTAATATTATAGACACTCCTGGTCACGCCGATTTTGGTGGAGAGGTAGAGCGAGTGCTTAATATGGCAGATGGAGTTTTATTGCTTGTTGATGCTTTTGAAGGACCTATGCCGCAAACACGTTTTGTTCTTCAAAAAGCTATTGATTTAGGTTTGAAACCTTGTGTTGTTGTCAACAAAGTTGATAAAGAAAATTGTACTCCTGAAGAAGTTCATGAAAAAGTTTTTGATTTAATGTTTGAGCTTGGTGCAGAAGAATGGCAGTTAGATTTTCCAACGGTTTATGGTTCCGCCAAGAATAACTGGATGAGTGATGATTGGAAGAACGAAACCGAAAATATTGAACCATTGTTGGATATGGTTATTGAGCATATTCCAAGTTTTGAGCCAGTAGAAGGTAGTACCCAAATGTTGATTACATCTTTAGATTATTCTTCATTTACGGGGCGTATTGCTATTGGGCGTTTGCAAAGAGGAACTTTAAAAGAAGGTCAGCAAATTTCTTTGGTAAAAAGAGACGGTAGTATTGTGAAATCTAGGATAAAAGAACTTTTCACTTTTGAAGGTTTAGGTAGGCTAAAGGTAAAAGAAGTTATTACTGGGGATATTTGTGCGTTGGTAGGTGTTGAAGGTTTTGAAATTGGAGATACAGTAGCTGATATAGAAAACCCAGAAGGACTAAAAACTATAGCTATTGATGAGCCAACAATGAGCATGTTGTTCACAATTAACGATAGTCCTTTCTTTGGTCAAGATGGTAAGTTTGTAACTTCAAGACATATAAAAGAGCGTTTGGAACGTGAGTTGGAAAAAAACTTAGCCTTACGTGTTAATGAAACAGATAGCGCAGATAAGTTTCTGGTTTTTGGTAGGGGGGTATTGCACCTTTCGGTATTAATAGAAACTATGCGTAGAGAAGGGTATGAATTGCAAATTGGTCAACCTCAAGTTATCATTAAAGAAGTTGATGGTGTTAAATGTGAGCCAGTTGAAAGTTTAACTATTGATTTACCGGAGGAAGTTTCCGGGAAAGCTGTAGAAATGGTTTCTATCCGTAAAGGTGAAATGACAAGCATGGAAGCCAAAGGAGATCGTATGATTTGTGAATTTATTATTCCTTCTAGAGGTATTATTGGGTTACGTAATCAATTGTTGACCGCAACAGCTGGAGAGGCAATTATGGCGCATAGATTTTTAGAATATCAACCAATGAAAGGAGATATTCCTCAGCGCCAAAATGGCTCATTAGTTTCTATGGAAACAGGAAAAGCTATCCCTTATTCTATTGATAAATTACAAGATAGAGGAAAGTTTTTTGTAGATCCAGGAGAAGATATTTATGAAGGTCAGGTCATTGGAGAAAATTCTCGTGGTGACGATATGACTATTAATATTACTAAAACTAAAAAGCTTTCTAACGTACGTTCTTCAGGAGCGGATGATAAGGCTAAAATAGTACCTGCTATTAAGTTCTCTTTAGAAGAAGCTTTAGAATACATTCAAAAAGATGAATATGTGGAGGTTACACCGTCTCACCTACGTTTACGTAAAATATATTTAACTGAAGTTAATCGTAAACGAAATAAAATAGCTTAAGAAAAAAATAATATGATAAAAAAACCCTGTTTGAGCATATCTAAGCAGGGTTTTTGGTTTTTATTTAGGAGTTCTTTTAAAAGTCAAATAGCTGTCTTCGTATGATAAAATAAGTGTATTACTATCTATCAAATATTTTTTTACACTTGATAAAACATTAAAATAAGTACTTTCGAAAGTATTCAATGTTTGGTTTGTGCAGGCTATTTCGGTAAAATAAAACTCCGTAATCGAAATATTTTTCTCACCTATTGATGCTATTTGCCCGCCATATCCATTACAAGTGGACTGACCATTTAAAGTGGTTTTTTCTTCCGTTTTGCTGAAATTTAAGGAAACTAATTTTGGAATTGGTATTATAATATCTTCTTGATACAAAAAACCATCTAACTCCCAATTACCAATAAGATTAGAAGTATCAACTTGAACATTGTCATCGGTTGAGCTGCATGCAACAACTAATAAAACAAGAGCGATTATATTTAGAAGCGCAATTTTTCTCATTTTAATTTTTATTAAAAAGATGGGAGTCTTTTAACAGGGTTGCGTTCTCCTAAGTATTTTTAAACTAATCTTTTGGAGCTTGATGTATTGCAGCTGCCGCTGCTCCAATAATTCCAGCATGATTTTGTAACTCAGCGGGAACAACGGGAGTGTCAATTGTAATACAATCTTTATATTCTTCAAAATCTTTAGAAGCACCACCACCCAAAATAATTAAATCAGGACATATAAGCGTATCAACATATTTCAAGAATTTGTTAAAACGTTTACCCCATTTTTTATATGATAAATTGTCCCGTTCCATTGCTGCATTTGAAGCCCACATTTCTATTTTGTCATACTTCTTGTAAGGTATTTGTCCCATTTCAAAATTTGGAAGTAATTCACCATCTAAAAAAGCTCCACTACCCAGGCCAGTGCCAATAGTAATCATAACAACAAGGCCTTTTTTGTTTTTTCCAGTACCGTAGTTCATTGTTGCGTACCCTGCTGCATCAGCATCGTTTATTACCGTTACGGGTAAACCTGTTGCTTCCGAAAAAAGTTCATGAACATTGATGTTTAGCCATTTCTTGTGAAGATTGCCAGGAGACTTGCATACCCCATGTTTAATAATGGTAGGAAACCCAACACCCACTGGACCTTGGTGGTCAAAGTGCTTTACAATTTTATTGACAACTTTAGCCATATCCTTAGGTTTTCTTCCTTCCGGAGTTGGAATTCTAAATCGTTTAGATAGCATTTCCCCAGTAGCTGTATTAACTATAGCTCCTTTTATTCCAGATCCTCCAATGTCAATTCCAAGTACGTTCATTTTTGTATTTTTATTAAAACACTACGCAAAGTAGTAAAAAGATTTGATACCTTTTGGTGCTATTCCTCATCAGGGTGTATATAATAATCAATAGAATCTAAAGAGTGGTTTTGTCCAATAAAGTCTAATATTTTATCAATAAATTTTCCAAAAGACGTTAGTGTATTCTGTTGTTTGTTTTTGCCAATAGCACTGGAAATAGTTTCATCTCTATTTCCAAATTTATATCCCTTTTTTGTTATCCAAAGGGTATTAAATAAATGCTGCATTAATACATTGCCTAGTTGATCAATGGAGATAGCAATTTTAAGTAAAAAATCTCCAAAACCACTAAGTCCTTTAGTAAAAAGCTGATGAAAAATGCCATATATAAAACCTAATGGACCTGTAAACAAAAGCAGCACAATAGAAATAGCAAATAAAAGAAAACCAATTAAAGGGTTTACTTTTTTTGTGGTTGAAGAGCTATTTTTTTTGATAATCATAGTTTATTTGAAACAAAAAGTGCCTTTATATATCGTAAACGAATATAATCTACAATAAGTATATGAGTAATCTAAACAGCGCGCTGTACAACCTCAAAAACCTTGCTGGCATCACATTTAAGTGTTTTTGAAGGATATTTTAAAATTAAAGCATAGTCATGTGTAGCCATTAAAATGGTACGACCAGATTTATTAATTTCTTGCAATACCTTCATGACCTCTACACTAGTTTGAGGGTCAAGATTCCCTGTAGGTTCGTCAGCAATAATTAGCTCGGGGTCGTTAAGTAAAGCTCTGGCGATAGCAATGCGTTGCTGTTCTCCTCCAGAAAGTTCATGGGGAAACTTAAATCCCTTTGTTTTCATACCAACTTTATCCAGTACGTTTTCAATTTGTTTTTCAATTTTTGCACTATCCTTCCATCCTGTGGCTTTTAAAACAAAAGCTAGGTTTTTATTTATGGTGCGGTCGGGTAGTAGTTTAAAATCTTGAAAAACAATCCCTAGTTTTCTTCGTAAAAAAGGAATGTCTTTTTCCTTTAACTTTTTTAAATCGAAGTCTACAATATTGCCAGAACCTTGTCTAAGCGGTAAATCACCATAGAGGGTTTTCATAAAACTACTTTTTCCACTTCCCGTTTTTCCAATGAGGTACACAAATTCACCTTTTTGAATGTTTAAATTAACTTCATTTAAGATTAAATTTTCCTTTTGAAAAATAGCAACATCTTTAAGCTCTAAAATAGTTTCTGTCATGGCATTATTGTTGATATAAAAGTAATAAGTTCTGCTTGATATCGAATAAAGCTTTTTAAAAAAACTTTTTCTTTATAAGAGATTAACGCATTATTAATGTTTAACAGGATTTTAGTAAGATGTCTTTAATTTTACATACCAAGAAACCATATTTGCCGTTATTTCTAATGATACTCGGTAATTATAAATAGTTAGAGAACGCTATGTTTAAAAAAGTAACCGCTTCTATTCCAATGATTTTGGGAATTGTTTTTATGAGCTACGCTCAAGAAACAAAAATTTATACCCATGAAGACAAAGAATATCTTGACGCACTTACGCTATACAATAATGAGCAGTACCAGGCAGCGCAGACTATTTTTGAGAAAGTAAAAGCAACAACAAAGGATGAAGAGACTGAGGCAAATAGCGCTTATTACGCTGCTAATGCTGCAGTTAGATTAAATCAGTTAGGGGCAGATAGATTAATGGAAGATTTTGTAGAGAAGTATCCAACTTCCACCAAAAAGAATTCCGCTTTTGCTGATGTAGCTGAGTACTATTTTGAAACAGGAAAGTATCCCTATGCCCTTAAATGGTATAATAAGGTGGAACAGGGTTCACTTTCTAGAGGAGAAAAAGATAAATTTAATTTTAATTACGGCTACTCTCTTTTTTCTTCAAAAAAAGCTAACGAGGCAGAACGGTATTTAAATAAAGTAACGAATTCACCTGTTTATGGTTCTCAGGCTAAATATTATTTGGGTTACATAGCATATCAACAAGATGATTATGAAGGTGCAAATCAACGTTTTGACCAAATCACCGATCAAGACCTTTTGGAGGAGAAACTTTCCTACTATCAAGCTGATATGAATTTTAAGCTGGGTAAGTTTGAAAAAGCTATTGCCTTAGCCAAAAAACAACTTCCAAAATCGGATAGAAAAGAGGTTTCTGAATTGAATAAAATTATTGGGGAAAGCTACTTTAACCTTGAGCAATATGATAACGCTATTCCCTACTTGGAAGACTATAAAGGAAAAAGAGGGAAATGGAATAATACAGATTATTATTTACTAGGATATTGTTATTATAAACAAGAAGATTTTGCAAATGCTATTCAGCAATTCAATAAAATTATAGGAGGTACAAATAGTGTTTCGCAAAATGCGTATTATCATTTGGCAGAGTGTTACTTAAAATTAGATAAAAAACAAGAGGCATTGAATGCTTTTAGAAATGCTTCGCAAATGGATTTTACTCCTGAAATTCAAAAAGATGCTTTTTTAAATTATGCGCGTTTGAGTTATGAAATAGGTAATGCTTACGAACCAGTTCCGCAAGTGATTTCTGATTACCTAAAAACATATCCAAATGATGAGCATGCTATCGCAATGAAGGAGTTGCTTGTAGATTCGTATATAACTTCCAAGAATTTTAAAGGAGCCCTAGAGCTTTTGGAGAACAACAAAGGGTACGCAAGTAAGGCAACTTATCAAAAAGTAGCTTATTATAGAGGAGCAGAGCTTTTTATGGAGTCCGATTATTCTGGAGCTTCTGATAATTTTAAAAAATCGTTAGGCAATGCCGAGGACTTAACTTTCAAAGCTAAAGCGGATTATTGGAAAGCGGAATCGGATTATTTGTTAAATAAATTTGATGAGGCTATTATACACTATAAAGCATTTAAACAAAATTCTAATGGCAGATTAACTGAAGAGTTTAAAGATTTAGATTATAATCTAGGATATGCATATTTTAAGTTGAAAGACTATCAAAACGCACGTGCATATTTTATTAGCTATGTTAATTACACATCATTAGATGTAAATAAGTTAAATGATGCTTATTTGAGATTAGGCGATAGCAATTTTGCGACCAGTAAGTATTGGCCAGCTTTGGAGGCTTATAATAAGTCTTTGGCATTAGCTGGTCCAGAAAAGGATTACGCCTCTTATCAAAAAGCAATGAGTTATGGCTTGGTAGGAAGACCAAATAAAAAAATAGAAGAACTAACCAGTTTTGTAACTAAATATTCTAAATCGTCTTTACGTGATGATGTATTTTTTGAACTTGGAAATGTGTATATAACAAATCGGCAAGAAGCCAAGGGGTTAGCCTTTTATGACCGTCTTGTAAATGAGTATAGAGGAAGTTCTTTAGTTCCGCAGGCTCTTTTGCGACAAGGTTTGGTGCATTACAACGCTGGACGAAACAATGAGGCATTAGCAAAGTATAAAACTGTAGTACGTGATTTCCCTAACACTCAAGATGCTGTACAGGCTGTTTCAAGTGCTAAATTGGTTTATGTAGATTTAGGAAGGGTTAATGAGTATGCTGCTTGGGTAAAGAATATAGATTTTGTTGAGGTTACAGATTCCGAATTGGATAATGCAACTTTTGAGTCGGCAGATAAACAATATATAGAAGGTAAAAAGGATGCTGCCATGCGCGGATATGAAAATTACATAAAACAGTTTCCTAATGGGCAACACGCAGTTAAAGCTAATTTTAATTTAGGGCAACTGTATTTTGGTAAAGATGAAAAGGAAAAGGCTTTACCGTATTATCAATTTGTAGCAAAAGCAGGAAGCAGTGAATATGCCGAGCAGGCGTTAACCAGAGTTTGTGAAATTTATATAGGAGAAAAAAATTATGTGGTAGCAATTCCGTATTTAGAGCAATTGGAAAGTCGGGCAAATATTCAACAAAACAGAACATTTGCCCAATCTAATTTAATGAAAGGGTATTATGAGCAAAGCAATTATGCCAAGACCTTAGATTATGCCGAAAAAGTATTAGCAACATCTTCTATTGATGATAGAATTAAAAGTGATGCTCAAATAATGATAGCTCGCTCTGCTATTAATACCAGCGATATGTCAAGAGCTAAATCAGCATATAAAAAAGTTGTAAAAATTGCTTCTGGTGAAACTGCGGCTGAGGCACTTTATTACAACGCCTTTTTTGAGTATCAAGATGGTAATCATGAAGATTCTAATACGGTGATAAAAACTTTGGTCAAGGATTATTCCAGTTACAAAAAGTGGGGAGGAAAAGGGTTAGTAGTTATGGCTAAAAACTTTTACACCTTGGGCGATGCTTATCAAGCAACATATATTTTAGAAAGTGTAATTGCTAATTTTAGTCAATATCAAGATTTGGTAGACGAAGCAAAAAATGAGTTGGCAATTATCAAAGCAAAAGAAGCTCAAAGTAATTCTTCGGTTAATACCAACGGTAATTAAAGTCTACTACAAAAGAACATTATGCATAAACAAGTTAAAATTATAGCGCTACTTTTTTTTGTAACACATCAGCTAATTACTGCTCAAGAAAAAGAAGAAGATAATATAGGTACTGAAACTGTAACAGTTATTAAAGCATATTCTCCAACGGTTAATGATGCTTTTAAGATAAAGTCAACCCCCAATATGAACGACTCTATTGTGTTACAAAAAAAGAAGATTGATTATACTATTTTTTCCGTTCCGGTTGCCTCTACATTCACACCTGCAAAGGGTAAAGCTTCAACGGTAAAAAAAGTGGCACCTCCTGTTTTGTTTAATTCGTATGCCTCCGCTGGTATAGGCAACTATGGTAATGCAACTGCTGACTTTTATACAAGTAGAGTTATTAATAGAGACGAACGTTTAGATGTTGGCTTTACGCATAATTCTTCCCGAGGTGATATTGATGAGGTGGAGTTAGATAATATTTTTTCGGATACAAAAGTAAATGCATCTTATTCTAAAAGAGATAGAGATTTAGATTGGGGAGCTAATGTTGGAGTTCAACATCAATTGTATAATTGGTATGGTTTGCCTATTGGAGTTTTTAACGAAGTAACTATTAACGAAATAGATGAGCGCCAAAATTATTATATGGCTGGACTTGGTGGGTATGTAAATGTAGAAGATGCCTTTTTCAAAAATGCAGATTTAAAATACCGCCGTTTTTGGGATGCTGTTAAATCAGGAGAAAATAGAGTTGTTTTTAATACAGGATTTCATTTTCCAATAAATGATGAAACTTTAAATATTAAGGCGAAAGTTGATTTTGTAAACGGAGTTTTTAAGAATGAAAATGTAGCAAGCTTAACCAATAATATTGAAACAAAATATAGTAATTTTCAGGTAGGAATAAATCCAAGTTTAACTATGTTACGAGATGATTTGTCAATAAACCTAGGTATTAATTTGGTTTACGGTATAAATTCAGATGGAGAAAATAACGATAGTAACTTTTATATTTATCCAGCTATTACGGCTTCATATAGGTTATTGGATGAATCTGTTATTGCCTATGGGGGAATTGAAGGGGAGCTAAAGCAGAATTCGTATTACGATTTTGTAGAGGAAAACCCATATGTATCCCCAACTTTAACCGTTGCTCCAACTGATAGTCAGTACAATGCTTATGTTGGGCTAAAGGGGCAGTTACTTCCTAATTTAAGTTATAACATAAAAGGTTCGTATAAAGCTGAAAACAAAAGCCCATTATTTATGCTTAATCATCAGAATAATACAAGAACTGATGAAAAAGGATATTATTATGGAAATTCATTTGAGGTATTTTATGATGATATTAAAACTTTGGGGATTTTTGCAGAGTTGAATGTAGATGTAAACCGAAACTTTACACTAGGTGTTAATGCTGCAGCTTATGACCGAAATACGGAAACAGGTAATGAAGCTTGGAATTTACCAGACCTAGAAGGTTCGTTGTTTATGGATTATCAGATAGGAGAAAAGTGGTTTGCCGGAGTTAACTTATTTTTTGTGGGAGAACGCAGCGATGTATCTAGAGTGGTTGACCCAAACGTTTTGCCTGAAAATTATTTGGCTACATTGGAGCAATTAGATAGTTATTTTGATGCAAATGCGCATGTTGGATACAGATATAACGACCAGCTGTCATTTTTTATTAAAGCCGCTAACATTGCAAATAATAACTATAAACGATGGGCAAATTACCCAGTGCAGGGATTTCAAATATTGGGAGGAGCAACATATAAATTCGATTTCTAACTGTTTTTTATAAGTTATTGATAGTTATATGGTTGTAATTTATTTGTTAATCGATTTTTTTTGAGCTTTATCAGTTAAAACTATAGGTGAAAACTGGGTTCACTATTTTTGCACTTCACAAAATTGCATAAATGCAACTGTTATAATGTTATCTTTTTTAAAAAGACTGTTTAAAATACCTTTTGAAGGTATTGGCTATATAAATAAAAGCTATGAGTTCTTTTTTTATAAGGTGCTTCCGTTATCTATAATTGTGTTTTTTTCAGGTTTACCTCAAGATGCTTTAGCTATTGTAACTTCAGAAAGTAAGTATCAAATTGTAAACGTAAGTAATTCTAAATACCCAATACCAAAACTGCTAAAGACCTTATCCGAATTAAAATTGTTTAAAGGAGTTTTGACAGATTTAATACCAGCTTCTAATGTAATGGAGTATGAGTTAAGTACCCCATTGTTTACTGATTATGCCCATAAATTAAGACTAATAAGCCTTCCGGAAAATGGTCAAATGGTGTATAAAGATTCTGGATTGCCTATTTTTCCGGATAATACTATTCTGGCAAAAACCTTTTATTATTTTAATGACGAAAGAAACCCAGACTTAGGAAAAAAAATAATAGAAACTCGTGTGTTAATTAAAAAAGCAGGAAGGTGGGTTGTTGGAGAATATATTTGGAATCATGATCAAACCGAAGCTTTTTTAAAAACCAATGCGGAGACTGTTGATGTTGAATGGATTAATGAAAGCGGCAAAAAGCAATATGTTAGATATAAAACACCGAGTAATAAAGAGTGTGTAAAGTGTCATAGTTTTTACGGAAAAAACATGCCAATTGGACCAAAATTAAGAAATATGAATTTTGAATTTGATAAAACTAATCAGCTGAAAAAATTCATTAAAAAAGGAATGTTAACTGGAGCACCTAAAGTTAAAAAAATACAAGTAATACCACATTGGTTAGATGCATCAGTAAGTTTAAAAGAAAGAACAAAGGCATATTTAGATGTAAATTGTGCGCATTGCCATAGACCTGGTGGATTTCATGGCGGAAGTTCTGGAGGGCGTTTTGATTTTAGGTATGAAACAGAAATTAGCAATGTTAAATTTAAAACCCAAAAAGATGGACTTTACGGGAGAATGGCAACTAGAATTGATGGATATTCAATGCCGTTGATTGGAAGTTCTAAAGTGCATGCAGAGGGAGTTCAACTTATAGAAGATTTTATTAAATCATTAGAATAAAAATAACAACCAGAATATAAACACCTAGTATCAATAAGTTCAGTAGAGTAACTGTTTGCTTAGGTTTTTATATTTTAGTGTAGTAAATGAAGCGGTAATTGTGGATTTAAATGAAAAAGAGGAATTACATATTTACAGTAGTTGTATGTTTTGTTATGTGTTCGCATGGGCAGAACCTTGTTAAAAACCCAAGCTTTGAAGAGTTTGATGAATGCCCTAAAAAAATGGGAAACATTGGTGTAGATGTTTTGTACTGGGGAGCTGCTACGGAGGGAACAACAGATTATTTTAATACGTGCAGCTCATTCATGGGAGTTCCAAAAAATTTTAATGGAAGTCAGAATGCTGATTTTGGAAAAGGTTATGCAGGACTTTACTTTTTGGCTCCAAATGACTATCGAGAATATCTACAAGGAGAGCTTTCACAAACACTAGAAAAAGGACAGCGTTATAAACTTAGTTTTTATCTGAATCTTGCGGATAAATCAACATATGCGATAAAAAAAATAGGAGTTCTTTTTGCTAAAAATAAAATAGAAGAAGAAATCAATCAACGCTTAAATTTTGCTGAGGTACAAAAAGAAAAAAATGTGTTTAACTATATAGAAATAGACAAAAACAGGTTTTTATCTAATAAGAAAAAATGGATGTATGTAAGCACTGAAATAGTCGCAAATGGAGATGAAAATTATATTGTTTTAGGGAATTTCAAGAATAATAAAAGTACAGTATATTATAAAATGCATGGTGTTAAAGGAGCTGCATATTACTATATTGATAATGTAACATTGGAGAAAACGGAAAACACCAATTATGAAGATTTGGTGTTAGATAAAACCTATGTTTTTGATCGAGTTTTTTTTTCAACAGATGAATTTAAGCTAAACTCAAAAGCAAAAATTGAACTGGATAAGCTTTATAAAGAACTAAAAAGTAATCCAGAATTTTACATTACGGTACATGCTCATACTGATGCTGATGGAACTCATGATTATAATAAAATACTATCTCGTAAACGTGCTAAATCAGTAGCAGCGTATTTAGTTTCTTTGGGCTTGAATAAAAAAAGAATTCGTTGGGAGGGTCATGGCGGAAACAAACCTGTTGCACAAAATGATACAGAGAATGGAAAGCAAAAAAATAGAAGGGCAGAGTTTTCCATATCTAAAAACCCTTTTATCGATAAAGGAGCTTATGCAGAGACTTTGTTTGAAGATGAAAATTGATAAAAACTAAAAAATCCGAAGTTGTTAGCTTCGGATTTTTTAGTTTTTAAAAAGAAATAGCTTTAGAATTTTATAGGAGTATAAACTCTAACTTTCCCCCATCCCATTACTAAAGATGCTCCTTCTTCGTTTTCAGCAAATGAAACCGAAAAAGCTTCAACAGAATCTTTTCCTGTATTAACTCCTCCTTTAACACGAACAACATCAGCAGATTCATCATAGCTATATGCGCCCCATTGGTTAAGTTTACTATTTAATATTATAGTCCACTCTTTATCTCCAGGTATTGTAAATAGTGAATATGTTCCAGCTTTTACACTTTTTCCACCTATAGTGGCATCTTTGTAAAAGGTAATTTCCGCAGCTTCATTAGCCCCCGTTCTCCATACGCTTCCTGCAGGTGCTAATTGCGATACTGCCCGCCCTTTTAATTGAGGTCGGCTATATACCACTCTTGCCAATTTATTGGCTACTTTGTAGCTAGAAGGGTACGCAGCGATATCTAAAGGACTTTTGTCTAAGCCTGCAAATTTTTGCGCAGAGGCAGTGGTTGTAAATACTAAAGCTAAAATTAAGGTTGATAATGTAAATAATTTTTTCATGATGGTGATTTTTTAGAAGCCCAAAGCTAAGTAGTTATTGTTTTAATTACTTATAACAAGTCGTTAAAATTTCAAAGACTTACAAAATGTAATGCCTTTTCCATGGTTATACAGCTAAATGTATTTTTTTATTCTTAAAATCATGTTTTTTGTTTTAATATGTAATCATTTTTCAATTTTATGTTTTTAAATTGAAAGTTATAATGCATCTTTGTACCATAATTGATATAATAAGAGGAATATGTGCGGAATAGTATGTGCATTTGATGTAAAACAAAGTACTGAGGAGTTAAGACCTCAGTTACTTGAAATGTCTAAAAAAATTAGACATAGGGGGCCAGATTGGAGCGGAATATATTCTAACGATAAGGCTATACTTGCTCATGAAAGATTGGCAATTGTAGATCCTGCTTCTGGAAAACAACCATTATATAGTGAAGATAAAAAGTTAGTATTAGCAGCTAACGGTGAAATATATAATCATAGAGAGTTACGTAAGCAGTTTGAGGGTAAGTATAACTTTCAAACAGAATCTGATTGTGAAGTGATTTTAGCACTTTATCAAGAAAAAGGAGTTAATTTTATTGATGAAATGAATGGTATTTTTGGTTTTGCGATTTATGATTCTGAAAAAGATGAATATTTTGTTGCTCGTGACCATATGGGTATTATTCCTTTATATATTGGTTGGGATCAAAATGGAACTTTCTACGTGGCTTCTGAATTAAAAGCTTTGGAAGGTACCTGCTCTAAAATAGAACTTTTTCCTCCAGGACATTATTTACATAGTTCAGATGGAGAGTTAAAAAAGTGGTACTCACGCGATTGGATGGAATACGATGCTGTTAAGGAGAATGAAACTAGTATTCAAGAGGTAAAAGAAGCATTGGAAGCTGCCGTTCATAGACAATTAATGTCTGATGTACCTTATGGTGTGCTTTTATCTGGAGGATTAGATTCTTCCGTAACTTCTGCGGTGGCAAAAAAATATGCACAGAAAAGAATTGAATCGGGAGATACTAAAGACGCTTGGTGGCCACAGTTACACTCTTTTTCTGTAGGGTTAGAAGGCTCTCCAGATTTAGCTGCGGCACGAAAAGTAGCTGATCATATTGGAACCGTGCATCACGAAATAAAATTTACAATTCAAGAAGGGTTAGATGCTATTAAGGATGTAATTTACAATCTTGAGACTTATGACATTACTACTATTAGAGCTTCCACACCGATGTATTTAATGGCACGTGTGATAAAATCTATGGGAATTAAAATGGTATTGTCTGGTGAAGGTGCTGATGAATTGTTTGGAGGGTATTTATATTTCCATAAAGCGCCAAGCCCTAAAGATTTTCATGAAGAAACCGTGCGTAAGTTAGATAAGTTGCATATGTACGATTGCTTAAGAGCAAATAAATCTTTAGCAGCATGGGGCATTGAAGGTCGTGTACCGTTTTTAGATAAAGAGTTTATGGATGTTGCAATGCGCATAAATCCTAAAGATAAAATGATTAATGGCGAACGCATGGAAAAATGGGTAGTTCGTAAAGCTTTTGAAGAAATGTTGCCTGAGAGTGTAGCATGGAGGCAAAAAGAACAATTCTCTGATGGTGTTGGTTATAGTTGGATTGATACGCTAAAAGAATTGGTTGAGGATGTAGTTTCTGATGAGCAATTAGAAAATGCAAAATTTAGATACCCATTACAAACCCCAACTACAAAAGAAGAGTTTTATTATCGTTCTATTTTTGAACAACATTTCCCTTCTGACGCTGCTGCGTTATGTGTTCCTCAGGAGCCATCAGTAGCATGTAGTACTAAGATTGCCTTGGAATGGGATGAAGCATTCAAAAACATGAATGATCCTTCTGGTAGAGCCGTTGCAAAAGTGCATGAAGATGCATATGAAAAATAAATACGGATAAATTCCGTTAACAGTAATTCTGTTTGTCTACACACTTCGTAGAGTGCAGTTTTTATTTTAATTAGTCCTTAAGAAACACCATTGGTTTGGTGTTTCTTTTGTTTATATCGGTTTGTAATCTGTTATTTGATAATATGAAGAAACATAAACACACCAATAACAAGAAGTGAGATTAGTATAGGACCAATAAGTCCAACAACTAATCCGCCAAATCTAAAATCTTTTTGTTGCAGTTTTCCTGTACTGTAGGCAATGGCGTTTGGAGGGGTAGAAATTGGAAGAAAAAGTGCTGTAGAGGCACATAAACCAATTACTAAAGGCAATATAACAGGATTGTTGAATGTAAGTATTATTCCTATCGGAATTAGTATTGTTGCTGTAGCTGTGTTGCTCATGATGTTGGAGAGAATTACTGTTAAAAAAGCAAAAAATAATACTAGGGCATAAAAATTAATATCAAATTGTTGAATTTTCTCAACGTAATGTTGTGCTAGTCCTGTTTCCTTTATTGCTAATCCCAAAGCAAGACCACCAGCAACTAACATTAAGGTATCCCAAGGTAATTTCCTAACATCAGTAGCTTTTATAATTCCTAGCATGGTTAAGAATATTATTGGAAGAAGGGATACAACAGATGCTGGTATATTATGAAGCTTTTCTGTAAGCCAAAGTACAAGAGTTACCATTAAAACAATTAAGACAACTCTTTTTTTTAACACCTTTATTTTGTCAGTGATTTCAACAGTTTTTTTATCTGTATTCACCTGAGGAGAAATGTTTGTTTTTTTTGCTTCATCAAGTTCAACTTTTATAGGAGCATTGTTTTTGACATACTTTTTAGTTAGTAAAAACCAGAATATTCCCGTAAGAATAAGAGATATTGGAAAACCAACAATCATCCATTCTAAGAAGCCAACTTCAATACCATGGTGGTTTAGTGCTTCCACGGCAATTGCATTTGGAGGAGAGCCTATAAGAGTGCCCATGCCGCCAATTGAGGCTGCTCCAGCAATTCCAATTAATATTGCTTTTACAAAAGCAGGGTCATTGTCTGGCTTGTTTAAAAAAGGTAAAACAGAAGCCACCATCATTGCGGTTGTGGCTGTATTAGACATAATCATAGAAAATATTGCGGTTGTTAACATTAAGCCAAGAAGTATAAACCTTGGAGATGTGCCAAACCTAGAGACCGATATTTTGAAAACAAGTTTATCCAGTTCGGTTTTTTTCATTGCCTCCGCCATGAAAAAACCACCAAGCATAAGCCATATTACACTATTGGACCAAGCATTTACATATTTCATGTAGTATATTTTTACATTTTCGGGGTCGACCTTGGAATAATACGCATTCATGGCAAAAATTAGAAATCCAAAAACTAATAAACCTACAGCAAATGGAGGTATTGCCTCTGTTACCCATAGTCCTACAGCTAAAAAAAGTAAAAAAAGAACGTATACTTGTGCTTCATTAAACTCGGGGTCGTACAATAAATAGGATAGACCAAAAGAAACAATAATACTAATTAAAAAGTATATTACTTTACTTTGAATATCCACCACTTTTTGGATATGAGACATTAAGCTTAATGAAACTCCTCTTGAATCACCCATGTTGAAAATGTTTAAGAATAAAAAACAAAATTAATGCGAACAATTGCTTTAAAAACTAACAATAGTCATATCAGCATTTATATTGATTGTTATTAAAAACGTTAAGATAAAGAGAAGCGATTTTGGTATTTAATAGCTTCAAATAGTAAGGGTCTAAATTAACTTGTTTGGGTAAAGATTTTTTTACACATTTTGTTAATAACTTAAAGGGTTTGGATGCTTGTATATGTCATATTTCTATGGGTATTCCATATATTTGTGAGATTGCTAAATTGTAAGTAAAACAACGTAAATTTAAATATGAGCGAAGAAGCAAAAAATAATAATTATTCGGCAGATAGTATTCAGGCTCTTGAAGGAATGGAGCATGTACGTATGCGTCCTTCAATGTATATTGGTGACGTTGGTGTTAGAGGTTTACATCACTTGGTTTATGAGGTTGTAGACAACTCCATTGATGAAGCCATGGGGGGGCACTGTGATACCATAAGTGTTACTATTAATGAGGATAATTCTATTACCACCAGAGATAACGGTAGGGGAATACCAGTTGGTTTACATAAAAAAGAAGGTGTTTCTGCTCTTGAAGTTGTAATGACTAAAATTGGAGCCGGTGGTAAGTTTGATAAAGATTCATATAAAGTATCTGGAGGGCTTCATGGTGTTGGTGTTTCGTGTGTAAATGCACTATCCAATCATTTGAGAGCTACAGTTTATAGAGAAGGTAAAGTATGGGAGCAAGAATATGAAAAGGGAAAAGCGCTTTATCCAGTAAAAACTATTGGAGAAACAGATAAAAGAGGTACTGAGGTTACTTTTAGACCTGATGATTCTATTTTCACACAAACCATTGAGTATAATTATGAAACGCTTTCAAATAGAATGCGTGAACTTTCTTATCTTAATAAAGGTGTAACTATTACAATAACGGATAAGCGTCAAAAGGATGAAGAAAGTGAATCTGGTTATGTAACCGAAACTTTTTATTCAGATGACGGGCTTAAAGAGTTTGTTAAGTTTCTGGATGGAAACAGAGAACAGCTTATTCAAAATGTAATTTCTATGGAGGGGGAGAAAAATGGAATCCCCGTAGAAGTTGCCATGGTATATAATACTTCCTATACTGAGAATTTGCACTCTTACGTAAACAATATTAATACACATGAAGGAGGTACGCATTTATCTGGTTTTAGAAGAGGTTTAACAAGTACGCTTAAAAAGTATGCGGATGCCTCTGGAATGTTAGATAAATTAAAGTTTGAAATTCAGGGAGATGACTTTAGAGAAGGTTTAACGGCTATAGTATCAGTTAAAGTTGCTGAACCCCAGTTTGAGGGGCAAACAAAAACTAAGCTAGGCAACCGTGAGGTTTCTTCTGCTGTTAGTCAATCGGTTTCTGAAATGTTGACAAATTATCTGGAAGAAAACCCAGATGATGCCAAAGTAATTGTTCAGAAAGTAATTTTGGCCGCGCAAGCTCGTCACGCTGCTACTAAGGCACGTGAAATGGTTCAGCGTAAAACGGTAATGAGTATTGGTGGCTTGCCAGGAAAATTATCAGATTGCTCTGAACAAGATCCTGCTCAATGTGAGGTATTTCTTGTTGAGGGAGATTCTGCAGGTGGTACTGCTAAAATGGGAAGAGACAGAAAATTTCAAGCAATTCTTCCGCTTCGAGGTAAAATTTTGAATGTTGAAAAGGCTATGCAACACAAAGTTTTTGAAAACGAAGAAATCAAAAACATATATACGGCTTTAGGGGTAACCATAGGGACCGAAGAAGATAGTAAAGCTTTGAATCTTGAAAAGTTACGTTACCACAAGGTGGTAATTATGTGTGATGCCGATGTTGATGGTAGTCATATTGAAACATTAATTCTTACGTTTTTCTTTAGATACATGAGAGAGCTAATAGAAGGAGGTCACGTATATATTGCAACGCCACCTTTATATTTGGTTAAAAAAGGAGCCAAAAAACGTTATGCTTGGACCGATGAAGAACGTGATGAAATAGCTGCATCTTTTAATGGAAGTGTGGGTATTCAACGTTATAAGGGTCTTGGTGAAATGAATGCGGAGCAATTATGGGATACAACTATGAATCCTGATTTTAGAACGTTACGTCAAATAACTATTGATAATGCTACGGAATCTGATCGTGTTTTTTCAATGTTGATGGGTGATGAAGTACCTCCAAGAAGAGAATTTATTGAGAAAAATGCTGTTTATGCGAACATTGATGCATAAAAAATAGTACATACACAACAAAAACTCGCACCACTGGTGCGAGTTTTTTAGTTTTAGCCAAAACTTAAAAAACATGAAGAGGATATTTTTTCTATTATCATTGGTTTGTGGCTTAAATTCGTATGGGCAATCAGACATAAACACACTGTTAGCAGCTGGGCTTGAAGATGCGGAGCGTTTTTCCATAGATTATTTTGCCCCATTATCTGAAGGGGTGTTATATAGTATTTCTAGTGGATGGGCAAATACTGCAGATGCAAAACCACTTGGAGGTTTTGAAATTTCCATTATAGGTAATATGTCTTCTTTTAAAAATAAAGCAGATAAAAAAGAATTTCAATTAAACATAGCTGACTATCAAAATCTTCAATTTGTGGATGGTAGTACTTCAAAAAACGTTTCATCAGCTTTGGGTGATTTAGAAGGTGTGCCAGTTTTTGTGGAAGCAGAAATTGCCCCTGGAGTTACCAGTAGAGAAGAGTTTGAGCTTCCAACAGGTTTATCCGCTGAAGGACTTAATTTTGTGCCTTCTGGTTTTTTGCAAGCTAGCGTTGGTATCATAAAGGGAACAGAATTAAAAGCACGTTTTTTACCAAAAATTAATACCGATGATGCTTCTTTAGGATTATATGGATTTGCAATACAGCATGAATTTACAAAGCATTTACCTGCTGATAAATTGTTGCCAATTGCGGTTTCTGGTTTAATAGGGTACACACATTTAGATGGAACTTATGATATAACGAATACTGGAGCAGTATCTGGTACAGATCAAAAAATTGAGTTAGCCATGAATACATGGATTTTTCAAGCTTTAGTGTCAACAAAATTACCAGTGATTAATTTTTACGGAGGTTTAGGGTATTTAAGAGGGAGTTCTACTACAGATGTTAAAGGAGAATATGTTGTTCAATCTGGTCCTTTTGCGCAGACATATATTGATCCTTTTTCAATAAAAAAGGATGTAAGTGGTGTAACGGGTTCTATTGGAGCTAAACTTAAATTAGGATTTTTCAGACTAAATTTTGATTATACATTAGCCGAATTTAATACCGCGTCAGTTGGTATAAATTTTGGATTTAGATAATAGTAATATGGCAATTAGTTAATCTCTAATTGCCATATTGTCGTTGTTATGTACACGAACTAAAGCAGAATCTTTTAAGATTACTTTGTCCGTGGTTCGGTTTACTTTTTCAGGATAATTAATAGTGTAAACTTCATTTTCATTCTTCCATTTAAAATCAAA
Organism: uncultured Maribacter sp.; assembly: GCA_947493885.1. Lineage (GTDB taxonomy): Bacteria > Bacteroidota > Bacteroidia > Flavobacteriales > Flavobacteriaceae > Maribacter_B. The sequence continues at coordinate 550,858 of CANLTE010000002.1, forward strand.
ACGTTCTACAATAGCTCCGTTTTGTATGGTATGAAATCTACCTAAATAAGCGTCGTTAAATATCCATTCTTGTCTAAGTGTAACATTTTTACTTGTGTTAGTACTAACATCAGTATTATGCCAAACACCAAGAATAGGATCGTTGTTATCCTCTATTCTAGAACAATTGCTCAAGAATATAATCGCGAGAATAGCAATAAATGAAAAAATCTTTTTCATTATGTAGGTTTTAGTAATTTGGGTATTATTGTTAACGGGAGCTTTAAGTTTGGTATTGCTAAAATTCGATGTATGGTATTTTATTTCCTATATAATCGTTAAATGGCAATTTATTTTAACAAATACAGAAGATTATCTAACAATTTTAAGCGCTATAAGCTTAATATTAAACTGATTTTGGTCACATATTATAGGCAATAATTGAGTATTTTTGAGCTTTCAAAATTCAATAAATTAAAAATATACATATGAAAGTTACCGTAGTAGGAGCAGGTGCAGTAGGTGCCAGTTGTGCAGAATACATTGCAATGAAAAATTTTGCAGATGAGGTGGTTATCTTAGATATTAAAGAAGGTTATGCAGAAGGTAAAGCAATGGACCTAATGCAAACAGCATCTTTAAATGGTTTTGATACTAGAATTATTGGTAGTACAAACGATTATTCTAAAACTGCAGGAAGTGATATCGCAGTAATTACCTCAGGTATTCCTAGAAAACCAGGGATGACAAGAGAGGAGTTAATTGGAATAAACGCTGGAATCGTTAAAACGGTATCTGCTAGTTTAATTGAGCATTCTCCAAACGTAACTTTAATAGTTGTTAGTAACCCTATGGATACTATGACGTATTTAGTACATAAAACAACAAACCTACCTAAAAACAAAATTATAGGTATGGGAGGAGCTTTAGATAGTGCACGTTTTAAATATCGTTTAGCTGAAGCATTGGAAGCTCCGATTTCTGATATTGACGGAATGGTTATTGGTGGACATAGTGATAAAGGAATGGTGCCTTTAACTTCTCATGCTACAAGAAATAGTATAAACGTTTCTGAATTTATTTCAGAAGAACGTTTGCAACAAGTTGCAGAGGATACTAAGGTTGGTGGAGCAACATTAACAAAATTATTAGGAACAAGCGCTTGGTATGCTCCAGGAGCCGCAGTTTCTTCGTTGGTTCAATCAATTGCATGTGATCAAAAGAAAATGTTTCCGTGTTCTACATATTTAGAAGGAGAATATGGTTTAAATGATATTTGTATTGGCGTTCCAGTTATTTTAGGTAAAGATGGAATCGAAAGAATAGTGGATATACCATTAAGCGATGCTGAAAAGGCTAAAATGCAGGAAAGTGCAGCAGGTGTTACCAAGACAAATGGTCTTTTGGAGTTGTAGTATATAAACTCTTCATATAAAAAGAAAACCTTTGTTTAGTTACAAGGGTTTTCTTTTTATATGATTATACGGGTTAACCACATATTGTAAAAAATATACTACCTAGTATTATCTTTCTTTTTATATTTGCCGCATGAATGCAAAATGGTGCGTAAGTACTTTAATTATTATTCTAGCCATCTTAGGGCTAAGTCAAAAGCAAACAAAAGCCTCTAACCAGCAAATTTTATTACAATTTTCTGATACAGAAACGGCTTCGGTAACTGCTCATGAAGAAGTTTTAGCTGAAATTACCAAAAAATTACAGTCCTTAGGTGTTGAAACCATAGAAATAATTAAAAATGACGAAACGCAACTAAGTATACGCTACTATAGTGATATTGATGCTCTTGGTGTCAAAGAATTTCTTTCTCAAGAAAATGGATTTTTATTAACTCACGGAGATGTAGATCATCTTCCTTCTGATTTTCCGAAAGATAAACTTCCTGAAAATTATAGTTTAATAGTTTCTGATCTTCAACAACAAGTTGATGGAGGATTAAATTTAAACGGAAAATTTGCTTTTGAAATAAAGCAAGACTATAATAGATTTCCAAATCCGATAGTTCTGCAACTGAATCAAACAATAAGATTTAAACAGGATGTTATTGTAGATGTAGCTTACAAAATAAATAGAATTATTGCGGTTGCAATTGATAATACTTCGCAGACGATTCCAGAGGTAAGGGCTGGACCTTACGTTTAAGGATATCGGAAAAATTACGTAAGTTTTTTAATTAGGACTAATAATTTTCGAGAAAACACCACTGTAAGACTTAATCATATTACACAAAGTAATTTGCTTTTAGTCGTTAAATTATAATCAATATAAATTAATCATAAAAATGTCTTTAGCATCACAGCTATAGAATATTACAAATTAAAATAAATAATTAAAATGCAAAACAAAGGACTTATAAAGCTTTTTGCTTTATTATTTGGGTTAGTTAGTATCTATCAACTATCCTACACTTTTATAGCCAATAAAGTAGAAGGCGAAGCGGAGGTTTTCGCTACAAGTAAAATTACATCTTCAGAAGACGATTATATTACCAAGCGTGAAGAAGTACAAGCAAGGTATTTAGATTCTATCGGAGACAATAGTGTTTTTGGATACACTAATTATAACGAAGCAAAAAAGAAAGAACTTAATAAAGGGTTAGACCTTAAAGGGGGAATCAATGTAACACTTCAAATATCCATCAAGGATATTTTAAAAGGCTTATCAAATGACTCTAAAAACCCTGCATTTAATAAAGCCCTTGCCGATGCTGATGCAGCTTCTAAGAATAGTGGAGATACGTATATAGAATTGTTTTTTGAAGCTTTTGATAAGATTAAGGGTGATACTAAATTGGCATCGCCAGAAATTTTCGCGAACAAAGGTCTAAGTGACGAGATTAATTTTCAAATGTCTGATGACGAGGTTAAACCAATTATTAGAAGAAAAATAGATGAATCTATTGTTTCTGCTTTTGAGGTGCTTCGTGAGCGTATTGATGGTTTTGGGGTTACGCAACCTAATATTCAAAGAGAAGGGGGGTCTGGAAGAATTTTAGTTGAACTGCCAGGAGCTAGAGATATTGCTAGAGCTCAGGAGTTATTATCAAGTACGGCTCAATTGGAATTTTGGGAAACACATAAGCAGGGCGAACCAAGTTTTAGTCAGTTTTTAATTGCTGCAAACGAAAAACTTAAGTCAATTGTTGAGGTAAAACAGGATGAAGTAAAGCCGGAATCTGAAATAGATTCTTTATTGTCTGACGTTGCTGAAGATTCTTTAGATATCGCCAGTCAAGTAAATCCACTTTACGATTTATTAATTCCTGCTCAACCTGGCTCTAATGGTATGTTTAGAGTAGCTGTTAAGGATACTGCTAAAGTTGGTAGTTATTTAAGAATGCCTGAAATTAGACGTTTGTTACCAAACGATATTCAGTTTGCAAAATTCCTTTGGGAGCGCCCTGCAACTGATGATGTAGAGGTTATTCAACTTTTTGCATTAAAATCTAATCGTGATGGGGTTCCTAGAATTAGTGGTGATGTAGTGAGTGATGCAAGAGATACTTTTGATCAATTCAGTAAGCCTGCTATCAGTATGAGCATGAATTCTAGAGGAGCTAAAGAATGGCAGAAACTTACCAGTGACGCTAATATTAATGGTACAGGTATTGCTGTTGTTTTAGACAATAAAGTGTATACAGCACCTGGTTGTTCTGTGGTTGGTGGAATTTCTGGTGGAGGTACTGAAATTACAGGTACGTTTACTGTTGCAGAAACAAAGGATATCGCAAACGTATTGCGAGCTGGTAAATTACCAGCAAAAGCTGAAATTATTCAGTCTACAATTGTTGGACCATCATTAGGTCAAGAAGCAATTGATAGTGGTTTTATGTCATTCTTATTGGCAATGTTAATTGTTTTAATATGGATGGTATTTTATTATGGAAAAGCAGGAATTTTTGCTGACATCGCTTTGTTATTAAATATCTTATTGATATTTGGAGTTTTAACAAGCTTAAATGCTGTTTTAACCTTACCTGGTATTGCTGGTATTGTACTAACTATTGGTATGTCTGTAGATGCTAACGTACTTATATTTGAACGTATTAAAGAAGAGTTAGCAAAAGGAAAAGGCAAAGGTGAGGCTGTTGCTGATGGTTTTAGCAACGCGTTATCATCTATTTTAGATGCGAATATTACAACGGGTCTTACGGCGGTAATACTTTTTATATTTGGTTCTGGACCAATTAAAGGATTTGCAACGACTTTATTAATAGGTATTGTTACATCGTTATTTACAGCAATTTTTATAACAAGGTTGTTAATTGATTGGTACCTTTCTGGTAAAGGGCGTACGCTAAACTTTACGACACCTATTACCAAAAATCTGTTTAAGAATATTAATATAGATTTCTTAGGAAAGCGTAAAATTGCTTATATACTTTCTTTTATTTTAGTTGGTATAGGGTTGTTTTCATTATTTTTTGGAGCAGGGTTACAACAAGGAGTTGACTTTGTTGGAGGGCGCTCTTATCAAATAAGATTTGAGAGTCAAGTTAACCCTTCTGAAATTGCATCGGAATTAAATACTGTATTTGGTAGTGGTACTAATGTTAAAACATACGGAGAATCAAACCAAATAAAAGTTACTACACCTTACAAAGTTGATGTAGAAGGTATTGAGGTTGATAATGAAATTCAAAATAAATTATATACATCACTTCAAAAGTATTTACCTGATGGCATTTCTGAGAAGGCATTTGTAGAAGGAGGTAGCAATGATAGTTCTATTGGGATTTTACAGTCTAACAAAGTTGGACCTACAATTGCAGATGATATTAAAAACAATGCATTTTTGGCAATCTTGGGGTCGCTAGCTGTGGTGTTCTTATATATTTTATTACGTTTCCGTAGATGGCAATTTTCTCTTGGAGCGGTAGTTGCGGTATTTCATGATGTATTAATTGTATTAGGAATATTCTCATTAGTTGGAAAAATCATGCCATTTAATATGGAAATTGACCAAGCTTTTATTGCGGCAATATTAACTGTAATTGGTTATTCGTTGAATGATACGGTTGTTGTTTTTGACCGTATTCGTGAAATAGTTGGAGAAAGAGGTTGGAATGCAGGTAAAAATATTAATACTGCCGTAAATAGTACATTAGGTAGAACATTAAATACCTCGTTAACTACGCTAGTTGTGTTACTGGCTATCTTTATTTTTGGAGGAGAGTCATTACGTGGATTTATGTTTGCAATGATTATAGGTGTTGTAGTTGGTACATATTCCTCGGTATTTATAGCAACTCCGGTTATGTTTGATACTTTAAAAAAGAAAATTGTTTCTGGTGAAGCAGACGAAATTATAAAGTAAGAAAACTCATTATGTTTTGAAAAAAGCCACTTTTAAGTGGCTTTTTTTATGCTTCCAAGTGATCCTTTAGAGGTCATTTTTAATTCATAAATGAATGAGGGGGATAAGTTTCTTTCAGGTCTGTGTGAAACAAACACTATGGCAGTATTACTTTCCTGGGCAATTTTATTTATTAGCGATACAAATAATAAAGCGGATGTATCATCTAAACCCGCTGTAGGTTCATCTAGAATTAACAAATTCGGTTGTTTTACCATTGCTCTAGCAATCATTACCAACCGCTGTAACCCAAGGGATAAATCCTGAAAAAGAGTGTTTTTAACTTTGCTTAAATTTAAAAGTTCAAGCCACTGTTTTGCTAGTCTTTTTTGTGCTTCTGTAGGTTGTTTGTATAGACCAATTGAATCATTGTAGCCAGAGATAATCATATTTTCTAAGGTATGATACCCTGTAAACTTATCGGTCATTGATGGAGTATAGTAACCAATTCTTTTTTTAATATCCCAGATGCTTTCTCCGCTGCCCTTTTTTTGACCAAAAAGATAAAGTTCTTGTCCGTATCCTTTTGGATTTTCTCCTGTAATCATGGAGAGTATTGTTGTTTTTCCGCTACCGTTTTTACCAACCAGTTGCCAGAACTCACCTTTTTTAATTGTCCAATTAATATTTTTAATAATTGTCTTGTGTTGATAGTTAACCGTTACGTTTTTAAGTTGTATCAGAACTTCTTCATTATGTTGAAGCGAGGAAATTGGATTAGGTATGGGAATGTTAAATTGAATTTCTTTTTTGGAGCTTAAATATGCCTTTAGGTCGTTAATAGGCTGAATTTCTTTTTTGTGTAAAAAAGCATATTTTTTAATAAAAGGGAAAAGATCACTGAATCTACTTATAAGTTGGATAAAGGCAATCTCGCTAGCTTTTTTACATATTTGTATATGTAGTTCTTTTTGCGAATCAAAATCCAAATTATCAAAAGGGTTGTCCAGAATAATGAAATCTGGTTTTGTGGAAAGTAAATGCAAGAATAGAGCTTTTTTTTGCTCTCCACTGGACATAGATTGTAGGCTTTGTTTTCTGTTTGTTACAATTCCACTGTCATTATGTTTGTCCTCTTCAAGAATAAAATTAAGCAAGGTTAATTTTGAAAATAGGACTCTTTTTTTATGTTGAAAATCCTTGAGTATAGAATCTGAAGTGGCATTTAACAATAGGCTTGTTAAGTGTTTTTTGTCTGAAGCGTTGTCGGTAAAAATTGCCCAATGTTTTTCAATATTCATATATAAATTCTGAAAATGTGAACAGGATTTAACTTGTACTCAGTGGTTTTTTCTAATAACATTCCGTTTTTTAATGCTACCTTCTGAGAAGGCATATTATCAATATGGATTATAGATATTAGTGATTTTGAAGCTTTTATTTGTTTTGCGTGATATTTGCACTTTTCTGCAGCTTCAAAAGCGTACCCTTTACGCCAATAATTAGGAAGAATGGAATACCCAATTTCTAATTCATTTATTCCATCAACTTGTTGGGGGAGTAATCCACAAATACCAATTAGTTTTTGAGTGGTTTTGTGAACTAGCGCATTCATACCGCCGTTATTGTTATCGTATCGATTAAAAATAGTATCAAATTGCTCCTGACAAGCTATTCTTGGAGTTTTTTTTTGGCCTTCCCAATATCGAGTACTTAGCGGATTTTGGAAAAAAGGAAGCCAGTTGTCAAAGTCCGTTTGGTTTACTTTTCTAAAGCGTAAACGACTAGTTTGTTCACCTTCTAAAAGTAAATTCATAAGATTTATATTTTATCAAACTCTATTTTATCACCAACAGAAAGCTGCCATTTTTCTGATAAGCCAGCATTTACCTCTAAAACATATTTAACAGGAACTTTAGAAGAAAGACCTTCTTCGTTATAAGGTTTTGCATTTTTTTGAAAACTTGCTATTGTTTTGTCCTCGTTGATATATATAATGTCTAACGGAAATTCTGTGTTTTTCATATAAAACGAGTGCATTGCTTCATCAGAGAAAATAAAAAGCATGCCTTGATTAGTTTCCATGCCTTTACGATACATGAGACCTGTTTGCGTCTCATAATCCGTTTCCGCAATTTCGATATCTAATTTTATCAAAACAGAATCTGTTGAAGCTTTTTTTACACTCAGATTTCCTTCCTTTGTAAAACTTATAGGGGCCGTTTTAATGGCAGGTTTTGGATTTTCTTTACAGCTTATGGCAATAAGAATACAGCATAGTATAGCAAAACAAGACCTCATTGTTTAACTTTTTACGTTTTGACTTTGTGGTCTAAACATAAGGTAAAGACCAAACAGAATAAAAGGAATACTAAGCCATTGACCAGTAGATAAAATACCTAAAGACTCTTCAAAACCTCCTTGACTCTTTTTAACGAATTCAACAAAAAATCTAATTGTCCACAGTAGTATTAAGAATAGCCCAAGTAAATAACCAGACTTGTTTTTTTTATCTGTTTTCCAATATAAATAGTACAACAGTATAAAAACAAAAATATAGCAGATACCTTCATACAATTGTGCAGGATGTCGAAACGGAATTTCAGACAATAATTCAGAAAACTTAGGATTGTTCTCTATAGCGTCGTATGCAGCATTAAGCGTTTTTTCTTTAGTTACAGCTAATGCTCTGGATGGATGCATATCATCAGAATCGCGAATAAATCGAGTTGCAAAGACGAAAGATTCGTCGGTAACTTTACCGTTAATTTCAGAGTTAAAAAAGTTTCCTAATCTAACGCAAAATGCACCAATGGAAAAGGGCACAACCATGCGGTCTAGTATCCAAAGTATTTTAAATTCAGGATATTTTCTAGTATATAAATACATGCCAATTATTACACCTATTGTGGCACCATGACTTGCTAAGCCCGTAAACCCTGTAAAGGTATAGTTTTTAATCAGTCCAAAAAGTAAACTGTCACCAGCGCTTTCTTTTATAGGAAGAAGTATTTCTAGCAAATGATTTTGATAATAAGCCCAATCATAAAAAAATACATGACCAAGTCGTGCTCCAAGCATTGTAGCGAGAACCGTATAGATGAAAAGCGAATCTAGCTGTTCTACCGTCTTTTTTTCGTTGGTAAAAATCTTTTTCATTAAATACCAGCCTAGGGCAAATGAAATTATCCATAGGAGGTTGTAATATTTTATTTGAACAAAACCAATATTAAAAAGTGTTTCGTTGGGATTCCATGTAAAACCTAAAAAGTACATATGCGTAATTTTGAGTGACTAAGATAAGTAAATAGTAGTTAGTAAAAAGTTTGTTTTTTTTATGAGAAATTAATGGGTTTTATGGAACAGGGTCATGTCCACTACCTCCCCAGGGGTTACAACTAAAAATTCGTTTTATAGAGAGCCATCCTCCTTTAAAAAGTCCATATTTTTTTAAAGCTTCTAGCGTGTATTGAGAGCATGTAGGAGAATATCTGCACGTAGCAGGCGTATAAGGAGATATCGCGATTTGATAAAATTTAACGAACAATACAAAAGGGGCGATGAGTATTTTTTTCATTAGAAAATACACTTTAATTGCTCCATAAGTACAATGTTTTTATATACTAAAGGTTGTTCCTTCTTTTCCATCTTTTAGCTGAATGCCAAGCGCAGCTAATTGGTCTCTTATTTTATCTGATGTTGCAAAATCTTTGTTTTCACGAGCCTCTTTTCTAAGTTGAATTAATAGTTCAACAACTCCAGAAAGTTTATCAGTTCCAGTTTCATCGATGCTGTTTTTAGTTTCGAGTCCTAAAACATCAAAAACAAAATCGTTTAGAGTTTGCGAAAGGATTTTTTTATCTGCTTTAGATATCGTCTCTTTTTCTTCTTTAATGAGGTTGATTTGTTTAACAGCGTCAAAAAGTTTGGCAACTAGAATGGGAGAGTTAAAATCATCATTCATTGCGTCGTAACATTGTTGTCTCCAAGTGGAAACATTAAATGAAGTGGTTTCATCAGCAGTCGGTAATTTTTCAACATTACCCACAGCGTCCATTAATTTTTGAAAGCCTTTTTCCGAGGCTAAAAGCGCATCGTTGCTGATATCTAAAATACTGGTATAGTGTGCCTGCATCATAAAAAAACGAACAGCAGAAGGGGAAAAAGCTTTGCTTAAAATGGAGTTTTTCCCGGTGAAAATTTCGTTTGGCAAAATACTATTTCCAGTAGATTTTGCCATTTTTTTGCCATTAAGGGTAAGCATGTTAGCATGCATCCAATAATTTACTGGAGAGTGTCCGTTGCAAGCTTCGGCTTGTGCTATTTCACATTCATGATGAGGAAACTTTAAGTCCATTCCTCCTCCATGAATGTCAAAAGTTTCTCCAAGATATTTGGTGCTCATGGCGGTACATTCTAAATGCCACCCAGGAAAACCATCTCCCCAAGGTGATGGCCAGCGCATAATATGCTCTGGTTCCGCTTTTTTCCAAAGCGCAAAGTCTTGAGGGTTTTTCTTTTCGTCTTGAGCTGCAAGTTCACGAGTATTGGCAATCATATCTTCAAGCTTTCTGCCACTTAATTTACCATACTCATGCGTTTCATTAAATTTAGCTACATTAAAATATACCGACCCATTAATTTCATATGCAAAACCTTTATCCAGAATTTCCTTTATGATTTCAATTTGTTCAATAATATGGCCTGTAGCAGTTGGTTCAATACTAGGGGGTAAAAAATTAAACTTTTCTAAGATACTATGAAAGTCCAAGGTGTAACGTTGAACAACCTCCATTGGTTCCAATTGCTCTAAACGTGCTTTTTTTGCAATTTTATCTTCGCCATCTTCGGCGTCATCAACCAAATGACCAGCATCGGTAATATTTCTAACGTAACGTACTTTATAACCTAGGTGTTTAAAGTATCTGAAAATCATGTCGAAAGACATAAACGTACGGCAATTTCCTAAATGGACATTGCTGTATACCGTTGGACCACAAACATACATGCCTATATGACCTTCGTTTATGGGTTTAAAAACTTCTTTTTTTCCAGTAAGGGAATTGTATATTTTTAACGTTTGAGAGTTTTTCAATGGCATTATTTAGAAACAATTAGAAGTTGGTGTCTAGGTTTATGTAATCTAAAAATTCATGACGAGTAGCCTCTTCTTTAAATTTTCCTCCATACTCTGCTGTTACCGTACTACTTTCAATGTCTCTTATTCCTCTAGAATTTACACAAAGATGTTTGGCATCAATTACACATGCAACATCTTCAGTACCTAAAACCCGTTGTAATTCTCTAACAATTTGAATGTTTAAACGTTCTTGTACTTGCGGTCGTTTTGCATAATAATCCACAATACGATTCATTTTACTTAGACCAACTACCGTTCCGTTTGATATGTAGGCAACATGAGCTCTACCAACAATTGGTAATAGATGATGTTCACAAGTAGAATACAACGTAATGTTTTTTTCTACAAGCATTTCTCCGTACTTATATTTATTGTCAAATGTTGAGGCCGAAGGTTTTTTGTCTGGGTTTAAACCACCAAATATTTCCTTAACGAACATTTTCGCGACTCTGTTAGGGGTGCCTTGTAAGCTATCATCTGTTAAATCAAGACCCAAGGTGTCCATAATTTCTTTAACATTTTCCTTAATTCTAGCTATTTTCTCTGCATCCGACAATACAAAAGCATCTTTACGAATTGGGGTCTCTTCAGATGAAGAAATATGATCGTTTCCAATCTGTTCAAATTGGTCTTCCAAGGTGTTGTCAATTTTCATTTAAATGTGACTTTAACGAACTGCAAAGATATACATAAAATGCCACTTAATAGCACGTAATGGCTGTTACACAACATAAATTAGTGTTAAGAAAACACTTCAATTATTTTCGTAGATACCAAATTGGTTACTAGTAATGAATAAATTAAGTGTTGTTTTTTACTGCATGTTTATGCAGGGTATTGTTATGGCTTTTGGGCAAATCGCGTCTGATTGTACTAATGCAATTCCTATATGTAGTAACACACCTATAAATGGAGGCACTTCTGGATTTGGCTTGGATGATTTTAATGGAGGACAAACTAGTGGTTGTTTAGAAAGAACAACTAGCGGTTTTATTGAAACAAATTCTGCCTGGTATAGGTTTAGAACCGGTGCAAGTGGTCAATTAGGGTTTAATATTGGAAGTGATATTAATGAGGATTGGGACTTTGCGCTCTACAGAAGTTCTGATTGTAATAATCTTGGAGAACCAGTTCGTTGTAATTACTTTGAGAATAATGGAGATTTTGCTTTTACCGGCGTTGGGGAAGATCCAACAGGAGCTATGAATTCGGATTTGTATGATGATTGGCTTCAGGTAGAACCAGGAGAGGAATATTATATATTGATTAATAATTTTAGTAATACAAATTCGGGTTTTTCCATTCAGTTTTCAGGAAATATTTTTGTAACCAATCCGGTTGATGCTTTAGATTGTTCTATTATAACAAACCTCCTGGGTCCTCCAATTGCAGCATGTGATTCTGATACTGTTACTTTGGATGCTACGACTTCAGGAGCTATTAGCTATGAGTGGTTTTTGTCTCTTGATAATGGTGTTACTTATACCCCACTCCCTACGGAAGTGAATGCGACTTTAGATGTTGCTGTTTCTGCTTTATATAGAGTTCGTGTTGGTATTAGCGGAGCACCTTCAATTCCTAGTGAAGTACAGGTGTCTTTTGCGCCTCCAGTTAACGCTTTTCCTATTGCTGATGCCGTAATGTGTTCTGGAGATGGTAGTTATGATTTGTCACAAAAAAACAATGAAGTTTTAAATGGAGATACATCAAACGAGTTTGTGGTTAACTATTTTGCTACTGAAAATGATGCAATTCTGGGAGAAAACGTTTTATCTGTTAATTATACTCCAACAGTAACTCAAGATGTTTATGCGCGTGTATCGTCAATGGAAAATCCAAGTTGTTTTGATATTGAGCAATTTGAGTTAACCGTATTAGAAACACCTAGTTTAACCTTTGAAGAAAATGTTTTTTTGTGTGAGGGAGCCACATCGGCTATTATTGGAGAAACGGTCCCGAATCCTGCTTATTCATATACTTGGAGCACCGGAGAAACAACACCAAATATTACAATTAATCAGGCTGGAAGTTATATGCTTACTACGGTAAATACCGTTGGCAGTGAAAGTTGTCTTGCAACAAGAACGGTTACTGTTGTAATTTCGCAAAGTCCATCTATAGTTGATGTTGATATTGAAGGTTTACAAGATAATAATAGAGTAACCGTAATGACTGATGTTGAAGGAGATTTTGAATATCAATTAGATGATGCTGAACCTCAAAACAGTAACATATTTTCAAATGTTTCAGCTGGAGAACATACCGTGCAAATTATAGATTTAAATGGGTGCGGTACTGTTTCAGAAGATATTGTAGTTGTAGGGTATAACAAGTTTTTTACGCCAAACGGAGATGGTCCAAATGATGAATGGACTATTTATGGAATGTCTGAATTGGTGAATCCTATGGTTTCCATTTACGATAGGTACGGAAAACTTTTGCATCAATTATACGGAAATGTAACATCTTGGGATGGCACTTTTAATGGCAAACCAATGCCATCTACCGACTACTGGTTTAAGCTTTCTTATACTGATAATGCTGGCCAGCAAAGAGAAGCTAAGTATATAAATAGTCATTTTGCGTTAAGGCGTTAAAAACGTTACATTTTATGCATTTCATCGATTAAGTGCTAAAATTATTCGTCCATTATACTAAAAATGCTTAGCCGTAGTTATACTATTGACCAAAAGGTATAATGTTTAGCCCCAAAACTATGCGAAAACTTGTTTGTGCAGCTTTCTTGATATTGTTTTATTTAACTGTAAACGCGCAAAACCCTAGTTCTGCGGATTGTAGAACCGCAATTCCAATATGTGCAGATGCCTCTATTAATAATACTGTTGATGGAGTGGGAGATGTAGATGATTTTGACCCTGAGGTGATCAGTTTTACTGGTTGCTTGGGAAAAGGGGGTATTGATGCAGATGGTAATATAGAGTTTAATAGTGCTTGGTTTGTTTTTAGAGCGGGTAGAGATGGGCAATTAGGTTTTGATATAAGATCTCTACCAATTTCAGGAAACGATAGCCCGTCTGCTGAAATAGATTTTGCTTTATACGGCCCAGATGTTGATTGTGCTGATATCAGCGGAGGTATTGAACCTATACGTTGTAATTATGAGTCCAACGATACGGATGTAACTGGGCTGGGAATTAATCCAGTGAGTCGTATAGATGGAACAACATATTATGAGAATAGTGAAAATACCTATGACGAATGGCTGGATGTTCAAGAGGGTGAAATTTATTACCTATTCATAAACAATTTTGAAGCAAATTTAAATGGAGATGCTGAGCCATTTAAAATTACATTCACAGGAAGTTCGGTTGATGCGGATGAAGATAGTGCTTTGGATTGTGATTTTAGAGACCAGTTTTTAGGGCAAGATATTAGTGCATGTGCAGGTGATATGGTGACACTAAGTGCTTTAAATTCTCCTGCAGGGTCTGATATAGTAAATATTCAATGGAGTGCAGATTACGATGGTGATGGAGTTCCAGAAGCTAATTTAGCTGGCGGTGGTCTTTTTGGAGCAGAGTTGGAAGTTACAACTACAGGAAATTATTTTGTGCGTATCGAAACCAGTGCAGGGCCAACTTTTCCTGTGTTAGATGATATTATGGTTACGTTTTATGACCCTCCTAATGATTCAGATGTGTCTGTTGAAATTATAGATACCAATTTAGCTATTGATCCTGATAGAAATGATGTAGAAATTGTTATAGCTAGTCCAGAAGTTTATGAATATGCTATTAATGGAGGTGAATTTCAAGATGAACCTATTTTTAGAGATATCCCTTCGGGAATAAATACTGTAATTGTGCGTAATAGATATGGTTGTGGAGAAACAAATCCAATAGAATTTTTGGTAATAGGTTATGATAAGTTTTTTACTCCAAATGGTGATGATAATAATGATAATTGGAATATTAAAGGGGTAGAGCAACTAATAAATCCTAGAACATATATTTATGATAGATACGGCAAATTACTTGCTCAAATAGAGCCTGGTGCTTTGGGTTGGGATGGCACTTACAACGGTAGACGAATGCCTTCAACCGATTATTGGTTTAGGTTTGAATACAGTCAAGACGAGTCAGGTGTTAGAGTAGCAAAGCTTAGAAAAACACATTTTAGCCTTAAACGATAAAGTCGGTAAGCTCTTACTTAGAAATTAATGGTATAGCTTAATGTGGCGTTTGTATTTGTATGACTAATCAATGCTGGAGTATTTAATCCAGTGTCAAATAAGAAATCATTTATATCTTGTTTTGTTTGGTTGACAGCCAAATCTAAACGACTGCTTCCAAAGCTAAAACCAATTCCACCAGAATATCCTTGTAAATCTCCAACAGTTGTGTTTTTAAAAGGGCTGGTTTTAAATTTATATCCACCTCTTAGGCTAATTCTGCCAGCACGATATTCTCCACCCAAGCGATAAGTAGAAACTTGTCCAAGTTGATTGGAAATATCTTCGTTTGGTATTGAAAAATCTACGTCAGTTGTTGTTTTTAACTTAGCCTGAGACATATCTTGGTAGTCATAGTCAAAACTCAATAGTCCATTTTTTCCAAATATTAAAGCCAAACTTCCAGTGAGTTTGCTTGGAGTTATAATGGTATATGGGTCATATCTATTAACTAAATTAAAATCTATTTGTTCAATATCAACATCTGCGATATCGGAAAAAACACGTTGAGAGAAATCATCGGTCAATCTATACCAAGTTGGTGTTTGATAGCTTACCCCAACTCTAACCATATCACTTAGTTTTGCGATTGCACCGATATTTGCAGAGTAACCAGAGCCTTCAGTTTGCAACAGGTTGTCGAACTCCGTTGATTGTATTGGCGAACCAGAGTTATAGCCAGTTTCTGTAAATTCGTCATACTTTTCAAATACGATGTTTTGTATGTTTATAGCGGCTCCTATATATAAGAAATCCTCATATTGACCAGCAACATTCAATGTAAACTTGCTGTTAAAACCTGAAGAAGTTCTTAATAGTCTTTGGTTTACAGAACTATATTCTGCATTTCTAATATAGGTAGTAGTTGCGTTATCATCCACAGTAGGGTCAATAATTCCACCAAAGAAGCCTAAAAATGCCTGTTGGTCTAAAAAACCTAAATCAGAACCAATGTTTACGTAAGCATCTGCAACATTTTCGTTTTCTTGTAATAGCAAATTTCCAAATGGAGTTCCATTTGCATTTTCTAAAAAATAATTATCAACTCCTTGATTGCTTGCTCCAGATATAAACACTTGGTTTTCATAATTTTCGACAACATCGTAATTTGCTGCTATAGCAATTTTTTTCCAACCTGAATCTCTTCCGTTACTTTTAAAAACCATAACACCTCCAACTTGGTTAATGTCTATGTCATGATTAATTTCGCTATTTACACTGTTAAAGTATCTTGCAGAATTGTCTTTAATAAAGTGTGTGCCAGAAATAGTTAACAGCGTGTTGTTAAAGACGGCAGCTCCTGCAGGGTTAATAGTAGTGGCGGATAAATCACCACCAAGTGCACCAAAAGCACCAGACATACTTTGAAAACGAGCTGTTCCTTGCGTGTTATCTGTTCCAAATCTAAGAACATCATTAATTCCTTGCGCGGTAACAACGGTACATAGCAATGCCATTATGAAAGTTAAAAGGCTTTTCATGGTTTATTTTTTTAGTAAAGTTTTTGAAATATCATTTAGTTTCTACGCCCTCTTCCTCCTGAAGATCTAGAGCCACCAGAACTTCTTGAGCTACTTCCTGAACTTCTGTAACTGCTTCCTGAACTTCTACTACTGCTTCGTCCAGAGCTATAACTGCTTCTTGAGCTGCTACTGCTTCTGCTAGGGCTATAGCTTCTACTTCTTGAAGGGGTAGAAGAGCTTCTGTAACTACTGCTTCTAGATGTTCTGTTTCCTGAACTTCTGTAAGTTGAACGACTAGGTGATGTTGCTCTAGATGTTCTTGATGTACCACTACTACGGTAAGCACTGCTTCTTCTAGGAGTTGTGCTTCTATAATATTGATTTGTTCTAGAACTACTACTTCTTGGTGTAGCTCTGGTGCTTCTACTCGCGCGGTAAGCTCTATTTTGGTCTACTCCCACAATTCGTCTAGAAGTTGTATTACTTCTATAACTTCGAGAGTTTCTAGATGGAGTACTTCTTCTTGTAATTGTGTTTCGGTTTGCTAAAGCTGTGGAGCGTGAAGTGTTTCTGTAGCTACGAGAACTTCTAGAATTTGTATTATATGTTGATCTGCCACGAACCGTACTTCTTGAGTTTCTGGCTACAGGATAATTGCTTCTGGTGTAACCTCTGCGTCCATAAGTACGAGCATAATTGTTATAGTATCCATATCTGCTATAGTTGCCGTATCCGTAGGCATAACCATAAGGCGGGCAATAAAACGGGCTATTAAAACCGCCCCAACCGTATCCGTATCCACCCCAGCCCCAGTTATTCCATCTGTTCCAACGGTTCCATCCATAATAATTCCAACCAAGGCCGCCCCAGCCCCAGTTATTCCAACCCCAATTATTCCAGCCAAAGCCACCCCAGCCCCAGTTGTTCCATCCATTATCATGAACATTTATGGTCACCTGAGTGGAGTTGTCACCCCAAGCTCCAAAACCGTCGTAATCGTTATCGGGACTATAATAATTAGTTAATTGAGATGCATCAATACTGTCATTTTCAACAGAACTTGAATAAGAATCTACATCAGTAAAAATTTCATCATCTAAAATCTCATTATATTGGTCAGCTTTTTGACCAAAATAATCTGAATAAGTATTGTTTTTGTTATTTTTTTTAGGTGCTACTTGAGTTTGTCTATTTTCAACAATAGCAGAATTGCTTCCTGAGTAAATACCATCATTATCATAATACGATGCTGGTTGGTAAGTACCACAAGAAACTATAACAATGCCAAGAAACGCCAACATAGCAATTGCGCGAATTCTTGAGTGAGGTGTAGAGTGTATCATCCTTGTAAAATTAATTGTTGAACAATATAAAAATAACTAGTTTTACCGAATTATTTTTCTGTTATAATCACAAGTTTTGTGCCAAACTACATATAATGAGTAAAAAATTAACAAAGAGAAGCGAGGATTATTCTAAATGGTATAACGAACTTGTCGTTAAAGCCGATTTGGCTGAAAATTCAGGAGTTAGGGGGTCAATGGTTATTAAACCATATGGCTATGCTATCTGGGAGAAAATGCAAGCTGAGTTGGATAGAATGTTTAAAGAAACAGGTCATGAAAACGCTTATTTTCCGCTTTTCATACCTAAATCATACCTGAGTAAAGAGGCAAGTCATATAGAGGGTTTTGCTAAGGAATGTGCCATTGTTACCCACTATAGATTAAAAAATGCTGAAGATGGTTCTGGGGTAATTGTAGATCCTGATGCTAAATTGGAGGAGGAGCTTATTGTAAGGCCAACCTCAGAAACTATTATTTGGGATACATATAGAAAATGGATTCAGTCGTATAGAGATTTACCTTTGTTAATTAACCAATGGGCAAATGTTGTGCGTTGGGAAATGCGTACGCGTCTTTTTCTTAGAACTGCTGAATTTTTATGGCAAGAAGGGCATACTGCTCATGCTACAGAAAAAGAGGCTATTGAGGAAGCAGAACAAATGATGCATGTTTACGCTGATTTTGCAGAAAACCACATGGCAGTTCCTGTAATAAAAGGTGTTAAAACAGAAAGCGAACGTTTTGCGGGGGCAATAGAAACGTATTGTATTGAAGCTTTAATGCAGGATGGTAAAGCATTGCAAGCAGGTACGTCTCATTTTTTAGGGCAAAATTTTGCCAAAGCTTTTGATGTGAAATTTGCAACTAAAGAAGGTAAAAAAGAATACGTTTGGGCAACTTCTTGGGGGGTTTCTACACGTTTGATGGGAGCGCTGGTAATGACACATAGCGATGATAATGGATTAGTGCTGCCACCAAAATTAGCACCAATACAAGTTGTTATTGTTCCAATTTACAAAGGTTTAGAACAATTGGATACAATTGCTAAAAAAGTGAATCCTTTAGTAAAAGAATTACGTGCAAAGGGAATATCGGTAAAATTTGATAATAGAGATACTTACAAACCAGGATTCAAATTTAACGAGTATGAGCTTAAAGGAGTTCCAGTGCGTTTGGCAATTGGACAACGTGATTTAGAAAATGGCACTTATGAAGTGGCTCGTAGAGATACTTTGGAAAAAGAAACTGTTGCTGCTGATGAGGTAATTTCTAAAATAGAGTTTTTAATGGAGGATATTCAAGCAAATATCTACAAAAAAGCTTTTGATTATAGAAAAGAGCATATTACCGAGGTTAACTCTTACGAAGAATTTAAAGAGGTTATTGAAAACAAGGGAGGATTTGTTTCCGCTCACTGGGATGGTACTACAGCATCTGAGGATAAAATAAAAGAGGAAACAAAAGCTACAATACGTTGTATACCTATTGATGTTAAGGAAGAATCTGGTACCTGTATTATCTCAGGAAAACCCTCTGCAAAAAGAGTGTTATTTGCAAAAGCATATTAAAAATTAAAAAAAAAATATGTAGCTCTTGCGATAGTAAAAAATAATTGTATTTTTGCATCCGCAATTGTGCAAAGTATGGTCCGTTCGTCTAGGGGTTAGGACGCCAGGTTTTCATCCTGGTAACAGGGGTTCGATTCCCCTACGGACTACGAAGTTTACGATTTAAATATTGTAAATTTTAATTTTATTAGTTTTGGTCCGTTCGTCTAGGGGTTAGGACGCCAGGTTTTCATCCTGGTAACAGGGGTTCGATTCCCCTACGGACTACAAAAGTTAAAGAACATTAGTTCTTAAAAAATATAACAAAAGAAGAAGATGGCAAATCACAAGTCAGCATTAAAGAGAATTAGAAGAAACGAAGCAGTACGTTTAAGAAACAGATATCAGCATAAGACTATGCGTAATGCTCTTAAAAAATTACGTTCTGAAGAAAACAAGAAAGATGCTGAAGCACTTTTTCCAAGTGTAGTTAGTATGATTGATCGTTTAGCTAAGCGTAATATCATTCATTCTAACAAAGCGGCTAACTTAAAAAGTAAGTTAGCAAAGCACGTAGCTTCTTTATAGTATTTATACTTTTATAGTAATAAAAAGCGCTCACCTATATAGGTGAGCGCTTTTTGTATTAGTTATTCTGGGCGAATTCTTCGCATTCTAATAAATCCCATTATAAAGCAGCTATACATTAACACTATTAAAAACAAGTGCAAAGGCCTTACCTGGGCTTGATATATTTCTTTAAAGTAGTAATTCATACTTATCATTATAAAAGGGTAAAAAGTATAAAAAAGAAATAGTCCAATACTAATCCAAAATAGTAGGTTTCTGGAGTTAGGAATATTTATTGGAGAGTATTTCATATCAATAAAGTATAAAATAATACATGTTATTATTAATAGGGAACCATAGCTGAGTGCATAGATTTGCGGGTATAAAACAAAATTTTGCATGAAAAAATTGACAAGACTAAATACGATATACAGGTAGCCCCCGTATTTAATAACCTTTTTAAAAGAAACTGTTTTAATGGTTTTCCAGAATATATAATAGAAGTAACAGAAAAATATTATATCCCAAATATTGAAGATTAGGTTGTTATGAAAAGCTTGTTTCACGAAATAAATTATTTGAAAATCGTCATATTTCAATACCAAAATCCCCAATATTTCAGTAGCTAAAGTATAGGTGATTATTACAGGGATATATCTGAGTGATGAATCAAAATATAGTCTGTATTTTATTATGGAAACAAATAATGTTACAATATATATTACAAGGAAGTAATTATCTTGTAGAAAGTGTATCAGCTTCATACAAATATGGGTAATTTTACTTTTGTGGAGGTGGACTATTTCCGCCTCTATTCATAGTAACGCTAGAACCCGCGTATAGCGCAGGGCTTGATAAATTTAACAAGTTGGGAATAGATGATGCGTATGACTTTGGTTTTTCGTTGTTGTTTCCTATTCCATTCAATTCTTCAAAATTGTCAGATAGTAATACGGCTTCTTGTTTTTCTTGAGTGCCACCAATATAAAATAAATAGTCTTTATTTCCTTTTTTAACCGTAGGAGAAAGCATTATGGAATTTTGTCTTGGATGTAATATCGAATCTTTATTTTCAAAAAAGAGTTTGTCAGGATAGTTAGAAAAATAAAAACGTAAAGTTGAGATATCCTCATTTGCTTTTTTAGCTTCTTGTTCAATAAAAGCAATATATTGTTTTATAGTTTCGTAATCATAGGATACAAATCTTGAAGGGACAAATTCTTTGCCAATATTAGAGTCTCTATTTATGGAATCTTCGTATTGTTGAATTAAAGGAATCCTTCTTTTTGAGTAGTTATCATACATGTTTTTGGCTTGGTCAACAGGTATAATTTGATTTGGAGCAACTACCTCTTCTTTGGAACGTGACTCTTTTTTATCGCCGCAAGAGAAAACGACAGACATCATTAAAAAACATGTTAAAATTTTGAATCCCCTTTTTAGTAAAGTTTTCATAGTTTATAGATTGATTAAATGGTTAATATTTTTTTAAGAAAAATGGGGGATTTGCTTTTAAAGATATTAAAAATGAATTAAACAATAATCTATTGATATATGGTAAGGAGTAGGTATAAAAAAACCAGTAGGTTTGACTACTGGTTTTTGTATGATTAAAAGAGTTTTTTGAGACTACTGATTCATGGTCATCAAAAATTCTTCGTTGTTTTTAGTTTGTTTAAAGCGTTGTTCGATAAATTCCATTGCTTCCACCGGATTCATATCTGCAAGATATTTGCGCATTATCCACATGCGTTGTATAGTGCTTTCATCAAGTAACAAGTCATCTCTACGTGTACTTGAAGAAGTAAGGTCAATTGCAGGGAATATTCTTCTGTTAGATATTTTACGGTCTAACTGTAGCTCCATGTTACCCGTACCTTTAAACTCTTCAAAGATAACTTCATCCATTTTAGAACCAGTTTCGGTAAGTGCAGTAGCAATAATAGATAATGATCCACCACCTTCTATATTACGCGCAGCTCCAAAGAAACGTTTTGGCTTATGAAGTGCATTGGCATCAACACCACCACTTAATACTTTTCCAGATGCAGGTTGTACAGTATTGTACGCTCTAGCAAGTCTTGTAATAGAATCTAAAAGAATAACCACATCATGACCACATTCTACAAGACGCTTTGCTTTTTCTAAGACAATATTTGCAACACGAACATGTTCTGTAGCTTCTTTATCAAAAGTGGAAGCAACAACTTCACCACGTACGTTACGTTGCATGTCAGTAACTTCTTCTGGACGTTCATCAATTAATAAAATAATTTGATAAACTTCAGGATGATTTGCAGCAATACCATTGGCGATATCTTTTAACAACATTGTTTTACCCGTCTTTGGTTGAGAAACAATCATACCTCTTTGTCCTTTTCCAATAGGAGAGAACAAATCAATAATACGTGTTGATATTGAGCTTTGGCGTTCTGCTAATCTAAATTTTTCTTGAGGAAATAATGGTGTTAAGTGTTCAAAAGAAACCCTGTCTCTTACAATTTGGGGATCTATACCATTTATTTTATTTACCTTAATTAGCGGGAAATATTTTTCTCCTTCTTTAGGAGGTCTTACATTACCAAGTACGGTATCACCTGTTTTTAATCCAAATAAACGAATTTGTGATTGTGATACATAAATATCATCAGGTGAAGAAAGGTAATTATAATCAGATGAGCGCAAGAAACCATAACCGTCTTGCATAATATCTAATACGCCTTCACTAGCAATAATACTATCAAATTCGTACTCAGGCTCTTTATATCTGTTTTTTAAATCTCTATCAAAATTGCTGTTCTTTTTATCATGCCCACTCTTTTGGTGAGGATGATTTTTCTTTTGGTGATTTTGATTTTTATGTTGAGAATTATTCTTTTGGTTGTCTTGTTTTGGCGCAGGACGAGGATTAATTCTTGGTTTAGGTCTTGTATCTTCTTTTGACTCCGTAGTAGTTGTAGCAGTAACCTCTTCTTTAGGTTCTGGTTTAATTTCTGCGACAGGTTCTTCTTTTTTCGGAGTTTCTTTTTTCTCTACCGCTTCTTTTTTTACCACTCTAGCTCTTGGTCTAGGTTTTGGCTTTTCTTTAGGAGCTTCGGTAGGTGTAATTTTTTCCGTGGCATTTGGGTTTGCAGCTTGTAGGTCCAAGATTTGGTACACTAAATCAAGCTTTTTTAAGGTTTTGAATTTTGGAACATTCAATCCCTTTGCGATTTCCTGAAGTTCAGGTAGTTTTTTCGATTTTAAATCTGAAATTTCAAACATTAATTATAAAAATAAATTATACGTCTTTCAAAAAATTAAGGAGGTTGTATTTCTGGATACTTAAAGAGAAAGATTACCCTTTTTGGTAAGTGATATCATTAATAACGTGACAATATTACAAATTATTTTGATTAATTCATGGATAATTTTTAAAAAGACACGTATTTTTGCATTATCAACGCAAATAAAAGCAATGATTCAACGTATACAAACTATTTATTTAATTGTAGTAGGGCTTTTAGCTGGGGTTGCACCGTTATTTTTTACGCTTTGGACCGATGCATCGGGTAATGAAGTGTTTGCTCAAAGTCAGTTATTAGTTTTAGTTGCTTTATACGTTTCGGCAGCGTTGGCCGTTATAGCAATTGTATTGTTTAAAAATAGACAAAATCAATTTGTCATAAACAGATTGAATATGATATTAAATCTTTTTTTACTAGGATTTTTCGTTTACCGATTACTAAGTCTATCCGGAGAAACGGCGGTTTCTGAGAAGGGTATTGGGATGTTGATTCCTGTATTTTCTATCGTTTTTTTAGTTCTGGCCAACAGAGCAATAAAGAAGGATGAGGATCTTGTAAAATCTGTAGATCGTTTACGTTAAACCTAACATCTTAGTAGTATTAGTGCGTTAAACCCGGGGTTGTTCCCGGGTTTTTTATGTTTAAATTTTACCATAAAACTGTGTATATGGTCGTTAAGGCTATGATAATTAATACTGTCATGATGTTAAATGATTTATCGGTTTTAAAAATATTAGTACCTAATGTTATTGCTTTTGAATTTACTTTTTTACTAGTAAAGATCTGGTAAAGGCAAAACCCATTTAAAATTAGGGTTGTTATACCAATCCATTTAGATAATTCTATGTCGTTTACAAAAATTCTTATAGCAAAGGGTATAGAAATAATTAGCATAAAACCTAGCATAATATATTTAGGAACGTTATTTGTAGAATTTGTGGCTTCCTCTGAAATTTGATTTGATAGTGCTACAATTAAAAATGATAAAAGGGTAAATGAAATGGTCATTCTATAAAAGAAAGGGATGTCGGTTAGTATAAAAAGACTAACGGAAAGAGGTATTGATATTAGCACTACGTAAAAAGCAGCATTGGCATTTGTTTTTTTCCAGAAAATACCAAAAATAAGAATCACAAATGCACCTGGACTTATAAAACCAGTAAATTCTTGAATAAAAAGAAAGGCCTGACTTAAATCTAGTAATCCAAGAATGGGAGCGGTGAACATTCCAATAATCAGAGCCATTATTGCAGAAACTTTTCCTACAATTACTAGTTTTTTGTCTGTTGCAGTTTTGTTGAATAGTGGTTTGTAAATGTCCAGTGTTGTTATTGTAGAAACGCTGTTGACTAAAGAACTAATAGAGCTGCCTATAGCAGCTATAAGCGAAGCAAATACTAAACCTTTAATACCTATAGGAATTAGATTATTTAGAACCCATGGAAAGGCTTCGTCTGGTTTGTTTAAATTAGCTTGTAGTGCATATGCGGCCATTCCAGGAACAACTGCAATTAAAGGCATAAGTAATTTTAAAATGGCAGCTGAAGCAACACCTTTTTGTGCTTCTTTTATGTTCTTTGCTGCTAACGCTCTTTGTATTATAAATTGATTTCCACCCCAATAATAAATATTGGTAATCCACATTCCCCCTAAAAGAATACTAATTCCAGAAATGCTGTTAAAATGTTCATGATCTTTATTAAGAATCATTTTAAAACGTTCTGGAGCATATTCGTATAAGTTAACAGCACCATTGATTATGTTGCCATCTCCGAGTGTATAAAGAGCTATTCCTGTAGCTATAAAACCACCAATCATTAGAACAATGGCTTGTACAACATCGGTAAATACAACAGCTTTTAATCCACCAAAAATGGAGAAACTTGCCGCATATAAAACCAAACCACCAACACCTATAATCATAGGTAATCCGGTGAGATTTTCGATAGCCAATCCGCCTAAATAAAATATAGAAGATATATTGATAAAAACATATAATAGAACGAGAATAAAACTAAAACATATTCTTACTCTATTATCAAACCTTGTTTCTAAAAACTGAGGGATTGAAAAAATGTTTTTTTCTAAGAATATTGGTAGAAAGTATTTTGCAACTAATATTAAGGCTAGGGCAGACATTAATTCGTAACCACCTATGGCTAAGCCAATAGCATATCCAGAACCGTTTGTTCCTAATATTTGTTCTGCTGAAATATTGGATGCAATTAAAGACCCTCCAATAATCCACCAGGGAAGAGATTTACTTGCCAAAAAATAGTCGCTCGCACTTTTCTTTTTTGCTCTGGACATCCAAAGTCCGTATCCCATAATTCCTATTAAATAGGTAAATATTACTACAAAGTCTAATATTGATAATACCATAAATCTTGAATTAATTAATACTACAAGAATAGGGTAGGAGACGATTTTTTAAAGAACGAAAACGTAAGAGTAGGTTCAATTGAGCAAAATATATGTTCGTTTGAGCTTATTCGTACATCTAAATATTAACGCAATGTGTTTTTTTGTACACGGATGGGGTTTGATTGGTAACCTTTTTAAATGCAGTATTAAAGGTAGTTTTCGAGTTAAAACCGGCCTCTTTCGCGATGATTAATAATTTGTAATCTTGATATTTTTTTTGCCCCATTAGTTTAATGACTTCTTTAACACGGTATTCATTTATGAAGTCATAATAATTAGTATTAAGTCTTTGAGCAAGTACTTCTGAAATTTGATTTTGTTGTATTGATATTGCGTTACTAATATCTCTGAGTTGTAGTTTGCTGTTTTTATAAAGTTGATTTTTATCCATTACAGCCAATAATTTATCCTCGATATATTGCATACGTTCAATATCTAATCCAACAGGTTTAGTTTGCGCTTTTATAATTTGGTCGCTTTCTTTTTCGTAATTAATACCTATGATTTTACGATAGGCAAGTATTAAGGCTAATGATATTATTACTGTTAAGTTTAAATTTATTGGAGCAGAAAGGATTTTGGTTGGAGCAGTGAAACTAGATTTAATGATATTGACCAATATTAAAATAGAGAAGCATATTTGCGTATAGAGTAATAAATAAGAATCCTTGTACTGTGTAGTTTTTTTTCCTTTTAATATGGAATAGGAAAGCATTATTCCATACCATTGAGTTAAGATTATTGCAATTTGAACAATCCAAAATTCTACTAAAGGATATTTGAAAGTAGTATAAAAAAATTGATCTCGTAATTCAAGGCTACCTAATAAAATCCAATAAGATTTTATAAAGAAGTAGCTAAAAAAAAGAATCAATATAACAAATGCAATTTTAACTTTTTTCTGACTTGCAATAGTATTTACGTCACAAGAAATAATAGTGTGTTTATATAGAGCAAGTACCATGAAAAGAGACCAAGGTAAATATGCTAAAGTAAAATTAGGGGAATACTTAAATAGGCTGTATAAACCAATAGGGTTAAGAGCTTCTAGAGCTATGGAAAGAATAAATGTTCCATACCATAGGGTCTTTTTTTTATAGGAAAAAGACAGAATCAGCAGGTAGAAAATAAAAAGTGTAGTTAGACCAAAAATATGGTAAAGTTCTAGAATGTTGAGTTCAAAATTAGGCATTATACAAACTACGGTGAGTCACTTATTGACCCAAGATAAAAATAATACGGTAATTTTTGTTATTAGGGTTGATGTATTTTATTAAAGCTTAGTTAGTGCTGATGTTATTGTCTTTGTTTTCTCAGTTTTTTTATTTGAGATAATGCCAACCCAATTAAAGGTAGGGGAATTACCCATAGCCATGTATTAAACTTAGCTTTTTTAAATAGTTTAAAGTATGATTTACTATTGCTGGTTTTAATGAAAGTTTCTTTCTCATTAATACGTAATAAGTGATGGT
Organism: uncultured Maribacter sp.; assembly: GCA_947493885.1. Lineage (GTDB taxonomy): Bacteria > Bacteroidota > Bacteroidia > Flavobacteriales > Flavobacteriaceae > Maribacter_B. The sequence goes on from CANLTE010000002.1 coordinate 577,591, forward strand.
TTAACTGTTTATTTGAAATATTAAAAAGCAATGAGTTTTCAATTTTTTGAAGGTTACTACCTTTGTATTCTATAGTGTAATTGTTTTGATGACCGCGCCCGTAATTTTCTTTCTTTTCAAAACTTATAAATTTCATTTTGTTATCATTTTCATCAGTTAAAATAAGATTCGCTTTAAGGTATTCTTTAAAAGCCCTTTTGGAATCATTGGAATTTGTACTTTTTAGTAAATCAGGCTCAAATGCAATTAATGCGTTCCGGAGTGTCCACGGAAATTCTGCATGAATAATCACGGTTTTCTTTTTTTCTTCAATTTTAAAAAAAGCTTCGTTGGGGCTATGAGAGTATACTGTGCATAGGTTTGCGATAAGCAATGCGAAAATGATGTTGAATGTAAGTTTCATTTGTTGATTTGAGAAGTTTCTAAATACGATATATAGGGAATTGAAAGTTATATCGGCTATGATGGACCAAATTTAAAGTCTTGAGAAGGGGTTCCTCTAAAATATCTAGGTATGTTTGGGAAATTATCAGTAAGGATATAGTAATAAGTTCCGTTAGGGTATTCTGGTGTAATACCAGTTCTTCCATTAGCTTCATCTAAGGTGCCATGACCTTCAATAAATTCATAGTCATTGGAATATAAACCGTTGTAAACATCACATGGAGCAGTTATTCCATCACCTGGACGATTACCTTCCTTTAATTGATAGCTAGAGTTCATTGGAACTATTGGAGATGAATTATCTGTTGCATTTTCGTAGGCGTATTTATAATATATTGGAAAACCGTCAGCAGCGTAACCAATTAATGTCATTTGATTTTCAGGAGCATTTAATACTTCTAAAAAAAGAGTGGGAGATCCATGGTAATGGTATTTTCCTGTTGGTTGCACATGAGCGTTATTACAATCTAAACCAATTTTAACGTTAGTAGCTTCTAAATTCCATTCCCAGTTAGCACTAGCACTCATAGCACCTTGATGAGGAAAAGGTTCGGCAGCAATAGGATCAAGAACGACACCGTTAAGCAATATTCCAAACTCATATTGTGGTCCAGCCTGTGGAAAGGAACCTGAAGCATTAAGTAAAGGAGTAAGTTGAGGGGCTATCTCGGGAGCTGTAGTAATAGCATAAGTCTCGGATTGTTCAGAAATGGCATTAGGGTTTATTGCTCCTTGGACATTCCCAAAAACTCCGACTTTGTGATTGGGTATATTATTTGTGGTTATGATTCTCGTAGTTCCTGAGATGTTTTCAGAGAATACAGGTGCGTATGCTAAAGTTTCTGAGCAGACGCCTCTAGATTTATCTATAACTTGGTCAGAAGAACAATTTTCTGCTATTTCATTTTCAATTTCTTCCTGGGTTGTAGAATCTGAACTACAACTTATAATTAATGAGGTGATTAAAATGCCAAATAAATGAAGTTTCATAATCCTAATTTTGGTTTTGTTGTTCACCAATTAGGACTATTTTTTAGTAGAAAGGTTTAATTTCTTTTTAAATATGTGTTTTTTATCATGTTAACATGGTGCAATTCATGCCCTAAAATATGATAACCAAGAGCTTTAACACTGGATATGTTTTTATTAGCATTTCCTTTGCGGTGTAGCGCTTCTTCTGTAAAGCTGTCAAACAAAACAATGGTGCTTTTTCGCACAGCAATGTATTCGTCTAAAATGTTTTGTATTGGTCTTTTATCCGTATCCGAAAAAGTTACATAATCTTTTTCTTCAAATCCGGGTAAGCTGGTTTTGTCATTTCTTGCAAAAGAAAAAGCTCTGTAGGCATATATACGTTCATCATCTATGATATGAACTAAAAGTTCTTTTATAGACCACTTGTTTACTTCATACTTGTAATTTAATTCGGCTTCCGATAAAGAACGAATTAATTTAGAGGTTGCTATTAGTACATCTTCAAGTTGTTGTAAAAGGCTACCGTCTTTTTTTACCTATTTTAAATACATTTCGATGTATGCCGGGTATTCATCGCCTTGCGGGAAACTAATAATTTTTTTCAAATAGAGAAATTTAGCACATTAAATGTCTTTATTTCATGCAATTATGTTTCTGCTTAAAATAATGAGTTATTCAAACTTTAAACGGTAAGCTACCACACGATTGTCAAAAAAAGTTGGAACCAATAGTACGTTGTGTTCTGGAATAAAGTCAATATCAGCAGCATTTACGTTATTAGCTTGTGTGTCTAGCAAAAGTTGTTTGCTCCAATCGGATGATTTAATGTAAAAAACCTGTCCCTTCCAGTTAGAGATTATAAAATCCCCATTTTTAAGTCTTATGGCACCATCTCCTGCGCCAATATCTTCAGTAAGTACTTTTGCTGTTTTGTCTTTTAAATTAAATAAACCAAATTTATTTCCATCAGCAGATAGATAAAACAGCCCTTCTGGTTGATATAATAAACCATTTATACTTTGAAAATCACTTGTTCCAACAGTGTCAATTTTATTATTTTTTAGAGAATAAATAGTATTAACTCCCATTCCAGATATATAAACGGTGCCTTCCGGTGAAACTGTAATATCATTCAGTTTTGGTTCACCAGCAATAAGATGTTTTTTGATTATTTTTTGCGATGCAATATCTATGGTCAAAACTTCGTCTATATCATTTACATATAGCTTATTGTCATAAGTACCCATGCCTTTTGGCCCATGAATACCTTCAATCCATTTTAAATTTACAACGTTCCCTAAAGTATCTATAGTAGAAATAAATCCATCACCATCTTTTCCCCAAGGATTTTCACTAATGTTGGATACATAAATAAGCGATGATTTTTTATCGTATAAAACAGATTCACATGTGGTAAGTAATGTGTCCGTCTCCCATATTTTTTCCAATTTAGGAGTAAGAGATGTAATTGGTTTAGCCTGCTTTTCTTTTTGTGGTGGTTTTTGTTTACAAGAAAAAAATAATACAGAAAAACAGAATAAAAAGATGGTAGACAAAAATTTCATGGTGTTTTAATTTAGTTATTTGCTAAAAGTAATAATTAATTTAATACTCAAGGATTGGTATTTCATCTTAATTAAATTTGATCATATGTACTACTTTATTAGTAATTTGTGCAGAAGAGTTGATATAGAAGTTAATACATTTAAAACTGGGTTTTGTATCTGAAAAAACAGGTAAAACTTTTGTAACAACAAAACGAAAATTACAATAAAATGATTAAATCATATAAAATAAAAGCGGTTATATATGGCATTATATATATAGCATTAATACTGTTGGTAAGTACAAGTTGTAGCAGTGGAAGTAAGGAAATTGCTTTGAAAAATAACATTGATGAAATGGCTTATGCAGATAACTTATCTAATAACCAGTCTATTGTGAAGTCGCCTACCTTTGAAATCGGTGAGGATCCAAGGCCTAGTGGAACTGTATGGGAGAAGGTAAATAATATGACTGATGAATTTGAAGGAAATTCACTAGATACATCTAAATGGCAAGACGAACCTGTTGGTAACGATTGGGTATGGATAGGAAGACCTCCTGGGCTTTTTAAAGCAAGTAATGTAAAGGTGAAAGATGGAAATATGCAGGTTACAGTAAGTAAACTAGATGCTCCTCAAATAATTAATGGTAGCACATATACGCATCAGGGGGCTATTGTTAGATCAAAATATCCGGGTCAGTTAGGATGGTATTTTGAATGTAAAATGAAAGCAAATAAAACTGTAATGTCATCAACTTTTTGGTTAATGTCTAAATGGGATTGCGAAAAAAAATTGGAACTAGATATTCAGGAATGTGTTGGAAGAACTACAGATAAAACTGAAGAATGGGGTAAAAGTTGGGATCAAATATATCATTCTAATGCAATTCATAGAACAACTACATGTCATCCAGAACCAGAAAGAGATCAAAAGCATGTGGAAACTAATGTAAAAAATCATGAACGTTTTTTTGTCTACGGAGCATGGTGGAAGTCTACCACCGAGGTTATGTTTTTTTTAGATGGAAAATATGTATACAGTTTAAATCCAACCGTAGAATGGGATATGCCTGGGTATATTCAAATGGCAATAGAAACCTATGACTGGAATCCTATTCCAGACGATGGAGGAATATTTGAAACCGCCACAGAAGAAGAAAGGACAACACAGTACGAATGGATTAGAACTTGGAAACTAAAACAATAATGCTATTTTAGAGTAAAGGAAGCGGTAAGTCCAACGCTAAAATTTCTAGGAAGCTTTTCTACCCCAAAAATAGCTCTTGAATGCGTTCCCTTTTCTTCTAATAGTTTTACAAATAAATCAGAAGCGCCATTAGCCACTATTGGAGAATCATCCCAGTTGGTACCAGATTGAAAATAAACATCAATATGATTAAGTCCAATTACTGAATCAAAGTCTATTTTAGAGTTTACTTGGGCTAATACATTTAATGCGCAAAGCTCCATAGCTTTATAACCTTCATTAGTATTAACTTCTTCACCTAAACGACCTTGATATTGATACTCCTCATTCCAAATAGGAAATTGTATAGCAATGTAAGCAATATTACCCCTAACATTAACCGAGGTGTAACTTCCTCCTGGGGTAGAAATTTTGGGTAGCGTTAAATTAAATTTTTCAATGTTTTTTTCTATTGACATAACTTCTAGGTCTTTTTTGTATCATAAAAGCGATATGTTTTAACAGTGCTAAATTAGCTTTCATGGTGAGACGTTTATTGAACAATATCATTTAGCGCTCTAAACAAATACATAGGGTACTCCGCTATTCTATTACATAAATAAAGATACCATTCTTTCCCATATACAAAATATAGTTTTGCAGGTAACCCTTGTTCTTTTAAAGCAGTTAATTGTTCAGTTTGGATACCATAAAGACTTTCAAATTCGTAAATCTCATTTTTTGTGTTATAACTTTTAACTAGTTTGACAGCTTCTTTTTGAATTTCATGATGATGAGTTGCAATAGAACATTTATGGTTGTTAGACAGTAGTTGATCAACATAATATAAATAGGCGTGATCTAATTCCTTTCCTCGAGGAATAGAAAGATGTGATGGGGTTTCAAATGCTCCTTTTACAATTCTAATTCTACCTTTCTCTTGAAGTAAATCTTTAAAATCATCTTTTGTTCTATGCAAGTAGGCTTGTAGTGTTATAGAAACATTTTCGAATACCTTGGACATGTTTTTATATGTTTCTAAAACGTCATCAGTTCTTTCAATACCTTCGGCGCTTATTATTACTTCAATATTATGGTTTGTAGCAGCTTCAAGTATAGTACGTATATTTTGAGAACATAAATCTTTAGATACAGCTAACCCTATATGCGAAAGGTCTAATGAAATAGTTGAATGAAGAGCTTGATTTTTAATTTCTTGAACCATACGAATAAATTCATTCGTAGCTTCATTAGCCTCTTTTTCGGTAAGCGTATTTTCGCCCATGAATTCCATGGAGCACTTAAATCCTATTTTATTTTGGTGCTTGACTTTTAGAATAGTTTCATTTAATGTTTCCCCGCCAATGTATCTGTCGGCAGCTTTTTTAATAGTTTTATACAACATTGTATCAGAAAGGATATATTCTTTAGCTTTATCATTCATAGCAGCTTTTCGTAAAGCATCAGCTCCTATTTTAAGTAAGTCTTGGTTCATTTTTTAGCTATTTGAAATTTAATTCTTAAACCTCTATTTGGATTAATGATAATATATAAATGGGTTTTACCGCTTTCCTAATTCAATAACTTCCAGATTTTTAATGTCAGCGCCGTGTATTTCAAAACGCAACATAGTTCGCATTTGATGAAAACCATGTTTACCGCAAGCGCCTGGATTCATGTGAAGTACACCAAGATTTTGGTCCATCATCACTTTTAAAATATGCGAATGCCCACAGATAAAAAGCTTAGGTGGATTTTGTTTAATAATGTCTCGGGTATTTACATTGTACTTTGGTGGATAGCCTCCAATATGGGTCATGTAAACATCCACATCTTCGCACATAAAGCGATTATGTAGTGGAAATTCCTTTTGGATATTGTGGTCATCAATATTGCCAAAAACAGCGCGTAGCGGTTTTAGTTTTTGCAAGCTATCGGTAACCGTAAGAGAGCCAATGTCTCCAGCATGCCAGACTTCATCGGCCTGTTTTACATATTTTAAAATAGCGTCATCAATATGAGAGTGAGTATCAGAAAGCAAAAGAATTTTGGTCATTAATTTTTAGGGTATGGTTTATAACAGAAAAAGTATCTTTGTGCTTTTACAAAATTAACTTTTTAGTTTGAGATATTTTCTTCAATTTTCTTACTTCGGCAAGTATTATCACGGATGGCAAAATCAGCCAAATGCCATAACTGTACAGCAAGTTCTGGAAGAAAAAATGTCTGTTATTTTAGGAGAATCTATAGATTTAGTTGGTGCTGGAAGGACTGATGCAGGGGTGCATGCTAAGCAAATGTACGCGCATTTTGATATTGAAAAAGATATTGAAGATAAAAAGGATTTATTGTTTAGGGTAAATGCGTTTTTACCAGATGATATAGCAGTACAATCTATTATTGAAGTACAGGAAGATGCTCATGCTCGTTTTGATGCAATAACTCGGACTTATGAATATTGGGTGACACAAGAGAAAAATCCGTTTTTAATAGATGCATCTTATTTAGTAAAAAAGGTGCTTGATGTAAACGCTATGAACAAAGCTGCAAAAGTTTTATTTGAGTATAACGATTTTGAGTGCTTTTCAAAATCTAATACCGATGTTAGAACCTTTTTGTGTGATATTAAATATGCAAAATGGGTAAAAGTTGATGATAAGCTAGTTTTTACCATACAGGCAGACCGTTTTTTACGCAATATGGTTAGAGCCATTGTTGGAACACTTTTAGACGTTGGTTTGGGTAAAAATTCAGTCGAGAATGTTAATACCATCATAAAAAGTAAAGACAGAAGCAAAGCGGGTGCATCCGTGCCAGCAAATGGATTATATTTGACTAAAGTTACATATCCCAACACGATTATTAAGAATGGATAACGATTCTGGAAAAGCTTTTGATACGGGTCTTTTTAAGCGCCTAATGGCATATACAAAACCTTACAAAATAACATTTTATGGTGTTGCGTTGGCTGCCATATTATTGTCATGTTTTGCAGTAGCCACTCCCTTGTTGGTTAGAACAATTATAGATGATGCCTTGCCTAATGGAGATGAAAACCTGTTACTATATTTGGTTGTAGGTTTGGTTTCTGTACTGTTTGCGCAAGTAATTAGTCAGTTGTGTTTTAATTATTATGCCAATTGGCTTGGAGAATCCGTAATACGTGATGTTCGTATCAGACTTTTTAAGCATATGCTTGGGTTTAGAATGAAGTATTTTGATAATTCTTCTCTTGGAGTATTAGTAACCCGTGCAGTAGCTGATATGCAACGTATTGGTGAAATTTTTAGTCAAGGTTTTTTTGTAATTGTAGCCGATTTGTTAAAAATGGCAATAGCGGCCATAGTAATGCTAATAATTAATTGGAAATTGGCTTTAATTGTTTTTGCGGTACTTCCTTTAATATTATATGCTACTCGGCTTTTTCAAAAGGCCATGAAGGTAGCCTTTACTGAGGTTAGGGCAGAGGTGTCCAACTTAAATTCTTTTGTACAAGAGCGCCTTACAGGAATGAAAATTGTACAGTTGTTTACACGAGAAAAAATTGAAAGCGAAAAGTTTAGAGAAATTAACAGTAAACATAAAAAGGCTTGGTTAAAAACGGTTTGGTACAACTCTATTTTTTTTCCTATAGCGGAGATTGTAACTTCCATTACCATAGGCCTCATTGTTTGGTACGGAGGTTTACAAAATGTATCCAATATTACTGATGAGGTTGCGGGTACAGTTTTTGCCTACATTATGTTAATTGAACTGCTTTTTAGACCATTACGTCAAATAGCGGATAAATTTAATACGCTGCAAATGGGAATGGTGGCAGCGAATAGAGTTTTTAAAATTCTGGACACTACTAGTAATATTAAGGATGATGGCGTAATTGAAAAAAGTGATGTTAAGGGAGACATTACTTTTGATAATGTTCATTTTGGTTATTTAGAAAATGAAGAGGTTTTGCATGGTATTTCGTTTGATGTAAAGGCTGGAGAAACCATTGCTATTGTAGGAGCCACAGGTGCCGGAAAATCCACCATTATTAATTTGTTAAGTCGTTTTTATGAAATAAATTCTGGACGCATTTTGGTTGACGGAGTTGATGCCAAAGAGTTTAAATTATCATCATTACGCTCCAATATAGCTGTGGTTTTGCAAGACGTATTTTTGTTTGCTGATACTATTGCTAATAATATTTCACTTCATGATGAATTGGTAACAAAGGAGCTTATAGTAAAAGCAGCAAAAGAAATTGGGGTGCATGAATTTATAAGTAGTCTTCCAAAGGAATATGATTATAATGTAAAAGAAAGAGGTTCTATGCTTTCCAGTGGTCAGCGACAATTAATTGCATTTTTAAGAGCCTATGTAAGTAATCCTAGTATTTTAATTTTGGATGAAGCTACGTCATCCGTAGATACGTATTCCGAACAATTAATACAAAGAGCCACTAACAAAATTACTGAAGGACGAACATCAATAATTATTGCACACCGCTTAGCAACAATAAAAAAAGCTGATAAAATTATAGTGATGGACGCCGGTAAAATTGTTGAGGTTGGAAACCATACTGAGTTACTTGATAAAAATGGTTATTACAGTACCCTGTATGAAGCTCAGTTTTTAGCGGATGAAGTTGCTTAGACGAAGTTAAGTTGGTTAAGCTAGGTCTTCTTTAATTAATGACGAGAGTTCTTTAAAATCTTTATACAAAACAAACTCACCATTTTTTATATACGAAATTGTTCCAGTTTCTTCGCTTACAACAAGTGCTAAGGCATCAGTTTTTTCAGTTATTCCAACAGCAGCTCTATGTCTTAATCCAAAACGTAACGGAATGCTACGAGAATTGGAAACCGGTAGTATAACCCTAGTTGCAACAATGTAATTATCTACAATAATTGCGGCGCCATCATGTAGTGGACTGTTTTTATAAAAAATACTTTCTAAAATAGGTTGTGTTATTTTAATATCCATTTGGTCTCCCGAAGACTTTATAAAATCAAGAGCAGTATTTCGTTCTATTACTATAAGTACGCCAGTTTTGGTTGTAGCCATTTTTTCACAAGCTTCAATTATAGCATCCACATTGGTTTCTGTAGCAATAGCTTCTTGTTTTAAAAATTTAAAATGCTTGCTAAACTTTTTTCTATTGGCCAGATTGGTAGATCCAATCATTAAAAGAAATTTTCGAATTTCTTGTTGAAAAACAATAATCAGGGCGATAAGTCCTACTTGCATAAAAGCCCCAACCATACTACTAATCATTTCCATGCCAAGTAGCTCTGTAAGTTTCCAAAAAGCCCAAACAATTACAATGCCTAAAAAAATATTAATAGCTACAGAGCCTCTAACAAGCTTATATATGTAATAGAGAAGAATGGCAACAAGAATAATATCTAAAATATCGGTAACCTTAAAGTCGAGAAAATTTAGAAAATCCAATACTTGTTGTTTTTTGTAAAATTAGCAAAAATAGCTGAACGAAATATTGTTGTTTTTTATTGTTGTAATTGTCTAACCAAATTAACACACTCCATAGCCTCTTTTACATCATGCACGCGTAAAATTTTAGCACCGTTATTAAGGGCTATCATGTTTAGCGCGGTGGTTCCGTTTAAGGCATTTTGAGAATTGGTTTTAAGTAGTTTATAAATCATAGATTTTCTGCTTAACCCAGCAAGTATGGGAAGATCTATAATTTTTAATGTTTCCATGTTGTTTAATAACGTATAGTTCTGCTCTAGAGTTTTTGAAAACCCAAAACCAGGGTCAATAATAATATCATTAATACCATGCGCTCGCGCAACTTCAATTCGTTCAGAAAAATAATAGGTAATGTCGACTAGTAGATTTTTATAACTAGTATGTTGTGTCATATTCTGTGGAGTACCTTTCATATGCATCATTATATATGGCACTTTAAGGCTGCCAACAGTTTGTAGCATATTGTTATCCATTAGTCCCGCCGAAATATCATTAATAATTGAGGCACCTGTTGCAATACAAGCTTTCGCTACATTACTCCTAAAGGTGTCAATGGATAAATTGATATTAGGAAAATTTGTAGTCAATAATTCTACTATAGGTAAAATACGTTTCATTTCTTCAGCTTCGGAAACATGGTCTGCACCAGGACGAGAGCTGTATGCACCAACATCAATAAAAGTAGCGCCATCAATCAACATTTTTTCTACATGAGATAAAATTTCTTTTTCATTTTTATACATTCCACCATCAAAAAAAGAGTCCGGAGTAGTATTTAAAATCCCCATTACTTTTGGGTTTGATAAGTCAATAAGTTCTCCTTTACAATTAATAGTCATGGTGAAAAAATAAAACAATTTACGGCGGCAAACTAATGTTTAAACCTCTAATGTTGATGGTTTCAAAATTTTAGGCGAAATTTACGGAAATTAGAAAGAAATTCATGCAGCATACTTCTGAGCAATACGATGCGGTCATTAAATTTTGTCGTGATTTATATCAAAAAAAGATGAAAGACTATGGCAGTGCATGGCGTATTTTAAGACTCCCATCATTAACTGATCAAATATTTATAAAAGCCCAACGCATTAGAAGTTTACAAGAAAATGTGATTCGTAAAGTAGATGAGGGCGAACGATCAGAGTTTATAGGTATAATAAACTATTCTGTAATGGCTTTAATTCAGTTAGAAAAAGGTGTAGTTGAGCAGCCAGATTTAAGTGAAGAAGAGGCTCTGTTATTGTATAATAAACATATTACAGAGACTAAAACTTTAATGGAAAATAAAAATCATGATTATGGTGAAGCTTGGCGAGATATGCGAATTAGTTCACTAACCGATTTAATTCTTCAAAAATTATTAAGAGTTAAGCAAATTGAGGACAACAAAGGGAAAACTTTGGTGAGTGAAGGAATTGATGCTAATTATCAAGACATGATAAATTATGCAGTTTTTGCCTTAATACATATGAGTGAGAATGAATAATTAATGGGTTATTAATGAAATACATTGTTGGATTTAGTAGAATAATTGTAGGCATATTATTTATTATAAGCGGTTATATAAAGCTTAATGACCCAGTAGGTTTTTCATTTAAACTAGAAGAATATTTTAGCGAAAGTGTTTTAAACTTACCTTTTTTGGTTCCGTTTGCTTTATGGATTTCTCTCTTGGTGGTGATTTTAGAAGTGATTTTGGGAGTAATGCTGCTTTTGGGCTTTATGCGAAAAATTACTTTATGGAGTTTGTTAGGCATGATAATATTTTTCACCTTTTTAACTTTTTATTCAGCCTATTTTAATAAAGTAACAGATTGTGGATGCTTTGGGGATGCTGTTAAGTTAACACCATGGGAAAGCTTTACCAAAGATATTATTCTTCTAGTGTTAATTTTAGTACTCATTAAAGGTAAAAATTACATTACACCGTTTTTAAGAACTTATACTAATAAAGTAATTATGGCTATTGCCTTAATTACCTGTGTTAGTTATGCTTATTATGTATTGAATCATTTACCGGTAATAGATTTTAGACCCTATAAAATTGGGGCAAATATTCAAGATGGCATGAGTGTTCCAGAAGGCGCACCTAAGGCTATTTTTGAGTATGCTTGGAAATTTAATGTTAATGGCGAAGAAAAAATAATAGTTACTAATGGTGACTATCCTCAAGTAAATGGAGAATTTATTGGAGTAGACACTAAAGAGATTCAGGAGGGCTATGAGCCTCCAATTCATGATTTTACCGTAGAACAAAATGGAGAAGACCTAGCCTTAACCATTTTACAGGAACCTAAATTGGTTATGGTTGTAGCTTATGATTTAAGAAAAACCAATAATCTAGCTTTTCAAGAGGTTAAAACCGTCACAGATGAGGCTACCGCAAATGGGTATAAAGTTATTGGTATGTCAGCTTCAAATGAAGACCAAACTTTAAAGTTAATCAAGGATAATTCACTTGGGTTTGAGTTTTATTATACTGATGAAACTACTTTGAAAACTATAGTACGTTCTAATCCAGGAATATTAGTTTTAGAAAAAGGTACCATAAAACAAAAAGCACATTTCAACGATATTAATGCACTAACCTTTGAATAACGAATAAAAATAAATAGAAAAATAATTTAGCACATAATAAAATGAGAAGTAAAATAGTAGCAGGAAACTGGAAAATGAATAAAAATTTAGCGGAAACAAAGGCTTTAATTGCAGACTTGGTAGCTAAATTACCAGAAACAAATGCTGAGGTGATGGTTGCTCCAACATTTGTGAATTTAACAAACGCTGTTGAGGGTGTAAAATTTTCAAAAATAGAAGTACTTGCGCAAAATATGCATTTTGCAGAAAGTGGAGCTTACACAGGAGAAATTTCGGCAGATATGCTCATAAATATTGGTATTAATACCGTTATTTTAGGGCATTCAGAAAGGAGAGCTTATTTTGGTGAAACCGATGAAATTTTAGCTAAAAAAGTAAAAACTGCTTTGGATAAAAACTTACGTGTAATGTTTTGCTTTGGTGAAGAATTGGAAGACCGTAAATCAGGAAATCACTTTAGTTTAGTGGAAAGTCAATTAAAAAATGCTCTTTTTTCGCTTCCAGAAAGTGCTTGGAGTAGCATAGTTTTGGCTTATGAGCCAGTTTGGGCTATTGGAACTGGAGAAACTGCATCACCTGAACAAGCACAAGAAATGCATGCTTTTATTCGTAAAACAATTGCTAATGCATATAATGCAGAAATTGCGGATAATGTATCTATTCTTTATGGAGGAAGTGTTAAGCCTGCAAACGCTAAAGAAATCTTCTCAAAAGAGGATGTTGATGGAGGTTTAATTGGTGGAGCTGCTTTAGCTGCTGATGATTTTGTTGCCATCATAAACGGAATTTAAATTAGTATTCCAGTATATTAGGAATGAATTTCTGGTTCATTTTATCTAAAACTAGGAATTCTAAATTTTAAGAAATACCTCTATAATCTTGAGCAGTTAAATCAAGATTATAGAGGTATATTTGCATTCTCTCGAATTTTAATTCGAAACAGAACTATATGGCAGACATTATTTATTTAGAATACACCTTTAAAATAAACCCGCTTCAACCTGCGTCAGATGTTTTAATTGCGGAATTGGGCGAAATAGGTTTTGAAAGTTTTGTGGAAACTAAAGAAGGCATTCAAGCATATATTCTTAAAGATGAATGGTCAGAAGAGCGACTGTCCGAAGTTCAGGTATTTGGTTTTCCCAATGTTAAAATAGAATATACTAGCAAAGAAATTCCTCAAGAAAACTGGAATGCAACCTGGGAAGAAAATTTCACACCTATATTAGTTGATGATACTTGTGTTGTAAGGGCACCTTTTCATGACGATCCAAAAGTTGAGTATGACATTGTTATAGAGCCTAAAATGAGCTTTGGAACGGGGCATCACGAAACAACCTATATGATGTTAAAGCATATATTAGAACACGATTTTGCTCAAAAGTCGGTTTTAGACATGGGTAGTGGTACTGGAGTACTGGCCATTTTAACAGGAATGAAGGGGGCAACTAAAATTGATGCAATAGATATTGATAATTGGTGTTATTTAAATGCTAAAGAGAATATTGAACGAAATAATGTAAAAAATATATCGGTTTTTGAAGGAGACTCTAGCTTGTTAACAAATCAAAAGTATGATGTTATTATTGCTAATATCAACCGTAATATATTATTAGCTGATATTCCTACCTATGCAAAATGTTTGCAGAAAGGTGGTTTTTTATTTTTAAGTGGATTTTATACCCAGGATCTTGAAATTATTACATCAAAATGCAATGAAGTAGGTCTTAAATTTGAAAAAAATAAAGAAAAAAATAATTGGGTTTCGGCAAAATATGTAAATTAGAACGAACTAAAACCCTAAAATTATGAGTATAAGGGAAAAAGTTTCTGAAGAATATTTATTAGAAGAGGAAACAAAACAACTAAATGAAATAGTGCTTTTTAATGATGATGTAAATACGTTTGACCACGTTATAGACACATTAATAGCGGTTTGCGACCATACCCCAGAGCAGGCTGAGCAATGTTCTTTAATTGTACATTATAAAGGAAAGTGCACAGTGAAAACAGGTGAGTATGAGGATTTAAAACCACGATGTAGTTCACTATTAGATGCTGGCTTAAGTGCTGAAATTGTTTAATGCGGTAATTTATTTTTTAAAATACCGTAAACATAGGTGCCTAAAAGCGCTGCTGCTATTACAATAAACATGCTAATTACTCCAGTTCCCACTAAAATATACATTGGCCCTGGGCATGCTCCTGCTAAAGCCCATCCTAAACCAAAAATAGTACCTCCTAATATATAGTTGATAAAACCTTTGTTTTTGGCAGGCAGGCTAATTTGTAAACCGTTTATATTTTTTAGTTTCAACTTTTTGGAAAGTGTGGTAAAAGCTATACCGCTTAAAACAGCAGAACCAATTATACCGTACATGTGAAAAGATTGAAATTTAAACATCTCATAAATCCTGTACCACGATACCGCCTCAGATTTTACTAAAACAATCCCAAAGAATATCCCAACGAATAAATATTTTAGAAACTTCATATTAAAAAATTAAGGGTATTATAAAATGAGTCATTAACAATCCTCCAATAAAAAATCCAATTACCGCAATTAACGAAGGTAACTGTAAATTGCTTAATCCAGTAATAGCATGACCAGAGGTGCAACCTCCAGCATAACGAGTTCCAAAACCAACTAAAAAGCCAGCAATTATTAGTATAGCAATGCCCTTTAACGTAGTTATATTTTCCCAGTTGTAAATCTCCGCAGGAACCAAAGAGGCACCAACATTTTTAAAACCTAGGACGTTTAAATCGGTAATGGTTTCTGGATTTAAATCTATTTTGGCTCCAGAAGATAAATAATGGGTAGCAATAAAACCTCCAATTACGGCACCCACAACAACAACTAGATTCCAGCGTTGGGCTCGCCAATCAAAGTTAAAAAACTCGGCATGCTTTCCTGCGCCACCAATACTACATAATGTTCTAAGGTTAGATGACATGCCAAAGGTTTTACCAAAGAATACCAATAATATCATTGTGATGGTAATTAATGGTCCAGATACATACCAAGGCCAAGGGTCTAGTAAAAAATTCATATCAAATACATTAGGTTAACGAATTAGTTATTTTGTAAAATTTAAAAAGCTGCAATTAATTGCAGCTTTTTAAATTTATATCATCTCAATATCATATTGAGTATGTAACGTACATCCTTTTATGTTAAAGGAGCACCTTTTAAACGTTTTTCAATTTTGCGTTTCTTTTCGGTGAGACGCTTCATTAAATCCATTAATTCTGAATCTTTTGTTTCTTTATAGATTTCGTTTATTTCTAATATTAATGCTTTAGCTTCTCTTGATGCTTCAACTCGGTCACTAGTACTCATGTTACTCATTTTTCTAGTCTCAAACTCGAGTGCTCGTTCAGTTAACTCCATAAGTAAATTTTTGTCAAAGTTAAAAAATATAAGGACAATCCAATATACAACTTATTGCAAGTATTTATAGTATAATTGGTTTTATTAATAGTGTAAAAAATATTTTGATGTGTAAAATTAACATTAAATAATTGATAATTAGTTAATTATGGTATTTTGGAAGTATGTAAATATTTTGTATAACGCTAATTTTAACAAAATCATGTTTTTTTCACATTTTAAGATTTTAAAACCTAATTGTTGTAGTTATGTAATTGATAGTCTTTTGTTTAAGAGCTTTTTGAGGCGGGTTAAAATTGTTAATACATTTTTATAAAAGACCCGAAATTTTAACAAATTTATATGATTTTTAAGATGGTAAATGGAATTAAAAGAGGGGGAATGCAACCTTTCAAAATTATATTTGTCTTTGATAGTAATAGGAGTAATTAGAAACCTAGATTAATTGGAAACCAATATTCGCTTTAACCACCAGGATCTTGTTGAAAAAAGCAAGTCTGGAGATAGTAGTTCGCAATACCAGTTGTATTCGCTGTATGTGAATGCAATGTATAATGTGAGTATGCGGTTTTTGGGAACAAAAGAGGATGCTGAAGATATTGTTCAGGATAGTTTTGTAGAGGCATTTAAAAAGCTTGAAACTTTTAAATATGAGAGCACTTTTGGAGCCTGGTTGAAACGAATTGTAATAAATAAGAGTATTAATTACTTAAAAGCCAAACGAATAAAGTACACCGAGTTTGATGGAAATGAACGGGATATAGATGATGAAGAGCCAAACTACGAGGTTGATACCGTGGAAATAGAGAAGGTTAAAAAAGGAATAGCATTGTTATCACTGGGGTATAGACAAATTATAAATCTTTATTTATTAGAAGGTTATGATCATGTGGAAATAGGTGAAATATTAGGTATATCAACGTCAACATCTAAATCGCAATACCATAGAGCAAAGAAAAAATTGATTCAAATTATAAAAGAATTGTAATGGACAGTTTTGAAAAACATATTATAAAAAACAAGGAGCAATTTGATACTCATGAGGTGGATAAAGAAAAGCTTTGGAAAAATATTGCAAATAAACTGGAGCAACCCAAACCAAAGGTGATTTCACTTTGGAAATCTCCTTTTATGAAAATTGCAGCTACCGTTATTTTTATACTGGGAGTTGCAGGTATACTAGGGTATTTAAATTTTAACTCCTCTGTCTATAATGAGGATACAATAGTTTCCAAAGAGCTTTTGGATATTGATATGCATTACAAAGGCTTAGTAGCCTATCAAGTAAATCTTTTGCAAAATCATAAGGCACTATCTGATAATGATAAGAAAGAGTTTTTAGCTTTTATTAAAGAATTAGATGATGAGTATGAGTTGTTACGAGAAGAAATGAAAGAAAACCTAGATAATGAAAGAGTCCTTGAGGCTATCATTGGAAATTATAAAAAACGAATTGAAATTATAGAGAATCTGCTTCAGCAGATAAATAATTCTAAAAAAACAAACGAAAATTATGGGTATACATTATAAAAAGGCGGTCCTTGTTTTCTTGTTTATTGCAGTAGGGCAATTGCTTTTTTCGCAAGAAAAAGTGTCGAAAAAAATACTAAAAACTTTTTCGATGAGCAATGCTGGAGAGTTGCATATAGAGAACAAGTATGGCGATGTTTATCTTAACGGATGGAGTAAGAATAGTGTTGAAATTACTGTAGATATAGAGGTTACTCATAAAAACATTGACATTGCCGAAAGCAATTTGGAAAGGATAAGCCCAAAAATAAAAGTTGCAAATGATTTTGTTTCTATTGTATCAGAAATAGCAGAAAAAAACAATAGTCTTTTTGCAAGATATTTTAGCAAAGTAAACCCGTTGGATTTTGATAAAAGTAATGTTCAAATTAATTACACTGTTTACATGCCCGAAAATGCGGAATTTGAGGTAACCAATAAATTTGGAGACGTAATAATAACCGATTGGAGTGGAAAACTAAAAGGGGATATTCAGCATGGTGATATTTTTATTAATCAGAATCTTAATATTGTAGACCTGAGTGTTAAGTATGGAAAATTAAAAGCCAAAAACGTTAATTATGGTAACTTTAGATTTAAAAGTGCAAGCCTTTATTTAGGTGATATAAAAGACTTAAGAATAAATAGCAGTGGATCTACTGTTACTGCGGAAAATGTTAACTCACTGGAAATGTACTCGAGTAAAGATGTTGTTTCTATAGAAGAAGTTGGTGTTATTGAGGGGGACATTAAATTTAGTAATGTCGTTATTAAACAATTAGGCAAGCATGTAGATTTAACCATGAAAATTGCCGACTTTAAAGTATCAAAAATCAATACACCAGATGTTAGTATTTTAATAGACCAAGTCTCGTCCGATGTTAACTTAAATGTTGAGGGAACGAGTTTTAATTTTGATGCAGTACTTGAGGAAGGTTTATTGCGATTACCAAAGACATTTAAAAATGTAAAATCTACTATGATTGACAAGAGTAAACGTATAAGAAAAATTGAGGCGACATACGGACAAAACTTAGCAGGAAGAATTTCAATAATTGGAAAAAAAGGGTTAATACAATTAAAAGAAGTTTCTCATCAGTAGCAAGAAAATAGGCTATTTTGTTAAAGTTTTTTCAAAAAAGATATTCAAGTATATTTTTATACAATTTTACTTTGAGTCAAGTACTTTTTACTAGTATCTTCATCGTCATGAATTTTAAATAGTTGTGATGAAATTAAAATATATCTTACCAGTAATATTCTTATTCTGTTTGAACATGAAAGCTCAAGAAAATTTACCTTATTATGAAATTCCTGAAGCTTCAAAGGAGTACACTGCTGGTACCGTTGTTGCCAGAATGATTGATGGTCTTGGATTTAGGTACCATTGGGCAACTGAGGGGTTAAGAGAAGAAGATTTACAATATAAACCAAATGAAGAAGCAAGAAGTTGTGAAGAAACCATTCATCATGTTTATCAGTTGTCAAAAGTTATTTTAAATACAGCTATAAAAGAACCCAACGGTGGAGCAGAAGAAACAAAAATGACATTTGAAGAAAAAAGGAAGAAAACATTAGTAAATTTTAAAACGGCCGCAGAAATATTTAGAGAAAGTGGTGATTTATCTGAATTTACAATTGTGTTTAAGAACGAAAAAGGTACTTCTGAATTTCCATTTTGGAATCAAATAAATGGTCCTATTGCAGATGCGCTATGGCATTGCGGACAAATAGTATCTTTTAGAAGATCTTCAGGAAACCCGTTTAACGCTAAACCCAGTGTTTTTACAGGAAAAGTAAGAAAATAGAATTTTCCATGTGAATTTAATAGATAGTAAAAAAAAGCTAATACCCACTTTAAAAAAGTACTTTGGGTACGATTCGTTTAGACCACAACAAGAGGAAATTGTAATCTCTTTTTTAGCGGGTGAAGATTGTATGGTTATTATGCCAACTGGAGGCGGAAAATCTATTTGCTTTCAGCTTCCAGCTTTACTTTTTGAGGGACTTACGTTAGTGATATCTCCTCTGATAGCTCTAATGAAGGATCAGGTAGACGGTTTAAAGGCTAACGGTATTTCGGCCTCTTTTTTTAACAGCAGTCAAAGTGCAGAAGAACATCAAAAAATATTAGAACAGGTCGCCAATAAGGAGTTAAGATTGCTATATGTTGCTCCAGAAAGTTTGTCGTATTTAGAGGTTGTTTTAAACAGCGAAAATTTAAGAGCAATTGCTATTGATGAGGCTCATTGCATTTCTTCATGGGGGCACGATTTTAGGCCTTCTTATCAAATGCTTGGATATTTAAAGAAAAAACTACCCAAAGTGCCAATAATAGCGCTAACAGCTACAGCTGACAAGGCTACAAGGCAAGATATTTTAGAGCAGTTAAATATACCTAAGGCTAAACAGTTTATAACTTCTTTTGATAGACAAAATATATATTTAGAAGTTAGACCCGCTGATGATAGAATTAAACAAATTGAAAGGTTTTTAAAAAAACGTACTACCGAATCAGGAATAGTTTATTGCTTAAGCAGAAAAACAACTGAAACATTAGCGAATAAACTAAACAATATAGGGTACAATGCAAAAGCGTATCATGCTGGACTTAGTTTTGATGAACGCTCCAAAGTACAAGAAGATTTTGTTTACGACAAAACACAAATTGTATGCGCTACAATTGCTTTTGGAATGGGTATAGACAAAAGTAATGTTAGATGGATAATTCATTATAATTTACCTAAAAATATAGAGGGCTATTACCAAGAAATTGGACGTTCAGGCAGAGATGGTTTAAAGGCAAGAGCTTTATTGTTTCATAGTTATGGAGATGTAATCCAGTTACGAAAATTCATGGTTGGAGCAGGTAATGAAGAATTGCAAATTGCCAAATTAGAACGGATGAAGCAATTTGCTGAGGCAACTACTTGTCGTAGAAAAATACTGCTTAGCTATTTTGGTGAAACTTTAGAAGAAAATTGTGGAAAATGTGATGTGTGCGATAACCCACCAAGCTTTTTTGACGGAACAATTATCGCACAAAAAGCACTGTCTACCATTGCCCGCCTAAAAGAATCTGAAGCAACTGGGATGATAATTGATGTATTGCGCGGAGCGCAAAATGTTGGGGTTATTGAAAAGGGTTATCAAACTATAAAAACCTATGGAATAGGAAAAGATGTTTCTTGGAAGTATTGGCAGCATTACCTTATTATGCTTATAAATCAAGGATATTGTGAGATAGCATACCAAGAGAATAATGCGCTTAAATTAACAACATTATCCAAAAAAGTACTTTTTGAAAAATATAAAGTAAATCTAAATCACCCTCCAGAAATTGATAAAACTAAGGTTGCGGTTCCTAAAAAAGAAGGAAAACTACAACGCAGAGAAACAAATGGATTGTTTGAAAGATTACGAATGCTTCGTAAGAATATAGCTTTGGAAGAGAACATTCCGGCATATCTAGTTTTTAGCGATGCGGTCTTAGCGGATATGGAAAAGGAACTTCCAAAAACCGATAATGAGTTATTGAGTATTAGTGGCGTAGGACAACGTAAAATGGAAGTTTATGGAGAAGAATTTCTTCGAGAAATAGCGCAGTTTGTAAAGGAGCAAAAGAAAAAACCAAAAAAGAAAAGTACGTTTCAAGTGACACTTGAGATGTTTCAAAATGGACTTAGCATTTCGGATATTTGCGAAGAAAGAGGACTTCAAGAAACCACGGTTTATTCTCATATCGCTAAATTATACCTTGAAGGTGCTGAAATACCTATTCACGACTTTGTGTCTCAAGAAGAAGTGAAACAAATAAAGGAGGCACAAAAAGCATTGAGCAACCCAGAAGCCTTAAAACCGTATTTCGAGTTTTTTGAAGAAAAAATGCCATACCATAAAATTCGTTTGGGGCTTTCAGTTATTGATAAGGAAAATGTGTAATTAAGATTGCTATATCCATAATGTTACTATTGTGTATGAATATTTAATAAAACTATGTTACGGGTTAAGTAGAAGTTAGCAAGTTTGCGTAGAACAAATAAATCATATAAATTCTATATTTAAGCTTAATTTATTATTTATGGAACAACGATTAACAATAGTAGGGTTAGGCGTAAATAACTTAGAAGTGTCTAATGGTTTTTACGAAAATATTTTTGGCTGGAAAAAGCTAAAATCTAGTAATGAGAGTATTTCTTTTTTTCAGTTAAATGGAATATTACTGTCTCTTTATCCCAAAGATAAACTAGCAGAAGATGCAGGTGTTAGTCATGAGGGAAATGGGTTTAAGGCATTTTCGTTAGCTTTTAATACAAGAACAAAAGATGAGGTAGATGACTTGGTTACTGACTTTCAGGAAAAAGGAGTAAAAATAGTAAAGCAGCCGGAAGAGGTGTTTTGGGGTGGTTATAGTGGTTATATTGCGGACCCTGATGATAATTTATGGGAAATAGCCTTTAATCCGTTTTTACCTTTAGATGTGCAAGGTAACGCTATTGAGGAAAAATAAATTATGAGTGAATTTGTTACGTTATTAGAGTCAGAATTTTTAAAAAATGGTAAGCCCGAAATTGCAGCTGGTCAAAAAGCTTATATGCGAGGCAAATTTGAATATTTTGGACTTAAAACTAATGACCGTAGAGTAATTCAAAAGCCTTTTTTGGTAAAACAATATTTACCACCTAAAATGGAATTGTTTGGTTTAGTCAAAGAATTAAATAACAAGCCCCAAAGAGATTTTCATCTCTTCGCGCAAGAGCTTGTTTTTAAGTATATCAAACAATTTGAAAAAATAGATATTGATCTATTGGAGTACATGGTAATTAACAATTCTTGGTGGGATACTGTGGATTTTATTGCAGTAAAACTAATGGGAGCTTATTTTAAAAAGTATCCAAATGAAGTCGAGAAAAAAGTTTATCAATATTTAGAATCAAATAATATATGGCTTCAAAGATCAGCGCTGTTATTTCAACTCAAATACAAAGATCAAATAAATACAGATATTTTAGATTATACCATTAAAACTCTGCTAGGTTCAAAAGAGTTTTTTATTAATAAAGCTATAGGTTGGGTTTTACGGGAATATAGCAGAACAAACTCTGATTGGGTTGTTGAATTTGTTGAAAAAACCGAGTTAAGTAACTTAAGTAAAAAAGAAGCTTTGCGCTTGTTGTAGTATGGATTTGTTTAGTACAGAAGAGTTCCCTAACCTTTTACCAGCTGATGGTGAGGTGTACTATTATGGGAAAATTATGTCGTTAAAAAAAGCATTGTTTTTTTATGATTATTTGTTGAATAAAGTTGCTTGGAGAAATGATGAAGCTGTAATATTTGGCAAATTAATTGTGACTAAAAGAAAGGTTGCTTGGTATGGTGATGAGCCATTTGAATATACATATTCTAATACTACAAAACTTGCATTACCTTGGACAAATGAGTTACTGGAGCTAAAACAAATGGTTGAAAAAAAAACAGGAGAAACATTTAATTCTTGTCTTTTGAATTTATATCACGATGGAGCTGAAGGTATGGCTTGGCATAGTGATGGAGAAAAAGATCTAAAGAAAAATGGAGCAATAGGCTCACTAAGTTTTGGAGCGGAACGTAAGTTTGCTTTTAAGCATAAAACCAATAAACAAAAAGTAGAGTTGGTGTTAGAAAAGGGTAGTTTGTTAGTAATGACAGGCACTACGCAAACGAATTGGTTGCATAGATTACCACCTACAAAAAAAGTGTTTACACCAAGAATTAATCTAACTTTTAGAACCATCGAGGAGAATAAAAGTTAATATAAGTGTCCAATTGTAAGTAATATGATCGTCTTTAATAAAACCTAAAGACAAATAATCATGCATTTTAAAAAGACAATTAGAGTTAAATCATCTTCCCAAAAAGCTTTTACTGCTGTTACTGAAGGTATAAATTGTTGGTGGGGAAATGTAGATAATTTAATAGCCAACAAAGTTGGTGGTGAGTTTTCAATATTTTTCGAAGAAAATACGGTTTGGAGATTTAAAGTTATAAAGCTTAATGCTTACAACAAGGTTCATTGGAAATGTATCCATGCGAATCATGCTTTTTCTGGACTTAAAGGTATTAAAGAAGAATGGTTACATAGTGAAATATTGTGGAGCTTTAAAGAAGTAAATACTGATGCAGTAGACGTTAGTTTTGAACATAAAGGGTTAACACCAAATCTTAATTGCTACGAAATATGTAATATGGGATGGACACATTTTATAGGAAACAGTTTAAAGCAATATTTGGAAACAGGAGTAGGGCAGCCTAATTTGGTAGAACAATAGTAAACGCTATACAATGAAATTAAAAGGGGCGTCTAATGACGACCCTTTTTAATTAAATTATGTTTTAAAACAGCGGCTCTATAAAAAACGTATATTTCATAGGCTCTGGATTAATTAAATAAGGTTGATAAGGTAGCAGTCCCCAACTAGTATCTCCGCCAATACCCATTTGACGATAGTCAATATTTAGATTCACATGTTTACGGGGTTTTATATCTATAGTATGACGATTTTTTACCGTTGGTTCAAAGTCTTCGTTATTAAAATGATTTATATTGAAGTTAAGAAATATCTGGCTAGAAAATTTTAATCCTTGTTTGTTCTTGTTTCGTACTTCAAGCCATCTTACCTCAGTTCTATATCCATTTTCTTGAGGCCTTATATAGGGAACATAAAAATCTTTAGCTTCAGCATTATATATACCAACTAAGGCAGATTGGTTACGGTCTGGATAATTTTCATGTGGACCTCTTCCATAGTAATTAACCATGTTCATATCCTCTGGAAGTTTAAGGTTCATTCCCATTCTTGGGATTAAGGATATTCCTTTTTTAAGTCGTTCAAATACATATTGAACCTTTATTTTTCCATTAGCGTCTACAGTGTAGTTTAGATAAAAATTAGCGATGCTTTTATTGAATTTGTGTACACTCACCATGACCTTGTTATTCGCTAATTTTTTCCATGAAAAGGATTTTATCTCTAGTTTAGATTCTATATCCTTCCAAATTGCTGCTTTTTCAGGCATTGATGTGCCCTTGTCATTATCTACCGCCGCTCTCCATGTATTTAATGTTAAGGGAGAAGTTAACCAGTTTTCTTTGTTTACTTCATAAGCAGAAAGAAGTCCTTTTTTCTTGTCAAAAGAAACCGTAACAACTTCACCACAATTAATGTTAATATTAGTATCTGATTCTTTTACAATTATTTTATCGGAAGAGCTAGTTTCCATAAAAGTAATAGCGGACATAGGTAAAGTAAATTGATCTTTAGCTACAATATGGTCCTTTGGGATTAGGTTTTCAGCAGTTTTAGTTTTGTAATAAAAGTTTACCAGATACTCTTTGCCTGATTGGGTTTCAGGAAAATTGTCCTTTAGGCTTATTACAGTTTTAGATTCTGGAGCCCCTTTTAAAGCTAATGTTCCTTCTTTTATTTTAACCCCATTTTCAAGTACCTCCCAGACTAAATTAAACTCTGAAAGGTTAGAAAAACTATACTCATTAAAAATTTCAAACGTAAGTTTTTTCCAGTCGAATGGTTTCGTGTGTATATTTTGATACTGTTTTTTTACCTCCCAAAGGGCTGGTTGCGGTGTTCTATCTGGGAAAACGATACCATTTAAACAAAATGCGCCAGAATGTTTTGCGTCCTCGGGTTCAAAATCACCTCCGTATCCCCAGTATTCTTCTCCATTTTCATTAGTTATTGTAATGCCCTGATCAACCCAATCCCAGATGAATCCTCCTTGAACTCTAGGTTCACTTCTAACAAAATCCCATAGTTCTTTTAGGTTACCAGTGCTATTACCCATAGAATGAGCATACTCTGCCCATATAAAAGGACGATTTGGGTTACTTCGCAAATGTTCCTGTTCAATATCTATAATTGGAGTATACATATATCCAATAATGTCTGTATGCCGTATATGGTCAAAATCAGGATCTACTTCTGCGCGGTCATATGATACCAAGCGAGTATTATCCATTTCTTTTAACCAGTTGTACCCATCTATAAATGGTTTTCCTGTTCCCGTTTCGTTACCCATGGACCAAACAATAACCGACGGGTTGTTTTTATCTCTGTGAAGAAGTCTCTTTATTCGGTCAACAATGGCATTATAGTACTTTGGGTCTCTAGCTATTTCATTAACAATCCATCCGTATCCATGACCTTCAATGTTGGCTTCATCAATCATATAAAGTCCATACTTGTTACATAATTTATTCCAATAAGGATCATTTGGGTAATGAGATGTTCTTACCGAATTGATATTGAAAGTTTTCATTAACTTAATATCCTTTAGCATCATTTCTTTAGTCATTACATGACCCAATTTTGGGTCATGCTCATGGCGATTAACACCTTTAAAAAGTACAGCTTTTCCATTAACTAAAAGCTGGCCATTTTTTAATTCAACGGTTCTAAATCCGATTTGATGAGATACAGATTCTAAAACGTTGTTTTGAGAATCTTTAAGTGTTAAAACTAATGTATATAAATTAGGGTGCTCCGCAGACCAAGGTTTAACCCTATTAATGGTAGTATTAAATTGTATTGTATTTGTTTTTTTACTACTTACAGTTATTTTCTGGTCGGAGTCAAACACTATGTTATTGCCATCATAGAGTTTAGCGGAAATACTAACAGATTTCTTTTTTTCAACATTTTTTAATTCCACACTTAAGTTTAACAATCCATTACTAAATGTTTCATTTAGGGTAGCTTTAGCAAAAAAGTCATGAATCATTGTCTTTGGTCTTGCATGTAGGAAAACATCTCGTTCAATCCCTGCTAGACGCCAAAAATCAATATCTTCAATATAACTGGCGTCGGTAAATTGATAAACTTCAATTGCAACCTCATTTTTTCCTGTTTTTACATATTTCGTAATGTTAAATTCGGAAGGTAATTTGCTGCCCTGACTGTATCCAACTTTTTTGCCATTTACCCATATATAAAAGGCGCATTTTACAGCTCCAAAATGAATATAAATTTCTTTGTCACTCCATGATAAATCCATTTCAAAAGTTCTTTTGTATTGACCAACAGGGTTATAATCATGAGGGACAAAAGGCTTGTTTTTTGGAAACGGATAGGTAATGTTTGCATAGTGCGGATATCCATACCCATGCATTTGCCAGTTAGATGGTACCGGAATGCTATCCTTTAGTTTGGTGTTAATGTTATAAAAATCTTTATCCCTAAGGTTTGCATTTTTCGTCCAGTTAAATTGCCAAGTTCCGTTTAATGATTTGTAGTTTGGCGTGTTTAAATTGTCATTAAAGGCATCTTTTTCAGAATCGTATGAAACAAAATAAGAGTGAGGAGCCTCTTTGTTTATACCAATTACTTCAGGGTTTTCCCAATCCAGCTCTTGCGAATAGCAATGGGAGAAGGAGAAAATGGATAAGAAGGTAAAAAAAGTTAGTTGCTTAATCATAAAAAAGAATTTTTGATGGGTAGTTATATAATTTTATAAGTGGTAAATCCATACACAATCAATCTTCAAAAACCCTCTTCATTTGTGGTATAACTCACTTTGCTTAATGAACTTATGTTCAATAATAACTAATTAGACTTTTAATAACAAATTCGTGAATTAATTCATCAAACTTACCATAATTTGATATAAAAATACAATGAGTAAAGTCATATTCTTACTGACATAAACAATTGAAAGAAGCATGTGAGGTTACTCATTTCTATGGAGTTTGTTATTTAAAATGGTTTGTTTTAATATTATCTAGATTTGTTAGAGGTCATTTTAGGTAGTTCAGAAGGCAGATGAAGGTTAATTTTGAAGGTCTAAGAGGTAAGCCAATTAAAGTTTATGAGCATTAATTGGACATAAGAAACCCTATATGTTGAGTTTATAAACTCCTAGCGTTGGTTTTTTACGCTTAGAGACTTTTTTTTTACGTACAGATAATTTTTAGTTTAAAGAACCACATACTTTTAGGCGTTGAAGAAAAACCTTTGATTTTTTTAATAGTTGAGGTATGCAATTACGTTTTAAGGATTAGATCTAGAAAACATTAACTTGTGTAATTGTAATTAGTGAAAGAAAAAATTAAGAAAACGGAATAGTAATAAATAAGATTTTTGGGTATGAAAGTAAATGGGCTATTAAAAAAAGGTATTGTATTTTTTATTTTCTTAATCTTAGTTGTTGCCTGTGGTGAAAAAAAGGAAAACAAAGAGGTAAAGCAAACCGTTGCAAAGCCTAATATTGTATATCTGTTGGCTGATGATTTAGGGTATGGTGATTTAAGTAGTTATGGACAAACAAAATTTAAAACTCCGAATATAGATGCCTTGGCAACTAGAGGAATAAAATTCACACAGCATTATAGCGGTTCATCTGTATGTGCTCCTTCAAGATCTTCATTAATGACGGGTCAACATACAGGGCACACACCAATAAGAGGAAATAAAGAAGTTCCTGAAGAGGGTCAAGCTCCTTTAGCATCAGAAGCTTTTACGATAGCGGAAATGCTTAAAAAAGTGGGTTATACCACTGGTGGATTTGGTAAATGGGGATTAGGATATCCTGGTTCTGAAGGCGATACATATAATCAAGGATTTGATGAGTTTTTTGGATATAATTGCCAAAGGTTAGCGCATAGGTATTATCCTCCCTTTTTAAGACATAATAAAGAAAAGGTGATTTTAGATGGTAACGATTGGACGAATAAAGAAATTTATGCGCCAGACTTAATTCAAGAAAAAACATTAGAATTTATTGAAGAAAACAAAGAAAAACCTTTTTTCGCGTTTGTTCCTTTTATTATGCCACATGCTGAGTTAATATCACCTAAAGACTCAATACTTGAAAAGTTTTTAGGAAAGTATGAGGAGACTCCTTACACTGAGGATAACTCATTTACCTCTGATTACGGAGAACATATTGTACATCAAGAATATTGTCCGCAGGAAACACCTAATGCTGTTTTTGCCTCCATGGTATATCGCATGGATGTTTATGTTGGACAAATAATAGCGAAATTAGAAGAGTTAGGACTAGCCGAAAATACTATCGTAATGTTTGCTAGTGATAATGGGCCTCATGAAGAGGGAGGAGCTAACCCTGAATATTTTAATAGTTCTGGAGGATTACGAGGAACCAAAAGAGATTTGTATGAAGGTGGTATTCGCTCTCCGTTTATGGTAGTTTGGCCAAATAAAATTAAACCCAATACACAATCCAGTCACGTATCCGCTTTTTGGGATGTTATGCCAACATTAGCTGATATTACAGAGACCGAAACTCCAAAAAATATAGATGGCGTATCATTTTTACCAACTTTACTTGGAGAAAGTGAAAAGCAAAAAAAGCATGATTATTTGTATTGGGAATTTCACGAGTTAGGAGGGCGTATTGCGGTACGAAAAGGGGATTGGAAAGGAGTTGTATATAATGCAAATAGTCAAAAAGGTAACAAAATATTGGAATTGTATAATTTAAAGGAAGACCCTGTGGAGTCTCATAATGTGGCAAACCAGCATACTGAAATTGTTGCTGAATTAGCGCAAATAATGGAAGACGCTCATGAAGATTCAGAATTGTTCCCTTTTGGGAGTTAATAGGTTACTCTAAAATTTCAAAATTCGCAAAGTTTTGTTTAACCATTTTTTCTATTGGAATCAGACAAGAACTTTGTCGGTTTTAAACCCTCGATTTTGGAATCCCTCTATAAATCTGGTATTAACAGTAAGATTGAAAATCAAAGCGGTTGGAGTCATTTTTTAAAGAATAAAACCACCAACATTACGCTTGTAGTTTTATTCTAAATGTTTTGGGTGATTTTAATTTTGAAGCTCTGGAAATAACTTGGTATCAAAATAGAAACGTTGCTGAGTAATTTTCCCATTTTCTACGTTAAAAACTTCGCAGCAAGGTATTTCCGCCTGTACCGGATTTACCACTTTTAGTAGAGATAAATGTGTAACAGCATCTTCAGAAACAATTAGATCCTGTGTTTCTACAGCAAATTCCATTTCAAAAGCCATTAGCTTTTCAAAATACTCTTCTGGATTATTAGTAGAAAACATTGGACCAATGTATTTGTGGTTATCTGCCATGAAACTTTTGGCTTCAGTAAAATCTCCCTTGTTAATCGCGGCAAAAAAGCCTTCAACGGCCAGTTGCGATTGTTTTGTATGATTCATTTTTTATAAAATTAAATTAGTAATTTCGATACTTGTAAAAAGCAAGTAATGCAAATATATTTATTCACTTGCAAAAAACAAGTGTTTCATGAAAAAAAATGAAAAACGTTCTGAATGCCCCATAAGTAGGTCTTTGGATTTGTTTGGAGATAAATGGTCTTTATTAATAATTAGGGATATTGTTTTTAAGGGCTATCGGTTTTATAATCAATTTTTAGATGCAGGAGAGGGTATAGCAACTAATGTACTGTCAGATAGGTTGAAGAAGTTAGAATTGTACGGCTTTGTAATCAGTAAAAAATACGAGAAACAAAAAACAAAAAAAGTATACCAGTTAACGGAAGAAGGAATAGGCTTAATACCTATTTTACTGGAAATGATGGCTTGGGGATTTAAATATGATGACACACTACTTATTCCTGATGATAGAGTAGGTATTGTTGATAGAATATGGAATGATAGGGAAGCTTTTTTGGAAGAAGTGATTACTTCATTAAGGAATTTTGATAGTAAAAACTTCTGTTGAATGGTGTAGATATAAATATGAACAAATTAAAACAATTGGGGTTAAATGAAACCCTAGAAAAAGCTAGAGCAGAACAAAATCTGGCTTCATTTGAAGTAGGTAGAATTATATTAGAGCATAAAGAAAGGTATGTTATAAAGACTCCCGAAAAAGAATTTGAAGCAGAACTTATTGGTAATTTAAGATTTACAGCAGAAAACAGATATGATTTTCCCGCAATTGGAGATTGGGTAGCTTTTTCGGAATATGATGATGATAAGGCACTTATTCACTCTATTTACCCAAGAAGCTCAATAATTGAAAGACAAGCCGTTGGCAAAGTGGGGCAGGTGCAAATTATAGCAACAAATGTTGATTACGGTTTAATTGTACAAGCGGTTGATAGGGATTTTAATCTCAACAGAATGGAGCGTTACCTAACCATTTGTAATGCATCTAATATTGAGCCAATTGTAGTGTTGAGCAAGATAGATTTGATTGCAGAATTTGAGTTAGAATCTATTCTAATCAAAATTAAAGAACGTATAAAAGACGTTTTAATAGTGTGTATTAGCAATCAGAATAAAAAGCAGTATCAAGAACTTAAAACACGTATTCTAGCAGGGAAAACCTATTGCTTATTGGGCTCTTCAGGGGTTGGTAAATCTACACTCATTAATGGGCTTTCTGGTAAATTACTTATGAAAACAAACAAAATAAGTGATAGTGTAAATAAAGGAAAACATACAACTAGTCATCGAGAATTAATTGTTTTGGATAATGGAGGAATTATTATTGATAATCCTGGAATGCGAGAAATAGGAATAACGGATAGAACTGGTGGTATAGAAACTACATTTGAATCTATTTTAGAGTATGCTAAAGACTGTAGATTTAAAAATTGTACCCATACTAAAGAAAAAGGCTGTGGCATATTAAAAGCTTTAGAAGATGGACAAATAAATGAAGATGCCTATGCTAATTTTCTAAAAATGGAGAAAGAAAAAAAATATTTTGAATCCAGTGAAATGGAATTAAAAAAGAAAGATAAAGATTTAGGTAAAATCATCAAGAAGTTTAAAAAACAACGAAAGAATAATAAATATTAGAAATAGTATATCCCATTACAATGTATGATGAAAATATTTGATTCTCACTTCCATATAATTAATCCTAATTTTCCTTTAGTAGAAAATAATGGGTACTTACCAGCTAATTTTACAATTAACAACTACTTAGAAAAAGTTGAGAATTTTGGAATAGTTGGCGGGGCAATAGTTTCTGGGTCATTCCAAAAATTTGATCAAGAATATTTATTAGATGCACTTGGTAAATTGGGTGAAAATTATTTCGGAGTCGCAAACATTCCAATAGATATGGAGAATCATAAACTAGAAAAATTAAATCAATGTAATATAAAAGCAGTAAGATTTAATCTAAAAAGGGGAGGTTCTGAAAGTCTAAAAAATATGATAGCACTATCAAATAAATTGTATGATAAGTTTGAGTGGCATACCGAGTTATATGTAGATAGTAAGAATTTAAATCAACTGAAAACCACCCTGAAACGTATACCCAAATTTTCGATTGACCATTTAGGGCTTTCAAAAGAAGGACTTAAAGATTTGTATTATTGGGTAGAAAAAGGGACAAAAGTAAAGGCTACAGGGTTTGGGCGTGTAAACTTTAATCCAATTAAAATAATGAGGAAAGTTTATGAAATAAACCCTGATTCCCTAATGTTTGGTACTGACTTACCCTCAACACGTGCAAAAATTCCGTTTTCTTATGAGCATTTGGAAATGATTAAGGATAACTTTTCCACAGAAGAGCAAGAAAAAATACTATTTAAAAATGCAACTGATTGGTATTCTGCATAGAAGGTGTTAAAAAGTTAAAATAACAAGAAGGAATTGATTAACCATGTGGTTGGATTATTAAATTCAATTTATAACCATCTATTTAAATGTATTAGCGGCTACCCAAGGTATTATTAATTAATTAAGATTGCGGAGACCAAACTTACCTCGACTTAATTTTATGGTTTTGACAATGAATTTAAACAAGTGTTATTAAAACTTATAAAAGTATACTTCTCCAATGAACAACCAGTAATTTGGTAAAGTTTCGTCTATAAATGACCTTTTAGATTTATGTTTTGAAGACAGAATTTATGTTAAAAATTTGTGAGTCTTATAATAATGTGTAATTTTGGTAAACCAAACTGGTTAACCAGTTTAAATTAACATGTACTTTTAGATTTCAACATGTGTCTTTATTTTATCTATAATAGCATACCTGTTTTGTAAGTACGTTTTCAGTATATAAGAGTTTACTGTATTGTTAAAAAAGTTGAAACTAGAATTATTATTACTGATATATAACCAACAAAATATATAATATGAACTTTAAAGTATTCAAGTCAGTTTTTGTCCATTATCTTTTAATGCTGAGTGTCATTTTGTTGTTTAATTGCCGTGCGGAAAGCAAAAAACAAAGTTCTAATAGCAAAACAGAAAAGGAAGTACTAGCACTTAAGGCAAATGATGTAATACCATTTTTTAAACATTGGAATTTAATCTTAGGAGACGGTACTAATGTGGGTCAAGCAACTAACTACGAGAACAAAAACTTCTTTTATACTAAAACCGATACTAAAGGGGATTGGGTGGTATTTAAAACCCCAAATGCAGGGAATACTCATGGGACCTCTAATAACACAAGAACTGAACTGGCTCAATTAAAAAAGTGGTCACCGATGACCAAAGCTAATATGAATGCTACACTTAAAGTAATGAATGTTTCAACTACAGGTGATGCTCGTGTTGCTTCAACATATTCGGTGGTAGTTGGTCAGATTCATAGTGCAGATGGGCATGAAAACGAACCACTTAAAATATTTTACAAAAAATTTCCTAATCATAAAAAGGGTTCTGTCTTTTGGAATTATGAAATCAATACTGCAGGTGATGATAATTCAAAAAGATGGGATTATTCTTATCCAATTTGGGGCTATGACTTTTCTGTTGTTGGTTCTAGTGAAAATACTTTTCCGCCAGAGCCTAAAGATGGAATTTCCATAGGAGAAGAGTTTAGTTATAAAGTTGAAATCAAGGATGGTATAATGAGTCTTACATTCACTAGTGATGGGCATGAGACCAAAACATTTACCAAAAATCTGGTTTCTTCAGAGTATGGAGAACGTTCAAAAATTCCGTCACAAGTCAAGGAGTTATTTGTACCAATAGGGCAGGATGGCTTGGAACGTAAGAACGCCTATACTAATGAGGGTCTTTTTTTTAAATTAGGAACTTACAACCAGACAAACGGAAAAGACCCTAAAGTAAATAAAGTTTGGTGTTCTGGAGCAGAAACCCATGGAGGTGATATTCAAAAACAATATGCCGATGGTAACTACGCAGAGGTTTGGTTTAAAACAGCAAACATTACTATTAGTGCTGATGCCATATCCAATGCTGGATACTTCGAAGCTAATGATGGCTTAAGTACAAAAACGGTTTATCCAAGTGAGGTGATTCCATTTATGGATAAATTTAAAATATTGATGGGTGATGGAACAAATGTGGAAAATCTTCTGGACTTTGAGCATAAGGATTTTTTCTATACTGTAATTGATGGTACAAGACGTTGGGTAGTATATAAAACACCAAATTCTGGTGTTACTTCAAAAAACTCTAGCAATACAAGAACAGAGTTACATGAAAAAAGAGAATGGATTCCTGAAGAAGGAGGTAAACTAACTGGAACTTGTAAGGTTATGCAGGTCTCCATTTCTGGTGATGCTAGAGTTGCAGCATCTTATGCAACCGTGGTTGGACAAATTCATAGTGGTGAGGGGCACGAAAATGAACCTCTGAAAATATTTTACAAGAAGTTTCCAGGTCATAAAAAAGGGTCCGTTTTCTGGAATTATGAAATTAATACTGCAGGTAATGATAATTCTAAGAGATGGGATTTTTCTACCGCCGTTTGGGGGCATGATATGTCAGTTGTTGGAGCAAGTAAAAATGACTATCCAGATGAGCCAGAAGATGGCATAGAATTAGGTGAAGAGTTTAGTTATGAGGTAAACGTATATAAGGGTATAATGTATCTTACTTTTAAAAGTGATAATCATGAAACGCAAACATTTACTAAAAATCTTATTTCATCCGAATATATAAAAAAAACTGACCTTCCCGAACAAGTAAGAAAACTATTCGTGCCTATAGAACAAGATGGAATTGAACGTGCCACTGCCTATAGTGGAGAGTTAAATTATTTTAAACAGGGTGCATATAATCAAACCAATGGAAAAAGCCCTGAAACAAATATAGTTTGGTGTGCAGGAGCAGAAACCTATGGAGGTGATATCGCTAAACAATTTGAAAATGGTTGTTATACCGAAGTATGGTTTAGAGAAGCAACTGTGGGGCCAGCAACGCCCCCAAAATAAACAAATAGCGGGCACATATTTTATAACTAATTAACAATAATATCATATGGAAACATTTGGAGCAAGTAAGGAGTTTATCCTGGATGAGGATTTAGAATGGGAAACCGTAGGCGAAGGGGTAAAGCGAAAAATAATGGGTTATGATGATAAAATTATGTTGGTAAAAGTACATTTCAATGAAGGAGGTATTGGCTACAAGCATGAGCATTACCATTCTCAAGTTACCTATGTAGAAAGTGGAGAATTTGAATTTTCGATTGGTGAGCAAACTAAAATTGTAAAGGGAGGAGATACCGTTTACATTCCACCTCATGCGCTACATGGGGCTATTTGTACTAAGGAAGGAATTTTAATTGATGTGTTTAGCCCAATTAGAGAAGATTTTATGACTAAATAATATGTTATGGATTTAAAAGGGAAGGTTGCCATCGTTACCGGTGGAACAAGAGATATCGGAAGAGCAATAAGTGTAAAGCTGGCAAAAGAAGGTGCGAAAGTGGTCGCCAATTACTTCAATAACGAAGACAACGCCCAAGAAACTCTGAAAGCTATTGAAGCTGTTGGAGGAATAGGTATTATCGTCAAAGGAGATATGACCCAAAAAACCGATGTTGACAATTTGATTAAAGAAACAACAACCGCCTTTGGAGACAATATTGATATTGTAATTAATAATGCCGGAGGTTTAGTTGCAAGAAAAAATATATCCGAAATGGATGAGGCTTTTTTTAATAAGGTTATGTTCTTAAATCTGAACTCAACTTTTTTGGTTTCTCAAGCAGCTCTGCCGCATATGGGTTCTGGAAGCTCTATTGTAAACATTGCTTCGCAAGCGGGTAGAGATGGTGGTGGAGGTGGTTCCTTGGCATATGCAACGTCAAAAGGTGCGGTTATGACTTTTACTCGAGGATTAGCTAAAGAAGTAGGGCCAAAAAACATTAGAGTAAACTCCTTGTGTCCAGGTATGATTGCAACCAAATTTCATGACGATTTTACAAAACATGAGGTACGTAAAAAAGTAGAAGGTATGACCCCACTTCGCAGACAAGGTTCTGCAGAAGAAATTGCAAATACAGTAGCTTGTTTAGCTTCATCGGAAACATCATTTATTACCGGAGCAAATGTGGATATTAATGGAGGCTTAGCTTTTTCCTAAAAGTAAATTTTCTCAATACATTTGTAACTAACTGTAAAATAATTATTTACAAAACCACAATTTTTTTGAATTAATTTTTATTTAACAAAATAATAACATATATTTGGTAAACCAAATTGGTTAACCAGTATGGAAAACCAATTAAAGTTTACTTAATCTTTCTAACTCTAATCCAATATTTTTAATATGAAACTATAAAATCAAAACACAAAAAAAGGACGGGTGCACGCCCATCCTTTTCAATTAGATTACTTCATTCTGAAGGGAAGTAATACCCACATGATACCGTAGATATCATATTCTGTAAAATTACAACAAAGAATTGATTTTAGAATACGTGTCTTCGGCTAATTTCATTTAACGTGTGTTAGCGTGTTATATGTGAAAAATAAAATTGACTAACTTATTTTAACTAAAATTTAAATTTTATGAAGATTACGTTATTAAAAAAGCTGTTGTTGTTTGGGGCATTTAGTTGTTGCTCAGCGATATCGGCTCAAACGATATCTGGTAATGTTACTGATTCTAGTGGCCCATTACCGGGTGCAAGTGTTGTGGTTAAAGGAACCACAAACGGTACCCAAACCGATTTTGATGGAAATTATACTCTTGACAATGTTGATGACGCTGCTATTTTGGTGTTTAGCTATATTGGCTTTACCACCCAAGAGATTCTGGTAAATGGGCAAAGCTCCATAGATGTTACTCTTATAGAAGATAGAGCGCAGCTTGAAGAAGTAGTTGTCATAGGTTATGGTACACGAAAAAAATCATCCTTGACCGGTGCAGTAGCCAAAGTGGGAGGAGATGATATTGCTGCGATTCAGGCAACTCGTGTAGATGATGCATTAGCAGGTAAGTTACCTGGGGTTTTGATTCAAAATCAAGATGGTTCACCTGGAGCAGACCCCAAGATTCAAATTAGGGCGGCTTCTTCTATTTCTGGAGACTCAAATCCATTAATTGTTGTGGACGGATATCCTATCTCGGGAAGCTTGGCAACAGTTAACCCTAATGATATTCAAAGTTTAGAAGTGTTGAAAGATGCTGCTTCGGCTGCTATTTACGGTTCTAGGGGAGCAAATGGAGTTATATTGGTAACGACCAAAAAAGGAAAACAAGGCAAAGCAAGTTTTAGTTACAACACCTACATAAGTACTTCGAGCAAGTATCGCGACAATATACTTGCTTCAGGTCCAGAGTGGGCTGCTATTTCAAGAACTGAAATTGCTGCTGGTAATTGGGACCTATCTCAAATAGACTCAGATTTTGTTGAATATCGATTAAATGCCTATGAAAATTCACCTGGGGCTATAAGCCCAGAAGACTGGCTCTTTAGAAATGGAAGTATTATGAGTCATGACTTTAGTGTCAGTGGAGGCAACAAGGATGTAAATTATTTTGCTTCCATTGGTTACCAAAACTCTGAAGGTGTTATTATTACTGAAGGTTTTGAGAGGTTAAATGCACGTTTGAACGTGGATGCAAAGTTGGGCGAGAAATTTAGGGCTGGAGTTAGCTTTAATGGATTTACTTCCCATCGAGATATGCTAGGACACGACATGAGAGACCTTCTAAGAGCATATGGTGTTCATCCAGTTTACCATACGGAAGAATCTATAGCATTTGTTCAGCAATTGGATCAACAAGCACAGGCATTAGGACTTGCAGCCTTTGATAATGGCTATAGAGGCTCTACTTATGAAGCAAGTAGTATTTATGAATTAGAACCCGGTATGTCGGCACAAGATTGGCATTATGGTAGAGCAAATAATGGTATTGGAGGATCTGGCGATGCTGGTCCTGCAACGAAGTTGGACAATACCGAACGATGGCAAAAGACCTTTTTTGGTAACGTGAGCTCATATTTACAATATGAAATTATTGACGGGTTGAATATAAAAACCGTTTTAGGTGGGGATCTTAGGGATACACAATTTTACGAACATAGATTACTCGGGTTTGATTCAAGAGCCAGAACCTCTCAAACTTATATGAGACAAACAGATTTAAAAGTATCTTCGGTATTGAGTGAAACTACATTAAATTATACCAAAACATTAGGTAAACATGATATATCTGCAGTAGCTGGTATAGAGTTTCAAACTACCAAATTTATAGGAACTGCCTTAAATGGTGCAAACGTTCCCGATACTGAAATTCAGAATTTCAACTTATTTAATCCTGCCGATATTACAGTAACAGAGAGAGATGAAACGAGAGTAAGAGAAAGTATTTTTGGAAGAATCAACTACGCTTATGACGACCGCTTTTTGTTCTCAGCTTCATTGAGAAGAGATGGAGATTCTCGTTTTGGCGCTAATAAAAGATATGAAACATTTCCAGCACTTTCCGTTGGTTGGAATTTGCATAATGAAA
Source organism: uncultured Maribacter sp. (assembly GCA_947493885.1). Classification (GTDB taxonomy): domain Bacteria; phylum Bacteroidota; class Bacteroidia; order Flavobacteriales; family Flavobacteriaceae; genus Maribacter_B. The sequence continues at coordinate 615,417 of CANLTE010000002.1, forward strand.
CTTTTTGGAAACCTATTTCAGAAGTTGTTAGCACCTTTAAGCCGAGATTTAGTACAGGGTCTTTAGGAACCACATCTTTCTTAGGGTCATATGATGCATTGAGTCTTTTGGAACCTCAAGCTACGGTTTATGGAACAGGATTTTTAATTCCAGATAATGTGGCAAATCCAAATTTGACTTGGCAAACAAATACAGAGACGAATTATGGTATTGATTTAGGACTATTTAATAATAGAATTCGATTGAGCGTGGATTACTATACATCAGATATCGAAGACATCTTAATTAATCAAAGTGTTTCTGAAGTATTAGGTACTACGTCTATAGTTCTCAATTCAGGAGACGTAAGAAGCTCTGGTTTGGAGTTTGAGTTAAATGCGATAGTATTGAATAGTGATGATTTTTCTTGGAGTCTTGGAGCTAACCTATCTACTGTTCAAACAGAAATAACAGATTTAGGAGGCCTTAACGAATTACCACAAACCATTTACGGACAAAGTGGTAGAGGTCCCGTGTTTAGAAATTACGTTGGCGGTGAAATTGGTGAAATGTGGGGATTGGAAACTATTGGAGATGTTGAACCCATATACTTAGAAGATGGTACAAGACACCCTAACAATGTAAGTGGAGAATCATATGTTGTAGATCAAAACAATGATGGTGTAATTGACAGAACTAGAACAGTTGAAGATGGTGGAGACCTGGTGAAAATAGGACAAAATACACCAGATTTTTATTGGGGCTTAAATAGTTCAATGAATTATAAAGATTTTGACTTGTCTTTTCAATTTCAAGGATCGCAAGGGGGTGAAGTTTATAACATAGACCCTCTTTACTATAACTCACAATGGAGTGGTAGACTGGTTGATAGTTTTGATGCCAATGACGATGGCATTGCAGATAATAATGGAGAGTTTTATACTGGTAATAGAAATCAAACCGATGCAACCATACAAGATGCCTCTTATTTGGCATTAAGAAACTTAACGCTGGGTTATACTTTTAATTCAGATGTAACTAATAAGATAGGCTTAAATTCTGTTAGAATATATGGTGCTGCTACGAACTTGTTATACATATGGGGAGATAATTATACCTCTTATAATCCTGAAGGTGTTGAGATTACCAATTCAGGTTATTTAGGACCAACAACATATGGAGTGCAAGTAGGAGCAAGCCCAATTGTTAGAAGCTTTACGCTTGGTTTAAATGTTAATTTTTAATTCGGAAAAAATGAAAAAAATATATTTAGTATTAGCATCATTGTTGTTCATAACGGCATGTGATAGTGATTTGGATCAATTTCCACCTAACATCGCCAATGCAGATTCTTTAACCGATTTCGGAGGGGTTTTAAACGCCGCCTATTATTACCAGTTAGGGGGTGTTACTCCAATGGCGGTTATGGGTGAATTTAGAGCCGACAATGCTTTAATGGATGAAGAACCTTATCCAGCATTTGATAGGTATAATAGTGATTTGACAGATATGGAAGATCAATTTTTTGGACCTTTTTATACAGCAATGTATAAGTCAATTTTGAGTTCAAATAATGTCATTGAAAATTCTACGGACGCTGGGGAAATTGGGGAGGCAAAATTTTTAAGAGCTTTGTCATACTTTAAGTTAGTTCAGGTGTTTGGCGATGTTACTATTAACTTATCTTCCGCACCTAGTTTAACAGATACATCTATTTTAGTAAGGCAACCAGCGGCAGATGTTTATAGTCAAGTTATTATTCCAGATTTAACAGATGCTATTGCTGCTTTAGGTGTTGAAATAGTAGACGGAAGAGCATCTAAATTGGCAGCCCAAGGTCTTTTAGGAAAAGTATATGCAACTCTAGGTAATTTTAGTAGTGCAGAAACGCAATTGGCAGCTGTTGTAAACGCAGCAGCAGCATCTGGCGTTAGTTTGAAAGATAATTTTAATGAGATTTTTGGTGCCGCCAATGAGGATGGAAATTCTGAAATTATTTATGCAACCCAAATATCAAGCTCTATAGTAGATGAGTACACTTTTGGTTCTGATTTCTGGAATTGGTATGTGGGAGATGATTCAAAATCGGATTTTCCCGTGGATCCAGATTTAGTTGCTGCTTTTGATGCAGTGGCTAATGATACATTAGTAGGAGGAGATTTAAGAAGAGCGGTAACACTTACTCCTGAAGGTACAACAGCTATAAAGTTTCCTAAAGACGGAGGTCTAGGGGCTGAACATGATTGGATAGAGATAAGATTGGCCGATGTTATATTGTTATATGCAGAAGCTTTGAATGAGAATGGGGCATCTGCTGCAGAAGTGCTTGGACTGCTAGATTCTATACGAATGAGGGCAGGATTAAATCCTTTGGATCCGGTTGCACTGAATACGCAAGCTTTAGTAAGACAAGCTATTCTTGACGAAAGAAGACTAGAATTGGCATTTGAAGGACATAGATGGTTTGATCTTGTAAGAACAGGAACTGTTGATGCCGAAATGGGAGAAACTATTAATAGTAATTATCATGTGTTTCCTGTTCCTGTTTCTGAAATTCTTGCTAGCGACGCGGTAATTTCTCAAAATCCTGGGTATTAAAAAGTTAGTTTTTCAATTGAATTGTTTGAGTTATTTATTTTTGAAGGATTTACCGACCAGCCCTCAGGTCGGTAGGTTTTCAAAATCACTTAGAAACCCTATGTACACGATGTTTAAAATAAAATAAAATACTTTTTTTAGTAAAGTATTTTGCTTAGTTTTAACAAACCAATCTGGTTAACCAATTTGAGTAAATGTTATAATCGCCTATGAAAATCGAAATTCTCACAAGAAACGAAAATCAGGAAATCCAAAACGAAATAATATCCAAAATTCGGGATTTAATGAATTATAAAAATCTTGAGCCAGGCGACAAGCTTCCTTCGGAGCGCATGCTTTCTGAAAAATTTGGGGTTAGTAGAAGTAATGTTCGCGAAGCTATTCACAAATTAGAGTTTTATGGTTTATTAAAATCCAAACCTCAAAGTGGCACTTTTGTGGCAGATATTGGTCAGGTCGCTATGAATGGTATGATTGAAGATATTCTAAGATTGGAAGATCCCGATTTTAAGTCCTTGGTTGAGACTAGAATTTTACTTGAACTAAAAACTGTGAGACTAGCAGCACAAAGAAGAACCGAACAGGATTTAATTCAGATGAAGATGGCCTTGGAAGCTTATAGCGAAAAGGTCAAAGCTGGTCAAGACGCTGTTCAGGAGGATCTTCTTTTTCATTTAGCAATCGCAAAAGCAAGTGGAAACAGTACAATGAATACTTTTATGCTAATCATTACTCCCGAGATTATTACCAAATTTGAAGAACATCATGTGTGTGATAAAGGCTTGGCATTCACAGGGATTCAAGAACACTGGGATATTTTTGATGCTATTAAGGCTCAAGACCCCCAGTTGGCAAAGCAGAAAATGAAGACACATTTTAAAACTCTGTATCAATATTGCTATAACATTTAGAATCTATACCTAAAAGATAAAAATGCACGATTTTGTCTTTATGGTTAAAATATAAGAAGGGAATTAGTACTTAAAATTTGACTTTACAAATTTGGCAGTAATTGAGCATCATTGTAATTACTACAAGAAATTTTTTAGCTAGAATTTAAGTATAAATGTATACACAGGCATAGCGCTTGGAGGTTTACTATTGTCTATTCGAGATAATGAATATTTGAATAATCAAATTAAAAAGTATGAAAGTCAAAAGGTTAAGGTGGGGAGTTATAGGTTTAATAGCTCTTGCAACGGTCATCAACTATATAGATAGACAAGCGTTACCAGTTTTATGGCCTGACATGGCTGAAGAATTGTATCCAGATAAAACGGCCGATGAGCGAAAAGGAATTTATGCTTTAATCTCTACGTTTTTTATATTTTCTTATGCTTTTGGTCAAGCTATTTTTGGGAAAATTTTCGATAAAGTTGGAACAAGATTGGGCTTTGCACTTTCGATTGGTTTTTGGTCAATTGCCACCGCCTTACATGCTTTTGCAAAAGGTGTGGTAAGCCTTACTATTTTCCGTTCTTTATTAGGTGTTTCTGAAGCAGGAAACTGGCCAGGAGCAGCAAAAGGAAATGCAGAATGGTTTCCTACTAAAGAACGAGCCTTCGCGCAAGGGATTTTTAATTCAGGAGCAGCTATTGGTGGAATCATAGCCTTTCCTACAATAGGAATATTATCCGTTTATTTAAGTTGGCAATATATATTCATTGCCGTTGGTGTAGTAGGATTATTATGGCTTATTCCGTGGTGGATTATAGTAAAATCCCCTCCCTCGAAACACCCATGGATAACCAAAGAAGAACGCGAGTATATCTTAACAGGACAGCGGAACCAAGACGTAGATAAGGATGGCGAATTTGATGAAGGGTACAATCCTGATACTAGTAAATTACTAAGTCATAAAGAAAGTTGGGGAGTTATTATCGCCTCCGCTGCCATTGACCCAATTTGGTGGTTGTTTATCTTTTGGATACCCATTTACTTAAATGAGGTTTATGGTATGGATGTAAAAGCAATTGGCTTTTATGCTTGGGTGCCTTATGTAGGAGCAATGATTGGAGCATGGTTTGGAGGTCTTTTGGCTCAGAATCGCATCAAAGCAGGTTGGACGGTGAACAAAACTCGTAAGTTGGTAATCACACTTGGCTGTTTGATTATGCTGCCTACTTTATTGGCAATGGCAAATCCAGGAGGACCTGAAACTGCTGTAATATTAATGGCTGTTATATTATTTGGTTTTCAAATAGCCATAGGTAACGTGCAGACGTTACCGAGCGATTTGTTTGGCGGAAAATCAGTAGGGACACTTGCAGGATTTGCAGGCATGGCAGCTAAGTTAGGAGCTTTTGGATTAACTGCATTAGTGCCTTGGCTTACATCAGGAGGTAACTATACACCAGCTTTTGTAATTGGTGCAGCATTAGCAATAATAGCAATAGCGAGTATATGGATATTATGTCCGAAAATTGAACCGCTAAAAAGTAAAATAAATTAGATTAAAATTAGTATAATATGAGTTCTAAGGAAAAAATAGCAGTAGTAACAGGAGCAACCGGAGGTATTGGTTTTGAAGTTTCGAAAAGATTAGGAAATGAAGGATATACAGTAGTTTTAAACGGCGTTGAAGAAGAGAAAGGAATTATTAGAGTTAAAGAGCTTACTGCTGAAGGAATTACTGCTGAATATCGCGGTTTTGATGTTACAAACGAAGAGGCTGTAACTTCAAACATTAAAGCAATAGGAGAGAAGTACGGAAGAATTGATGTTCTTGTAAACAATGCGGGGGGATTAGGTGGAAGATCTAGATTTGAAGAAATGACCACCGAATTTTACAGATTTGTAATGGCATTAAATTTAGATTCTGTTTTTTTCGCTTCAAGAGCTGCAATTCCTTTCCTAAAAAAGGGTGAACATCCTTCGATAATTAACTATACGTCAAATGCCGGGTGGACAGCTGGTGGACCTGGAGCAGGAATCTACGGAACATCCAAAGCTGGTGTTCACGCAATAACCAGGGCATTAGCGAAAGATTTAGCAGAATATGGAATTAGGGTAAATGCAGTATCTCCAGGTACAATTGATACACCTTTTCATGCACAAATTAAAGCTACTAAACCTGAGGTTTTTGCTTCTTGGGCAAATAACATAATGTTAGGAAGGTTAGGTCAACCCGAAGATGTCGCTAGTGTGGTTTCTTTTCTTGCGAGTAAAGATGCCTCATTCATTACAGCTGAAACTATTCAAATCGGTGGAGGTCAAGCTTTAGGAATCTAAACTTATGTTGATAAAGGTTTTTAAGGAACTAGAAGCTAAAGTTCGTTAAGCATTATAATATTATTTCCAATTTCAAATAGTAATTTATGGAAAACACAGTCACAAGTAAATCTTTGTTTAAAAAGTTACTTATGGCTGTTTTAGCTTTTGGTCCTGGCATTTTTGCTATTGGATATACCATAGGTACGGGTAGCGTTACTTCAATGATTGTTGCTGGTAGTACATATGGCATGCAATTACTATGGGTCTTGTTGTTAAGTTGCCTCTTCTCAGGATTACTTATGCACGCATATGGGAATTACGCATTAGTAACTGGCGAGACTGCTCTCTTTGCTTTTAAAAAACACTTAAAATGGGGTAAACTCATTGCTATTCTTATTATTCTAGGAATTTCATTCGGACAATGGAATTCCCTTATGGGGATTCTGGGAATATCTTCTAACATTATTTTCGAAATTTTTTTAATCTATTTTCCTGATTTAGAAGGCCATCAATACGAGTCGGTACTAGCCATTGCCATCATCGTAATTATTGTTTTTTATGGGTTTCTTATGGTAGGGAAGTACGCTTTTTTTGAAAAGATATTAGTGACCTTTGTAACTATTATGGGGTTTTCATTTTTGATTTCGTTATTTATGGTTTACCCAATGCCAATTGAAGTAGCAAAGGGGTTACTTCCGTCAATCCCTCAAGTAGAAGGAGGTAAAATGTTGGTGGCTGCTTTTGTTGGCACAACAATGGCCGCTGCAACATTTTTGTCACGACCACTTTTCGTAAAAGGTAAGGGGTGGACGATTAAGAACCTTAGTCAGCAAAAAAAGGATTCAATCATTGCAGCATGTTTGGTTTTTCTAATTAGCGGGTCAATTATGGCAGTTGCTTGTGGTGCGCTATACCATCAAGGCCAACCTGTTACCAAGGTATTAGATATGGTAAATACTTTAGAACCAGTGGCCGGAAAGTTTGCTTTAACCCTTTTCTTTTTTGGAACGTTGAGCGCTGGATTATCATCCATTTTTCCTTGTTTATTGATTGCGCCTATTCTCTTAGCGGATTATCAATCAGGAAAGTTAGATACTAGTTCTAAACAATTTAAAGTTGTTACTGCAATAGCTTGCGTTTTTGCATTAATAGTACCTGTATTTGGGGCAAACCCAATTGAGATGCAGATTATATCGCAAGTATTCAATGTATTCGTTTTGCCTTTAGTTATATTAGGGATTATTCTTTTGGTCAATAATAAAAAATTGATAAAAAAATACAAAGCAGGCATTTGGTTCAATATTGGTTTGTTTGCTGCACTTTTCTTTTCTTTTGTGATTTCTTATAATGGGGTTTTAGCATTAATCACATATTTTTTTTAAAACAGATATTATAATAAAAAGTTGGAAATTCTTAATTGTCCAAATAAATACGATTGAACACAATCCAATTATGTTAGGCGTTTTCTTCGGGAAGAAGTTTGAAACAATATTATTCTGAATTCAAGTATTTGAAAACTAGATTCTTATAAATCGTCGGACAAACGTCGGACAGATTAGGGGTATTAAAAACAAAAACCGCTTAACGATTAATATGTTAAGCGGTTTTATTGTGACCTCGACAGGATTCAAACCTGTAACCTTCTGAGCCGTAATCAGATGCGCTATTCAGTTGCGCCACGAGGCCGTATATTTCCCTCGAAAGGGGCTGCAAATATATTTCTTTTTACTTTTACTACAAAATTAAGAATGGCTAAAATGGAATTAAAAAAATATATTAGAGATGTGGTAGATTTTCCTAATAAGGGAATCATTTTTAAAGATATTACGCCACTATTAAATAATTCGGAAGCAATGCAAACGGCCACGGATGAATTATTTAATTTAATTCCAAATTTTAAGGTAGATAAGGTAGTAGGAATGGAAAGTAGAGGTTTTTTTTTCGGACCTCTTTTAGCTGCTAGATTAAATGCTGGATTTGTTCCGGTTCGTAAACCAGGTAAATTACCTTGTAAGGTGATATCTGAAGCTTATGCCTTGGAATATGGTACTGATACTTTAGAAATACATGCGGATAGCATTCAAAAAGGAGATAAAGTATTAATTCACGATGACGTTTTGGCAACAGGGGGTACAGCAAGTGCAGTATGTAAAATGGTGGAGAGGCTAGGTGGAGAAATTGTACAATGTAATTTTTTAATAGAGTTAGATTTTCTACAAGGAAAAAACCAACTTAAGGGGTACAATATTGCTTCGTTACTACATTTTTAATCAAGTACTTTTTTTGTAATAAAATAACGCCATCCAATTATCGCCAATTGTATTTTAGATGCTTTGGCAAGGTCTAGCTGTTTTTTAGTGTAAGAAGGTAGCAGTAATTTATTAAGCTTAGCAATAATTTTGAAAAACGCTTTCATAAAAGTTTTTTGACAAAAGTAGCTAAAATGTTCTTTTCCTTTAAAAAAGAGAAGACTGCCCGTAGGCAGTCTTTTATATAGGCCTATATGATACAACTTAAGCAATAAGAGTGATGATGGATAAAACTAAAAACAACAAAATCTTTGCGAGTGTAATCATGTGTACTGGTTTTTAAAGGTTAATAATTAGTTGATAATAATCGATTATTCAATCAATATATATAAATTAAATAGTCACTTCCAAGCAATTTTGATTAAATCAATACAATTGAATACATTATTGTAAGTATAAAAATGCGATATGTTTTAATATTATAAATAATGCCTACATATAAGTTTTAAATTGTAAGTTTATTTTATTCATGCTATTTCGTTTTGCAATAAAACAAGGGGTGTTTTTGTTATTTTTTTATAAACCCAGGGGCTTTCCATTCATAAAAAAGATGTTTTTGTCTTTTTCATTTTTTTGGAGGAAAGTTTTAGTAGAAAAAATATTCAACATTGGTGTAAATTTCTTCGCTTATATTTGCTCAAAAATTTAGCATGCAAGATTTTCTTTTCATAGTTATTGGTCTGGTATTTTTAATAGCAGGAGGAAATTGGCTTTTAAAATCTGCTGTAGATTTATCTCTTCGTTTAAACATTCCAAAAATTGTTATTGGTATGACGGTGGTATCTTTTGCTACCTCGGCACCAGAGCTAATTGTAAGTATAAAATCAGCCCTTGATGGTTTTCCTGATTTAGCTGTGGGGAATGTTATTGGTTCTAATATCGCCAACTTAGCTTTAGTATTAGGTGTAACGGTTATTTTGGGTAGTATAGATGTTCGTAAAAGTTTTTATACTACCGATTGGCCGGTAATGATGTTGGCGTCTCTGATGTTCTTTTTCTTTGTGTTTTTTGATTATGAGCTTCAGCAATATGAAGGTATTATTATGGTAGTAGCTCTTTTTGCTTTTTTAATATATCTTCTTAAATTTCAAAAAACGGCTGTTGTTGATGAACTACCAGAAGATGATGAAATGCTTCCATTATATAAAACAGTACTTTATTTAGGTATTGGAGGAGTAGGTTTATGGGGAGGTTCAGAGTTGTTGATTGACGGAGCTGTTGGCTTAGCAAAAACTTATGGTGTTAGCGAGCGAATTATTGGGGTTACTATAGTTTCGATTGGTACCAGTATTCCTGAATTGGCGGCATCTATAATTGCTGTTATTAAAAAGGAAAAAGCCATATCGTTAGGAAATCTTTTAGGTTCCAATATTTTTAATCTGTTGGCAGTTTTAGGCATAACTTCAATAATAACTCCTATAAAGGTGGTGGATACAGGACTAATTACTAATGATGTGTTTTGGATGTTAGGAATCTCGTTTCTAGTATTGCCACTCGTTTTTATTCCGAAAGGACTAAGGCTTGGATGGCGTGACGGAATAATTTTGTTGGCCTCATACATATTGTTTGTTTATTTGACAATAAGTTAGTGGTATAACATTATAAAATATATGTTAACTTAAGGGTGTAGTAAAGTTTTTTAGAAACATTATAGTAGTAAAAGCGTAATGTTCTTTTCTAATTTCATTAATACGGGTTTTGTTGTTTTGGAGATAATCTAAATATAACAATACTATGAAAAAAATTATGTTAACATCTGTAATCATTTTTACTATTATGATGAGTTTATCATCCTGCGAGAAACTTGACGACTTTAGTGGTGGAGGAAATTCTCATAACTCTCAAGAACAACCAATAGTTATTGCGCATAGAGGGGCACAATCAATTTTTCCAGAACACACTTTGGAAGCTTATGAAAAAGCAATTGAGTTAGGTGCAGATTTTATAGAACCAGATTTGGTAATGACTAAAGATGGGGTTTTAATTGCACGTCATGAACCATTTATTTCTGGCACCACCAATGTTGCTGATTTGCCTGAATTTGCAGATTTAAAGACAACGAAAAATCTAGATGGAAAAGAAATTACGGATTGGTTTGTTTCTGATTTTACTTTGGAACAAATAAAAACGTTAAAAGCAAAACAAGCAAGGTCTGATAGATCGGACCAGTTTGACGGCTTGTATTCCATTCCGACCTTAAAAGAAATTATTGCGTTGGCGAAGTCAAGAAAAACTACAAAAGGTAAAGATGTGGGGATTTATCCTGAAATGAAGCACCCATATTTTCATAGCCAGTTAGGTTTTGGTATCGAAGATGCTTTGTTAGAAGAGTTATCCTCAGCTGGATGGAATTCAAAAAATGCTCCCGTATTTGTACAATGTTTTGAAGTGGCTCCATTACAGTATATAAATTCTATTTCTGGTGTAAAGTTGGTACAGTTAATATCTACGTATAATGTTAATGCTGATGGAAGCTTAGATTACAATGTACCTGAAGGAGATTTTATTTCTTACGCTTCTCCTTTTGATTTTTATGCAAACGGAGATTCGCGAACGTATGAGTTTTTTACAACAGAAGAGGGTATGAGCTTTGCGGCGAATTACGCTGACGGAATTGGGCCATGGAAGCCATTTATTATTTCCTTTGCTAAGGACGAAACAGGTACTATTACGGTTTTACCAGAAACTAACTTTGTTGAATTGGCTCATAAATATAATTTAAAAGTACATCCGTACACTTTTAGAAATGAAGATGTAAAGTGGAGTTCGGGTAATCATGAAAAGGAATATCACTTGTTTTTTGATGCTGGGGTAGATGGTGTTTTTTCGGATTATACCGATGAAGCTGTTAATGCTGTCGCCACATGGAAAAAGTAAAAACTAACAAATTATAAGTTAAATTGATATAAAAAAAGCGCCTTTAGTATTAAAGGCGCTTTTTTCAACAACTAATATAATTTGATTATACGTCAGCAGACTTAACTGTTTTAACAATTCTAGCTGCAATTTTGTATGGGTCACCGTTAGAAGCAGGTCTTCTATCTTCTAACCAACCTTTCCATCCTTTTTCTACTGTAATAATAGGAATACGGATAGAAGCCCCTCTATCAGAAACTCCGTAAGAGAAATCTTTAATAGAAGCAGTTTCGTGTAATCCAGTTAAACGTTGGTCATTAAACTCACCGTAAACAGCAATGTGTTCAGCAGTAACAGGTCTAAACGCTTCACATATTTTCTCATAAGTTTCTTGAGAACCACAAGTTCTTAAGGTTGTGTTAGAGAAGTTTGCGTGCATACCAGAACCATTCCAGTCACCCTTAATTGGTTTTGGGTGGTAATCAATATAGTATCCGTAGCTTTCAGTTAATCTGTCTAAAAGGTAACGAGCAACCCAGATTTCGTCTCCAGCTTTTTTAGCTCCCTTAGCAAATAATTGAAATTCCCATTGTCCACTAGCAACCTCTTGGTTAATACCTTCAAAGTTTAATCCAGCAGCAATACATAAATCTGCATGCTCTTCAACGAAATCTCTACCGTGAGTGTTTTTTCCACCAACTGAACAGTAGTACATTCCTTGAGGACCAGGGTATCCACCTACAGGGAAACCTAATGGTAACTGAGTATCTTTATCCATGATGAAGTACTCTTGCTCAAAACCAAACCAAAAATCATCATCCGCATCATCAATAGTAGCTCTTGAGTTAGACTCATGAGGCGTTCCATCAGCATTTAATACCTCAGTCATTACTAGGTATCCATCTTTTCTAGCTGGATCAGGATAAATTGCTACAGGCTTTAATAAACAGTCTGAAGATCCACCTTCAGCTTGTTTTGTAGAACTTCCATCAAAAGACCACATTGCACAATCTTCTAATTTTCCACTAAAATTTTCTTCAACTTTTGTTTTACTTCTTAAGTTGGCAGTTGGCGTATAACCATCTAACCATATGTACTCCAATTTTGACTTACTCATAATTCTTTACACTAGTTAATTATTCTGATTTAAAAGACAAACAAAAATATAATATTTGTTGAAGTATACTAATTTTTTGGGGGGTAAAATAGAGCAAGAATATAATTTTTTGGATTAACCCTTTTTTTTAGGGGGGATTTTGCTAAATATCTAATAATTGATAGTAATTTTGTTATATTATTAATGGGGAATTTTCTCAAAGAAGTCAATACTATGTCCATATCAAGATTCGAAGCTATATCAGAAAGTTATAAAAGAAGCAATATTACTCATGAAGAAGATGGTCGTCGGTCAGAATTGTTTGGTTTAAACGTATTTAACTCAGAAAGAATGTTGCAGCACTTAACTAAAGATGCTTTAGATAGTGTACAGGGAGCCATTTTTTCTGGAACAAAAATAGACCGAAAAGTGGCAGATCAGGTTGCTGAAGCTATGAAGGGTTGGGCAATTTCTATGGGAGCCACTCATTACACGCATTGGTTTCAACCGTTAACAGGTGCTACTGCAGAAAAGCATGATGCTTTTTTTGATCTTTTACCTGATGGTAGAGCACTTGAGAAATTTGGGGGGAGACAATTGGTACAGCAAGAGCCAGATGCTTCTAGTTTTCCAAGCGGTGGTATCAGAAATACGTTTGAAGCTAGGGGATACACTGCATGGGATCCAACATCTCCTGCCTTTATTTATGGAACAACACTTTGTATTCCAACGATTTTTGTTTCATATACTGGAGAGGCTTTGGATAATAAAGCGCCTCTATTAAGAGCACTGCACGCTGTTGATGAGGCAGCTACAGCAGTAGCCAAATATTTTGACAAAACCGTAGCCAAGGTTAGTGCAACATTAGGTTGGGAACAAGAATATTTTTTAATAGATAAGGCACTTGCGCAGTCCAGACCAGACATTGTTTTAACAGGAAGGACTTTATTGGGGCATACGGCTGCTAAAGGCCAACAATTGGATGATCATTATTTTGGAGTAATACCAAGTAGGGCCTTAAAATTTATGGGTGACCTAGAGAAAGAATGTATGAAACTTGGGATACCGGTAAAAACTAGGCATAATGAAGTTGCTCCAAATCAGTTTGAGCTTGCACCTGTTTTTGAAGAAGCAAACTTAGCTGTAGATCATAATCTCCTACTTATGGACGTTATGGAAAAGATTGCTGATAAGCATAATTTTAAAGTGCTTTTTCATGAAAAACCTTTTGCCGATGTAAATGGTTCAGGAAAACATAACAATTGGTCGTTAGCTACAGATACTGGGGTTAACTTGTTAAGTCCTGGGTCAACACCAATGAAAAATTTACAATTTTTAACCTTTTTTGTAAATACGATAAAAGCGGTCGATACTTATGAAGAATTGTTAAGGTCTTCCATTGCATCAGCTAGTAATGATCATAGATTGGGTGCTAATGAAGCTCCTCCAACAATTTTGTCAATCTTCGTAGGAACTCAGTTAAGCAGGGTTTTAGATGAGTTGGAAGGTGTGTCGCAAGGAAAATTATCGCCTCAAGAAAAAACAGAACTTAAATTAAATGTTGTTGGAAAAATTCCAGAAATACTTTTAGATAATACCGATCGCAACCGCACATCTCCTTTTGCATTTACGGGAAACAAATTTGAAATGAGAGGAGTAGGTGCCAAAACAAATTGCGCTAAGCCAATGACCATTTTAAATACAATTGTAGCAAAGCAGTTACTAGATTTTAAAAAGGCTGTTGACACTTTGGTTGATAAAAAATCGCTAAAAAAAGATGAAGCAATTTTCAATGTACTTAGAGAGTACATTAAAACTTCAAAAAGAATTCGTTTTGATGGCGATGGTTATAGTTCTGATTGGGAAAAAGAAGCAAAACGAAGAAAATTAAGTAATAACAAAAATACTCCTGAAGCTCTAAAGGTACTTACATCAAAAGATAGCTTGGCACTTTTTAAATCAATGAAAGTAATGAGCGAGGTGGAGGTAAAAGCGCGTCATAAAGTAGAACTTGAGGCCTATATTTTGCATATTCAGATTGAAGGAAGAGTATTGAATGAGCTAGTTTATAATACTATAATTCCAACTGCAATTGAGTATCAAAATAAATTAATAAAAAATGTAATGGGGCTTAAAGATATTTACGGTGCAGCTCATAAAGGACTATCCGAAGGTCAATTAACCATTATAGAAACCATAGCAGAACATTTAGTTGATGTAAAGAAAAAAACAGATATTATGGTTGATGCTAGAAAAAGTGCTAATAAATTGACAGATACTAGTAAAAAGGCCGAGGCGTATTGTAATAATGTATTGCCATATTTTGATGAAATTAGATATCATTGTGATCGTTTAGAACGATTAATTGATGATCAATTATGGCCATTAACAAAATACCACGAATTATTGTTTATTAATTAGTGAGTTTATTTTAAGAAATTCAGAAAAAGAGCAAACATTCTTCTATTTTTGCCACAAATTTCAACATATGAGCGCATCGAGTAATGAAAGGTATAGTCAAAGGGGTGTTTCTGCTTCAAAAGAGGACGTACATAATGCTATTAAGAATATAGATAAAGGGTTGTTCCCAAAGGCTTTTTGTAAAATAGTTCCAGATTATTTAACAAATGATGAGAATTATTGCTTAGTAATGCATGCCGATGGTGCGGGGACCAAATCTTCATTGGCTTATATGTATTGGAAAGAAACAGGAGATGTGTCAGTTTGGAAAGGTATTGCGCAGGATGCTCTTATCATGAACGTTGATGATTTAATTTGCGTTGGAGCGGTTGATAATATTATGCTTTCATCAACTATAGGGCGTAATAAAAATAAAATTCCAGGCGAAGTTATTTCGGCTATAATTAACGGAACAGAAGAGTTAATATCCGATTTAAAGGAACATGGAATGACAATTCACTCTACTGGAGGAGAAACCGCGGATGTAGGTGATTTGGTAAGAACAATTATTGTAGATTCTACAGTAACCGCTAGAATGAAAAGAAGTCAGGTTATTAATAATGCAAATATTTCCGCAGGAGACGTTATAGTTGGTTTTTCTTCTTCTGGGAAGGCTTCTTATGAAACGGAGTATAATGGAGGAATGGGAAGTAATGGATTAACATCCGCTCGTCACGATGTTTTTTCTAAATATTTAGCAGAAAAGTATCCAGAAAGTTTTGATGCCGAGGTTCCTGAAGATTTAGTATACTCCGGAGGTGTTAAATTAACAGATAGTGTAAAGGGTTCTCCAATTGACGCTGGTAAATTAGTACTGTCACCAACAAGAACTTATGCTCCAATAGTTAAAAAAATACTGGAAAAATACAACGCTAACGATATTCATGGAATGATTCATTGTAGTGGAGGTGCGCAGACCAAAATTTTACATTTTATAGACAATTTGCATATTGTAAAAGATAATATGTTTCCTGTTCCGCCGCTGTTTAAATTAATTCAAGAACAATCACATACTGATTGGAAAGAAATGTATCAGGTTTTTAACTGCGGGCATAGGTTAGAGGCATATGTAAATCCTGCTGTGGCACAAGATTTGATTAACATAGCACAGAGCTTTGGGGTAGAAGCTAAAATTATTGGTCGTGTAGAAGATTCTTCTTCTAAAAAGCTTACGATTAAAAGTGAGTTCGGAACCTTTGTTTATTAGTACATACGAATAGCTTTAATACTACGTTGTTTATAGTAAATAATGAGCTATGAAAAGGAAGGAGTTTTTAAAGAGTCTTGGTGCTGGAGCTGCATTTGCACTAGTTTTTCCATGTGTAAATGGGTGTTCAAACAATGAAGGAAATGATACCATTGGGGTAATTACTCCTCAGCCTATTGGAGTTGATTTTACGATAGATTTAACATCATCCGAAGCCACCAAATTACAAACCAACGGAGGATTTATTTTAAAAGACTTGGTTGTAGTTGTTAAAAATTTACAGGGCGAATTTGTGGCTGCTACTCAAATTTGCAGTCACGAAGGTTATGACCAAGTGCGTTTTGAGAAAAGTGTTGATGATGGTATTTTTTATTGTGATGTGCATGGCTCTCGTTTTGGGCAAGATGGTCAGCCATTGAACCAAATACCGGGAAGCGTTGCAAAGCCTATAAAAATTTACCAAACCTCATTAGAAGGTGATATTTTACGAGTTTTTGAATAGAATAATAGTCCTAAAATTTTACAGTTGAAAAACTATATCTATATATTGTTTTTACTCTTTTCTGTATTAGCAACTTCGCAAGAATGGGAAGAAAGTTATGCGGATGCTTTAGCATCAGCTAAGGAGCAAAATAAAAATATTTTACTTGTTTTTTCTGGTTCAGATTGGTGCGCTCCTTGTATTAAGTTAGATAAAAATGTGTGGCAGTCAGTCAACTTTACATCCTACGCTCAGGAAAACCTTATTTTGTACAAAGCAGATTTCCCCAGAAAGAAAAAAAATGCTTTATCTGAGGAAAAAAGTATTGCAAATAGTGTTCTGGCGGATAAGTTTAATTCAAAGGGGTATTTTCCTTTAGTGTTATTGTTAGATAAAAACGAGGTTATTGTTGGTAAAACAGGATATAAAAACATTTCTTCATCAGATTATGTATCACTTTTAAATTCTATGCAAAAGTGAGAGTAATTCTAGCCGTTGTTTTCTGTTTATTTACACTTGCTGGTTTTTCTCAAGAAAAAAAATATGTCACTGTAAAAAAGACTCAAAAATTAATGGGCTCTCGTTTTGAGATTACAGTGGTTGTAGTAAATGAGGAGTTAGGATATATAAATATAGATGAAGCCGTTGCAGAAATTAAACGCATAGAAAAATTAATATCTGCGTGGGATAGTTCGTCAGAAACAACGTTAATAAATAAAAATGCAGGAATAAAGCCAGTAAAAGTCAGTGCAGAGCTTTTTGGTTTAATAGAGCGTGCAAAACAAATCTCTGAAATTACCGACGGTGCTTTTGATATTTCATATGCTTCTAAAGCCGAAATATGGAAGTTTGATGGCTCAATGAAGCAAATGCCAACAGAAACCGAAATTGAAAACTCAGTTAGCAACGTTGGTCACGATAAAATTGTGCTAGATTATAAAAACAAAACAGTATATCTAAAGAAAAAAGGAATGAAAATTTCTTTTGGCTCAATTGGCAAGGGATACGCGGCAGATAAGGCAAAGGAGTTGTTGGTTTCTAAAAACGTAGTAGCAGGTATCATAAATGCCTCAGGAGATTTAACAACTTGGGGTACAAAAGCCTCAGGAGAAAAATGGCTAATAGGTATAGCCAATCCGTTAAGTAAAGACAAAATATTCTCTTGGTTACCTATTGTAGAATCGTCGGTTGCAACTTCAGGCAATTATGAAAAATATGTAGTTTTTAAAGGAAAAAAATATTCACATATTATAGACCCAAGAACAGGATATCCGGCTTTTGGGATTAATAGTGTTTCAGTATTTGCAAAAAGTGCAGAATTATGTGATGCTTTAGCAACTGCAGTTTTTACAATGGGTATAGAAGCAGGCTTGTCTTTAATAAATCAATTGGGAGGCACCGAGGTAATTATTGTTGATGGTAATAACAAATTGCACAAAAGCAATGGGATATTATTAGATAAGAATCCATAAATTTATGTCTATGAAAAAAAGTATACTCCTTCTAATTCTGGCAATTTGTTCTACTTCATGTATAGCAGTTAAACAGTATGATAAGGTATATTTAAATGACGACGAAATGATTTTATCCGCAAAGGGAGCGGAGCGATTTGAAACCAATTTTCAACTTTACCGTGAAGGTGCTTCTGGTGCGAATGGAGGAAAGTCTGGAGGAGGTTGTGGCTGTAATTAATTAGTTGTAATTCATTGAAAAAAATAATAGTATTTCTGGGGATTTTTGGCTGCTTTTTTGGATTTTCCCAAGAAGACACTAGTTACAAAAAAAGAGTTTTAGAGTCTGCTGAAATAGATTTGCTATTTAGTTATTATAATCAAGATGGAGATAATGCTGCTGTAACAGGAGGAGAAGGTACGGAGGAGTTAACGGATGCGGCCTCGAGCATTGTGTTGAAAATTCCAATAAATGAAGACGATGTTCTTACCGTTGATACCGGAATATCTTCGTATACTTCCGCATCTTCAAGTAATGTTAATCCTTTTGATGGTGATGTTAATAATGCTTCAAGTCCTTTTAGTGCATCTTCTGGAGCCTCACAGCAAGATGCTTTAGTTAATTTTAGTCCAGGTTATTCCCATAGTTCTGAAAATCGTAATAAAATATGGAATGTAAAAGCTTATATTTCATCGGAGTATGATTATTTCTCATTAGGTTTTGGTGGAGGGTACACCCATCTTTTTAATGAAAAAAATACTACGTTGTCCATTGATGGTCAGGTTTATTTAGATTCTTGGAGACCGCAATATCCGATAGAATTACGGTCTGGTTTTTTCGATTCTAGGATTATTGGCACAGGTGATTATACTCCTATTTTTGAACCCTTTAGTGATAAAAAAAGGAATTCGTATTCTGTTTCTTTAGGGTTAGCTCAAATTTTAGGTAAAAGGGCGCAAGCTTCAATTTTTGTTGATTTTGTTTCTCAAAACGGATTGTTATCAAGTCCAATGCAACGTGTATACTTTGCAGATAGAGCCGATTTTTTTATTGAAGAATTTCAACTTGCCGATGCGTTAGAAAAATTACCCGACAGTAGGTTTAAAATTCCGTTTGGAGCGCGTTTAAATTATTATGCAAATGATTATGTGATTCTAAGAAGTTATTACAGGTTTTATACTGACGATTGGGGAATAACATCACATACTGCAAATATTGAGGTTCCTATAAAAGTAAGTGAAACTTTTACATTATATCCAACCTACAGATTTTATAAGCAAACCGCCGCAGATTATTTTTATAAAAAAGAAGCAGCAGTATCTACTTTGCCTTTTTATACTTCAGATTATGATTTATCTGCTTACAGTGCTAATCAATATGGCATGGGAGTTAGATATAAAGACATTCTTACACGAGCTAAGCTGCTACGATTTGGGTTGAAAACTGTAGATTTTCGTTTTAGTAAATATGATAGAAGTGATGGATTGGGCGCTTATATTTTTACTCTTGGAGTAAGTTTCGTGAAGGATTAGCTTTTTTAATATTCAGCATATAGGGTTATCTTGTGTAAGATGATGGCGTTCAAATGCACAAATTTGTTGTAAATTCGCAATCCAAGTGATGGTAAGATTATGATTGATAAATTAAACATAGTAAAACAACGTTTTGATGAGGTTTCTGACCTTATAATTCAACCTGATGTTATTGCTGACCAAAAAAAATATGTTCAGTTAACTAAAGAGTATAAGGATCTTAAAGAACTTGTAGATAAGCGTGCTGAATATATTGAGTTTACGAATAATATTACTGAGGCTGAAGAGATAATTGCAGATGGTAGTGATGCTGAAATGGTTGAAATGGCAAAAATGCAATTGGACGAAGCTAAAGAAGGTCTGCCTAAGCTTGAAGAAGAGATAAAATTTATGCTTATTCCAAAAGATCCAGAGGACGCTAAAGATGTGGTCGTTGAGATTAGAGCTGGAACTGGAGGAGATGAAGCTAGTATTTTTGCTGGTGATTTGTTTAGAATGTATACTAAGTATTGTGAATCTAAGGGTTGGAAAACTAACGTTATAGATTTAAGCGAAGGTACTAGCGGAGGTTATAAAGAAATTCAATTTGAAGTTACTGGAACTGATGTTTATGGTACTTTAAAATTTGAAGCTGGTGTTCACCGTGTGCAACGTGTACCTCAGACCGAAACTCAGGGAAGGGTTCATACCAGTGCCGCTACTGTTATGGTGTTACCAGAAGCAGAAGATTTTGATGTACAAATAGATCCTAAAGATGTTAGGATTGATTATTTCTGTTCTTCAGGACCTGGAGGACAGTCTGTGAACACTACTTATTCCGCGGTGCGTTTAACACACGTTCCTACAGGATTAGTAGCGCAATGTCAAGATCAAAAATCGCAACACAAAAATAAAGACAAGGCTTTTAGAGTATTACGTTCTAGATTATATGATTTGGAACTAGCTAAAAAGCAAGAAGAAGATGCAGCTAAGCGTAGTTCTCAGGTGAGCAGCGGTGATAGGTCGGCTAAAATTAGAACTTACAACTACCCACAAGGGAGGGTTACAGATCACAGAATTGGATTAACCCTTTACGATTTACAAAATATTATTGATGGAGATATTCAGAAGATTATAGACGAGCTTAGTTTAGTTGAGAATACTGAAAAGTTAAAAGAAGCTTCTGAAATATTTTAAGAACACCTTTTATGACTACCCAAGAACTTGTTGAACAAATACATAAAAAAAAGTCCTTTTTATGTATAGGTTTAGATACTGATTTAGATAAAATTCCATCGCATCTACTAAAGGAAGATGACCCTATTTTTGCTTTTAATAAGGCAATTATAGATGCTACTAATCATTTATGTGTAGCCTACAAGCCAAATACAGCTTTTTATGAGGCTTACGGAATTAAGGGTTGGATGTCATTAGAAAAGACCATAAAATATCTGAATGTAAATTACCCAGAAATTTTTACCATTGCTGATGCAAAACGTGGAGATATAGGAAATACATCTACAAGATATGCTAAAGCCTTTTTTGAGGATTTGAATTTTGATTCCGTTACGGTTGCTCCGTATATGGGAAAAGATTCTGTAGAGCCTTTTTTGACCTTCGAAAATAAGCATACCATATTATTGGCGTTAACATCAAATAAAGGAGCTTTTGATTTTCAAACTCAAAAAATTAATGAGATTGAATTGTATAAACAGGTTCTTAAAACATCAAAGTCTTATGAAAATGCTAAGAACTTGATGTACGTAGTTGGAGCTACCAAGGCTGAATTTTTACAGGAAATAAGACAAATTATACCAGAAAGCTTTTTGTTAGTGCCTGGTGTTGGTGCTCAGGGCGGAAGTTTGGAAGAAGTTAGTAAATACGGAATGAGTAAAAATGTAGGATTACTTGTAAACTCTTCTCGAGGTATTATTTATGCTTCAACAGGCATAGATTTTGCAGATAAATCTGCGGAAAAAGCTTTGGAACTTCAAAAGCAAATGGAACAAGAATTAGAGCGTTTAGCCTAATTCTTCTAATGCTTTCTTTATTTTTTGAGCTTTTTGCTCAAAAAAGTCAACAAGATTAGTGTCTCTATACTTAATATTGTTGGCTCTTTCAACAAAAAGTTGGTATTGATATTCAAGTAAAGCAACCCCTTTTTCAATCGGCGTAGTGTTTCCCACTTTACAATATTGTTCGTTCATGGTGTTTAATGTGTTAATGTATATACAAATATACGGTGTGTATTATAGGTTTAGATGTTTTATATAAGACGTTCAACTAATAAATAGGTTGCTTGTCTTTTTTTTAATACACAATACTGTTTTCAAAATGTTAAAACATTTTGTGTTAAAAAAAACTGTATTTCGGCGAAAGTTGAAAAAGTTTTAATACATTGCTCGACACTTTTATAAGTACTTAGTTTAGAACACTATGCTTAATCATACACAGTATCTACATAAAGATTCCGATGCTTGGGTGACTTTTGTTCACGGAGCAGGCGGAAGTTCATCTGTTTGGTATAAACAGGTAAGAGAATTTAAAAAACACTTTAATGTGTTGCTTTTAGATTTAAGAGGACATGGTGATTCAAAAGCAAGTATTAAAAATGCGTTTAGTGATATTTATACTTTTGATGCTATCACTGATGATATATTGGAAGTAATTGACTACCTAAAAATTGAAAAGTCTCATTTTATTGGGATTTCTTTGGGAACTATATTAATTCGGAATTTAGCGGAAAAGCACCCTCATAGAGTGGAAAGTATGGTTTTGGGTGGTGCAATTATGAAATTAGGATTTCAGTCTCAAGTTTTAATGCGTTTAGGGACTATATTTAAGTCCATAGTTCCTTATCTATGGTTATATAAATTTTTTGCTTTTGTGATTATGCCTCATAGTAATCACAGAGAATCCAGATTATTGTTTGTAAGAGAGGCTAAAAAATTATATCAAAATGAATTTGTTCGTTGGTTTAGACTTACTTCAGAAATAAACCCGTTATTAAGATTGTTTCGCACTGCGGATATAAAAATTCCAACCCTTTATGTTATGGGTGGAGAAGATTACCTTTTTTTACCATCCGTGAAAAAAATAGTTCAAAAACATTCATTATGTAGTTTAGTTACTGTTGAACATTGCGGGCACGTTGTAAACGTAGAACAACCACAAATATTTAATCAACTAGTAATTGGTTACGTATCAGACTTTAATTCGTAATTGAAAAAGTAAATTATTCAGGAGAGAGTTAAAAATGCAGCTCTGAGTTATTCTTGATAGCTAATTCAAATAAACCCATACTAAAATAAAAACATTAATTTTTTCTTTAGAAGTTGGTTGTCAGAGCTGCGTAATTTTAAGTTTTGATTGGGTTGTAAAGAAACAATACCATCTTAATAAATAGGGCAAGTCTTATAAACCTTTACTAACCCGAAGAATTGTTACTGTTTTTTTACATAGCAACGAAAAAATGATGATATTGTTTTAGTACGACTTTTTTTTTACGTTTTTAATTGATACAAAGAGCGGGATTAGGGCCAAATGGACCTAGAACAGTTCCGTCTGGTTTAGTTACCGTATAGGTATGTTCTTCTTCAAAACTACCCCTTGTGTATGATATTACAAGACGCTGTGTTCCACTTGGAATGGTAACGGTATGTACTTGTCCAAATCCACCATCAACAGTATAATCCGTTGTTATGCCATCAATATCTACTGTTACAAAAGCGCCGTCCCATCCATCCCCAAATGAATCTGCCATATCAAAAACCCAGTCACCAGCAAAATCTCCAGTCTCTTGTGGACACGGAATTGCGAAGCCAAACTCAAAAGCATTTCGGTATCCAACTTCATCCAATAAATCATCCGTATTGTTTCCTCCAGATGCAGTATTTGTATCTGTATCAAAATCCAATCTTTCAGAAGTGTATACAACTCCTTTTTCATTAGTAGCGGTTCCCGAAAAACTAAATGTATCACCAAAACCAATATCTGTAACCTCAATATCCAATGCATTGGCAATATCGGTTAAGGCAAAAGTTAATGTCGCGGGAAATGAAGTGATTTCTGTGCCAATATCCATTGGTTCTATTGCCGTTCCAGAAATGGATGCAGAAACTTTTAGTGTATAACTAACTACATTGTTATCTGGTGTCTCAATCGTTGCTGTAATTACAGAACTTTGGATTTCCTCTAAGGTGCTAACTCCTAAAACAGTTGGAAAGGCTTTTTCAAACCTTACAAACGCACCATCTTTAGAAAAATCGTTGAAACGATTTTTTTCATCATCCTCGCAAGAAGCCATAAAGGTTATTACGAAAATAGAAACCAGTGCAAGCATAATTACACTGCTTTTGTGATAAAATAGATTTATATTTTTCATAATCGTTTATATTATTGAAGGTTATCTGGATTAGTATCCCAGAAAACTTTTGTTGTTACTGGATGTTGAGAGATGTTAGAATTTGTATTTACCACAGTTGCAGGATATAAAAATGCTCTGGGAAATTCACCAGGAGTATTCACATGTGGCGTTAAATCATTTGGAAGACTCGTTCTTCTGTAATTATTATAAGCCTCTATGCCATTACCCCATAAAGCGATGTAATACTCTTTCATTATAATAGCAAGCTTTTCATCATCGTTTGCAGTATTATCATATTCGTTCAATACAAAGTCCACGTAGTTGTCTACATCTCCTTCAGTAGCAGCAAAAGCAGGGTCTACTTGTCCTGGATTAAAGTTTAATACCTTATCCATAGATTCTCGAATACCGCTTTCTAGTAAGCTTCTAGGGTCACCTGTGGTCCCAAGTGTAATCGCAGATTCAGCCCGTAAAAATTTAACATAAGATGACAACATAAAAGGAAATATACCTGCACCTTGAGCGCCTTGGTTTATAGAGCCAGTAACAAAGGTATCAGCATCAAAAGCACCTCCAATAGGGTATAGTCCGTATGTACTTCTTTTAGTTCCGTCTGGCGGAACACCATCATCACTCCCATGATCTCTGGTCCAATAGAAATCACCTAAGTAGCAAAAGTTAAATCCAGCTTCTCCTTCGCATGGTAAATCATCTCCTGTAGGAGCTGAAGGCTCTTGTCTATAGAAATAATACCTTAATCTTGGGTCTTCAAAACCTTTGTCAGCCTTTAAAAGATTAACGTAATAACTTGTTAAGTAATCATCAGAACCATCCGCATCATAACATAATGCATAATAGGGGTGTCTACTTTCTCCCGTTGAACTAGCAACAGTGGAATATTGAAATTGAAAATCTTCAGCTTGCGAATTAATAAGACCAGCGTTTATTAATGCGTTAATTTCGCTTGAAAAATCACCAACAAGTCTCATTTGGGCATACATTTTAAACTTTAAGGTTCTTGCTACTTTTATCCATTTTTCTTTATCACCTCCATAGAATAAATCGTTAGGCATTACAGCGTTAGGAGTGTTTATGGCAGCAATAGCTTCATCAATGATAGTAAGCATCGCGTTATAAATGGATTCTCCACTATCTAAAGACGGATTTGGATTGTCATTTCCTTGCAGTGCTTCAGTATATGGTACATCTCCAAAAGTGTCTACAAGTGTAACATAGGTATATGCCTGGATTATTTTGGCCACACCAATATATCCCATTAATTCCCTTTCCTGAGCTAGAGGTATTAAAAAATTAATATCTTGAAGGGCTTCTCTATACAAATTCGTCCATGTGTCATCCATAGACCCAGAGGTCAGGGAAAAAGGACCTGCATATGCTCCAAAAAGATGTTGCATTCGTACAAATTCCGATGCTCTTACATTAATTCCATCTTCATTATCTTCATTGTACGCAATTGCATTTACAAATTGTAACTGAATGTTGTTTAAAAGTAGTTCCGGATCGACGCTAGACGGACTTAAATTGCTTGGGTCATTTAATTGATTTAAATCTCCAGTTTCGCAATTTATAATAACAGCTAGTAGAAGTAAGCCGATTAGTTTATTTATATGTTTTATTGTCTTCATCTTTATTTTTTTTTCTCCGTTAACTTAAAATGTTGCTTTTATACTAAAACCATATTTTTTGGAAGACGGTGTTGTTTGAAAGTCTAAACCAGAGCCATTTCCAACACCAGTACTTATAGTTTCTGGGTCAAAATTTGTATACTTCGGAACGTTAGGAGCATGAAACCAGAGGTTTTGCCCATTTATTGCAAAAGAAAGAGAGCCTAAAGGTGTTTTTTCTAAAAACTTTCTAGGAACAGCATAGCCTAATGAAATTTCTCTTAGCCTAATTAGAGAGCCATCAAAAACCCCTTGATCAGCTGGGTCAATAAAATTTAGGAAATATATTTCATTTGCTCCCTGTTGTATGGTATTTGGAATTTTGTTACCATTAGCATCTAATAATGGTGTTCCTGTGTTTGGATTAGCATAAAATCCAGGAATAATGGAAGAGCTTTCTCTGTCATCCGTATCCTTGGTAACACCTCTCCTGATAAGGTTGGCAATAGTGTTTGAAGAAAAATCCCCTCCATGGGTATATTCTATTTGAAATGATAAGTTAATACCCTTATATGAAAAACTATTTACACTTGTCATTTTCCAATCTGGGTTAGGGTCGCCAATAATCCTATCATCTAAACCAATAGCTTGACTGTCTATAATATTACCATTTGTAGGGTCTATCATATAATTGCCTTCTTCATCTCTAACTGCGTAACTACCTTTAATTACACCTAGTGGTTGTCCTTCAACAGCATAATTACCAAGGTTTGAAAATCCAGCAATAAATACGTCATCCCCACCAGGTAAGTCAATTACTTCGTTTTGAGATGCTGTGTATATTAAATTGGAGGTCCATTGAAAGTCTCCCCTACCTTTAAATGGAGAAAAACCTAAATCAACTTCTACCCCTTGACTAAGAATTTTACCTGCATTAATGGTAGTTCTGTCAAAACCCGTTGAAGGATCTAATATTTTTCCAAGTATTTGGTCTTTTGAGTCTCTTTTGTATAAACTAACCTCGAGGTTAATCCTGTTTTTCCATAGATTAGCTTCAATTCCAGCCTCAAATTCGCGATGTAATTCAGCAGTTAAATCAAGGTTTGGAGAAACATCGTTTCCAGTGTTTAATCCACCACTTGAATTTACATTAATAACTCTGCCTCCAGCATCTGTAAATTGAGCTGTACCCAAAGCAAGAATAGGTCTTGTGTTATATGGAGAAGGAAACCCTGCAGACGTTCCGTAGCCAAATCTAAACTTTAGAAAATTTAAAAACTCCGATTTTAAACTTGGAATAGCTGATGTTGGAATTATAGATACTGCTGCACTTGGGTAAAATAATGATCTATTTTCTCTTTCAATAGTTGAAGACCAATCGTTTCTTCCAGCAAGAGTTAGGTATAAATACCTGTTGTAATCTAGTTCAAGTTGACCGTATACTCCAATAGTATTTTCTTTCTGAATAAAATCTAGAGAGCTTCCTAAAGGATCAGCATTACTTTGTGCAGTAAAGTTATTGTGGTCTATAAAACCAAACACTACCTGACCTGTACTCGCTACGCCAAACTTGTTATAGGTTTCTGAATTTGAGTTTATACCAAATGTTCCATTTAATCCAAATTTATCAGAAAGCTTAATATTATTAATTCCAAGGATTAAACTATGATCCCAAATGGTATTTGTAGCTGACGTAGTTTTTAAGAAGCCTTGTTGAGCAATTAAAGCGCTAACTCCTCCCTTATTTATATAAAACTGTTGTTTTTCAGTGTAATTATCATAACCAACCCTATACGTTAGTGAAATGTTTTCGCTTAAATCGTAAATTGAACTTATCGAGTTATAAAACCTTTGATTGTCAATGGACTCTTGGGCGTTATCAACCAGCCATCTAGGGTTCTCTTGGTCCGTTCTGTAATAAACATTAGCACCAGTTATTGGATCTTGATATGGTAATCCATTTAAATCAAGATTTCTAGGTACGAATAAGGTTCTTGTGAATATTGAAAAGTTTCCTGTTCCGTTATCCGCTGATACTGGAGGTGTTGTAAAATTGCTGGTGGTGTAGTTAAATGAACCAATAATTCTGAATTTATTACTTAGTTTGATAGACCCACCTAATCCAAAATTAGTTCTTATTATATTGTTTCCTGGAACAAAGCCGTCTTCGTTGGTGTGACCAAAATTTATATTATAAGTTACATCTTCTGATGATTTGGAAGCATTAATGGAGGTAGATGTTCCAAATCCTTGTCTAAAAAAGTCCTTTACGTTGTTTTCAAAATTTTGATACCTTACATTTTGACCTTGGAACTCTGGAAAAGGAACTGCAAATTGTGGTTGATTGTAGTGATGTCTTACTGTAAGGTTTTCATCAAACCTGGAACCCCAATTTCCAACAAAACCAACATTCTGATTATTGTCTCCACCTTGTCCGTAGGTGCTGGTATAATCAGGTAAATTAGATATTTCATTTACAAAAACATTTTGATTTACACTAATTTCAAATCCTTTGTTTACTTCGGCGGTGGAGCCTGTTTTGGTTGTTATTAATACAACACCGTTTCTACCTGCGTCACCATATAATACGGTCGCGCTTAAACCTTTTAAAATACTAATGTCAGTTATATTATTTGGGTCAAGATCTAGAAATCTACTAGAAGCAGAAACTGAACCGTTTCCTGTAGTTACATTACTTTCGGCATTGGTACTAGTGTTAAACGGAACCCCGTTTACTACAAATAATGGTTGGTTATTACCTGTGATAGATACGTTTCCACGTATTGTAATATTTGTTCCACTACCTGCTAGACCTCCTGTGCCAACTATATTTACACCAGCCACCTTACCTGAAAGTACTCTTGCAATATCTGGTTCTGGTCTGTTCTCAACAGCATCTGCTTTTAAAGAAGTAACGGCGTAGCCTAAAGCCTTTTTTTCACGTTTTATACCCTGAGCGGTAACAACAACTTCTTCTAGAGCTTGAGCGTCCTCATCCAACTGTACATTAATGACATTGGATGAACCAACTTGTATTTGGGTTGTTTTTTGCCCTATATATGAAAAGACTAGGGTTTGACCGTCAGACGCTTTAATGATGTAGTTGCCATCAAAATCGGACTGTGTTCCGGTTGTTGTACCTTTAACTAAAATGTTCACTCCAGGTAGAGGAAGACCATCTTGATTGGTAACGTTTCCGGTAATTGTTTTTTCTTGAGAGAAAGTCCATGTTATGCAAAAAAACATAAGCATAATCATGAAAATGCACTTTTTTTTCATACTTAATTATTTATGAGTTAGATATGAATTTTACAAGTACTAGGTGATTCTGTTACCCAATTTTAAAATGTCTAAAAAAGGTATACTCAAAAAAGAAAAAATGTAAAACTTGCCCCTTGTTTTAAGCGCAATGGTATCAGAGTCATTATTTCGTTGTAATTAGTCAATAACAAAATAACAGTCTTTTAACATTTTTTTAGGTAAACCTGATAAACGTTTACCTTTCCGAAGAAAAATTACTTTTTTTTTACATATCTGATAGTCAGCTTATTAATGCTGAATTATTCCTTTGGCTTTTTACTTTTATTATGTGAGTTGTAGGGTGTAGTTTTTTTGCGAATTATATGATATGCTTTGGATGAGAGGTTCTAAGTAAAAAATAGGTTTATGGTAAAATTGGATGGTATTTAAATAGGTAGAAATTCGTTAGATTGTAAAATGAAATGAAATTTTCTTCGGGTGACCTATTAAGTCCAATTTCAATAATAAGATAAAACTTACAATTAAAGTTAGGTTAGAAGTTTTAAGAAAATTATGAATTAGTATATTTTTTGATATTGACTAGGGGTTAGGCTAGTATCTTTTTTAAAGGCCTTATTGAAGGTTACTTTGTTGTTATATCCCACTTCATAGGCGATATCAATTATGTTGAGGTTTTTTTGCTTATCGTCGTTTAAAATTTCTTTTGCTTCTTGAATTCTGTAGGAGTTTATGAGTTCGTGAAAACTCATATTAAAATGTTCATTTATGACTTGAGATGCGTTATGTCTTGTTGTATGCAATCGTTTGGATATCATTTCAAGGTTAATATCACTTTCTTTGTATATTTTATCTACAGTAAATAGTCTTATTAGATTTTCCTTTAGTTCATTAGACAAACTTTCCGTAAGACCTGATTTTTCATATTTAAAAGGAATATTTTTATGGTAACTTAATAGCCCGCTAAAAACCATTGGTTGGGCATTGGCGGAATATCCTATATATAAAATCATTGAAGCCATTAAAAAGATTTGAATTTTAAAAATTGGGCTTACCATTTGGTTGTTAAGAATCAATAACCCATATATGCTATAAGATATTATATAGAGAAAATGAATTCTGTAAATATTTTTTTGCCATATTTTGTTTTCCGTATTAAGTAATTTATTCTGCTGACTTTTTTGGTATAGTATTCTAATGAATATACCATAAATAACTAATGATATTATTTTTAGAGCTACAACGGTTGCAAAAACAGTGGAATTTTCAGAATTATAACCTGCAGCCTCACTAATTAATCGTTTAAGTTTTTCTTCAGCGCTTAGCATATAAATTGGGAGAAGATATCCAAACATTAATACGGTAGGTATTAAATGCAGAATGTCTTTAACTTGAAAACTATATTGTTGGGTTATTCTTTTAAAGTAAAAATAAAGTAGTGGACCATATAGAAAAGAGAAACCAGAGGTCATTAAATAAGAATGTGGAAACTTGAATTGTGTATTTGTGGAGTAAAGAAAAATATGTAAAATAAAAAAGGAGTGAATAAAAATAAAAGCACTTATAATAATTTTGGCAACCTTGTCAATATTTTTATTAAAATGTATTATAGCAGCAATGTAGAAACCAATAAAAGAGACATATAAATAAATTAATGACCAGAAATCAAAAGTTGAAGTGTATTTTTCTGAAGTTGCATTAAATTTTTCGGTTTCTCGAATTGGATCAAAACCAGAGTCTAGTAAAATCTCTGGTTGAAATTTGGAATGAAAATATTGCTCAACATAAAGTAAACTTTCTTCGGGCTTTTTAAGAGCAGAGTAGCTTAAGGCTACTTTTTTAAACAATTGTCTTTTTTCAGAAACCTTAGTCTCAATCTCAATGGCGGATTCATAGTTTTTAATGGCCTCAGTATAATTTCGATTTAAAAACTCTTGATCAGCTTTTTCAGAAAAATTGGGTGGGGATATCTTTTTTTTTGCCTCCTCTTCTCTTCCAATATCTATGGATATCACCGAAGAATATACACCTGTAGTTAGGAGTAAGAATGTGATTAAGATTCCTATGTTCCTCATTGTTAATTTTGATTGATTAAGGGTAGTGTTCTTTTAAAGGTATTAAATAGTAGTTTTGAAAGTCTTAAAAAAGTCTTAAAAAAGGTAATTCCCGATAATAATTTACTAGTGATAAAACTTGAATTTGCCCAGGTATTTCTGAAAAGTCTGAATATTTGATTTGAACAAAAATAAGGTGGGTCAGAGGAAAAAATGAATAAAAAAAACCGGTGCTCCCACCGGTTTTAACTAACTAACTCAAAAAATTACTATTACAAATAATTCGTTACAAATTTCCTCGTTTATTCCCTATTATACGTTAATTTAAGGTTAGTAATTTGTTATTATTAATAGCCTCTATAATTTGTAACGTAATAAAATGTATTTTATTGTTAAAGTTTTAAAAAAGAGGTAATTAATCTTGTAAGGCAAAAACTTTTTTTAATAAATCAGTGGTTCTTGAAGCCGTTTTGGTTCGTATATTTTTTTCTTCTAAAGCAATCATTGTGTAAACTCCCTCTAATGCTTCCTTCGTAACATAGTCCGTTAAATCAGGATTCACATTGGACGTTAATGGTAAATTATTATACTTGTTAATAAGATTGCTCCATATTTTATCGGCTCCTACTTTCTCAAAAGATTTTTTAATAACAGGATTAAATTTGGTGTATAATTGAGTTTCAGTAGTGCCTATTAAATACTGTGTTGCGGCATTATCCGAGCCCAATAAAATTGATTTTACATCGTTAAATGAGATTCCTTTCACAGCATCTACAAAAATGGGAGTAGCTTCACTGACAGCATTTTCTGCGGCTCGGTTGAGGACTTTTAGTCCTTCATCTGCTAAATTTCCCAAGCCTATTTTTCTCAAAGTATTGTCAACTTTCTGTAATTCTTCGGGTAAAATAATTTTTACAAGTTCGTTTTTGAAAAAACCATTTTCTTGAGTAAGTTTTTTTACCTGTTTATCAATTCCGTTATTTAGAGCTTCTCTTAGGCCACTTGCAATTTCGTTATTTCCGAGTGTTGTAGTTTCTTGCGGTAGCTGATTTATGACTTGTTGTAGTTCTCCACAGCTAACAAAATGAAAAATAAATATTGCTAAAATAATTTTTGTTGAAGTCTTTTTCATTTATTTAATTTTAAGAAAAAATTACTGTTTTATTATTATATACCATTGTTTTACCTAGTACATGGAATTTAACTGCTCTAGACAATACTATTTTTTCTAAATCTCTTCCCTTAGCAATAAAGTCTTTTATGGTGTGCGAGTGAGATACTGTTGTAACATCTTGCTCAATAATTGGTCCCGCATCTAATTCTTCGGTAACATAGTGACTGGTGGCACCTATGATTTTTACTCCCCTAGCAAAAGCAGCATGATAAGGTTTGGCTCCCGCAAAGGCAGGTAGAAAAGAATGATGAATATTTATAATATTGTTTGGAAATTTATTGATTACCCTACTGCTAACTATTTGCATGTATCTAGCCAAAACAATAAAATCAACGTCATGCGTTTTTAACAATTCTAGCTGTTTGTTTTCCGCTTCATCTTTATTGTTTTTGTCCAAGGGAATATGATAGTATGGAATTTTGAATTGTTCGGCAATAGGTTGTAGATCTAAATGGTTACTTATTATAAAAGGAATTTCAACCGCTAGCTCGCCAGAGTTAAATCTACTTAATAAATCATATAAGCAATGATTATATTTTGATACAAAAATTGCCATTTTAGGCTTTTTTGCATCTGTTTGTAGACTCCATTTCATATTATATGGTACGGCAAGTTTAGTTTCAAACTCTTTTTTAAACTTTTCTACCGAAAAGACTTCAAGGTTAAAATTACTTTCTATACGCATAAAAAAAACATTTACTTCTTGATCAACATGTTGATCCAAATAAGTAATGTTTCCTCCTAGGTCATGGATAAATCCGGTTACATTTCTAATAATTCCAGACTGATCATGACAATGAATTAGTATTGTTGTTTTCAAGATAAAAGCTTTATTCCGCCAAAATTAGGACAAATAAATATAGTGCTATAAAAAAAAGTAGTTTTTATAGCGGTAAAATGTGTAATAAATACTGTAAGAGCGAAAAAAATTAACTCAGTGAGCTTTTCCAGTTTTTAAATGATTCTTTAAAGCTGGAAATTTCATTTCGTAGAAGATTAATGTACTCTTTTTCCTTCACACCATCTTTTTCAAGTCCAGTACAATATGAGTTTATGTTACGAATCATTATATGTATAAAGGAAGCATTTTTTATACGCTCGGAACGACATTCAGAAAATTCTGCCTGAGCAATTTTTTGAGGAATAAGAATAGCATCTGTTAAAAGTGATTCGGCGATAATATCTCTTAACTTGTGCGATTTATATAATTTAAGCAAATCTTTGTTGAAAGAAACATAAGAAGCTATTTCCCTGCTCATTATGCAAAGTTTCATAGCCTTACGGTATACAGGAATAGTTTTTAAATTCTTTTGAGACATTTCAGCAATTCTTGATATCAATACCATAAAGTTACGTCGTATTTCAATAGGTCTTCTTTGCAATGAAAATAGATTTTGTAATTTTACTTTTGAAAATAATTTATAAAACCATTTTTGCTTTGGATTCTAAAATAGATGAATTAAATTGGAAAATACTTGAATGTCTGCAGGAAAATGCCAGAGCTTCTTTTGCTAATATTGGACGAAAAGTTGGGCTTACAGCACCTGCGGTTGCAGAGCGAGTAAAAAAAATGGAGGAGAGTGAAATTATACAGGGTTATAAAACTATAGTGTCTCATTCTCAAACAGGGCATCAACTTAAAGCTATTATTACATTACGTGCTTTTATGGGTAAACTAAAACCGTTTTTAGAGTTTGTTGTTGATTTAAACGAAGTAATTAACTGTTATAGAATTACAGGTAATGAAAATATTGTTATGGAAGTAGTGCTAAAAGATCAGTTCCATTTGGAAAAATTTATTGATAAACTAATTCAATATGGAGAAACGCGCACACATATTGTATTATCAAATGTGGTGTCTAATGCAGCCATTAACCCAAAAAAAACTTTATAGTTATAGCGTTTACTTGTAAAAAAGCGATTTAATTCATTTATTTATGTAATGGATATGGAGCAATTAACCAGTTATTATAATATGGCCATTGAAAAGGTCGTGTTTTTTTTACCAAGAGTTTTCATCGCGGGTTTAATCTTATGGATTGGATTTAAAGTCGTTAAAAAAGTGGTTAAATGGGTATCTGTTATTCTTGAAAAAACAGGATTTTCAGAAACGTTACGACCTTTTTTGTCATCTACGGTAAGCATTTTGTTGAAGGGAGCTGTTTTATTCATAATAGCTTCTGTTATTGGTGCCGATTTAACCGGGCTTGTTGCTATTTTAGCAGCTGCAGGGTTTGCAGTTGGTATGGCTTTGCAAGGGAGTCTAGGTAACTTTGCTTCAGGGATATTAATTTTAACATTAAAACCTTATAAGGTTGGAGATTGGATTCAGCTGGAAGATAAATTTGGAAGAGTAGAAGAAATTGGAATTTTTAGTACCGACGTGCTTACACCAGGAAACAAAATACTAATTATACCTAATTCTAAAGTAACAGATAATGTTGTTACAAATTATTCGGAAAAGGGAATGATTCGTTTAGAATTGTCTGTTTCTATTCCGTACATGGAGAGTTTTCCAAAGGTGGAGAGAATTATAAAAAATGCTTTACAAGAAATCCCTGAAGTTTTAAATAATCCCTCTCCAGAAGTTGGTATTAATACATTTGATTCGCATAATATTGAATTGCTTGTTAGGCCTTATGTAGAACCAGACAATTTTTGGAAAGCCACTTTCAATACAAATAGAGCAATTAAAAAAGCTTTTAATAACAATGATATTAAAGTGGCTTATTCTGAAGGAGTTGAAATGGGTCTCATTGGAGAATAAAAATCATATTTTTAGGAGTTAAGTTTTTTGGCTAGATTTTTGATGCAACATTTACTATGAAAAAAATTACGTTTCTTCTTCTGTTCTGTTTGGTATACACTGTAAATGCGCAGCAGCAATTAAGGATAAAGAAAGGTGTTATTGTAGATAGCCTTGCTATAAATGATTCTATTTTCGAAAGTTTTGCGCTTTACCTCCCTAAGTCATTTACTACCGAGAAAAAATGGCCCATTGTTTACGTTTTTGACATGCAGGGTAGAGGAAAAGAGGCTTTGTCAATGTTTGTAGAATCAGCTGAAAATCAAGGGTATGTTTTGGCAGCTTCAAATAGTGTTAGAGATAGTCTTCCTCTTTCTGAAAATGTACTGAAATCTGGAAGGTTGTTTTCTACAGTTTCTTCCATTTTTCCAATTAATGAGCGAAGGAGGTATACCGCTGGTTTTGGTAGCGGAGCTCGTTTTGCTTCAATAAATGCAATTTTGTATAAAGAAATTAAAGGGGTGATTTCATGTGGAGCTTCTATTGCTAATATTGAGTTATTAGATGTGAAAAAGCCTATGCATTTTGTTGGTGTTGTGGGGCGTGAAGATTATAATTACCCTGAAATGATTCGGGGTAAAAAAATATTAAACCTCAAAAAATTTCCAAATCAATTAATTGTGTTTGATGGAGGACATAAGCGTCCGGGGCCATATCATATAGAAAAGGCTATGAAATACTTAACCTTTTCAGCTATGATAAACAAAGTAATGGAAAAAGATTCTGTGTTTATAAATAAATTTTATGAAGAAGAACTTAATGAGATAGATATGCTAAATAAGCAAAGAAAACCATTACTTGCTGGGCATCTACTTGCTGAAAGTATTAAAATTTTCAGTTTCAATACTTCAATAGATTCTTTAAAAAATTATAGAAAGTATTTACGAAAATCTAAATTGTTTAAAGCGTACAACGCTAATCAAAATAAGTTTTTGCTTAAAGAATCATTTCTACTAGATGAATACAATTACTATATAGAAGAAGATTTGCAAACGTATAATTACAACAATTTAGGTTGGTGGAATTATCAAATGGAAGAACTTAATAAGTTTGAGAAAAGTAACGAGTTTTTTCAAAAACAAATGGCTGTTAGACTAAAGGGTTACTTGGGGGCGCTGTTAGAAGATAATATTGAGTCTACAAAGTTTAATGAAATTGTGGACGAAGAAGCGTTAAGACTTTTATACATGTTAAAAACCATAATAAAGCCAAAAGTTTTTTCAAGTTATTTGGAGGTAATTTCACTAAGCTCAAAAGTGGAAGATTTTGGTACTGCCTTGTTTTATTTAGAAGAATTATTAAAACAAGGGTACACTAATAAAACGGAGCTCTATAGTGTTAAACATACAGCATTATTAAGAATTTCGCCTGAGTTTAATGTGCTGGTTACAAAGTATCTTAACCAAGCCCGCTACGACGTTATTCAACAATAAAGTGGGGTGTTTTTTCAATATTCCAATCAATTACAAGACCGCCAGCTAGGGATTTAGCTGTTTCTTTTCCATATAGTAATTCACATAAATATAGTGCCGCTTCAAAACTTTTTGCACCACCAGCTGATGTTATGTACTTTTCGTCGTGAACAAAAAGTACACTATCTTTTACTTTTAAATGAGGAAACATTTTTTTGTATTTAGGAATATCACTAGGGAAAGTGGTAGAAGTAACATTGTCAAGAATTCCTGTTTTAGCTAGAACAAAAGCTCCATCGCAATGACTGGTAATGTACATGGCAGTTTTATCAATCTTTTTTACAAAATTTAGCATAAGCGCATCATTTAAATCAGAATCTAAATGATGTTCCGCGCTGGGTACTACAAGAATATCTATGTGGGGAATTGAATCCTTAGTATAATCAAAATCTGGCAATATTCGTACACCTTCAAAGGTTGTAATGGGCTCTAGAGTATTTGCAACCGTAAAGGTATTCATAGCCTTAATGTTTTCACGGAACTTAGTATGTTGAAAAATATCAAAAGGTGCTGTAAACTCTGTATTAAAGGTTCCATCCATAATTAAAAATGCAACATTATATCGCTCAGAAATTATTTCAGGCAATTGTCTTTTTTTAGTAATGGGTTTATCTTTTTCAAGCATGACATCTTTACAACCAAATAACATCAATACTAAAAGCATACTACAAAGTATTTTCACCATTTCCTTTTATTTTTATGAAGGAATAAAAGTAGTAAAATACTTAATAAGCAAATAAAAGAAGTTATATACCAAGTATTTGTAAAACCTAAAATTGCAATAGCGTTCATTCCAGAATTATGGCCAAATATATGTGCTACGGAGTATGCCATGCTGTAAAGAGCCATATATTCACCTTGTTTTCCTTTTTTTGCGCTTTCCATGGCAATGGCATTCGAAAAAGGAAAAGCAATCATTTCGCCCAAAGTCATTAAGGCCATGCCAATAACTAATATGCCAACCCATGGGACAATATTTAGAACTAAAAAACTTAAACCTATTAATGTTATCCCTACGGAAACATTTGTAAATTTTGACCAATTTTTTCTCTCTAGATATTTAATTAATGGCATTTCTAAGCTAAAAATCACAAAACCATTAAATGCTAGGAGCATGCCTATCTGAGATTCTTTTAAACCATGAATGTTACTATAAAATATTGGCATAGTAGAAAAATACTGTACAAAAGCAAATGCCAATAATACTAGTGCTCCAATAAAAGTAAGATACCTATAATCTCTATAAGCTGAAATGGGAGAGTTGTTGTATATGTTACTTTGTGTTTTCGCCTTTTTAGGGTTGAGCACCATTAATAAAAGTATTCCAGCTAAAAAACATGTTGTTCCATCTATCCAAAACAATTTGGAGTAGTCAAAAGTTGCTATTATAAGGCCTCCAATTGCCGGACCAGCAGAAAAGCCAAGATTTATTGCCAATCGAATTAAAGTTACGGATCTGGTTTTGTTTTCTGGTTTGCTATAGGCGCTGAGTGCTACAAATGTAGCAGGTCTAAACGCATCAGCTATTATCATAAGTAGAAATACGCCTGCGCATATTGACCAAAATTCACTTAGGTATTGAATACCAATAAAAGCTATGCCAGTAAATAATAAACTAAAGTACATAACTCTATAATATCCAAAGGTGTCTGTAAGCTTTCCGCCAATCCAATTACCTATTAAGGATCCCAAACCAAAGCAGGTCATTATGCTACCAACGTTTTTTAAAGTGAAACCAAGATTCTGAATCAAATACAAAGACAAAAAGGGAATAACCATAGTGCCAGCTCTATTGATTAAAGTTATCAGAGCTAGCCACCAAACTTCATTAGATAAACCTTTGAATGATGATACGTAGTTAGTAAATAATTTTTTCATTATTATTAATTTTGAGCACAAAAAAAGCCTGACGTTTAGGCCAGGCTTTTTTGTATATATTTTCGATTTTCATCAATTTTTAACACAGCCGGGCCTATCCAGTTTTACTGAATACCACAGGGTTGTATTAATTGATAAAAAAGTTGTCATTAGTAATATTTGAATCAAAACTAATTAAAATACTGATATGTTGTATTTTTAATTTTTAAATATCTATAAATGAGAATTGTTGCTTTGTGTTTATTATTTATGGTACTGTCTTGTAAGCAAGGAAAGAGGTATCATGATGAGGTTGAATATGCCAATAAGGAGATTGAAGTAAAAGATGCTTTAAGCGAGATTTTAAAATTCCAAAAAGATTTAAATGATGAATTTAGAAACCCAAAAACATCCCCTTTGCCAGATAGATACCGTAAAGATTTTGTTACACTAGATTTTTTTGAGCCCGACACCAATTACATAGTTACTGGAAAGTTAGTTAGAACCCCAGAAGCTTTACCTTTTTTAATGCCCACAACAACGGATAGAAAATCGGAAGAAGTGGTTTATGGCATAGCACACTTTGTTTTAAACGGTAAAAAACAGCAGTTGGAAATCTATCAAAGCTCTGAGGTATCTCAAAAAGATGGTTATGCCGATTATTTGTTTTTGCCTTTTACAGATAAAACAAATGGAGATGAGACTTATACGGGTGGAAGATATCTTGAGCTTTCAATACCTAAAGGGGATAGTATTGTTATAAATTTTAATAAGGCGTATAACCCATATTGTGCCTATAATAAAAAGTATTCATGCCCAATAGTTCCTGATGTAAATAATATTAATTTATATGTTAGGGCAGGAGTTAAGGCTTTTAAAAAGAAATAAAAAAAGCTCAACTTCTCAGTTGAGCTTTTTACATTATTAAATTTTCTCTATGTTAGAAAGAATAAATAGCAGCAAGGGTAAAAGTTGCTAGGCTATCTGAAGCTTCACCATCACTATCAGTGAAGCCATCTTTTAAACTATCTAGTCTAAATTCTGGTTTTAAGATAAAGTTGTCTACAGAGTAGCTGCCTGTAAGAGTAAGAGCAGTTGTAGCATCTATATCTAAATCGCCTATTCCGTCAACATCATCAACAATACGTTGGAAATATTCAGCTCTTAAACCAATGGAGAAAGAATCAGATGTAGCTATTTGTGGGTAAAGAGCAACACCATAAAACCCAGTTTTAGCATCAAGCTCAACATCATTTATCTCAGCGGTACCATTGGAATTAATGTCATAAGCTGCGTTGATTCCTAAAAAGAAAGAGTCAGTTATATCAAATCCACCTGTAAAATCGATTTCAGTTCCTAACCCACCATTGTTACCACTGTCGTAGTAAAAGTTTAAATATTGACCGTAGAAACCTAGCTGTGCTCCAAAAGAATATTCACCAGTTGTTGTAATATCGTTGGTGTCCCAAGGGTTCATTACACCAACCATTAAACTAAAATCATCGGATAAAGCAAAATCAGCTTTTACACCCATATGTGAAAAAGGTCCGTTAGAGAATAAGTACGAAGTACTATAGTTAAAATTTGATTGCGGAGCAATAACTTCGTATCCTAAGAAGGTATTAAAACGACCCATTGTTAAGGTAGTTTTGTCTGAAACATTCCAGTAAACGTAAGCTTGGTTAACAATACCATCAACAATATCACTGTTGAAAGTTGCTCCTTCACCTCTTGGTCCAACAACTAAATCAAGCACAGCGCCAACTTTGCCAGTTTCATAACTAGCAATTAAATTACCCATTCCTAAGGCAAAACCTGTTTGATTAGCAAATGCTGTTCCTGGGTCTGTTGAAGCCTCACCTGCATCGTTGAACGCAGTTCTGAAATAAGCATCAACACTACCGTTAATAGTTAATTGTGGCTTTTCTTTTGCTTCCTCTTCTTGAGCAAACGCTACTGAAGTGGTTAATACTAGTGCTGCCATTGCAGCGAAATTTTTGATTGAAAATAATTTCATGATTCTAAGTTTTGATTTACCCTAAATAGTTAAGGGTTTGTAGTTGAGATTAGCATGTTTTCTAACTGGGCACTGCTTTTACAGCACCCAATTAAAAACCATATTTTTTAATTTTATATTGTTATAGGTAAGGCCTAATTAGTGCTGATTCATTCTAAAGTCAGAATAAGCATCCATACCATGTTCATGGATATCTAAACCTTCAAGTTCTTCCTCTTTAGATACTCTTAAGCCTAATGTAGCTTTTAGTGTTCCTAAAATTATTAATGAAGTAACTATACAGAATCCTCCGATTATAGCAACACCTGATAATTGAGTCATAAACTGGCTTACACCTGCTTTATCTCCAAATAAGCCTACTGCTAAAGTTCCCCAGATTCCACAGATAAGGTGTACTGCAATAGCACCAACTGGGTCATCAAGCTTTAACTTGTCTATAAGAGCAACAGCTAGCACAATTAATAAACCTGCAAGGAAACCAATAACAACAGCTTCGTTAGGAGACATTAAATCTGCACCAGCAGTAATACCTACTAAACCACCTAAGATTCCGTTTAAGAACATTGTTAAGTCAAGGTTTTTGTATAAAATAGTAGAAAGGGTAAAAGCTCCAAAACCACCTGCTGCTGCTGCTAAACTTGTAGTAACTAATACTAATGAAGTTAATTCTGGGTCAGCAGAAAGTACAGAACCTCCGTTGAAACCAAACCAACCTAACCAAAGTATTAAAACACCAGCAGTTGCTAAAGGTATATTGTGTCCAGGAATCGCTTTTGGTTTTCCGTCGCTACCAAATTTACCAATTCTAGCACCTAATAGCGCTACTGCAACTAATGCCGCCCATCCACCAACAGAGTGAACTAATGTAGAACCAGCAAAGTCATAGAATCCCCATGAGTCTAAGAATCCTCCACCCCATTTCCAAGCACCTACTATTGGGTATACTAAACCAACATAGATTACTGTGAAAATCATGAAAGAACCAATTTTAATACGCTCTGCTACTGCACCAGAAACAATTGTTGCAGCTGTAGCGGCAAACATTCCTTGAAAAAGAAAATCTGTCCACCATGTATATCCGCCATCAGCGTAATCTGGTGTCATTCCTCCTTCAGGAGCTCCAATGCCAAATCCAGCGAATTTTAAAATCCCAGCATCTCCATCTTCAAAGCCGGGGTACATTAGGTTAAAACCAAATGCATAATAAAGTAATAATCCACCAGTTATGATGAAAATGTTTTTAAATAATATGTTTATTGTATTTTTTTGTCTTGTAAGACCTATTTCTAAAAAAGCAAATCCTGTGTGCATGAAGAATACTAAGGCAGTCGCCACCATCATCCATACATTGTTAGCTGTAAATAATCCTGCGTCCATTTGTATTTAAGTTTAGTTGATTAGTAATTTAGTTGATACCGGCTTGACCGTTTTCTTTGGTTCTTATTCTATAAGCTTCTGAAACTTCGCTTACGAAAATTTTACCGTCTCCAACATTTCCTGTATATGCAGAATCTAACAGGGCATTAACTGTGCGATCTAAAAATTCGTCAGATACTACAATAGATAAGTATCTTCTTTGAATGTCAGTGGTACTATATGTTATACCTCTGTAAACATGTCCTTGTTTTTCATTTCCAACTCCAGTCACATCCCAGTAACTAAAGAAGTTTACCTCGATTTGATGCAATGCCTCTTTGACATCCTCAAACTTGGATTTTCTGATAATTGCCTCGATTTTTTTCATGATTTATTTGTTTAGATGATGCCAAATATATGTTAAAAAGATTATACCCCTAAAAAAATAGGGGGTGTGAGTTGTATTTTTATTTTTAATTCAAATTGACCCTAAATTTATTATGGGTATGATAAATTATAATAAATATTTTGAGGTATCCGCAATGTAAATAGCAGGGGTGTGTAGATTATTTGCAATTAATTAGGATGAATAGCACTATATCTTGAGGATAATGCAATTGAAAAGGATTAACACTAAGAATATTAGTTTTATAAAACGGGCATTATATTATTTTGGATAGCCAAATTCCAGAAATAACAGCCAACACACCAACAGCAATGCTAATAATAGTATAAGAGGCAAAAGATGCAATGTCGCCATTTTTTAATAACGATTGACCTTCAAATGCAAAAGTGGAAAAAGTAGTAAAGCCACCACAAAAGCCTGTAGTAAGTAAGAGCGTTTGGTTAGTG
This sequence comes from uncultured Maribacter sp., assembly GCA_947493885.1. Taxonomy (GTDB): domain Bacteria; phylum Bacteroidota; class Bacteroidia; order Flavobacteriales; family Flavobacteriaceae; genus Maribacter_B. The sequence continues at coordinate 657,416 of CANLTE010000002.1, forward strand.
GAAAGTATATTTTGTTTTAAAGATAGACCTAAAACAAGACCAATTAGTAAGCAACCAAGTATGTTTGCCAAAAAAGTACCTAAAAAGAAATTCTGAAAAAATGAGTTGCAGGTTTTAGATATACCATACCTAAGTATACTACCTAAACCTCCCCCTAGAAAAACAAGAAATGCCTGTTTCATACCGTAAAGGTATAAAACTAAACTGCTTTTTTATACTTTGCGGCAATCAAATCCGCAGGGTAAATTTTATAGGTGTTGGTACTTTTTGTTTTCTTAGTTCTTTGGTTAACATCATTTAAACTAAAAATAATCATTAAAGCATTTATACCTGCCAAAACAAAAAGAATCGCGAAGAAAGTCATCATTATTGTCTGCTTTTTATTTACTAACGCAAAATTAATTAGTTTCTTATATTAAAAGTCACAAATTGAAAATTTGTTGTAAAAACCGAAATTTTTGTGGTATATGTGATAATTGTGTTAATTATTAAGAAAATTCTTAATAACAAAGAGGAATATAATAAAAATTGTGAAAATAATCGCAATTTTATTTACGCCCGAGTAATTTTTATTGTGCAGTTTTTTGTCTTTTCTGTAGGAATTAATCATTATAATGGCAAAAACCAAGATAAATAAACATGCGAAAACAATTTGACCCTGACTAAACATATTTTTTATATTTACGCAAAGCTAATGTAAAACAGATAATTGATTACTATGAAAAACAAAATTGCGGCTGTAGAATTATTTCATAATTCTTTTGGGTTAGGAGTAGCAAAAGAAATTAAAGCAGATTTAGGCGAAAGAAAAAATTTGTTGAGATTTAACCTTATGGATGAAGAGAATAAAGAATATTTAGAAGCCGCTTCTAATAATGATATGGTTGAGGTGGCAGATGCACTTGGCGATATGCTATACATATTATGTGGTACCATTTTAGAGCATGGTATGCAATTTAAAATAGAGGAGGTATTTAACGAAATACAACGCAGCAATATGAGTAAGCTGGGCGAAGATGGAAAACCAATTTACAGAGAAGATGGTAAGGTGCTTAAGGGACCAAATTATTTTAAACCTAATATAGAAGCTATTCTTAAAAACTAAAAAGAGGCCTATAGGCCTCTTTTTTTATAGCGTAACTTTATACGTTTTACACTTTTACTGTCCAGCCAAACTTATCTTCAGCTTTGTTGTATTGGATATCTGTAATTTTCTTTTTTAAAGAATGTGCATAACTATCTGAAAGTTCTGGCAAGTCATAATCAACACCTTTATAGCCAAAAGTAGCAATTGGCGATATAACCGCTGCGGTGCCTGCTCCGAACATTTCCTTTAAAGAACTATTTTTAGCAGCCTCTATTACTTCTGATACCGTTATTTTGCGCACCTCTACTTTAATGCCAGCATCCTCAGCTAGCCGAATAATACTTTTTCGAGTAATTCCATCAAGAATTCTATCACTTGTTGGCCCTGTAATTAAAGTGTCATTAATACGAATAAAAATATTCATTGCACCAGCTTCTTCAATATATTCATGGGTATTGTCGTCTGTCCAAATAACTTGATTATATCCTTTTTTTACTGCAAGTTGTGTAGGGTAAAATTGCCCAGCATAATTCCCTCCTGTTTTAGCAAAACCAACTCCACCATTTGCAGAACGTGAGTATTTTTCTTCAATTAATACTTTTACCTTTCCTGAAAAGTAAGCTCCTGATGGGGCACATGAAATTATAAACTTATATTCATCCGCGGGAGAAGCATGAAACCCTTGCCCAGATGCAAAAATAAATGGTCTAATATATAATGAGCTTCCATCGTTTTCAGGAATCCACTTTTCGTCTAACCTTAAAAGTGTCTTTAACCCTTCCATAAAATATGCTTCTGGAAGTTCAGGAATAGACATTCTTTTCGCAGAAACATTTAATCTTTTTTGATTATCCAAAGGTCTAAAAAGCCAAATATCTTTATTAGCATCTTTGTAAGCTTTCATTCCTTCAAAAATAGATTGGCCATAATGAAAAATTTTTGCGGATGGGTCTAAAGTAATTGGTTGATAAGGAACAATTTTTGGAGTTTCCCAAGCACCATTTTTATAATCACAGACCAGCATGTGGTCGGCAAAAACGCTACCGAACGATAAATTGTTAAAATCTACTTGATCAATCTTTGAATTTTGAATCTTCTCTACAAGGATTTTTTGTTCCATTATCATTAGTTAAAATTGAATTAATCAATAAAATTAGTAAAATATTAGGTTTGGATCTTCTTTTTTTCTTTAAAAATAACAAGCTTTGCTTATCTTAATAAAAATGTCCTGTATGAAAGTGTTTAATTTTATGGTTTTTATGACTTTTTTTAGTGTTTTTGGTTATGGACAAAATAATGCCGATGATAACGATCCGTCCATAGTTGATGATAGTCTTTCTTATGAAGTTTATGGTGACAAAATAAATCTGAGGAACATTTATACCTCAATAAATATGTATAAAAAGTATAGGATTTTAAAAGGCGGGGATAGTATATCCACTAAGTTTAGAGCAACTGTTAGTAGTGTATGTAAGGTAAAAGGTTGTTGGATGAAATTAAGATTGAATGAAGGAGGTGAAGTAATGGTTCGCTTTAAGGATTATGGTTTTTTTGTGCCAAAAAATATAGAAGGGAAAGAGGTTATTGTTTCAGGAAATGCCTTTGTAAACCACACTAGCATAGAAGAGCAAAAGCATTATGCATTGGATGCTGGAAAATCAAAAACGGAAATAGAAAAAATTACCCAACCAAAAAGGGAGTTTGCTTTTGTAGCAAAAAGCGTATTGTTAAAAAAATAAGTTGAAAAGAAAAATTATTACCACAGCAGATGGTTCCAAAACCATTCACATTGAAGATTGGAATGAACAATATCATTCAAAACACGGTGCAATTCAAGAAGCATATCATGTTTTTATTAAAAATGGATTAAATCTTTTCGAAAATCAAAATGTTAGTATACTTGAAATAGGTTTTGGAACAGGTTTAAATGCTATTATAACCTATTTAGAAGGTGCGAAAAAAAATCTAGATGTTACTTATACCGGGGTTGAAGCTTATCCTGTATCAATGGAAGAATTATGTCTTTTGAATTACGTTGATCAACTGGATGAAAAAACATTAAAAAGTGCATTTGAAAAAATGCATATTGCAAACTGGGGAGATAGGGTATCCATTTCAGAAATTTTTAGTTTGCAAAAACAGCAAAAGAATTTTCAAGAAATAAGCGATGAAGAAGTTTTTGATTTAATTTATTTTGATGCTTTTGGAGCTCGGGTACAACCTGAATTATGGACAGTATCAGTTTTTTCAAGAATGTATAACGCATTAAAAAAAGATGGTTATTTGGTTACATATTCGGCTAAAGGAAGTGTTAGACGAGCAATGCAAGAGGTAGGTTTTAATGTTGAACGTCTTCCTGGTCCTCCTGGTAAGCGCGAAATGTTAAGGGCAAAAAAAATATAGTATTAGCCTTAAATTTTATGTGTATGAAAATTTTAATAACAGGAGCTACAGGTTTGGTGGGTAAAGAAATTGTGAAGCTATGTCATCAGCAAAATATTTCTGTAAACTATTTAACTACACAAAAAAATAAGATTGTAATTCAAGAAAATTATAAAGGGTTTTACTGGAATCCTCAAAAAACGGAAATAGATTTTGAGTGTTTTACGGATGTAACTGCGATTATTAATTTAGCAGGAGCGTCTATTTCCAAACGTTGGACTACATCGTATAAAGAACAAATAATTTTAAGTAGAATTAACAGCATTAAAACTTTAAACGTTGGTCTTAGTAAAATTAATTCTTCCAGTATTAAATCTATTGTATCAGCTTCGGCAATAGGTGTTTATCCAAATTCTGTTAGTAATGTTTATCATGAAAACGAAAGGTTAATTGATGATAGTTTTTTAGGAGAGGTAGTGCAAGCTTGGGAGCAAGAAATTAATATGCTTTTTAGATATAATATTCCAATTGCAGTTGTTAGAATAGGTTTGGTGTTATCGGATAAAGGAGGGGCTTTGCCTGAGATAATTAAACCAATAAATAATTATATGGGTGCATTTTTTGGTAGCGGAAAACAATGGCAGTCATGGATTCATATTTCTGACTTGGCAAAATTGTTTTTGTTTGCAGTGGAAAATCAATTGGATGGTATTTACAATGGAGTAGCTCCAAACCCAGTTACAAATAAGATGTTAACTACTAAAATTGCGAAGGTTTTAGACAAGCCCATATTGCTACCCAACATTCCGAAGTTTGTGATGAAAACCGTTCTAGGTGAAATGGCGTATTTGCTTTTTGCAAGTCAAAATGTTAGTTGTAGAAAAATAGAAGAAGAAGAATTCAACTTTAGATACCCAGATATTGATACCGCTTTGGCGGATATTTTAGCATAATTGTGGTAAAGTTTGATGACATTTTGACATTTTTAAAGAAATGGCAGTACTTTTGCCACTTCAAAAAAGGAAATAAAATTGTTCAATTACGATGAGTAAAAAAAATAAAGCTGAAGAAGTAGAAGAAATAATTTCAGATACACTTGAAAATACTGAAACTGAAACGCAAGAAGAAACTTCTGAAAAGGAAGAACTAAGTGTGGAGGACAGCCTTAAAGAAGATTTAGCAAAAGAAAAGGACAAGTTTTTACGTCTTTTTGCAGAATTTGAGAATTATAAAAAACGCACTTCTAAGGAGCGTATGGATCTTTTTAAAACTGCGGGACAAGAGGTAATCGTTTCCTTATTACCGGTTTTGGATGATTTTGATAGAGCTCTAAAAGAGCTTTCTAAATCTGAAGATAAAGAAATGTTCAAAGGAGTTGAGCTTATTAGTGGAAAGTTTAAAGAAACATTAAAGTCTAAGGGGTTAGAAGAAGTTGAAACCAAACAAGGCGATGTTTTTGATGCAGAAGTACATGATGCCATTACCCAAATTCCTGCTCCAGAGAAAAAACTAAAGGGCAAAATTATTGACGTAATAGAAAAAGGTTTTAAGCTAGGAGATAAAATTATACGCCATCCAAAAGTGGTAGTAGGAAACTAATATAAGATTATGAAAGAGGATTTTTATGACATTCTAGGGCTTTCCAAAGGTGCTACTGCTACTGAAATAAAAAAGGCATATCGCAAAAAAGCAATTCAATATCATCCAGACAAAAACCCTGGAGATGCTGAGGCAGAAGCTAACTTTAAAAAAGCAGCTGAAGCGTATGAAGTGTTAAGCGATGCAGATAAAAAAGCTAGATACGATCAATATGGTCATGCAGCCTTTGAAGGCGGCGGCGGTTTTGGTGGAGGCGGAATGAACATGGATGATATCTTTAGTCAGTTTGGAGATATTTTCGGTGGAGCTTTTGGCGGTGGGGGCTTTAGCGGTTTTGGTGGTTTTGGCGGTGGAGGTCAACGAAGAGTAAAAGGAAGTAACCTTAGAATTCGAGTTAAACTTACCCTTGAAGAAGTTGCTAATGGTGTAGAGAAAAAAGTGAAAGTTCGTAGAAAAAAGCAAGCTTCTGGAGTTACATATAAAACATGCACAACATGTGGAGGAAGCGGACAAGTAACTAAAATACAAAATACAATTCTTGGCCGAATGCAAACAGCTGCTGCATGTAGTGCATGTAGCGGAAGTGGTCAGATTATTGATAAAAGACCAAGTGACGCAGATGCTCAGGGATTAAAAGTTGAAGAAGAAACAGTTTCTATAAACATTCCTGCTGGTGTAGAAGAAGGTATGCAGTTAAAAGTGCCAGGAAAAGGAAATGAAGCCCCAGGGAATGGTATTTCGGGAGATTTATTGGTTGCCATAGAAACGGTTGATCATGATACTTTAAAACGTGAAGGAGATAACCTTCATTACGATTTATATATTAGTTTTTCTGATGCTGTTTTAGGTACTTCAAAAGAGATTGATGCCGTTGGAGGTAAGGTGCGTATTAAATTAGAACCAGGAATTCAGTCTGGAAAAATATTGAGGTTGAGAGGAAAAGGAATTTCTAGTATCAATGGGTATGGTAGTGGCGATTTATTGGTTCATGTAAACGTTTGGACTCCTAAAGAATTGAATAAAGAGCAGAGAGTCTTTTTTGAGAGTATGAAGGATAATGACAACTTTGAACCTAAACCAGAGAAGTCAGATAAGTCATTTTTTGAGAAGGTAAAAGACATGTTCTCATAACTAATATTTAATAGAATAAAATAAAAAATGTATATTTGAGTAGATGTTGATTAAACAACATCTATTTTCTTTTTCATAGCAATTTTTTTCCCATCCTTAATTTATTGAGGGTGGGTTTTGTTTTTAAAACGGTACTTCCTAATATTTCTGTAAATAGATAAAGGGTTTTAATCCATTTACATATCTTTGAAAAAATCGTCTACATGAATAGTATTTTGGTCACTAAAGAGGTTACCAAACAATATGGAAACTATACTGCTTTAAACAAAGTTTCCCTAGAAATTCCCAAGAATAGCATTTATGGTCTTTTAGGACCAAATGGAGCTGGAAAAACTACTTTGATTCGTATTATAAATCAAATAACACACCCAGATCAAGGTGAGGTCTTTTTTGATGGAGAAAAATTAAAACCACATCACGTTAGTAATATTGGTTATTTGCCTGAGGAGAGAGGGTTGTATAAAAGTATGAAAGTAGGCGAGCAGGCGCTTTACCTAGCCCAGTTAAAAGGAATGGAAGGCTCGGAGGCTAAAAAGCGCCTTAAAATGTGGTTTGATAGATTTGAAATTGGAAGTTGGTGGAATAAAAAAGTGCAGGAACTTTCAAAGGGTATGGCGCAAAAAGTACAGTTTATTGTTACCGTATTACATCAGCCTAAATTATTGATTTTTGATGAACCCTTTAGTGGTTTTGACCCCATTAATGCCAATATTATTAAAGATGAAATTATAAAATTAAAGGAGAATGGAACATCAATAATTTTTTCAACCCACAGAATGGAATCTGTGGAAGAGTTGTGTGAGTATATTGCTTTAATACATAAGTCTGAAAAAATATTAGATGGTAAACTTTCCGATATTAAAAGAGCCTATAAAAACAATGTCTTCGAGGCATCATTATTAATAAAAAATACAGAGTCTAAAGATGTAATCTTGGGATTAAAAAATAAGTATAACATTATAACATCAAATTTCGATAACTCTGAAAATCAGTTGAATTTTTCTGTGCAATTACCATCCAATAGTTCAAGTGAAATAGTGTCGTACCTAAATTCTTTGGGTAATATCATTAATTTCCAAGAAACTATTCCGTCAGCAAACGAAATATTTATTAAAACGATACAAAGCAAAGGTGTGCATGAATAAATTAAAGCTTATTATCAAAAGAGAGTATTTAGCAAAGGTTCGTAATAAGTCGTTCGTGGTAATGACCTTTTTGAGTCCAATACTAATGGTTGGGATGGTAGTTTTAATAGCGTATTTAACCAAAGTAAATAATGACGAAAAAAAGGTAATAGCTGTTTTGAACGAAAGCAACTTTTTTTCAAATGAATTTTTATCTACAGAAACAACTTCTTATATAAACTTTAAGAATACCTCACTTGAAGCGGCTAAGGATTCTGCCATTAGTCTGGAATACCACGGTTTACTTTATATTCCACATAAAAGTAATCTTAAAAAAGTATCTCAAAATACAGTTTTTTATACTAAAGAAAGTTCAAGCTTAGAAACATTAAGTGTCTTAGAAGGTGTTTTTCAAGATCGCTTACGAGAGGAAAATTTAAGAGAACTAGGGGTTTCGCCTAAAGAGTATGCATCTATTAATTCAACGTTTGCAATTAACACGGAAACTTTTGGAGGAGAAAAGAGTATTAAGGGTGTTAATGAAATAAAAGCTATAATAGGAGGGGCCTTTGGTTATTTAATAATGATGTTCATTATTATATATGGAGGTTTTGTAATGCGTAGTGTTATTGAAGAAAAAACAAGTAGAATAATTGAGGTTATAATTTCTTCTGTTAAGCCTTTTCAATTAATGCTAGGTAAAATCATAGGAACTTCGTTAGCAGGAATTACGCAATTTGTTATTTGGGTAGTTTCGGGGCTAATATTAATGTTGGTGGCTTTTGCTATTTTTGGAATAGACCCCAATATTTTGGTGGAAGGCCAGAATGTTATGCCTGGGGTAGATACTTCAATTTCAACCGAGGGAGAAATGTTTGAAGTATATTTAAAGGAAGTTTTTAAATTACCATGGTTAACGCTAATCTTCTTTTTTATTGTTTACTTTTTGTTAGGGTATTTAATTTATAGTTCTATTTATGCTGCAATTGGAGCAGCGGTGGATAATGAAACAGATACACAACAGTTTATTTTTCCTGTGATACTTCCGCTAATGTTGGCTATTTATGTTGGTTTCTTTTCGGTTTTTAGTAATCCGCATGGTCCTATTGCGGTTGGATTTTCGTTATTTCCGTTAACATCTCCAATAGTTATGTTAATGCGTTTACCAAGTGGAATAGGAGAGGAAGGAGTTGCTTTGTGGCAATTAATTTTATCTATTTTAATATTGATTTTAACCTTTATAGCTATAGTATGGTTTGCAGCTAAAATATATAGAATAGGAATATTAATGTATGGTAAAAAACCTAGTTATAAAGAAATTTTTAAATGGTTGAAATATTAATCACTATAGTTGTGTTATTATTTAATTGGTAAGGTTTTTGTTTTACAACTATTAATTAAGAAGAGGAAGGTTTGTAAAGTTTCAATTTTAAAAAAGTAATTATGTCAAAAATATTAGTGATAGAAGATGAATCTTCCATTAGAAGAGTGTTAGTTAAAATTCTATCAGAAGAAAATGATACTTATAAAGTTTCAGAAGCTGAGGATGGATTAAAGGGAATTGAGGCAATAAAAGATAACGATTATGATTTGGTATTGTGCGATATTAAAATGCCAAAAATGGATGGGGTTGATGTTTTAGAAGCTGCGACAAAAATAAAACCAGAAATCCCTTTTATAATGATTTCTGGTCATGGAGATTTGGATACGGCGGTAAATACCATGCGAATGGGGGCTTTTGACTACATATCTAAACCACCAGATTTAAATAGATTACTTACAGCTGTTCGTAATGCTTTGGACCGTAAAGAACTTGTGGTCGAAAATAAAAAACTAAAGAAAAAAGTAAGTAAGAATTATGAAATGATTGGTAACAGTAAAGAAATTTCTGTTATCAAAGATATGATAGAAAAGGTTGCTCCAACCGATGCACGCGTTTTAATAACAGGTTCTAATGGAACAGGTAAAGAGCTTGTAGCGCACTGGATTCATGAAAAAAGTGAAAGAAGTTCGGCGCCTTTTATTGAGGTTAATTGTGCCGCGATTCCGTCTGAATTGATAGAGAGTGAGTTGTTTGGTCATGTTAAAGGAGCCTTTACTTCTGCAGTAAAAGATAGAGCAGGTAAGTTTGAAGCTGCAAATAAAGGGACTATTTTCTTAGATGAAATTGGAGATATGAGCCTTTCAGCACAGGCAAAAGTATTAAGAGCCTTGCAAGAAAGTAAAATTTCACGTGTTGGTACGGATAAAGATATAAAAGTGGATGTTAGAGTTATTGCGGCAACAAACAAAAATTTAAAACAAGAAATAGCTGACGGTAAGTTTCGCGAAGATTTGTATCACAGACTGGCAGTAATTTTAATAAAAGTACCTGCTTTAAATGATAGAAGGAATGATATTCCGTTGTTAATTAATCACTTTTCTGAAAAAATTGCTTCTGAACAAGGTGTTGGAGTTAAAACGTTTTCCGATAAAGCGGTTAGTTTACTTAAAAATTATGATTGGACAGGTAATATTCGAGAACTTAGAAATGTGGTAGAAAGGTTAATAATACTAGGTGGAAAAGAAGTTACGGAAGAGGATGTTAAATTATTTGCTAGTAAGTAAATGTTAGGAAAAGAAAAATAAAGTTAGAAGGTTGCTATTGACATCCTTCTAACTTTTTTAGCGCCTGAGCAGTTATGTTTTTGGTTTTTAGATTATAATATTTTTTTCCTTCAGATAAATTAGATTTAAGCAATTCTTGTTCACAATGTTGGTAAACTCTTAGAGCAAATGCTCTAGCATCATTACAGCTTACAGTATTTATGATATTATCAAGAGATTCTTTGTAGCTAACAAGCGAATCATCAATTTTTTTCTCAAGTAATTTTCCTTCTACTATTTTTATTGTTTTAGGAGCATTTTTAGTTTCAGCAGTATTCATTGCTAATACATCATTACTATAGGGACTTTCGCTATCGTAGGTTTTAAGTGCCTCTAAACTTAAATCTGCGTTTTCTAATGCTTTTGACAATAGTAGTTTTGATCCATTTAACGAAGATGCTCTAGTAGCAGCAATTAAATTTTTAAGTCCTTCTTCCATATTAGCCACAGCATAATCGCAGCCACAGTCCTTCATTTGATTTTTGGACTTTTCAATTGCATTTAAAGCTTTATAAGTGAAAAAACGAGCTTTGTTAAGGTCGTTTTCTGCAAGTGCTTTTTTAGTTTGAGATTTTACATAGCCAATATTAGAACCCACATATTCGCACGCCTTACTAAGTTTTATCTTAAAAGACGAGAATACTAAAAGCACTATTAGCAACCATACGACATTATACTTCTTCATAATTATTGTAAAATTTGGGACTATTTACAAATGCAAAGTTAAAGCGCAACGAGTATTTTCTCCTATTTTTTCGATATATAACGGATAAAACTCTTTATTTTGATAAACCTTTGTTTTTAATAGATGAACTGCTGTTTTTTTTAACATTAAAAGGCATTTCATCGATAAAAAATTTTATATTTCGCTATGAATCAGATAGAAATAAACAAATATAAAGCGAATCAAGACTTTAAGTTAACGGCGCATAATACCTATGAAGATTTTGATAAAACGGATAAAGAGTTAAAAAAAATACTTAAAGAAGTTCGTAAAGAATTAGGAGAGTTTCAAGATACCTTGTATGCACATGGTAAATATGGTGTTTTAGTATGCTTGCAAGGCATGGATACTTCTGGCAAAGATAGCTTGATTCGGGAGGTGTTTAAAGATTTTAATGTTAGCGGAGTTCAAGTTCATAGTTTTAAAGTGCCAACCGAGTTGGAGTTAAAGCATGATTATTTGTGGAGGCATTATATAGCTTTACCAGCGAAAGGTAAATTTGGAGTTTTTAACCGTACTCATTATGAGAATGTTTTAGTAACTAAAGTACACCCAGAATATATTTTAGGAGAACAATTACCAGGTATACATAGCGTAGCAGATATTGATGAACAATTTTGGAAAAAAAGGTACGAGAGTATCAACAATTTTGAACAAAACCTATTTGAAAACGGAACAATTATGTTTAAGTTTTTCCTGAACTTATCCAAAGAGGAGCAACGAAAAAGGCTGTTGAGAAGATTAGAAATAAAAGAAAAACATTGGAAATTTTCTCCTGGAGATTTAAAAGAACGTAAACTTTGGGATGCATATCAAAATTGCTACGAAGATGCAATTCAAAAAACTTCTAAACCAAATACTCCTTGGCATGTAGTTCCTGCTGACAATAAAAATGCTGCTAGAATAATTGTTGCAAATATTTTACTACAGACACTAAAAAAGTATAATGATATTAAAGAGCCGGAGCTTGATGAAAAAATAAGAGTTAACTTAGAAACGTATAAAAATCAGTTGCGAAATGAAGGTAATTAATAGAATTGTAATAGCTCTTTTTTTCATTAGTACAATCTCCCATGCACAAAAAACAGATGAAGAACAATTAAAAGCAATTTATGATTTGTCATTGATAAAGGGTCAGGGGTATGAATGGTTGAATCATTTGTCAAATCAAATTGGTGGACGCTTGTCTGGTTCCTATCAGGCTCAGCAGGCCGTTGAATATACAAAAGAACAATTAGAGTCTTTGGGAGTAGATAGGGTTTGGCTTCAACCGGTAATGGTTCCAAAATGGGTTCGTGGTACACCAGAGTTTGCCTATTTTGAAACTTCACCAGGGCATACAACTAATGTGCCAATATGTGCTTTAGGAGGTTCAATTGCAACCGCTATCACTGGATTAAAGGCTAATATCGTTGAGGTTAATGGTATAGAAGAATTAAAGGCTCTGGGGAAGGATAAGGTTAGTGGAAAAATAGTTTTTTACAATAGACCCATGGAGCCTACTTTAATAAGCACTTTTGCATCATATTCGGGTTGTGTAGATCAACGTTATTCTGGAGCTGCTGAAGCTGGAAAATTAGGTGCTGTAGGCGTTATAGTTAGATCTGTTAATTTACGTTTGGACGATTACCCGCATACTGGATCAATGGCATATGGAGACATTCCTACGGAGGAAAGAATTCCTGCTGCTGCAATTAGTACTAATGGAGCAGAACTATTGAGTGCAACCTTGAAATTAAATCCAGAAATTAAATTCTATTTTAAACAAAATTGTAAGCAGTTTAAGGATGTAGAATCATATAATGTAATAGCAGAAATTACAGGAAGTACGCATCCAAAAGAAGTTATGATTGTTGGCGGACATTTGGATTCATGGGATTTAGGTGATGGATCTCACGATGATGGAGCTGGAGTAGTACAAAGCATGGATGTGTTAAGGTTATTAAAGGAAACAGGTTATAAGCCTAAAAGAACCATTAGAGTTGTGCTTTTTATGAATGAAGAAAACGGGCTTAGAGGAGGAAATAAATACGCTGAGGTTGCTAAAAATAAAAATGAGAATCATGTATTTGCCTTAGAGAGTGATTCTGGAGGATTTACTCCAAGAGGCTTTTCTTTTGATTGTTCTGAAGAAAATTTGGAACAGGTTAAAAGTTGGTCTAAATTATTTGAACCTTATTTAATTCACATGTTTGTGAAAGGGTACGCTGGGGCCGATATTGGCCCCCTTAAAGATGATAAAATGGTACTAGCGGGGTTAATGCCAGATTCACAACGCTATTTTGATCATCATCATGCAGCTAACGACACTTTTGAACACGTAAATAAAAGAGAACTACAGTTAGGGGCAGCTAGTATGGCAAGTTTGGTTTACCTTTTTGATAAATACGGAATAGTTTTACCTGCTAAAATTAAGGGTTAACGGGTTAAAAAAGAAATGACCTGTAAGAATGGTGTAAAGTAACATTATTATAAACTGAGAACTTATTTTAGTATCTTTGCCGCTCATTTAAAAATAGCATTATGCAAGACGGCATTTACGCAAAATTCAATACTACAAAAGGTGAGGTTTTAGTAAAACTTACTCATGATTTAACTCCGGGAACTGTTGGCAATTTTGTTGCATTGGCAGAAGGTAAAATGGAGAATACCGCTAAAAAACAAGGAGAGCCATATTATAACGGACTGAAATTTCATAGAGTTATTCCTGATTTTATGATTCAAGGTGGTTGTCCTCTTGGAACAGGAACAGGTGATGCAGGTTATAAATTTGATGATGAATTTCATCCAGAATTAAATCATAGTGAGCCAGGTGTATTGTCTATGGCAAATGCAGGACCAGGAACCAACGGAAGTCAGTTTTTTATAACTCATGTACCAACACCTTGGTTAGATAATAAACATACTGTATTTGGACATGTATCAGCAGGTCAAGAAGTGGTAGACGCTGTTGCACAAGGAGATACAATTGAATCTTTAGAAATTGTAAGAGTTGGTGCTGAAGCTGAAAAATGGGATGCTTTAGAGGCGTTTAAAGATTTTGCGAGCTCTGGGGAAAAACGTAAAGATGAAGAAAAGGCAAAGCAAGCTGCTGAGTTAGAAAAAGTTGCCGCTGGTTTTGACGAAACGACATCTGGTCTTCGTTATAAAATTATACAAAAAGGAGATGGAGCTAAAGCGGAAAGTGGAAAAGGAGTTTCTGTGCATTATGAAGGTTCCTTGTTAGATGGTCAAGTATTTGATTCGTCGTATAAACGTAACGATCCAATTAGTTTTCAATTGGGAGTTGGTCAAGTAATTCCAGGTTGGGATGAGGGCATTGGTCTTTTGCAGGTTGGAGATAAAGCTAGATTTGTAATACCATCTGAACTTGCTTACGGTAGTGCTGGAGCTGGCGGAGTTATTCCTCCAAATGCCACTTTAATTTTTGATGTTGAATTAATGAAAGTCGGATAGTGGAGACAAACATATAAATAATAGAAAACCCTTACCATATATGGTAAGGGTTTTTCATTTTATCTTAGTTTATACATGTTAGGTGGTAACCTTGTATAACTATCGTTTAGCACTACTAATAATACTTAGAGCTAACATTGCTATGTTTATAACAACTAAGGCTAATAAAATTTCAAAGAAAGTATTCATGTTTTAGTTTTAAGTGGGGAATGTTAATAGTGTTTTCTTAGTAGATATTAATTTGTAGGAAAGGTTGCGTGGGATTACAAGAAAATTGGAAACCCTTTTAAGATTATAATCATTTCTGAGATATATACTTAAAAAAACACAAAGAAAAAGCCCAAGCAATTGCTTGGGCTTATATTATAAAAAAGTTTTATTTGCTTACCTAGTCAACAACCTTCACATTAACGGCGTTTAATCCTTTTTTACCTTGTTGTAGTTCAAATTCTACAACATCACCTTCACGAACCTCGTCGATTAAGCCAGAAATGTGTACAAAATGATCTTCGTTTGAACCATCTTCAGTGATAAAGCCATAACCTTTAGAATCATTGAAGAATTTTACTGTTCCTTTACTCATAATAGAAAAATTAAATATTAAATTAAAGCGCAAATATAGGCTTTAATATTTAGGAATGTAAGAATTTTGTTATTTTATCGTCCTTTTTTATAAAATAAGTTGGTTTTTATCAATTTTTTAATTAATAGAAATAATCATTTGTTAACATGTTTAATATGTAATTTATTGTTTTTCAGTTTATTGTAATGATTTAACTTGCGCTTTTTTTCTATTGTTATTTCTAGTTTAATTATTACCTATTGTTTGAAAAAAAGGTTAGAAATGGCTTTAAAAAGAGATTTTACATAGGTTTTATATTACAAAAAATGTAATACAATATTTTTTTAAAACCAAGATTAATGCTTTTTATTACAAAAACCGTAATTGTTTACTAGGTTGTAGGATCCGGTGTCATTCTTAAATAAGGTTTAATTTCCTCAACACCTTTAGTGAATATTTCCTTAGCTTCTTTTGTTGGTATTGCAGGGCTTACCACAACCTTTTCTCCGTTATTCCAATTCGCTGGCGTTGCCACTTTATGGTAAGCGGTTAGTTGTAATGAATCAATTACGCGTAATAGCTCGTAAAAATTACGTCCTGTTGATGCTGGATAAGTAAGTATAAGTTTTACTGTTTTATCTGGTGCTATAACGAAGACTGACCGTACTGTTAAAGTACTATCTGCATTCGGGTGAATCATATCATACAGGTCAGATACTTGTCGATTTTCATCAGCTATAATCGGAAAATTAACCTCAGTATTTTGTACTTCATTAATATCTTTTATCCATTCTAGATGAGACTCCGCGCTATCCACACTTAAGGCTATCATCTTTACATTACGTTGATCAAATTCTGCTTTAAATTTTGAAGCGGTACCCAATTCTGTTGTGCATACAGGAGTAAAATCCGCTGGATGAGAGAATAAAATACCCCATCCTTCTCCTAGGTATTTATAAAAATCAATTGTTCCAATTGAACTATTTGCTGTAAAGTTTGGAGCTTTATCTCCTAAGCGTATTGTTGCCATTTTCTTAATTATTTACGATTGTACTCTACAAAATTAGTAGATTAATACTTCTGAGTTATTTTTTTAGGTTAAAGTTGTATTAAAGTTTATTTTAAATCACTTAAACTGGAGAACTTTGTCAAATGGAAAACAATATTGAAACTTTAAAATATCCTATAGGTCAATTTAATAGCCTAGATATAATTACTGAGGAGCATATTAATGAATGGATAACCGTATTGGAGGAGTTTCCAACCAAATTGAAGGTATTGGTTGGTAATCTTGATGATAAGCAATTTAATACTCCATACAGAGACGGAGGTTGGACTATTGGGCAACTAATTCATCATATTGCGGATAGTCATCATCATAGTTATACCCGTTTTAAGTGGACATTAACAGAAAACAAGCCAACTATTAAGGCGTACGACCAGAATGAATGGTCGGATTTGTTTGATGCTAAATCAGCTCCTGTTGAATTATCCTTAGCTTACATAAGCGTTCTGCACGCCAAGTTGGTTTTTTTATTAAAAGGTTTAACTAGGAATCAGTGGGATATGACATATGTACATCCAGAAGGGAATGTTACCGTAAGCCTTGCTCAAAACGCAGGAAAATATGCTTGGCATAGTAATCATCATTTTGCACATATTAAGGGGTTACTTATTCGTAAAGGCTGGTTGAGGTAATTATTTCCATTTAATATTGCAGCCAATGCTGGGTTTTTGAATATTACTAACTTCTCTACCGCTTATAACTGCAGAAATAGCTTCGCTGATGTCATTACCTGTAACTGGAATGTTATTTCCTGGTCTTGAATCGTCCAATTGCCCTCGATAAACAAGTTTTAAATTACTATCAAATAGAAAAAAGTCAGGAGTGCAAGCGGCATCATATGCTTTTGCAATTTCTTGTGTTTCATCGTATAAATACGGGAACGGATATGCTTCTTTTTTAGCAACTTCTTTCATTAAATGCGGTGCATCATGTGGATAGTTTTTTACATCGTTGCTAGATATAGCAACAAAACTTACTCCTTTGTCTTTATAGGTATTTGCTAAGGATACTATACCACGATTTACATGAATTACAAAGGGACAATGATTGCATATAAACATTACTAGCGTGGCGCTATTTCCTTTAATTGTTTGTAGATTAATTGTATCTCCACTAACCGTATCAGGTAGTTCAAATTCAGGAGCTGTTGTGCCCAGAGGCATCATGTTACTTGGAGTTCTTGCCATAAAAAAATGCTTTTTACTACTGTAAAAGTATTGAATTCTTTTAAGCTATTTCTTTAATCTAAGATGTTGAAAGTATAAAAATATTAAGTGAAAACGTTATCTTGGGAGTTTACTAATTCCAAACCAACCAATTTTTGACAGAATCTCTGATTGATAATGTGCAAATAAATTTTGATGCAAAGGCGCTATGGACAATGAACATAGCTCTGGGGTTAGTAATGTTTGGCGTTGCATTGGAAATTAAGGTCAGTGATTTTAAACGATTATTAGAAAAACCAAAACCCGTATTGGTTGGAGTTACAAGTCAATTTATTTTACTTCCCGTAGTCACTTTTTTGTTTGTTTTAATAGTGCAACCAGAGCCAAGTGTAGCTTTAGGTATGTTTATGGTAGCAGCATGTCCAGGAGGTAATATTTCAAATTTTATAACCCATTTATCTAAGGGTAATTCTGCTTTGTCCGTTAGCCTAACAGCTGTTGCAACATTGCTCGCTATTGGAATGACACCTTTAAATTTGCAATTATGGGGTTCTTTGTATGCTCCAACTTCAGAATTGCTTAAAAAAGTGGCTATATCACCTATTGAGATGATTAAATTAGTGTCATTACTTTTAGGCGTACCGCTATTTTTTGGAATGTGGGTAAATTATAAGTTTCCATTTTTCGCAAGTAAAATTGCCAAAGTATTAAAGGTGATTTCTTTGTTGTTTTTTATTGCATTGGTATTTTTGGCGATATATAATAACAAAACCGTTTTTGCGGAATATGTTATGTATGTTTTCTGGATTGTTTTAGCGCATAATTTGTTGGCTTTTTTAACAGGTTTTTCGTTCTCTAGTTTAATGGGGTTGAATAAATCTAATATTAGATCAGTTACAATTGAAACGGGGATTCAAAATTCGGGATTAGGACTTTTATTAATATTTACTTTTTTCGAAGGTTTAGGAGGAATGGCATTACTTGCAGCTTTTTGGGGAATATGGCATATAGTATCAGGGCTATTGTTGGCAAGCTTTTGGGGGAGAAAAAGGATAGATAAATAACATTACATTGAAACAAATATTGTATTCATTACTTAAGTTTTGGGTAAAGACTAGTTTATACTTGTACCACAGAAAGATAGAGGTAAACGGTCTTGAGAATGTTCCAAAAAATAAACCTGTTTTGTTTTTGCCCAATCATCAAAATGCTTTAATAGATATTTTATTATTAGTTGTTGATTGTAATAGGAAACCCTATTTTTTATCCAGATCAGATATTTTTACAAAAAAGCGTCTAAACTCGTTTTTTAAGTTTCTTCAAATGATGCCGATATATAGAATACGAGATGGACGGTCATCACTAAAGAAAAATGAAGCGGTATTTAATACTTGTGCAAAATTGTTTAAAAACAATCAGGCCATATTTATATTTCCAGAAGGAAATCACGGACTTAAACGAAGAGTACGTCCATTGAGTCGAGGATTTGGAAGAGTTTTACTTGGTGCTTGGGAGAAGGATGCTGATTTAGACATTCATATTATTCCTGTTGGACTTAATTATAAAGAGGCTAGTAACTTCCCCGACAGTGCCGCTGTTCACTTCGGAGAACCATTTAGCGCATTGGATTTCTACAATGCTACAGAACCTTCCTTGTCAGTAAATAATATTAAACAAGAAGTTGCTTCTCGTTTAAAAAAATTAACAACACATATTAATGAAGAGTTAAACTATGATGATATTATTGGAACTCTTGATGGGTTAAAGGTGGATTATCTTAATCCAACCGAAACAAATAAAACCATTAATTCTCTAGATAAAATAAAATTACCGCCTAACATAATCGGTAAGACAAAGAGTAGAATTAACCTTTTGGAAATACTTTTTATTATTGTGAATTTCCCAATGATTTTATTATGGAGGAAAGTATTGAAACCAAAAGTGCCAGAATTAGAGTTTAAAAGTACATTTAGGTTTGGGTTATGTTTAGTTGGTTACCCATTTTTTTATGCTATTATATTTACAATATGTTCTGTAATATGGAATTGGTTGATAGGAGTGTACCTAGTTTTGGGAATAATACTTTTTAACTTGCTTTATGTGCGAATAAAAAAATAATCGGGATAAGCTGAATTAAGCTCACCCCGATTGTATAAAATATGAGTGTTAATTACATAATTTGCCCAAAGAAAATGGCATTCATAAGTAATTTATTAGTGCCGTACCAAAAGGCTCTAAAATTAGTGTTATCCGTAAATACCATTACCCTACCTTTTCCTAATTTTTTAACCTGAAATGGAACCGAGCCTTTAATGAGTTCTAAATTCTCTTCTGAAATATATCCACTTAGTAACGGATTTTGAGTATAAATTATAGGGTTGTTATAACTTTCTTTATGTGGTTTAATATAAATGTTCGTATTTCTAAATAAGGGTAGCGACGTGTTTTTATACCCGTAATTAATAGGGTGTGAGCGATCTATTTTTGTTTGAAATATAGTCCCGCCTGTTACTTGCGCACCCAAAAAATCTTGGCGCTGGTCAAAAGCAATGTTTTTGGCGATGATGGTATCTTTTTTAAATTCTAGGCTTAAAAATTCGTTAGATGAAAGCCATTTTGCAACATCACGATACCCAATAAGTGTTCCGCCATTTTTAACCCATGTTTTTAACTTATCGGCATGTTTTTTTGTTAACGAGCTTTTTCCAAAAGAACTGGGTATTATAATATCTGTATAACTGCTTAAATCTACAGAATTAAAATAGTTTAAATCTAGCTTAGTTAACTTAATATTATAGCGTATATCAAAAAGATGCCAAACTTCACCAGCATCATATGGCCTAATATTATTACCAACCAGTATGGCTACTTTTTGCTTTTTTATAGGGTCAAAATTGTTACTGCCTAAATCAATTCCATTTGCTAGTCCCGTGCCAACAGCTGTAATTTTAATTTTAGCATCCTCTGCTACTTTACTTAAAAAAGAATACAATTCATCAGAATTCAATTTTTGATTTTGAACGGGAATCATAATGGTTCCATAATCATATTGTTTTCCTTCTAAATTAAAAGGAGATTTGGCGACTTTGGCCCGTAAACCCTTATTGACTATTTTATTAAGTGCTTTAGGCGTGTAATACTCATTCCATTCAAATAAGTATGCATAATTGGTTTTTGACGATACACTACCCGTTAAATGCTCTAAATTGTTTGTTTTCTTTGCGTCTTCGGGTATGGTAGACACTTCCACATAGTCCACATTAAAGGCTAAAGGAAAGGTCCATGCAGATACATCGTAAAACAAACTATCTTTAAATGTGGTTCGTTTTTCAAACATAGCCTTAACAAGTCTATGATTTTTTTGATTTAGTGGAATAACATAACTGGCTCCCTTTTTAAAGGATTTCCCTTTTATAATGGCATCGTTTGTTAATTCATGAAATTCAATTTTTTGACGCTGTAAGATTTCAGCTAAATGCCATGTTTTAGCAGCATCTTTACTATCTCCAAAAACAATAGCTTTGTTTTTGTTTTTTACGGATTCTGCTCTTGCGTGGTTATAAAAGTCTTTTTGATACGATAAAATTTTAACGCGCATATTTTTAGCGGCATCAATGGTAGAAAGTGCAGTTGTAAATTGATTTCGAATTGTAAATGGAAAAGTTAATAATCCGTTTTCCGTATTTTGAGCATGACCCCTGGAACTGGCTTGTTCGAATAAAATACCTATTCCCCCATTAATATCAGGGAAGGTGGACCCTTTACCGTAGTAATAATCATCAAAATTTTCCTCTGAATAATAAAGAGAACCAATTTTATCTAATGCTTTAGCGTGATATGTTCCAATTTCGGCAGTTAAATCTTGATTTGCTTTAGGGGTAAGTGGATGAAAACGAGAAGGTTCACCGGGTTGAAAAAAGAAAGTAGAATTTGTCCCCATTTCATGATGGTCGGTAAGAATATTAGGTAACCATTTATGAAAACTTTCAATTCTTGATTTACTTTCAGGAAGCTGTACAGGTAGCCAATCTCTATTCATATCAAACCAATAGTGATTGGTTCTTCCTCCCGGCCAAACTTCATGATACTCTCTTTCGTTATTATCTGCTACAATATTTTTACTCTTATTAGTATTTGCCCAATGTGCGAATCGTTGTAAGCCATCAGGGTTAAAAGAGGGGTCTAAAAGAATTACAGTTTCGTCTAAAAGTTTATCAATTTGTGGTCCTTCTGCTGCGGCCAAATAATAGGCATATAACAAACTTGCATTTGATCCACTGGGTTCGTTCCCATGTATAGAAAAACCTTGGTACACCACTATTGGCATACGATCTAAGTTTAGATTATTGGAACCTTTTTCGGTTAAAGAAAGATGCTCTTTTCTAATTTCCTCTAAATTGGTATGATTTTTTGGAGAGGTAATAGTAAGCAGCAATAAATGCCTTCCTTCAAAAGTGATTCCTCTTTTCTCAAGAGTAATTCTATCACTTATTTTCGCTAACATTTGCATATAAAACATGAGTTTATCATGAGTCACATGCCATTCACCAACTTCATGACCTATAATTTCCTTTGGTGTGGGAATGTTTTTGTTATAGGTTACATCTTGAGGAAGGTAATAATTTAAATCTAATTGATTTTGGGAAAAAGCACTTTGCAGAATGCAAAGTACTCCAACAAAGAGTAGTTTTTTCATGTAATAATTTTAATTAGTCCAGTCATAAAAATAAAAAACGATCCTGAATAACAGGACCGTTTTTTATTTTTCCTCAGAAAAAAACTAATTAAATATCATCGAACTCTACATTTGTAAAATTTTCAGTCTCTGAAGCATTACCCTCGTTATGAGCATCCTCTTTTTTAAAGTCTTTTTGATGTCTTTCAGAAATAACTTCTTCACCTTTTTCATTAATAATGAAATTCATCATTTCATCTACGTTTTCTTTAAACGCAGCAAAGTCTTCTTTATATAAATATATTTTGTGCTTTTTATAGTGGAAAGAACCATCATCGTGCGTAAATTTTTTACTTTCAGTAATTGTAAGATAATAGTCTCCTGCCTTTGTGCTACGAACATCAAAAAAATATGTTCTTCTACCTGCTCTAAGCACTTTTGAGTGGATTTCTTCTTGATCCATTAATTCTCTGTCATTCATTTGGTGTTGTGTATAGTTATTGTAAGGTTAATATCATTCAAAAATGAAAAAAAAAGTGTACATGGCAAAGTTTTTTTAGATTTCTTTCTCTAAAAGTTGATCTTCGTACAAATCTTTATAATAGCCATCAATGCTATTAAGTTCCTCATGCGTACCTTGTTGTAATAATTGTCCTTGGTCAAGCACTAAAATTTTGTCTGCATTTTTCGCAGATGATACTCTATGGCTAACTATTACTGTTGTTTTGTTTTTTGATGCCTTTTTAAGGTTGTTTAAAATTTCTTCCTCTGTTTCTGTATCCACTGCGGATAAACAGTCGTCAAACAGGTATATTTCAGGGTCTTTTAACAAAGCTCTTGCTATTGATACCCGCTGTTTTTGTCCTCCGCTTAGTGTTATTCCCCGTTCTCCTAAAATAGTATCGTACTTTTTAGAAAAACCTTCAATATTTTCATGCACTACAGCTTTTTTTGCAACATCAGTAACCTCTTGATCTGTAGCGCTGTATTTGCCAAATTTAATATTATTTTTAATGGTATCAGAAAATAAAAAGGCATCTTGTGGAACGGCACCTATAGATTCTCTTAATTGTGTAAGGTTAATCTTGTTTATTGGTGTTCCATCTACTTCCACGGTTCCAGAGTCTACATCATACAATCTGGAAATCAAATCTAAAATGGTTGACTTTCCTGAACCAATTTTACCTAAGATGGCAACAGTCTCACCGTCCTTGATTGTAAAAGATATATTTTTAAGTGCTGTAATATTAGTATCACCATAGGTAAAGGTTACGTTTTTAAACTCAATTTTACCTTGAATCGGATTTGTGGTATTAACGGAAACTTCATTTTTAAGTTCAGGCTTGGTCTTTAAAAATTCGTTTATTCTTTTTTGAGAAGCTTCAGCTCTTTGAATAATTGATGTTAGCCAACCTACAATAGCTACAGGCCAAGTTAGCATGTTTACATAAAGTATAAATTCTGCAATTAAGCCAGCACCAATTTTCCCATCAATATATTGCTGTCCTCCAACATAAATAACTGTAATGTTGCTTATTCCAATGAGTAAAACCATTAGAGGAAAAAACCAGGCATTTACTTTTGCTAGGCTCATACTTTTTTCTTTGCCATCAATAGCTAGGGTAGTTAGTTCTTTATGAATTTGAGGTTCCATGGTATATGCTTTAATAACAGATACTCCGGAAAAAACTTCTTGTGTAAAGGTTGAAAGACTTGATAAATATTCCTGAACAACGGTACTTCGTTTATGAATAACCTTACTTATTTGGTATATTAAAATTGATAATATTGGTAGTGGCAGTAAGGTATAAGCGGCAAGTGTTGGAGCTTTTATAAACATTAACGGTATTAAGCACGCAAACAAAGTAAGGGTTTGAATACCATACATAATTGCAGGACCAACATACATGCGTGTTTGATTGACATCCTCGCTAATACGATTCATTAAATCACCCGTGCGATTTTTTTTATAAAAACCTAAGTTAAGTAGTTGGTAGTGCTCAAATATTTCGTTTTTAACATCAAACTCTATATACCTGGATACGTATATAATAGTTTGTCTCATTAAAAAGGTAAAAAAGCCAGAAAGTAGTGCCGCTCCAACTATTATAAGAATGTATTGTAAGAGTAATTCTTTAGCCAACGGTTTGTCTATAGCAGATTGCATAAAGTTTTCTACCACTGTTATAGATTTATTGACATACGAAGGAAGAACTAATTGAAAGATTCTAGCTATAATTGTTATGAGTATTCCAATGAGTAATTTGGCCCAGTATTTTTTTAAATATTTGTTTAAATGTTTAAGCTCTTTCATTTGATAATATGGAGGGGAAATAAGTATTTAAAAAACAGTATGCCAAAGATAGCCTTTTGAGGTATATGTAAATGTTATAAAATACTTAAGATAAACACAAATGTTATTGCCATGGTTTAAAATAGATTCTTATTTTTGCAGCGAAAAAATAACCAATTTTATTTAAAGTTCTTTTGAAATGTTAACAAGACGGCATATTAGAGTAAAGGTGATGCAGTGTATATATGCTTTAACGCAATCCAAGGATGATTCTCTTCAAAAACAGGAGAAATTCTTAAAGGTGAGTATTGATGGTATGTATACTTTGTACTTGTTAATGTTAAGTTTGTTAGTAGAAATACAACAACGAGAAAAGAAACAATTAGAATTATCTTCAAAAAAATATTTATCCGATTCTCAGGACAATTTTCCGAATAAATCAAAATTTGCTGAAAACAAATTATTGGTACACCTCGCAAATAATCAATTGTTGAAAGATGAGTTTGCAAAGAGAAAATTAGATAATTGGTATTTAAACGAAGAGTACGTAAAACTAATCCATAAAGATATTTCAGAAAGCGATATTTTTCTAAAGTATATGCATTCCAGTACAAATTCTTTTCAGGAGGATAGACAATTGGTTGAAGAATTATTCAAGACAATTATTGCTCCAAATGAAAAAATATATGAATATTTTGAGGACGATAAGTTAACTTGGATTGATGACGTTCCTATTGTAAATACATACATTTTAAAACAGCTTAAAAAGGTAAAAGAAAATCAAAACGAATCCTACTTTACACCTAAGTTGTTAAAAGATGATGAAGATATGGTTTTTGCAAAAAAACTATTGAATAAAACTTTATTGAATAACGAAAAATTAGAAAAGGAAATAGAGGGGAAAACTCCAAATTGGGATAAAGACCGAATTGCGGATGTTGATGCTATTTTGTTAAAAATGGCAATATGCGAGCTTCTAAATTTTTCTTCGATACCAGAGAGAGTTACTATTAACGAATTTTTAGAAATTGCAAAAGAGTATTCTACTCCTAAAAGCAGCATTTTTATTAATGGTATTTTAGATAAGTTAGTTAAAGAATATAAGGCCGAAAATAAACTCAATAAAATTGGTAGAGGTCTTTTGTAAAAATATTTTTAATTTTACTTAAAAATAAAAACTAATTAAAATGAGAAAAATAATTTTAGCACTTAGTGCTATAGCTTTAGTTTCTTTTACTTCATGTAAAGAAAAAGCGTCTAACAAAGTTAATTCAGAAAATGTTACTGTAGCAGCAGAAAGAGACGAAGCTGCTAAAGCAGTACCCGTTATGGCCTTTGAAGAAACTGAGTTTGATTTTGGAACCATTGAGCAAAACACTGCCCAAGAGCACACCTTTGTTTTTACAAATACAGGTAACGCTCCGCTAATTGTTACAGATGCAAAAAGTAGCTGTGGTTGTACAGTTCCTAACCCTCCAAAAGAGGCTATTGCTCCTGGAGAAAAAGGAGAGTTAAAAGTAAAATATAATGGAGCTGGACAAAACTTGGTAACAAAAACAATTACCGTTACAGCAAATACGAAAAAAGGTCAAGAATTATTAAAAATAAAAGCTTTTGTTAATCCAAAAGGTGCTGCTCCAGTTGGACCAGTAAAATAAGTATACTTAAATAGATATAAATGGAAAATATAGGACAGTTTCTTCCAATGATTTTAATTTTTGCGGTAGCATATTTTTTTATGATTCGCCCGCAAATGAAAAGGCAAAAGGATGAGAAAAAATTTGGAGCGGAACTAAAGAGAGGAGATCGTATTGTTACTAAAAGTGGATTGTACGGAAAGGTAGTGGATTTAAATAATGAAAATAATTCCGTTGTTATTGAAACTATGGCAGGAAAATTAAAATTTGATCGCTCTGCTGTTTCTATGGAAATGAGTAAAAAATTATCTTCTCCAGAGAAAAAATAGTTTTTGTCCTAAACAACAAAATAAAAAAGCACTGGATTTTCCAGTGCTTTTTTATTCAACAGTTACGGTATTTATCATTTAATCCGGTATTATTAAGTATCATTGGAATTATTTTTTGTAATCTGTTTTGTTTCGTTTTTTCTTGCTTAGCAGTCGAAATATATTCAGAAAATTCTTTTTGTTTAAAGAGAGTAAACAATGTAAAAGCAGCTTTAAGTTTAGCATTGTTTTCAAGAGCACTTTTTAATACCTCATGTATTTCAAGACTTTTACTTTTGTTTTTTGATTTCTGAGGAGTAACTACAAGTCCTTTTTTTTGGTTATAAATAGCTTCTTTTATATAGCTTAAAACAATATTGGAATTTATATCTTCGGTAGACGTAAATTTCCAATTCCTCATAGCTTTAGTCTTTTCTTGAGCATTTACTAGAACGTTTTCTGGGTCACTCAAAAAAACACCATTAAAAAACCAAATACCAAAATGATTTTTAAATTTTGAAACGCTAAGCACATTTTTCCCCTGTATGGCGTAAACAGGTTGGCTCCATTTAAAAGTTTCTTCTAGCTCTGTAGTTAATATAATTTCTCTTAGTTTTACAATACCACTCTTAAATGGATGCTCTGAAGTAAAATAGGCGTCAATTTTTCCCTGAGGATTCATACTTCCATGGTTTTGTAGCAGTAAGTTCGCAAATTTTTACAATAACACCAACTGCACTTACCATGCTTTGCACGGGAACGTATTCATATTTACCATGAAAATTATGTCCGCCAGCAAAAATGTTAGGGCAGGGTAAGCCCATAAAACTTAATTGAGAGCCATCAGTACCTCCGCGAATGGGTTTTATAATAGGTGTAATGTTTAAGGTTTCCATGGCTTCTTTTGCAATGTCTACTATAAAAAATACAGGCTTAATTTTTTCAGACATATTATAATATTGGTCCTTTAGTTCCAACGTTACACAATCACCATAAATATCATTTAATTTTTCTGTAATGTTTTCAAGTAACGATTTTCGTTTTTCAAAACTGTCTCTGTCGTGGTCTCTTACAATTAATTCAAATTCAGCATACTCAATTCCCCCTTGAATATGGTGTACATGAAAAAAACCTTCTTTTTTATCTGTACTTTGTGGAGTTTCTTCAGGAGGTAACAATTCTAAAAAAGTACTTGCAACGCTAATCGCGTTTATCATTTTTCCCTTCGCATAACCAGGGTGCACACTTTTTCCAACAATTTTTACTTTAGCACCGGCAGCATTAAAATTTTCGTACTCTAATTCTCCAATTTGGCTACCGTCCATGGTATACGCCCATTTAGCACCAAATTTTTCAACATCAAATTTGTGGGCACCTCTACCAATTTCTTCATCAGGTGTAAATGCAATTTTTACTTCGCCATGCTTTATTTCTGGATGCAGTATTAAGTACTCCATTGCGGTTATTATTTCCGCAATTCCAGCTTTGTCATCAGCTCCTAATAAGGTAGTGCCATCAGTTGTTATTAAGGTCTGTCCCTTGTATTGTAGTAAATCTTCAAAATAGTCTGGAGATAAAATAATGTTTTTTTCCGCATTTAAAATAATATCTTTTCCATCATAATTTTCTATAATTTGAGGATTTACGTTGGTTCCTGAAAAATCAGGAGTTGTGTCAAAATGCGAAATAAAACCAATTGTAGGCACCTTTTTGTCAATGTTACTTGGAAGCGTTGCCATTACATATGAATTGTTATCTATGGAAACGTCTTGTAACCCAATTCTTTTAAGTTCATCAACAAGTTCTAAAGCCAAATTCCACTGTTTTTCTGTGCTTGGCGTGGTGTTGGAACTGGCATCACTTTGTGTATCAATCTTAACGTATTTTATAAACCTGTCAACTAGAATTTTCATTTAAAAGAATTTTCGTCAAAAATACAATATTGCCTTGTTGCTCCAAATAAATTAAATGTTGTTAAATGTATATTATTTGATTTAAAATAGTGTTTATATCTTAGCATACCATCAGTCTAAATTGTAACATAAAAAAATAATGAATTTAAAGTTTGTAATAGCCATTTGCTTGGCATTCTTATCTGATATAGCAATAGGTCAAACGTGCGCTTTGGGCGTTGGAACAAGTGATCCGGATACGGTAATAGAAGTGTTTCAATTAAATAATCAGCAGATTGAAAAGTTAAAAGCTGTAAAACTTGCCTACACGGATAATTCTCAGGGTATTCAAGAAAAAATAGAGAAATTGCTTAATGAGCATCCACAAAGTACCCCTGCCGATTTAACCTTAATGGCAGAAAAATATAATGTTCTTAAAGAAGAAATGATTTCGTTGTCATTAAAAAGTGATGAAGAGGTTTTAACAACATTCAATCAAAAACAATATGAAAGATATTTAATTCTCTGTAAAGAAACTTTTCAAAAACCTATAGTGGTTACACCAACAGTCTATAATGATAGTATTGTCAAGGAATAGTACAGAATAAAATACGAAACTTAGAACGTTTACGGATTTACAGTTTGTATTTTTGCATAAAATATTGCTCGTAGGATTATGTATAAATTTTTGATTCGCCCCCTATTTTTTATTTTAGACCCAGAAAGGGTTCATCACATTAGTACATCTCTTATGTTGTTACTATCTAAAATAGGATTGTCTGGTGTTATTCGAAAAATTTTTAATGTAAACGACCCAAGGTTAGAACGCGAAGTTTTTGGAATAAAATTTAAAAACCCAGTGGGCTTAGCGGCGGGTTTTGATAAGGATGCTAAAATGTATAATCAACTTTCAGATTATGGTTTTGGTTTTATTGAAATAGGAACGCTTACACCTAAACCACAAGTGGGTAATCCAAAAAAAAGATTATTTAGATTAAAAAAAGATGAGGCCATTATTAATAGAATGGGCTTTAATAATAAAGGTGTTTTTGAAGCTGTTGAAGAGCTAAAGAAGAAACACAGGGTAATCGTTGGAGGTAATATTGGTAAAAATAAGATTACTGATAATAAAGATGCCATCAAGGATTATTTAATATGTTTTGATGCGTTATTTGATTATGTAGATTATTTTGTGGTAAATGTAAGTTCACCAAATACACCTGGATTAAGAGCATTACAAGACAAAAAACCATTAATGGCTTTATTAAAAGAGCTAAAAAAAGAAAATGAAAGGTGTACTGATAAAAGAAAAAGCAAACCAAAGCCAATACTTTTAAAAATTGCGCCAGACTTAACAGATGCTCAATTGTTAGATATTATTGATATTGTTAAAGAAACAAAGATTGATGGTATTATAGCAACTAACACAACAATTTCAAGAAAGAATCTAAAGTCAGACTTAGTGGATACCGAAGAAAAAGGTGGTTTGAGCGGAAGACCTTTAAAAAATAGAAGCACTGAGGTAATTCGGTTTTTAGTTAAAAAAAGTAATAAAGCTTTTCCAATTATTGGAGTTGGAGGGATCCATTCCGCGGAGGATGCACTTGAAAAACTGGAAGCTGGCGCAGATTTGGTTCAGTTATGGACAGGTTTTATTTATGAGGGTCCATCATTAATTAAGCGTATTAATAAAGCAATTTTAGCGCAATCTAACTAGTCTTAGTTGTAATTTGTAATTTGGATTCTTTATTACAAACAAAATAAAGTTGAACTACGAAATTCTATATGCTTTTTCATTAGCTACTTGCGCTCTGGCAATTTCTCCAGGGCCAGATAATATCTATGTGTTAATGCAAAGCGTGACTCATGGAAGAAAACAAGGTATGTCAACCGTTGTAGGTTTAATTTCAGGTTGTATAGTACACACAACGTTATTGGCTTTTGGTGTATCAACGATTATAAAAAATAACACAACACTATTTTTTGGAATTAAACTTTTAGGAGCACTATATCTTTTGCATTTGGCCTATAAAGTTTTTAAAAGCGAAGCCAGTTTGAATTTATCTGAGCAAAAGATAGATAAAAAAGGGAATTGGGAATTGGTTAGACAAGGTTTTGTCATGAATGTTTTAAATCCAAAAGTCACAATGTTCTTTTTAGCTTTTTTTCCAGGTTTTTTGTTTAGTAATGAGCTAAGTACTGTAGTGCAGTTTTATACGTTGGGTTTTTTGTTTATGGCAGTTTCATTTGTGCTTTTCAGTGCTATTGCATTGTTATCGGGATTTATTTCGGACTACATTACTGGAAATAATACTGTAGCTATCTTTTTAAAATGGATGCAAATTGCGGTTTTTATTGGAATTGCCGTCTTCTTATTACTTTAAGATAAATAGTAGTAATTTTAGCTACCATAAAATGATTAATGAGTAAAGTTAAAGTTATTGAGTGTCCAAGAGATGCCATGCAAGGCATTAAAACTTTCATCCCTACGGATGAAAAGGTTAGGTACATTCAATCATTGTTAGGCTGCGGTTTTGATACAATTGATTTTGGTAGCTTTGTTTCACCAAGGGCAATACCTCAAATGGTGGATACAGCGGAGGTTTTATCAAAATTAGATTTGAGCCAAACAACAAGTAAACTTTTAGCAATTGTAGCCAACGTTCGAGGTGCAAATGATGCAGCAAAACATCCTGAAATTGACTATTTAGGATATCCGTTTTCAATATCAGAAAATTTTCAAATGCGTAATACGCATAAAACCATTGCTCAGTCTGTAGAAATACTTCAAGAAATTTTAAATATTGCCGACGCATCTAACAAGCAGGTAGTCACCTATATTTCTATGGGTTTTGGAAACCCGTATGGAGATCCTTGGAATGTAGAAATAGTAGGGGAGTGGACGGAAAAATTGGCAGCGATGGGAGTTAAAATTTTGTCGCTTTCAGATACAGTTGGATCTTCTACACCAGATATTATAGATTATTTGTTTTCGAATTTGATACCTAAATATCCAAATGTTGAATTTGGAGCTCACTTACATACAACTCCAACAAAATGGCATGAAAAGGTGGATGCTGCTTATAAAGCTGGTTGTAGAAGGTTTGATGGCGCTGTTCAGGGCTTTGGTGGATGCCCTATGGCTAAAGATGAACTTACAGGTAATATGCCAACGGAAAAAATGTTGTCGTATTTTACAACTGAAAAAGCGGATTCTAATGTGAGTTGGATGGTTTTTGAAGCAGCTTTTAATAAGGCTACGGAATTGTTTTCAGCGTATCATTAAAACCTTTTTTATTTTAAATGGATGAGTTAAGGCATTATCTAAATCAACTTGTTCCAATGAATGATGAAGATTGGATTTTTTTTTCTTCTAAATTGGAAAAACACCATGTAGGGAAAAAACAGACCTTGGTAGAGGTTGGTCATGTTGAAAACCAACTTTCTTTTATTGAGAATGGTACTGTTAGATTGTATTTTCCGCAGGAAGAGAATGATGTTACTTTTGGGTTTTGTTTTGAAAATCAGTTTGTATGTGCATATGATTCGTTTATAACTCAAACCGCGTGCTCATACAGAGTAGAAACATTAAGTGAAACTGTTTTATGGAGTTTAACGTACGAAGATTTACAAGAAGTTTATAGCAATACGATTTCGGGAAATAAGCTTGGACGAATTATAGGCGAAAATTTATACTTAATAAAATCTCAGAGAGAACGGTCCTTTTTAAATGAGACGGCAGAAGAGAGATACTTAAAACTTTTTAAAGAACGCCCCAACGTCATAAAGGAAATACCATTAAAATACATAGCGTCATATATAGGTGTTACACCGCAGGCATTGAGCCGAATTAGAAAGAGAATTTCTTAACTTAGATTCATTGATTAGTGTTTTTAAGTTGCAGAAATTTGCAGAAAAAAGATGAAACCTTT
This sequence comes from uncultured Maribacter sp., assembly GCA_947493885.1. Taxonomy (GTDB): domain Bacteria; phylum Bacteroidota; class Bacteroidia; order Flavobacteriales; family Flavobacteriaceae; genus Maribacter_B. Next base: position 689,096 of record CANLTE010000002.1, read on the forward strand.
ATTAGTTATATGCGCAACGTTTGTAATTTCTTTAGCAGTATTGAAGTTAATAAATGGAAAGTATGAGTTTGCTTTAGCAATCAGAATCGCCATGGCTGTAATGTTATGTTTTACAGCAATTGGTCATTTTTTATATACTGACGGGATGGTGATGATGATACCTAAATTTATTCCATTTAAAAAAGAAGTTGTGTACCTAACAGCTGTGATTGAAGTTTCTGCCGCGTTTGGGCTTTTAACACAAAAGTTGCAAGTCCTTACAGGGTGGCTACTAATCTTGTTTTTTGTTATGATGTTACCCGCCAATATTTACGGTGCAATTAAGAACGTAGATTATCAAAACGCTAATTTTATGGGAAAGGGAATAACGTACTTATGGTTTAGGATTCCTTTACAGTTGTTTTTTATAGTTAGTACTTATTTTGGTGCAATTTATAAATGGTAGTGGTTATTACGAGGAACAAATATTGCCAATAAAATTATCTAGGTTTAGTTGAAAAAGTGTTCCTTCTACCAAATCATGTACCGCTTGTAGTTCTTTTTTGTTCATTGCAAGAGTCACCTGATGTGCTGGAGTGTCTAGTAAAAGAGATTTACAACTATCATTTTCTTCACAGCGCAAACATTCAGAATTACTTTGAATAGTATATTTTATATTGTTAAAAAAAACCTCAAGTTCTTTTTTGCATAGTAACAAACCAGTATTTCTAAAAACAATTTGAATTTTATTAATGTTTTTAGTAGCATGCCTTTTCCACTGAAAAGCAAAGCCAAAGTCATTGTAATATATGGGATGAATATCTTGTGTGTGACTCATATTGAATTGTTTTTGTTAATTGATAGATATTTTGGGGCAACAGCAATTTTGTTATTGCCCCTTAAAAAGTTATTCAGGTTTGGTATTTTGAATAAATTCAGATATTATTTGTTGAATTTGTGATGCGCTGGAGTAGTTTTCGTCATCAAATAGATACTTATAAAGTGGTTTGTTTTCTACCTTTTCATGAAGATTTAAATCTGTTTTTTTGTTGAAGATTGTTTGCCATTCAGTCCTAACAGCACTCCATTTAGCAGTGTTTTTTTTCCACCATTCTACGGCAGCGGAGCATTTGCTATCATCTACTTTGTTATAGGTGTTAAGCCCTTTTTCTTTGGCGAGAACAAAATCTTCTTTTCCATTTTCTCGTATTATTTTATCATTATCCTGGTCATGAATCCATCCATTATTGGTTATTTCATGACGGTTTCTTCTTATGGTTACATTGTAATCACTTCTTTTAGTGTATTCTCGTCTTGGTAGTGGAGCATCTGCGGTACTTTCCCAAAAACTTTTACCATCTACATGAACCCAGGTTGCTGAACTTTCATACCTGGGACTGTCGTCCACTTGATACACTTTTTGAGACCATTGCCCTTTTACTTCTGCAGGTTTTTTTTGAGAATACGCCCAAGAATTATTTTTGTTGTAGGTATAGAAATCTGTGTTCTCATATACCCAATCTTGGCGCCAATGTTTTACAATATGTGGTTTACTGGGGTTGCCAACTTGCAATAAATGCTGCATAGAAATTTTGTCTTTTTCATCTACCACAAGTTGTACCCACTCTAAAGCTTTGTCATTTTTATTTTTTGAAGGCTGGTACAATGAGTCTTTACTATAACTAAAAGTTTCAGCAAAATTGAAAGTTACTTCATAACAACCGCACATTTTTTTTATGGTTTCTCGGTCTTGTTGTCTTTTGCTCTGTCCATGTGCAATGCATAATGTAAATATGGATAATAGGGATAGGATTACATGTTTTTTCATTTTCATTTTTTTAAAAGGGTTACTAATGCACTCATGAATTAATTATTTAAATTTATTTAGATTGAATAAAAATAAGATATATATTTGCGACAAAACTATTGAGAATGATTCTAAATAAAAAACTATTTATGGTTTATTTTTTTCTTTTTATTTGGCAGCTGTCTTTCGGTCAATCAAGAGAAAAAGGAACTTTAGATACGCTTAAAACAAATTATTTACAGGAAGCAATAGTTACAGCAACCCGTACCGAAAGGCAATTAGCCACCTTGCCGTTACCCGCACAAATAGTTGCTAAAAAGGAAATACAAGCGGTTAATTCATTACGTCTAGCAGATATTTTAAGTGAGCAAACAGGATTAAACATTGTTCAAGATCATGGGCAGGGTATACAAGTACAAGGCCTCTCCTCAGATTATGTTTTAATTCTTATAGATGGTGTACCTCTTGTTGGGCGTACGGCTGGAACTTTTGACTTAAGTAGAATTACCGTTGGAAACATAAAACAAATAGAAATTGTTAAAGGGGCTTCATCTAGTCTTTACGGTAGCGAAGCCATGGGTGGAGTAATCAATATTATTACCGAAAAACCAAAAGAAGGCGTACAAGGAGATTTTGGTTATAGAGGAAGTTCATATAATATAACAGATGTTAATGCAAGTGTAAATACCAAAAAGAATAAGCTTGGAGCAAGTTTTTTTGTGAATAGATATAGTAGTGATGGTTATGATTTAAACAAAGAAGATGAATTAAAAACCCAAGATCCTTTTTACAATTATACGTTAAGTGCCAAAGGCACATATGATGTTTCAGAAAATACACAGGTAAATTTATCGGGAAGATTTTTTATAGAAAACCAACAATCTATACCAACATTAGAGCTCAGCGGAGAAAATGAAGCGCGAGAATGGAATGCCCATTTGCAAGTGAATCATAAATTTAATAGTAAGTGGAAAGGGTATCTTGATTTTTACACCACCCGTTACATTACAAATGGTTATTTGGACAATACAGATGGCTCTCGCTTTAGTGAAAGTGATTATAACCAATTTATGATTCGCCCAGAAATTCGAATAGGTTATGATGTTTCAAAAAAGCAATCCATTATCGGTGGTGTGGGGTGGACAAAAGAAAGTTTAGACAGGACTTTTTTTTCAAACACTCCAGTATATAATGCACCTTATATATATGCACAATATGATGCAAACATATCTGAAAAACTCAATGTTATATTAGGTTTTAGGTATGATATGCACAGTGAATATAATAATCAGTTTAGTCCAAAATTTGCGGTTAGATATGCTATTACAGATCAAATAATTGTAAAAGGTTCAGTAGGTTACGGATATAAAGCTCCTGACTTTAGACAGCTTTTTCTAGATTTTACCAATCCAACGGCAGGCTATACCGTTATTGGTTATAATCTTGTTCAACAAAGAATTTCTGAACTTGATAGTGAAGGGCAAATTACCAATGTTACCATACCACTTAACACTTTTGGAGAAGCGGTTTCGGCAGAAAATTCCATTAACTATAATTTGGGTTTTAGAGTACAAGCATTTTCAAATTTGACTATTGATACTAACGTGTTTAGAAATGATATTAACGATTTAATAGATACTAAAATCATTGCGCGAAAAACTAACGGTCAAAACGTATTTAGTTACCTCAATGTGAGTAAGGTTTATACGCAAGGTGTTGAGCTTAATGTAGCTTGGAAACCCAATCAACAATTACGAATAACTGGTGGGTATCAGTTGCTGTTTGCGAAAGATAAAGATGCAGAAAAGGCATTTAAAAACGGGGAGGTTTTTGCCCGTGACGAAATTACGTTAAACACTTTTAGGCTTGATGAATCGGATTATGTTGGACTCTATAACAGATCGCGTCACATGGCTAATGGAAAAGTGTTTTATACCATTCCAAAATGGAAAATTAACATGAATATCAGAGGCACCTATAGGAGTAAGTATGGTATAAATGACACTAATGGAAATAGGTATCTGGATTCGTATGATAGTCAAGTAAAAGGATATACTATTTGGGATTTTGCTATTAATAAAACCCTATTCAAAAATTACATGGTTAGCCTCGGTGCAGATAATGTTTTTGACTATACAGATTCAGAAAACATCAACAGTTTGGCAGGCCAAATTATTTACGGAAAATTAAATATTCACTTTTAAAATTTAAAATAATGAAAAACAAACTTTTAATATTGTTAGCTTTTGTAGCAATGCTTTCTTCTTGTGATAGTGGAGATGAGAACACAAATTTAGGAGGAAATTCTTTAACCTTCGAGGGCTCATACAGTAGAGAATTTGATGTACAAGGAGTAACCCAAAGAGCTACATATCAAATCAATCAAACTAATATAAACTACGATTTAACAGGAGGTATTTCTACGAATTACGATACCAAAAAAGAGTACTATTCTGAGAGTGAAAATAAATGGGTTGGTTATAGAGAAAGTAACAGTACGTTTTACGTTATTTTTTTTAAGAATGTAACGGAGAATCAAATAACACTCTATAAAAAAGAGGTAGCTTCTTTGGAGGAAGGAAAAAATGAGCCTATTCCCGCGGCAAATGATACGGATAACCACGGATGGAATACATATGCCAAAAATTTACCAATTAGTGGTAAAATAGAAAATTTGTATGCACCACAAGAGGGTGGACGTGGAGAACCAGAATCTGGCGAGTTTGTAAAGTTTGATTTTAAAACTGGAAAAGTAACTACAGATGATACCAATTGGGATATAGCATTTAGGTCAACTACAATTGTGGTTAATGGAGGAGAATCTTCTGGAATTACTGATGAACCAGTGAGAAATGGTGATGCAGCAGCTTATATTTCCGTTGGTACAATGGATGATATTACAACAGTAGATACTGCACTTCTTGTTCAAGATTCAGCTTCGGGTCTTTCTATTCCCACAGGTAGTGGAAACGGATGGTATAATTATACAGGTGCTCCTGATCATTTAATTGTCCCTATTGCTGGTAGAATATTGGTTTTTAAAACAAGAGATGGCAAATATGGTAAAATTGAAATTCTGAGCTATTATAAAGATGGAGATACTAACAGTGACTTCAGGTATTACACCTTTAATTACGAATATCAACCAATTGAGGGTGTTGTTACTTTTTAGGTGACGATTCAATTATAAAACAGTTTAAGTTATGTTGATTTTGAAGGTGTGTGTTAAGTATAATATGCACCTTTTTTTAAATAAAATAAATTAAAACTATGGAATTAATATATAGTAATGACTATGGAGCATCATATAAAATGGTAAATGCCCCAAACCCTAATTGTCAACTTCAACTTATTATAGATACTGTAGGCATTTTTATGTCAGAGAAAGATATTGGTCGTCTGTTGGATATTGTTAGAAAATCTGATACGCCATGTAATTGCATTGAATGTGGAGATGAAAGGTGCAATAAAATATGGACCACAACACCATTAATTGATACTTGTTTAAAAGTAGATGATGAAATTTTAGAGTTGTTGGAGGATTTAATAGTTGGTACACAATTTATGTTGAACATAGATACCACTTTAGAGAAATTCAGAATTAAATAAAATTAAATTATGCAAGAACCAATTAGATCTAGTTTAGAAGAAAAAAAACTAAGCGATATGGCGTATCAACTAAGTTGCCCAACTGGGGTAGATGGTATTGAAATGGGAGCTTTGTTAAATCAAACAAATCAAGAAATGATTGCCAAATCAATCTCTTTATTAAGAATTGACGATAGAAATAGGGTTTTGGAGTTGGGGCATGGCAATTGTTCACATTTAGAAGATGTGCTGAAATATGGTCCGCAGGTAAAATATTTTGGATTAGAAATATCCAAAACAATGCAACGAGAATCGGAAGGTGTTAACCGTAAATATTTAAGTAAAAATAGAGCATCATTTCAATTGTATGATGGATTTAAAATTGATTATGTTTCCAATTTTTTTGAACGAATTTTCACCGTAAACACTATTTATTTTTGGGAAAATCCAAAAGCTTTATTATCAGAAATATATCGTGTTTTAAAACCAGAAGGTTTATTTGTGTTAACATTTGTAAATAGCAATTCCATGAAAAACCTTCCTTATGTATCAGAAAGCAATTTGTTTGAGCTTTACGATATACATAAGTTAAGACGCTTAATATATAACACCAATTTTGAAATTTTAGATATTAAAAAAGAAGAAGAACGAGTAAAAAATAAGCTAGATAAATGGGTGTTTAGAGATTATTTAGTAGTTGTTTTGCGAAAGAATAAAAAAACAAACCCAGAAGAGTAGCCAAGTAAAGTAATAGGAGAAAGTTAAAAATAGTAGTTGAAAGTAATGAAATCGTTAAATCTTAATTTTTATTAAGATTTAGTTTAAATAAAGTTTGGTAGATTGATTTTTGAGTTTAAATTTGCGGCATTATTTAAAAGAAGTCTAAATAAGAATAACTTTACAAATGAAAAACTTAATATTACTACTTACACTTTTAATTGCGTCAACGGGAATTGCTCAAAGAGCAACAGATTCAATAATGTTAGATCCGCAAAAGCAAATAAATGCAGCGCAAAGATTATTATCAGGCAATTATGGTTCCGCAGTTACTATTGGTGCTTATGGAGAAATGTTATACAATCAGCCAGAGGGAAAAAACGGAGAGATAGATGTTCAACGCTTAGTGCTTTTGGTTGGTTATAAATTTAGTGATCAGATTCAATTTGTTACAGAAGTGGAATTTGAGCATGTTGAAGAAGTATTTGTGGAGCAGGCCTTTGTAAATTATAATGTGGGAAATAATGTTAATCTTCGAGGTGGATTAATGCTAGTTCCGATGGGTATTGTAAATGAGTTTCATGAACCAACCACTTTTAATGGAACCGAAAGACCGGCAATTGATAATGTAATTGTACCTACAACATGGAGGGAACTTGGAGTAGGGGTTTCTGGGAAGTTCAACGATATTTCATTAGGGTATCAAGCTTATGTTTTTAATGGATTTAAATCCACTTCCAGTGACGGTGAAGGTGGTATTGCTGGAGCGTTAAAAGGGAGTAATGGACTTAGAGGAGGCCGTCAAAAAGGTATAAAATCTACCGTGGATAGTCCAACGCTTTCTGCTAAATTAGATTATTACGGTATACCTGGATTGCGTTTAGGTTTGTCTACTTATTTAGGAAAAACTCAAGCTGAGGATGATGTGGAGGATATTCCTGGAGCTAATATTGGAATTACTATGATTGGTGCTGATGCCAGATACGCATACCAAAGATTTAGTGCTAGGGGACAATTTATTTATGCATCGCTTTCCGATACTGAAGAGTACAATACTTTAACAGGTAGAGATTTAGGTAGCGCTTTGCAAGGGTTTTATGTAGAAGGAGCTTTTAACTTATTACCTACAGGTAAAAAACAAAAACTATATGCTTTTGCCCGTTACGAAAAATATGATACACATGCTAGTGTGGAAGGTGACCTTGCAAGAAATGATGCTTATAATAGAACAGATGTTACAACAGGTTTAACATATCATATTGTTCCAGGTGTAGTTTTAAAAGGAGACTATCAATTCCGTTCTAACGCCTTAGATGGTGGTGATGTTGATGATAGACTAAATTTTGGTATAGGAGTTTGGTTTTAAATATATATTGTTAGTTGGTTTATTTGCTAAAGCCTTTGTTCTTCATTTTAGTAGAATAGAGGCTTTATTTTTAAGTTAAATAATTTCTTTTAGAAAGTTTTCTTATTAATATTCAGTCTAAATTAATATATTTGTGCTATGATTTTAAAGAAACTAAACAAAACCCTTTTACTACTTGCTGTACTAATATTCTGTGGGTTTGGTTTGCCTAAAAATGTAGAAAAGCGGGTAAATAAAGAGGTAGAAAAGCACTTTAAAAAAGAAGGGTTGTTGTTTCATGCAATAACGGTTTCATCTGAAATCAACGCAAAACTACCTATTAAAATAGGTGAAGGAAATCTTTTTAAGATAACTGATGGAGTTAATTTTATGGGCTATGGTTTTGTGGATAAAGCTGCAAGTAAAACTGCTCAGTTTGATTATCTTGTTCTTTTTAACGAAAATTTGGAAGTAGTACATTCCAAAGTGCTTATTTATAGAGAAGAGTATGGAGGTGAGATAGGTAGTAAAAGATGGTTAAAGCAATTTTTAGGTAAATCAAGTAGCGACAGAGTATCTTTTGAAAATGATATAGATGGAATTGCTGGGGCTACAATATCCGTTCGCTCTATGGTTAATGCTATGGATAATCTGTTACAGACTATTGGAATTCTTCAAGAAAATAAAGTTCTATAATGAGCTATAATGGCCTTATACATTCCTTTCCTAAAGAAATAAAAATTTTTATAGCTGCATTTGTTGTAATTCTATCTATAGGCTTTTATACAGGGTTGCTTTTTGTTGGTGAAACAAGCTCTGGAACACCTAATGGTATTGAAGAGAATTATTTAGGAAACGAGGAAGATGAGGAGGCTGAGGTAATGAAATTTAAAAAAAGTAGTCGCGAGATGTTGACAATTGTGCATACACATATTTTGTCTATGTCATTCATTTTCTTTCTACTCGGAGGTTTAGTTTGGATTACAAAAGCTTCAAAAAAGGTTAAATTGTTTTTAACCGTTGAGCCGTTCGTTTCCGTAGTATTAACCTTTGGAGGTATTTATTTTCTCTGGTCAGGAATTTTATGGATGAAATACGTTGTTATTTTTTCGGGCATATTAATGACCCTCACCTTTGCAGTATCTTCAATTTATGTGCTGCATCAACTTAAGGTAAAAGCATAAATGGTAAAGAAAACTTTAATCTTCTTGTTGATAGTTTTAGTTGGGATGCAGTTTTATCGTCCAGAGAAAAATAATGCTGAATACAGAGATGTTACTGCTTTTGAAAAAGAAACTCAAGCAAGTAAATCTATTGTTGCTATTCTTGAGAGTAAATGTTATGATTGCCATAGCAATAAAACGGAATATCCATGGTATGCAGAAGTTGCACCTATTTCGTATTGGATAGCTGATCATGTAGAGGAGGGTAATGAGCATTTTAATGTTTCAAAATGGAATTCGTATGACGCTAAAAAGAAAGACCATAAGTTGGATGAGCTCATAGAAGAAGTAGAAGAAGGGCACATGCCAGAAAGCTCATACACATTAATGCACGGAGAGATTTCTGAAGAAGAAAAAAGTGCTTTAATACAGTGGGCAAAAAAGGCCAGGGCTAATTTTAACTTAGAAGAGTAGTAAATATATTTTTCTCAATAAAAAAAACTATATTTGCACGCAATTAATCCTTAATTGCTATGCAGGCTCATCAAAACAAAATACTAGGAGAAGGTCTTACTTATGATGACGTACTTTTAGTCCCGGCGTATTCGGAAGTACTTCCAAGAGAAGTAAATATTCAAGCAAAATTTACACGTAATATTACCATTAATGTACCAATAGTTTCGGCTGCAATGGATACTGTTACGGAATCTCGAATGGCCATTGCTATGGCTCAAGAAGGTGGTATTGGTGTTTTACATAAGAATATGACTATTGAGGAACAAGCCATTAAAGTTCGTAAAGTAAAGCGTGCTGAAAGTGGCATGATTATGGATCCTGTAACGCTCCCGCTTAATGCCCTTGTTAAAGATGCAAAGGCAAATATGAAAGAGCATAGTATTGGTGGAATTCCGATTGTAGACGATGCAGGTAAATTAATTGGTATTGTTACCAATAGAGATTTACGTTTTGAAAAAAACGATAAAAGACCAATTGCAGAGGTAATGACCTCTAAAAATTTAGTTACTGTTAGTGAAGGAACCTCTTTAGAGCAAGCGGAAGATATTCTTCAAGAAAACAAAATTGAAAAGTTACCAGTTGTTAGTAAAGATAATACCTTGGTTGGGTTAATTACCTTTAGGGATATTACAAAACTAACGCAAAAACCAATGGCAAATAAAGATCAGTATGGTCGTTTGCGTGTTGCGGCAGCCTTAGGTGTTACTGGTGATGTGGTGGAAAGAGCTTCTGCTTTAGTAGATGCTGGCGTAGATGCTGTTGTGATTGATACCGCTCATGGACATACCCAAGGAGTGGTTAATGCTTTAAAAAATGTAAAAAAACAATTTCCAGAACTTGATGTAATTGTAGGGAATATTGCTACTGGAGAAGCAGCTAAATATTTAGTGGAAGCTGGTGCTGATGCGGTAAAAGTGGGTATAGGCCCTGGATCTATTTGTACAACACGAGTGGTTGCTGGAGTTGGCTTTCCTCAATTTTCTGCGGTGTTAGAGGTAGCTGCAGCAATAAAAGGTAGTGGTGTTCCAGTAATCGCAGATGGAGGTATCCGTTATACTGGAGATATTCCAAAAGCCATTGCTGCTGGAGCGGACACTGTAATGTTAGGCTCATTATTAGCAGGAACTAAAGAATCGCCAGGAGAAACTATTATTTACGAAGGAAGAAAATTTAAATCGTATCGCGGAATGGGGTCTGTAGAAGCTATGAAACAAGGTTCTAAAGATCGTTATTTTCAAGATGTAGAAGATGATATTAAAAAATTAGTTCCAGAAGGAATTGTGGGTCGTGTACCATATAAAGGAGAGTTGTTGGAGAGTATTCATCAATTTGTTGGAGGTTTGCGAGCTGGTATGGGATATTGTGGCGCTAAAGATGTGGCTACTTTACAAGATACAGGTCGTTTTGTAAAAATAACGGCAAGTGGAATAAATGAAAGTCACCCTCATGATGTAACTATAACCAAAGAATCTCCCAATTATAGTAGATAAAAAAATAATTAAAGAAATATAAAAAAGAGCTGTTATATAACAGCTCTTTTTTATATCTATATAAGTGAAGTGTTTTATTTTCCTTCTTCGCCTTCGTAAGCTTTCCAATCCTTCTCTTTATGAATATTGTCTCCAAAGTATTTTGCTATTTTCAAGAAAGCATCAGGTTTTTGATAACCAGGTACTGGAGATAACATGTTCATTTTTTCATCTAAGAAAATAGTAGTTGGGTAGCTTAACCTACCTTGCATTAACGCCGCAGCAAATTCGTGATATCCTTTTTTTCCAGAGGGAACAAATTTATAGGTTTTACCTTTAAATTCTATTGGTTCTTTGCCTTCTCCATCTAATTTAACCATATAAAAGTTTTCGGACATATATTTGGCAACTTCAGCGTTTTGAAAAGTGTCTTTATCCATTTTTTTGCACCACCCACACCAATCTGTATATACATCTATAAAAATCTTTTTAGGACTTTTATCGGTTTCAGCTAATTTGGCAGCTTCTGCCCATGATAGCCATTCTACTTCTTGTGCATTAGCATTTAAAGCTAAAAAAATGATGCATAAGGTTAGTATATATTTATAGGCTGTTTTCATGTCTTCAATATTATTTACTTTTCTTAGTCTAATTTACTATATAAAACTAACGAAATATACGAATGATTATTTCATTAATATAGCCTGTAGCTGTTAGGCTTAATGTAAAATAAAAAAGGAGAGCATTGTGCTCTCCTTTTAAAAGTTAGTTAGATTGTTAATTTTTCTTTCTTGGTTTCTTCAGCGAATAAACCTTTTACATCAACTTGATTTTTAATTAAATCATCAAAAGTTTCTCTTTCTCTAATTAAAATAGCCTTTCCATTATGCCATAAAACTTCAGGTGGTCTAAATCTAGAATTGTAATTACTTGCCATTGTAAAACAATATGCTCCTGCATTTTTAAAGCAAAGAATATCACCCTCTTTTATTTCATTAATTCTACGGTTATTGGCAAATGTATCAGTTTCACAAATATAGCCAACAACGGAGTAATAGCGTTCTCTTCCTTGAGGGTTAGAGATGTTTTCAATACTGTGATCAGCACCATACAGCATTGGTCTTATTAAATGATTAAACCCAGAGTCTACACTAGCAAAAACGGTAGAAGTTGTTTGTTTAACAACATTTACCTTTGCTAAAAATGAACCTGCTTCACTCACCAAGAATTTACCTGGCTCAAAAGCTAAGGTTAATTCTTTACCATATTCTTTACAGAATTCGTTGAAACGAGAGCTTAATTTTTTACCTAACTCTTCAACATTGGTCTCTATATCTCCTTCTTTGTAAGGCACTTTAAAGCCGCTACCAAAATCAATAAAGTCTAGGTTTTTAAAGTTTCTAGCAGTTTCAAACAAAATTTCCGAAGCATATAAGAAAACATCAATATCCAAAATATCACTACCCGTATGCATATGTATACCGTTGATATTCATTTTAGTAAGTTTAACTATACGTAACAAGTGAGGTATTTGGTGAATGCTAATACCAAACTTAGAATCTATATGACCAACAGATATGTTAGAGTTTCCTCCTGCCATAACATGCGGATTAATTCTAATACAAACAGGAATATCTGGATGCTTACTACCAAACTGTTCTAGAACGGATAGATTATCTATGTTTATACGCACTCCAAGTTTAGCAGCTTCTTCAATTTCTTCCAAAGAAACACCATTAGGTGTAAATATGATAGACTCAGGTTTGAAACCTGCAAATAACCCTAGCTTTACTTCCTGAATAGAAACAGTGTCTAATCCACTACCAAGAGAGTTCATTAGTCTAAGTATTGTTATATTTGAAAGCGCTTTAGCAGCGTAATTTAACTTTAAGTTTTTTACACTATTAAAAGCGTTCGTAAGTCGTTTAAATTGAGAAACGATTTTTTCTGAATCGTAAACATAAACTGGGTCTCCGTACTTTTTTGCTATTTTTAGCAAATCTGCATTCTTCATTTTAAAAGTCTTTTGAACAAATCTATGTTTATGAATCGTGATTACAAAAAAAAAACTTCAAAAATTGAATTTTACAACATTTTGTTATAATTAACACAAAATCAATACTTGATTTGCGTAGTTTGCTGTGGATTGTATTTTTAAGCAAAAAAGAATGAAACTACCTATGCTACCCCTACAGTCTATTTTTTACCCTGGGGAGACTGTTCCTCTTCACATTTTTGAAGAGCGCTACAAACAATTAATTGCCGATTGTAGAAACAACGCTATTACTTTTGGAATACCCGTGTACATTAATAATCATCTAGAGTATGGTACGGAGATACAGTTGGTTGAGGTTGTGAATACTTATGATACGGGTGAAATGGATATTACTTGTGTGGCGAGACAAATTTTTAGACTAAAGTCCTTTGAGACTCAAAAAGAGGGAAAACTTTATCCTGCTGGCACAATAGAATTCATAGAAGTAGATTATGAAGCTGATGAAACTTTAAAAGCGGAGGTTTTGCAGGCGATAAACAAATTATATGATGAAATGGGGGTAACATATACTCCAATTCCGTTAGAGAAGTTTAATAGTTATATTTTGGTCCATAAAATTGGTCTGTCCTTTGAACAGGAATACGAACTTCTTAAGATTACAAAAGAGAGTGATAGGTTACTTTTTTTAAAGAAGCATCTCATTGGAACTATTACGGTCTTAAAAGAAGTGCAAAGAACAAAAAAAACGATACTGTTAAATGGGGATTTCAAAAATTTTGACCCTTTAGATTTTAAAGATGTTACATTATAAACGCATGTTATTTTTCATTAGGGTAAATCCGTTTCGTTTACTATTTTTGTTTCCAACTAAAAAAGACAATAGGATATATGAATCTTCACGAGTATCAAGGTAAGAACATTTTAGCAAGTTTTGGCGTACGCATACAGAGGGGGATTGTTGCCCGAAATGCTAAAGAGGCAGTGGATGCAGCAAAACAATTAACCGCAGAAACAGGAACAGGTTGGCACGTTATTAAGGCGCAAGTTCATGCAGGAGGACGAGGAAAAGGTGGCGGTGTTAAACTGGCTAAAAATTTAAAAGAAGTTGAAGAACTGGCAGGAAGCATAATAGGCATGAATCTTATTACCCCACAGACATCTGCGGAAGGTAAAAAGGTACATCAAGTTTTAATAGCTGAAGATGTTTATTATCCTGGTGATAGTGAAACAAATGAGTTTTACATGTCTGTATTATTAAATCGAAGTACAGGAAGAAATATGATTATGTATTCTACCGAAGGTGGAATGGATATTGAAGAGGTAGCGGAAAGTACTCCTCATTTAATTTATACAGAGGAAATAGATCCTTCAACAGGTTTATTGCCTTTCCAGGCAAGAAAAGTCGCATTTAATCTTGGACTGTCGGGAACGGCATTTAAAGAAATGACGAAGTTTGTGACAGCATTATACAAAGCATACGTAGAAAGTGATTCTAATATGTTTGAAATTAATCCGGTCTTAAAAACTTCAGATGATAAAATCATGGCAGTAGATGCAAAAGTATCTATTGATGATAATGCACTTTACCGTAGAAAAGAGTATGCAGAGATGCGCGATTTACGTGAGGAAAATGCAGTTGAAGTTGAAGCAAGAGAGGTAGGTCTTAACTATGTTGATTTAGACGGAAACGTTGGTTGTATGGTTAATGGAGCTGGACTTGCGATGGCAACTATGGATTTAATTAAAATGGCGGGGGGTGAACCTGCTAACTTTTTAGATGTGGGTGGTACTGCAGATGCTAAAAGAGTAGAAGAAGCTTTCAGAATTATTTTAAAAGATGATAACGTAAAAGCTATTCTTATCAATATTTTTGGTGGTATTGTGCGTTGTGATCGTGTTGCTCAAGGAGTCGTGGATGCTTACAAAAATATGGGTGATGCAATTAAGGTGCCTATTATTGTTCGTTTACAAGGAACCAATGCAGAGTTAGCTAAAGAAATTATTGATAATTCAGGATTGGCTGTTCATTCGGCAGTACAGTTTCAAGAAGCAGCTGATAAAGTAAAAGAAGTTTTAAGCTAGTAAAACAGCTTTTTTGATAAGTACTAAGGGTAACGTTTTAACGTTACCCTTTTTTTATTACCCTTGTTTATTAAAAATAATCACAACAATTCTTTATAAAACGCTATGTAGCGTTTTTTGATTATTAATAATCTGTTAATTAGTATTATAATAGTTTTTGGTGTTGCAGGGTTTTAGATGTTTTTGTTTTAGAATTTCATCTAAAATTCTGTTAAAGGTGAAATTTCATGTAACAAAAAGTGATTTGTGTTCGTCTCTTTAATATATCATCAATCATTCATCAATCATTCATCAATCAATTTATTAATAATCAAAAAACGATAGTCATGAGAAAAATTAGTCTATTATTAGTTGCGGTAATGTTATTTGTAAACGGAAGCATTTTTGCTAACGGTGAAAATGTAGAAGTGGAGCGTAAAAAAAGTTTAACCAGTCAGGTTTCTGAAATTTTACAAAGAGAAATCAATGATTTAGAGCTTGATTTTGTAAATATTGCAGCAGATGTGAGGTTACACTGAATGAAAACCGTGAAATAGTGGTTTTATATGTAAGCACTAAAAATAGTGAAATGGAACATTTTGTAAAGTCTACATTAAATTATAAAAAAATATACTTAGAAGATTACAAGGAAGGTAGAGTTTATAGTATTCCTGTTTTAATTCAAGAATAAGCAGAAATTAAAAATCCTGAAATTGGTTTTTCAGGATTTTTTCTTATTCTTAAATTTTGTTGGACCTAAGTCCTTATTAACCCTTTTTAGCTGCTGCTCTTTAAAACTTGGTTTGCGATGTTCTTTAGAGATAAGCTTGTTGCTATTATTTCGTTGTTGAGGTTTTGCTTTTTTAGATAACGCCTCCACAGGAGTTGTAGGGTTTTCTTTTGTTCCTCTAAGATGAATAACTAATCCATTTAAAAAGTTTCTTAGAATTTGGTCACCACACTCAAGATAGTTTGGGTGGTCATCCTTTCTAAAAAAAGCACCTAATTCACTTTTAGATATTTTAAAATCAACCAATTTCAGGATTTCAACAATTTCATCATCCCTAAGCATGAGTGCAACTCTTAGCTTTTTAAAAACGTCATTATTCGTCATTCAATTCTATAATTTGCTGCAAGGTATTATAAAATATTTAGATGATAATATAAATAGGATGTCAGTTGAATAAAAGATTAAGCAGTAAGAAAAACAAAAACAGACAATATGACATTTACCAAGCAATAAAACAAGACACAATGTCACTTAATTATAAACGGTATATGTTTTGACTTATGTTGACCGTAAGTTTAATCAAAAAATATAGATATGAGTATTATTAAAGCAAATAAAGCATCTTTTCCTTCATTACTAAATGATATTTTAAGTACAGATTGGTATGGTGGTTATGAAACCGGATTTGGTAAACAACCGTTAGTAAACATTCTAGAAAGTGCAGAAAGTTATCAATTAGAATTATTGGTTCCTGGACGAAAAAAAGAACATTTTAATATAGAAGTAGATGAAGGGCAGTTAATTGTTTCTGCTGAGGAAAATACCCTTAAAAATGAAGGAGTAAAGTATACTCGTAAAGAGTTTGGCTCTGCAGCTTTTAAAAGAGTATTTGTTTTACCAGAAAGTGTAAATCAAGATGATATAAAAGCTAGTTACGAAGATGGAGTTTTAAGGTTCGTTTTGCCTGTAAAGGAGGAAGCTTTGCCTAAGCCTAAAAGAACTATAAGTTTGACATAGATAAAAAATTAGTTTGGTTGGTAGTTGTTTAAAAAGCGTTTTGGTTTAGTCCGAAACGCTTTTTTTTATTTTCATTTTGTAGGAGTTTAAAAAGAGCTTTTTCTACAGAATTAGTTCTGAAGATTGTTTGTAATGTGTGAATTTTTACTACGTCCTCTCATTGTATTAATTGTGTTAGAATAATCGCTTATCATTTTAATAGGAGCCATGATTCAACTTTTTAGATTAGGTTTAATTTTTTAAAAGCTTTAATGATAAAATGACTAAAAGAGGTTTGACTATTTTTTTTGACACTCTAATTTGAAGCACACTTAGAGCCATTTTTAATTGAATCTTAAAGCCAATTTTACCGCTTGGAAATAGCGCTGTAAAATAATTTCTTTTAGAGCTGTATTAATGATTTAGACTTTTTAAATAGTGAGTTTTACATCAAAAATGTTGATTTAGCCTTGTCTAAAAATATTTGTAAAAAATTAAATATCAATTATTTAATAGGTGTTATGTGATTTAAATATTTACAGATGGATTCTTGCGAAGGAAAAAGAGAATATATTCAAATATAAGCAATTATTTTTGTTCTTGAAGAGCCTTAATCTCGTCTCTAAATTTTGCCGCTTGCATAAAATCTAAATCTTTTGCCGCCTTCTCCATTGCCTTTCTTTTATCCCGAATTAATTGCTCAATTTGGTTCTTTGTCAGGTAGTCTAAATCTGGTTCAGCAGCTCTTAATTCCTCCTTTTCGAAGTGGTATGTAGAAACAGAATTTTTGGATAAAACACTGTCTAAATTTTTATTTAAAGCTGTTGGTGTGATGTTGTTTTTAGTATTATACGCAATTTGTTTTTCTCTTCTGTAGTTAGTTTGGTCAATAGTTTGCTGCATGCTATTGGTAATTTTATCAGCATACATTATTGCTTTACCATTTAAATTTCGAGCCGCCCTACCTACGGTTTGCGTAAGTGAACGATTACTTCTTAAAAAGCCTTCTTTATCTGCATCAAGAATTGCAACAAGAGAAACTTCGGGTAAATCTAAACCCTCTCTCAAAAGATTTACACCAATTAAAACATCAAAAATTCCTTTTCGTAAATCTTGCATAATTTCTACCCGTTCAAGGGTATCTACATCACTATGAATGTATCTACACCTTACGTTAATTCGGGTAAGGTATTTGGCAAGTTCTTCGGCCATTCTTTTTGTTAGGGTAGTTACTAAAGTTCGTTCATCTTTTTCTACACGTTGCTGAATTTCTTCAATTAAATCATCAATTTGATTTTGACTAGGGCGGACTTCAATTATGGGGTCAAGTAAACCTGTTGGACGAATTATTTGCTCTACAAAAACACCTTGACATAATTCAAGTTCATAATCAGCGGGAGTTGCACTTACAAATAGTGTTTGATTTTGAAGTATTTCAAACTCTTCAAATTTTAAAGGTCTATTGTCCATAGCCGCGGGTAGTCTAAAACCGTATTCTACTAAATTTTCCTTTCTACTGCGGTCTCCGCCATACATAGCATGAACTTGAGGAATGGTAACATGACTTTCATCAATCACCATAAGGTAATCATCAGGAAAATAGTCTAATAAACAAAACGGACGGGTGCCTGGATTTCGTCCATCAATATATCGTGAGTAGTTTTCTATACCAGAACAGTACCCTAATTCCCGAATCATTTCTAAATCAAAGGTAGTACGTTCTTCAAGACGTTTGGCCTCTAAATGTTTGCCAATTTCTTTAAAATAATCAACCTGTTTAACC
The DNA here is from genome assembly GCA_947493885.1 of uncultured Maribacter sp. Lineage (GTDB taxonomy): Bacteria > Bacteroidota > Bacteroidia > Flavobacteriales > Flavobacteriaceae > Maribacter_B. Next base: position 707,246 of record CANLTE010000002.1, read on the forward strand.
ATATCATCCTGGATTTGATGAATGGCGTTTTGCAATACATCTTGCGATGTTACAAACATATTAGCTGGATAAATATTTAGGTTGGTGTAAACTTCAATTACATTGTTATTAAAAGGGTCAAAAGCTTCAATTTCTTCGATTTCATCGCCAAAAAAATGAATTCTGAACGCATGGTCTGCATAGCTGGGGAAAACGTCTACAACGTCTCCCTTTACTCTAAAATTACCGTTTTTAAATTCATCTGTGGTTCTTGCATATAGGCTTTGAACTAATTGATGCAAAAATTTTGTTCTTGGGATTACTTGGTCCCTCTCAATTGTAATTACATTTTTTTGAAACTCAACTGGGTTTCCAATACCATACAGACATGAAACCGAAGCAACAACAAGTACATCACGCCTTCCTGATAAGAGTGAGGAAGTAGCACTTAATCTTAGTTTTTCAATATCCTCGTTGATGGATAAATCCTTCTCAATATAAGTTCCGGTAGTAGGTAGGTATGCTTCTGGTTGATAGTAATCGTAATAAGAAACAAAGTATTCCACTGCATTTTCAGGAAAAAACTGTTTGAATTCTGAATAAAGTTGTGCCGCAAGTGTTTTGTTATGTGCTAGCAACAATGTTGGTCTCTGAACTTTTTCAATAACATTAGCTACTGTAAATGTTTTTCCAGAACCAGTTACTCCAAGAAGTGTTTGGTACGGATCTTTATTATTTAAACCATTTACCAATTGTTTAATAGCCTCGGGTTGGTCACCAGTTGGCTTAAAATCTGATACTATCTTAAATTTCATAAGATAAAAATACGAAAGCTTATCGCTTTAATGTAAAATGGCCTTTAAATTCGCGTCCATCTTTGAGCTTGGCTTTAAACCAATAGTCCGAGGAAGGCACGTTTATGTTATTAGAAGTGCCATCCCATCTAGCGTTCTGAGGATCTAAAGCTGTTATTAATTGCCCGTACCTATCAAATATATAGACGGACGCTATGTTGTTTAAACCTTTAATCTCCCAAAAATCATTTTCATCATCTGCATTTGGAGTGAAGAATTTATCGTAGCCTGCTACCGAAATAAGTTTTTCTGAAACACCGCATCCGTTTTTGTCCTTTACAAACACAGCATTAAAACCTGCGGGGACATTGCTAAAAAAATTATCGTCGGTAAAGTCTATACCATCTAAAGAATACTCGTAATCTCCAGAACCTGAAATTTCAATAGCAATGGTATTGTTTTTTGAAATGTCTTTAATAACTACGTTTTCAATTTTAGCAATATTAGACGGCACAACCCTAAATTCTACTCTGTTAGGGCAAGTTATGGTTGAATTTGTTTGCGAATAGTGGTAGCTCGCTTCAAGTATATAAGTTCCTGGTTCCGTAATTATGGCATTTTCTCCAGAACCAATATTAGTTTCAGAATTTTCATTTTTTTTAATCCAAGTATAAGAGTCAAATCCCTCAGGAGCATAAACAGGTAGCAAAGGGTTGTTTAGACAAATGGTATAAAACTCATCCATCTGGAATAGAGGAGAGGGGTTTACTTTAAGATTAATTTGTAAAACATCTTCACATTGGTTGTTATTTTCAATGCGACCTAGGATTGTTGTGGATTCTGAGGTGAACCAATTATCAAGTTCATTTTGTTCTAAAGCAACATCTTCTAGGCTACTATAAAATTTAATATTCTGACCAGAAAAATTATCTGTTTTGATAGTTTCCAAATCAAAATTTCCTACTAAAACGTTATCCTCTGGGTTTTCATCGCAACTGTAAAAAGAATATTGGTCACTATTTAGCACTACATCTTTTACGTTTAATAAGATTTCTCCCGAATTACTACAATTAGATTGGTTACTAACTTTGTAATAAATAGTTTGGTTATAAGGATTGGTGTTTACGAAGTTTTCAGGGTTGTCTATGGGTAAATCGCTTAGTAAATCGGTTTCGGATTCGTAAAACGTATATACAAAATCATTTTGTTTTTCGATTTGATTTAAATTAAAAGAGGTTAAACCATCCTGAAGGTTTGAAGGTCCGGTATCACATTGTGTTAAAGTTAAATTGTTTCCTTCAGGCGATTGGTTCACTGCCAATGCAACTTCCCCATAGATTACGCATTTTCTGGCGTCTGAGGGGATTATTTCTACTGTATATCGTCCAGCATCAATTTCTTCAGAAGCATTTACTTCAAAAATATGATTGTCTGGATTTGGGAAAGGATTTCCATCTTTACTCCAATGATAAGTAGCGCCTGGAGAATATTCGGCTTCGAGCTTAAACGACTCTCCTTCGCAAATAGTTAAGCTACCTGAGGTAGTGCCATCTTCATTAGAGACTAAATCTATGGTGCTAAAAAAGGATTGAATAAAAGGGGGTAACCCCTGAGTTGCGTTTCTACCTTCAAGAAAAATGGAATTATGTAAATAATTAGCTGGCGTTCCTTTTTTATTAGGCTCATCAATAACACCCAGAAATGGAATTCCTGTTCGATAATTTGCAGCTATGGTTCTGTATATTTTCCCATTATTACCAAGTTGTAGAGCGCCTCTGTAGATATCATCTTTGTGTAAAACCACCTCAGAACCATTGGTGTTTATATCGCTTAATGAGAATTGAAGTAACGAGGATGCATGATCAATAATTTGATTTTGATTTGGGATATCATTAGATGTATGTACATAAAGGAAGTTTCCGTTACCAGAAAATTCAATGCCGTAAGCATTTTTGTGTTCATCATTAATTAAAATTTGTTCCTGATTTGATACAGTACCAGTTAGCGCATCAAAATCATATAAATATAGACCAGAACGCATGTTTGCACTAGCCATTTTTTTTCCATCAACAGAAAACTTTAAGTATCCTCTAGGGTCCTCAATATCGATATCGTTAAATGTGCTTTTTACGGAATTATGTTCAACACCTGTTGCATTTATTTCAAAAGCATGATAAGTATTAAAAGTGGATTCTTGACCATTTTCTGAGGCTAAAGTCACTAACCAAATGGATTTACTAGAACAGTCTTTGATTACAGCTGAAAGTTTTTCAGAACAATCTTGAAGAAGGTTGATGTTTTTTTGCAGGACTGTTCCATTACCATCATTATAACTTAAATCTATTATTGAGTAGTTTAATCCCTCATCAATTTCACCTTCGTTTGAAGTAACATCAACAGTAAATACATAAAAAACAGTAGGGCTTTCTGGGTGAGGAATAATTATTGCGGATTGTGTGCTTGAAGCATTTCCGAATAACCCACTCCCGTTTTCCATTAAATTATGGTCTCTATTGTAAACGCGGCTTCCATCGGTATAAAATAATAAATCCCCTTGGCTGTCTGAAATTGTAGCGCACCCTTCTAGAGTGTTTAATTGACCATCAGTTAAGGCCGTAACGCTACCATCATTATTAAAATGAATACCTGCATTGTTACCAAAATACCAATTAGAAGTCTCTCCTTGACTTTGTAGTATAAAGGGGATGCAAAAAAAGAAAACGATATGAAATACAATATTCTTCATTGTGTTGGATAACAACACAATATACTAATTTTTTTAACTAGGGAATTTACAGATCTCTTTTCCTTAATAAGGCGTAGGATAGGTAGATAAAAAGTGTAGTCCAACCAAGTACAATTGCTATTTCGTACCAATGAACAGCATGGTCAAACTTAAAATCTTCACCAATTTGTTGCCCTAAATTTTGCACGGCGGAAAGTCTGGAGAAAGGCTCATCAATAAGATTAAACATAGACTGAACCGGAAGCATATCTCTTACCTTACCTGCGGTTTCCCACGACATAAATTTCCAACCTAAAAGCCCAAAAATAATATGTTCAAGAATAAACCAAAGGAATAAAAAGCCTAGTGCAAAAGCAGATCGTTTTACGAAAACACCAAGAAATAAACAAAAGGAGAAAAAGCCCAATAGCTTAATAAAAAAAGCTAGAACATACTCAAGGTCAGAAAAAATAATGGAAATTTCGTTGTAATTGGAATACCCTAAGCCTAATATCATTGAAACTACAAAGACAAATACTGTTGATACTGCCGAAAATAGCAGGACTGTTAAAAATTTGGATAGTACAAATTCCTTTTTTGAAAGTCCGTCAATGAGATTTTGTTTGATGGTCTTATTGCTATATTCATTTGCCATCATTGAAACAATTACAATAGCTAAAAATAATTTAAAGAAAGCGGCAATAAAGGTGTTGAAATGCCATATGTATGGAAAATTAAAAATACCCATTTCTGCTAAGTGAAATTTAATGGGACCTATATCAAACTTTATAGCAGCTATTGCAGCGATGGAAGTTAGTAGTATAAAATAAGAAAGTATTAATATTTTACTAGCACGGTTATTCCAAAGCTTTATAAATTCTATTTGTAGTAAACGTATCATTCAGAAGTTGTTAAAGGGTTAGTTATGCTAGATTTATACTTTTTCGGTAAGGGTTAAGAACTGTTCTTCTAAACTTTCTTTGCGTTTTACCATATGCGATAATATTGTTCCCTCAGCAAACAGTTCTTTATTTAATTCTACGGCAGACATTTCTTTAGTTAAAAAAGCCGTTATCAACCCATTTTCTGTTTTTATTTCGCCAAAGTTATTGTGGTTTTCCAGATATTTAGAAAGCTTAACATTGTCTTCAGCCTTTAGCTCAAAAAAGCCATAGCTCGCTAAAAGCCCATCCACTTTTCCGGAATACAATTTTTCGCCCTTTCTTAATATCACAACATGACTACATACTTTTTCTACCTCATCTAATAAATGTGATGCCAATAAAATTGTTGTGCCTTGAGAAGCAATTTTTTTAATAATTTCTCTAATTTGATGAATACCTTGTGGGTCTAAACCATTCGTGGGCTCATCTAAAATCAAAATTTCAGGATCATTTAATAGTGCGGAAGCAATTGCTAAACGTTGCTTCATTCCAAGTGAGAAGGTTCTAAACTTACTGTTTTTTCTTTCTAACAATCCAACGAGTTCTAATTTTTCCTCTATTTTGTTTTCGGAAACTTCTTTTATTTTACATACCAATTTTAGATTTTGAATTGCACTCATATAAGGGTAAAAATTTGGGCGCTCGATAATAGCTCCAACTTTCTTTAGCGCTTGGTGAGTGGTAGAATTGCCTCCAAACCATGAGAAACTACCACTGGTGGCATTAACTACATTGAGTACAATGCCTAAGGTTGTAGATTTACCACTTCCGTTAGGGCCTAAAATACCATAAACGTTTCCTTTTTCAATATCAAAGGAGAGGTCTTTAACCGCCGTTAAATATCCATATTTTTTGGTGATGTTATGAACAGATAAAATTGTTTCCAAAGTAGATGTATTTGAATTTGATACCTACTTGACGATTAACAAAGAAATTTGTTACAGAAAACAATGGGAATATTACATCTATTGATATTTCACTCTGTGAGTTATTCTTCTATTTGTAATTATGGAACAAATATTTGCGTGAATAATATTGCTGGGGTAGGAACATGCTCCTTTTGTAACTTCAACAAAATAATCTCCTGGAGTGGTTGGTGTATATGTGCTGTTAGTTGCGCCACTTATTAAAACATTATCTTTATACCATTGATAGGCGTCAAACGGTCCACCAATAATTTCGATTACACTTCCAGGTAAACAGTTATTTCCGGTTATTTCTAAATCTACGCTTGGAGCGGTGTCAAAACCTGAAAAATACCCTGCGATACCCCTAGCCCCATTGTAACCTAAAAAACCAACTGCTATTGGTCCAGAGGATTCTACCTTGACATCTCCGTTTAGTCCTGTAATAAAAAAAGTTTTCCAGTCTGGAGAGCCTGTAACCGCTCTGGCTGTTGTAAGTGATACATTACCATTGCCGTCGGTTACGACAATATTTGAATTGGGTGTGGACGCAGATGCAATAATACTAATACCTCCTGTGGCATTAATTCCTGCAATATCTCTTATGTCAGGTATATTATCCATAGTATCTGGTAACAAACAATTCACTGGAGCAATAAAGTTTAGACTGACAGTATGTATACCAGAAGAACCAGAGGTGATTTGATAGGCATATGCGTTTTTTGACGTTGTAACATACATATTATGCCCTCTGGAGGCGCCAGAATAGTTGGAGCCAGGTATTTGAAAGTATTCTCCATCGTTTATTGTAGTTATTGGTGTTGTAGAACCGTTCACATAAATAGCGGTATTATCTTGAACACCAATTATTAGAGGGAATTCATTAGAGTTCCCCCCATTTCCCCTAACAAACACATATTCTCTACCAATGCTTTCGACAGGAACGGGTTGATCAATTCCTGCATCTCGTGAAGCACTAGATGCTGAAACTCCAAAATTTAACCCTCCATTGCTAATCGCAATATCTTTGTTAGATGTAATGGTGGCTCCTAACCAACCATCAATGTTTGCCGTGGCTTGACTTTTTATAGCTTCCAGAACATAGCTTTCACCAGCGTTCAAGGTAATTTGAATGGTATTTGCGGTAATGCCATCGGCATCACTTTGCAATCTAAATTCGCAATTGGTATCATATCCAAAAATGTCTACTATAGTATTGTTTTCTGTAGCCATAATACCCAAAGAAGAACTCATGGTGTAATGATTGGCACGTATTGGAGGACCACCCCATCTAAAGTTTTGACCAAGAGCAGGTCTGCCTTTAGAAGTAAGAGAAGCGGCCTGAGAATTGGAGCGTCCTCTATAGTTTACGTAAAATTTTTCGCCCGAGGGAGATTCAAAACGAAGACCGCTATTAGTTAAAACAATTCCTGTATTAGCATCTGTTACCAAGGTGATATTGTTATCCGTGTTAGGTAAAGTGTACATGGCGGGTGTTGTATTTGATATGGTATAAGAAGTTATTGGGGTAGTATTGGTTCCGCGATATACATTTACAGTAAAGGCACTTGTTTCTGGGGTAGAAAGATAAACAGCCTGTTCTTTAATTGCTTGGTTTGTTCGGTTTTGTTTTAGGGGAGGTAAATAGTGTAAATCACTTAATTGGCCATAACAAATGGAGCAGATAAGCAATAAAATACAACTTATATGAAATTTTAATTTCACAGGAATTTAATATTTATTTCAAAAAGAGGGTAATTTACTACATAAAATGTAGGTTTTTTATGTTTTGTTGTCAAGTTAATCTAATATGTGGTAACCTTGAATTTTTGTTATGAATACAATCGCTAAAAATATACCACAGGGTTTAGAAAAATTTGATTTACTTTGACTAGATAAAGTAGAATATAATATGTCTGAAGAGAAGTTAATGTCGCAAAAAAAACCTGCTTACCCAGTATGCAAGGAATTGGATGACTATTTGAATGAATATAGTCGAAAAATTGAGATTCCAATTTTTTACGAAGATTTACTGCGTTTTTCAGGCTCAGTTGCTGTATATGATGATAACGAAGAGGATACATTGTGGATTCGTGTATATTATAGTGAGTACGATAGAAAAGAGATTGATGAAAGCTTAAAAAAAGTATATTCTATATTGCATTCTGATGGTAGTGAAAGCATTCATCAATACTTAAATGTTGATGCCGTTGATTATTGCACTTTTGGAAATTCTAAGCCGTTTAGGATAAAAGTCAGAAATATTTTAAATGATAACTTCACTTATTTTTATGTAAAAAAGACTGATGCTTCTAGAATTTATGGCTTGGAGCTTGAGCATATGCTCTCTCCTTACAATTTAAACTTTTTAGTATATAAAGACACCTTGATTGAGGAGCATATTGCGGGAATACCTGGAGATGTTTTCATTAAAGAGCATTTGCCAAATTGTACTGAGTCAGAAAAATCACAATTGGCAAAAGAATTTGTAAAATTCAATGAACGATGCATGATTAGGTTGCTTGGCGATATGCGCTCATACAATTATGTTATTGTTCCTACACATGATTTTGATCATGTTGTGTATAGAATTAGAGCTATAGATTTTGATCAGCAATCGTTTGAAGGTAAGTTAAAAGTATACCGACCACAGTTTTTTAAAGAAAACTTTATAATGGTAGAAATGGTTCGTAAAAAGTTACAGCGTTTTTCTATAGATCAGTATAAAATTGAGGAGCGCTCAATTGTAGCTAAGCGTATTTTAAGTTCAGGTGATCGTTTAAAAAAGTTGAGGATAATTTGTAAGAAGGATAGCATTTCTCTTCCTAAAAACATTGAGATGTTAAGCGGACAAATTCACGAGCTTATTTTGGATAAGAATTTTAAAAATTGCTCGTCTATGGGGGAAATTATTGATTTAGGACTTGATTTTGTCATGCGAAACTATCGTGATGTTAGTATGAAACAAATTATAGAAAGAGATTATAATAATCAAAAAAGCTAGTCCGTTAAGACTAGCTTTTTTGTTCTTTATTAAAATACACTAAGTAATAATACATTTGGCGTTCTTCATCCCAGCCTTTTTCAACGAATTTTTCCGCCGACTCTGGGTTTATAAAATCTAGTTTAATCTGAACGTTAGTGTCCAAATTAATTACATTTTTTATTTTTTTTCGAGCGTCTGAAACTGCTTTGTTGGCAATATCAAAAGTCGAAACATCTTCAATACTATATTTAGGGCCTTTTTCTACTTTATAGTGTTTAAATTCTGGAATAAGCTCTGGGTTATCAATCACCTCATTTAAAAAGCTGGTTTCTTCAAATTCATCATTTTTAGCAAAATGGTTTACCGCTTTATTCATAAACAAAACTTCTTGTTGCTTGTCTTCAGCTGGTAACACAACATCTTTGGCAAAGTTCTGACAAAATTTTAAATAGTTTTTTGTGTAAAAATTTTCATCAGCAACTGCATCAACTCCTAAAAAGTTTTCTAACCAATATTTAGTATCATAGCGATTACTATCAACAGAAAGTAGTTTAAAACCTTCTTCTTTTTCAACATTAAAAATTAAACATCCCTTATCAAGTTTATTAATATTGATTCCCTGCTGAATTACGATATCTAGGTTTTCGCCATCTTCTTCAAATTGCAGAAAATCGTGCTTTAACTCACTTTTAAAAATACCAATGGCATCAACTTTTTTATTGTCTAACATTACATTAGATAAGTGTGCAACATAAACTTCACCACTTTTTATATGAGGATGATTAGATTGCTCAAAAAGATGAGTAGCAATGCGCTTTGAGTTTAGGTGTAAACTAGATGGATTTAAAAAAGCATCGGCAACAATCTTATATATTTCATTAAACTCTATGTCTATTTCATGTGTTAGTTTAAAATAGTTTTCTTCTTTTTCACGAAAAGGTTTAAAAAAGTATTCTTTAAGTAACCCTGTTGTTTCATCATTAAGTTTAAAAGGCTCTGAAGATAAAAAAAGGCCTTCTCCTTTATTTTTATTTCCAACTCTATGTAACGAAATGCTTTCTATTTGGGTAGGGTATAAGTTGATCATTGAATACGGTTATGAGTTAATGGTTAAAAGGTAATTAATGTATTGTGAAATTGTGGTTGGAAATTAGTTCCAATTTTCATCAAATCCAAAATCATCGTAGTTGTCTAATGAATCATCTAAATCGATAGTTGGATCTGCTTTGAACTTTTTTTCCGGTGGAGATTCGGGTAATTCTCCAAAACTAAATAATAATGCGGGGTACGATTTTCCATCCTCATTTTCAACAATATCCGCTAGTTCCACAAAAAATGTCCACATGTTTAAAAAGTCATAAACATAAATTAGTTTTGGGGTATTTTCGGTGAGGATGTCTTCTAAAAAAGTCTCATTCATTAAACGAACATCAGTGCTTCCATCGCTCATGTCAAACAAAGCAATTTCTTCATCTTGATTCCATTCATTGTCACAAGTATAGAACGATGCCATTTCGTTACCCAAAAACCCAAATGACTGGGTAATAGTGTTATGCAAATCTTCAAGTGTGTTTGAAGCTTCAATTTCAATATCTCTAAAGATATCTTCATCGGCATCCAAGATTGTTCTAATCTTATAAATCATATCTACTTTTTGTAATATGCAAAGTTACGATATAAAGTTTTTATTTTGAGAATCTATGTAAAGTAAAGGTCATTGCAGCCAAAAGAAAAAAGGCAACTACCTGATGAGCAATACCTAGCCATAGGGGTACAGCAAATACTAATGTTAATACACCTAATGTAAATTGCAATAGCACCAGCGCTAATAAAGCTTGCACACCTCTTTTTTGTACCCCTGTAATTGCATTTTTTTTACTTTTATAAACGATAACTCCAATGAGAATAACAACTATATAGGCAAGGTAACGGTGAACAAACTGAACGCCGCTTTTTCCTTCAAAAAAGTTTTTTGATAGGGGTTGATGTTCAATATATACGGTTTCATGTATTAACTTACCTTCACTCATGAACGGCCAGAAGTTATGAATAAATCCAGCGTCTAGTCCTGCCACAAAAGCACCCCAAATTATCTGAGTAATAAGAACAATTAAGGTAAACCTCATAAAATTGCGAAGATTTTTGTTTATCTCTTTTTTTAAGGGATATTTTAAATCTAATGCAACCCATAAACTATATGCAAAAGTTAAAAAAGCAGTTGTTAAATGAGCGGCAAGTCTATAATGCGAGACATCTGGTCTATCAATTAGACCGCTTTTAACCATATACCAACCTAAAAACCCTTGGAAACCGCCTAGGAATAATAAAACGAGGCACTTTTTAATTGTTGATTTCGAAAGTTGTTTTTTTACTAAAAAATAGAGAAACGGAATTATAAAAACAATACCAATTAGTCTTCCAATTACTCGATGTAACCATTCCCAAAAGAAAATAGATTTAAAATTGGATAGCGTGAAATGGGAGTTGAGTTTTTGATATTCAGGAAATTGCTTATACAAGTCAAAAGCCTCTTGCCATTCTTGTTCTCCCATTGGTGGAATGGTGCCACTTATAAGTTTGTAGTTAGATATAGATAATCCCGAATGAGTAAGTCTTGTAATACCACCAACAACTACCATAACGAATATAAGTAGACATCCCGTTAGAAGCCAATAAATAATACGTTTATTATCTTTCATAGCATTGTTGCAATAACAGCGCAAAATTAATACTCTTTACACAAAAAAAGATAAGGTTTCACAAAAAAGAAAGGGGAGTAGCACATGCTATCTCCCCTTTTCTCGATTAATAAACACTTGTTTTATTCTATAATTATAAATTCTGATCTACGGTTACGTTGATGTTTTTCTTTTGTGCATGGTACACCATTGGTGCATTCATTAGAAAGTTGCGTCTCCCCAAAACCTTTAAAGGTTAGCCTTTCTTCCGAAATTCCTTGTTCTACCATGTATTTAGATGTTGCTTTTGCTCGGCGAAGAGAAAGCCCTTGGTTATATTGGTCATTAGCTCTAGAGTCTGTATGAGACCCAATTTCCACTTTAATTTCAGGAAACTTGTTCATATAGTCTATTATTTTTGTGATACTTACTCTAGCATCTCTTCTAATGTGAGATTTATCAAAATCAAAATAAATAGGTTCTATACCAAGAAGTTTACCAAGTTCTGTACCTACCGCTGCTGCAAGCCTTGTTTTTTCTAAGGTTAATTCTACATCTGTAGTATCATTAGCGCTTACGGTTGTAAACAATTTGTCACCGTCATTATAAGATTCCTTTGTAGCAACAAGTTTATAATTACCGTCCTCGCAATTGCTATCCATTGTAAAAGAACCGTCATTCTTGGTGTATGCTTGGCTTACAGTATTGTTTTCAGAGTCATAAATAATAACACTTGCACCAGCAATGGCAGCTCCTGTTTTATGGTCTTTTATTTTACCATTAACAATAGTATGACATTCTAAATCTAATGGTTTAAGCTCATTAAAGCTGTATATATCGTCATCACCGTTTCCTCCTTCACGATTTGAAGCGAAATACCCTTTTCTGGATTCTTCGTTAAAAATAAAAGAGAAATCGTCTTCCACACTATTCACGGGTTTTCCAATGTTTTTAATGTCGGTTTTTTGTGTATTGTTTAAGTCCGTCGCAAAAACATCTAATCCCCCCAAACCAGGATGACCGTCAGACGAAAAGTATAAAATATTATTACTTGTTACATATGGGAAAGTTTCTCGACTCTCTGTATTTATAGGTGCTCCTACGTTTTTTGGAGTACCATAACTTCCATCTTTATTAATGTCTACAACAAAAATATCAGATGCTCCGTATGTACCTTCCATGTCGGAAGCAAAAAATAACTTGCTTTCGTCAGGACTTAACGCTGGATGAGCTACAGAATAGTTATCACCATTGAATGGTAGCTCTATAATGTTTGTCCATTTATCGTTAACCTTTGTAGCTTTAAATATTTTTAATCTACTTACACCTTCATCATCTCTAGAAAAGTTTCCGTTTTCTGAGTTGTTTCGAGTAAAATAAATCGTGGAGCCATCTTTAGTAAATGCAGTTGATGACTCATGAGTTTTTTTGTTTACTAGTTTAGATAATTTGTCAGTATTTACATATTCATCATTTTCGTTTGGAGCAGATAAATACAAATTTAGAAAAGCGTTATTGTTCCATTTATGAATTCTTTTAGTGATTAACCCACTATCTCTTGCCGTGGAAAACACCAAACTTTCTCCATAAAATGATGGAGCAAAGTCCGATACCTCAGAATTAATAGCCATGTTTTTAATACTATACCTGCCCGAATTAGCTTTAATTTGGTCAAGATAATCTTCATTATCAATAAATTTTTGAGCTCTGTTATCTCCTGATTTTGCAGCATGCACTTTTTGCATCCACATATCTGACTCTTTGTATTTTTGAAGCGATTTTAGTGATTGAGCATATCGGTACATATACTCAGCTTCAACAGATACTTCTTCTATCTTAAAAAGTTTTTCGTACCAGGATGCGGCCTCTTGATAGTTTGCATTTAAATAATGTGCATTACCCAAGTTTTTAAATATCTGCTCGTCGGAGTACCCTTTTTTAACTAGGTGTTCATATGAACTAATAGCTTCTGCGTATGCATAATTGTTAAAATTGGTTTCCGCTTTTTTTATGTTTTTTTCTTGAGCATTAAGCATTGCAGCCATTGCAGCAAGACATAAGAATATTGTATTACGTTTTTTCATGATAGTTAGCTTTTAAAAGAATCTAGGGGTTAACACTTTTTTATACTTGGTATATAGTTCGTATCGAAGCATTACTTCGAAAGAACCAGAATTAAAAGCAGCATTACCTAATTCTGTTACTTCACGGTCGTAGGCTAGACCAAGCATGAATTGGTCGGTGATTTGAAAACCAAACAATGCACTCAATGCGGCATCCCATCTATAGGCAGCACCAACAGTAAATTTATTGTTCAGCATAAAATTAGCCGAAATGTCTATTTGTAATGGAGCTCCCTGAACAGCCTTAAGTAAGGCTGCTGGTTTAAATTTTAGGTTAGGATTGAGGTCAAAAACATACCCAGTTATAAGGTAAAGGTTTATGCGTTCTTCTGCTAAAAAGTCGTTATCATTAGCTCCATCATCAAAATGTTGAGTTTTTAGAAAATTAGGGACGGAGAGACCAGCATAAAATTTATTGGTATGATAGTAAATACCAGCTCCAAAATTAACAGCAAATCTGTTATCTATATTAGCATTTGTGGTAGTGTTAGCATTAGGAATATAGTTACGTAATTTATTAAAATTAATATCTAATAAATGGCCGCCAGCTTTCACGCCAAAAGATAATTTTCCCGTTCTGGAAGTTGGAATTGTATATGAGAAAACGCCATCAAAATAGGTGTCTTGATTTGTTCCGTTTCCGATTTTATCATTGACAATAGATAGTCCTAAACCAACTCTTTTTGAAACAGGAGTGTTAAAACTAAGGGTTTGCGTTTGTGGAGTACCATCAACACCAACCCATTGAGAGCGGTGCAGTCCTACAATACTAAACACCCCTCGTGAACCAGCGTAAGCTGGATTCACAGACATGGTGTTATACATGTATTGGGTATACTGAGCATCTTGCTGCGCAACTAAACCAAATATGGCGGAAAAGATGAGCACTAATGTTATATATATTTTTTTCATGATTGTTTCTTTATAGAAATGTATTAGTTAATGGTGTTTATCTGTTTACGTATAGGTACCCTTGTTTACTTCTACCTTCGCCGTTGACGGTATAGTCCACAACGTAGAAGTATACACCAACAGGTAAGGCTTCTTCTTTAGTAATAGTTGCTCTACCGTTAGAGATTCCTCGGAAGCCGTTATTACCATTGTCATAACCTCGGGTTTCAAAAACTAATACACCCCAACGATTATAAATTCGTACCGTATTTTCTGGGAAAGATTCTATATTAGTTATTCTGAATACACCATCATTTAAGTTTGGTTGTACTAAGTCGTTTTCAAAAATGATATCACATGCTACCCCCGATGGAATTGTTCCACCTATATGACTGCATGGATCTTCGGGATTAGTGCCATCATTTAATTCTTGTCCATTAGTAACTAAATCTCCGTCGCAATCCGCGTCTAAATAATCTCCAGTTTTATCTAAAGTGACATTTAAGACATCAAAGTCACAAGGATCTCTTGGGTCAGTATTATCAGATAATTCATCTCCGTTAGTAACACCATCACCATCGCAATCAGAGATTAAGTAATCTCCAGTTTGTGAAAGAGTTATGCTTGAAGTTTGATAATCGCAAGGATCTTCAGGGTTAGTCCCGTCAATAATTTCCTGGTCGTTAATAACTCCATCTCCATCACAATCTGCAATTAGATAATCACCAGAAACGGTAACTGTAGCACTTGCAATAATATAATCGCAAGGATTATTTGGGTCAGTACCATCTTCCGTTTCTTTAGTGTCGAGTACTCCATCACCATCGCTGTCTGCAACTTCTCTAAAATCTACTTCAGTTGTAGTAGGTAAATCATCATTATCAGTAGTGATAGCTCCTGTGTTTAAATCATTGTTTACATCATTGCCCGGAGTATCATCAAATCCATCATCTAGTCCATCGTTGTCCGCATCAGCTCCAACGAATGTACCTTGACCAGCTTCAATAACATCGTCAATACCGTCGCCGTCAGAATCTAAATCCACATAATCAGGAATATTGTCATTATCGGTGTCAATAGGAGTTAGCCCACCAAGATAGTTAGTATCTAACCCAACATTGTCAAAAGTATCTGCAGGAACTATATACGCACTTGTTAATTGTGCTTCTACGTTATCTGGGATACCATCGTCATCAGCATCGATATCTAAGAAGTTTGGACCATCAGTTGGATTACCGTCAGTGTCTGTTGGAGTAGTTCCTTCTGTACTATCTGCTTGACCGTTATCAGTTGTATCACTAAATCCGTCATCATTAGAGTCAATAACGCCATCGTTATTGGTGTCTAAATCTCCATTACTAGCTTCGTTAACATCAAGAATACCATCATTATCTGCATCGATATCAAAATGATTAGGAATACCATCACCATCAAAATCATATGCTGGTTCAACCGAGCCGTTAGTATCTCCTACTAAAGGATTACTAGGTTCATCATCTAAATAATTAGGAACTCCATCATTATCATCATCGGCACTTGGGTCTATACCATTAGATTCATCTAAATCGGAAATACCATCGTTATCGTCATCTAAATCTATAAAATCGTTAATTCCATCTCTATCATGATCGGGAAGAACATCTACAGTAATGTTTGCATTATTGGAAGTGTTTCCTTCATTATCATTAACTGTATAAGTTATAGTAGACACGCCATTAAATGTAGGTTCTGGATCAAAAGTAATAGTACCATCACCATTATCAGTGTATATCCCTTCGTTAGTAATACTTATTGTAGATTGTTGACCAGATGTTGCTGGGTCTAAATCTATAGTAGTAACATCAATAGTTCCATCAGAATCGGTGTCATCATCAGTTAAATCAATACTAACATTAGTATCTGTTAAGGTAGATTCAGCATCATTGTTAGCTACTGGTGGAGCTTGAACATCCACAGTAATGTTTGCGATATTGGAAGTGTTCCCTTCATCATCATTAACTGTATAAGTTATAGTAGACACACCATTAAATGTAGGTTCTGGGTCAAAAGTTATTGTACCATCCCCATTATCAGTATATACCCCTTCGTTAGTAATACTTATTGTAGATTGTTGACCAGATGTTGCTGGGTCTAAATCTATAGTAGTATCATCAATAGTTCCATCAGAATCGGTGTCATCATCAGTTAAATCAATACTAACATTAGTATCTGTTAAGGTAGATTCAGCATCATTGTTAGCTACTGGTGGAGCTTGAACATCTACAGTAATGTTTGCGATATTGGAAGTGTTTCCTTCGTCATCATTAACTGTATAAGTTATAGTAGACACACCATTAAATGTAGGTTCTGGGTCAAAAGTAATAGTACCATCACCATTATCAGTATATACCCCTTCGTTAGTAACACTTATGGTAGATTGTTGACCAGATGTTGCTGGGTCTAAATCTATAGTAGTATCATCAATAGTTCCATCAGAATCAGTGTCATCATCAGTTAAATCAATACTAACATTAGTATCTGTCAAGGTAGATTCAGCATCATTGTTAGCTACTGGTGTAGCTTGAACATCTACAGTAATGTTTGCAATATTGGAAGTGTTTCCTTCATTATCATTAACTGTATAAGTTATAGTAGACACACCATTAAATGTAGGTTCTGGGTCAAAAGTAATAGTACCATCACCATTATCAGTGTATATCCCTTCGTTAGTAATACTTATTGTAGATTGTTGACCAGATGTTGCTGGGTCTAAATCTATAGTAGTATCATCAATAGTTCCGTCAGAATCAGTGTCATCATCAGTTAAATCAATACTAACATTAGTATCTGTTAAGGTAGATGTAGTATCATTATTAGCTACTGGTGGAGCTTGAACATCCACAGTAATGTTTGCGATATTGGAAGTGTTTCCTTCATCATCATTAACGGTATAAGTTATAGTAGACACACCATTAAATGTAGGTTCTGGGTCAAAAGTAATAGTACCATCACCATTATCAGTATATACCCCTTCGTTAGTAATACTTATTGTAGATTGTTGACCAGGTGTTGCTGGGTCTAAATCTATAGTAGTATCATCAATAGTTCCATCAGAATCGGTGTCGTCATCAGTTAAATCAATACTAACATTAGTATCTGTTAAGGTAGATGTAGTATCATTATTAGCTACTGGTGGAGCTTGAACATCCACAGTAATGTTTGCAATATTGGAAGTAGCTCCTAAAGTATCATCTACGGTATACGTAATTGTTGAAGTGCCAGTAAAAGCGGCATCAGGATTAAAAGTAATAGTACCATCACTATTATCAGTGTATACCCCTTCGTTAGTAATACTTATTGTAGATTGTTGACCTGGTGTAGCAGGATCTAAATCTATACTACTGTCATCTATTCCATCTGCGTCTGTATCATCATTTGTTAAATCAATAATAATGTCTACATCTTGTATGGTTGCCTCATTTTCGTCACCTGCAACGGGACCAGGATTACAAGCTGCATCTGTTAAGGTTACTGAGTTGGAATCGATGTTTGCACATAAAGGAGCACCGACGTAACGAACAGCAGCCGTATAAGAGCCTGGACCAGGAGTAAAAGTATTAGAACTTTGCCATGGGCCAGATGCTCCATTAATACTGTATTCTAAAGTGCCACCGCCATTACTTGTCGCTATAATGTTAATGCTACCTGTATTTGAGGGGCATGTTGGTTGTGTAACCGATGTGGTTAAAGATATTGTAGGAGGAGGAGTTAAAAAGAATGGGTTGTAAACAATAAACACCTTACCGTCTCCACCATCTCCACCGCTCGCTCCAGATTGTGTTAAACGAACACCATTTATTGGAACATTGCTACCAACAAGCGCTGTTAAAGGATAAACAGTTGCGTGAATAGTTTGCCCGTTTTCGTTTGGTATTCCTGTGTCGATGTATGTTTGCCCTGGTTGACCAACCCTTGTAATAGGTTGAGGTGTTCCAATTACGTCACCATTATTGTCAATTGCTTGTATTTCCATAGTGTTATTCCCACCACGTTCGGTGATTACAACATATCTGTTGGAAGCAGCATTTATGTCGTAATTAAATTCAAAATTCACGTAATCTGTTGCAAAGATGTTATTATCATTTCTAAAGTAATGATTTAGGTTTCTATCTGTGTTTGCTGAAATTAGTGCAGGGTCAAATGTAGAAGATGGATCAGTAATATTAGCTCCATTAACACTATTCTCAATTATTTGTTGATTACCTGCTGATTCAGAGGTGTACGAATATGAAATGTTATCGGGGACTAACAAATTTGTAAATGTTTCGCCACCAACGGTTATGGAATTAAACGTTTTAGCTGAAGCATTTGTTCCCGGGTTTGTAATATCAAAACTAATATCGCCACTAGCAATAGGAGCAGAAGGGCTTCCTGGAGGAATTACATCGGGGCAATTTTCATCACTACATTCGAATGGCGCATTTACTACGGCGTTATCAGTTAATGTGCATGAAACGTCAGCGGAAAATGTTGCAGTTAAAGAAATTGCAGAACCGTTTGCTGGTAGTGTAACTCCTGTAAACGTATGAGGTGATGTTAATCCAGTAACAGAAATAGATGCAGTTGCGTCTCCGGATAAGTTAAGCGTACCAGTTGTAGGTTTATTTGTAAATGTTACAGTAATATCAGCAGTAAAGGTGTCATCATTAATATTATTTGCTGTACTGTTATCATTACATGTAGATTCATTCGAAGAACTAATAGCGCTAATTGAACAAGGGGCTAGAACCGTGACCGTAGCAATTGCTGTTTTACAGTTTGTGGCACTACCTGCATCACAAATTTGATATTCTAAGGTATAGATTCCTGATGGTGTTAAAGGGGTAACATTAACAGCTCCATTAGATGTGTTAAGTGTCACGCCAGGATTACTTGTATTAACTTGTGTAAGATCCACGGTAGTGTTATTTGGAACACTTCCATCCCGGTCGTCATTGCTTAAAACATTTGTTATTACAGTTCCTCCAACCCCTTGGACTACTGAACCACTATCGTCATTAGCGGATATTAATAAAATTGAACCACATAATTCTACTCCCGTAGGCACAATACATTCAAAAGAAGAACCATCACCAGTGGTTAAACCACCAGTGCTATTATTCGAAATATGGCCTACAAAGCATATAGATCCTCCATTTGCTCTATTGAAAAAGGTTGTAGCGTGTCCACCTACACTTGCAGCAACGGGGTCATCTGTTCCTAAAGTAAAAGAAGCTGGAATTGTTGGATTTTGAATTGTGGCGTCTCCCCCTTGGCCAAGAGAATTGGTATTGTTAACACCCCATGTATAAAGTATATTTGGATCTGTTGTGGTAGCACCTTGTGTAATTACTGCTGCCCCTGCGTATTGCTCTGAGGTATGTGATGTTGCTAAATATAGAGCTCCTGTAAAATCTCCACCTCCGGAGGCCTGAATAGTTGTCCATGTAGTAACAACTCCTGTGCCAGTTGTAATAAGTTCTCCTGCAGTATTTGCTCCAACACCATATATTTTTGTATCCGTTCCTAAAGCCAACACCCCAGTATTACCAGAATCATTAGTAAAAGAAGAAATGTAAGAGACTGCTACGGGAGGAGCAGTCATAAGGGTAGCAAAATCAAGATTTTGAATTCCTGACCCATCTGCTAAAACTACATTATTTCCCCAAGTATATATATCGCCGTTATTTATCAAAGCATATCCAGCATATTTGTTTCCTGTCATTTGGATCGCACCAGTTAAGGGAACTCCTGATGAGGTTTGAACTTGCTGCCATATGGTGCCGTCATTACTAGAATTACCATTAGGTGAGGTAGTTCCGGTAGTAGCTACCCATATTTCTCCTGAGTTAAGAAGAACAAATAAAACATCTGAACTTGCATGCAAGTTTAAAATATCAGCGGCTGAAAAAGGAATTCCAGGCATTGCTGCAAACGAAGTTCCTGAGACAAAGTTTCCATTAACAGATTCTCCGACAGTTCCCCAAGCATATAAATTATCTGTTGTCGCTACAAATCCCTGTCCTCCAGAATTACCAGAAACGGCAAAATGAATAACAGTTCCTGTATAGTTGTACCCATTTGCTGGAATGACTTGAGTTACATTAGGGTCTGTTGTACCGTTTGCTGCCATGTCTTCTCCCCAAGTCACGTAGCCAGAGGTGGTTTTAGCCATACTCTGATGGTAGGATGATATTAATACATCATCATTTGGGTTAAAAATGCCTTGACTTGTAATCGTAGGGCACTGTGAGTTTCCAATAAATGGTAATAACGTTAATGAAAACAGTAGCCATTGTTTAACAGTTAAGGCATACCTCTTCAAATGAGTTTTGAAATAATCTCTCATAGAATTATATAGTTAATGGTTTAATCTTTAAATACCATATTACTATGATATTTATTAGTAGGGCGAAAGTAAGTATGAGAATATTTACTAGTAAGTAAATGTTGCCTTTTAAAGGCGAGGTGTATGTGAAAGCCTCTTTTTTGTATATCAGAAGAACACTTAAGTGCTATTCGTCGATAGATTTCTATAAACACGGAGTTACAAGATGGTAGTATTTGCGTTATTTTTTAGCAGATAACCCTAAAGAAATTCCTTTTTTTAGCATGAATTTATGAGCTGCCTCATATTCATTAGGAATTTCGCCATCCAAAATAGCTTCCTTAATGGCTTCTTTAATTATACCTATTTCTTTAGATGGTTTTAAGTTAAAGGTCATCATGATTTCTTCACCCGAAACTGGAGGTTGAAAATTACGAACGTGATCACGAGCCTCTACTTCCTCAATTTTTTGACGAACAAGCTTAAAGTTGTTTTTGTACTTCTTTTGTTTTTTAGCATTTTTAGTAGTAATGTCGGCTTCACAAAGCGTCATCAAGTCGTTTACAGAGTCACCAGCATCAAAAATTAATCTTCTTACGGCGGAATCTGTTACGAAATCTTCCGCTAATACAATGGGACGAGAACTCATTAATACCATCTTTTGAACAAATTTCATTTTGTCATTCAGAGGCATTCGTAAACGCTTAAATAGTTTATATACCATTTTAGAACCTACAAATTCATGTCCATGAAATGTCCATCCAATTTTTTTATGAAATTTTTTTGTTGGCGCTTTTCCAATATCGTGCAATAGAGCTGCCCAACGCAACCATACATTATCTGTGGTTAGAGCAATATTGTCTACAACTTCTAGAGTGTGCCAAAAATTATCTTTATGTCGTTGTCCTTCTATTTCTTCAATGCCTTGAAGAGCTGTTAGCTCTGGCATAATAATAGGTAGCAAATTGGTTTTGTTTAGTAGTGCTAGACCAATAGAAGGTTTTTTACTTGCAAGAATTTTATGAAGTTCATCAACAATACGTTCGTTAGAAATAATATTAATTCGTTCTGAATTATTTGTTATGGCTTGTAATGAATTCAGTTCTATATTAAAACTTAACTGTGTAGCAAAACGAATTGCTCGCATCATTCTTAAGGGGTCATCAGAGTAAGTTATGCTTGGTTCTAAAGGTGTTTTTATAAGTTTATTTTCTAAGTCTTCAATTCCATTAAAAGGGTCTACCAAATCTCCAAAGGAGTTTTCGTTTAATGACAGTGCTAGTGCGTTAATGGTAAAATCTCTTCTTTTTTGGTCATCTTCAAGAGTCCCATTTTCTACAATAGGATTTCTACTGTCTTCATTGTAACTTTCTTTTCGAGCACCAACAAATTCAATTTCAAGGTCTTGAAACCTAAGCATTGCGGTGCCATAGTTTTTAAAAACAGTTACTTCTGGTTTGTTAGGTAATTTTAAGGCAACTGCTTTGGCAAGTTCAATACCACTTCCAACAGCAACAATATCAATGTCTTTTGCTTTACCACGGTTAAGGATATGGTCGCGTACAAAACCACCAATTACATAAGTTTCTATACCGCATTCTTTTGCGGTTTCTTTTAAAATAGAAAAAACTGGATGTTGAAGTGCTTTTGAATGATTTTGTTGCATTGCTATTTTCTAATCACTCTTACCGTACCGTCATTACTTAATTTAATAATAGAAGAAGGTGATTTTATTTGATTTTCTGGCTGCAAACTTACGATATAGTCTACACCTTTTAAAATTACATCGCTAATTTCGGCATAGTTTTCAGGTGTGTTTTCTCCTGAAATGTTTGCAGATGTAGATACTATAGGTTTTTTAAAATTACCAATCAAATATTTACAAAATTTATCAGAAGCTATTCTAATAGCAATAGTATTGTCATCCGCAATGAGGTTTTTAGCTATTCCTTTTGGATTGTCATAGACAATAGTTGTTGGTTTTGTAGCTAAATCTATAATATCATATGCAACATCTGGTACCTCTTCAATATACCTTTCTAGCATTGCATCGTTGGATACTAGGCAAATAAGAGCTTTACTATCATTACGCTGTTTTAAATCATAAACTTTTTTAACAGCTTCAGGATTGGTCGCATCGCAACCTATTCCCCAAACTGTATCGGTTGGGTATAGAATAAGGCCTCCGTTTGCTAGAATTTCGGTGCATTTTTTGATATCTTCTTGCATGGTATCAACTGTTTGTCAAATATGTTTTTACTTGATTTAGGATGTTCTTTTTATTAAAGTTTTGTTGTATAAAATGTAAACCTTGTTCACCCATATTTGTTTGCAGGTTTGGGTTTTCATTTAACTTTATAATGGCATCAACAAAAGCTTCAATATTTTCTGGAGGAGTTAAAAAACCTGTGTTATTATGTTGGACAACTTCAGGGTTACTACTTACATTAAAGGCAACAATTGGTTTTTTGCATAACGAAGCTTCTGCTAATACATAACCAAAACCTTCCCAATGCGATGGTAGCAAGAAAACATCTCCACTTTCCATAAAAGCTTTAGGGTCATCAATAAAACCCAACAATTCCACTTTTTTTTCGACCTTGAGTTTTTGAATTAAAGTTTCAAGGTCTCCTCTTAAGCTCCCCTCCCCTCCAATTAAAAGTTTAAAATTGATATTCCTGTTTTGTAGCTCCCTGGCAGCATGAATTAAAAACTCTTGATTTTTTTGATATTCAAGTCTCCCGAGATTAGTTAATACAAGTTCATCTTTGGTTTTAGTATAGTATAACTTCGAAGACACTTTTTGAAGAAAAGCGTCAATATCAATTCCATTATAGATTACGGTAATTTTTTCTTTTGGAAAAAGGGTCTTGTTATTTTGTAGTACTGTTTGTTTTGTTGCTTTAGAATTGGCCAAAATATCAGTAACAATTTCTTTAAAATAAAATCGATTTAGAAAACTGTTCTTTATGGGTATAGCACTCCCTCTGCGATAAATAATTCGGTTAACGTTAGCTTTTTTTGCGGCTAATCCGGCGAGTTTTAAGTCATTAGAAAGGTTAATGATTATGGCTTCTGTATTATGTTTTTTAATAACCTTTTTTACTTTATTAACCTTAAAGGGGTTTAAAAAACTGAGGTTTCCAACAGTAATTCCAATAAATGGAATGTTTAGTTGTTTTAGTTTTTTCAGGAGCACACTTTTTTCATGGGCGACAACTAGCACATTATATCCATTTTGATGCATGTATAAACTAGCTTCTAAATGCCATTTTTCGCCACCACCCCAAGCTATTGCACTATTGAAGAAAACAATGTTTTTCATTTTAATACTGATTTATAGATTTCGTAAATATTTTGGGTTACGTTTTCAGTATTAAATCGTTGCACATATTGGTAACCTTTTTCTTTTATTTCATCTCTTTTTTCAGGATTTTCTAAAAGGTATGTGATTTTTTCCCGTAAATCATTGTGATTTTTTGGCGAAACGTAAATTGAGTTTGGGCCGCCTGCTTCTGAAAAACAACTTCCTGTACTAGATATAACAGGAGTTTTACTGTATAATGCTTCTATAATAGGAATGCCAAACCCTTCGAAAATAGAAGGGTAAATAAAAACAGTTGCTAGTTGATATATAACCGCTAAATCAATAATAGGAACGTTTTTCAGAAATATTACTTTATCATTTAAGTCATTTTTTTTTATATATTCCTTTATTCCATCACTGTATTTAGTTTCCCTTCCTACTAAGATTAGTTTAGTATTAATTTTTTTTACGGCTTTTACTATGGAAAAAGCATTTTTACGTTCTTCTAGGGTGCCAACGTTTAGAAGAAATTCTTTAGGGAGCTGATATTTTTGTTTTACTTTTTCTTTTTGAGTATTGTCATATTCGTTTTTGAAAGCATCGTTACAGGTTTGGTATACAACCTTTATTTTAGAGGCTTCAATTTTTAAATACTTAATAATATCTGCTTTTGTTTGTTCACTTATAGCAACCACAATATCTGCGTTTACGGCTGCTTTTTTGAATTTTAAGAAGTGAATTTTTCTATCGAAAAAAGAATACAATTCCGGATACCTAACAAAGATTAAATCATGAATGGTAACAATACTTTTTATGTTTTGTTTTTTTAAGCCAGAAGGAATTTCTCCAGATAAACCATGAAAAAGGACTATGCTATCGCTAACTAAATCATTTACAATTGCTTTTTGACGCCAGTAATTTTTAAATTTTTTATAAAATGGTGTTGAGGGAAGCTTTTCGGTAACGTTATTGGCAGCTACAGAAAATATTTTTTTTTGACTCGGCTTTGGGTTATATAAGTAATACTCGTTTTTTGGATAGAGCGTACTTAAAGATTTAATTAAATCTCTTCCATAGTTTCCCAAGCCAGTAGTATTGTGAAAAACCCGCTTAGCCTCGAAACCTATTTTCATTTTTGCTTGTCTTGAAGTTCTTTAACTTTTATATATTTTACAAAAGTACCAAAAGCAGCAAATATAGAGATGGTGAAGCCTGTGTATCCATCTAAAAAACCTTTATTTATAATAAAGCTTTTAATAAATTTCCACCAAGGGTTAACAAGAATTTTAAAATACCCAACTTTTTTTTTGTTTTTGGCGATATGACTTTGCGCCGCAATGGTTGTAAAGTAATCTACTTTTTGCAAATGTTCGCTTCGAGTATCGTAAGCCCAATGCAAAAGATCTCCCTTTAATTTTCCTTTACTAGTACCCTGATTTAATTCCAGAAAATCGTGAGGGTTTTTTCCAATCCATTTACCAGAATCTTTTTTTATGAGTCGTATTCTTGAGTCTGGGTACCAATTTGTGTGTCTAACCCATTTACCACAATAATTATTGAGTCTGTTTAACTCATAACCATCGAACTTTAGGTTATTTTTTATACTTAAAATGTGTTTTTGTAGTTCAGGTGATAGGGCTTCATCACCATCTAATGAAAGCACATATTCGTGAGAAGCACGTTGTAGCGCAAAGTTTTTTTGTTCTAGATAACCTAAAAACTTTTGCTCTATAAAAACAACGTTAAACTTCTCACAAATTTGTTTTGTCTTATCTGTAGAAAATGAATCTACAACAACGATTTCATCAACAACATTTATTAATGAAGATAAACACTTTTCAATATACTGCTCTTCATTAAAGGTTATAATGACACCGGAAATTTTACTCATTACAATGCTTTATTTACACGGCAACGTCATACTCTCTTAAGGCATCGTTTAACGATGTTTTTTTGTTTGTACTTTCTTTACGCTTACCAATAATTAAAGCGCAAGGTACATTATATTCTCCAGCCGCAAATTTCTTTGTGTAACTTCCAGGGATAACTACTGATCTGGCAGGAACTAAACCTTTTCTTTCCACAGGTTCGTCACCTGTTACATCAATTATTTTTGTTGAGGCAGTAAGAACAACATTTGCTCCTAAAACTGCTTCGGTTTCTACACGAACGCCTTCAACAACAATACACCTTGAACCTATAAAAGCATTATCCTCAATAATTACGGGTGCAGCTTGCAATGGCTCTAAAACACCACCAATACCAACACCTCCACTAAGGTGAACGTTTTTTCCTATTTGTGCACAACTACCAACTGTAGCCCAAGTATCAACCATTGAACCTTCATCAACATAAGCTCCAATGTTTACATAACTAGGCATTAATATTGTGCCTGGAGAAATGTATGAACCATGTCTTGCAACAGCATTTGGAACAACGCGAATTCCCTTTTCTGCGTAACCTCTTTTTAAAGGCATTTTATCATGGTATTCAAAAATACCAGCCTCTAAAGTTTCCATTTTTTGTATTGGGAAATACATTACAACACCTTTTTTTACCCACTCATTTATTTGCCATCCATTAGCAGTTGGTTCGGCACAACGTAATTTTCCAGCATCAAGTAAATTAATAACTTCTCTAATTGCATTTTGGGTAGCTTCGTCTTTTAACAATTCTCTGTTATCCCAAGCTTTTTCTATAATTTGTTGTAAGTTTTCCATTTCCTAATTTATATTTTGAACAAATATAAGTTGAAGTATGGAATTCGTCTTTCTATTTTACAGTTATAACAATTTATGGCTATTTTTGGCAAAAATTTGTTTTGGGTAGAATTGTAGCTTTAGATTATGGAAAAAAGAGGACGGGAATAGCTGTGACAGATGAGTTACAGTTAATTGCCTCGGGTCTTACTACTGTTGCTTCGCACGAGTTAATTAACTTTCTTCAAGAATATATTCAAAAAGAAAAGGTAGAAATTTTTGTTGTTGGAGAACCTAAACAAATGAATAATACACCATCAGAGTCTGAGGAGTTTATCGTTCCGTTTTTAAAACAGCTACAGAAAAAGATTCCTGAGATACCAGTGGTACGACATGATGAACGTTTTACTTCAAAAATGGCTTTTCAAAGTATGATTGATGGAGGTTTGAAGAAAAAACAGCGACAAAACAAGGCATTAGTTGATGAAATTAGTGCAACAATTATTTTACAAGCATACTTAAATAAAAAGTAAATGATATTACCTATTGTAGCCTATGGAGATCCAGTTTTACGAAAAGTTGCTGGAGATATCGATAAAGATTATGACAAATTACCGGAGCTAATTTTAAATATGTGGGAGACTATGTATAATGCGCATGGTGTTGGGTTAGCTGCTCCGCAAATAGGAAAACCCATTCGTTTGTTTTTGGTAGATACTACTCCGTTTGCAGATGATGAAGATTTATCAGAAAAAGAACAAAAGCAATTAGATGGGTTTAAAAAAGTGTTTATTAACGCTAAAATAGAGGAGGAAACAGGTGAGGAGTGGGTTTTTAACGAAGGTTGCTTAAGTATTCCGGATGTTCGCGAAGACGTATCTAGAAAGGGAACAATAAAAGTGCATTACTTTGATGAAAATTTTAAGGAGTATACTGAAACTTTTGACGGACTTTTGGCAAGGGTTATTCAGCACGAATATGATCATATTGAAGGTGTTTTGTTTACGGATAAACTGTCTTCATTGAAAAAGAGGTTAATAAAAGGGAGACTTACAAACATTTCTAAGGGAAAAATAAAGGTAGACTATCGTATGCGTTTTCCAGCTTTAAAAAAAGGACGTTAAATTAGTTTGTATTTAAAGAAAATGTGCATATTTGCGGTCTTAAAATAATTGATACATGGGGTTAGATAAGATTTTATCCATTGCAGGTAAACCAGGTTTGTTTAAGTTGCTTACTCAAACAAGGTCAGGTTTTGTAGCAGAATCGTTAATAGATAATAAAAGAGTAAGTGTAGGTTTGCGAAGTAATGTAAGCGTACTTTCTGAAATAGCTATTTATACTTTGGACGAAGAACTTCCATTGAGAGAAGTTTTTGTAAAGATTCAGGAAAAAGAAAATGGAGGAAAAACTTCAATTGGGCATAAGGAGGAAAAAATAAAGTTGGAAGAATATTTTTTTGAAGTACTTCCCAACTACGATGAAGATAGGGTATATTCTAGCGACATTAAAAAGGTTATTCAGTGGTATAATCTTTTACATGATAACGGTATCGTAGATTTTTCTGAAGAAAAGGAAACTGTTAATTCCGAAGAGGAGTAAAAATGTTTATATAAAAAATTAAAGAGCCTTCAATATTGAAGGCTCTTTAATTTTTTAGTCTTTTTTTATTGATAAATATGTGAACTTGCTTTTTTTCCAATCTATTAAATTAGAAGGGTAATACTTTACGTCCATCATGTCAAGAAAAGGAGCATGATTTGCAAGTCGTTTTTTATAATTGTCCCAATTTCTATTTTCCTCGGCACTCCAACTTAGCTCAGAATAACCAATTATTCTTGGGAAGGCAAGATATTCTAGTTCATTAATATTGCTAATAGTTTCGGACCATAACGGAGCTTCAATACCTAAAATACTTTCTTTAGGAATTTTAATGTAGTTTTCCGGAGTCCAAATGTATGCTGTATCAACTGGGATGTGTCCCGCCCAATTTAATCCATATTTGGAAATAGAATCATACTTCATATCTAAGTAAGCCTTTTGAGCTATAGATAAAATAACTTTCATTCCTTTTTTTACTGCTTTTTTGGTATTTTTTTCACTTCTCCAAAATTGAACAACAGCTGTTGAATCTATATCAGCAACGGCAATATCATCCCACCCAATCATTTTTTTACCGTGTTTTTGGATAATTTTTTCGACTTTATTTACAAAATAAATATAATCTGCTTTTTTAGTTACATGACTTTCGTCTCCTCCTATATGAAAATACGGTCCTGGAGTTAAAGCAGAAACCTCATTTACAACATCATCAATGAACTTATATGTTGTATCGTTTTTTGTATTAAATGTGCTAAATCCTACACGAGTACCTTCGTACAATTTTAACTTTTTTCCATTGCCATTTAAAAAAGGATATGATACCGAAGCCGCATTCGTATGTCCTGGCATATCAATTTCTGGTATTATTGTGATATAGCGTTCTGCCGCATATGCAACGATTTCGGAATATTCCTTTTGAGTGTAAAAGCCTCCAGACTCTCCTCCAACTTCTGTACTTCCACCTATTTGAGTAAGCTTAGGCCATGACTTAATTTCAATGCGCCATCCTTGGTCATCAGATAAGTGCAGATGTAAAACATTTATTTTATAGTAGGCTAATAGGTCTATGTATTTTTTTACATCAGAAACGCTAAAAAAATGACGGGCAACATCTAGCATTGAACCTCGATATTCAAAATTGGGCTTGTCTATAATTTTACCCGTTGGAATTACCCAAATTTTATGTTTAGCAAGGGTGTCATTGCTACTAAAAGGGATGAGTTGTCTAAGGGTCTGAATTCCTCTAAAAGCTCCTTCAGCGGTGTTTGAATTTAAAATAACAGAATCTTTACTGATATATAATTGATAGGACTCAGGAGTATTTAATTCTATACTATCTGATTGATTTATATAAATTACGCGTTTAATAGAATCTATTCCTTCCTCATTTACGGGTATGTCTAAATTGGTTTTAAATTTAATCTTGTTTGCCAGAAAGTTACTTATTTGAGTAAAACCAGTGGCTTCCTTTGATGTGTAAATCGCGGTGTATTTATCTAAAGCAAAACCATTGTTAGTTGGTATTATTTTTAAAGGTTTGGGAATCATGTTTTCATCAGACAGGTCAGTAACTGGCATTTTAATAGGTGCTTTTTTTTCTTTTTGACACGCAAGAAAAATTAGTCCTATAAAAAGTAAAGAAAGTATTCTAATAAGTATAGACTTTATCATGACTAGTTAGTTTAAAAATGGTTTTACTTTTTTGAACCAAATGCTATAGCCTTTGGTATTCATATGCAAACCATCAGGTTGAAAAAGGGTAGTGTTTATTTGTCTGTTCTTTAGCATAGGTTTCCAAATATCAAGATAAGCTAATAGAGGGTCTTTTCTTGTGTATCTTTTTAGCTTACGGTTAAACCGTTTGTATTTTTTTTTGAGTTTCCAACGTTTTTTACTTGGTTTTGCCGAAATTAATATAATTACAGCTTTGCTATTTTGGGCTCGTATAAGTCCAACGATTTTTTTTAGGTTGTTAATAACCTTATTAGATGTTTTATTATAGGCAATATCATTGTCACCTTCATAAATGAAAATCTTATCTGGTTGGTATTTTAAAATTAACTCATCAGAAAAATGCAATAAGTCACCAGATAGTGACGCTCCGAACCCCGTATTTATAATCTGATGTTTAGGAAAAAGTGAATCTAAATTTTTCCATAATCTGATACTAGAACTACCCGTAAATACTACTGTTTCCTTTTCGGAATCTTTATGGTGTTCATATTTTTTTACTAGCGCATCTACTTCGTTTTGAAATCTATGTTGTGCGCTCATTGTAAACACGCAAGCAAATAAAAAATAAAGGAGATACAGCTTTTTAGACATATTGTTTTGTAAATAGGTATTCCACAGTCGTAAATACAATATTATAATTTCTCGAAGTTAATTTTTTTTAATTCATACTGTTACGTTTTAACTTAAGTTTTTATAACTTACTTACGCTTAAATGAGTGAGTATTTTTAAACCGATTAATTTATAACTTAGAAAACAGTAAAATTATGAGTGAGTTATCAGAAAAACTTGAAAAATTAAAAGCAACTGCTGTAAGTCAGTTAAACGATTGTGGTGTTACTAGTATTGACCATGACAAGTTAGATGGTTATGTAAACAGCTTAAAATCAATGGTAGATAATAAAGATGCTACGTTGGTTTCTGGTCAAGATGAATCTGAACTGGAAACGGTAAGAAGAAATTTTGTAGAGAAAAAATTAGGAATTTCTGATAAGGATAAAGCAATGACAGCTATTAATTCGGTTGTGGAAAAAATGTCTTCAATTAGAATGAAAAGTAGACCAGCATTTTATTATCTGGTTCAAGACAAACTGGGGTAAAATCAAATATGTGTTAAAAAAAAGGGTATCTATAATTTTGTAATAGATACTCTTTTTATTTTTTAGCGAACACCGTTAACGTTCATTTTTAAAGTATAAACTGAGTTCATTGCAGTAATAAACAATGTTTTTTGACCTTCTCCTCCAAAAGTTACATTTGCCGTCCAACTCTGCGGTACAGGTATATGTTTTATTTGCTCACCATTTTTGTTAAAAACAGTAACCCCATCACCAGTTAAATAAAGGTTTCCTTGATTGTCTGTTGTCATACCATCAGATCCCATTTCAGTAAAAAGTTTTCGATTGCTTAAATTGGCATCTTTATCAATGGAATAGGAATATGTTTTTTTATCACCTATGTCAGCAACATATAGTGTTTTTCCATCAGCGGCGCCAACAATTCCATTTGGTCTCACCAAATTACTTGCAACAACTTTTATTGTTTTTAAATCTGGACTTAAATAGTAAACATGTTCTTTTTCAATTTCCTTTTGTTGTCTTGTCCAATATGGTCGCTGGTAGTAAGGGTCCGTAAAATATATACCACCTTTGGCGTCAACCCATAAATCATTTGGACCATTTAATTCTTTACCTTCAAAATCATCAATTAAGATATTAATGTTTTTATTTTTTTCAATCTGCCATAATTGAAATTTTTCATCAGCACATGCTAATAGATTTCCATTATGATCAAAGTAAAGTCCATTAGCTCTTCCAGACGGTTTTAAATAAGTAGTAATAGAGTCTGTATCAACGGACCATTTTAGTATTTGATTGTTAGGTTGGTCAGTAAAAAAAACATTCCCTTGCTTATCTACGGCAGGTCCCTCCGTAAATTTAAAAGCATCAGATATTAATTTTAAATCTGCGTCTTTAGCTACAATATCTTGGGCTTTAACTTGTATTGAT
Organism: uncultured Maribacter sp.; assembly: GCA_947493885.1. Classification (GTDB taxonomy): domain Bacteria; phylum Bacteroidota; class Bacteroidia; order Flavobacteriales; family Flavobacteriaceae; genus Maribacter_B. Next base: position 738,966 of record CANLTE010000002.1, read on the forward strand.
AAACTAAAAAGCAAACCAACCAAGATAAAAGTTGTTTTAATCATAAGTGTTGCTTATTCTAAAATTAAATTTGGTAATAACAGTGAAATGTTTGGAAACAAGGTTACTAATACCAATACAAAAATACTTACCGCTAAAAAGGGTAAACTAGCTTTACTTACTTTACTAATAGATACTTTACCAATACTAGAAGAAACAAATAAACATATTCCTAGGGGAGGCGTTGTAAGTCCGATCATTAAATTTAATAATGCAATAATCGCAAAATGGATAGGGTCTACATCTACAGCAATTGCTAGCTTAAGTAAAATAGGAAAAAGTATAAGTAATGCAGCAATAGTTTCCATAAAAGTACCTATAAAAATAAGTAGTAAATTAATAACTAACAGTACTACATATTTGTTGGTTGAGAAACCTAAAATTTCGGTAGATATTATCTGAGGTAATTGTTCTGTAATTAAAATCCATCCAAAAAGATTGGCAAACCCAATTAGTACCATTAATGATGCTGAGGTTTTCATTGAATCTAGAGTAATTACGGCTAGATTTTTAAGGCTTATTTTTTTATAAACAAAGGATCCAATCAAAAGTGCATATATAACGGCTACAATGGAGGCCTCGGTAGGTGTGAAAACACCACCTATTATTCCAAATAATATTATAAAAGTCATTAATAATGACCAAAAAGTATCTTTAAACCCAACCAGTATTTGTTTAAAAGAACTCTTAGGGTGCTTAGGGTATTTTCTTTTAACAGATATATAATAGGTTATTATCATTAGCCCTATTCCTAATAAAAGCCCAGGTAATGCACCTGCTAAGAATAGTTTTCCAACAGATAGACCACTTAATGTAGCCGCAATAATCATTGGAACACTGGGAGGTATAATAGGCCCAACGGTAGAAGAGGAAGCGGTAACGGCACATGAAAAATCGGTATCATAACCTTCTTTTTTCATTGCTGGAATCATTACTGCTCCAATACTTGCGGTATCGGAAACAGCGGTGCCAGAAATTCCAGCAAAAAGCATGGACGCACCTATGTTAGCAAGGGCTAAGCCACCTCTAACATGACCTAGTAAATGATTGCAAAAAGCAATAATTTTAGCGGTTAAACCTCCTTGATTCATTAAGTTACCTGCAAGGATAAACCCGGGTATACTAAGTAATACAAAGACATCAATTCCCGAATACATTTTCATAGGAATCAAAATCAATGGTATTTCATTAATTAATAAATATATTAAACAGGATATGCCAAGTGAGAAAGCAATGGGAAACCTTAATACCAAACAAATAGCAAATATTATTATAACAGTCCAAATCATTATTTTCTTTTAGTAAGTTTTATTAAATCTATAATTGAATAGTAGCTGATGGAAATTCCCATCACAACCATGCTTACAAAACCTATAGACATTGAGATTCCCATACTAGGAGATTTTTCGGGTATTCCAAGAATTGTGAAATGAACTCCATATACCGTCATAACCAGAAACAGAATTATAGTAACAATGGTAATAATTAAAACTAATTTTCTTTTTAAAGAGTTACTCAATTTGTTAAAAATACCATCAAAAAAAACATAGCTTTTATCTTTCATAGCAAGCCCTGCAGCAAAACTCATGGCGTAAATAAAAAAGAAACGAGAAGCTTCTTCTGTCCATGATGGAGGTTTTTCTATTAGAAATCTGCCATATATCTGAATTATTGTGGTAAGAATAAAACCTAATGTTCCTAACAGGGTTCCATATTTAAAAAATCGATTTATGCTTTTTTTCATATTGTAATATTATCTATCCGCTAATATTTGATGATATACTTTTTGCATTTCAGGGGACAAGCTGTTATAAATCGCGTCCTTACATTTTTCACTAAATGCGTCTTTATCTACTTCAACAAAAATCATCCCTTTCTCTTTAAGTTCATTTTGAACTAATTTTTGACTTTCAACGTAAAGTTTGTGTTCATAAACTTGCAGATCTTTAGCACACTCCAAAAATATTTTTTTCAAATCATCGGGAAATTTTTGAAATTGTTTTTCTCCAATAACTGGATATGTCCAACTAACTACATGAGAAGTTAAATTGAGATATTTTTGAACTTCATAGAAACCGGTAGATTTAATAAGAGCAAAACCGTTTTCTTGTGCTTCAACAGTACCTTGTTGTAGTGAGGTAAAAACTTCAGAAAAGGCCATGGGTGTAGGTTTGGCTCCTAGGGCTCCCCAAGCTGTTACAAACGAAGGAACATTCGGCACTCTAACAATTAAACCTTTAAGGTCATCCGGGTGTTTTATAGGTTTGTTAGATGTTAAATGTCTTAAACCACTTTGAAAATATCCAACGGGGCGTAAGCCAGTTTTTTCAATCATTTCCCTTTCCATGCGTTTACCAATAGGTCCATTGATTAAGTTTTTCATATCAACAGAATCTCTTAGTAGAAAAGGTAATTCGCAAAATGCCATTATTTCTATCCAATTGTTAAGTAATGATCCTGTAACCGTCATATCAATAACTTCAGTTTGTACCATTCGTATAGATTCAATTTCCTTAGCTATTTGTTCTGAATGGTAATTTTGTAAAACAATTCTACCATTGGATCTTTCTTTAAGAATTTCACCGAAATACTCAAATGCTTTAAACCAAGTATGTTGGTCATTTACGAGATGACTGGCTCTGAGGGTAAATTCTGGTTCTTGATTTTGTTTAGGCTTACAGTGTATTGCGATTATGCAAATAAGGGTGTATAAAATACACTTATAGAAGAGACTGTTAATTTTTTTCAATTTGTTGAATTATATACATGATTTGATAGAGATGAGGCTAAAAGTAGCCGTTTTTTTTGAAAAAACAAAAGTGAGCAACTTTGTATCTTAGCACAAATTTATAGGGAAAAATGAATACTCGAGAAACACAATTAAAGGCATTTGATAGGTTGTTAACCATTATGGATGAGCTTAGAGACCAGTGTCCATGGGATAAAAAACAAACTATGGAAACTTTACGTCATTTAACTATTGAAGAAACCTATGAATTAGGAGACGCCATACTTGATAATGATTTAGATGAGGTAAAAAAGGAGCTCGGAGATGTGTTACTTCATATTGTTTTTTATGCAAAAATTGGTTCAGAAACTAACGCTTTTGATATAGGGGATGTTGCGAATGCTATATGCGATAAATTAATAAATAGGCACCCACATATTTATGGAGATGTTAAGGTTGATAATGAGGAAGATGTAAAACGCAATTGGGAAGAACTTAAACTAAAAGAAGGAAAAAAAAGTGTTTTAGAGGGAGTGCCAAAAAGTTTGCCCGCAGTGGTAAAAGCTAATAGAATACAGGATAAGGTTGCAGGGGTAGGCTTTGATTGGGAAAAACCACAACAGGTATTTGAAAAGGTCAAAGAAGAATTAGCAGAGCTTGAAGAAGAAGTACATCTTGGAAATAATGATAGGGTAGAAGCGGAGTTTGGAGATGTGTTATTTTCAATGATTAACTATGCCAGATTTTTAAAAATAAACCCTGAAAATGCTTTAGAACGTACTAATAAAAAGTTCATAAAAAGGTTTCAGTATCTGGAGGCGAAATCTAAAGAAAAAAACAAGCCTTTAAAGGATATGACCTTAGCTGAAATGGATATATATTGGGAGGAAGCTAAAAAGATATAAAAACCATTAAATATCATAAAATCATCACTTTGTGTTAGGGCTATAACTTATCTTTGCCCTTTTAAATTTAAAAGCTTTGCTTCAACAATACACCAAAGAGTTTTCGTATAATATAAAATTATCAGTTCCTGTCATTATGGGAATGCTAGGGCATACTTTTGTACAATTGGCAGACAACATTATGGTAGGGCAATTAGGTACCGCGGAATTAGCTGCGGTTTCTTTGGGAAATAGTTTTGTTTTTATAGCAATGTCATTAGGAATAGGATTTTCCACAGCAATAACCCCACTAGTTGCGGAGGCCGACGGAGCTGGAAACAAAAGCAATGCTAAAAGTGCTCTAAAGCACGGATTATTTTTGTGCACCATATTAGGTTTGGCTTTGTTTTGTGCAGTTTACTTAGCAAAACCCATTATGTATTATATGAAACAGCCTAAAGAGGTAGTGGAGCTTGCAATGCCGTATTTAAATTTAGTAGCTTTTTCATTAGTCCCCCTAGTTATTTTTCAGGCTTTTAAACAGTTTTCAGACGGAATGTCTCAAACTAAATATGCCATGTATGCTACTGTTTTAGGAAACATAATTAATATAATTCTTAACTACTTACTCATTTTTGGAACTTTTGGTTTTCCTAAAATGGGAATTGTAGGAGCTGCAATTGGAACACTAGTTTCTAGAATTGTTATGATTATTTTTATATGGTTTTTATTAAACCGAAATCAAAAATTAAAAGGTTATGTATCCAATTTTAATTTTAGAAAAATTGAGCAAGCAGTAATTAAAAAATTAATTTCTTTAGGTTTTCCATCCGCTTTACAAATGTTTTTTGAGGTTGCTATTTTTACTGCCGCTATTTGGTTAAGTGGAGTGCTAGGTAAAAATGCCCAGGCAGCAAATCAAATTGCATTAAATTTAAGTAGTATGACCTTTATGTTTGGTATGGGACTCGGGGTTGCTGCTATGATAAGGGTAGGTAACCAAAAAGGGCTTAAAAACTTTAAGGAGCTGCGTAGAATTGGGCAATCTATTTTTTTATTGACTTTTTTTCTAGAAATATTTTTTGCCATTTTGTTTTTGTGGGGAAGAAATTGGTTTCCAACATTATATTTGGATTTAGATGATGCTTTGAATCTTTCGGATAATTCCGAGGTGATTGTTTTAGCGGCAAAGCTTTTATTTGTAGCAGCGTTTTTTCAAATTTCAGATGGTATACAAGTTGTTGTTTTAGGGGCTTTGCGCGGACTTCAGGATGTTAAAATTCCTACGTTTATTACTTTTATTGCGTATTGGCTAATAGGTTTTCCTGTAAGTTTTTATTTAGGGTTACATACTAGTTTGGGTAGTATGGGTATTTGGATAGGTTTATTAACAGGATTAACGGCTTCTGCAATTATGTTGTACATTAGATTTAATTATTTAACCAAAAAACTTATTTTGAGTTCATAGATTATGGAATTTCCTAAATTTTTACTTGGGGATAATACGGATTATCCTACGGCAATTTTTATAGTGCATACGCATTACCCAAGATTTATCATAAACCTTGAAAATGATGAGGTGGAGTGGCTTGAGGATTTTTCGAAAGAAGATGAAAAAGAACTTGAGACCGAGGCAGAAACGCTAATTGAGGAGGCAACCGCTTTTTACGATAGAGAAGTAGCTAGGTACGAAGAGTAAGTGTTATGTTGGAGCAGCTGTTGGAACTTGATAAAACTCTTTTTTTATATTTAAACAATCTTGGAAATAGTAGTTGGGATGCTTTTTGGATGTTTATTACCAATAAATTTAGTTCCATTCCTTTGTATGCTATTTTGTTGTTTTTTGCATTTAGACTATTGGGGTTAAAAAAAACGGGATTGTTGCTGGTTTTTATAGTACTTCTAATTATAACAACGGACCAATTAGCTAATTTTTTTAAGTACGGGGTACAAAGGCTGCGCCCTTGTCATGACATAGATGTTAATACTTTAATGCGCTTAGTAAAGTCACATTGTGGAGGCAAATATGGTTACTTTTCAGCACATTCTGCAAACTCTTTTGCTATAGCTTGTTTCTTTACTTTGGTATTACGAAGAAGTTTTAGATATGTAGGTATTCTTCTTTTTGTCTGGGCTGCTTTTGTGGCATACAGTAGGATTTATATTGGAGTGCACTTTCCATTAGATGTTATTTCTGGAGTGTTTATAGGGCTATTTTTAAGTTGGTTATATTTTATGTTGTTTGGTTTGGCGAGCCAAAGGTTAAAGTTATAGTAGTAAATAAATTATACTTCACTATTGAGTTACTTTAATGTTTTTAATCTTGTAAGGTTTTTTAGTTTGTGATTCATAATAAGTACGCATCAAAAGTTCTAATACTATGCCAATAGTAAAGAATTGGATTCCTATAAAAATTAATATGACCTCGTAGATAAAGCCAAAATTGTTGGTGACCCCGTTCCAGTTTAACAATAATCTAATAAAAATAGAAAATACACCAGTTAGACTCATAATAACACCTGTAATTCCAAAAAGGTGGATTGGTCTTCGAAAGAATTTTTGGATAAATAAAAGTAATAGTACATCTGAGATTACTTTAAAGGTGCGGCTTAGTCCATACTTTGAATTTCCAGAGTTGCGGGCATGATGCTTAACAGGAATTTGCTTTATTTGCGCTCCCTCAAAATGCGCTAAAAGTAAAACAAAACGGTGCATTTCACCATATAGTTTTAAATCTTTAGCAGTATTTTTTGTAAATACTTTTAGTGCGCATCCGTTATCTTTTATGTCTATTTTGGTAACATGCTTTATAAGGGCATTTGCAACTTTAGAAGGTATTTTTTTTAGAGAAGAATCTTTTCTACTAACTCTAATGCCCGTTACAACATCAAAGTCGTTATTTACAATACAATTTAGCATGTTGGGAATGTCCATTGGATCGTTTTGTAGATCACCATCCATAGTAACAATATATTCTCCCTTAGCATAGTCAATACCCGCTGATAAGGCTAAACTTTGCCCATAGTTTTTTTTGAGACAGATTAAATGAACTTTTTTATCATTTAATTCTTCAATGTTTTTTCTTGTTTTATCTATAGAGAAATCATCAATGAAAATAATTTCGTAGTGATAACTTTTTAGGCTATCATGAATTTTTTCAACAAGCAATTTAATATTACCTTCTTCATTATATACAGGAATAACTATGGATAATAAGGAAGATGTGGTTGAATTCATAAAAATATTGAAACACTAAAGTTACTTTTTCACGGGTACCTTAACCGTTGTTTTATCCCATGAAATAGTCAGTGATAATTGATTAGCATCATCAAAATCAATTTTCAAATTTTCCTGGGCAGAATTTAACGGGTGCGTAGGCACTTCCACAGTAAGAACATCTTCTTCAGGGATTCTGGTAGTTTCTTTTCCTCCACTCATAATGGTGACACCCCACTCTGGAATATTCTTGTTAAAATATACAACCCAACTGTCTTTATTAGGCTTTGTCCATAGTGAATACGTACCGGCAGGAAGACTTTTGTCAGAAACGGTAAGTGTTGTTCCAGTGGTAAAAGTTGTAGGTTCATTAGCACCTGTTCTCCAAATATTATTATAAGGCACTAGTTCACCAAATATTACTCGGTCCTTTTTAGAAGGACTAGAATAGTTCACAGTTAACTCAAAACCATTTTTAGTATAAGTTGAAGTTTTTTCAGGACTATGTTTTTTTGTTTGTTCCTTCATATAAGGCATTCCAATAAATACCATCAAAAGAATTAAGACCAATGCAGAAATGCCAAACCATTTTAAAAACTTCATTTTTTATGAATTTTAAAAATTACACTTCCTAAGATACTAAATCAAATTTAAAAAGGGAGATGTTTTTGTAGGTTTCACCAGGCCTTAGCGTGCTCAAAGGAAAATGCTCATGATTAGGAGCATCAGGATAATTTTGAGTTTCAAAACATATTGCAGGAAACCCCAGTGGTGTATATACTACTAATGCAGGTTGGTTTGTAAATACTTCCATAGAAATTCCTGTTTTTTTTGAGTGAACACTTGCTGCTTTTTCTTTACTTAAATCAATAGAAAATGGAGTGTCTAAGCGAGTTGACCCTATTCGACGCTGCTTTAAAAAATCATATTCGGTTCCCTGAACAGAGGAAAGTGCACCAGTTGGCAACAAATTGTCATAAGTTTCTAGTTTCTCAGGGCAATTCATTTGTAATTCATAATCATCAACAACAAGCTCGTCATCAAACTTAAAGTAGGAGTGATTGGTTAAGTTAAGTACAGTAGCTCGGTCCGTAGTTGCTTCATGAGTAATATATAAGTTGTTTTTAACTAATTTATAGGTAACTGTAACTTTAATATTTCCTGGATACCCTTCCTCAAGGTGCTTACTAATACAAGATAACTTCACAAAGGGCTCTTCTCCTTTATGAACTTCTTCAATTTTCCAATATTTTCTGCTCAGACAATCTTTACCACCATGTAAATGAACACCATTTTCTGAGATTAAATGAAATTGTTCTCGATCTATTTTAAACCCAGAATTGGAAATTCTTCCTGCATATCTTCCAATACAAGCTCCTAAATAATAAGGATCAGTTAAGTATTTATTCGGAAAGTTATATCCAACAACTACATTGGTGGGATTACCTTGTTTATCTTTTACTAGTAATTTTTGGATTATTGCGCCGTAATCTAAAACAATTAAGGTGATGTATTTATTATTAATTGTAACTTGTTTCAAGGTATTTTTTTTAAAATCGATATAAAAATAAGCGTTTTCTGCAACATCTAAATATTTATATCGTCCTTAAAATAGCATTGCAACCAAAACCAACAACGAAACTTAAAAATGTTTCAACTAAGCTTAGTAGATCAGTGTAAAAAAAACAGTCGTAGAGCTCAACTAAAGCTCTATAAGCAATACTGTGATGGCATGTTTTGTGTAGCAATGCGCTTTGTTAAAAATGAGGATGATGCGGAAGATATTTTACAAGAATCCTTTGTAAAAGCTTTTCAAAAAATTCATCAATATCAGGGCGAAGTAACGTTTGGAGCTTGGTTAAAACGCATAGTAATTAATAAGAGTATAGATCATTTAAAGGTGAAACACCAAAACATGGTTAGCTTGGATGAAAGTTACTTGCAGCTGGTTGATGATGATGATTGGAGTGTTGATGAAGGAATTTCAATGGAAGTGATAAAAAAATGTATAGAAAAGCTTCCGGAAAAGTATAAATATGTAGTAATGATGTTTTTGGTAGAGGGCTATGATCACAGTGAAATAGCTCAGGTTTTGGAAATTTCAGAAACAGCATGTCGTACACGTCTTTTACGAGGCAAAGCATATTTAAAGGAAACATTAAAAGTTGATTGTTATGGCACAGGATCTTAGAGAGCGTTTTAAACAGGAGCGAAAGGTTAAAATGTACCGTATGAAAAAAGGGCACGAAAATCGTTTTGTGAGTAAGCTAGAGGCAGAACTCCCTTGCGAAAAAAAGAGTAACTATTTGTGGTTAAAAATAGCAGCGTGTATTACCGTCGTAGCGGGATTGGTTCTCTATAACTACGATGATTCTTTTACAAATACACCTCAGGTTACAACGGTTATTGATTTGAATAGGGCGGATGTAAAAGAAGAAATTTCGCTTGGAGACCTTTCTCCAGACTTAAAAAAAGTTGAGCATTATTACATTGCCAATATAAATATGACACTTTCTAAGCTTGAAGTATCTAAAGATAATAAAGAGTTAGTTGATAGTTTTATGAATCAATTGGCAGATTTAAATATGGAGTATGAAAGGTTAAATTCAGAGTTAAATCAAATAGGTCCTAACGATCAAACCATAACAGCACTTATTGAAAATTTGCAGTATCGTTTGCAATTGTTAAAGCAACTTAAAAAGAAATTAAACGAATTAAATTCATCGAAAAATGAACAAAATATTACCAATAGCATATAAACAAGTAATCGTTGTTTTATATATACTCAGTTTTGGAGTCTACGGACAGGAAGAGACTAAAACGTTAACCGAGAGTTTTAATGTAGTAGATGATGCTGTTTTGGAAGTCAATACTAGTCATGCTGATATTGAATTTGAAACTTGGAATAAAAACGAAGTTTTAATTACGGCAACCATTACTTTGGAAGGTGCTACTCCAGATGAAGCAAACGAATATTTTGGTCGGGAACCTATAGAGATTTACGGTAATAGTAAAAAAATTACAATATCATCCGAATTGCAAAATATATCGCTTTTTAATTTGGCAACTTTTGATGTAGATGATGTACATATGGAAATGCCTGATATAATGGTTCTTCCTGAGATTGCCAATTTAGAAATAGAAGTTCCTGAGATTGTTGTAGAACCTTTGTTACTTGAAGTTCCTGAACCGCCAGCATACCCTCATCATAAGGCATATGAGTTTGATTATAAGGCTTATAAAAAAGATGGTGAGAAATATTTAAAAGAATGGCAAAAGAAGTTTGATGAGAGTTTTGACGATGAATATCATGAAAAAATGGAAAAATGGTCAAAGCAATTAGAAGAACGAAGAGAAGAAGCGGAAAAGAAAAGAGCAAAGCGTGAAAAGGAGCGAAAGCATAGAATAGAAGAGTTTGAAAATCGTGCTCAAAAAAGAGCTAAAGGATATGAAAAACGTGTTGAGGAACGAGAAAAAGCTATTCAGGAGAAAGAGAAAGCTCGTGCCGAAAAAGTGGAAAGAGTAATTAGTATTAAAAGAAGTAGAAATGGTGATAACAATTTTTACATGTCTTCAGGAGGAAAACATAGAAAGTTTAAAGTAAAGAAAACACTGAAAATTAAATTACCTAAATCTGCTAAAATTAAAATGAATGTAAGACATGGTGAGGTAAAATTGGCAGAGAATACTAAAAATATGAATGCGACATTAACACATTCCAGCTTATCAGCAGCTACAATTGATGGAGACAATACTATAATTTCAGCGTCGTACACACCTGTTAATATTGAAAAATGGAATTATGGAAAGTTAAGGGCAAAATATTCCGATGATGTTACGTTGCAAGAAGTACTTAATATTAATCTGGTAGGTACCTCTTCCAATATTACAATTAATAAATTATTAAAGAGTGCACATATAGATAACCAGTTTGGTGTTTTAGAAATAAAATCGGTTTCTGATGATTTTGAGAAACTTACCCTAAACTTGAGAAACGCAGAACTTTTATGTGAAATGCCTACTTCTGCTTTCAATTTTACATACAAAGGAAGTTCAAGTTCAATGGATTATCCTGTTTGTTATGATATAACGGAAGAAATTCAAGACGAATGTTATACTGTTTACTCAGGCTATAACAAACACGAAAATGGTGCTAGCTATTTAGTGATTAAGGCCGATTATAGTAAAGTTGCATTACTAGCTAAATAGTTTTTACTCGAATTCATCAATAAAGAATGTAAATTAAAATAGTAAAACAGTGAAAATATATTTTCGCTGTTTTACTATTATGATATTTGTTTACAATTTGGGTTCCCAGCCCTGTTGATATTCCCTTTTCCAGTTTTTCATAACCTTATCGTTATTGGTTACTCTTCCAGTACTAGAATCAACTTTTATGGTTTCTCCAGCATCTTGCGCCATATTTCCAAGGTGACATAGCATTGTTGATATACTGGCGTCGCTGATATCAGAATGTAGACTTTTATCTTTTCGTATAGCTTCAAAAAAATTACCTACATGAGAAACGTCCAGTTGTCCATCTCCTCTGGTATTTGTTGTAGCGCTTTCATTTTCTTCTTTCTCTGCTTTTATAAGGGTTCCATCTAAGGCATACAGTTTATAATCATTTCTACTTAGCGTAATAGAACCTTTGCTACCATATATGGTTGCCCCTCTTCCAGGTCTTTTGGGTTTCATTATCCCACGGCTATGCCCTGTCCATGTAATAAATTTATCGTTTTTAAATTTATAGGTTATTTGTTGGTTATCCACAAATTCCCAATCATCATCATAGGTATATTTTCCTCCAAAAGATGTTACACTTTCGGGTAAATTAACACCTAAGGCCCATCTACAAATATCTATTTCGTGTGTTCCATTATTATGGATTTCACCAGTTCCCCAATTTCTAAACCAATGCCAATTGTAGGGGTGTATATTGTCTTTATATGCTTTTCTTGGTGCTGGACCTTGCCATAAATCCCAATCTAAGGTTTTAGGGACATCTATTTTATTGCCAATACCAATGGAACCGCGGTTGTTAGAATAGTAGGCTTCACCTTTATAAACATCACCAATTATACCCTCATTTATTTCTTTTACGGCTAAGATTGATGTTTTGGCAGAACGTTGTTGGTTCCCCATTTGAACTTTTTTACCATATTTTTTTTGGGCAGCAACTAAAAGTTCATTTTCATGCGGATTATGACTGCAAGGCTTTTCTACATAAACATGCTTACCAGCTTGCATAGCCATAATAGCCATAGGGGCATGCCAATGCTCAGGAGTGGCTATAAAAACGGCATCTACATCTTTATCTTCAAGTATTTTGCGAAAATCTTTCTCTACCTTAGGAATATAACCTATGTTTTCTTGACACCAAATATTATGTTCTTCAATAATGGTATCATCAACATCGCAATTGTAAAGTATTTTTGCGTTTGTATCTTTATGTATAGCGCGTATGTGAGATTTAGCTCTGCTTCTTACTCCAATTACAGCACAATTGATATGGTCATTTGCACCAAGAATATTACCATAACTCATTGAAGGTAAAACAAGTCCTCCTAGAGTTAAAGCTGCGGAGCTTGCCGTAGTTTTTTTTATAAAATTTCTTCTGGTAGTCATTGCTTATTGTTTTGGATTTCTGTTTACTTTAATATTTCTAAATGATACCTCGTCTCCATGATCTTGAAGTAGTAGCTGACCTTTATCTAATTCTCCAAAATTTGGCCATTTTTTGTATTTGCTTTCTGATATTAGTTTTAAATATGAATCACTTTTTCGTTCGTATTCCAAAACCTTAACACCGTTAATCCAATGCTCAACGTGATTGTCAACGGAAGATATAAGTGCTGTGTTCCATTCGCCAATTGGATTTAAAGGTTTGTTTGTATCTGCTTTTATTAAATCATATAATGAACATACGGTTCTGCTGCCTTCATGATTTCCCTTTTTTGCATCTGGATGCAATTTATCATCAAGTATTTGGTATTCCAAACCTATTGATGAGCCATCCCCCTTATTAATTTCAGTATCTACATAATATTTTATTCCACTATTTGCTCCAGGAGTAAGTTTAAAATCTACGCTAAGCTTAAAATTTGAAAATAAATCAGTTGTTACAATGTCCCCACCAGCTGCAGATTCCGCTCCATCGGAAGCTAAAACCGTAAGTTCACCATTTTCAATTTTCCAACCCTTTTCGGGAAATTTATCCAGTTTAGCACCGCGCCATCCATTTGTGGTTTTTCCATCCCATAACATTTCCCATCCTCCTTTTTGTTCACTTAGGGTAAGGTTATTTTTGGTAATTACAGGTTGCAAATGTGTTTTTTTGCTGTATTTAGATATACTGTCAGTAATTATTTTAATGTTTTTCCAAGCAATTTCAGTCCCTTCCTTGTGATTCTCACCTATGGAATGTACCTGTAATCCAATGAAACCACTTGCGGTTTTATCATCAATTACATATGCTGCCGGCACATTATTAATCCATGTTTTTAGGGTGTCTCCAATAGCCTCTATGCGATAATGATTCCAATCGTTTTGCTTGAAGACCTTCTGCGCTTCAGGATTTTCATCCAAAGGGTTTAGCCAACCTCTTCTTCCTTCATCATAAACACCTGCACTCCAGGCACGTTTAGAGGGGTCAATTTCTATTTGATAACCATGTACTCTTCCATTTTGATAATAAGGAAAACTATTGCTTCTTATTTGTATTCCAGAATTCATACTAGAATCTACTTTATATTCTAATTCAAGGATAAAATCACCGTACATGCTATCTGAAGTTAGAAAGGAGTTTGGGGTGTTTTTCACTGTTGCGCCAACAATAGCCCCATCTTTTATTGTATATTTTGCAACACCTCCTTTTTGCGTCCAGCCGTTTAAAGATTCTCCGTCGAATAAATTTATCCACGGGACATCATCCTGCTTAGCAGGAGAACATTGGACTACAGGTAGTATTAATAGTAGTACACAAAAGGATTTTAGGGTAGTAATTACTTGTGTTTTCATGAGATTTTTTATAGAATTTTTTGTTTTCGTGTGCGAACACGAAGATATTTTGGATTAAATTACAAATTGTAAAGCGTTAAAAAAAATATTGATGATTTTTTAATACTTAGTGCAAAAGTTTAAATTTTTCGTACCAAAAGCAGCATCAGCATAAGATGTGTTTAAAATTACACAGTTATTATCGTATTAATAATAATTACCACCATGCATAAATTAGGTGTACGATAGTATTTATATAGAAAGTAGGACCTTTTATAGCGTAGAAATTATTTTACGTTGAGAAGCGTTTAATAATTAATTAGAATGCTGTTTTTTAGAAATTATAATTCTATGGCTTATGGTATAAATACCTAATGAACACTTTCTTTTAAATATTCTTTGAAATTTTCTTTAAACCTATTAAGCCTCGGAATGGATACGTTTTGGATATATGAATTGTAGGGATTGTTTTTTTCGTAATCTTGGTGATAGTCTTCGGCCTTATAAAAGGTCGTAAATTTTGTTACTTCCGTGGTAATGGGCAAATTATCATATACTTTATTGTTCATTAAAGCTTGTATGTAGGTATTAATAATTTTCTCTTGCTCCTCGTTTTTATAAAAAGCAATAGAGCGGTATTGTGTGCCTTTATCTGGACCTTGACGATTTAGAGTAGTGGGGTCGTGCGAACCAAAAAATACTTGAACAAGGGCAGTGAACGAAATTACTTTAGGATCATAGTATACTTCTACCGTTTCTGCATGAGTTGTTTTTCCATAACCAACTTGCTCATAGGTAGGATTTTTTTCCTTTCCTCCAGCATAACCAGAAATCACTTCTTTAACGCCTTTTACACTTTCAAAAATAGCTTCTACACACCAAAAACATCCACTAGCAAAATAAGCTGTTTCATATTTTTTAAGTTCTTGGGCAGAAAGCTTTACTTCTTCATGACTAGTTTCTTCAATTTCGGTTACTTCAATGTTCTTTTTTTTATTAGATACGCATGCTAATGACATTAAGGGAACCAGTGCAATAACTATGACTTTTAAAAATCTCATATTTCTTTATTTAAGCAATTTACTTTTTTTGGTAACAATAAGTTACTAATACTTACAGATTACAGGGTTAAAGAGATGTTAATTGTTTTTTAGTAAAGGTATAATTAAGTTTGGAGTTAGATTATAAATACACTATGCTGGAGAAACATCTTGAGAACTATAGCCAAGGAAGTATTGCTTTATTAGATGATACCATTCCCTTTTCCAAATATACCCCGTTAGATTTATCTGGGGCTAATAATGAGCTGTCAGAATATAACATGGGTAATCCTGATTCGTGTCAAGAATATATTAATGAAGTTTTAAAACAAAATAATGCTGAGGTAGCTTATGGGGGGTATTTAGAAAAAAGAAGTTTATATGCTAAAGAAGGTAACTTTATTGGCTCAGGTAAAACTCCAAGAAATATTCATATTGGAATAGATTTTTGGGCCTCTTCAGGAACAAAGGTAATTACACCTATTGACGGTGAGGTGCATAGTTTTAAAAATAATACTACCAAAGGTGATTATGGCCCTACCATTATATTAAAACATCAGCTAGCGCACATTACATTTTACACTTTATATGGTCATTTATCACTAGAGTCTATTTCCGAACTTTATGTGGGTAAAAAATTTAAAAGTGGAATGCAATTAGCAACATTAGGTGCTCCTGCTGTTAATGTAAATTATGCACCACATTTGCATTTTCAGATAATTAAAGATATTCAAGAATATTATGGTGATTACCCTGGAGTTTGTTCTGCTAATACCTTAGAATTTTATTTTTCAAATTGCCCAGACCCTAATTTACTTCTTAAAATATGATTAAATAAAAGTCATTTTTATCCAAAAATGGCTTTTAACCATGCTTTAGAATGCGATTTATCCCGATTAAAAACATTTTAAATCGGTAATGTGTTTTGGAGGGTGAATACGTTCATCGAACATTTTTTGCACTTTATCTTAAGTTTTACTTTCTACCGAAAAATAGGGTGTTTTGAACGATTTAGGAGGCTCTAAAGTACGCTTGCGACGGTTATAATAATGTAACTAAAACGCAAGACATGAAAGCAATAATCACAATAATATTTATCCTTTTTATCGGAGTAGCAGCACAAGCTCAAGATGCTAAAGAAGTAAAAGTTGTTACTGTTGAAAAAACAGTTGTGATTAAAACTGCTGAAGAAACTAAAGTAGCTCGTTTATACAAATTCAAAAATTCTAGAGTTAAAAAAGCGTTATCATTTACTACAAAAAGAAACAAAGCTAAATTGGCTTAAGATAATAACCTAACAAGAGCTAGTCAATATGAAAGTTATACTTCGTGATGGTTCAAGTATTTATTTCTAACTTCTTGGTTTTATAGGAATCCAAACTTCTTCTTCAGAATCAGGAGCATTGTTTTTATATTTTTCTCCCAATAACTCAAAATGTGGTCTATTGTCTAAATTGTATTCGGAGTTAGGTAACCAAACACTATAAATGTATTGCGCTGTTTTTGGAAAGTCGCTTGCAGGTCCGATATGATTAAAAACGGCATATAATCCTTCTTTTAATATAAATTGTTCCATGCCATCTGGAATATGATTAAAGTTGTCAACTTCTGTAGCAGCCCATTTCACGAAGGAGTTATTTGGATTAAAATCTAAAAAATAGGTAGGGTTATCATATACTTGAATTGAATACAAATTGGCACCAATAGTATTTTTAACTGCTTTACGATTAGTCATAAAGTTTTTCCAAAGTATGCTTGTTTTATTATCTACCAAACTCATATGCATGCGCATTCCTATGAGTTTTGTTTCTGGTAAGGTTTCAATTCGGTGTTGCATTTTTTTATTTTAGTTAATTACTTTTGATATACTGGGTTTGTTAACCACAATTTTTAGGGCTATGGTATCTCCAACATTTACCCAAAAAAAGTAATTGTTAATTCTGAAATCAGTAGAATATTTTTTTTCTTCAAAAATATAGTTACAATTCCCAACTTGATAATAATATCCTTTTCCCCAATGGATTTTTCTTTCATTTATGACAATTGCCTTTATCGACGTTGTTTTTCTTCCCAGAAACTTTAACTCATCTATCCACCAGTAATAGATAAGAAGAGAACATAGAAAAAGTAGAAAAATAGAAAGTATTGTTATAAACGTATTTTTCTTTTTTTCTGCTTTTTGAATCTTTTTATAGTGTTTTTTCCACTGTTGAAAACTTTTATCTTTGTTGGTCATGTCATATAGCTTTTTTTATAGATATTATGCCAACTCCATTAATGACTAACCAGTTAACATTGTTTAAACTTAGTTATATATAATCATCAAGAAAGGGATTTATATAAATTTTTTATGTTTTTCACGGTGTTGTTTTAAGTAAAATGGCTGTTAACTCTTTTGGCATTGAGAAGAACGTAGAGTGACTACTATTTAGTTGATATACCATTTCGCAGGGACTTTCTTTGTGCATTATTCTTTGAAGCTTCAATGTAACTGCTTTGTCTTGTAGGCATTCAATATAAATTTTAGATATACTACCGTATTTTCGTTTAGATAGTTTTAAAGTGGGAAAGCCTGGCATGTTAGGTTCAGGAGAAAGTAAAACGTTTGCTAGTTCAGTTATTTCATCTGGGCAATCATGATAAAGTGCTTTGCGAAATACGTTTTTCTTTAATTTATGTGTTTTTTTGGATTTTGGGATTATTAATGTTAACAGTTTTCTTAGTAGTTTCTTTTTGAACAATGCTGACATTTTTTCAATTCTGCGTTCCGATACTTTTGGAATAACATTTTGATAGACTAATGAATGCTTATCTTGTATTGCAAAGTCCATCATTGATTTGCCATTTGGTATTAGGTAGGCTGCTAAATAAACTAGTTTGAAAATTTTGTTAGGTCTTTCTTCCGCAACCTGAGATATAATCATTCCGTTTCGACTGTGAGCTAAAAGAATTACTTTTTCATCAATAGTATCAATACATGCTGTGACTTTGTTTATGCAATCGCGAAAAGTAACTTTATGAATAGGGGTTTTATCTAAACCATGACCTGGCATATCTATTGCTATTGCCTGATGACCTGCTTTTTGGATTAACGGAACCACTTTGTGCCAGTTCCACGCGGCATGGAAAGAACCGTGTATAAGAATGAAAGTCGCCATTACTTTTAAGTTAATAATTGAATAACAAAAAAGCTGTTTTTAACAACTAAAGCAATCCGTTTCTTGCTAATTCCTGCATTTAATTTAGGAATTAGATATGAAGAAAGTAATCAAGTAAATTTAATTGACGTTAAGGGGTTAATCATATTTATATCAAAAATTATTCAAAAACTCCACGCCAGATTTTTCTGTTTTATTACTCCAAAGTTCTAGTATTAACTGTTGTTCCTTATCATTTGATAACAACGTTTGAATTATTTCTTGTTTAGTTTTAGTTGATGGGGAGTAATACGTAAAAGGAGCTATTTTTCTGTCTACCGAAACTATTTTTACAACTTCAATGTGTTCTAGACGTTTTTTAGTTTCTTTATCCTTTATAAGTTTTAGATAGGCAATACCTAAACCTACGTTAATTAGGAAGTATTCCAGTTCATAGCAGTCAGAACTATTATTAGGCCATTCTTCACGTTCAAACTCCATTTCGTAGTACTCATCATCATCTTCGTCGTATTCTTCATAAGGAATGTTCTCTAGTTCGCGGTAAACAGATTCTAATGAACTTAATTCTTGGTTATGCCAGTCGCCATCGTTAACATGTTGATGATTTTCATCATTTACATCGGTGCTTATGCCCAGGGCAAATCCTTGACCTGTCCAATTCAACTGGATGTATTTGAATTTTTTTTGCGGATATTTAAGAATAGCCGTCTTGTAAATTGTGAATATTTTTCGGTTTAAACGGTCAAACCATTTTTTAGAAATTTCTTTCTCATTGCCTTCCTGCAAGGTAACCAGATACCCTTTTTTTAATTTTGAACTGATAAGTTTTTCTGCATACTTAGTTGCTGCTTCTACGGAAACAAAGTTTTTTGTAATGGTTTGACAATCTGTTCCAATTTTTCCATATAAAATGGAACAGGTGTTTCCGTCTACTTCAATGTTCCAAAATTTTGATGATTTTTCATCTGTATACTCAAGGTGTGTTTTCATATTCCGACAGGTAAACGAGTAAGGATTTAATGTCAACGCACCAATAATTATAATATTTTTTAAAAGTGGTTTTTTCTATTTATTACACAACAATCTTAAAGCCTGTTTTTAGTCATAACAACTGTTATGATTTTAATTCAGAGAAAAGAAAAAAGCACAAGGGATTAGCTTGTGCTTAATAAACTACTATACACTTAAAGACTTTATTAAAACTCTAAATCTACAATTAACTCAAACTCATCATAAATAGCTTTGTCTTTTAACCCATCAAAGAAACTTGCAGAACCGTACTTTACATCAAATTTAGTTCTGTCAATTTTTAAAGAAGCGTTGGCTTTATTACCATAAATGGACAAATCAAAACTTACTTTTTCGGTTTTTCCTTTAATTGTAATTTTACCAGTTACTTCATATGAGTTTTTTCCAGTAGTTTTTACTTTTGTAAAAATAAGCGAAGCCTTAGGAAAACTGCTTACGCCAAAAAAGTCATCTGACTTTAAATGTCCTTCAAGCTTATTTTTATAATCGCCCTCAAGGTCCGTTACGTTAATAGTGGTCATATCAATCTCAAATACACCACCTACTAATTTTTTGTCATCAAAGGTTAAGTTTCCAGATTTAATTGAAACACTTCCAATGTGAGAACCGGTTACTTTATATGCTTTCCAGGTAACTTTGCTTTTTTCAATGTTTACTTCCTTTTTAATACTTTCTAAAGTCGTGAAAGAAAATGTGATAATTGCAAGGGCAACTATTGCTGTAATTTTTTTTATTGTTTTCATTATTTATAATTTTTATTATTTGATTTATGATCCGTAATAGAATTTCTCTCTGATTATTTTACCGTCTAGCCATTCTTGAAGGGCAACTTGTTTGTAGTTTCTTTCGCCCCAATCTTTGTGAGTATAATCAAAATGCCATTCAACCATAGTTGTGTTTTCTCCTATGGTAACATTCAAAGGCTGAGCCCCTCTGAATTCAGTTATTGAAGCAAAGAAATCTTCTTCTCGCTTTCTGTTGTTAGCTTTCCCTATTATTTCAGGGTTGTCATTTTCTTGCATAATTACGTCATCATGATAAAATTCGTCAAAAGCTTCTAGAGCTTTACCCTGAAGAATCATATCATTAATTGTGCTGATTTTTTCTAGTAATGTATTCATATTTTAAATTTTTAAGATTCAGGTACAAATGTCCAAAACATTAAAAGCTTAAAAAATGAACTAGAATACAAAAGGAAGTTAAACTAGATTAACTTATTTATTGTTCGTGAATGAGTTGACTTTTTATTTTGCTTAAAAACTCTTTTGTAATCCCTAGGTATGAAGCAATCATATATTGTGGAACTCGCTGGTCTATTTTTGGGTAGGCGTTCTTAAAAATTTGATATCTTTCTTTAGCATCAAGACTAAAATTTCTAATAATTCTTTTTTGCGATGCTACAAAAGCGCGTTCTATTATTTTTCTGAAAAGACGTTCTAATTTGGGAATTTCAACATATAACTCCTCAAGATTTTCATATGTAAACTGTACTAATTGCGTGTTTTCAAGACATTGAACATTAAAGTCGGCAGGAGTTTGAGTAATAAAACTACCAAGGTCTGAAGTCCACCAATCTTCAATAGAAAACATTACCACATGTTCCTGACCTTCTGAATCCACGTAAAAAGTTTTTGTGCAACCTGAAAGAATATAATTCACACTTCTGCAGATGTCATTTTGTTGAACTATGTATTGATTTTTGAGATACCTCCTAAGTACTATTTTAGAAAGTAAAAGGGTTTCTTCCTCTGGTGTTAGGTTTACATATTTGCTGATGTATTTTAAAAAAGGACTTGTGTTCATTTATTTTTTAATTACACCTAAGAATCTATTTTATATAGGTTAAGTGCAAAAATAATCATAAACCTATAGGTTTTGTTTTCTTAACATTTGTTTTGCACTTTGGTTTTATATAGCTCAAGGTATCCACAATAAGGAATAAATTGTGATTTACACAATTACCTTTTTTATATTACTTGAGAATTAAGCAAGTTTTATGTCAACCATGAAGCTTATTTTGCTAAGAATACAAAATTTATTCTTCCCAATTTTGAAGTCGGTCTATGTACAAATAGCTTTCAACAAATTTCCTGTGTTCTGCACTAGTCATTTTCTCCACTAAATTAAGGGCAGAAATGTAGCTTGTTAAGTTACCGTTGGACGAACTAAATTTACCGTCCTCAACAAAGGTTACTAAACTATCATTCTGAACTTTTAAATTTGGATAATCTTTTTGTAGTTGCTCTCCACCTCCTATGTAGGTAACAATTTTATGCCCGTCTGCAATTCCAGATGCACCAATGAGTTGTGCTCCAGCACAATTACTTACTACGTATTTGGTTTCTTGGTTTTTCTTTTTTATAAAATCTACCATTTGTTTATTGCGTACTTGCGCGTACATGTCGTAACCGCTAGGAACAAATAGTGCGGTTAATTTTGGACAGTTTTCAAAGGTATAGTCAGGTACAAACCGCATACCTTCTTCGGTGGTTATTGGTTTTGTTGTTTCAGCTATGGTTACAACGTTAAAAAGCTGCTCAAAGTTTTGGTTAGGTTTTCCAAAAACGTCTGATGTAGCTACAACCTCGCCCTGTAAAACCCCATTAAACATTAACAAGCCTATTGTGGGTAGTTCTGGATTATATGGTTTTAAATGTTTTGTTAGGGTGTCAGAAGGCAACGTTACCTCATTTGTATTTTCAGCGTTGTGCTTTGCTTTTGATTTTTCTGTATTGCAATTAACGAAAACAATGGATATAAAAATTACCGATATAACGCTTAATTTTTTCATTTTTTTAGGTTTGTTAATTATGATACTAAACAATTCTGATTTAGTGTTATGTTATTTTTTAGCATAAAGGTAGTGGCATTAATGCTAAGAAAAATTAAGCTGGTTTAAGAAAGTTACTTTCTTTTTATTTCGCTTAAATACTCTGGAGTTAAACCAAGAAAACTTGCTAAAAGGTATTGTGGTACACGTTGTACAAATTCGGGGTAACTATCTCTAAATTTTAAAAACATTTCTTCTTTAGAAAAGGTGTTTACGTGTTTTAAACGCATTAATGCGGAGCCATAGGCAGTTTGGTAAATTTCCCTGAAGTATTTTTCCATTACAGGAAACTTTGTCAATAGTTC
Organism: uncultured Maribacter sp.; assembly: GCA_947493885.1. Classification (GTDB taxonomy): domain Bacteria; phylum Bacteroidota; class Bacteroidia; order Flavobacteriales; family Flavobacteriaceae; genus Maribacter_B. Next base: position 761,194 of record CANLTE010000002.1, read on the forward strand.
GTTATACTTTGAAAAAGAGATGGATAAGACCTCCGAATTTTCAACGGTTTCAATATTAAAATTAGATCGTTTTTGATTCTGAAACGCTAAAAAATCTGTTAACCACCAATTTTCTATCGCAAATTGTATAGTTTTTGGATTTCCTAAATTATCAATAAAGTATGACTGTAAACATCCTTCGATAACAAAAAAAAGTTGGTCGCATCGTTTTTCGGCTAAAATTAATGTTTCCTTTTTACGGTACGAATGGTAATCAAAAAAGGACGCTATTTGGGTTAATTCTTCTTCTGAAATGACTAGATATGTTTTGATATGTTTTGTTAGAGCGCTTTTAGTCATTTGTTAGTGTTATGCTCAATGTTTTGTTATGAAATATGTATAGGAATAAGCAATGTTTTTTAATTTATTGCTAAGTCAAATATAAATAAATTTCTTTTTGTTTTAGGGTGGTGAAAAGGTTATTGGTGGTAACAAAAAATGTTTCGTTTGTCTGAATATTGAAATCAACCACTACATAAATTTCAAAATCATTTGTTTTACAATAAGTAGTTATAAAAATGAGAACACAACCAACTCTTCTTATTCATATTGTTTTTGGTGCTCTGGCGGCTATTGTTGGAATAATTGCCTTGTTTTCAGCCAAAGGAAAAAATATCTAAATATTTATTCATTTATTTTGATGTCATTGTCCAATGCATTTAAAATATCCTTTTTCACTTTTTCAACACTATTAAATTTCATGTGATGCATTCCTTTATCAATATTATTTATGTCTCCAATTACCCTGAGACTGAAAGGCAACTTTATCCCTAGCGCATCGCGATAATCACTTAAATGGAGGGTTGCATTAGCTCGACCCATAAAACCACGGACAGTAAACTGAACAAAGTCAATCATCATGGTTTTTTGATTAACCCAAACAAGATATTGGTCAGCATTTTTATGTGGTGTCCATTTTCCCCATGTTGCATATACCAAATCATAAGTGTGGTTTTGAAGTTTTTTTTCACCCGCATAGGTAATTAATTCTGCTTCTGACAATAAAAATGGTATAAAGAAAAAAAATCTATAACTGGGTAAATTAAATTCAATACGCGAATCATTTTTCCAAACATGTTTTCCTTTCTTATCAATAATGTATCCTTTACTATCTTGTATTCCCCAAGATATTCCTTCCCGCTGACCATCTAAATATGCTAGGCGAATGTTCTTTTCATCGGCGGGCTTTAAATGAAGAGATACTTTTTGACCACTTTTCTCTATGGGTGTAAGGAACATGGGGAGCATTTTAAGATGCCAAAAATGCTGAAATGAAATTTGGATTTTCTGATCTCGAATTTCCTGCCACTTCAACATTGGGTCAAGTTTTTTTAAACCTTGTTCAAATAGTTTTTTCCCTTTTTGTTGGGCAGCATCGGATTTTCCTTCCCTCTTAGCATAATCAGTTCTCAAATCAACAGGCATTTGTAGGTAGATAAAGATGCATACCCCTACGATTACGATAATGCTTAATATAGCTAAAACATTTTTTTTCCACTTTTTCATTAATAACACTTTAATATTTAATTAAAACTGAGGCGAAATTATCATGAAAGAAGTTCGTAAGATAGGAAGAAACCGTTGGATGTTACGAGAAATTAATCCTACTATCGTAAGTATCAAGGCAAGAACGTAAAGCGTATAATCATTAAAGTGCCTAGAAAGCTACTCAGTAGAACATTAGCCGTAATAAAAACTGAAGTACCCTATACTAAGGGAGTAGTAGAATAAAAAAAAGATGGATTAAAGTAAAAAAGAAAACATTAATTAACTTGACTTTAGAGAACTGGATTAAGGCTTTTCGTAGGAGCCGTTGTTAAGCACTGTTAGTTATAATTATATTGAAAATAGTGTACAAAAAGATTATTGTAAGTCCAATTCCATAGATTTTTATTCCGGCATTGAATGCTTTGTATTTTTTATAAGTATGAAAAGAACCATAATAGTGTTCAACCATTATATCTTTAATTTGGTCTTTTTTATCATAATTTTTTGAGACCTCAATTAATTCTTTAATATTCTTTTTTTTAATAACCGTATCCCACCCAATCATTTTTGAGTATTTCTTCACTTCTTTATTTTCATATTGTCTGAAATTCATGGCTATAGTAACTATTCCAACTGCAAATGAAATAAAGGAGGTCAGTCCAAAAATGATTAAAACGATTTTAAAAACCCAATCATCAATATCGTTTAGGTTAACAATGAATTCGAACAATAAGGCAAGAGACCCAGCAGAAATAGTAGTTAGCAATAACAGTTTTCCCTCTGCATATTTTTGCCATCCGATTTGATTATTTAAAGCAAATCTTAAGGCATCTATATCTTCGGAGCTAATTTTCTCCTCTTTTTCTTTGTAACTCATAGCTTTATACTAATGGCTAGGCTATGCGTAATAGCCCGTTTAGGGCTATTGACGACATAGTTTTATTGTAGTGCGTTTTTTTAATTTTAGTGTTTTTCAGAATCATTGAATTGCCATAATACATTGACAATTTTCCATTTTCCATTCAGTTTTACTATGTGCATATAATCAATCCAGTCTTCAGCAATAAGCTTCACCGAAGCTGTCTTGTCAAAAACATCCAGTATTATAACTTCTTTTTTAGAGTTTTTTGAAAATCTTTTACCATCCTTATTATACGTTTCTGAAAGTAGAATCATGTAATCCCTAAAAGATTCTCTTAAATATTCCTTTCCAGTTTTTTTATGCGTCCAAAAGGTTCTTTTAACCATTCTAGGATGAGCCGCTCTTTCAAATTGTTCGGGTTTAGCATCGTATTGAGACTCTATATAGTCCAAAGCTGCTTGTCTAATATCCAAAGAGTCTTGTTTTGTTTGACTAAAAACATAAAAAGTTGAAAGAAAAATAAATGATATTGCAAGAATTAAAGATTGTTTCATAATTAATTTTTATTTAGAGCTTATTGTTCGTAAAGAGACATGGTTTACACAAGTTAAAGATTATGGTTTACACTAAATTAGTTTCTAACCTTGTCGATTGT
>CANLTE010000003.1 GCA_947493885.1 uncultured Maribacter sp.
GATCAAAGAAACCTAAGAAATAAACAACAATCGACAAGGTTAGAAACTAATTTAGTGTAAACCATAATCTTTAACTTGTGTAAACCATGTCTCTTTACGAACATTGAATACTAAGATGAAAAACAGCTTTAAAATTTTGAGAATTCAGGGAAATGATATTGAGCGATTCAAAGAACTTATAGAACTACTGAATGAGGTTTTCAAGGAGCCTAACAAAGTAGCTTCAGAAAGGCAATTGAAAAAATTATTGAACAAACCCGATTTTTATGTAATTGCTGCAATCCAAGAAGATAAAGTTATTGGAGGGTTAACTGCTTATGAATTGGAACGATATTATACGGATAAGAGTGAATTATATATTTATGATATAGCAGTTAAAACGGAACTTCATAATAAAGGAATAGGAAAGAAATTAGTTGACTATATAAAGGATTATTCAACCAAAAACGGAATTGAAGAAATTTTTGTTGAAGCCCACTCAGAAGATGAACAAGCAGTTAAGTTTTACGAATCTGCTTTTGGTAAAAGTGAAAAGGTAGACCACTTTAATTTTGAAATAAACTATCCGCAACAACGTATGTAAAACATAAGCTATCAAGATGAAAATTAGAGTATTTTTATACCCTACGTTGCATATACAAGATCATTCTACCGCGTACCTACAGACTGAATAAATATGATTGACAAAAAATTAAAAGACTCAGAAATTTCATTCGGGAAAGCTAACAAATCTGACTCGCTTCGAATTTCAATTTTGCTTAAAACGGTAAATATTGAAGCCTACGCTTGGAATGGTATTAGCTCTGAAATTGCCAGTTATACTACTAAACGATTTTCGCCTGAAAGTATTGAGAGGATTATAAACCAAAGCCCCGAACAACTAATAATAGCCTATAAAAATGGCAATCCCATTGGAGTAGCCGAAGTGTTATATAAAAGTAAATGTCCAATTAAAAATACAGATGTTCCTGAATTGAGTAAGTTATATGTTCTTGCAAGGTTTTATGGACAGGGAATTGGATTGAGATTACTACATGAAGCCGAAAAAGAAATATGGAGAAAAGGATTTAAAGAAGTTAATTTGGAGGTTTGGACAAATAATAATAGGGCTATTGTGTTTTATAAGAAGCGTGGATATCAATCAATTGGAACGGTGAATTTTCCAATGGACGAAAATACATATGAAAATCTTGTAATGAATAAAGTTCTTAATGAAGAAAATGAATAAATGTACAGATGCATAACTATATTTAATCGCAATTAGGTAGTCTTGACGCTTCGGGAGACTTCGCTAGAATTCACCCGGAATTGCTAAACCGAAAATAAACGCTAATTTAACTGGCAACTGTTGGTTATCTGAGATTGTTGTAAACCATAGCTAAACCGTTGGATGCAATTAAAGTAAACTATGAACTTCAAGTATAGAAAAGCAAGTTTTGATGATATAAAGGAGCTAGAGAAATTGATTGAAATTTCAGCTAAATCAATAAATTCTTCATTTTATACCGAATCTGAAATAAATGCTGCTTTGGGTAACGCGTGGACCGTTGACAGACAGCTTATAATTGATAAAACATATTGGTTGGTTGAAAATGAAAAAGGAAAAATTATTGGATGTGGTGGCTGGAGTAAAAGAAAATTATTATTTGGAAAATCAGAATCATTAAGCCTAGATAAAACAGAATTAAAACCTGATTTTGAACCAGCTAGAATTAGAGCTTTTTTTGTTCATCCAGAATACAAGCGTATGGGTATTGGAAAAGAATTGCTAAAAATATGCGAGAAAGAAGCAGTATTACAAGGTTTTAAATCTTTAGAATTAGTTGCGACTCTTAGTGGAGAAAAACTGTATTCTGCAAATGAATATATGGAAATAAAAAGATACGAAGTTGAATTAGGAAACGGAATAACAAATAAGGTAGTTTCAATGAAAAAAGTATTACCAAAGAACTAACTACAACAAAACCTAGAATTAATGCGAATTTTACGCTTAAATTTAAAAGCTTGCGTATATTTATAATGTCGCCAAATCCTTAGACCCGATGCTTCGGGGGTAGATTTGAACAAAAAAATAAAACTAAACAGTACGCTTTAGCTTCGTGAGTAAACCGAAACGAAAAGTTTCCTTATATCATGCTATGCTTAGACAAACTACTGTGCCCCATTTGAATAAATATTGGAACTATACAAAAATATATTAGGAAATATCAAAAAATATGTTGCTCTGAACAAAGAGGAAACTGAAAAACTAATTTCCATAATCCAAACAAAAAAAATAAATAAACGTGAGTTAATCGACCAACCAAGTTTCGTTAGTAAATATCGTAATTATATTGAAAAAGGAGCTTTCCGTTCCTATTTTATCGACCATGAAGGAAAAGAACATACAATACAAATTGCAGTCGAAGACCACTTTACAAGCGATTTTTACAGCTACATAACCCAAACACCTGCCACTTTATTTGTTGAGGCTTTAGAAGATTCCTTAATCCTTCAAATGGCTTATAAGGATATAGAAGGACTCTGCAAGGAAATTCACGCATTGAGTGAGTACTTCAGAATTACAACAGAAAGGGCGTTTGCCTTTTCAAGAAGAAGGGCTTTGTCAAATTTGAGTATGACTGCGGAGGAACGATTTTTAGAACTAGAACAGCGATACCCAAACATTGTTTATCGTGTTCCGCAAAAAGTAATTGCTTCATATTTAGGCATTACGCCTGAGTTTATGTCAAAAATCAGAAAAAGCCTTAGCTCAAAAACTTAATCTACTTCAAGTTTTAAGTGCTGAATCTAACAGACTTTTGTAGAGTTAATTTAAAACTTTATAAAAATGAAAAAAGTAGTTTCAGTGCTTACATTTATTTGTGCTCTAGGTATTAATCAAAATGTAAAAGCACAAACAATGGAAAAAGATGTAACAATTATCGAACTAATTCAAACAGAGGGACAATTTGAAACTCAAGAGCTAAACTTGACTTCTGGTAAGTATCAATTTAGAGTAGTAAACAAAAATGTTGACAAAGATTTAGGTTTTGTTATTCAAAAAGAAGAAAACAAAGATGCAGACATAATGAAAACTGCTGTACTCAATTCATTTACAACTGCCTATGTAAAAAAGGGAGAAGTTCAATATACGGGAATTGTTGAACTTAAAGATGGTAACTATGTTTATTCATGCCCATTAAATCCAACACCGCATTATAAATTAATCGTAAAGTAAGTTTATGAAGAATTGGTTTATAACAGGAATTTCAAGCGGATTGGGCAAAGCACTTGCAGAATCTGTCATTGAAAATGGAGATTTTGTGATTGGCACTTATAGAAATCAAGCACAAGTAGATGAATTTAATACCAAATATGTTGGTAAAGCGCATGCCATACTTTTGGATATTATCAATGAACAGCGTATTGAAAAAAGCGTTTCAAAGATTATTTCAGATTTCGGAAAAATTGATGTTCTAGTCAACAATGTAGGAATTGGTTTTGTAGGAGCAGTCGAGGAAACTTCCATGAAAGAGGTTAAAGATGTTTTTGATGCCAATTTTTTTGGCACTTTAAAATTAACTCAAGCAGTTTTACCTTTTATGCGAAAAGCAAAAAGTGGAAACATTGTTCAGATCTCATCACATGGGGGAATTAAAGCGTTTGCAGGATTTGGAATTTATAATGCGAGTAAATTTGCAGTTGAGGGATTTAGCGAGGCGTTGGCTCAAGAAGTCGCACCACTCGGAATAAAAGTTTCAATTGTTGAGCCAGGTCCTTTCAGAACAAAATTCGCAGGAAATGGACTAGGACTTGCAAAAAACGAAATTGACGACTATTCTGAAACCGCAGGAGCTTTCAGAAATAAATTAAAAAGTGTTGACGGAAAACAAGAAGGTGACCCAATAAAAGCTTCTAAAGCAATAATTGATTTAGTTAATTCGGAAAATCCTACACTTCGTTTACCACTTGGTAAAGTTGCTCTTGTGACAATTGGAATGAAATTAGAAAGTGTTAAATCGGACTTGGAAGCAAACAGAAAGGTAGCTGAAAATGTAGTGTACGGATAAAAATGTGCAACAACAACGCATACAAAAATAGCGGTTTGGGCACAAGTCTAAACCGTTTTTGCGCTTAAATAAGTAAATTGCTCTCGGAAAGTTCCGTACGTAAAACTTTCAATTTTCCAAATACATACGTTGGATTCAATAAAATAAATTATAGACAGTAACGGGCAATATGCTTTGCTGAAAAATCTATAGAAAAATTATTCTTTATTTTTGAATCTGACAAGAAATAGAGTTTCTAATTCATGAGCACTACACAACCAACCAAAGATGAAGTAAAAACGGCATGGCATAAATTTACCAGCAGCTCTGTAGGGTATTGGTTTCAGAAATTAATTGTATTGACAATTTTCTCTTTGGTAGTAAATCATTTAGCATCGCGAGAAAGTTTTCCAGATAGTGAATCGTATAGATTTCCTTTAGAAGGTTTTTTCGCGTCTATTGCTTTATGTATTATCATTGGAATTATAACAGATCTTAATTTTAAATTTTACAAGAAAAAGCATTTTTCCAAAAAGTTAGAAGTTGTTACTATTGTATGGTTTATGGCTTCTACTCTAGGGTATATTACAATAATGTATATCCCTTTAAATATTATTTTAAATGTAATCGCGAGTGGACAGACCGAGCTTTATTATATATTAATTGGTTTGCTAATAACCTTGTTGCTGAGTTTTATTCTCATAAGCTTATTGTATGCGCAAGACATATACGATTTGTATAGATTATCTATAAAAGACGCTGCGATTACCATTGAAAGTGGAGCGAAAATGACAAAGGTTACGTATGAAAATATTGCGTGCTTTTACATCGAAAATAAAATTGTATACACAGTTCAAAATAACGGTACAGCAATTAGCACCGACTTTACATTAAATGAGCTCGAAGAAAAAATAAACAATCAGTTATTTTTTAGAGCCAATCGTCAAATTATCTTTCACAAAGATGCAGTTGAACAGATTGAGAAGATTGAAAATGGCAAGTTGCGTATTCGGTTAAAAACTTCCAGTGAAAACGGTTCGATTCCTGAAATTAATATTAGTCGTTACAAGCGCAAGGAATTTATGAATTGGTTTAAATAAACTATCGACTATTCAGTTATAAATTTAAGACCATTCAGTAAAAACATGCTTATTTAAAGAGGCTTTCAGAGATTTTGTTCATTATTTCGTTTAGAATTTAAAATCAAAAAACAATGAACAAAATTACGTTAAGACAAACATTAATTCCATTAATTACCATTGCAATCATCTGCTTTATATGGTTTGGACCAATTCGTTTAAGTTATATAGAAAATATTGTTATTTCTATATTAATCATTATTGCAAATTATGTAGAATATAAAGGAAAACCATTTTCAGCACTTGGATTTAGACGTGAAAAATTCACTTTTAAAAATATCCTAGTATTTGCTCCATTAGTTGCACTAGGGCTCTTTGTTTTTTATGTATTTGCATTGGTTCCTTTAATTACAAAATTAACAGGAACTCCTATAGATTATTCTAGTTTTGAGCAATTGAAAGGAAATCTTCCAGCCTGTTTAATTTCATTGATATTAGTTTGGGCAACCGCGGGGTTTGGAGAAGAAATTATCTTCCGCGGTTATTTTATGCGACAATTTGTAAAATTCTTTGGAGAAAGTAAAGTCAGTATTGTGCTTAATATTGTTTTATTTGCTTGTTTTTTTGGCTTTATGCATAGCTATCAAGGGATTACAGGGCAACTTGTTACCGGAGTAATAGGAGCGCTACTTGCTCTGATATTCTACTTGCGTAAATACGATTTGTGGTTTCTTGTTGCTGTTCACGGTTTTTTTGACACTATTGCTTTAATTTGTATTTACCTTGGTTTGGTGTAAAAATAGCATATAATTAAACCTAAAAGTGTTTGACGGTAAATTCAAAAGTTTTGACTAAGTGCTTAATTAAAAGTTCACTACTTTTAATTCTCGTAATAACCATAGCCAATACGTTAGATAAGATTATAACAAATGAAAATTGCATACATACTATTTGATGACATAACGCTTTTAGACTTTATAGGGTTTTATGACCCGATAAAGAATATAAAAACGAAAGGGTTTATGAAAAACCTGAATTGGGATTTGTGTGCGACAAAAAAAACGATAAAGGATAGTTTTGGATTAGAAATTGTTGTAGATAAAATTAAACCAAATTTATCGAGTTACGATATGATAGTTGTACCTGGGGGATATGGAACAAGAGAACTTCAATATAATATAGATTTTATTGAATGGTTGAAAACCGCAGAAGGTGTCAATTATATAGTATCCATATGCACTGGTAGTCTTCTACTTGGTGCAGCTGGATTTTTGAATAACAAAACCGCAACCACCAATTTTAGTGCATATAAATTATTGGAACAATATTGCGAAAAGGTTGTTGAAGCAAGAATTGTTGATGACCATAATATCATAACAGCAGGAGCAGTTGCATCGTCATTGGATTTGGGTCTATATGTAACCGAAAAACTTATTGGAAAGGAAAAATCCGAAGAAATACGCATTGGAATGGACTATCATCCTCAGAAATTTGAAATAATTACAGTAGCAAACACAGGGGATAAAACTATCTAATAGGAGTGTAATGGTAAGGTTGTACTTGTTTTTTATCCTACTTGCCATATATTTAAGGATATAGCTAACGAAAACAACCATGGAAATTATTTTAAAAAACTTTTCTGAAATTAATTGGGTGCAAGTATTTGCTGGTTCCCTAATTCCTGTACTGATTTATTTTTTTCAAGTGATAACCACCTCTGTTAAAAACAAAAAACTTAATAATTGCTTGGTAGGTGATTGGTATTCTTATCATTATTCCAGAAGAAATTTCAATCCAACTTTTAGAAAGGCAAAATGGGAAATTAGAGCAAATTATTTTAGAAGAAGTTTAGTTATCAAAATTACAGATGAGGATAAAAATAAAACGGAACTGAAATATTTTGGTAGGGTAAAATTTGATGATAATTATATTGCCATTAATCTTACAGGTAAGAATCATTCTGAAATTGTTCAAACAAGACTATTGAAACCAATTCCTAATGATGACACTATAATGTTAGGATTTGAACTTGCCAAGGATTTTGATCATGAGATCTACACCTCAGTTGTGTTTATTTGTAAAAATAAAAGAACGGACAACATGGCAAAAACAATCCTTAAGGAATCAGTAGAATGGTATGAAGATGAACAATGTATAAGACTCTCAAAAAAACCGGTAGCAACTGATAGCATGCAAAAAAAACAGGAGTTGAATAGCAATAAATACTGATTACTTTTTTTCTTAAAAGCTTTCGTGGCTCCAAATCTTTTGAATCGTTTTGTATTTATTTTAAAGATTGGAGTTTTAAGCGCTACGTTGTTTACAAAAGATTGTTGTAGGTTGTTAAAAAAAAGTAGCAACATTAAAAAATGGAATATTCAGAAACAAATAGACTATCAAGATTAACAGCAATCTTAATTCAATTACAGACGAAACGAATTATCACTGCTGCTGAATTAGCCAGAAAATTTGATGTTAGTAAAAGAACCATCTACAGAGATATTAAGGCATTAGAAAAATCAGGTGTTCCTGTACTAACCGAAGAGGGAAAAGGCTATACATTAATGGAAGGATATAAAGTTCCGCCTGTGATGTTCACAGAAAAACAAGCAAACGCCTTAATACTTGCAGAACAGTTAGTACTGAAAAACAAAGATGCCTCCTTTGTAAAGGATTATTCAGAAGCAATTGTTAAAATAAAGTCAATTCTAAGGTATACCGCTAAAGACAAAGCAAATTTACTCGCTAATAGAACTCAATATAACCAAGTCATAAATCAAGGCAGAAATAGCAATAACTTGTCTGATTTACAAAATGCGCTTACAAGTTATAACCTCGTCAAAATACAATATACCAACAAGGAAGGAATTGCAACGAAAAGGTTGATAGAGCCATTTGCATTATTGAATTCTGAAAATTGGTATTTGGTTGCCTTTTGTCGTCTACGTAAGGAGTTTCGGTTTTTTAGATTAGACAGAATCAAAAAAATTGAGATTCAACTGGAAAACTTTGAACCACATAATATGACTTTACAAGAATATTTTGACAAATACCATTAACTATTTTTCCCCCTTGCCATAGGGCTGTCGCTTGCCAGATATTTATTTGTAGTAGTTAATAATTAAAATAGATAAAAATGACAAGTACAATTACCTATCCAGCTGATTTCCCAGAACCAACTCTAATTTCGGTCAACGGCGTGCAACTCGAAGTCTTTGAAGCGGGCCAACAAAATATAGGAAAACCTATCGTATTATGTCACGGCTGGCCAGAGCATGCTTTTTCTTGGCGCTATCAGATACCGGTTCTTGTGGCAGCTGGTTACCACATTATTGTCCCTAACCAGAGAGGTTATGGGAACTCATCTCACCCAAGCAATGTAACTGATTATGATATTGAACACTTAACGGGTGACCTAGTTGAGTTACTGGATTATTACGGTTATGAAGATGCAACCTTTGTTGGTCATGATTGGGGGGCAATGGTTGTTTGGTGGCTTACCTTACTACATCCAAAGAGGGTAAGCAAAATAATAAACTTGAGTGTGCCTTATCAGGAACGTTGGGAAAAACCTTGGATAGAGTTGATGGAAGCAATGTTTGGCAAAGATTTCTATTTTGTCCATTTTAATAGGCAACCAGGTGTGGCGGACACCATTTTAGAAGAAAACGCATCTCAATTCCTTCGTAATATGTACCGAAAGAATGTGCCTTTAAAAAAGCAGCAGCCAGGTATGGCAATGATTAATTTAGCAATATCAGAAACTCCATTTGGTGAGCCAATAATGAGCGATAACGAATTGGCTGTTTTTGTTTCTGCTTTTGAAACATCGGGGTTCACAAGTAGTATAAATTGGTACAGAAACCTTGACCGTAATTGGCACTTATTGGCAAAAGTAAACCCAATTATCCAACAGCCTGCACTAATGATTTATGGTAAGCGAGATACTGTAGCTAAGTCAGAAAAACTGGTAGATTTTGTACCCAATGTAGAGGTGGTTAATCTAGATTGCGGTCATTGGATACAACAAGAAATGCCAGAAGAAACAAATCAAACAATTTTAAAATGGTTGAAACTCCAAAATCAAAGTTAGTATTAAAACTAAGCTTGAAAAGCAATAGAAGTCAATGAACTAGAGAATTATTCGCATTCTTGCCATGTTGAAATCTAAACAACCTAGGTGAAAGAAAAAATGGCTTGTAGCATTATATGAAAGAAAAACGATTTGGGCTCATAATCAAATCGTTTTTGTGTTTAATTATATTGCTAATTAAAGGTAGTAGTTCTTTAAGCTACAATACAATAACCGTTGTATAATGTTTACGTAAATATAAAATCAAGAGTTTTAATAATTGTGTTTTTTGTATGTCTCAGTTGCAAAAATGTACCCAAAAAAGAAACTTAAGAAATACAAGTTACAGTTGATTCAATTGGATTGAGGGTAAAATCCACGGAAAAAAATCAATAAACTCAAATCTGATTTCTTTTATTGAAAATCCGATAGATCTACATGATTTGAAAAAAAGTAGAGGAGGATATGTAACAACAGACCTTACCAATGGGCTGAAATTTTATTTTCACCCCAAAATTATGGACTCAATATTTTATTCGTATGATTTATTTACCGAAAATATTCAAGAAAAAGGAGTTAACAAAGCGATAGTCTTTAAGTATAGCGTTAACAAACATAGCTATGAAGATGAAACTTTGGGCTTTCCAGCTATTATTGTTAATTTAATCGCTGCTTTTAAAATTATGAGTTTAATACAGTCCAAACCACATTATGATAATAAGACACATTAAAAAAACGGGAATCAGTATTGTTTTGCTATTCATAGGAATCAATTTTCTATCAAGTCAAGAGATAAAAACTAACGAAAGTGCCTCTTACAAACGTTTTCGTGAAGGTAAAATTCGCTATGAAAAACACAATGAGTTTAATACGCAATTTAAATACGTAAAACTAGAAGGGTTTAATTTTGAAGAAGGAGTTGAACGTTATTATCCTTCAAGTGTTATAAAAGTAGATAGTACTTATTATATGTGGTATTCAAAGCCGCCCTCTTTTTCAAAAGTAGTTGGCCCAAATGAAGCAACAGATTCAACTAGAGCTTTTCATTGGGATCTATGTGAAGTATGGTATGCGACTTCTACAGATGGATACAAATGGAAAGAACAGGGTATTGCAATTCCCCGAGGTGCGAAAGGGAGCTACAATCATCGCAGCGTTTTTAATCCAGATATCCTGGTCGCAAATGGAAAGTATTATATGTGTTATCAAGCAGCAGGAAGTATAAAAGATGCGCGCTGGTCTAAATTGTTTAAAACATCAGGCGATTTTGTGCCTAACGTAATTGGTATGTCAGTGGCTGATTCGCCTAATGGTCCATGGAAGGCGCTAGATGCACCTATATTAAAACCTGGCCCAGAAGAAGATGCTTGGGATGGAGAGGTTATACACGAACCTACTTTTTTTGTTAAAGGAGGTCAATACTATTTATATTATAAAAGTGATGGACGATTACCTTGGAAGCCAAATATCACTCCAGGAGACTTTAATAAAAAACATGCAGATATGCCACTAGCAACAGGAGTTGCCATAGCAGATAATCCTGAGGGGCCATATATTAAATCTAAATACAACCCTGTTCTTATTGGAGGACACGGAAGTATGGTTTGGCCATACCGTAATGGGGTATGTGCTACTTTACCCGAAGGACCAGAAAGAAATAGTATTTTATTCTCTGAAGACGGAATTAATTTTTATCCTGTTATTCAGGGATTAACGGTTCCTAAAGGGGGAGGTGCTTATCGTTCAGGAAAGTTTATTGATGTTGATGAGCAGCCAGGGCAAGGTTTAACTTGGGGAGTAGGGCACGCGTTTTACCCGCAATATCATTTTGTTCGTTTTGATTGTAACTTATCTATAGAGAAAGGAGATAAAGTACGGAAGGAATATCAAATGGTGCAAGATTATATGAATAGCGATGGTTATGAGTTTGATCCTAGTTTAGACCCTAATCATAAATAATATTATCCTTTTTTCTTTAGCTGTAAGTGCTATTGTCATCAGATAAATAATAAAACTTCTCAGACAAATCTAAAAGGTCTTTTTTACTTAAATTTCGACCAATTATGGAAGTTAAAACAATTAACCTGTTGGGTCGACCTGTATTCAATTTGGTTACAATACAAGATATTGTACATATGCCAACTCCAATGCCGGAAGATGAAGCTGCATTTGTATATGTCTTAGAAGGGGAATGTATTAGTTACTCAGAAGTTGAGGAAATTAATATAAGGACTAATCAAGCCGTTCTTGCCAAATGTGGTAATAGTACATTTAGAACATTAAAAGTAGGCAATAGCTCAAAGTATTGCGCATTAACTGTTAAATTCCACAAAGATATCTTGGAAGAATTATATGAAAATTCATCCACTCCACTTATACCATCAAAAGAGCATCCTTTGCTGGTTAACTATACAAAGCTGGAAGTTAACAAGATTATTAATCAGTATATCAATGGATTAGTTCCATATTTTGAGAATACAAGTTTTCTTTCAGAAGACCTGCTTGTACTTAAATTAAAAGAACTTATTGTTTTGCTATTACAAACAAAAAATGCTCCAAAGGTCTTGGGGATTATGAATAATCTCTATGAAAAAAAGGTTTTTAAATTTAAGGAGATAATAAAATCACACATCTGCTCTTCATTGAATATAAGTGAGTTAGCGCAATTGACAAATCACAGTCTTTCCTCTTTCAAGAAAGAGTTTAACCGTATTTACAACGACACTCCAAATAATTATCTTATTACACAACGAATAGAGCTTGTGGCTAAATCTTTAATTACAACAGACAGTTCAATTAGCAATATTGCCTATGATTGTAGATTCAAAACGCTTGCTCATATGTCTAGGGTTTTTAAAACCAAATACGGTATGTCGCCTACTAAATACAGACAAAACTTCTTAGACAAATAATAAAACTTCTCAGACAAACTTGTGCTATTAACGCCTGTTATTTTTGTGTTATTCTAATCTAAAAATAATGGAGGTAAATAGGTTTAAAACATTTTTCTTAACAGGAATAATGTTAACGACATTTAGCACAATAGTTATGGCGCAAAAAGAACTAAAGTACAAGGAAATTAAAATGACAAAAACAAGTGAGGTTATTAATGTATCAGCAGATGAACTTTGGGAAATTATTAAAGATCCAAAATCTGTTGAAAAATGGAGCACACTTATTGATTCTGCGAGGATTTCAGGAGAGCCAGAATTCGATGGAGTTACTTGCAGTGAAAGAGTTTGTAAGGTGAACGCAAAAGGGCATCATGATTCGTATGAAAAAATAGCTTCGTACAGTGAAAAAACTCGCGAAATAAATTTTATTTCAACAAAAAGGCCCAGCTTTATTTTGTATGTAGATACGCATTGGAAGGTAATTGAAATTGGTCCGGAACAGTCAGTCATCCAAATGAATAACACAATGCATCTTAAACGATTTATGGGGTTTTTACTTGGCGGATTAATGAAAAAAAGTATTTTCAAAAATATTAATAACGGTATTGAGGATTTAACTGTATTTGCCGAAACAGGGGAAATTTCTGAAGCTAAAAAAAGCAGAATTGAAGCGCTTAAAAAGGAAAATAAAGAAAACCGTCTTGAATGAAAACTATTCTAATAGATACCATAAAGGAAAAGGTTAATATCTCTGATGATGACATTAAAATAGTAACTTCTTATTTTCAAATTATACCCAAACGTAAAAATGAATATTTGGTCAATGAAGGTGACAAGTCTTTATATCTATACTTTATAATTGATGGATTTGTTAGATGCTTTCTAACTGATGAGGGAAACGAAATAACAACGCAAATTTATACAACTAAAGATTTTGTGACTTCTTTTGAAAGTTTTCTTAATAATGATTTCTCGAAAGAAAATATTCAATGTACTTCTGATTGTGCATTGTTAAGAATTTCGAAAGATGAATATCAACGTTTGCACAACGAGGTGTCAAATTGGTCAATATTTTGTAAAAGCGTGTACGAAGACCAAATTATGAGAATTTCAGAAAGAGCATATTCTCTTCAAAAATTATCTGCATCAAACAGATACGTAAAACTATTAAATACACAACCGCAAATAGCTTTAAATATAGCAGTAAAACATTTAGCATCTTATCTTGGAATTCAACCACAATCTTTGAGTAGAATTCGAAAATCTATTAAGTAACAAATGTGATTTTTATTGGTTTTATACCTCCATACTTTTGAAAAAAAAATGAAAGTATGAACAGCGTAATACCAATTTCAATCTGGTCAAGAGGATTAATCAATTGTTTCTTAATTAAAGGTACTCATAAACATATTTTAGTAGATACTGGAGTTCCAAACAGTGAAAAAAAAATTCTAAAACAATTAGCTCAACATAACATTAACTATAGAGATATTGGATTAATAATAGTTACACATTCTCATATAGATCATTTTGGAAGCGCAGCTAAATTAAAAGAAACACTTAAAGTATCTATTCTTGCTCATGAATTGGATCAAAATTCTTTTATTGCTGGGAGAGCAGACATTTCCACAATGAAGCTAAATAAATCGCATTGGTGGTTATTTAAACAAATAATAAAAAATCAAAATACAGTTCCGTTTACCCCAGATATTCTTTTAAAAGGTGACCAGGTTTACGATTTATCAGACTGGGGAGTGCAAGGAAAAGTAATTCACACTCCGGGGCATACTCCAGGTTCAATCTCTATTATTTTGGATAATGGAGAAGCCATAATTATGGATATGATGGCCTCGGGTATTTTATTAGGAGGTGTCTTATTTCATTCGCGGGTAAAACATCCTCCTTTTCACAATAACTTATATGAACTTAAAAAGAGTTTTGATAAAGTATTATTGGAGAAGGGCGAGAGGTATTATTTGGGGCACGGAGGGTCTTTGAATCGCGCGCAAGTAAAAAAATATTATGACAAATACTTGAAACATTTAGACAACATAATGGTATAATATGGAATGGTTAGATGCTTCTACTATACAAACAGATTCTTGCTACTGCTTCTATATTTTAAAAATTACTAAGTGATTTTTTGTTAGTATCCATTATTAACTTCTAGATTTAAAAACATTACTTCGGAATTTTAGCCGCAACAAAACGTTAGCTCGGTCGTTTATAGTTTTAATTGTACACATTTTTAAACTAAAGCAGCTCAAATGAAGAACCAAAAAAAACGAATGCAGATAGGAGAGGGGAGAATTAGTGGAGCTATTTCAATATTTCTTGGTTCTCTTTCATTGGTTGGAATACTATGTTTTAAGTTTCCAGAGCAATTAACAACACCTGAATTTCGTGAGGTATATTCTGCAAGTATGGTTGAAAACCTTATGCTGGGAGGTATTATTGCTACGTTTCTTTTTGCCTTAATAAGCATATTACTAAACAAGAATAAAAAAAATGCGGCAATCGGAATTTGTTTAGGGGTTTTAGCTATAGTATTTGGAGGGTTCTCTGTAGAAGGCAGAGCAGTAGAAAAAATAGACTGGAGTGTTGGTTTAGATTGGCTTATTCTGGATTTACTTATAATGGCATTGCTATTTGTACCTATAGAACTTGCTTTTCCAAAAAATAAGTTACAATCTAAATTTCATGAGGAATGGAGAACAGATTTGATCTATTTTGGAATAAGTCATTTGGCAATTCAATTATTTGGGGTAATAACGAAAAAGCCCGCCGTTGCTTTTTTTGGTTGGCTTAATTTAGAACAAGTTCATATTTGGGTTTCAGAACTACCTTTTGTGGTGGAGTTATTCATAGCGTTATTAATTACAGATGTATTTCAGTATTGGGCACATAGGTTTTTTCATTCGCATCATTATTTATGGAGGTTTCATTCTATACATCATTCAACCGAAAATATGGATTGGTTGGCAGGTTCAAGAACCCATTTTATAGATATATTTTTTACCCGAAGCATTACGTATATTCCACTTTATGTACTTGGTTTTTCTACATTAACATTTAATGTATATATTTTATTTATTGCCGTTCATGCAGTGTTAATTCATGCGAATACTAGAATTAATTTTGGCTTCTTAAAGTATATCATAACTACACCCCAGTATCACCACTGGCATCATTGTGAAGAACCAGAGCATTATGGCAATAATTTTGCTGTGGTATTTCCTTTTATTGATAAAATTTTTGGAACCTATTATCTTCCCGGAAATAAATGGCCAAAAGGAACAGGGTTAGTTGATGCATCATTTCCCAAAGGTTTTGTTAAACAATTAGTATTTCCGTTTACAAAAAACCCTTTTAAAAATGATTTGTTACCAGAAGAGAGAAGTAAACGATAACCTATCTAATAAATATTATCAGTATTCGTTAAAAAAGAAATAACACAATGAGAAGTTTAGTTTACACCTTAATAATGGTTTTTAGTTTTTATGGTTTAGAAGGCCAAGAAAAAATAAAAAAATCTGATTTGATTGGAAAATGGAAATTATCTGAATCTTTTATAAGCGCAGGAGGAGGTAAACATTGGGTAACTGCTACTGATGGTGATAAATATGAATTTTTTGATGATGGAACTTTTAGTTCAAGTAAATATTCAGAATGCACAACGGGTGTTTTTTTTATTGATGAAAGCACATTGTTTCTGAAGTATAAATGTGATGGATTTGAATCTAATTTTGAAAATAAAAAAGGGTATATAACATATATATTAAAGTTTGAATCGGATTCCTTTATTGCCACACCCACCAGTGGACCAATTTGCACCGAAGGATGTAGTTATAAGTATATTAAAGAGTAAAACGCTCCTTTTTAAGATTATTTTTCCACTAATATCAACTCATATAATTACTATTTGTCCACATAAGTCTACCTATCTTTTTTAATTCTAACCTAAATTTTTAGCATATAAATTTAGAATTACTGTAACGGTCATCTTTTGAATGTGTCTAAGTTATAAAGCAGGTATAAGTAATATAAATTAAGCTTTATGATTAAAAAAACACAAATTAAATGGGTACTGGTGGCACTATTTTTTGCTACCTCAATTATTAACGCGCAAACCAAAAAGACGACAATGGAAGAACAAAGTGTAGTAAGTACAATTGAAAAAATGACAACAGCTTTTAGCAATAACGATGTTGAAAAGATAATGTCTTGTTATGAGCCTAATGCAGTAATAGTTTTTGAACCTGAGTCGCCAATATCTGATGCCAATGTTTTGAAGAAAATGTTTACAGAAATGATTAAGGTTAATCCAATATTTACGTATGGAGAACACGAAGTATTTATTAAAGGAGATATAGCAATACATATTAATCCCTGGGAAATGACAGGAGAAGCTCCAGATGGTACTAAAATTAAAGAAAGTGGGTTGTCATTAGCAGTTTTACGAAAGCAAGAAAATGGAGAATGGCTTATGATTATAGATAATCCTCATGGGCAATTTTTACTGAATAAGTAAAGGCTTGGTTTTGTGGCAATTTGCCTTTCTTGGGAAAGGTAAATTGTCATATATTTAAAATATAAAATGAAGAAAGAACAGATAAATGTTTCGGCCACCGATGCTATTTTAATAGGGCAATCTCTCGCAGGAAATAAGAAAGCTTTAGAAAGTCTAATAAAAAAACATCAAGATTGGATTTATAATATTGCTTTAACTTTTGTTGGAGACAGTAATGAAGCTGCTGATTTAACTCAAGAGGTTTTAATAAAAGTGGTGACTAAACTAGATTCATTTAAGCAAAAAAGTAACTTTAAAACCTGGGTTTATCGTATTGTTAAAAATCACTTTTTAAATATGAAAAGAGGAAAAAATGAAACCATTCCTCTTACATTTGAAGCCTTTGGTGAAGGATTAGACCAACTGCCAGATGAATCGCTCTCAAACTATTCGCATGAAACCGAAAAAAAAGCTTTGGTTGAAGAAGCTAAAATTAGCTGTATGAAAGGGATGTTGTTATGTCTTGATAGGGAACAACGATTAATATTTATTATGGGCGAGTTGTTTGAATTTACGGATACTATTGGAGCTGAGATTATGGAAATTTCTAAAGAAAATTTTCGAATTAAGCTTCATAGAGCAAAAAAGCAGCTTTACAGTTTTATGAACAACAAATGCGGTCTTATTAATAAAAGTAATCCATGTCGTTGTGCGAGAAAAACTGCAGGTTTTATAAAAATGGGTTATGTGGACCCTATAAACTTACACTTTCAAAAAAATACAATTACACATATTAATGGTGTTATTGATAAAAAATTGGAGCAATATAAGGGAGAGGTTATTTCGGAATATCAAAAATTATTTCAAGAACACCCCTTTTTACAAAGTCCAGATAAATTAGCATCTATAAAAAAACTACTTTCCTCTAAGGCTATAAAGGAAACCTTTGATTTTCAATAATTAATTTTCTTTTTACTTTAATCCAATAAAGACAAAGCAACCTCAATAGAGTTGGTTAGTTGTTTTTTATTGGGTTTAATTTAGATACCACTCTAATTCCATTATACAGGGTATAAAAAAGAGAGGCAAGAGATTTTAAGTCGTTGTTGGTTTTTAATTGGTTGTTTTCCTTTCCTTTTTTTAAATACTCGTAAAATAAGTTTTCAAAATCTTGTTTATTTTGTTCTAAAACTAGTAAAAGATTTTCATCATTCGGAACAAGTTCAGTTGTAGTATTTTACCACAAAACAACCTTTACGGTCTTTATCATTTACTGCTTCTTTTATAGCAACATCAAAAAGTTTAGAAAAACCACTTTTAACATTCGGATGATTTTGAAAAAATGTACTTAACCATGCTAAATTTTGCTTTCTATATAGGTCAAAAGATTTTTTAAAGAGTTGTTCTTTATCACCAAAAGTATCATACAAGCTGGCACGGTTAATACCTAAATGATTTACCAAATCTTGAACAGAAGTGGCTGCATAACCCTGTTTCCAAAACAAATTCATTGCTTTGGAAAGCACCATTTTTTCATCAAATAATTTAACTCTTGGCATAGAAAAAAAGTAGAAGCCCCAACCCAGCGCTTCTACAAAAGTAATTTATTGGAATTTTCATTCCAAAACATAACCTAAAAAAATTACCCTAGTAGTGGATTAATATTAATACCACCGTCAATATTATATTCGCTACCCGTAATAAAAGAAGCATTATCAGACGCTAAAAAGGATACTAGTTTAGCAATGTCTTCTGGCTGACCAAATCTTTTTAAAGGAATACGATTTTGCATGGCTTCAGCAAATCCGTTCAGTTGTTCTTCTTCCATTCCGGTTTTACCAAAAATTGGAGTATAAACAGGACCTGGATTTACAGAGTTAATTCGAATTTTACGAGGAGCTAGTTCGGTTGCAGCGGTACGAGTGTATGAATTTAACGCTGCTTTAGATGCTGCATAAACTGCCGTGTTTGGCATACCAGTATAGGCATTTACCGAAGATAAATTTATGATAGAAGCTCCGTCGTTTAAAATCGGCAAAAACTTTTCAGTCGTAAATAAAGCTCCTTTAAAATTAATACCCATTTGATGGTCAAACATTTCTTCACTTATTTTACCTACTGGAGCTGGTTGAAAAATACCTGCATTTACAAATAATACATCAACTTTACCCAATTCGGTTTTAACTTGTGATACCAAATCATCTATTGCTGAAACGTTTTTAACATCAGCGACAATTCCTTTAACACCTAATTCTTGCGCTGCGGCGTTAACTCTTTCAGAATTACGTCCTGTAATTACTACTGTAGCACCCTTATTTTTTAGTTCTTGTGCTGAGGCATAACCAATACCGCTATTTCCTCCTGTTACAACAGCTACTTTACCGTTTAAATTACTCATTTTATATTTTTTATTATGTTAATTATATTAGAACGATTGTTCCAAATAAAAATATAATTTTAAGATTTATTTATAAAAAAGTTATACTGACGCAATTTTTTTAGATTTGATTATTAATAGAATTATTATGCATAAAACAAATATTTCTCAAACAGATTATAAAATAAGACTTGCTACATTAGTGGATCAACCTAAAATATTAGACCTGTATAAAAAAGTTGCGAAAAACGCTGGTGGAATTGCTAGAACAGCTGAAGAAGTCACCGAAGAATACATTAAGAATAATCTTGAAAAATCAGATAATAGCGGAATTTGTTTAGTTATAGATGACCCTTCTGCCAACCGTATAATTGGTGAAATACATTGTTATAAATTAGTTCCTAAAATTTTTAGGCATATATTAACGGAACTTACTGTAGTTGTAGATAATGAATACCAAAATAAAGGACTAGGGAAATTACTATTTACTTCGTTATTTAACATTATAGAAACCAGTAGAACAGATATTTTAAGAGTGGAGTTAATTGCAAGGGAAAGCAATGAAAAGGCCATAAGATTTTACGAAAAACTTGGTTTTAAAATTGAAGGCCGATTTGAAAAACGAGTCAATGGTGTTGAGGCAGATATACCTATGGCATGGTTTAATGAAAATTACGTATCTGAAACGTCTACCAAAGATATTTAGTTAAATAACGTGTTTTTAAAAGATAAAAAAGATCATCCATCATAAAGAAGATTACTAATGAAAAGAATAACCGTTTTTTGTGGTTCAAGTTTTGGAACAAATAAATATTACGAAAAGCATGCTGAGCTTCTTGGACAAAAACTAGCACAAGAAAAAATAGAATTGGTATACGGAGGAGCCAATGTTGGGTTAATGGGAGCTGTTGCAAATGGAGCATTGTCTAAACAAGGTAAAGTTATTGGAGTTTTACCTAATTTTTTGGAATCTAAAGAAATAGCGCATAAAAACCTTACCGAACTAATTCTTGTGGATACAATGCATGAACGTAAAACAAAAATGAATGAGCTCTGTGATGGTGTAATTGCATTACCAGGTGGTTTTGGTACACTCGAAGAGGTTTTTGAAATGCTCACTTGGGGGCAGTTGGGATTACATAAAAAACCAATTGGAGTGTTAAACACTAATGGTTTTTATGATTCATTAATCAATCATTTAGATAAAATGGTAGATGAGGGCTTTTTAAAAGAAGTAAATAGAAATATGTTATTAATTAGTAGCGATATTGATGTTTTATTAGCTCAAATAAAATCATATAAAGCTCCTGAGGTTGAAAAATGGATAACAAAAACAACAACTTAAAAAATACCTAAATTACAATCTAATTTGATCTACGTTAAAGATTTAGAATTTTAATTTTTTTTGTTTGGAGGAAGAAAAATATATTAAAGGGCTTAGAGATAAAATGAATAGTTATGCACCAATTTCTAACGAATCTTGGACACATATTAAATCGTTAATTAGTTTTAAGCAGCTTAAGAAAGACGATGTTTTATTGCGAAATGGTCGTATAGCTAAAAATATATATTTTGTTTGTAAAGGAGCCCTAAGAGCCTATGTTATAGATTACAATGGAAATAGTTATTCCAAAAATATATTTTTAGAAGATAACTTTGCTGGTTCTACAGTTTCATTTCTATTATCAAAACCGTCTGACTTTACCTTAGAAGCTTTGGAAGACACCACTTTAATTTGTATAGAATATAAAAAGTATAGACATTTTGTAGATGAGCGTATGGATTTAAAAAACTTCTATATAGCGTATTTAGAAAAGAATTGGATTATAGAAAAAGAGCAGCGAGAGGTTTCTTTAGTAATGGAAAATGCTACTGAAAGGTATCGTAAATTATTGTTACAGCATCCAAATATAGACAGTAGAATTCAGCAACTTCATATAGCTTCCCATTTAGGAATTACACCAACTCAATTAAGTAGAATTCGAAAAAAGCTTAATAAAAACACCTGAATCAACATATGTAAAGGCATGGTAGTTTTTCTCTATTTATTTTTGAAAGGTAAATAGAAATTAACCTTTTATCAATATATGAATCACTATACTTTATTGCTCATGGCATTTATAGGTGGAGTGTTTTTAGCTATGCAAGGAGGCATAAACGCACATTTGGGCGTTCTACTTAAAAACCCATTACTGGCATCTATGGTAGCCTTTACATGTAGTAGTTTTTTCGCATTAGTAATTGTGGCATTAAGTTTAAAAACGCCACCAAGCTTAAGTTTAGTTAAAAGCATTCCAATTTATTTATGGTTTACAGGTGGATTGTTTAGCGTTATAGGCATAAGCTTGTATTATTTTACGATACCAAAATTGGGGGTTTCAACTATGATTTCCTATGGACTGTGTGGCCAGTTGTTTTTTGCAGTTGTAGCCGGACATTTTGGATGGCTTAATTTACCCGCCGAGCCTATTACCATGCAAAGAACATTGGGATTGGCTGCAATGATAACTGGAATATTTTTAATTAATTGGAAATAAGTATGAGTGCAAACACAATACAATTAAACATAAAAAACCTGACCGAGTTATGGAAAACTGTAAGCGAGTTTAATAATACTTCGGAATATAATTATATAGCAAGGGGAAATTTAAAATGGCCCAATAGGTTATGGTTTAATGGAGATGTAACCCAAGAAAAAATGTTATCAGCTAAAAATAAAGTGTTTTCGCAGTATAAAAACCTTGTTATTGCTTATTGGGATATCTATGGAAGTAATTCCAGTAAAATATTTGAACAACACGGGTTTGCAAAGCAATTTGAACAAGTGGGAATGTCTCTTAAACTTACTGAGCCATTTAAAACGTCTAAAAAAATAAAATTAAACTTAGTTACTAATATCGAAGAGGGGGAGCTTTGGAGTGAGTTATTTAAGGCGTCGTTTGGATATGAAATACATCCTAAGATTGTGGCCAATACCCATAAAAAAGTTAAATACTACATAGCTTATTTCAAAGATAAAGCTATTGGAACGGCGATAACTTACCAAACAGAGAATGTAACGGGTGTTCATGCAGTTGGAATAATTCCAGAATACAGAAGGATGGGATATGCTGATTTATTGATGCGATTAGTACTTAATGAAGCCATAAAAGATAAAAGTGAGTATGTAACGTTGCAAGCTTCTGATTTAGGAAAAAAAATGTATCTAAACTTGGGGTTTAGAGAAGAGTTTATTTTAAAAAATTATGCCTTGTAACGCTATGATAGCTGTTTTTTAGGTTACAAATATTAATTTTTATAAATCTAGTCTAAAATTCATTTTAAAGGCAACACCCCAATTTTCATGAATAATATCTCTACTTTTTTGACATAGTAAAAAATTAACGCGAAAAAAAAACGCTTAGGGTATGTTAAGTTTGCTAACAAAAATCTGAACAGATTTTCTATTCAATTCGTATTCATTAAATTAGTTGTGTAGGAATAAAAATTTGGAACTAAAAAAATAAATATGATACCTGTTAACGATTTACTATTATTTGCACTAGCATCATTGATTATGGTTATTTCACCTGGACCTAATATGATATATTTAATATCCCGGTCGTTATCACAAGGTAAAAAAGCGGGGGTTATTTCTTTATTTGGGGTAATGTGTGGCTTTTTGTTTCATATTTTAATGGTTTCTTTTGGACTTACCGCAATATTTTTCGCTGTACCTTACGCATTTATTATTGTTAAATTTTTGGGTGTAGGTTACTTACTTTATTTAGCATACAGCACGGTGAAGTCTAAAGACAAAATCTTTGATGCGAATCAAGATTTAAAGTCAGATAAGCCTTTAAAACTTTTTAATATTGGGTTGTTAACCAATGTTTTAAACCCAAAAATGGCAGTGTTTTATCTTTCTTTTTTTCCTCAATTTATAAAATCGGAATATGGTTCCATACTTGGTCAAAGTTTTCAACTTGGAATTGTTCAGGTAATCATTAGTTTTTCGGTTAATTTATTAATAGTGCTATCAGCTGCGAAAATGGCAAGTTGGTTTTCTAAGAAACCAATTTGGCTTAGAATTCAAAAATGGTTTATGGCATCTGTACTTACCGGTTTAGCGGTTAAAATGGCATTGACAAAAGCAAAGTAAACCATGAGAAGCAAACTTATATATGTTTTTTTATTTATTTCGGTCTTTGGTTTTAGTCAAAAAAATGAACTTAAAGCGTTTTCTAACCTTGTAAACAAAATGTGGGTTGCAGAAGGCAATTGGGGAGATGGAAGTAAGTTTAAACAAAAAGTTGTAATGAATTTTGATTTAGACAGTACGCTTGTTGTTGTTAAGTCATACGGGTTTATTGATAAGGAGCAAACTAAGTTTGGACTTAGAAGCCGAGGTATAAGACAATTTGATAAAAAAAATAACAAAATAAAATTTTGGGAGTTTGATGTTTTTGGGGAACTAACTCGCGGAGAGGTGTCTTTTGAAGATAAAAGTGTTTTATACCAATACGAATATGGAGATACTAAACTAACTGATATGTGGGAGTATGTCGATGAAAACACTTATAATTTTAAAGTTGGTAGTTTAGAGGAGGGTAAATGGAAGCAACTGTATTTAAATACACAGTTTAAGATAGAAGAAAAGTAAATCTTTAAAAAAGTAGCATGGAGTTAAGAGAAGAGAAGCTTCAGATTTATGACGCACTTGTAGCTAAATGTAGTAGGTTTAAAAGAAAAGGTAAAACCATGCCTTATACTTCAGCAAATGGTTATATGTTTTCACTTTTTAATAAAGCAAATGAAATTGGAATTCGGTTTTCAAACGAAACTCAGAAAAAATACATTTCTGAATTTAATACCACAATATATAAATCTTACAATGCGGTAATGAAAGGCTATGTTTTAATACCAGAAGAAATGTTGAAAGACTTAGATATGGTTGCGAAATATCTAAATGAAAGTTACGATTATGTAATGAGTCTTCCTCCAAAATAATAAACCTCCGGTTTAAAGTTAAAACCGAAGGTTTAAAAAATATTCTAGTATAATAGTAACTTCAAAAATTACTATAAACTCTATTCAACAGTTACTGAAAAGTTTTGAGCAATGTCCGTTTCTCCTCCAGCGTCGTTTAATGAACCATCGTTAGGTTTTTTTGGTTCGTGACGTAAAGTAATTTGTAAAGCACCTGAACCTGCATCTCCAGTTGTAAGGCTAAAACTGAGACCTATAGGGTTGCCATTTCCATCTTGATCTGTATAAGTAACTCCTGAAACAGAACCTGAAGGAGTAAAGAAAAATTGATGTTCTTCATCTTTTTCTTCTATCTCTTCTGTAATATCTTCAGCAGGACTTTCGGTTTCATTTAGAAGCTCAATACTACCAGCGTATGTGGAGTTAGCTACTAAATTACCAGAGATTGTAATTACAGGAGCGTTTGGTCCGTCTCCATCTAAATCCTTAGACTCTAATATAATATCAGGAGAACCAGCTGATGTTAAGGTTACCGTTATGGTAGTGATAACCTCTTCCTCTACAACTGGATCAGGGTCTTCATCATCATCGGAACAAGATGTAACGAAGCATAATGAAAAAATTATAGCAGAAGTAAACAAAGCTCTGCTTAAAATTGATTTTTTTACTGGTAAATGGCTCTTTTTCATTTTAAATAAATTAAGGTTAATAATTATAAATTAGTCGTAGACTAATGTTTCTACCCTGATTATTTACGAAATAGCGTAAACGGTTAAGGTAGTCTCTGTAATTAGTATTAGTTATGTTAGTTATATTAAGACCAATACTTAAATCGTTCTTTTTTTGAATTGAAAACTTACTTGAAGCATCAAAAGACAAAAGATGATAAGCAGGTGGTGGTGTGTTAATGTTTAATTCTTTTTCTCTTTGTTCTTGCGGTGAGAAAACGGTAATATTAGGAGGAAAACGTTTTTGTTCAAATACATATTGGCTTTCCAATGTAACTATGAAATTATTCCATTTGATATTTGAATAGGATATACTATTATTCAAATTAGCAGCAGGAATATTTATTAACGGAATATTTGTAGATTCATCAGTACCTTTTACATAAGAAAATTTATGATTGGTTCTAATCTTTGAAGTCCAGTTAGTATACAAAGAAAAATCAGTCCCTAACAATAAAGCGTTCGTTTGTCTATAAGACCATACCGGGAATGATCCTCGAATTGTAAATTGTAAGTCATTGGGCTCAGCAAGAATAAAGTTTTTGATACTGTTTAGGTAAGGAGCTAAAACAAATCCCCATTTCTGAGAATTAAGTTGGTATGATAAAGAAATTTTTCTTGAAGATTCATTTTTAATTCTTAAATCTCCTAGTTCAATACGAGCAGCAGAATGGTGTAAACCGTCACTGAATAGTTCAGAAGGGTTTGGGGCTCTTTTAGCTAAAGATAAGTTTAATTTTAAAGTTTGATTTTCTTTTAAGTTGTATTGCAGGCCTGTCATTGCAGATACATTGTGATAGTCAAAAATAGGGTTTACCAAATATTGAGTTCCTGTATCATTAATGATTAATTGACTAAAATCTCCATCATAACCTCGTTCTTCCCAGCTTGATTTTCTATAGAATTTTTTGGCGTTCATTCTAGTAAAATCATAACGGACTCCTGCATCTATTGTTAAATTGGGTTGAATTAAGAACTCTCCTAAAACAAAGGCTCCAAAATCATATTTATTATAATCTGGTATCAACCTTCTAACCCTGGTTTCGGGATTAGCAAAATTCTTTTGAAACCTTCCTAAAGCTCCAAGTTTAAATTCAAACTCCTTACTGGAATCTAATTGAATTGTAGATGAAAAGGTATGAGTTGTGAGCTTTAAATCTAATGAGGCATTATTAGCATTGTCACCAATGCGCCGATCAAATTCAAACCTTCTATTATTTTGAAAATCATATTGTACGTTTAATTTACCAAAACCAGTAAAGCGTCTATAGTAGTTTAACTTTGCTAAATGGTGGGTAACTTCTTGACTTGGCTTATCCACTTTATATGAAAAATCATTTATAATTAAAGGAGTAGGGCTTTCTATAGCCGTAATTAAATCATCAGTATTACCGATATGAGATGATGCCAAGATGCCAATGTCTGTTTTAAAAAAAGAGTAATATCCATCCCATCCCTGTACAAAATCTCTTTTTCCAATACTAAGAGAAATTCCATTTTCTTTAATCCCCGTATTTGATAGTAAATATTCGGGTGCTTCAATATCGCCTAAGCGTTTAAGTGAACCTTGGGCTTTTAAGTAAAAACCAGATTCGAAAGATTTTGTTAAAGAGGTACTGATATTCCCTCCGCGACCATTAGTGGATAAATTTAGTTGGGTTTTTCCATAGAGAGAATCCGTTCTTGCAATTGGTAAAGGTTTTAATATAATTACTCCGCCAATGGCATCACCTCCATATTCTAAAGCCGCTGACCCTTTTATTAAACTAATATGTTGATTGGCGTTTACATCGATATTTGGAGCATGTTCTTGACCCCATTCCATATCTTGCATTCTAGTGTTGTTGTTAAGAACAAGTACACGACTTCCACTTAGACCTTGAATTACAGGTTTAACTATATTTGCCCCAGTGTTTAAGGATGAAACTCCAGTCATGTTTTTTAAAGCATCTCCAAGACTTTTTCCGCTGGATTTTTCAAAATCTTCTTTACTTAACTTATCTTCTTGACTTGAATTTGTGTTTTTTTGTTCATTACCTATTACTTTAACTTCATTTAGTTCCTCCAAATGATGTTCAATTCTTATTTTTTGGTAAGTATTGCCATTTACGGTAATAGTTATAAACTGGGTTCTACAGTTTGGGTGTGATACTTCAAGTTCAATAACACCATTACAAAGTGTTTTAAAATTAAATTTTCCAAATTTATCCGAAGTAGTACTCTGGTTTTTTCCCGTAATTGTAATTGTTGCATTTTCTAAAACAGTTTTGTCATGAAAATCAATTACTTCACCAAACAAAATTGAATTGCAATCTTGAGCAAATGATATATTACCTGAAATACAGGTAAAAATTAAGATTATAAAAAACCTCATAATGAGTATGTTTACGCTAATAATGGTCAAAAAGCCTTTTAAGCTTTTGACAGATTTTTATATTTTGGAGTTAAACCAAAACAGGAGGGGGGCGGCCGAAAAGACTATAAGATTCGGTGTTTTTATAGATTCTAAGAAAAGTAGTTTCAAAAGAATCTGGCGTAAAAGGATAGTTAACAGGGTACTCAAAAGAAATAAAATCCTGAAAAAGAAACTCAGAATTTTGATTCTCAATGGCAGATTCACAAATTAAACAGTTTTCAATTGAATCGTGATCAGAATCTTCATGACAATAAGCATGCAAAGCTGAGACTTTGAAAAACATCAAAATCAGCAGTAGGAATGTTATAATGTGTTGAATTTTTTTTAAATACACGAGGCAAAAGTAAGCAAAGTATTAATACATAATGTTAAGGAAAACTTAACTATTTTTTTTAAATAAGAAATGCAACCCCATTCTGCTTAACATTTTCTTTTCAAAATTCCAGAAAAATTTAAATTGACCAAATAACCAACCTATAGCAACTAGAAGCACTTGGTAAATAGGAAAAATAATCAAAACTCGTAAAGTAATATACAAAACATCACCCCACCAAGCGTTGGAAAAAGAAGCTCTTTCAAGTCCAATAAGGTGTAATAATGGTTTTGCTAAAAATACAGCAGTTGATCCTGTAACCGAAAAAACAATAAGGATTACAATAATTTGAAAGTTGGAATTAATGCCCCAACGTTGTTTTAATTTCTCCATGCTAAATAAATTCGCATGCAAAGATACTTTATTAAATTCTAGGAATAAAAGAACCTAAGCGTTGATTGTATTTTCTTTGGAAAAAAATAAAATAATTAAAAAGCTTATAGTTTACCTCATAACCATAATCTATATTTCTATCATAATTTATTTGTAATTCGTATAAACGAGGATTGAAGTTAAAAGGTTGGTTAACTCTTATGTTCCATTCCGTAACGTATATATTGTTTCTGTTTTCAAGAAATGATTGCGAATAGTATCCTTCAGGTCTTGCCGTACTAACTAACCAAGCATTAAACCCAGGTTCTATTATGGTAATTTCGTATTCCGTTTTATCACTCGAAATAGTAATGGTATCCCCTTCCACCTGATTAAAAGCAACTTTTTCTTGATCAGACACGGTAACATTAGAAGCTTTTTTAGCACCATTACAACTGCTTACAATAATGCTAAGGATAAAACAGAAAAAAACTATTATGTAAAAATATTTTTTCATACGTATTAAAGTTACATAATTTTTGGTAAACAACTAGTTGTAAATTAGTTAATACGTTAATTTGGCTAGTATAAGTTCTGCTGTTTTTTAAAAGTTATGTTTAAGAAATTAGGAAGAAAATTATGCTTCAAAAAAGGATATAAGTTACATCTTTGTGGTAGATATTGCATTGTTTTTTTATCATCAATCAGCATTAATTTTGAATAATAAAATGGATTTAACATTGAATATTCCAGATACCACAAAACCCAGAGTAGTAATTATTGGAGGAGGTTTTGCAGGAGTTTCTATTGCAAAGGAATTGGTAACACGCGAAGATTTTCAAATAGTACTCTTAGATAGGCAAAATTATCACACATTTCAACCCTTGTTGTACCAAGTGTCTACTTCTTCATTAGAACCAGAATCTATAGCCTATCCGTTGCGGAAAATTGTAAAACGAGGAAAAAACACTTTTTTTCGTATGGCGGAGGTGTTGAGTGTGGATTCTTCAAATAAAGAAATCAAAACAAATATCGGAGATATTACCTTTGATTATTTGGTAATTGCTACTGGAGCACGAACCAATTTTTTTGGAAATAAAACTATTGAGCGTAATGCTATGCGTATGAAAAGTGTTCCTCAAGCTCTTAAGTTACGTAGTTTGATGCTTGAAAATTTAGAACAAGCAGTAATAACTCCGGGCAAAGAATTAAGAAAAGAACTTTTAAATTTCGTAATTGTAGGTGCAGGGCCAACAGGGGTTGAGTTAGCTGGAGGTATTGCAGAATTAAGAGCTAATGTATTACCAATTGATTATCCTGATATGGATTTTTCTGAAATGGAAATACATATTATTGAAAGTGCAGATAGGATTTTACCCCCTATGAGCCCTGAAGCAAGTAAAAATGCTCAGAAGTTTTTGAAAAGGTTAGATGTGAATATTCATTTAAATACTATGGTAACTGATTATGAAAATCATGAGGTGGTTACTAATACCGATTTAAAATTGAAGGCTGCTACATTTGTTTGGTCGGCAGGCGTTACAGGCGCGCCTATTAACGGAATAAATGGAGAAGCTTTGATAGAACGTGCGAATAGGTATAAAGTAAATGAATATAATCAAATAGTAGGTTTTAAAAATATGTTTGCTATAGGTGATATTGCGCTAATGCAGACTCGTAAATATGAAAGAGGGCATCCAATGGTTGCACAACCTGCTATACAGCAGGGGAGGCTTTTGGCAAAAAATTTACTTGCAATGCATAAGGGAAAAAAAATGAAACCCTTTAAATATTTTGATAAAGGATCCATGGCAACTATAGGTCGAAACAAAGCAGTTGTTGATATTAATAAACTACGTTTTGGAGGCTTCTTTGCATGGTTTATTTGGATGTTCATACACCTAGTTTTTTTGGTAGGTTTTAGAAATAAGATAATTACGTTGTTCAACTGGGTTTACAACTATATTAATTTTGATAAAGCATCTAGATTAATAATTACTCCATTTAAAGCGAAAGAGGATACGGATGTAGTATAATTAAAATAAAAAAGCCAGATATTAATCTGGCTTTTTTATTTTAATTATAGGGAAATCGTTTATTTTCCAAAAAGACCTCCAAGTAATCCACCAAGACCACCGCTACTTTTTTGACTTCCGCCACCTAGTACCATTCCCGCAACATCATCTAAAATACTACCATCTCCATCTGAATCTAAAAAAGACTCAATTAAAGATTGTTGTTTGTTGGCATTATTGCCGCCACCAAGTAAACCTCCTAAAATATCTCCAAGACCATTGGCACTACTTACGTTTTGTTGTCTGGTTTGTTGTCCAAGAAGTCCCATTAAAATAGGAGCAGCTACTTTTAAAATGCTCCCAACGGAACTAGCATCAATACCTGACTTTTGACTTAATGCGCTTTCTACTTGCGGTTGTTTAGATCCTAAAATGTGACCTAATATTCCAGCGCCATCATCCATTACAGATTGGTCTACACCACCACCAAAAAGACCACCAAGGTCATTTAAAATACCACCGTCGTGTTTCTTATTTAAAGCATTCAATAATCCCTGAGCACCTTCAGGCGTTGAAGCGTTTTTTTTCATTGCTCCCATTAACACAGGCATAGCCATGCTAAGTAAACCAGCTGTTTTATCCTCTGATTGACCTGCTTGACCTGCAACTCCGCTAATTAATTGTTTCCCAATTGGGCTGTTTAGTAAGTCTAATAATCCTGACATTTTTTATAGTTATATTAAGTTATGTTTTCAATGTACAAAAAAGACTTGATAATGTCTTTAAGCTTTTATTAATTCAATTATTTGATTAGCAAGTTCCATGCCAATCCTGTCTTGAGCTTCACCCGTGGCTGCACCTATATGTGGTGTTAACGATATATTTGGGTGCATTAATATTTTTATTTCAGGTTTGGGCTCTGATTCAAACACATCTAATCCAGCAAAGGCAATTTTATTATTGTCTAAAGCATCAATTAGTGCTACTTCATCAATAACGCCACCTCTGGAAGCATTAACAATACCTGCATTATTTTTCATAATCTCTAACTCCTTCATCCCAATAACGTATTCTTTCTGAGCAGGAACATGTACCGTAACAAAATCAGAACTTTTTAAAACCTCCTCTTTAGATAAGCTTGTAAAGTTGAAAGAAACAGACTGTCCATCAAAAAAAGAAACTTCAAGCGAGGCTTTTTCAATAAATGGATCGTGGTAAATAACTTTCATTCCAACACCTAATGCTACTTTAGCGGTAGCTTGACCAATTCTTCCAAAGCCTATTATACCTATGGTTTTTTCTCTTAATTCGGTTCCACCAGCATAGTCTTTTTTAAGTTTTTTAAACTTACTATCTCCTTCAAGAGGCATGTTTCTGTTAGAGTCGTATAAATACCGAACACCACCAAATAAATGTGCAAAAACCAATTCTGCTACCGATTCTGAAGAGGCTGCTGGAGTGTTAATAACATGTAAACCTTTTTCTTTAGCATAAACAACGTCAATATTATCCATACCAACGCCACCGCGACCAATTAGTTTTAAACTCGGACAATTGTCAATTAAACTTTTACGAACTTGGGTAGCGCTACGTACTAATAAAGCAACAATGTTATTTTGATTTATAAAATTTTCCAACTGTTCTTGAGCAACGGTTGTAGTTAATACTTCAAAACCATTTTTTTCAAGTTCAGAAATTCCGGATTGCGAAATTCCATCATTAGCTAATATTTTCATTTGCAATGTTTTAATAAATTACCCTTTTCGCTCTAGTTCGCTCATTACATCAACAAGAACACCAACACTTTCTAGTGAAAGTGCGTTGTACATAGATGCACGGTAACCACCCACAGAACGGTGACCATTTAATCCATTTATTCCAGCTTCAACCAGCATTTGGTCGAAAACATCCTTAAGTTTAGGGTCAGTAAGGTTAAAAGTTGCATTCATATTAGAACGATCTTCTTTTTTTGCAAATCCTTCAAAAACAGGATTTAAATCTATTTCAGAATAAATTAACCTCGCTTTTTTATCATTAATTTCTTCTATAGCTTCTATACCACCAAGATTTTGAAGCCACTCCAAAGTAAGCATTGAAGTATAAACCGCAAATACGGAAGGTGTATTAAACATGCTGTCTTTGCTAATGTGAACTTTATAATCTAACATTGAAGGTATAGTTCTAGACACTTTTCCTAAAATATCCTCTTTTACAACCACTAATGTTGTTCCTGCAGGACCCATATTTTTTTGTGCTCCTGCATAAATTAAGTCAAATTGAGAAAAGTCTAACTGTCTTGAAAAAATATCAGAACTCATATCACAAACTAACGGAGCATCTGTTTTTGGAAATTTTTTAAGCTGAGTTCCAAAAATAGTATTGTTAGAAGTTAAGTGTAAATAATCAAGCCCTTTAGGTACGGTGTATCCTTTAGGAATATAATTAAAGTTTTCGTCTTTTGAAGATCCAACTTCCACAACTTCACCAAAAAGTTTTGCTTCTTTAATAGCTTTGGTACTCCAGGTACCAGTATTTAAATACCCTGCTTTTTTTTCTAAAAGATTGTAAGCGGTCATTAAAAAAGAAGTACTGGCTCCACCTTGTAAAAAAAGCGCCTGATACCCTTTATCTTTTAAATCTAATAATTCAAGGGTAAGGTCTCGTGCCCTATCCATAACAGCAACAAAATCTTTACTACGATGAGAAATTTCAATAAGAGAAAGACCTGAGGAGTTAAAATCCATTACTGCTTCAGAAGCTTTTAAAAGAACTTCTTTTGGTAAAATACAAGGGCCTGCACTAAAATTGTGTTTTTTCATTTTGATTTAGATTCTTGTCTGATGCTACTCAGCGTTATTATAGGTTTAAAAAAATGTGAACATCAAAGGTCTTAAAAATAATGGAAAACCTTGTCATGTAATGTTGTAAATATTAGTTACGTTTTTAACAAGAAGTCAACAGTATCAATGTCATCTGCATACTCATAAAGTTTGGGTTTTTGCGTTTGTCCAAAACTAATTTCATTGTTAGTAACTCCTTCCGAAACAATGCATTGTAACTTTTCTTCATCGGTAACTGTTAGTTGTTGGGTTAAGGTATCAACAGTATCATAATATTCATAAAATAGAGTGGCAATGGGGGAGGCGTATTGTTTGTCTTCCTTAAGCATTAAAAATCCATTTTCTAAGATTTTAAACTCACTCATTAAATAAACAGCTTTATTGTAATCGTAGTTATTGGCGTATTTTGCCTGATTTATTATAGGATTGTACTTATAAATTGCTTTAAAAAAAGAATCAAATTTATATCCATTAGGAATAAATAATTTGGAAACACTGCGGCATCCTAAACCATAATATCTAAAGATGTCCTCTCCTAAAGCTTCAAGCTGTTCTAAAGTTTCCTTACCAGTTAAAATGGCAACAGAATTTCTGTTTTTACGAATTATATGAGGTTTTTTACTGAAATAGTGCTCAAAATAGCGAGCAGTATTATCACTTCCTGTCGCAATTACAGCATCAAAATTTTCTAATCTACCATCCGTAAATGTAATTTGCTTTTCAATAGAAGGCTCAACGTGTATTAGATATTTAGAAATAAAAGGAAGTAAAGCTTTATCACTCGAAGATAATTTTACAAGCGCTTTATTGCCCGTTAATAAAACTGCCAAAAAATCATGAAATCCAACCAAAGGAATATTTCCCGCCATTATTAAGGCAACTGTTTTTTGGCTGTTTTCATTAAGATTATAGTTGTTTAACCAATTTTCTAAGTGACTTTTTGTTAATAGTTTTTGCCAGTTGTCTATAGAGAAAATAATGTTTTCTTGAGTAAACCATCCGTTATAATGTTTTGCATAAGCTACCAACTCAGAGAATTGAGTTAACCATTCTTCATTTTGCGAGCTAATATTTGCATTATTATTAGTGTATTCACAAAATTCCTTGAAGAATTCTCCTAGTTTAACAAAAGCTTGCAGTCTTAAAGTATGGTTTGTCATTATATTTGTAAAAAAAATTATTTGGCGGTAACTTTGCAAAAGTATATATACTGCGACAAAATAAGTTAAAAACAAAGAAATATTATGGCAATAATCATAACAGATGAATGTATAAACTGTGGGGCTTGCGAACCTGAATGTCCTAATACGGCTATTTATGAAGGAGCTGATGAATGGAGATACAGTGATGGTACTTCGTTAGAAGGCGATGTAGTTTTGCCAAACGGCAAGGCTGTTAATTCTGATGATGCACAGGAACCTATAAGTGATGAATTTTATTATATATCTCCTGATAAGTGTACTGAGTGCAAAGGTTTTCATGATGAACCGCAATGTGCTGCTGTTTGTCCAGTAGACTGCTGTATTCCTGATGAAGATAATGTGGAGTCAGAAGAAGAACTTTTAGGAAAACAAAAATTTATGCACCCAGAAGGGTAATAAAAAACTTTTTAATTTTAAAAGCCCAATGCAATGCATTGGGCTTTTTGGTTAAACAAACTACTCAACTCAAATAAATCAAAAGTTAAAGCCTAGTTTAGCATAGTAATAAGCTCCTCCGAATCCCATTTGTACAGCTTCCCAGTATCCTCCTGAATCTGTTTCGCCATCATTTTGTTGATCGGGGTAAACGTTAAATAGGTTATTTCCGCCAATATTGAGTTTTAGACTATTGGTTAGGTCAAATCCAAAGTTTAAGTCAACAGTCATTTTAGCTTCAAAAATATCTTCAGTATCAGCAAAATCTACAACCACAACTTCACTGAATCTAGTTGTAGCAAGGGAAACGTCAAACTTTTTTCTTGCATATCCCAAGTTTAAACCTAATTTACTGTCAGGAGCAGAGGCTAATAAGAAGGATTGATCTCTTCTTCCGAAAAAAGTTTCCTGATCTAATGTTCCATTGTTTACACTCTTAATTTTCATGTTATTAAAGTTACCAGTGAAAATTGCAGATAGGCTCCCATTATCAATATGTTTTTTCCAAGAAAGAACCACATCTAAACCTGTTGTTTGTGTATCTGCACCGTTTACAAAAAACTGGGCGTTAGCAACATTAGGTATTTGGGGCGCATCAAATGGGCTGGTAAGTACAATACGATCTTGAATATCTATGAAATAACCATCTACAGTAGCATTAAAGTTACCAAACGAAGCCGTAAACCCTAGACCAGCATTAATAGCCTTTTCCTCATTTAATGCATCAATTCCGAATGAAGCTGTCACAGGGCTATTGTTAGGGGATAATAAAGACTCTTCAGCAACACCTCCATCAAAACTTGTGAATTTAAGGTTGTAATAAATTTGAGCTAAAGATGGTGCTCTAAAGCCAGTACTTACCGATCCTCTAATATTAAAATTTTCAGATGCTTTTAAACGCATGGCAAGCTTTCCGTTTATGGTATTACCAAAATCACTATAATCTTCATACCTAACCGCAGCACTTAATAAAAAGGTTTCAGAAAAATCTATTTCAGCATCAGCATATAAAGAAACGTTAGATCGGTTACGGTCAACTTCATTTGCGGGACTATATCCTGGGAAGCCTTGAGAACCACCAGGCCTTAAGTTTCCTGTTTCCGGGTCAGTAGGTTGTATTTGAGTAGATGGATCCGTAATTAATAATCCGTTAGTGTCAAAAGTACCGTAAGCAGTTTCTTCCCCTGCAAAAATCACAAAATTCTCATTTCTATATTCAGCACCAAATGCAAAATTTAATCCTTCTAAAATATCTTCATAATATTTGGAAAAATCTAAGTTTAAGGTGTTTTGAGTTAAACTATGTCCTCCAGCATCAAAATCTGTTGGGGAGGATTCCTGTAATGAAGCGTTTAAGCTTCCTTTAATGAAGTAATGAAAATTATTTTTTCCGTAAGTATTACTGAAATCCACTTTCCATCCATTATCCAATTCCGTTTTAAACCCTGCAGATATAGAGTTGTCTGTAATAATTGAAGTAATTCTAGGAGTGAATCCATCAGGGTACCTGCTTATTACATTACGTTCAGTTGGGTTGTTTCTTGTAAAGGCAAAAGCATCCGTATCTCTATAGTTTCTCCCTCCAAATGCATATATCTCCGACTTATCAGAAACAGGAATAGATGCATTTAGCATGAAGTTGAACCCTGTAATAGCGGCCTCTCCAAATCCTCTTCTAAAATTGTACCCTGGACGTAAGGTTTTGTTTTTTTTGATGTATTCGGTAGTTAGGTTTACATATCCTCTTTCTCCAATTCCGATTCCATAGTTAATTCCAGCTTTAATGGATCCACCATCAAAATTTTGGTCGCTTCCAATTTGATTTCCATCTTTATCAGTGTCTAACCTATTACCATCAGTATTTGGAGTTCCATCAGGAAAATCTCCATCTGCGTTAGCGTTGTAAGCGCCATAACTAACAAATCCACTTACTTCATCAACATTATTTTTTAAAACAATGTTAATTACACCAGCAATTGCATCTGATCCATATTGTGCAGCAGCGCCATCTCTAAGTATTTCAATTCTTTTTATAGCACTTGTTGGTATTGCATTTAAATCGGTACCTGTATTACCTCTTCCTCTGGTTCCAAAAATGTTTATTAATGAAGATTGGTGTCTTCTTTTTCCATTAATTAATACAAGCGTTTGGTCAGGACCTAATCCACGTAATGAAGCTGGGTCAATATGATCAGCTCCATCAGAACCAGATTGTTTATTTGCATTGAATGAAGGAGCAGCGTATTGTAGTAATTGATTTACTTCAATACTACCACTTTGTGTAGCTACATCGGCCACATCAATAATGTCAACTGGTACAGATGAATCTGTTGCGGTTCTTTTTGGACTACGTGACCCTACAACTTGTACTCCATCCAATTGCACACCTTCACTTAGGCTCACATTTATAGTAGTGTTCTGTCCAACTGTTTTTTCCAAAGTTGTAAAACCTATGTAACTATAAACCAGAGTTGCACCTTCTGAAACGGTTATCTCATAATTTCCATCAAAGTCAGTTGTGGTTCCGTTTGTAGTTCCTTTTTCCACAATATTTACACCACCTAAAGGCTCTCCGTTTTGGTCGCTTACTATACCGGAAATAGTATTTTGAATGGTTTGTAGTATTATGGTAGTATTAAAATGACCACTTTGCGCCATTTTAGGTTTGGCCGTCTTAGTTTTTTTAATTTTTTTATGATATACTACGTAATAATTGTTTCCGAGGTACTCAAAGTCGAACCTGGTATTTTCCTCTAATTTGTTAATAATAACTTCCAGCGTGGCATACCTATACTCTTCGGGATTTAACTTTGTATTTGACACTATGGCTGGGTTATAGGTGAAGTATACCTCATGCTCAGAACTAATAGTATTTAAAAATTCTGATAGAGTAATGCTTTTAAGGGATGCCTTGGCTGCCTGTATTTGAATTGAGAATAAGCCAATAAGCAGTAAAAAAAGAATAGTTTTGAGTTGTTTTTTTAGCATAGTTTTTGTTTTTAATTATTGGGTAGATATTACTATTGAGTCATTTCTTTTAATAAGTTTTATTCCAGCAGACTTTTCAATTGCTTTTAAACATATTTCGATATTTTGATTAGGAATTCCTCCAGAAATTATTATTTGTTCTAAGTTTTTTTCCTTAAAATATATAGGTAATCCGTAGGTAGATTCTATATTTTTCATGACTGTTTTAAGTGTCTGATTATTGAAAATATAAGTGCCATTTCTCCATAATTTATACGGATTTTTTTTAGAAACTTTAGTATGGGTTATTTTTTCTGTTTCCTTTGAGAAAGAAACAAACTCCCCAGGGTTTATTTTTTTAGTAACACCGTTTTTAAGAACCAAGTGAATAGATCCTTCGTCTAAAACTACATCTGTTTTTTTATCGCGAGTATTTACATGAAACTTGGTTCCATACACTTCTACCTTAAGGTCATTAGTCGTAACCCAAAATTTTGCTTTAGTAGAAGGAATAGGTTTTACTTTAAAATACGCTTCCCCAACTAGGGTTACGTTTCTGGGGTTTTGTTTCGAATAGGTAATAAATGAATTACCATTAAGAACAACAGAAGTTCCATCGGGTAAGGTTAGATTAATAATTTCTCCAAAGGCGGTTTCGTGTGTAATAGTAGCATTATTGTTGGAAACAAGAACAACAAAAATGATAGCTAAGACTGCTGCAATACCATATGGAATATAGGAAAGAATATTTTTTTTAGTTTGTTTATGCTTTTTTATAGCAAAAGTAGCGTCTATTGTTGTAAGCACCTTGTTTAACTCCTTTTCTACAGTATCATTTGGTAATTCTGTTTTATTAAAATTAATGCCAATGACTATAGATTTAGCAAGATCTATAGTTTCTATTTTTGACTCGTTATTAGAAATCCAAGAATTCCAATAATTAATATCATTTTGGTTTTTCTTTTTAGCCCAATTAATAAAGGAGGTATCCTCTAATAAATTTTCTAAAAGTTTTTGATCTATATTATCCATTATAGGGTGTATATTCATTAATAAAGAGGCAATAATAAATAATATATACCCTAATTTTTATAAAAAAAGACCGCCAATTGGCGGTCTTTAATTTTTTAATCACTTAAGTGATTGATTATTTGAGGCTTAAGCTAACTCTAGCAAATAAAAATCTACCTCCAATACCAAATTGTTGAGCTCTTCTTGACCAATCAAAACGTCCAGAACTTCTATTAGTTCCTCCATCAGCAAGTTCTTCAGCAGCTCTATCTGGGTAAATATCAAACAAATTATTAGCTCCAACTGTAAAAGTAAGTGCATCTGTAACTTTATATCCGATAGATAAATCTGTAACTAATTTGGTGCCAAATACTTGTTGCCTGTCAACATTCGTAGTGGCTTCTGTTACTTCTCCAAAATATACATTTCTTAGAAAAACGATTAGTTTGTTTGAAGTTAAGCTGTTAGATAAATTAATCTTAGTTCGCGGTACAGCTTCTTCTAAGTATACACGACTATCTTCAGGAAAGTAAGTACCAACCAATCCCGCGTTTTCTAGAACTTGCGAAGCATTTATATCACCAACTTGTTTAGTTTTAGAAAAAGTACCTGCTAAGTCTGATTTTAATTTCCAGTTATCACCTAGTATTGCTTTATGGGTAATTACAACATCTAAACCTTTTGATTCAGTATCGATTGCATTTGCAAAAAATGAAGCTGCTGTTGCATTTGCCTGTCCAAGTAAAACATCTAACTCTGATCCAGTTCCAGGCCCTCTAAATTGTCCAGTATACACAACTCTATCATTGATTTTAACAAAATAACCGTCAATGGTAAAGGTTAGGTTAGCATCGGGTATTTTAGCTGTTAACCCAAGACTAGCACTAGAAGAAGTTTCCTCTTTTAATTGAGGAATACCTAAAAGACTTGCCGCTCTACTATCATTAGCAAAAGTACCAACCTCTTGAGGGTCTCCGTTTTGATCAAAAATAGTAGAAGTGGAATTAAAGTTAATTTGATGTAATGATGGAGCTCTAAAACCGGTATTAACAGCTGCGCGTATATTAAAATTGTCTGAGATTTTATATCTGGTTGCTAGCTTAAAATTAATAGTAGAACCAAAATCACTATAGTTTTCAAATCTAGTAGCAAAGCTTGCTAAAAATTTCTCCGAAAAATCGGCTTCAATATCAAAATATCCTGCAACACTACTTCTGCCTCGGGATAGTTCATTGTTAGGGCTGAAGCCTGGGAAAACTTGTGACCCACCTGGTCTTGAATTTCCAAAAAAGTCTTGTGAAGGTTGTTGAGAAGCAAGGGTAATTACCTGTCCGTCCCCTGTATATTGCGAGTACGAAGCCTCTTCTCCAGCAACTATTTCATAATTTTCTACTCT
The DNA here is from genome assembly GCA_947493885.1 of uncultured Maribacter sp. Lineage (GTDB taxonomy): Bacteria > Bacteroidota > Bacteroidia > Flavobacteriales > Flavobacteriaceae > Maribacter_B. Next base: position 39,627 of record CANLTE010000003.1, read on the forward strand.
ATACTCAGCTCCAAAAGCAACATTTAAACCGGACATAATATCATCAAAAAACTGACTTATATCTAAGTTTGTGGTATTCTGAGCGAATGAAAATCCACCTGCATCAAATTTTGTTGGAGAGGAACTTTGTTGAGAAGCATTAAACGTATTTCCTATGGTATATAAAAATGAATTTTTTCCGTAGGTATTACTAAAATCCACATTCCAATCTCCAATTTTACCTTTTATTCCCGCAGATAATGAACGATCCTTAATGTTAGAGTTAATCTCCGGTAAAAAACCATTTATATACGCAGGTGTAAATGTTCTACTCTGGTTTGGTAATCTATAAAATCCTGCAGAATTTCCAGTTCTTGAGCTTATGCCGGCGAAGGAGTATATTTCAGTACCATTGTCATCTAATGGTAATGAAAAATTAGCAAAAAATCTACCTCCTCGTAAAGCTGATTGTCCAACACGCATATTGTAATCGCTACGTTGTTGGCCTCTAGCCGCAAGTTCAGAATCTGTAACATCAGCAGATAAAACAGTTCTTAGCTCATCTTTTGTTGTTGCGCCATTTAAGTTTATTCCAGCACTGTTAGCATATTGAATAACATCTGCAACGTCATCATCCAGTAAATTTGAGATATCATACCCATCATTACTCGCAAATCTTTCAACGGTATTGTAAGCGTTAAAAACATTGCCTTCCCATTCTTTCATTCGACTATAATCTTGTCGAACATCAAAATCTCCGGAAAACGTAATATAACCACCTTTATCACCTAAAGGTAGACCATAACTTGCTCCAACATTTGTTGTTTCACCGTCAGAGCCACCTGTTTGTCCATTAGCATTTTTAGTGAAATTGGCCCCAGTTGTTACTGATGCATTCAATTCATTTACAGAAGTATTTAAAACAATATTTATTACACCTGCAATAGCGTCAGAGCCGTATTGAGCAGCAGCTCCATCTCTTAAAACTTCAATTCTTTTTATGGCAGCGGCAGGTATTGAATTTAAATCTGTTCCCACGCTTCCTCGTCCAAAAGTTCCATTTACATTAATTAGAGACGATGTATGTCTTCTCTTCCCATTAATCAATACTAATACCTGATCAGGACCTAAACCTCTTAAAGAAGCTGGGTCAATATGATCCGTTCCGTCAGAAATTGTTTGGGTATTAGATGTAAAAGAAGGTGCAACGTAATTTAAAATTTGATTTAAATTTACTTGTGGAGCTACAGAATTTAGGGTTTTTACATCTATAACATCTACAGGAACAGAACTTTCTGTAGCAGTTCTGTTTGGATTTCTAGACCCAATAACAATGGCTTCAGAAAGTTCAACTCCAGCGACCAGAGTGACATTTATTGTTGAACCGTTTACTGTTACCTCCTTGGTGGTAAAACCAATATAAGATACTACTAAGACATCCCCAGTACTAGCGTTAATGGTATAGTTACCATCAAAATCGGTAGTTGTTCCTGTGCTAGTACCTTTTACAACGATGGAAGCTCCAGGCAAAGGCTCTCCATCTTCATCCAGTACCTTTCCAGTTACTGGTTCTTGTATATTATATACAATTGTTTTTTCGGAATGAATAGCATGTGCTCCCGAGATACCTAATAAAAGAAACAAAGAGAGTACTGTACTAAGCATTTTAGTTCTTTTCATAATTTTGAGTTTTGTTGTTAGTAATTAGTTGAAACTTAACATTAGAAACTTTTCAACTACAATAGGAGGTACTACTGTAATTAATAAATCGCCATTTTGTTTAATAGAAACCGAAGCGTTTAAGCTACTTGTTCTCTATTAAGAGTCATAATTCAAAAAAATATACCCTAAATTATTTTAGGGATTTAAAATGTGTTGAAGTGCTTTAGACTCAGATTTGTTTCTGAGTTTTACAAAAGCCTTTTGTAATGTGTTTTGAACACTTTGATAAGTAATGTCCATAACCTCGCTAATTTCTTTTGTGGTTAACAAGCTATAGTACTTTAAATATATAGCTTCTCTTTCGCGAGTAGAAAGACTGTTTATAAGTGTGGTTAATGTTTTATTTTTTATTAAAAAATTTTCTTGCTGAATGTGAATTTCCTCTGCTGAAAACACAAAATCTTTATTAGACTCAAACAAGTCATCATAAGATAAATGTTTTTTTTCCTTTTTAATATGTTTAAATAAATACCTCCGAAACGAAATATACAAATAGGATTTTACATTTAAAACATTTTCCAGCTTATTTTTGTTTTCAAATAAATACACAAAAAAGTTTTGTAAACAGTCTTCGGTAAGTTCTTTGTTTCCTGAAATTTTAACACCATAATTATGTAGCATGGGGTAGAAGTGCTTAAACAAACCAGAAAAAGCGTTTAAGTCTCCCTTTACAAATAAAAACCACAATGATTTTTCGGGTGAAAACTCCATATAGTTACAAGTAGGATATTATCAAATATATATTTTTTTAGTTAAAACGGTGTTAATAATTAGTCTTAAAAGATGTTTTTGTTAACTAAACAATAATTAGATGTTGTTGTTGATAGTTTAGCAAAATAAGATACCGATCATTTGTAATCCATAATTATAGAAGTAAAAACTATATTTGCATTTTTAAAACCATTTTAAATGAAAGCAGGTATCGTTGGATTGCCAAATGTTGGAAAATCAACACTATTTAATTGTTTATCAAACGCAAAAGCTCAAAGCGCAAATTTTCCTTTTTGTACAATTGAACCTAATATAGGAGTTGTTAATGTTCCAGATGTTCGCTTGGAAAAATTAGAAGAATTGGTTACCCCAGAGAAAGTAATACCTGCAACAGTAGAAATCGTTGACATTGCTGGTTTGGTAAAGGGAGCTAGCAAAGGTGAAGGTCTTGGAAATCAGTTTTTAGGAAATATTAGGGAAACTGATGCCATTATTCATGTGTTACGCTGTTTTGATAACGACAATATTGTTCATGTGGATGGTTCTGTTGACCCAATTAGAGACAAGGAAACTATTGATATGGAATTGCAGTTGAAAGATTTAGAAACTGTAGAGAAAAAACTAGATAAAGTAAAGCGAGCTGCAAAGACTGGTAATAAAGAAGCTCAGAAAGAAGAAGCTATTCTTTTAGCTATAAAAAATGGATTAGAAGCAGGGACATCTGTAAGAGCTATCGAAATTAGTGACGAAGATAGATTGGAGTTTGTTAAGCCATTACAATTTATTACGGACAAACCAGTAATGTACGTTTGTAATGTTGATGAGGGTGCAGCTGTATCTGGAAATGCCTATGTTGAAAAAGTACAACTAAATGTGGCTCAAGAAAGTGCTGAAGTCGTAGTATTGGCTGTAGGAACAGAAGCTGATATAACAGAACTGGATTCTTATGAAGAACGTCAAATGTTTTTAGAAGATTTAGGTTTGGATGAGCCAGGTTCTGCTAAATTAATTCGTGGTGCGTACAAATTATTGGAATTGGAAACCTATTTTACTGCTGGAGTAAAAGAAGTACGCGCTTGGACTATTCCTGTTGGAGCAACAGCGCCGCAAGCGGCAGGAGTAATTCATACCGATTTTGAAAAAGGATTTATTAGAGCTGAGGTCATTGGATACAATGACTATGTAACTTTTGGAAGCGAAGCAAAAGTTAAAGAAGCTGGTAAAATGCGAGTAGAAGGTAAGGAGTACATTGTTAAAGATGGTGATGTTATGCATTTTAGGTTTAATGTGTAGTGCTGTTACAATATTATAGGCTCTAAAAATTAAGAGCCTTTTTTATACCTGAACATCGTATTTTTAATATTCAAGTTCGTAGATTATTTATGCTTTAAAAGTATTTTAGTTTGATGATAAAGAGTATGTCATCAAGATTTGTAGGTATAACTTTTGCAATATTAGGAGTAGTGCTTTTTTCTGCGAAAGCAGTAATGGTTAAACTGGCGTATAACTTTGATGTAGATTATACTTCGCTTTTGCTTTTTAGAATGGTTTTTGCACTTCCATTTTACTTGGGGATTATTTTTTTAAATAGACCTTTAAAAACATCTGATAAAAGAGCAAAAGATTATTTCTGGTTGGTGTTTTTTGGTTTTGTTGGATACTATTTGGCAAGCCTTTTTGATTTTATAGGACTTCAATATCTAAAAGCAGGTTTAGAGCGTATTATTCTTTTTATATATCCTACATTGGTTGTTTTTTTTACCTGGTTATTTTTTAGAAAAAAAATTACCCAAATACAAAAGGCTGCAATTTTGGTTACTTATTTTGGTGTTATTGTTACATTTTGGAACGAGATAGGAATTACTGGAGATACTATAATTTGGGGAGCTTTTTTAATTTTTTTAAGCGCAGTTACATATGCTTTATATTTGGTGGGGAGTGGTTGGCTAATACCTAAGTTTGGGGTATTGTTATTTACATCATATGCAATGGTTATTGCTACCCTATGTATAAGTATTCACTACTGTTTTGTTGGAGATTTTAATTTGTTTAATTATCCTAAAGAAGTTTATTTTTTAGGAATAGCAATGGCAATTTTTTCAACATTATTACCCTCCTTTTTAGTTTCTGCTGCAATTGAAAGGCTTGGGGCATCAACCTTTTCAATTTTTGGTAGCTTAGGACCCGTATCTACAATAATACTCGCGTTTTTCTTTTTAAACGAAAAAATTACAGGAATTCAAATTTTAGGTATGTCCATAGTTTTAGCTGGTGTTAGCCTTATTTCATACAAGAAAAATAAAAAAGTAGCTTAAAATCATAAAAAGGTTAACTATATCAACAAAAACAAGCTTTTTATTGTTAATTACTTTACGTCATATGGGTTTCATTTTTTTAGAAGACGTGCTATATTAGCAACACTTTGTAAAAATCCCAATTCATGGCAGAAAACACCCAATATACCGAAGATAATATTCGTTCGTTAGACTGGAAGGAGCATATTCGTATGCGTCCTGGTATGTATATTGGAAAATTAGGAGATGGCTCGTCAGCAGATGATGGTATTTATATTCTTTTAAAAGAGGTAATAGACAATTGTATTGACGAATTTGTAATGGGTGCGGGTAAAACCATTGAAATTTCTATTAGAGATAAAATGGTTAATGTTCGTGATTATGGGCGCGGTATTCCGTTAGGGAAGGTCGTGGATGTTGTTTCCAAAATGAACACTGGTGGTAAATATGACTCTCGTGCATTTAAAAAGTCTGTTGGTCTAAATGGTGTTGGTACAAAAGCCGTGAATGCTTTATCAAGCTTTTTTAAAGTGCAATCATCTAGAGATAGTCAAATAAAGACCGCTGAATTTAGTAAGGGTAATCTTGTAACGGAAGAGGGACCGTTAGAAAGTTCACAGCGAAAGGGAACTAAAGTATCCTTTATTCCAGATGAATTAATCTTTAAAAATTATAAATACAGGAATGAGTATGTAGAACGTATGCTTAAAAACTATGTGTACTTAAATCCTGGTTTAACAATAATTTTTAATGGTGAAAAGTTTCACTCAGAAAATGGATTAAAAGACCTTTTAGAGGATAATAACAATGTGGATGATATGTTGTATCCAGTTATTCATTTAAAAGGAAATGACATTGAAGTAGCAATTACACATAGTAAAACACAGTATAGCGAGGAGTACCATTCATTTGTAAATGGTCAAAATACCACACAAGGGGGTACACACCAATCAGCGTTTAGAGAAGCTATAGTTAAAACGGTTCGTGATTTTTATGGAAAAAATTATGAAGCTTCAGATATTCGTAAATCTATTATTTCAGCAATATCTATTAAGGTTATGGAACCTGTTTTTGAAAGTCAAACAAAAACAAAGCTGGGTTCAACAGATATGGGTGGAGATTTACCAACTGTGCGTACATATATTAATGACTTTGTTGGAAGGTACCTTGATAATTATTTACATAAAAATTCGGAAACAGCAGAACTTTTGCAGCGTAAAATAATGCAAGCAGAAAAAGAGCGAAAGGAGCTTTCTGGAATACGAAAACTTGCAAAGGATCGTGCTAAAAAAGCAAGTTTACACAATAAAAAATTACGTGACTGTCGTGTACACTTAGGAGATACTAAAAAAGATAGATGTTTAGAAAGTACACTTTTTATCACTGAGGGAGATTCCGCTTCAGGTTCTATTACAAAATCACGTGATGTAAACACACAAGCTGTTTTCAGCCTAAGAGGTAAGCCTTTAAATTCTTATGGAATGTCTAAAAAGATAGTTTATGAGAATGAGGAGTTTAACTTACTTCAGGCTGCATTGAATATTGAAGAGTCAATGGAAGATTTACGATATAATAATATTGTAATTGCAACAGATGCCGATGTTGATGGAATGCATATTAGGTTGCTGCTAATTACATTCTTTCTTCAGTTTTTTCCGGAACTAATAAAAGAGAATCATCTTTACATATTACAAACACCATTATTTAGAGTTCGTAATAAAAAAGAAACCATATATTGCTACAGTGAGGAAGAACGTAAAAATGCTATTGAAAAGCTTTCTGGGAAACCTGAGATAACCCGATTTAAAGGTTTGGGTGAAATATCGCCAGATGAGTTTAAACATTTTATTGGGGATGATATTAGACTAGAGCCCGTAATGCTAGATAAGGCAATGTCAATTGAAAATCTATTGCAATTTTACATGGGAAAAAACACTCCTGACCGTCAAAAATTTATTATCGAAAATCTTAAAGTTGAGATTGATTTGGTAGAACAAAACTAATTATAAACCTAACAAAATACGTAGCTGCCCTTTATGGAAGAAAATGAAGAGCTGAACGAAGAGCAAAACGAAAATATTGAAGATTCTCAAGAGGCCTTAGTAAAGGTCACGGGAATGTATAAAGATTGGTTTTTAGATTATGCATCTTATGTAATTTTAGAAAGAGCGGTACCAGCAATCGAAGACGGTTTTAAACCCGTTCAACGAAGAATTTTACACTCATTAAAAGAACTAGACGACGGGCGTTATAATAAAGTAGCAAACGTTGTTGGGCACACCATGCAGTATCATCCACATGGTGATGCGAGTATTGCAGATGCAATGGTTCAGATTGGTCAGAAAGACCTTTTAATTGATACTCAGGGTAACTGGGGTAATATTTTAACTGGTGATAGAGCAGCAGCTTCGAGATATATTGAAGCGCGATTATCTAAGTTTGCTTTAGAAGTAGTTTTTAGTCCAAAAATTACGGAGTGGCAGTTATCTTATGACGGGCGTAAAAAAGAACCTGTAAATCTACCAGTTAAATTTCCCTTATTATTAGCGCAGGGGGCAGAAGGTATTGCTGTTGGTTTGTCAACGAAAGTACTACCGCACAATTTTAACGAACTTATTGATGCTTCAATAAAACATTTAAAGGGACAACGATTTAAGCTTTTTCCTGACTTTCCAACTTCTGGAATTATAGACGTAAGTAATTATAATGATGGTTTAAGAGGAGGTAAAGTTCGTGTAAGAGCCAAAATATCACAGTTTGATAAAAATACGTTAGTAATTAATGAGATTCCATATGGAACAAATACATCTTCGTTAATTGATTCTATCCTTAAAGCAAATGAAAAGGGTAAAATTAAAATTAAAAAGATAGAGGATAATACGGCTGCAGAAGTTGAAATATTAATTCATTTGCCAAGTGGAATTTCTCCAGATAAAACAATTGATGCGCTATATGCTTTTACGGCATGTGAATCTTCCATTTCGCCTTTAGGTTGTATTATTGAGGATAACAAACCTTTGTTTATTGGAGTTACCGAGATGTTAAGGCGTTCTACAGATTATACGGTAGAGTTGCTAAAAGCAGAACTCGATATTCAATTGAATGAATTAATGGAGCAATGGCATTTTGCTTCATTAGAGCGTATTTTTATAGAAAACCGTATTTACCGAGACATTGAGGAAGAAGAAACCTGGGAGGGTGTAATACAAGCTATTGATAAAGGGTTAAAACCATATACAAAGCATTTAAAAAGAGCGGTTACTGAGGAAGATATTGTAAGACTTACTGAGATTCGAATTAAACGAATTTCTAAGTTTGATTTGGATAAGGCGCAACAGTATTTGGATAGTCTCGAAGAAAAAATAGCTGAAGTAAAACATCATTTAGCACATTTGATTGAGTTTGCCATTGACTATTTCAAAAAATTGAAGAGCACTTATGGTAAAAATCGTGAGCGTAAATCTGAAATACGGGTTTTTGATGATATCGAAGCTACCAAAGTAGTTATTAGAAACACTAAACTTTATGTAAATAGAGAAGAAGGTTTTGTAGGCACGTCATTACGTCGTGATGAATATGTAACAGACTGTAGTGATATTGATGATATTATTGCTTTTACACGTGATGGTAAAATGATGATATTTAAAGTGGATACAAAAGTGTTTGTGGGTAAAAATATTATTCATGTAGCTGTGTTCAAAAAGAAGGATAAGCGTACCACGTATAATATGATTTATAAAGATGGTAAGGGAGGCCCAACGTATATAAAAAGATATAATGTTACCAGTGTTACTCGTGATAAAAGTTACGACTTAACAAATGGTAGTCCTGGGTCCTTGGTGTTGTATTTTACGGCAAATCCAAATGGAGAGGCTGAGGTTGTTACAGTTAACCTTCGTCAGGTAGGCAGTATTAAAAAATTAAAATGGGATATAGACTTTGCAGATGTGCTTATTAAGGGAAGAACATCTAAAGGTAATATTGTTTCCAAATACGCGGTAAAACGTATTGAACTTAAGGAAAAAGGTGTTTCAACATTAAAGCCCCGTAAAATATGGTTTGATGAGGTAGTACGCCGCCTAAATGTAGATGGAAGAGGAGAACTGTTAGGAGAATTTAGAGGAGATGATTTATTACTCATAATCACTCAAAAAGGAGTTGTAAAAACAATGCTTCCAACACTAACATCTCATTTTAATGATGATATGATTGTACTGGAAAAATGGAATCCTAAAAAACCAATTTCCGCCATTCATTGGGAAGGCGAAAAAGAGCGTTTTTATGTGAAACGTTTTTTGATTGAAAATGAGAATAGAGAGGATTTGTTTATTACCGAACATCCTAAGTCATATTTAGAGCTGGTTTCTACGGATTGGAGACCTGTAATAGAATTAGAGTATCCAAAACCAAGAGGAGGGGAACCTAAGCCTAGTACAACGGTTGATATCGAAGAGTTTATTGCTATAAAAGGGCTAAAAGCAATAGGGAATCAGTTAACATCGGAAAAAGTAAAAAGTATTAACGCTTTAGAACCTTTACCGTTTGAGGAACCAGAACCTATTAAATCTGAAAATATCGAAGTTGTTGATGAAGAGAATGTAACGCCTTCTGAAGCAAATAATATTTCCGGTAGTGAAGAGGATTTAGACGATGAGGGACAGATAACTCTTTTTTAAATAAACTATTATTTTAAATCATAATCTGTAATAGCTTATATTATAGGTTAGTTATTAATTACTTTTAGCGTAAATTTTTTTTTATGGATTTTACCAACCCCCTGGTTTATGGAGTGCCTTGTTTTATAGCCTTTATTTTATTGGAATTAACTTATAGCAAAACACACGGTGATGATGATTTGTATGAATGGAAAGACCTTTTTGCCAGTGGAGCTATGGGAGTGGGTTCTGCTATTATTGCACCATTAATAAAAGTAATTTCGGCTATTGTAATCTTTGAATTCATGTATGAATTATGTAATCCAATAGTTGATGGGGTCAGAACAAATGTCTTAGGGTATGAGTCTTTTGGATATGTATGGTATATATGGCTACTATGTCAATTAGCAGATGATTTTACATATTACTGGTTTCATAGAGCTAATCATGAAATTAGAATTTTGTGGGCAGCCCATATTGTACATCACTCTTCCGATAACTTTAATTTAGGTACCGCTGTTCGTAACGGTTGGTTTACCATTTTGTATAAACCACTGTTTTATATGTGGATGCCCGCTATAGGTTTTCCTCCGGAAATGGTAGTTGTATGTTTGGGTATCGAAGCCTTATGGCAATTTCAATTACATACGGTTTATATACCTAAAATGGGTTGGGTAGAAAAAATAATGAATACGCATACTATGCATCAGGTGCATCATGCCCAGAATGTGGAATACTTAGATAAAAACCATGGTGGGTTTTTAAATATTTTTGATAAAATGTTTGGTACTTGGAAAGAGTTAGATGATGATGTTGATGTAAAATATGGAGTAATACACGCACCAGATTCTTATAACCCTATTGTAATACTTACCCATGAGTTTAAGGACATTTGGAACGACATGAAAAAATCTCCAAAATTGTATCATAAATTTATGTACATTTTTGGACCTCCAGGTTGGAGCCATGATGGTAGTACTTTGACGGTAAAACAACAGCAAAGACTATTTAAAGAACAAAAAGATAAAAACCCAGAAGTAGCATTTAGTAGACCTAATTAAAGTTAATAAATTACATTGTTTATTGTGGATAATCTCTTTAAATACTTATTCATTAAATTCGGGTCAAATGTCTAAATACTGCGTATTGTTGTCTGTTTTCAATTAAGTGTTTTATATATTTTTGAAGAAATAAAACTCTTAAAAAATGAAACGATTTTTTGTAATTACGGGAATACTTATTAGTCAAATATTTTATTCCCAAACCGCTGAAGAAATTCAGGAGATTAAATATGCAAGTGAAGCTGCTCCAAATCACATCACCGATAATGCCAGCTTTATGATGTTTAAAGATGGAAAATATGTGGAGATTAAAAAAGGTACTAATAACTTCACCTGCTTTGTTATTAGAAATCAGAATGGAAGGTACGAACCTTCTTGCTTAAATGAAGAAGCTATGCGTTCTATTTTTCCTACTTATGAAATGCATACACAACTTTTGTATAACGAGGTATCAGATAAAAATGCTTTGATAAAAATAGAAGAAGCGTTTAAGGAAGGAATAATACCAACAGCCGAGACTGGAGCCTTAGTATATATGATGTCTCCAAATAATAAAGTATATAATCCCAATACAAAGTCACTAATTAAGATGCCTGCACATCAAATGTACTTTTATCCTAAAATTTCTGATGAAACATTTTCCTTAACGGGTACGTCACCATGGTTATGGCAAGGATATCCTCATTTATCCTCGCTAATAGTATTGACTGATAATTAAGAACTGTAAAAAAAACTAAGAATGTATTAAGAAATAGCTTTGTAAAATGTATGGATAGTTACAGCTTATAAAGCTATTTTTTATAATAATTTTATTTTATAGGTGTAAAGGGCTAGCTTAATAACACTACGTTAGATTATTCCAAGCGTTTATTTATAACACTTCATTATTACGCTACTAATAAATTCTGTATTCTATAATTATAAGTTAGCGTATATTTGGTTTTTTCTAGGATAGAATCATGGTAGAATTATTTTTATTGTGAAATAGCTATAACTCTTTAGACTAATTAAATGACGGAAAATTTAAAAGAGAAAGTAAAAGAGTTTGGATTAGGCACCAAAACCTCTTACAGAGGTTATAGAGCTTTAAATAAAAATGGAACGTTTAATGTAAAGAAAATTAATACCCCGTTTTTAGAACGTATTAATTTTTTTCACACATTAATTTCAATGTCTTGGATTAAGTTTCTTGGTGTTATTCTTTTAGGGTATTTTGTAGTAAATATACTTTTCGCAACCATATATACTTTACTAGGTGTTGAGAACCTTACGGGGGTGGATAATTCTTCGGTTGAGAGTAATTTTCTGGAAGCCTTTTTCTTTAGTGCGCAAACCGTAACTACTCTTGGTTATGGTAGAGTAGCTCCAATAGGTTTGTTGGCTAATATTGTTGCTGCAATTGAGTCTATGTTGGGATTGTTGTCTTTTGCATTAGCTACGGGAATGCTCTATGGAAGATTTTCAAAACCTTCTCCTAAAATTAAATATAGTTCTAATGCGGTGGTAGCTCCATTTAATGCCATTAATGCTTTTATGATTAAAATTGTAAATCCTCAAAAAAATCAATTGTTGGAGCTAGAAGCTAAGCTTACATTGTCTATGAAAAAAGATGGTTCTGACGTACGGGACTTTTATAATCTAGAACTCCAAATTCCTAAAATTGTCTTTTTTCCGTATATGTGGACTATTGTACATCCTATTGATGAACAAAGCCCTTTATTTAATTTAGATGAAGCTGCAGTTTTGGAGAAAGATGCTGAGTTTATAGTTTTTGTAAAGGCTTTTGATGAGTCGTTCTCGCAAACCGTGTATTCCAGGTCTTCTTATAAAGCCTCTGAAATTAAGTGGGGAGAAAAGTTTGTATACACGGTTAAGCAGGGAAGTGAAGGTATGATTGTAGATGTGGGAAGACTTAATGAGACCGAAAAAGTGGTATTAAATTAAAAACCTCAGACTATAAGAATGAGGTTTTTTAATTTCAACTATTAATTTTTTTAGGGATACCTAGTGAGTTGTTTTTTTATTTTTCTTCATTCTTAAATCAAAAAACTCAACCATTAATGAGAAGGCGATTGTAAAGTATAGGTAACCTTTTGGTATAACACCTACTTCATTGTCAAAAACAACCAAATGTGCTAAATGAGCTGCTTCAGCAATAAGCATAAACCCTATCAAAATCAAAAAGGATAAGCCTAGTATTTGAACAGAAGGGTGACGGTTAACAAATTCACCAACTGGGTTAGCAAATAACATCATAATAATAACAGAAATTACAACAGCAACGATCATTAATATTAAAGCATCGTTTGGGTTAGGCGATATTCCGTTTGTCATACCAATAGCAGTAAGAATGGAATCAAAAGAAAAAACAATATTAATAACTGTAATTTGCATTATTGCATTACTTAATGTTTTGGACCGAGCTTTAGTAACCTCGCGTTCATCGTGACCTTTGTCTTCAACTTTTTCATGTATTTCTTTGGTGCTTTTATAAAGCAGAAAAAGTCCGCCAGCAAAAAGAATTAAAGCTTGTCCGCTAATACCACCAGAAATCCAATCAGAGTCAAAAACCCAAAAAGGTTTTTTCATTGAAGTTAGTAACGATATACCAAAAAGCAGTACAATACGCATAGCCATGGCTAAAATTAAACCAATATTAGTAGCCTTTTTTCGTTGAGCGGGTTCAAGTTTTCCTGCAGCAATAGATATAAATATAATATTGTCTATTCCCAGAATAATTTCCAAAAAGGTAAGCGTTAAAAGGGCTATCCATGCATCTGGATTTGCGAAAATTTCAAACATAGTTAATCAATTTTTATAGCGGTTCCTGTTTTTACAGTAAGTTGTTTAAGCGGGTCTTTAACAGCATTTTTATATTCAAATGTGTACGAAGAGTCGGTAGTGCTAACAATTTTATAATGGATTCCCATTTTGTTGTTTAAATCTTGAAGCACAAATTCGCAATCGTTAAACCATCTTATAGAAGCACTATCTATTTTACCTTCAAAATAGTCAACACTATATTTTTCACCTCTCACAAACTTCCCTTTTTTCTTTTCTCCATTTATTTCGTATTCAAAAGAAAAAGTTCCAGTACGATAATCTTTACAGTCGCGTTTAGGAGCATAACATGAGCTTATAAAAACAAAAGTTATTATAATGAAAAAGTGCTTTTTTAACATAACTGCAAAATAAACAAATTACAAGATACCAACCCTTTTTTCAAATAAATTTATTGGTGATAATTCCATACTTAATTATTTATGTAGTTCTGTTTTGTACTTTTGCCTCTTATAAAATTGTTATGATTATTACAGAAAAAAAGTATCAGAATATTAAGGAATCAAGTGTAACAGGAAGGTATGTTACAAACATCCAAACTGATGCTTTTCTTGATAGGCTTAATTTTGGTAAGGTTGAGGAATTAGGTAGGTCTGAAAAAGACCGAGCAATTAGAGGTATCACCGTTGGGAAAGGAAAAATAAAGTTACTTATGTGGTCTCAAATGCATGGTAATGAGTCTACAACGACAAAAGCGGTTTTAGACTTTTTAAACTTTCTTAAGTCGGGAGAAGAAAAGGCAAAGCAGTTTCTTAAAAGTTGCACTATAAAAATTATTCCCATTCTTAACCCTGATGGTGCTGTTGCGTATACGCGAGTTAATGCTAATAATATTGACTTAAACAGAGATGCTCAGGACTTAAGTCAGTCAGAAAGCAATGCTCTTAGAAATACGTACCAATCTTTTGTGCCTGATTTTTGTTTTAATCTGCATGACCAAAGAACAATTTTTAATGTTGGTGAAACCAAAAAGCCGGCTACGGTGTCATTTTTGGCTCCAGCTTTTAATGAAGAGCGTAGCATATCTGAATCCCGAAAAAAAAGTATGCAACTTATTGCAGCAATGAATCATGAAATTCAAAAGTATATACCCAATCAGGTAGGTAGATATGATGATGGTTTTAACGCAAATTGTACAGGAGATGCTTTTCAAATGATGAATACGCCAACGATGCTTTTTGAATCTGGTCACTTTCCAGAAGATTATGATAGAGAAAAAACAAGAGAATTTATTTTTTATGCTTTATTAAAAGCTGTTGAAACCGTAAGTGAGAATACTATTGACGAGTTTAGCATTGAAGACTACAGCAAGATTCCCGAAAACGGAAAAATGTTTGTTGATGTACTTATTGAAAATGCAGAGGAAATAGATTCATTGTTACCAAAAAAGAGCATTATATCTATTCTTTACCGAGAAACCCTAGAAAACAATACTATTAGATTTGTGCCTGAAATTGTGTATAAAGGAATAAAAGATAAAACGGTTTTCGGGCATAAAACTTACAATTGTTCGCTAAGTAATGATTTAGACGAACTTAAAAAAGAAAAGTACTGGTCAATTTTAGCATAGCGTTATTAAGTTTTTGTTAAATTTATACAATTCATTACATTTTTTTCAATAAAATCTAAGATTTGTTGAGTTTAATTCTATAATTCTTTATTTTTGTAGCTGTAATATTAACACTATCATGGGTAAAATTAAATTAGACGAAATTGACCATCAAATTCTGGACATGTTGATTGATAACACCAGAACTCCATTTACTGATATAGCTAAAAAACTTTTAATCTCCGCGGGTACTGTTCACGTAAGAGTTAAAAAAATGGAAGAGGCAGGAATTATAAAAGGTTCTTCTCTTACACTTGACTACGTAAAGCTTGGATATTCTTTTATTGCTTACGTTGGTATATTTTTAGAAAAAACGCATCAAACTAAATTTGTTTTAGAGCGCTTAAATGAAATTCCGAATGTAACGGTTGCTCACATAACAACAGGTAAATTCAATATTTTCTGTAAAATAAGAGCCAAGGATACAAATCACGCTAAGAATATTATTTTTAAAGTAGATGATATTGATGGTATTAGTAGAACCGAAACTATGATTTCGTTAGAGGAAAGTATTAACGATAAGAAAAGACTAATGCATACCATTTTTAATGAGTTGTAATTAGAAAAAAGTTTAATAAACTAGAGTCCCAATTAAATTTTTTAGTTGGGACTTTTTTAATGCTACAAAGGATGAAATTATCGCAATTAGACAAAACTGAATTTGAAGAGTTTTATGGTTTTTATCTTGGTCAATTGGATGAAAATACATTATTGTTAAATGAATTAAAAAAGGGAAAAGAAGCTCTTAAAAATTATATAGAAAACTTATCTGAAGAAAAAGGATTGTATAAATATGAGATTGGTAAGTGGACGATAAAAGAAGTGCTGGTTCACATTACGGATGCAGAAAGGGTTTTTCAACATCGAGCATTCAGATTTTCTAGGCAAGAAGGAGTTTCTTTACCTGGTTTTGACCATAATACTTTTATAAAAAATTCCAGAATAAATAATAGAAGTTTACAAAGTATTCTAAAAGAATATATTGGGATAAGAGATGTTTCCATCACTTTATTTGAAACCTTTAACGATGATGAGTTGCGTTTAAAAGGTATAGCAAGTGATATTCAATGGAGTGTAGGAGGGCTTGGTTTTGTTATTAACGGCCATCAAAAACATCATTTAAAAATATTGCAGGAAAAATATATTTAATCCATTTCTTTCAGGTCAGAGGGGGCGTGTTCCTGTTTAATATCTAGTTCCTTTTCAATAGAATCATCAAAATTAGAAATAAAGCTAGCCAAACTATTACTAATTTTTACCAAGTAAATAGTGTCCTCGGTTCTTAATTCAACTGTTTCTATTATTTCTCCTTGAAGGTTTTTAAACATTATAATATCATCATCACCATATCCATCTGGGTAGGCTTCAATTAATAATGCGGTAAGTTCATGGTCTAACTTTTTGTAACTAATAAGTTTACGTAACATAAAGGTTTAGGTTTACGGGTTAATTATATTCCTAAACTAATTATTAAATGTATTGGTAATTACAAAGAGTTGTAAAACGTAAGTTTTAGTATATGTAGGTATTAATCTTTGTAGTAGGAAAATGCTTCGGCAAATAAATCGTTATTAATTTTAATGTCTATTGCAGTTTCTCCAATGCTTTTTAGCAATACAAAATTGATGTTACCGTGAGAGTTCTTTTTGTCGAACTTTAATAGTGTAAGGATATTTTCAATATCATTTTCAGTAAACGACACTTTTTTGTATCTATTTAAAAAGGTAGATTTTATATCCTCTAACTCAGCTAATGATAGCCCTGTTAATTTATAAGATAAATAAGCCTCTAAAATCATTCCAACAGCAATCGCTTCTCCATGAAGTAGAGTCTCATGATTGTCACTTTCTAAAAAGTAAGATTCAATTGCATGTCCTAAGGTGTGTCCGTAATTTAATGTCTTTCTGATGTTTTGTTCAGTAGGATCTATAAGAACAACCTCATTTTTAATAAGAACAGATGTATAAATGTGCTTATCAACACCATCATAACTGTTTATTTGCTGTAATGTCTTCCAGTACGAAGCATCTTTAATTAAACCGTGTTTAAGCATTTCTGCAAAGCCACTATTTAATTGTCTTTCTTCAAGTGTTTTTAGAAAAGCGGGAATAACCAAAACCATTTCCGCTTGGTTAATAACTCCAACTTGGTTTTTTAAAGCACCTAAATCCACCCCAGTTTTTCCACCTACAGAAGCATCAACCATTGCAAGTAAAGTTGTTGGAACATTAATAAAGTCAATACCTCTTTTAAAAGTCGAAGCTACAAAACCACCTAAATCAGTAAGTACGCCTCCACCTAAATTAATTAATAGGCTTTTACGGTCTGCATCTAATTCTGATAAAGCATACCATACCTGAGTACAAGTTTCTATATTTTTATTAATCTCACCAGATACTATTTCAATAATCTCATATTCATAATCGCCATGTATTTCAGCCATAAATTGTGGTAAACAATGTTCATGCGTGTTTTCATCAACCATGATAAAAACTTTAGAATATTTTGAAGATTCTAAATGTGAATTTAATGCAGCGTATGCTGTCTCATTAAAATGAACGGAATATGACGAGCTGGTAATAGACTTCATGAAATTAACTTGATTTTTGTCTTTAAGCTTAAGACAATTTAAAGCCTACAAATTTACACTTTATAGCGTAAAATAAAGCTTGTTTTTAGTGATAAGAATATAAAATGTGTTATTATATTTGATTGACTAAGATTTTTATAATAATGACTGATATTTTTGAGAATACTGCAAATGCTTTTGCACTAAAAACAGACTCCGAATTAGAAAGAGCATACTTTTTATTTAAATTAATTGCTAACGAACCCCTTGTTAAGTTGGGTACTTTAATGACAAATTTTGCAATCAAAACAAACATGCCGGTTGAAGGATTAATTAGAGCGACTGTGTTTGATCATTTTTGTGGAGGAATCAATGAAGAAGATTGTTTGCCTATTGTAGATAAAATGTGGCAGAAAGGAGTGAGTTCGGTTCTTGATTATTCGGTTGAAGGAAAGGAAGGGGAGGAGCACCCATTTGATACAGCTATGGGTAAAATTTTAAAAATTTTAGATTTCTGTAAAGAGAAAGATTCAATTCCGTTTGTGGTTTTTAAGCCTTCTGGTTTTGGAAGATTTTCATTGTATTATAAAAAAGGAGCAGGAGAAACCTTTACACAGGATGAAGAAGAAGAGTGGCAAAGAATTGTCGGTCGTTTTGATAAGGTTTGTAAAAAAGCCCATGATTTAGGAGTGTCTCTTTTAATTGATAGTGAGGAAAGTTGGATGCAAGATGCAGCCGATGAATTGGTAGAGGAGATGATGGTAAAGTATAATAAAGAAAAAACCATAGTTTTCAACACTATGCAAATGTATAGATGGGATAGGTTAGATTATTTAAAAGGATTACGAAAGCGGGCACAAGAAAAAGGATTTAAAATTGGAATAAAGGCAGTAAGGGGAGCTTATCTAGAGAAAGAAAATGAAAGAGCTGCAGAAAAAGGCTATGCTTCTCCTATATGTTCTAGTAAACAGGAAACGGATTATAATTTTGATTCTGGTATCTCTTATATAATTAGCCATTTAGATGAAATTTCGCTATTCGCAGGAACTCATAACGAGGAGAGTTCATATAAGTTAATAGCACTCATGAAGAAAAAAGGCATTGATAAAAATGACCCAAGAGTTTGGTTTGGGCAGTTATATGGAATGAGTGATCATATATCCTTCAACTTAGCTAGTGAAGGATACAATGTGGCTAAATACGTTCCATTCGGACCAGTTAGAGATGTTATGCCATATCTTATTAGAAGAGCAGAAGAAAACACTTCGGTTGCAGGACAAACAACAAGAGAATTATCGTTGCTAAAAATTGAAAGAAAACGTAGAAAAATTTAGAAAATAGAATAAATTTTTTAGCGTTCTATTTTATCAATTCTAGTCTTATTGGGACAATTTTTTACGGTAATAGTTGCGGGTTGATTTTTAATAGTCCCTTCCACAATATATGTTCTACAAGGAACAGATTTTGTATTACTCTTTCCAAAATCAATATCACCATTGGTTAAGAGTAGTTTTATGTCTAAAGTGTCTAATTGTTTGTTTGCAAGTAAACTACTTACTTCATTAGAATACACTACAGGTTTGGAACGAATATCTTTAAGTGTTCTACAGTTTGGAAAATAACAAAATGAAACACCTGTTTCATCGGATTTTTTCTTGAAAAAGAAAGTTAAAAAAACAATACCTATGGATAATCCGAAAATAAAATATCCCAGGCGCTTTAAAAAGCCCATATTAAAAAATTAAGAAATTTATATCGCTGTATTTAAGGTCAAACCATTCTCCTACAGCTTTACTGGTTAAAATACCGTGGTACATATACAAACCGTTTCTAAGTCCGCGATCAAAATGTAAAGAGTTTTCAATACCACCGTCTTCACCTAGTTTTAATAAATAAGGCGTAAAAATATTGCTGATAGAAACTGTTGCCGTTTTTGGATATCTAGAAGGTATATTAGGAACTCCATAATGAATTACCCCACATTTTTTAACAGTAGGTTTATCGTGGGTAGTAACCTCACTAGTTTCAAAACATCCGCCCATATCTATACTAACATCAATAATCACAGCGTCCTTTTTCATATTCTCCACCATAGTTTGCGAAACTACAACAGGTGACCTGTTTTGACCACGAGTAGCTCCTATGGCTACATCACAGCGTTTTAGTGATTTTAACAGGTTTTTAGGCTGTATGGTAGAAGTGTAAACTGTTTGTTTTAGGTTAGCTTGTATTTTACGAAGTTTTGTTAACGAGTTATCAAATATTTTTACGTTAGCTCCTAATCCAATAGCTGATCTAGCAGCAAATTCGCCAACTGTACCTGCGCCAATAATAACAACTTCAACGGGCGGAACACCACTGATGTTGCCAAACATTAGTCCATTACCTTTATTGGTGGCAGCCATAAGTTCTGAGGCAATTAGTACTGAAGATGTTCCTGCAATTTCACTTAAAGAACGTACAGCAGGAAATTTCCCATCTTCATCTTGAATATATTCAAAAGCTATTGCGGTAATTCGTTTTTTTGCGAGTTCTTCAAAATAGTTTTTCTCTCTGGTTTTTATTTGTAAGGCTGAAATTACTGTTGCTTGCGGACTAAGCATCTTAATTTCTTCTAATGTAGGAGGTTCTACTTTTAATAGAAGAGGACAAGCAAAAACTTTTCTAATATCGCTGGTAACTTCGCCTCCTGCGTTTGTATAATCACTATCAGAAAAATGTGCGCCTTCACCAGCACCAGATTCAATCAAGACTCTATGTCCGTTTGCAGTAATAGCATTCACAGCATCTGGAGTAAGGCAAATACGTTTTTCTTGATATTGTTTCTCCTTAGGTAAACCAATAAAAAGTTCTCCCTTTTGTTTTAAAATCTCAAGAGTTTCCTCTTGTGGAAGTAATTGTTGTTTACTAAATGGAGAAGTTGGTTGATTCATATTTAGGAGTAATCAAGACCTATGAACTAGGCTAACATCAAATTTACAACTTTTAATGAATAAAAAAACTTAATTAAATGAAGATTGGGATTACCCTTTCATGTTAAAGAGTTCTTGTACACCTTCTTTGCATAATGAAGCGATATTGATTACCTCACTTTTAACGTCAAGGAAGATTTGTTTAAAGGCTCCGGGGCGTTTGCTATAGTTGATTTGCTCATTTGAATCCCTTTTTGCTTTTAGGTTTTCAAGCTCTTCCTCCATTGCTTTTAAATCAATACCATTAACATATTTGTCGTATAACTTAATTCTAATGAAGTAAACAAACGGAATTACCACCATGCAAACGGGGATTACCCACCAAATACTACTTGTGTCAATAGCTTTACTTTCTGAAAATACTTCAAATAATTGAAAAGCGTACATGCAAATAGGAATCAGAATAATATGATACCACCATTGTTTACAAGTAAAAAACCAAAATATTAATAGATATAGGGGGATTATTTTTCCTGTGATAAACCAAATATGAGTAGATACACTATTAAAGCCATTACTTCCAATAGTTATACCTAAAAACGAAACAGTTTCTTCCGCATTATTGTCTGGGAGATAATCATAAACTTTAAAAACAAAAGGAGTAATTGCAATTAGAAATACCATAAAAGATTCTATTACAATTTTGTTTTTTACTTTATTTTTGTCGTGTTTCATAAGTCATTATGAAATAATAATATTGTCAATAAATTAACAACAAAAAAAGGGCAAAAATATTGCCCTAATAATTATAATAAATAAAGTATTTTACTTTAATAGAAAGTTGTTTGTTATTTCCTATTACCCTTTTCTACTTTGTTTCGATCAATTCCCTTTTCGTATAGGGTATCATCTTCTGAAGTATTGTTTTCACAAGAAGCGGCTAATAATGTAACACAAGCCATAAGGCCAAATAAAAATTTCTTCATCTTCATAAGTTTTAATTAGTTAATAAATGGAGCATTCTCGCGGCTAATGTAGGGAAAAAAGTAAAACAACTTAGGGTTAAAATGTTAAAAAAGTGCATTTCGTCGATAAAAAATTTGTTTTTGTCGAAATTTTTCGATAAACAGTAAATTTTGTAAAATAAAATTCTAAAAAAAACGTTAATGGAAACATTTTTATCTTTCAGATATAATTTTTTAAGGAATAAATGAGTCTTTTTAATACCAAGTTGTTGTATTTTATGACTAAAATTTTCTCCAACTCCATAATATAATTACTACTATTGCTGTCTTTAATTTTTATAAGACGTTTATCTGAATGAAATCATTTTGGAAGAAAAAGTTTATATGGGATGTTTCTATGGCAATACTAATAATGGTGTTACCTTACGTTTTGCTAATTCATACTCTTTTTGATACTAATAAAAATTTTATAGTTTGTTTTGGATTCAAGTATTTTCATGGTTATCAGGGCAACGATACCTTTCTTTATTTGGTTCTTAGTATTGGCATTATTTGTGTTTTATTGGCTTTATGGTTTGTAAATAATTCAAGATGGTGGGGTTACTTCATTTTATTTCCATTGGTTGTTTGGTTGGATAGATACTTTAGAAAAGTTTTTAAAAACTTAGATTTTATAAAGGAAAATGAAATTGTTTTTTCCATTGTTGTTAATCTTTTTGTGATTGGTTTATTGATTGTAATTAAGAAAAGACTATATAGTAAGGAAGTTATTGGAGTTTATATGTTTCAATACACTAAAGGATTTCTAGGATTAAAACTTTTTTATACTTCAATTCATCAGCAATTTTTGGTTGCTGAAAAAGTAGAAAATGATGAAGAATATCTTGGGAAAAGAGTAAAAAGCAAAATGTTGATTCAGGAAAAATTGTCCAACTTTTTTATCAAGGAATCTGAGTTTTTTAAGAAAAAACCTACTGAGTTTTTCTTTGCTTTTGTCTTGTTTTTAACACCTTTTTTGACATATACGAGTGATATCTTATCAACTCAACATCAGGAAACTTTACTTCTAACTTTTGGACTGTTTGATTTTGCTCAATATTATTCAAATAATTGGTTTTTTATTTGGTTTATTACTGTTAAGCTTTCATTGTTAATACAATATATTATTTGGTTTGTTTCTCAAAATGAATGGTGGCGTTTTGCAATATTGTCGCCCATTGTGTTAACAATATACCAATTTACCGAGGTGTTTGGAGAAACACAAACAATTGACGAATCGTCTTTTTTAAGAGCCGTCCCAATAATTGGTTTAGTGATTTGTTTTATTTTATTATTTTCTAGAGTAATAAACTATAAATCCAAAATATTAAATATTTACGATGAATTATCGTCGGAAATTGAAGTGCTTTTACAAAAAGTAGGGGAAGATAAAACAATGTTGTATCAACAAAAATTTCAGTTTAGTGAATTAACTAAAAGTAAAATAAAGTCTTCCGAAAAACTCAAACAATTATTTCAATTAAAAAAAGAGTTGCAGGATGAGCTTGAAAATAAATCAAGTTTTACAAAGTAATTCTTCTTTCATTAGGGCTTACAACTTCAATAGTTACTCGTTGACAATCTTCGGGTAGGAAAGAATTTATTTTCTCAGCCCATTCAATAAAAACCCAGTTATCTTGATAAAGGTAATCCTCAAAACCTAAATCTAAGGCCTCAGTTTCGTCATTCAATCTATAAAAATCAAAATGATGTCCCAATACTTTTCCATTAGGTAAGTTGTATTCGTTTACAATTCCAAAAGTTGGACTATTAGCAATATTTTTACCACCTAATTCTTTAACCAAAGCCTTGATTAATGTGGTTTTTCCTGCACCCATATCGCCATAAAAACATAATTTTTTTGACTTTGTATTTGACAACAATTCGTGGGCTATTTGTTGTATTTGATTTTCTGTATAGATTTTATTCATTGGAAATCTAATAAAATAACTACTATTGCACCCTTGACTTCAAAAGCAAATTTAAGTAGATGAAATCGTTTTGGAAAAGAAAATTTATTTGGGATGTTACAATGGCTGTTTGCATTACTGTACTACCAATTATTATTTATACTCATACTTTATTTGATACTAATAAAAATTCGATAAATGTTTTTGGTTTTAACTATAATCATGGGGTGATGGGTAATGATACTTTTGTATGGGGTGCTTGTCTTGTCATAATTCCATTTATTCTGTTTTCATTGTGGTATATTAATAATACGTATTGGTGGAAAGATTACATTCTTTTGCCAATGGTAGTTAGTTTGAATTTAATTACTACTGGTTTTTTTAAATTTCCAGATTTTATTGAAAAATATATCTTGTTTGTTTTATTTTTTTTTATAGTACTTGTTTGGAGGGTTTTAGAAAAAGTAAGACGTATGATTGTAAAATTTGAGGTAATAGATAATTTAGAAGTTACCATTGTCGACTACCTTAACGCAATAAAAGGAAAATATAGATATTTAAACAAGAGTATTGTTTCTTTAAGGGAGAATCGAGAGTTGATTTCAAGTGATGAATATTTAAAAAAAATTACGAGTACTCAAATTCAAATAAAACAGGGTTTGCAAGGTGTTAGAAAAAGCAAAAAAAATTACGAGCGAAGGAATAATTTTGATTTTTTAATTATTGTATGTTTTATATTTTGTTTCTTTTTAATTCAATTAAATAAATTGTTACCTGAGAGATTTTTAAAGTCAATTTTGGTTGTGTTTAACCTCAATAACCATGGCTTTCCTGATATACAAACCTATATTTACCTGATTGTGGTTAAACTTTGTTTATTAATTCCGCTGTTTCTGTGGTATGTTACTCAAAAAAATTGGTGGAGATACGCTATTTTTTCACCCATTACTTTAACAATGTATCAACTTTGGGAAATAACATTACCTACCTATTATATGGATGAAGTATCTATTTGGCATGCTATGCCAGTGGTCATATTAATAATCCTGTTTACTGCTATGCTTTCTAAACTTATAAACTATAAGTTTAGAATACTTGATATTTATAAAGAATTTTCCAAGGAGATAGAATTTCTTTTAAAACAAATTGGAAACAAACAAAATAAAATCAAAAATGAAAAAAAACAGTTTGAGAAAATAGTTGTTAAAACTAAATCAGCAGAAAAACTTAATGAGTTATTAAAACTTAAAGAAGAACTTCAAAATAAACTCTAAACTACATTAATCCTTTTTTCTTTCTCTTTGAACACGTTCTATTTCGGCAGTAACTTCACTTAAAAGTTGTTTAAGCTCTACTTCTTGGCGTTCCTTTATTTTCTTTTCAATAATTTTTTCGATTTCCTTCTGCTTATCAACAGGTAGCTGATTAAAGTCAAGAATTAACTCTTCATTGTTTGATTTAAGCATTTCACCCTCACCAGTCATTAACCAAACAAGATTCAATTGTGGATAGGTTCTTAAAATGTTTTCAATTACGTCGCTACCTATAGAGGCTTTGTTTTTTTGCATACGTAAAGTGTATCCATTTCCTGCTCCTATAGATAAATCAAATTGGCGGGCGCTTAAACCTGCATACTTAATGTACTGAATTAAACGATCAATAGTTTTTGGCATAATATTTTTTAGGTTAAAAAGAATTGGTTTGCGTTGCTTGGGACTAAGATACAAAAAATATGAATCTCTCGTACTCCTGTTT
The DNA here is from genome assembly GCA_947493885.1 of uncultured Maribacter sp. Lineage (GTDB taxonomy): Bacteria > Bacteroidota > Bacteroidia > Flavobacteriales > Flavobacteriaceae > Maribacter_B. The sequence continues at coordinate 64,649 of CANLTE010000003.1, forward strand.
TTTCTTATAGGTTTGAGGGAATTATGCCTTCTAAAAATGACGAAATTATTCTACAAAAAATTGTAAGTAATGAAAATAATCTATAAACTTGCGTAAACTATATCACACACTAAACCATTAATTGTATTAAATCTACCGAAAAGAGATAACTGAATAAAATTGAGGTGTTTGCTAGTAGCAAAAGGTTGTATATTAAAAATTTCTGTGTTTTTTAATATAAAAAAAATCATCCAAAACTTAGGGGTAAGTTTACTTGCAACCCTCAATTTTTTATTTTGGCTCTAAAACAATAAACGGAATAATCATTTCTTCTAACGAGATGCCCCCATGCTGGTAGGTATTACGATAATAACTCACGTAATGATTATAATTATTTGGGTAGGCAAAAAATAAATCGTTCTTCGCAAAAATGTAAGAACTACTTACATTAATGTTTGGTAAGTTTATTTCATAGGGTTTTTCAGCTGCAAAAACATCTTTGTTTTCATAAGTTAGGCTGCGTCCCGTTTTGTATCTTAAATTTAGACTGGTATCCTTGTCTCCGATAACCTTTGAAGGGTGTTTTACATTTATAGTTCCGTGGTCCGTGGTTATAATTAATTTTAGGCCCATATCTTGGGCTTGCTGTATAATTTGGAGTAGGGGAGAGTTTTTAAACCAACTTTGGGTTAAAGAACGGTAAGCTTTATCATTTGAAGCAAGTTCTTTAATAACTTCCATTTCCGTTTTGGAGTGGGATAGCATATCTACAAAGTTGTACACAATTACGGTAAGGTCATTTTTTTGTTGTGATTTAAAATTTTGAAGCAAATGTTTCCCTTGTTTTAAGCTACTTATTTTATGGTATCCCCAGGTAATATCAAGATTTAATCTTTTAATTTGTGTCTCTAGAAATTTATCTTCATATAAATTTTTACCCCCTTCATCCGTATCGTTTTTCCACCACTCAGGGTGTCTTTTAGACATTTCAAGAGGAGTTAGTCCTGAGAAAATAGCATTTCTTGCATATTGCGTTGCAGTTGGAAGAATACTTAAAAATGATTTTTCTTTTGTCTTTTTATAAAAAGTGTTTACAATATTTTCAAAGGCGTACCATTGATCATATCTTAAATTATCAATAACTATTAACAAGGTTTTACTATCCTTTAGTTCAGGCTGAATCCATTTTTTAAATAAAGTGTTTGATAATACAGGGGCGTCATCATCATGGAACCAATCGGCGTAATTTTTATCAATAAATTTTGCGAAGTGGTTGTTGGCTTCCACTTTTTGAGATTCCAATATTTCAAACATACTGGTATCTTCAGTCTCCTCTAATCGAAGTTCCCAATAAATTAGTTTTTTGTACAACTCAATCCATTCCTCAATACTGTTTACCATGGATAAATCCATGGCTATTTTTCGAAACTCTTGTTGGTAGTTGGCAGTGGTGGTTTCGGTAATTAACCTAGAATGGTCTAAATTTTTTTTTAACGATAATAAAATTTGATGAGGGTTAACTGGTTTTATGAGGTAATCTGCTATTTTAGAACCAATAGCTTCTTCCATTATAGACTCCTCTTCACTTTTGGTAATCATTACAACGGGAATTGTAGTATCAATAGCTTTAATTTCACTGAGTGTTTCAAGTCCAGATATACCAGGCATATTTTCATCCAAAAAAACAATGTCAACTCTATTCTTAGTTAATTCCACTAAGGCATCTTGACCACTTTTGCACGTAATTACATCATAGTTTTTACCTTGTAAAAAAAGAATATGAGGCTTAAGAAGGTCTATTTCATCATCGACCCAAAGTATTGTTATCTTGTTCATTTAGTACTTATATTTGCAGGTAAATAATCCAATTTTGGCAAAATCCAACAAGCTTAAAATTTTTAATGATCCAATTTACGGATTTATTAGAATCCCCAATACTTTAATTTTTGATCTAATTGCTGATCCGTATTTTCAGCGTTTACGTAGAATATCTCAAATGGGTATGTCTTACATGGTTTATCCTGGAGCTCATCATACACGTTTTCATCATGCGCTTGGGAGTATGCATCTCATGCAAAAGGCAATTCAGGTATTGCAATTTAAGGGTGTTGAAATAACCCGGGATGAAGAAGAGGGGCTTTTATGCGCCATTCTTTTGCACGATATAGGTCATGGGCCATTTTCGCATGCTATGGAACATAGTATTGTTGAAGGTGTAAGTCATGAACATATTTCGTTACTTTTTATGCAAGAACTTGATAAGAAGTTTGAAGGAAAGCTAAAAATAGCACTTGAAATTTTTAAAGGAGCTTATCCGAAAAAGTTTTTGAATCAGTTGGTTTCTAGTCAGTTAGATATGGATAGGCTAGATTATTTAAAAAGAGATAGCTTTTACACTGGGGTAGCAGAAGGTAATACCAACGCTGAGCGTTTAATAACCATGTTAAATGTAGTTGAAGGTAATTTGGTGGTGGAAGAAAAAGGGATTTATTCCGTTGAAAAGTTTATAATGGCAAGGCGTTTTATGTATTGGCAGGTGTATTTACATAAAACAGGAGTGGTGGCAGAGCAACTCTTAATAGGTATACTTAAAAGAGCCAGAATATTATTGAGAAAAGGAACTCCATTAGAATGTAGTTCGCCACTATTGTTTTTTTTAACAAATAAAATTGATATCGATAATTTTAATGCAGAAAAACTGCATTTGTTTTCAAAATTAGATGATGTGGACATTGTGTCCGCGATTAAAAGGTGGCAAGACTCATCTGATTTTGTTTTATCGGAGTTATGTAAAATGGTAATAAACCGAAAATTGTTACATATAAAAGTTAAAAGTAAACCTATAAGTGCTGAAAAACGTGAAAAGTACTTTAATTCCTTTAAAGAAAAGTACAGTTTAACCAATGAAGAAACCAAGTATTTTGTGTTTTCAGGGAAGCTTAGTAACAAAGCTTATGACAAAGAAAAACAACATATTAACATTTTAAAAAAGAATGGAAAAATAAACGATGTAGTAAAGGAGTCGGATCATCTAAACTTAAATACGCTTTCCGATACGGTAACCAAATATTATATGTGCTTCCCAAAAGAGGGGGTTTAACTATTTTTCTTACTTTTGTGTCCATGATATTTACAGCAGGTCAAATTGCAGGTATATTGGAGGGCGAAGTTGAGGGAAATCCCGAAATTGCTGTCCATAAACTTGCCAAAATTGAGGAGGGCGAAAAAGGCTCTCTTACCTTTTTAGCAAACCCAAAATACACTTCATTTATCTATAAAACAAAAGCCTCTATTACCATTGTTAATAAAGACTTTGTTCCTGAACAAGATTTAAGTACAACACTAATAAAGGTTGAAGATGCTTATAAATCGTTCTCTAAACTTTTGGAATATTATAATGAAGTAAAAAATACGAAAACGGGAATAGAGCAGCCCTCTTTTATCTCTGAGAATGTTTCTTATGGGAAAGGAATGTATTTAGGGGCATTTGCTTATATAGGTGAGAATGTAACCATTGGAGATAATGCAAGAATATATCCAAATGTATATATAGGGGATAACGTAACCATAGGCGATAATGTAACAATATTTGCAGGAGCAAAAGTGTATTCCGAAAGTATTATTGGGAACAATTGCCTAATTCATAGTGGAGCAATTGTAGGGTCAGATGGTTTTGGATATGCGCCAAATGAAAGTGGTGAATTTTCAAAAGTACCGCAAACAGGAAATGTTATTTTGGAAGATAATGTAGATGTTGGTGCTGGAACTACGATTGATAGGGCAACTTTAGGCTCAACAATACTAAGAAAGGGAGTAAAACTGGATAATCAAATTCAAATAGCTCATAATGTAGAAATTGGGAGCCATACCGTAATTGCTGCGCAAACAGGAATTGCTGGTTCTACTAAAATAGGAAAGCATTGTATGATTGGAGGTCAAGTGGGAATTGTTGGTCATATCACCATAGGTGACAATGTTAGAATTCAGGCTCAATCAGGAATTGGAAGAAATATAAAAGATAATGAGGTTATACAAGGTTCTCCTGCATTAAATTACGGAGATTATAATAAATCATACGTACATTTTAAAAACCTACCAAAAATAGTAAGTAGAATAGACAACTTGGAAAAAAGAAGTAAAAAGTGAATACTGTGTCAGGAAAGCAAAGAACTATAGCTAAAGAAATAAGCTTAACAGGTGTAGGCTTACACACTGGTGAAAATGTTACATTAAAGTTTTTGCCTGCTCCAGAAAATCATGGGTACTCGTTTAAAAGAATAGATCTTGAAGGACAGCCTATAATTGAAGCAGATGCAAATTATGTAGTTAACACCCAACGAGGGACTAATTTAGAAAAACGTGGAGTAAAAATTCAAACTTCAGAGCATGTTTTAGCTGCTTTGGTTGGTTTGGAAATAGACAATGTTTTAATAGAGTTGGATTCTCCAGAACCACCTATTATGGATGGGTCTTCTAAATATTTTATTGAAGCGCTTGAAAAAGCAGGTATTGTTGAGCAAGAAGCTGATAGAGAAGTATATGTGGTAAAAGATGTTATTTCGTATAAAGATGAAGCAACTGGAAGTGAAATTACTATAATTCCTTCAGATAAATATACAATCACTACAATGGTTGATTTTGGTACTAAAGTTTTAGGTACTCAAAATGCAACTTTGGAAAATCTTTCTGATTTTAAAACTGAAATTGCCGATGCTAGAACTTTTAGTTTTTTACATGAACTAGAAATGCTTCTAGAAAATGGGTTGATAAAAGGAGGAGATTTAAACAATGCTATTGTATACGTGGATAAGGAGATTTCCGATGCCACAATGAAAAAATTGGAAAAAGCATTTAATAAAGAAAAATTATCGGTTAAGCCTAACGGTATATTAGATAATTTAACCTTACATCAACCAAACGAGGCTGCTCGGCATAAATTACTAGATGTTATAGGTGACTTAGCTCTTGCTGGAACCCGAATTCAGGGTAAGGTAATAGCAAACAAGCCGGGACATTTTGTAAATACTCAATTTGCTAAAAAGCTTGCCAAAATTATAAAACTAGAAAAACGTAACAAGGTTCCTAGTTATGATTTAAGTCAACCACCTTTAATGGACATTCATCAAATAATGGATATGCTACCACATAGACCTCCATTTTTGTTAATAGATCGTATTTTAGAACTTTCAGATACGCATGTTGTGGGTATGAAAAACGTGACCATGAACGAACCCTTTTTTGTAGGTCATTTTCCTGGTGCACCTGTAATGCCTGGAGTTTTACAGGTAGAAGCTATGGCGCAAACAGGAGGTATATTAGTATTAAGTACAGTTCCTGATCCAGAGAATTATTTAACTTTATTTATGAAAATAGATAAAGTTAAATTTAAAAGGCAAGTATTACCAGGAGACACATTAATATTCCATTGTAGCCTTATAACACCTATACGTAGAGGAATATGTCACATGCAAGCTTATGCTTATGCAAATGATAAATTAGTTAGCGAGGCAGAATTAATGGCACAAATAGTAAAAAGAACTTAATATGAATCAACCTTTAGCGTATATACACCCAGGTGCTAAAATTGCAAAAAATGTGGTTGTAGAACCTTTTACAACTATACACAATAATGTTATCATCGGAGATGGAACTTGGATTGGTTCTAATGTTACCATAATGGAAGGAGCGCGAATTGGTAAAAATTGTAATATTTTTCCTGGAGCAGTTATTTCCGCTGCGCCTCAAGATTTAAAGTATCAGGGAGAGGAAACCACGGTTGAAATAGGTAATAATACAACTATAAGAGAATGTGCTACTATACATAAAGGAACCTCTGATAGAATGAAAACAGTTATTGGTAAAAATTGCCTTATAATGGCATATTGTCACGTTGCACACGACTGTTTAGTAGGTGATAATTGTATTTTTTCTAATAACTCTACACTTGCAGGTCATGTAACTGTTGGTGATAACGTAATTTTAGCGGGTCTAGTTGCAGTGCATCAATTTGTTTCGGTTGGGCAACATGCTTTTGTTACGGGAGGATCTTTGGTTCGTAAGGATGTTCCTCCTTTCGTTAAGGCAGCTCGAGAACCTTTATCATATGTTGGAATCAATTCTGTTGGTTTACGTAGAAGAGGATTTCAATCTGAAAAAATAAGGGAAATTCAAAATATATATCGAATCCTTTATCAAAAGAATTATAATAATTCACAAGCGGTTCAGATTATTGAAGCTGAAATGGAGGCGACACCAGAAAGAGATGAAATTCTTCAATTTATTAGGGATTCGCAACGTGGTATTATGAAGGGATATTTTAGTAATAATTAATATAAGTTATGGCATCTACATCAGATATTAGAAAAGGGTTATGTATAAGATATAATCATGATATATTTAAAATAATTGAGTTTTTACATGTAAAACCGGGTAAAGGACCTGCTTTTGTAAGAACTAAATTGAAAAGTGTAACTTCAGGAAAAGTTATTGATAATACATTCTCTGCAGGTCATAAGATTGATGATGTACGTGTTGAAACACGTTCTTATCAATTTTTATATGCCGAGGGAACAACGTATCATTTTATGAATACAGATGATTATAATCAAATTACTTTAGAGGAGAGTAGTTTAGATGCCCCTGGGTTGTTAAAAGAAGGAGAAGTGGTTAAGATTATGTTTAATACTGAAGATAGCATGCCCTTATCAGTAGATATGCCGGCTAGTGTTATATTAGAAATTACGTATACTGAGCCAGGTGTAAAAGGAAATACCGCTACTAATGCAACTAAACCTGCTAAAGTGGAAACAGGAGCAAGTGTTAATGTTCCGTTATTCATAAACGAAGGAGACAAAATAAAAATAGACACTGAGAAAGGTGCCTATATGGAACGTGTAAAAGAGTAATAGATTTCTTTTAATGAAATTTCCTAAACCCTATACATTAAAGCAGATTGCGGATATCATTAAGTCAGAATTTGTTGGAGACTCTGAATTTTTGGTTGCCGGCATGAATGAAATTCATGTTGTAGAGCATGGTGATATCGTATTTGTTGACCATCCCAAGTATTATGATAAAGCCTTAAATTCAAAGGCAACTACTATTTTAATAAATAAAAAGGTGGATTGTCCAGAAGGTAAAGCTTTATTGATTTCTGAAGATCCCTTTCGTGATTTTAATACATTAACAAATTTTTTTAAACCCTTTAAAGCAAGTAGCAGCTCCATATCAGAAAGTGCTAAGATAGGCGAGGGTACAGTTATTCAGCCCAACGTTTTCATAGGTAATCATGTGGTAATTGGAAAAAATTGTTTTATACACGCAAATGTTGCAATCTATGATCACTGTATTTTAGGAGATAATGTAACTATTCATGCAGGATCTGTTTTAGGTGCTGACGCTTTTTACTATAAGAATAGACCAGAAGGTTATGATAAGCTAATTTCTGGAGGAAGAGTCGTATTAGAAGATAATGTAGACGTAGGAGCACTTTGTACAATTGACAAGGGCGTTACAGGAGATACCACAATAAAAAGGGGGACTAAATTGGATAATCAAGTTCACGTAGGTCATGACACGGTAATAGGAGAAAAATGTTTAATTGCATCTCAAACAGGTATTGCTGGTTGTGTTGTTATTGAAGATGAAGTTACTTTATGGGGGCAAGTAGGTACAAACAGTGGTATAACTATTGGTAAAAAAGCTGTTGTTTTGGGGCAGGCAGGCGTTACTAAATCTATAGAAGGCGGCAAGAGTTATTTTGGTACTCCAATAGAAGAATCACGTGAAAAACTGAAGCAATTGGCGTATGTAAAAAAGATACCATTTATTATTAAAAAGTTAGAAGAATAATTTAAAAATCATTTATAAACCCATATTTTTGGGCTGATAAAACAAACAAATTAATATGAGTGTTCTAGTTAACAAAGATTCTAAAATAATTGTACAAGGATTTACAGGAAGCGAAGGTACGTTTCATGCTGAGCAAATGATTGAGTATGGAACCAATGTAGTTGGGGGAGTTACTCCAGGTAAAGGAGGACAAGAACATTTAGGGAAACCAGTTTTTAATACCGTTGAAGAAGCAGTAGAAAAAGTTGGTGCTGACACAACAATTATTTTTGTGCCACCAGCATTTGCAGCTGATGCTATCATGGAAGCTGCAAGCGCAGGGATTAAGGTTATAATTACAATTACCGAAGGTATTCCAGTTGCCGATATGGTTAAAGCAGCGGATTTTATTAAAGACAAAGATTGTCGTTTAGTAGGTCCTAACTGTCCTGGTGTTATTACTCCAGAAGAAGCTAAAGTTGGTATTATGCCAGGTTTTGTTTTCAAAAAAGGGAATATTGGTATAGTATCTAAATCGGGAACACTTACTTACGAAGCTGCGGATCAAGTAGTTCGTCAAGGTTTAGGTATAACAACAGCAATAGGTATTGGAGGAGACCCAATAATAGGAACAACTACCAAAGAAGCTGTTGAGCTTTTAATTAATGATCCTGAGACTGATTGTGTTGTAATGATTGGAGAAATAGGTGGGCAATTAGAAGCCGATGCAGCACAATGGTATAAGAACAGTGGAAGTAAAAAACCTATAGTTGGCTTTATAGCTGGTGAAACGGCTCCTGCTGGTAGAACAATGGGGCATGCTGGTGCTATTGTTGGTGGTAGTGATGACACTGCTCAGGCAAAAAAGAGGATAATGGCAGAATGTGGAATTCATGTTGTTGATTCTCCTGCTGAAATTGGCGTAAAAGTAAAAGAGGTTGTGGGTTAGGCACTTAAAGTGTTAAAATTTACAAAAAGAACCTTATAATTAGTCCATCATTCTTACATTAGAATGATGGATTTTTTTTGGGATTAATCCTACCAAATATAAATAATTAAAACTGAAGCAATGAAAAAAAATATTTTAGCATGTTTATCGTGTATTGTAATTTTTATTTCCTGTAAAGATGAGGCTCAAAATACTGGTATGGCAACTAGTACGGAGAAGGACATTAATGGTTTTAGTTATGAGAAAGTTACAAATGATCCAACAGGGTTACGACTATATACCTTGGAAAATGGATTAAAGGTATACTTAGGTAAAAACCATGAAGAGCCTAAAATTCAAACACTAATTGCAGTAAGAGCGGGTTCAACATATGATCCAGCAGATAATACAGGGCTTGCTCATTATTTGGAGCACATGGTTTTTAAGGGGACCGATAAAATTGGTACCCAGAACTACGAGAAGGAAAAAAAGTTTTTACAAGAAATTTCGGATTTATATGAGGCTCATAAAGCAGAAAAGGACTCAGAGAAAAAGAAAGAAATTTATAAAAAGATTGATGAGATATCGTTGGATGCTTCAAAGCTTACTATAGCAAATGAATATGATAAAATGGTTAGCTCATTAGGAGCGGAGGGAACAAATGCATTTACATCCAATGAACAAACTGTTTATGTAAATAAAATTCCTAGTAACGAATTAGATAAATGGTTGACCGTAGAAAGTGAGCGTTTTAAAACTTTAGTGTTAAGGCTTTTTCATACGGAATTAGAAGCCGTTTATGAGGAGTTTAATAGAGGGCAGGATAGTGATGGAAGAAAACAATATCAAGCTCTGTTAGAGGCTTTGTATCCTAATCACCCTTATGGAAAACAAACAACCATTGGAAAGTCGGAACATCTAAAAAATCCTTCTATGGAAGCGATTCATAATTATTTTAATACCTATTATGTGCCTAATAATATGGCGGTAATCATGGTTGGAGATTTAGATTTTGAGGAAACTATTAAAAAAGTGAATGATGCTTTTGGTGATTATGAAAAAAAAGAAGTTAAGCATCCAACTTTTAATGAAGAACCAGTTTTATTGGAGCCTGTTAAAAAAGAAGTTTATGGTCCTACAGCAGAATCAGTTTACGTGGCATTTAGAACAAAAGGAAAAGGAGATAAACAAGAAATTATAGTTACGCTTATAGATTATATGTTAGCGAATTCGAGTGCTGGTTTAATAGATTTAAATTTAAACCAAAAACAAAAAGTGCAAAGAGCGTCTTCTTATACAAATTTCAACAACGATTACGGATTTCATTTGTTATACGGAATGCCGAAGCAAGGACAAACTCTAGATGAGGTCAAAGAATTGTTACTTGAGCAGATTGATAAAATTAAAAAAGGAGAATTTGAGGATTGGTTGTTAGATGCCGTTGTGAATGATTTACGTGTTTCAAAAATTAGATCTTTCGAAAATGCAACTTCAACTGCTTATGAGTATTTGGATACCTTTATTGGTTTTCAAGATTGGAAGTCTAGGCTGAGCATGTTGGATGAAATGAAGAAAATTACCAAAAAAGAGGTAATTGCGTTTGCCAATGAATTGTATGGTAATAATTATGTGGAAGTTCATAAAATAAAAGGAGAGGATAAAAGTATCGTAAAAGTTGAGAACCCTGGAATAACACCTATTGAATTAAACAGAGATAAAGAATCGGAATTTTTAAAAGAGTTTAATAAACTAAAAGCGCCAAACTTAAAACCGCAATATGTAGATTATAAATCAGCAATAAAGGAAGTTAAAACCCAAAATGGTCTGAATGTGTCTTATATTGAAAATCCTAATAACGATATTTTTAATCTTAATATCATTTTTGATATGGGGAGTGATAATGATAGAAAAGTATCGTTGGCAGCGGGCTATTTAAACTATTTAGGTACAGATAAGTATTCTCCCGAGGAGATAAAACAAGAGTTTTATAAAATTGGAATTAAACATAGCGTTACTACCAGTGAAGATAAAACATATGTTAGTATTTCAGGATTAAAAGAAAACCTTAATGGAGGTTTGGTTTTACTAGAACATTTATGGGATAATGCGGTTCCAAACCAAGAAACTTATAATAAGTATGTAGATAAAATTTTAAAGGGGCGTCAGGATGCAAAAACCCAAAAAGGCAATATTTTTTGGAAAGGGCTAATGAATTATAGTAAATATGGAGAAAACTCTAGACTTCGTAATATTTATTCTATGTCGGAGTTAAGAGCAATTACACCACAAGAATTAGTAGATAAAATAAAAGAACTTAAGCAGTTTAAACAGCGTGTATTCTATTATGGTAAGGACTTAGATAATGCAATAGCTTCATTGAACAAAAACCATGTAGTAAATGTTGAAGAATTTAAAACATATCCAGAGAAAACGATATATGAGGAAAAAGAAACTGGTGGTAATGTGTATTATGTGGACTATGATATGGTACAGAGTGAGATTTTACTTCTAGCAAAAGGAGCAGAGTTTGACCCTAAAAAAATGGCGGTATCTAAATTGTTTAATAGCTATTTTGGTAGTGGATTATCATCAATTGTATTTCAAGAAATAAGAGAGTCTAAATCATTAGCATATGCAGCTTTTTCAAGTTATAGTAATGCCAGAGAAAAAGGGCAGTCCGATTATGTTTTTGCTTATCTAGGCACGCAAGCAAATAAATTACCAGAAGCAGTAGACGCTATGATGAATTTAATGACGAATATGCCAGAAGCCGAAGAGCAATTTAATCAGGCAAAAGAAGCGGCACTAAAACAACTGGCTGCGGAGCGTATTACGAAATCAAACATTTTTTGGAGTTATGAACGGCTTAAGAAAAGAGGGTTTGACAATGATTACAGAGAAGATTTGTATAATGGAATTAAGAATATGACTTTGGCTGACCTTAAAACATTTTTTGATGATAATATTAAAGGGGAAAATTATAATGTCATGGTAATTGGTAATAAAAAAGATGTTGATTTTGAGTCACTTAAAAAACTTGGTAAAATTCAAGAAATGGATATTGATGAACTCTTTAATTATGAAAAGTCTGCTCCCGTAAAAGGATAACTTATTTTATAAAAACAAAAGCCCCGGCATAATTATGAAGGGGCTTTTAAATTGGTATATTTGTTTCGCTAACATATTTAAAGACAAATTAGGAAAGTATGAAACTTCTTGAGGGAAAAAATGTAATTATTACAGGAGCAAGTAGAGGAATAGGTACAGGTATTGCACAAGTGTTTGCAGACCATGGTGCCAATGTGGCATTCACATATAGTTCTAGTGAAGCTCCTGCCTTGGAATTAGAAAAAGAGTTAACTGAAAAAGGTGTAAAGGCTAAAGCATATAAAAGTAATGCTGGCAGTTTTAGCGAATCTGAAACACTTGTAGCAAAAGTTTTAGAAGACTTTGGAGGTATTGATGTTCTTATTAATAACGCAGGGATTACTAAAGACAATTTGCTAATGAGAATGGCAGAAGATGATTTTGACAAAGTAATTGAAATCAATTTAAAATCGGTTTTTAATATGACCAAAGCGGTTCAACGTACCATGTTGAAACAGCGAAATGGTTCTATAATTAATATGAGTAGTGTTGTTGGAGTAAAAGGTAATGCTGGTCAAGCAAATTATGCCGCTTCAAAAGCAGGTATGATTGGTTTTACAAAATCAATTGCCTTAGAATTAGGTTCTAGAAATATTCGCTGTAATGCTGTAGCACCAGGTTTTATAGAAACTGAAATGACAGCTAAGTTGGATGAAAAAGTTGTACAAGGTTGGAGAGACGGCATTCCGTTAAAAAGAGGTGGAGCTCCAGAAGATATTGCCAATGCATGTTTGTTTTTTGCTTCGGACTTATCTGCCTATGTAACCGGACAGGTACTTAATGTTGACGGAGGAATGTTAACTTAAAAATAATAATATGATTTATGTTACAACCGAATCAATTTCAGGTAAAGAAATAGCAGAATCTCTAGGAACAGTTAGAGGAAGTACTGTAAGAGCCAGAAATATAGGGAGAGACATTTTTGCAGGACTTAAAAACATTGTTGGAGGTGAAATTTCAGAATACACAAAGCTTTTGGCTGATGCTAGAGAGCAAGCTATAAAGCGTATGCTGGATGATGCTAAAAAACTTGGAGCTGATGCGGTTGTAAATGTCAGATTTAATACTTCTCAGGTTATGCAGGGAGCGGCAGAGATGTTGGCATATGGTACTGCGGTAAAACTCAAATAATGCTTGCTGCAAGTTACTTTCCGGTAGTAGTAATGATTATAATTTATGGAGGGTTACTGGTCGCTTTGATTTATCTTATTTTTAAAAGAATAGCCGACAAAAAAAAAGAAAATTTCGAGAAGCGAGATAATTAATTCATGCAAACCCAGACAATACTATTTATATTATTAGGTGGAATAGTATCACTTTTAGTGGTTTGGTTCCAGTATTTTTATAAGTCTCCGCTAAATAGTAAATTAAGAATACTTCTTTCTGTATTACGTTTTATAGCAGTATTTGGACTTTTATTTCTTCTTATTAATCCTCAATTTTCTAAAAAAGAATATCAAATTGAAAAACCTAATTTGGTACTCCTTGCAGATAATTCTACCTCGGTAAGCAAATCAAAAGAAACGCTTGTTGATGTTTTAAAGGAACTGAAAACGGCTTCTACGATTTCTAATAGATTTAGTATAGATACGTATGCTTTTGGAACTAAATTAAAAAAGACAGATAGTTTGCTTTTAGATAATAACCAAACTAATATTTCGCAAGCACTTAATACAATAAAAGATGTCTATGCGAGAACTAATACAGTAGTGGTGTTAGTTACTGATGGGAATCAAACCTTTGGAGAAGATTATGGTTTTTCTTCATACAACTATCCATTCTCCGTTTTTCCTGTTGTAATTGGTGATACAACTCAATATGAAGATTTACGAGTTAATGCTGTAAACGTTAATAAATTTGCGTTTTTAAAAAATAAGTATCCAGTAGAGGCATTTATTTCTTATCAAGGAGCCAATACGGTAGCTGCCAGAATTGTCGTTAAAGTCAATAATCAAAGTATATTTAATAAGGTTATTAAACTATCGAGAACAAATGGTAGTGCAGTTGTAAATACGCTTGTAGATGCAAATATTATAGGTGTAAAAAATATAGAGGTTGTAGTTGATAAGCTGGAAGGAGAAAGAAATATTGTTAACAATAAAAAAACTGTTACCATAGAGGTAATAGATGAAAAAACAAAAGTAGCAATTGTTTCTAATGTAATTCACCCAGATATTGGTATGTTGAAAAAGGTTATAGAAAGCAATGAACAGCGAAGTGCTAAAATTGTTAGGCCTGATGTTGACTTTAAGGTTGTTGCGGACACTGATTTGTTCATTCTGTATCAGCCGAATGTTGAGTTTCGTAGTTTATATGAATATCTTCAGCAGAAAAAATTCAACACCCTAGTTATTGGTGGTACCCAAACTGATTGGAACTTTTTAAATAGAATTCAACAAAATTTTCAAATCGAGACTGGATATCCCATTCAGGAAGTTTTCGCTACAAATGATTTGGCTTTTTCAAAGTTTGATGTGTCTGATTTTAATATAAAGAATTTTCCACCTTTGTTAAGTAATGTTGGCCCAATATTATTTTCTACCCCTAACGAAACACTACTAGGAACCAGGATAAAAGGTGTAACAATAGATAATCCACTATTTACGGTTTATGAAAAGGGAAAAACAGCACATGCACTTTTTTTAGGTGAAGACATTTGGAAATGGAGAATACAGGCATATAGAAATGAGAAGGATTTTAAAAACTTTGATAATTACTTTGGGAAAATAATACGGTATTTAACAAGCAATGTATCAAGAGATAGACTTAACATTGATTATAAGTCAATTTATGAAGGGAGTAGTGAGGCAATAATTACGGCTACTTATTTTGATGAAACATTTGTTTTTAAAAATGATGCGAATATCGTTGTTCAAGTAAATGAAAAAGAGAAAACAGATTTTAAAGAAATTCCAATGCTTTTAAAAGGAGCATATTATAATGCAGATTTAACAGATTTTTCTCCAGGAGAGTACAATTTTAAAGTGGTTGTTAAAGAAGAAAACTACTCAAAATCTGGGAATTTTAAAATTTTGGATTATGCTGTAGAACAGCAGTTTGTATCTAGCGATTTTGAAAAGTTAAACCTGTTAGCTAACAATAGTAACGGAGAATTGTATTTTCCTAATCAAATGAATAGTTTGTTAGATAAATTATCAACAGACAAGCGCTTTTTACCTACACAAAAGAGCACAGAAAATATTGTATCTTTAATAGATTTTAAAATAATTCTAGGGCTAATTTTATTAGCATTAGCATTAGAATGGTTCTTACGTAAATATAACGGATTAATATAAAAACAAAATAATGGATAAATTACCAAAAATAGCCTTACCAGTAGTATTCTTAATTGTAGTACTTATAATTCTTGTAACTAAATCTGCAATTACCATAGGCTCAGGAGAGGCAGGAGTTTTATATAAAACTTTTGGAGGAGGTGTTGTTACTGATGAACCTCCACTTGGAGAAGGTTTTCACATTGTAGCACCCTGGAATAAGGTGTTTGTTTACGAAGTTAGACAGCAAGAAGTTTTTGAAAAAATGCAAGTACTTTCATCAAATGGTTTAGAAATAAAGCTAGACGCTTCAGCTTGGTTTCAACCGAAAAGAGCGTTTTTAGGAAAACTTCATAAAGAAAAGGGTGAAGATTATGTACAAAGAGTATTGTTACCAACAATTCGTTCCGCAGCTCGTAGTGTAGTTGGTCGTTATACGCCTGAGCAATTATATTCAAGTAAAAGAGATGCTATTCAACAAGAAATTTTTGAAGAAACAAAAAAAATAGTAGATGGTCAGTATATTCAACTAAACGAAGTTTTGGTTCGTGATGTGACCTTACCACCTACAATAAAAGAAGCCATTGAGCGTAAGTTAAAACAAGAGCAAGAGTCTTTAGAATATGAGTTTCGTTTAGTTACGGCTCAAAAAGAAGCTGAAAAAGTAACCATTGAAGCTCAAGGTAAAGCGGATGCTAACCGAATATTAAGTGCCTCATTAACTGATAAAATTTTATTAGATAAAGGTATAGATGCTACTATTAAACTATCAGAATCTCCAAATTCTAAGGTTATTGTTGTAGGTGGTGGAGAATCAGGGCTACCATTAATTTTAGGTAATAATTAATTTGTGTTAGTTTTTTTAATAAAAGTTCAATAGTTGTTAAAAAAGCATTTTTTGCTTTTGTGAAATTAAAATTAGTTTTATTTTTACACCATAATGAGAAATACAAACATGCATCATCATTTTCATACTGGCTCTCAAGCGAGGTGAGAATGTATTGTGTGAACCTAATATAATATATAACCCGTTTGAGAAATCAAGCGGGTTTTGTTTTTAAACCAATTTGATTTCCAAACAAAATTTAAAGGAATGACAAAAATTAGAATTGCAATTCAAAAATCTGGAAGATTAAATCAAGATTCAATTGAAATACTTAAAAATTGTGGTATTTCAATTGATAATGGAAAAGATCAATTAAAGGCTTTTGCTAGAAATTTTCCGATGGAAGTTTTCTATTTAAGAAATGGAGATATTCCGCAATACCTAAAAGATGGAGTTGTTGATATTGCTATTATCGGAGAAAATGTTTTAATCGAAAAAGGAGAAGGAATTACTATTGCCGAAAAGCTTGGTTTTTCCAAATGTAAAGTATCTTTAGCAGTACCCAAAGCTATTGAATATAATTCCGTATCGTATTTTGAAGGTAAACGTATTGCTACTTCATATCCAAATACGGTTAAAAAATATTTTGAAGAAAAAGGTGTTAATGCGGACATTCATATTATAAATGGTTCCGTTGAAATTGCTCCAAACATTGGTTTAGCAGAGGGAATATGTGATATTGTTTCAAGTGGCAGTACATTATTTAAAAATGGTTTAAAAGAAGCAGAGGTAATGCTAACAAGTGAAGCCGTATTGGCGGTTTCTCCACAAATTTCTGAAGAAAGAAAAGAAATATTAAACAAATTACAGTTCAGAATACAATCAGTTTTACAAGCTAGAAAATCCAAATATGTTTTATTAAATGCTCCGAATAATAAGTTGGATGCAATTATAAAGTTGTTGCCAGGAATGAGAAGTCCAACGGTATTACCTTTGGCAGAGGAAGGTTGGAGTTCTGTTCATACAGTAATAGATAAAAATAAATTTTGGGAAGTAATTGATGAGTTAAAGCAGGCTGGGGCAGAAGGTCTTTTGGTTTGTCCAATTGAGAAAATGGTTTTGTAAATTAAATTCATATGGAAAACCCTAAAATAGTTTTAATTCCTCAGCATGAATTGCACACTATTTTACCATTGGTATACAAGTTAAATGATGGAAAACTATCTAAAGAAGTGCTTTCAGAGAGGTTAGAAAACATTAAAAAGACAAATTACCAATGTGTTGGAGCTTATATTGATGATAAGCTGATAGGAATATGTGGTATTTGGATTTTAAACAAGTTCTATATCGGAAAACATATTGAAGCCGATAATGTTTTTATAGAAAAAGAATATAGAAGTTACGGTGTTGGCAAGTTAATGTTAGATTGGGTATATAATTACGCTAAAGAGATTGGATGCAATAGCACCGAATGTAATTGTTATGTAGACAATAAAAATGGTATTAAATTCTGGGAAAACCAAGGTTATGTTGCAGAAGGATACCACATGAGAAATGTTTTTGATAGAAATAATGAATAAAATATATAACCCGGATAAAAAGGACTGGAGAAAGTTGTTAAAAAGGCCAACACAAACTGTTGCCGATATTGAAGCTACCGTGAATTCTATTTTTAATGAAGTTGCGGATGACGGGGATATTGTATTAAAAAAGTATACAGAAAAATTTGATGGGGTTTCTGTGGATAATCTTTTGGTTGCTACCGAAGAAATTGATGAGGCAAAAGGTTTAGTATCAAAAGAACTAAAAAACGCAATTGCCTTAGCCAAGAAAAACGTTGAAGCATTTCATGCAGCTCAGAAAACGGATAAAGTAGAGGTAGAAACTGCTAACGGCGTTTTGTGCTGGCAAGAAAAAAGACCAATTCAAAAAGTTGGATTATATATACCAGGAGGAACGGCTCCTTTGTTTTCTACTATATTAATGTTAGCTGCGCCGGCAAATATTGCTGGTTGTAAAGAAATTGTATTGTGCTCACCCCCAAACAGAAATGGTAAAATACACCCTGCGATTTTATATACTGCTAATTTATGTGGTGTTACCAAAATATTTAAGGTAGGAGGCATACAAGCGATTGCAGGAATGACTTTTGGTACGGAAAGTATTCCACAAGTGTATAAAATATTTGGACCAGGAAATCAATATGTAACAGTGGCAAAACAAATAGCAACTAAACATGGCGTTGCTATTGATATGCCTGCAGGGCCAAGTGAGCTATTGGTTGTGGCTGACAATACAGCGAATGCAACTTTTGTGGCCTCAGATTTACTAAGTCAAGCGGAACATGGAGTAGATAGTCAGGTTATTTTAGTATCAACTTCTAAAGAATTTATGCTACTTGTAGAACAGGAAATAGCTAAGCAGCTTAATGAGTTGCCTCGTAAGGCAATTGCAGAAAAGTCCATTGCTAACAGTAAATTAATTTATGTAGCTGATGATAAAACAGCTATTGATTTAATTAATGAATATGGACCAGAACACTATATTGTGTGTATGGCAAATGAAGAAGAGTATATAGATAGTATAGAAAATGCGGGATCTGTGTTTATAGGGAATTATACTCCAGAAAGTGCAGGAGATTATGCATCAGGTACTAATCATACCTTGCCAACAAATGGCTATGCCAAACAGTATAGTGGGGTTAATTTAGATAGTTTTATGAAGAGTATGACGTTTCAGAAAATATCTGAAACAGGAATAAAAGAAATCGGAAAAGCTATTGAGTTAATGGCAGAAGCAGAAGGATTACAAGCTCATAGAAATGCAGTAACATTACGTTTAAAAAGTTTAAAATAATGTTTAGTTTAGAAAATATAACAAGAGAAAATGTAAAAGCATTACAGCCATACTCATCTGCTAGAGATGAATATGTGTCTGATGGTTCCGCTATGGTGTTTTTAGATGCGAATGAAAATCCGTTTGAAAATGGAGTAAATAGGTATCCTGATCCTCAACAACGTAGTTTAAAAGCTGTTTTAGCTGAACAAAAAGGTGTAAAACCAGAAAATATTCTTTTGGGTAATGGTAGTGATGAAGTTTTAGATCTTTTATTTAGAGCTTTTTGTGAACCAAAGAAAGATAATATTATTACGCTACCACCAACTTACGGAATGTACAAGGTGTTATGTGGTATTAATACTGTAGAGAATAAGGAAGTATTACTAACAGATGATTTTGAACCCAATGTGGATAAAATATTGGGCACTGTAACCAATGATACAAAGTTTGTGTTTTTGTGCTCGCCAAATAATCCAACAGGAAACAGTTTTTCAGAAGAAAGTATTTTTAAAATATTAGAAGGTTTTAATGGCTTAGTAGTTATTGATGAAGCTTATATAGACTTTTCTAAAACCAATACTTGGATTAATCAGTTAGAGAAGTATCCTAATCTTATAGTAACGCAAACTTTATCTAAAGCTTACGGAATGGCAGGTATCCGTTTAGGCTTGTGTTATGCCTCAGAAGAAATTATAACTGTTTTAAATAAAATTAAACCACCTTATAATGTTAATGAGCTTACACAGCAAAGAGCATTAGAACGTGTTTTAGATGGAAAATCTGTAGCTACAGAAATAGCTTGTATTTTAGAAGAAAGAGAAAAACTATCTAAAACATTAGCACAGGTTAGTCATGTAACTAAGGTTTATAACTCCGATGCTAATTTTATACTAGCAAAAGTAGACGATGCGACTAAAAGATATAATCAATTGTTAGAAAAAGGAATAGTAGTTCGTAATAGAACAACGCAGGCTTTATGTGAAAATACGTTGCGCTTTACTGTTGGAACAGTAGAGGAAAATGAGAAATTGATTGCAGTATTACAATCTATTTCGAAATCCTGAACTTGATTCAGGAATGGTTGAATGAACGCTAAATGATTGTTAATATTGGAGAAGTATTATGTATACATTTTGTCAAACAAAAATAGGACAGTACTCTATATAGGTTATACAGATAATTTGAAAAGAAGAGTAAAACAACATGAAGATAAAATAGGAGCATTGTTTACTAAAAAATAGAATGCTATAGAATTGGTCTATTTTGAGCAATATGAAGTTAAAAAGGAAGCAAAAGTAAGAGAAAAACAATTAAAGAATTGGCGTAAAGAGTGGAAGTGGAATTTGATTAAAGAGTCAAATCCTGAATTAAAAATATTAGGAATAGAATAGTAAACCCTCAATGAGTTTAGGGCTTTATAACGAACAGATACTGAAACAAGTTCAGCATTATGAAAAAAGTATTATTTATAGACAGAGATGGTACGCTGGTATTAGAGCCACCAGTAGATTATCAATTAGATAGTTTAGAAAAGTTAGAATACTACCCAAAAGTATTCCAATATATGGCAAAAATTGCCTCTGAATTAGATTATGAATTGGTGATGGTAACAAATCAAGATGGTTTAGGGACAGACTCTTTTCCAGAGGATACATTTTGGCCAGCTCAGAACAAGATTATTTCAGCTTTTGAAAAAGAGGGAGTAGTATTCAGTGCTATACATATAGATAAAACATTTCCACAAGAAAATGCAGATACTCGTAAGCCCAGAACAGGATTGTTAACGCAGTATTTTGATAAAGAACAATACGATTTAGAAAATTCATTTGTTTTGGGAGACCGTATTACGGATATGGAATTGGCAAAAAATTTAGGAGCTAGAGGTATTTTCTTATCAGAAGACCCTGGGTTAGGAGCAGATGAAATAGAAACTGATAAACAAGCTATTCTAGATTGTATAGCCCTAACGTCTACAGATTGGGCAGCAATCTATGAGTTTTTAAAATTAGAAGACCGTGTAGCAGAAATAACAAGAAACACCAATGAAACTAAGATATATATTAAACTAAATCTCGATGGTTCTGGTAAAAACGATATTGCTACTGGTTTACATTTTTTTGATCATATGTTAGATCAAATTGGTCGTCACGGGGCAATGGATTTAACGGTAAAGGTAGATGGAGATTTAGAGGTAGACGAGCACCATACTATAGAAGATACTATGATAGCTTTAGGAGAATTATTCTCTAAAGCATTAGGAAACAAGCTAGGCATAGAGCGTTACGGATTCTGTTTACCAATGGATGATTGTTTAGCACAAGCTGCGGTAGATTTTGGTGGTCGCCCTTGGTTGGTATGGGAAGCCGATTTTAAACGAGAAAAAATAGGAGATATGCCTACAGAAATGTTTTTACACTTATTTAAATCGTTTACAGATGGAGCAAAATGTAATCTAAACATAAAAGCAGAAGGAGATAACGAGCACCATAAAATCGAAGGTATCTTTAAAGCATTTGCAAAAGCAATGAAAATGGCAGTAAAACGCGATGCTAATAAAATGTTTTTACCAAGTACAAAAGGAATGTTATAATTAAGTGGTTAAGAATTAAGGCGTTGATGTTTTTTAACTACTTACATTCTTAACTGCTTAACTACTTATATAAAAATGAAAATTGTAATCATAAATTACGGAGCAGGAAACATACAAAGCATCAAATTCGCAATTCAACGCTTAGGTTACGAGGCTGTTTTAAGCGATGATGTAGAAGAAATAAAAGCCGCAGATAAAGTAATATTTCCTGGAGTTGGGGAGGCTAGCAGCGCTATGAAAAAACTTCGAGATAGCGGATTAGATAAGTTAATACCTACATTAAAACAACCCGTTTTTGGAATTTGTTTAGGAATGCAACTTATGTGTACTTCTTCAGAAGAGGGAAATACAACAGGACTTGGGATTTTTGATATCAGTGTTGTTAAATTTTCTAATAACGTAAAAGTACCGCAAATAGGATGGAATCAAATTGTAAATCTAAAATCTGATTTGTTCAAAGATATTTCTGAGAACGAGTATATTTATTTAGTACATAGTTATTATGCTCCATTATGTAACGAAACCATTGCAGAAGCAGATTACGGTCTTAATTATAGCGCAGCTTTACAAAAAAATAATTTTTACGGAACACAATTTCATCCAGAGAAAAGTAGTAGTGTTGGGGAGAAAATACTAACCAATTTCTTGAAAATGTAATGAATACTAACTTTTATATATCATCAAATAAATCCAAGTTGAATTTAGGTTATATTCAAGAATATCTCGCTAATCAATCATATTGGGCAAAAGGAAGAAGCATGAAATTAGTAAAACAATCTGTTGATAATTCATTGTGTTTTGGAGTGTATACCAAAGATGATAAGCAAGTAGGCTTTGCTAGAGTAGTTACTGATTATGTGGTTTTTGCTTGGATAATGGATGTTTTTATTAATGAAGATTATCAAGGAAACGGATTGGCAAAAATGCTTTTAAATCATATAGTTAATACACCAGATTTGCAAAATGTTAATGGAATAGGCTTGAGAACAAAAGATGCACATGGTCTTTATAAAAAATATGGGTTTCAGGACATTCCTAATCCTGAAACATGGATGTTTAAAAAGAACTTATAATTTTAGCGAATAGGAAATACCGCAATACTAAATACTTAAAAGAAAATGAGAATAATACCAGCTATAGATATTATAGAAGGGCAGTGTGTAAGACTTTCAAAAGGAGACTATGATACTAAGAAAGTGTATAATCAAAACCCATTGGAAGTAGCAAAACAGTTTGAAGCACATGGAATAACGCACTTGCATTTGGTAGATTTAGACGGGGCTAAGTCCAAGCATATTGTAAATCATAAGATTTTAGAACAAATTGCTACAAAAACCAAATTAAAGATTGATTTTGGTGGTGGATTAAAAACCGATGAAGATTTACGTATAGCTTTTGAATGTGGAGCAAATCAAATTACCGGAGGTAGTATTGCTGTTAAAAACAGAGCTACGTTTACAAATTGGTTAGAGACGTTTGGTTCGGATAAAATTATACTTGGTGCAGACGCTAAAGATGAAAAAGTTGCAGTTTCTGGTTGGTTAGAAGAATCTAAAGAAGAGTTAATCCCTTTTATTCAGGCGTATCAAAAAGAAGGAGTTAGTTATGTAATCTGTACAGATATTAGTAAAGATGGTATGTTGGAAGGTCCATCTTTTAAGTTATATCAAAAAATATTAGATCAGGCAGAATCTGGTTTAAAATTAATAGCGAGTGGGGGCATATCTACTTTTGATGAATTGCCAAAATTAGCTGAGTTAGGTTGCGAAGGAACTATTATTGGTAAAGCTATTTATGAGAATAGAATTAGTTTAAGGCAATTGGAAAATTTTATTCTGAATAATTAAAAAATGGAAGCTAAGGGTTTAAGTTGGGATGATTTTTCTAAAGTAGAAATGCGCATTGGAACAGTTATTTCAGCAGAGGTGTTTATAGAGGTTAGAAACCCTGCATATAAAATCACCATAGATTTTGGTTTTTTAGGAGTTAAAAAAACATCGGCTCAGATAACAAAGCTGTATACTTGCCAAGAAATTATAGGAAAACAGGTAATAGCGGTTATAAATTTTCCTCCCAAACAAATTGCTAATATGATGAGTGAATGTCTAATACTAGGCGGATTAGGAGATGATAAGGAAGTAATATTAATACAACCAGAACGTAACGTAAAAAACGGAACAAAAATAGGATAGGTACTATGCTTACAAAACGAATTATACCTTGCTTAGATATTAAAAACGGCAGAACGGTAAAAGGAATCAATTTTGTTGATTTACGAGATGCTGGAGATCCTGTAGAATTGGCTAAAATATATGCGGAAGCAGGAGCCGATGAGCTTGTTTTTTTAGATATCTCGGCGACGGAAGAAAGAAGAAGGACTTTGGCAGATTTGGTGTATCATGTGGCAGAAAAAGTTAATATACCCTTTACAGTTGGTGGCGGAATTTCATCAGTAAAGGATGTAGATATTTTGTTGCAAAATGGCGCGGATAAAGTATCTATTAATTCTTCGGCCGTAAAAAATCCCCAGTTGATTAATGACTTGGTGGCTAAATTTGGCTCACAGTGTATTGTTGTAGCTATTGATGCTAAACAAATTGATGGAGAATGGATTGTACATTTGGTGGGTGGAAAGGTACCTACAGAATTAAACTTATTCGACTGGGCTAAAGAAGTGGAAAGGAGAGGAGCTGGTGAAATTTTGTTTACTTCTATGAATAACGATGGTACAAAAAATGGCTTTGCAAATGAAGCTTTGGCAAAGCTGTCGACAGAATTAAATATTCCAATAATAGCTTCTGGTGGAGCAGGCACAATGGAACATTTTACAGACACCTTTGTAGAAGGAAAAGCTGACGCAGCTTTAGCAGCAAGTGTTTTTCATTTTAAAGAAATAGAAATAATAGATTTGAAAAAAGAGTTAAGAAGAAACGGAATATCCGTTAGAATTTAAATTTTGATAGAAGCAGGTAAACAACATAAAGATTTGGTTATTCGTATACTAGTTTCTGCTTTTGAAGAAATTAGAGAAGGTAATTCTATTAATTTTGTGATTAAACAGGACAATAATAGAATGCATCGAATGAAAGTTTTAATGGGATATTTATTTGAAAAGGCACTGTTGTTTGGTAAAGTCTTTATATCCGATAATAAAAAAGCTTGTTTATTAATTACCTTTTCTAAGAAGGAAAAAGTAACATTAAAAACTATGATTTTAGACTTAGCTTTGGCTTTTAAATGTATTGGCTTTAATAGGATTTTTAAGGTATTAAAACGGCAACAACTTTCTAAAAAATTCTATCCTAGAGAAAATCATATTAAACCCTTGATAATGGGAGCATTTAAGGACTATTATGGAAAGGGAACTGCTGCTAAACTCGTTCTTCAGGTTAAAGATTTTTATAAGGAAAATAAACTACCAGTAATTATTGATACGGTATCTGATTATAATGTGAAATTGTATCAAAAATTCGGATTTAAAATAATAGGAAAGGAAGAATCATTGGGCTATCCATTATACTTTCTTAGATTAAATTGATAAAAACTACGATGAATATAGATTTTAATAAAAATAATGATGGATTGGTTCCGGCAGTTGTGCAAGATGCCGAGACTAAAAATGTGCTGATGTTGGGTTATATGAATCAAGAGGCTTATGATAAGACTGTTGAATCTAAAAAGGTTACGTTTTATAGTAGAACTAAAAACCGCCTTTGGACAAAAGGTGAAGAAAGTGGGAATTTTTTAAATCTTGTAGATATAAAAAATGATTGCGATAATGATACCCTTTTAATTTTTGTAAACCCGGTGGGACCAACTTGTCACAAGGGAACTGATACATGTTGGGCGGAAGAGAATGATTCTAGTTTTGGATTTTTATCTAAACTAGAAAAAACTATTGAACAAAGAAGAACTTCATCCGATGGAAGTAAATCTTACGTTGCATCTCTCTTTGAGAAAGGAATTAATAAACTTGCTCAAAAAGTGGGCGAAGAAGCAGTTGAAGTAGTAATTGAGGCTAAAGATAACAATGATGATTTGTTCTTAAATGAAAGTGCTGATTTGTTGTTTCATTATCTAATGTTATTACAAGCCAAAGGCTTTACTTTAAAGGATATTGAAGCCGTTTTGAAAGGAAGGGAAAAATAATTAAAAGGGGATTTTTATAGTCCCCTTTTAATTAATATTTCTTTATAATTTTTGAATCCCCAGATAGTTTTTGTCTTATAATTTCAGCATTGCCTTTATAATAAAGTTTACTATCGGCTGCAGCCTCAACATCAATGGTTTTAGATACAGATAAAAAGGCATCTGAATCTGCAAAAAGGTTGATTTCCAAATCTTCAGTAATTAAATCGTAACCTTCTAATTGAGAATCAGCACTCAAAGAAGCATCAATATTTTCTATAGTTCCAAAAATTAAAGCATTGGAATCCGATTTAGCATCAAATACTAAATTATCAGCATTAACTTCTCCTTCAAAGTAACTGTCTGAGTTTAATTCTATAGTAGCTATGGAAACATTAACAGGGTCTTCCAAAATAATTTTGGAGTCAGAGTATGCTTTAAAAATTTTTATTGAATTTGTAGTAATATATACTTTTAAAGTTTCGTTTCCCGTAACTATTACATTGTTTTTTAAACGAACATCAAGCCTATTACCCGAAAAATCAATTGTAATTTTATCAAAAAGATTTCTGTTTGCTTCTATTTCTAATGCCTCCACGGATGGAGAAAATCTAACGTACGCTTCAAAATCATTTGCGATTGTAAGTTCATTAAACTTTGAAGTAGCGTAACTTTTTGTTTCGATACTTTTTGAAGGATTAACTATTTGTTTATTGCATGATGTTTGCAATATTAAACCAAGAAATAGGACAAACAATATTGATTTATTTTTCATGTTCATTTTTTTAAGAAACCCATTTAAAATTGATTGGAAGCCATTCATCTGAGGTTTTTAAAAAAACCTGATCGTTAACTACAAAAACTGGTTGTGTAGTTAACTTTTCTGAAGTGTTTGTTTCTTTAATCATTATTTAAATTCTTTTTATACCGATTTTTTCCCATGTTAAAAATGCCAACTTTTACTCCAATACCTGCTGAAAACCCATTTATTCTTTCCAGAGGACTTGGTGTTAAATCAATTTTACTAGAAAAACGATATTTAATTCCTGCTTCTATTTGTAAAAATCTTGATACGTTATATATGACACCAACCCCCGGTTCTATAATAAACAGTCCATCAGACTCTTGTGTCTCACTTTCTTCATAATTATCATCGTCAAATAAATCACCATCTACATATGCAATTCCTCCAGCACCAACTAACAGTGGGAACGATAGGTTTACCCTTGATTTTCCAAACAAAATAGGTTCTAAATGAATACCAGCATATCCACCAATTAAATCTTGGTTTACGGAAGAAACTATTCCTGAAAGGTTTTGTTGAGAATAAAAACCACCTGCCGCTACACCTATCTCCAATTGTCGGTTAGCAACGTAAGCAACTTTTATACCCATTCTATAAGTTTCCTTTCCATCAATTTCACCAAAGTGTGTAGATAAGCCTAGGTACACTCCATGTACTATTTTTTTTCGATCGTTAAATTCTAAATAGTTGTCATCTTCCTGACTCATCATGGTAAATCCACTTAAAGAGCATAGTAATAGTAATAGGTAAATTTTAAAATATTTCATTGTATTTGATGATTGATTGTTATTTATATAGACAACATCGTAATTAAAAGGTTGCATATTTTAGAATGTTTTTTTTGTAAGAAGAAAAAAATATTGATTTGTTACAATTATTGATGTTAAGTTTATTGGTTTTTTCTACTATAGAAATGCGAATAGTCGTTAAGATTTTTTTAAAATAAGGTATAACCTGTTTTAAAGTTTTAACTTTATAGTATGGCTATAAGAAAAAAAGGATTTCACTTTTCAGTATACCAGGCACCAAATCAATCTCCTTTTGAAAAACTTTTTGAAATTTTTAAGGAGTTAATAACTCATACCTCAGGTGATGTTGATGAAGCCATAGACTGGCTTAGAGAATTGGATAAAGAATATGAATTAACTGATGAGAATTATACCATTGATGATTTCATTGAGGATCTAAAGGCTAAAGGTTTTTTACAAGAAGAAATTAACCCAGATTCAGAGGAAGGTTCTGAAGGAGAGGAAGGGAATAATAGAGGTGAAAATGGAGAAAGGAATTTATCCATTACTTCTAAAATGGAACGTATAATCAGGAAAGCAGCCCTAGATCAAATTTTTGGAAAACTAAAGCAGCGAGGTTCCGGAAATCATAAGACAGGAAAAGTTGGAAGGGGAGATGAACATACTGGAGATTACAGGGAATATAGATATGGAGATAGTTTAGAACGTATATCTATTACCGAAAGTTTAAAAAATGCTCAAATTAATCATGGCTTGGACTCATTTTCACTTAGTGAAGAAGATTTGGTTATAGAAGATACACATTACAAAGCTCAGATGAGCACTGTGTTGATGATTGACATTAGTCATAGTATGATACTTTATGGAGAGGATCGAATCACACCTGCTAAAAAGGTTGCTATGGCATTAGCTGAGTTAATAACAACAAGATATCCAAAAGATACTATTGATATTTTAGTTTTTGGAAATGATGCTTGGCCAATTGCGGTAAAGGATTTGCCTTATTTAAAAGTGGGGCCATACCATACCAATACTGTTGCGGGTTTGCAATTAGCAATGGATATGCTGAGAAGAAAACGGAACACCAATAAGCAGATTTTTATGATTACTGATGGCAAGCCAAGCTGTTTGCGTTTACCTGACGGAACATATTATAAAAATAGTGTAGGCTTAGATGACTATATTGTGGAAAAATGCTATAACATGGCTAGACAGGCAAGAAAATTGCACATACCAATAACTACTTTTATGATTGCTCAGGATCCTTATTTAAAGCAATTTATTCGTCATTTTACGGAAGCAAATAAAGGAAAAGCTTTTTATACGGGGTTAAAAGGGTTAGGGGAAATGATTTTTGAAGATTACGAAACAAACAGAAGAAAACGACTAAAAGGATAGATAGCTAAATCTGATACAATTTACTATGAATATTGAGATGGATAAGATAAAAACACTAGGTCAACTAAAAAAAATAAACTAT
Source organism: uncultured Maribacter sp. (assembly GCA_947493885.1). GTDB lineage: Bacteria > Bacteroidota > Bacteroidia > Flavobacteriales > Flavobacteriaceae > Maribacter_B. Next base: position 93,224 of record CANLTE010000003.1, read on the forward strand.
AAAAGTAAAAGTATTAAGGATGAGCTTAGAGATAATTTAATAGCTAAAATAAAGCAAAAAGAAGAGGTTTTTAAAGGTGTTTGGGGGTATGAGAACTCTGTTATCCCAGAGTTGGAAAGAGCTATTTTATCTAGACATAACATTAATTTATTGGGATTAAGGGGGCAAGCAAAAACTCGCCTCGCTAGACTAATGGTTAATTTACTAGATGAGTATATACCTATTATTGATGGCTCAGAAATTAATGATGACCCATTAAATCCTATTTCGCGCTATGCGCTTGATACCATAGAAAAGGGTGGAGATAATACACCAATTTCATGGTTACATAGAAGTAATAGATTTTATGAAAAACTGGCGACTCCAGATGTTACGGTTGCAGATTTAATAGGAGATGTAGATCCCATTAAGGCTGCAAACTTAAAACTTTCATATGCGGATGATAGAGTTATACACTTTGGCATGATACCAAGAGCCAACAGATGTATTTTTGTAATTAATGAGCTTCCGGATTTACAGGCTAGAATACAAGTTTCCTTATTTAATATTTTACAAGAAGGAGATATTCAAATACGAGGGTTTAAAATTAGAATGCCTTTAGATTTACAATTTATTTTTACCGCAAACCCAGAAGATTATACAAATAGGGGAAGTATTGTTACCCCCTTAAAAGATAGAATTGGTTCTCAAATCTTAACACATTATCCTGATGACATTGAAACCGCGCGAAAAATTACGGAGCAAGAATCTAATTTGGAGAAAAGGCAGACAGAAACAGTTTATGTACCTGATTTAGCAAAGGATTTATTGGAACAAATAAGTTTTGAAGCTAGAAATAGTGAATATGTTGACGCCAAAAGCGGCGTAAGTGCGCGTACTAGTATTACAGCATTTGAAAATTTACTAAGTACAGCTGAATTAAGAGCATTAAAATCCAATGCATTAAAAACATCGGTTAGGCTAAGCGATTTTACAGGTGTGATTCCTGCTATTACGGGAAAAATAGAATTGGTTTATGAAGGAGAACAAGAAGGAGCTGATGCGGTGGCTATGGTTTTAATTGAAAGTGCTATTAAAACATTATTTCCTTCCTATTTTCCTAAGATTAATAAATTAGAAAAAAAGGATGCCCAAACTCCATATGATGAGCTTGTTAGCTGGTTTTATGAGGCAGATGGAGGGTTTGAACTTTTAGATGATTTACCAGATGACGAATATCAAGTATTGTTAAATAGTATCCCACCATTAAATAATTTACTAAGAGAGCATCAATCTAATGTAAAAGAAGAAGATTCTTATTTTGTTAAGGAATTGGTGCTATGGGGACTTGTTGCACACAAAAAATTGAGTAAGCGTAGATTCTTAGAAGGTTATCTTTTTAAAGATTTATATGGAAGTTATATAAGTGGGCTGTAAGATTACCCTAAACTAAAGTAAAAAACCTCCTTTGATATTAAGGAGGTTTTTTTGTGGGGAATCATAGCAATTAATCTCCCAAAACTATTACTGGTAAGCAGGTAAATCAAAAGTAAATGTACTTCCTTCTTTAGGTTTGCTTAAAACGGTAATAGTAGTATCATGTAGGTCCATAATCTTTTTAACAATTGCTAAGCCTAAACCATAGCCTTGACGTACAGCCTCTTTATCAATTTGTTTGTAGCGATCGAAAATAAAAGGTTGGTCCTTAATTGGAATTCCTTTTCCGGTATCCTTAATATTAATTTCAACATTATGCTTTTTTCTCATTATAGATAACGTTACTTTTCCATTGGTACTTGTATATTTTAAGGCATTTTCTATTAAATTTTGAAGTGCTCTTTCTACCAAACTAACGTCAGCAAACACCATGCTGTTTTCATTAGGATTTTCAATCTCTAGCACTATGTTTTTTTTGTCCGCAATTACCTTAAATTTTGCTATTAAATCATGTCCTAGTTCAGTAATCGAAAAAGGCTCTTTTACTGGAGTAATTTGCTCTGCTTCTAATTTAGAATACTCAAACAGCTGATTAATTAGGTTGGAAAGCTTGTTAATATTATCATGAGTAATTTGAAGATATTCTTGCTTTTCATTTTCTGATAGCGATTCGCGCTTAATTTGTAATGTTTCTACATATCCTTTTAAAATGGCAAGTGGAGTTCTTAGGTCGTGTGAAACGTTAGCAATAAGTTCTCTTCGCAATGTATCCACCGATTTCATTTTATCCATGGACTCCACAATGGTATCTGCCATGTCATTAAATGAATGAGCCAGTACTTCTACATCAGATTTTTCCGGATTTTTAATTCTAGCAGCCAAATCACCTTCTTGAAAACTTCTAACGGTCTGGGTCATTAACCTTAAGTTTTTAGTTAAAAACCATATGCTTAATAATCCTATTAAAAATGCAAATAACATACTTAGTAGGGTAGCACCAAGACCAAGTTTTAGAAAATACCTACCCAATAAGCTGTTACTTATAAGTTGATGCTCTTGGCCCGCTAAAATAATGTAAACAAATCCTTCATATCCATCAACATTGTATGGCGCAGCTGAAAAAATTCTTTCATTATTTGGGTTTCTAGGGTCATCCCCTAAAATGTACTTTTCACCTTTATGAGCAATAAATTTTTTAATTGGAGTAATGTCTACAGTTTTAGATTCCGCATTTTCTCCATGATCCAAAACAACTGAATAAAGTACGGTGCCTTTTTTGTCTAGTAAATAAACTTCAATACTTCGGTTAACAGCCATCATATCGTGCATTAAATCACCAAATAATGGTTTGTTAACGCTACCATCTTCTAAAAAGGGGGAAGCGCTTTGAAATTTTTCTTCAATTAAATGATTGGCAACGTTGGCATTTACTTTTTGAGTAGTTGCCTGATTGTAATTATGCACAAAATAACCTGTGACAAATACGTATGAAGCTCCCATAATTAAAATAATCAAACTAAAAACAAGTAAAATCTTTTTAATTAGTCTTGGAGTTAGTGTTTTATCTGCCGTTTTCATAAGCCAATATCTTCATTAAATTTATAACCAACACCCCAAGTTGTAAGGATGTAAGTTGGGTTGGTCATATCGGTTTCTATTTTTCCTCTAAGCCTATTAATATGCGAGTTAACGGTATGCTCATATCCTTCAAAATTATATCCCCAAATCATGTTAAGTAAATCGGTTCTTGAATAATTTTTTCCAGGGTTAGAAGCCATTAAAACAAGTAACTCAAATTCCTTTGGAGATAACTCTATTTTTTGATTGTTTAGTAAAACCTTTCGCTTATCAATGTCTATGGTTAAACCTTCAAAAGCTAAGCCATCTGTTTTGCTATTTGTATCTTCCTTTTCATTTGTTCTGCGCATTACGGCCTTAATTCTAGCTAATAATTCTCTAATGCTAAAAGGTTTTGTGATATAGTCATCTGCACCAATTTCTAACCCTAAAACCCTATCAATTTCTTCAGATTTTGCTGTTAGCATAATTATAGGTGTATTTTTTTTGGCCCTTAGCTTTTTACAAATATCAACCCCGTCCATTGTTGGCAAGGTTAAATCTAATAGTATTAGGTCATAATCACTTTCTAACGCCATTTTTAATCCTTCTGCACCATCCATGGCTTTTGAAGTATTATAAATGTTATCGGTTAAATGAATTTCCAGTAGTTTTATAATTTCTGGATCGTCTTCTATTATTAAAATTTGCTTCATAATTATAGGGTACTAAAGAAATCAAAAAGTATCACACAAATATCACAGATAGCAAAAAACTATCCATTATAGTCTGGTATACTTCTATGTAGCCGTTTATAAATGGGTATCCTTACACTAATTTGTTAATTAAGTGTTTCAATAACTTTACAGTTATATTTTTTTAAATATCACAATTAATTAAACATAAAAGTTAACATTCTGTGATACTTCTGTTACTTCCTCATTGTTCCTTTGTCTTAAATAAATCTAAAACAAAAAATAAAATGAAAAAGTCAGTTAAATTAGTAATGGTCGTTGCGATGGCCCTTGGGCTTCAAACCGCATGCACACATAAAGGAGATACTCCTGAGGAATCTAAATTAGTTCTTAATTTTGATGGATTAGAAGATTTGGGTGATAATTTTTTATATGAAGGATGGATTATAGTTGATGGTGCTCCGGTTTCTACAGGAACGTTCTCTGTTAATGCAGAAGGAGACCTTTCTCAAAAACGTTTTGACGTTGATGAAGATCAATTAAACAAGGCAACAAATTTTGTGTTGTCTATTGAACCTAATCCAGACCCATCTCCAGATCCGGCTCCAACCAAAATATTTATTGGTGAATTTAGTGGTAATCAAGCTGAAATGACTACAAACACGGTTGCTTCTAGTTTTAGTGATATTGATGGAAAATATATTGTTGCCGCTCCAACAGGAACAGGGGATGAATCTGAAAAGTATAGTGGTATATGGTTTTTAGATAATAGTTCTGGTATGGCTGTTGCCGGTTTACAATTACCAACTTTATCTGATGGATGGAAATATGAAGGATGGGTTGTTATTGATGGAGTTCCAGTGAGTACAGGTACGTTTACGGATGTTAATGCTGCCGATGAATCTGGAATGTTTAGTGGTGCTAATCCTGGACCAAATTATCCTGGAGAGGACTTTTTAGTAAACGCTCCTGATGGTTTAACTTTTCCAACTGATATTAGAGAAGGTGTAGCTGTAATAAGTATTGAGCCATATCCAGATAACAGTCCTGCACCATTTACTTTAAAGCCTTTAGCAGGGCCAATTCCTGCAGATGCAATGGGTGTTCAACAAATTGGTTCAAATGTAGCAGGTAGTTTTCCTTCAGGAACTGCTAGTAGATAATAATATTTTTGATTGTACTATACACTTTCTAAAAGTCGCTTTGTAAAAAAGCGGCTTTTTTTAATCCCAAGAGTCAACCTTATTGTTTAGTTCTTCAAAATTATAGCCACCAACTTTTTGTTTTCGATAATATATAGCTAAAACAGATAAACCTATTAATAGAATTTGTAATAACATAGCTAAAATGCCTAAGGGAATAAAAGCTGACGATATATTATAGTTGCTATAGTCACCGTAACTAAATACAATAATGGTAATATCGATTAATTTGTAAAAGTATATGGCAATCACAATATAAAAAGCATATTCAATATTACGCATTTGAATATCTGAAACTTCATCTTCTTTTATTTTAAACCAAAGAACGTATAGGTAAATACAGTGGATTATGGAAAAAATAGGGAGAACATAATTTTTAAGTTTAAACAAATACATTTTATTGGTATAAAAACCATAAAACCCAAAAATAATTACAATAGGGATGATACAAAGCGACGCAAGCAGTGTACGTCTCCAGGGGAACAATTTATGTATTAAATTCATGTATATGAAGTTAGGAGTATCTCAAATTTAGTAGAAAATTACGGTTGTTAAACTTAGTACAAATATATTTCGACAAACTGAGATATATATAAGATAGAACGAAAAAAACGAAGTTAACAGACACATTTACGTCAACTCCGTTTTTCTTAAATTATACTATGAAATCCAGTTTTTATCGATAGCTTTTTTACTTAAAAGGACTAAAGCAATGGCAATTATAATTATCATTACAGACATTAATACACCACCAGGACCGTAGACTTCAAAATTATTACTTATAAAAAAAGAGTGTGCGTTTTGAACAAGAACTCCCAAAAGAGAAATTATTAAAACTTGTTTTGCCCATTTTTTTCTCCATAATAAAGCAATACTTCCAAAAACTCCTCCCCATACTGCAAGGGCAAACGCTGCTGTTACCCAAGCAGGAACATTTTCATATAGTGCTTGTTCGTTAACTGGTAATTTTGCCAAATCTTCCTCAGTCATATAAGCTTGTTGTAAATAAGCCATTCCCCCCATAATATTCCATAACAATGCAATACTTCCTATAATCCAAAACCACAATGGCGGTTTTTCTTCATTTTTTTTTGTCATAATTTTTCAGTTTAATTGATTAGTCTATAGAAAATTACGAAAAATATAATAAATTAATTTTGTCAACTGTTTGTAGGACTAGCTGTTGTTTTTATCTTTAAAAAAATTGAAAATAAATGCATAAGCAGCGTTATTGTTATCTAATCAAAGTACAATTTTTAGGATTTAGACTTAGTGGGTGGCAAAAACAACCAGGGCAGAAGACCGTAGAGGGATTATTGCATAAAACCCTAAAATACATTCTTCCAGATGTAAAGTATAAAATTTTAGGAGCAGGCAGAACTGATGCTAAAGTCTCTGCCTTGGACGCAGCCTTTGAACTTTTTATTTATGATAATGAGATTGAAGATGAGCAAGAGTTTTTGACGTTGTTTAATAAAAATTTACCTCCAGATATTAGAGTAATCTCTATGTCACCAATAAAAAAGAAGTTTAATATAATACACGGTACTAAATCAAAGCAATATGTTTATTTGTTTTCGTTTGGTAAAAAAAATCATCCTTTTAGTGCCCCATTTATAGGTAATTTTATTGAGGATTTGGACGTGGACATTATGAAAAAAGCAGCCGGACTCTATGCAGGGACGCATGATTTTTCTGCTTACACGGCTAGATTACAAGAAAAAACAAAAGTTATTCGCACTATAACAACATGTAAAATAGTAGACAATACTATTTTAAAAGCCAATTTTTTTCCGGATAAAAGTTATGCTTTTATTGTTGAAGGACAGGGTTTTATGCGTTATCAGGTTCGTATGATGATGGGTGCATTGGTGTTGCTGGGTAGAGGAGAATTATCACTTATAGATTTTAAAAGGAGCTTAGAACCTAATTCTAAAATAACGATAAGTTTTGTAGCTCCTGGCTCTGGTTTATTATTAAATAAGCTTGACTTTGATAGTTCCGAATATTCATAAGCGTAAGGTTAAATATATATTATGAGAAGACTAAAAAAAATAGGCGTTGTTTTGGCGATTTTGTATTGCTTTATAACTTTTATGGCGTACAAATATCAGGAAAAACTCATTTTTATTCCCACCAAAATGCCAGTAAATCATGTTTATGATTTTTGCCAGGATTTTGAAGAGTTGTGGATTAATACTAGTGATGGAGCTAAATTAAATGGTGTTCATATTAAAAACAATTCCGAAAAAGGTGTGGTATTGTATTTTCATGGTAACGCAGGGAATGTCTCTCATTTAGTACATGTTGCAAATTTAATAACCAGAAAGGGTTATGATGCTATATTGGTAGATTATAGAACGTATGGAAAAAGTACTGGAAAACTAAGCGAAAAAGCTATATACGATGATGCGCAATTGTTTTATAATATGGCTAATGAAAAATATGGTGAGGATAACATTATCGTATATGGACGCTCATTTGGAGGAGGAGTTGCATCGTATTTAGCGGCAAAAAATAAGCCATGTAAATTAATTTTAGAGTCGGTTTTTTATAGCGCAATTGAAACAGGAAAACGCAGATTTCCGTTTTTACCGATAACCTGGTTATCCAACTACAAGTTTCCATCATATGAGTATATGAAAGAGTTGAGTTGCCCTGTTTATATGTTTCATGGTGATGATGATTTTGTTGTCCCTTATAAAGCAGGAAAACGACTTTACGAAGAAATTCCTGGAGATAATAAGTATTTGTATACCATTGCTGGGGGTGGACATAATTATTTACAGGATTTTCCAGAGTTTAAAACAGGAATAGAAAAAGCTTTTCAATAATTACTAATCAAATATATCTGAAGATAAATAACGATCACCTCTATCGCATACAATTGATACAATGACTCCACTTTCTAAAGTCTCCGCCAACTTTAAGGCAGCAGCAGCAGCACCGCCACTACTTACTCCAGCAAAAATCCCCTCTTCTTTTGCTAAACGTTTGGCCATAGTGTTTGCTTCAGTTTCACTAACTTCCATAACCGTATCAACCTTTACTGGATTAAATATTTTGGGTAAATACTCTTTAGGCCATTTACGAATTCCAGGTATTTTTGCGCCATCCATAGGTTGAACGCCAACAATTTCAATATCCGAATTCTGCTCTTTTAAATAGGTAGAAGTTCCCATAATAGTACCTGTTGTACCCATTGCAGAAACAAAATGCGTTATTTTTTGATTGGTGTCAGCCCAAATTTCTGGTCCCGTTGACTTGTAATGCGCCTTCCAGTTGTCATCATTAGCAAACTGATTTAACATTATGTAACCTTCGTTTTTTACTTTTTTTTCGGCATAATCTCTAGCTCCTTCAATACCAACATCGGCAGGGGTAAGAGTTACTTTTGCTCCATAAGCACGCATAGTTTGTACTCTTTCTTTTGTTGAGTTTTCAGGCATCACAAGTTCAATATTTAAACCGTATATACCAGCAATCATCGCTAATGCAATACCTGTATTACCACTGGTAGCTTCTATTAGTTTGTCAGTTTTCGTAAAATCTCCACGCTCTAAACCACATTTAATCATATTTAGCGCTGCACGATCTTTAACGCTTCCTCCTGGGTTGTTTCCTTCTAATTTAAAATAAACCGTTACATTTTTGTTGGTATTAAGCTTATTGGAAATCACCAAAGGTGTATTTCCAATAATATCAATAATGTTTTTAGACATTCGGAAGTGTTTTTATTTTTATTTCTGGAGTATGATAAACAGTGGAGTTGGCGGGAACAGAGCTTGTGATCCAAGCATTACCACCTATTATACTATTTTCACCGATAACAGTATTGCCGCCCAATATGGTAGCGCTTGCGTATATAGTAACGTTATTTTCAATGGTTGGATGGCGCTTCGTTTTTTGTAAATTCTTTGCAACATACAAGCCTCCCAAAGTAACACCTTGATAAATTTTAACGTTATTTTTAATAATAGCCGTTTCTCCAATTACAATACCCGTACCATGATCAATATGAAAATAGTCACCAATGGTTGCCCCTGGATTAATGTCAACTCCTGTTTGTCTATGTGCATACTCGGTCATCAATCTAGGAACAAGCGGAAACCCCATTTTATATAATTCATGGGCTAATCTATATATTGCAATAGCATAAAAACCAGGGTACGCCATATAAACTTCTTCGATGGATAAGGATGCTGGGTCGCATTCAACGGTAGCTTCAGCATCCAAATTTAGTTTTTCGAGTACTCCTGGTAGCTTAGCAACATAGTTATCCCATAATTTTTTACACGGTTTAGTAAGCTCCCAACAAGCTAGATTTACCAATTCATCAAAACTAGATTCTAGAATTGATAAATTTTCATCCACTTTTGTATCAATATCAAATAGGGTATAAAAAAGCTTATTTGTAAAATTTTCAGCCTCAGTTTTTAGCTTAAATCTCAGATTAGGCTGTTTTTTATGCTGGTTGATTAAATTTATTATAGATTGATTTGCCATTAGAATGGTTTAAATAAAGTATAAAATTAACCAATAATTTATAAGCATTATAGTATGAATGGTTAACTTTAGCTTAAAATGTTAAGATTAGAGTAAAATGAATGCATTAAATATTACAAAAGACGTTTTTGTTTTTTTAAAGAAACTAGAGGAAAATAATAATAGAGAGTGGTTTGCTGAAAACAAAAAGGAGTTTAAAAACATTGAAACTCAAGTAAAAAGTTTTTATGCGCATATCATGGAGGATTTAAAACTTCATGATGATATTGAAAAAATGAAAATGTTTAGAATTTACAGAGATGTTCGCTTTTCTAAAGATAAAAGCCCATATAAATTGCATTTTGGAGGCTCATTTTCCAGAGCTAGTGCTAGACTACGTGGAGGATATTATTTGCATTTAAAACCTGGAGATAGTTTTTTAGCTACTGGTTTTTGGGAACCTAATAAAGAAGACTTGTTTCGCATAAGAAAGGAGTTAGAATTAGATGCAAACGAATTTAGAGAAGTTATTAATGAAAAGTCTTTCAAAAAAATATGGGGAGAGGTGCAAGGTGACGAGGTTAAAGTAGCTCCAAAAGGTTTTGATAAGCTTCACCCGAATATTGACTTAATAAAAAAGAAGCAGTATATATTTGTTCGTAAATTCACTGATAAAGACGTGTTTTCTACAGACTTCTCTAAAAAAATTGATGAATCATTTAAAGCTATTAGACCATATTTTGATTTAATGAGTAGTATATTAACTACGAATTTAAATGGAGAATCACTTCTAGACTAAAACTTCAGATTCTAACAATTGTATTTGATCCTGAAGCCTTTTTATAAGCATATTCATCATTCTTTTGTTTATTGCTGAAGAATCGGTTACGTAGACTTCATATTCTTCAATGGTGAATTGACCGATAACCATTCCTTTAAGGGAGTTTCTAAACTTAATATCTTTTTGAATTGCGTTTTCAATAAAAACTAATTTTTTGTCTAACGATAATTCATAAAAACTGTTCTTATGTTTTCTAATATAGTTTTTAAAAACAGCAAGAAACAAATCGTTTTGTAATTTTAAAATGGGTCTTAAGGTTTTATTTTGAAAAGCTTCATTTGGACTCATATTCTCATGAATCCTACTAGTTTCAATATCAGAACGTATTGATAAAAGGTGTTGGGCACGACTTTTCATAGAATGTGGTTTGTATAAAGTTATGTATTATGCTCACCGGAATTTTTCAAAAGCTTTTAAGTTTTTAACGTAATTATGAACAAAAGGCACTATTAATTGTTTAACAGCGCCTTTTATGTATAAATAAAAAGTAGAGTTATTTAATTGTTTAAAAAATCTTCAAAGGACTTAAAATTAAAAGTTTCTTTTTTTGAATACCTTTTGTGCAGTTTATCAAATTCTGTTTTTGCATTGGTAAATTTCTCCGAAATAAGTTCTAAATTTTTTAACTCAGATGCTGTAGGTTTATCATAACTATTTGCAAGTTTACTAAATAAAGTTGCAATTTTTTCTCTCAATTGGGGTTCAGCGGAACCAACATAATTATCGCCAGTGGTAATAACCAATGTTTTTTTAAGAGCGTCTAGTTTGCTGACGTTTTTTTGATTTCCATGAGCAATCATTTCATCTATTTTGTAAACTAGATAGGCAAGCTCTTGGGACATATTATATAGCTTCATGGTGGTATCATGTTTCAATTTTCTATCCATTTCTGTAAGTGTAGATTTTGGATTATAAACTAAGTCAAAAACATGTTCAAAAGTTTCCTTTCCTTTTTTTATAACGGCCTTATACTTTCCAGCGGGTACCTTAGGTGATGTGAAGCCTCCAAAAGTGAAGGTTTTGCCTTTTGCAACTTTTGGTTGTTTTCTTCTGTAACTCCAATCTACAATGTTAATACCTTTAGATTTTCCAGGTCCAAGGTCCATAATTTTATTCCCTTGCATATCCTGTATTTCCATAGTCATTTTTCCAAAAGTATGTCTACGATTCAAGTAATACTTTATTTGAACATTATTGGATTTATTTTTTCCAACAAATTGAGTTTCCTTGCCAAAGCTTCCTGAAAAATTGGAATTTTCATTTATAATGGTCGGTTGGTTTTTAAAAAAATGAAGTTTTTTTTCCAATACATCTTGATTTATTTCTCGTAAAGGGGAAATGTCATCAATTATAATAACACCGCGCCCATGTGTACCCATAACTAAATCATTAGTAGTTTTTTGAAGATCAATAAAATGAACAGCTACTGAGGGCATATTATTAGTAAACTTATTCCAACTTTTTCCACCATCAAGAGTAATGTATAAGCCAAATTCGGTTCCTAAAAATAACAAATCTGGGTTTACGTAATCCTCTTGAATGTTTCTAGCAAAACCGTATATCTCATTAGTAATGATGCTCCTCCAAGTTTTACCGTAATCAGTCGTTTTATACACATATGTATTTTTATCATTCATTGTATGACCATCAAAAACAGCATAAGCCGTGCTCTTATTAAAAACACTTGCTTCAATATGATAACACCAAGTATTTTTTGGTAATCCTTTAATATTTTCAATGGTATTTGTCCAAGTTTTACCACCATTTGTAGTTATTTGTACATTTCCGTCATCTGTCCCTACCCAAATAATATTTTCATCTAAGGGCGACTCAGCAATGGTAAAAATTGTAGTGTGATTTTCCGCTCCAGAATTGTCTTTAGATAAGCCTCCAGAGTTTTCTTGTGTTTGCTTACTACTGTCGTTAGTGGTTAGGTCTGGGGAAATAATTTTCCAAGTATCACCCATATCTTCAGACCTGTGCAAAAACTGACTTCCCATATAAAATCTATCTGGTTGATGTGAACTTACAGTCATAGGAGCATTCCAATTAAAACGTAGTTTTTCATCACTACTAGTTGGAAGAGGTTGGATAGTTTTAGATAATTTTTTATCTACATCATACCTCCACACGTTATCAGCACCCTGCATTTCAGAATAAATAATATTTTTGGTTGGGTGTTTTAAAACACGAAAACCATCACCATAGCCCACTGAATTCCAATCACGAGCTTCTACACCCCCTGGAGAAGAAGATGGTCCGTACCAAGATCCGTTATCTTGAAGCCCACCATAAACATTATAAGGAGTTTCATCATCAACACTAATATGATAAAATTGAGATAATGGTAAATTCTCCACAATTTCCATTCGGGTACCACCATCCCATGATCTATATACACCACCGTCTGTACCTACATATAAAACATCAGAATCTTTAATACTAAAGGCAATATCATGAATGTCGCTATGCATGCGTCCAAGAGCTTTGAAAGTTTTACCACCATCTCTCGAAATAGAGCCACTTAAACCGCCTTTAACGATAACATTTTCATCTTTAGGATCAACTACAATTCTTGAAAAGTAAAAAGGTCTAACCGTTAAACCAAAATCGTTATTAAGTTGTTCCCAACTTGCTCCTGCATCGCTACTTTTGTATAACCCTTTTCTCTCATCCTTTTCTGCTTCAATAACCGTATAAAGTATCTTTGGATTTGAAGGAGCTATAGCAATACCTAAACGACCAAGTTTTCCCGAAGGAAAACCATTATGGATTTTGTTCCAAGTTTTACCTGCATCTAAAGACTTATACAGTGCACTATTACTTCCACCAGATTCAAAGCTCCAACCAGTTCTTCGAAATTCCCACATAGAAGCATATAGTATTTTAGGGTTTGTAGGATCAATTACCAAATCCGCGCAACCAGTTTTTTGATTGATATAAAGAATTTTATTCCATGTTTGCCCTCCATCGGAGGATTTAAAAACTCCTCTTTCTTCACTATCGCCCCATAAAGCACCAAGAGCAGCGACATATATTTCATTGGAATTTTTAGGATTAATAATGATATTAGCAATACGTTCTGATTTTTCTAACCCAATTTTTTTCCAATTAGAACCTCCATCCGTAGATTTATATAAACCATCACCTATTGAAACGCTGTTACGGGTCCAAGTTTCTCCCGTTCCTACATAAATAGTGTTGTCAGGATCATTAGGGTCTAAAGTTACAGCACCAATGGATTGACAATAATCATCAAAGATTGGATTAAAAGTAGTACCTGCATCATTAGATTTCCAAACTCCACCACCAGCTGATCCCGCATATATAATTCTACTATTAGTAGGGTGAACTTCCATGTCATTAATACGACCACTCATCAATGCCGGACCAATATGTCTTGCAGTCATATCTCCAAACAATTGTTTTCCATTGTTTTGAGAAATAGTAGTGTTAATAGTTAGTAATAGAGGTATAACTAAAAGTAAATATTTTGTTTTCATACTTGAAGTGTTTAAAAGAAAAGACCCTAACACTAGTTAGGGTCCATAATATATTGATTACTTTTTTTCTTCTTCGGTGTTTATCTCTTCTGGAAAATCAAAAGCATTTTCTTCTACCGTTGGATTCAGTTCAATTTTACTAATAGTAATAGGGCTTCCGGGCTGTCCTTTTACTCCTTGCGTTAATGAAAAAGGAAAATACAATCCGTCTACCTCTTGATAGTCACTCATAGTTATCTCTGAAGTCATACCTTTTCCTGGTCCAGCTTTTATATCAGTATGAATCGCAATTGGAACAAAATTTTCGGTATCGAAATAATAAAAAGAGATATCCTCTTCTTGTTTTCCATCAACAGTAACTGGCTCCTTTATCAGTTTTATTTTAAAGGTTTCTGCACCATCTATGGTTTCTTTTCCGAGAAGTTCGACGGTATATCCTTTTTCTTTATAATTAACAAAAGCATCAGGAAAATCATTAGTGTTAAGCTTAAAATTATTGGTGGCTTCGGCATCACTTTTTTCCGCTTTCATAGTCATAAAATTATGACCCCATAAAGTTTCACCATCAAATACACCCTGCTTAATTTCTTTACCTTGAAAATTAATGGATGTCATTTGTCTACCATCTTTTAACTGCACAATTTCCAGTGGAATCTCCATACCTTGTTGGTTAATTTTTGCATACATTTTTACTCCTGATATGCTTTTTAGTTTATCTAAACCTCCCATGTTTTCAAAGTAGGTAGTAATAATTTCATCAACAGTTTGTGCTTGGCTATAATTAGCAAATGCCAGTGTTAATAAAGCAATACAAATTTTAAGTGTTTTCATGTTTAGTATTTTACGTTTTTTAATATGTGTTAAATATACTTTTATTGTTACAAAAAAATGAGGTAAATTACTTTTGTATAAAATAATATGCCATATGAAATTTGGAAAAGTGGAACATCCTGAAAGTATAGATTTTACCTTACCCAATGATCACTTAGATACTGAGGTTGTTTTGGCTAAGGAAACATTAGAAAAATCGACTAATGTTTATGTTGGATGTGCAAAGTGGAATAGACAAGACTTAAAAAACTTTTACCCTAGAGGTACAAAAGATGAATTAGCATATTATTCTTCACAATTTAATTGTATTGAGTTAAATGCTACATTCTATAGAATTTTCCCATCTGAACAATACACAAAATGGTATGATAAGACTCCTGATAATTTTAAGTTTTTTCCAAAAATTGTTCAAAACGTAAGTCATCTGCGAAGGTTAAATGATCAGGCATACCCCGTTTTAGATGAATATTTAAATGTTACGTCAAATTTGAAAGATAAATTAGGAACAATTTTTCTACAAATGCATAATAATTTTGGACCTAAAAATTGGGATAGAGTAGTGCGCTTTATAGAATATTGGCCAAAAGAGTTTTCGTTATCCATGGAGTTTAGGCATACGGACTGGTTTAATGATGAAAAAGTAGCGAATGAGTTATATCACTTACTAGAAGAAAACAACATAACTAATACTTTGGTAGATACCGCAGGAAGAAGGGATATTATGCATATGAGACTTACGAATAAAGAAGCTTTTATTAGATATGTTGGAGCTAACCATAAAAGTGATTATGCTAGGCTTGATGATTGGGTAGAAAAATTAGCCACATGGAAATCAAGAGGACTCCAAGATATTCATTTTTTTGTGCATCAAAATTTGGAATTAGAATCTCCATTATTATCAGCTTATTTTATTGAGAAATTAAATAAAAAAATAGGGTGTAATTTACAAATTCCGAAAACCATAAATAAATCCGATTTAAAACTATTATAGACAGAATTACTTATCTAAATTTATGGTGTTAAAAAGGACTAATTATGAGATTTCATACCAGAAAATGGGTTAAACCAGGGGATTTAAATGCGAACGAAACATTGTTTGGAGGTACTGTATTGGCCTGGATAGATGAGGAAGCGGCTTTATATAGTATAATTCAGTTAGAAAGCAAAAAAGTGGTTACTAAGTATATGTCTGAAATTAATTTTATGAGCACTGCCATAAAAGGAGATATTGTCGAAATTGGTATTGAGGTTGTAAAATTTGGCGTGTCATCATTAACATTAAACTGCGAAGTTCGTAATAAAATGACTCGGGAAACTATAGTTACGGTAGATAATGTTATTATGGTAAACTTAGACGAAAAAGGTAAGCCCAAACCGCATGGAAAAACTAAGATAGAATATGTAAAGGATAGGCTAAAAGAAGCTGAGGAAAAATAATTTATTCCATTTCTTTTGCTACTTTTTGTACTTCATCAAGTACTCTTAATAGGTTTTCTCCCCAAAGTTTTTTAATATCATTTTCGGAATAGCCTCTTTTTACAAGTTCTAGCGTAACATTAAAGGTTTCTGAGGCATCAGACCAACCTTCAATTCCACCACCTCCATCAAAGTCTGAGCTTATTCCAACATGGTCAATGCCAATTAATTTAACCATGTAGTCAACATGATCTATAAAATCTGCAACATTTACTGCAGGAGGTACATTATCCATTACAGATGCCTTGTTCTTTGCAATTTTCAAAACCTTAGGATAATTTTCCATAAAATGAGCTCGCTCGTGTGCTGTTAGCGAAGCGAAATCCGAACGGGAAACCCATTTAAAACCTAACGAATCGGCAATTTTTGGATAAAGCTGTTTCATAAAATTAGCTCTATTTTCATGCTTTTCTGTTCTTAAATAAGAGCTGAAAGCCACCGTTTGAACCACTCCACCATTTTTTTTCATTAGAAGCAGTTGTTCGTCATCTAAATTCCGACTATGATTACACAATGCTCTAGCCGAAGAATGAGACGCTATTATTGGAGCTTTAGATAGTGTAATCATTTGTTTCATAGATTCTTTTGATGGGTGAGAAACATCAATCATAATCCCTAATCTGTTCATTTCATGAATCGCTTTTCTCCCTAATTCACTTAATCCATTATGTAGCCATACACTATCTTTTTCACCTGTATTGGAATCACAAAACTGACTGTGTCCGTTGTGTGATAATGAAATATAACGAGCTCCCAATTTGTGGTATTCTTCAAAATTCTCTAAGTCCGTTCCCATCGGATAGGCGTTTTCCACACCAATCATGGCAATTTTTTTTCCTTTTTTATGAATTTTCACAACATCATCGGAGTTTAGTGCTAACTCAATTTTGTCAGGTGCAATTTCCTTACAGAGTTTGTGAATAGCATTAAATTTAGCCATCGCATTTTTTTTCGCTTTTTTATAACCGTTTTCGTTTAATGAATCCTGTCCAGTGTATACAATTAACCAACTAACATCAAGACCGCCTTCTTCCATTTTTGGAAGATTTATTTGTGTTTCTAAGCGCTGAGTGTAATTTATACTATCCGTAAAATTTTTGACATTAATATCGTTGTGGGTGTCAATAGTGATAATACTTTCATGTATTATTTTTGCGGTTTCTTCAAGTGTTTTATTACCATACTTTACATTCTCTTTACAAGAAAAAATCGATAAACAGCAAATAAAGCGGATGAAATACCTCATATCTCAGATAGATTAGACATACAATATAGAGCATTTGACAACACAAATGTATACCTATAGAACATTTAGTTGTTGCACCAGTATTATATGCGGATTTTAGAATACTTATAAAGCAATATGTTGCTTGCCCCAAATTGATAAATGCGATAAATAAAATGTCTTTAAAAACCAAAGGTTTACTCACACAATTAGCTCGAATAGAAAGCACGCTTAATGACTTTTCATTTGAAGAATTAAAAAGCGATGAAGCTAAAAATTTACGAAAATCGTTCCTTTCATTTAAAAGCAATTTAGAACGCAAATTATTTAGGGAAACTGTTACAGCTGATGGGACTACTGAACGCTATGAAAATGAAGAAATTGCGATAAACTACCAACAAGATTCCTTGGATGAGGCAAAAAAACTTATAGCACATGTGAGTCATGAAATTAGAACTCCCTTAAACGGAATCATAGGTTTTACAGATTTACTTAAAGAAGATAAGTTAAGTGCTTTACAAATGGAGCGGGTAAGCGCTATACAAACAGCATCATATTCATTACTAGACATTATTAATGAACTTTTAGAATATTCAAAAATTTCAGCAGGTTTAGAAAAGTTTGAAATTATAAATTTTAATTTTTCAGGTCTGATAAAGGATGTTATTTACCTATGTAATACCCTTATCGTTGATAAAAGTATAAATCTTCATACAAGGATTGATTCAAGAATTTCAAAAACACTGCTAGGAGACCCTTCAAAACTTACCCAAGTATTATTGAATTTAATTGGAAATGCAATCAAATTTGTAGAGAAAGGAGAAATATTTTTAGGGGTTGAACTAAGTGAAAGAAAAGGAAAAAACCAACTACTAAAATTTACCTTAAGAGACACTGGTGTTGGAATTTCAGAAGAAGCACTAAAAAACATTTTTGATTCATTTAAACAAGAAAACCACACAACCTACCTAAAGTACGGAGGATCAGGATTAGGCTTAAGTTTAGTAAAACAAATTATTGAAAAACTTGATGGCGATATTCAAATCACGAGTAAACTTGGAGTAGGTACCACATTCTATTTCACCATTCCTTATACAGAAGGAGACGATTCTAAAATAAAAGAATCAAAGGCTGATAATTCTAGCTCTAGAAAAGGAAGCCAATTAATTAAAGATACCAACATTTTGGTATTTGAAGATAACGAGTTAAATCAAAGACTTATTAAACAACACTTAATAAACTGGGAGTGCAACATATTTATTACCGCTGATGCTAAAACCGGAATAAGTATTCTTGAAAAAGAAAATATTGAAGTTGTACTAATGGATTTAAGAATGCCTGGAAAGGACGGATTTGAAGTATCTGAATTAATTAGAAATAGTAATATGGAAAACGTAAAAAAAGTGCCAATAATAGCAGTATCAGCCGATTTTTCGGTTGAAGATAAAAAGCAATGTGCAACCTATGGAATAAATGATTTTGTATTAAAACCTTATAATCCAGAAGAGTTATTACTTAAAATAGTAAAGAACAAAAATGCGATTAAAAGTGCCATTGATGTTCCTGCAAGCATGGATATTGTCCATGAGGATGTGGATAATAGTCAAAGTGTTGATCTAGAGGGCGTTTTAGAAGAATGTGTTGGCGAGATAGAAGTTCTAGAGGAACTAATTGTTCTTTTTAAGGGAAACGCGATAGAGTTTATAGGTTTAGTACGTACGCATTTGAATAATGAAGATATTGAACAAGTAGGATTTGCAGCTCATAAAATAAAAGCTGGACTTGCTATGTTGAAGACAAAAAAATTACACTCAATTATTGTAGAAATGCAAAACGTATGTAAAACAAACGTTGAAAAAAAGTATGTGGAAGAGTTGTACGAACGTTTTTTAGTGGAGTACCCTAAAACGGAGATAGCAATTGACGAGGCGTTAAAAAAAATAAAAAATAATAACAAGTAAAGGATGATGTATGTTGAACAAAAAAATTCTCTTAGCAGATGATGATGAATTATTTGCCTCTCTTTTAATCTTTAGATTAAAAAAAGCAGGTTTTCAGGTAACTCATGTAACTGATGGAAAGCAAGCTAAAGAATATTTGGTGGATAATCTTCCTGATATTGTGGTGTTTGATATTATGATGCCATATTTCTCCGGAATAGAGTTAATAGACCATGTTAGAAATGAAATAAAATCTAACATTCCAATAATAATAGTTTCTTCCGCAGGGAATGAAGAAAATGTGCTAAATGCCCTTGAAATGGGGGCAAACGATTTTATGTCGAAACCAGTGAGTCCGTCTGAACTTTTAGTTCGCGTGACCAGAGAATTGAAAAAAATGTAGTATTGTTTCATAAGGCATTAACATATTCCCCCATTACGTTAATACGTGCTCCCAAAATTCATACAGACCTACTGTGGGATTTGGTGGTGCTTTTTATTGCCTTATCTGTACTGTACTTTATATCGGTTTTTTATTTCAGAAACAAATTATCAAAAGCCTCTAAAAAACTAAAAGAAAAGAAAACAGAATTTTCGCCTATCGTTAGTGAATTTCTTTTTTATGATGAGACCGATTCTAAGGAAGAAAAATCAAATTACATAAACCTTAAAATTCAAATAAGGGAATTGCTTAAGGATAAGTATAACCGCAAAGTACTTACCGATGTTCTTTTAGATTTACGAAAGGATGTATCTGGGCAAACACAAATAAATCTATTTGAGCTCTATAAAAATCTTGAGCTACATAAAGACGCCTATATAAAGCTAAAAAGTTGGAAATGGCAAATAGTTACATCGGGTATACTGGAACTTACCAAAATGCAGGTAAGCGAGTCGTATTCATTTCTGATAAAATTTATTAATGATAAAAGACCAACCATTCGTAAGCACGCCGAAATAGCAGTCGTAACATTAGATAATCGAGGAATTTCATATTTTCTGGATACAACTAAGTATAGAATATCTGAATGGCAACAGTTAAAATTGTTAGATGTTTTGAGAAACAAAGAGAATTTTGAAATCCCAAAATTCAAACTTTGGTTAACATCAAAAAATAAGCACGTGGTACTTTTTGCTTTACGATTGATAAAGTATTACAACCAAAATGATGCAAGAAAATCTTTAATTCCACTCATAAAACACAAAAGCAATCAAATAAAGCAGGAAGCTATTAATTGTATAGAAGAGTTTTATGTTGAGGAAGCAATGGATACTTTAAAACTGGTGTTTTGGAAAAGTTCTGAAGACGTTAAGATGAGTATTTTAAGTGCAATAGCAACTATAGGTACAGAAAGCGACTTAGATTTTTTAGTTGAAATAGAACAACGCGTTCGAAGCTTTGCTGTTAGAAGTAAAGCAATTAGCACAATAAATGAGATAGCACCAGAAACAATATTACCATCAGAGCATATTGAAAAAGATATAGCCTTTGAAAATACCATTCCAGATATTATTGCACATGAGGATGCTCCAGAAATTAGTATTTCAGACCAACTACAACAAAAACTTGAAGAGAAAAACGCGGCTGAAGGGGTAGAAAAAATAGAAGAACCGGAAGTAGAGGAAAGTAATAGTGTGGAAATTGTAGAAAACAAGATTGAGACTGAAGATAAAAGTGATAATGTTGATGACGTTTTAGTACAAAGAGAAACGGTTGAAGATTTAGACTCAACATGGATAACGGAGCAGAAAGATGTTGTTGAGCCAGAAAAAGAACAGGGTATAGAGTCTTCTATTGAAATCGAGGGAGAAAATGCTTTGGAAGAAAGTGTTGATCAAGATAAAATTTTACAAAATATAGAGGTAGTAGCGGAAAGTATTACTCAAAATCAGGAACAAATGGATATTAGTAAGGAACAGGAGGAAACAAAAGAAGAATTAGAAATATCCCTTGATTTTCTTCCATTTGTTATTGAGCCGCAGGAAGAAAAAAATGTATCAGAAGCACAAGTCATTACAGAGGAAGAAAATATAGAGGGTGACAAAGCATTAGATTTAAGTTTTTTACCATTAGTGGTAGCAAATATAGAGAACCCTAAAACACACTCCGTTTCGGAAGTACCTACACAGCAACAGGATAATATTATGCCTAAACCAGAGAGTCCAATTGATTTTATGGAACTTGACTTTTTACCTCTTGTAGAAGAACATAAAGAAATAGTTAAAGAAGAAATAGCAACTCAACAAGTAGATAACTTATTTGATTTTATACCAAAACCACATCAAATAAGTGATGAAGAATCTGAAAAATTATTGCTTTTGGCAGATATTGAGGAGTTTGGTGATGCACGTGAAATTCCTTTGTTAGACGAATATTTGGCTAATGAAAAATCTCCTTTTTTAATAGAACGAATAGAGGAAATAATGGAAGAGATTGTAAAGCGCACACCTATAGTTATTTCTGAGAAAAAGGAAGAATCAATTGAAGATTCTTCTTTGGTAAGAGGATTTATCTCAGAGATATTTGCGAATCAAGATGTAGAATCTCAACTGATACTACTCAATGAAATTGCTATTGTTGGAGACGAAAAGGAGGCCGCTTTTTTGAGAACGTTAATAAAGGAGACCAGTGAAGCAGAAGTAATAGAAAAGGCAAAAGAGGCATTAGCTATTATTAAAGGGCGCTTAGAAATTGAACCTTCCGACGTAATTCTAAATGAAGAATCGGAAACTTTACAAGAAGCGCTGTTAGCAGATGAAATGGAGGAGGAAACACATCCAATGTTTGATGTAAATTTTGAACTTTCTCCAAACACAGAGGATGTAGATATCACTCTGAAAACAGAAAAAAAAACAAATAACAAATCCTCCTCATTTGGAAATCAGTTATCAGAAATTTCAAAAAGAATTAAAGATATACTAAATGGATAGCAGTTTATTCGGCATAATACTAGAGTATATAAACACAGTTTTTTTCGTGTTTACACTCGTGCTATTTTCGCTATTTACGTTCATGGCGTATTTGTCAACCCGTAACTCTATTCACTATAAAAACAAAAATAGCTTTGGAGATATGTCTAAGGTTATGGCATCACCATTAGCACCAAGTATTACAATTATTGCTCCCGCTTATAATGAGGGTTTAACCATTGTAGAGAATATCCGTTCCCTATTGTCGCTTCAATATGTTAACTACGAAGTAATGGTGGTTAATGATGGTAGTAAAGATGATACGCTTCAAAAAATGATAGAAGCATATAATCTTGTTAAAATAGAACAAGAAATAGACCCAAACTGGAAGAATAAACCTATTCGAGGAATATATAAATCAGAACAACGCGCCTTTTCTAAGCTTACCGTAATTGATAAAGAAAATGGTGGAAAGTCAGATGCCTTAAATACAGGAATGGCATTATCTACTAATAAGTATGTTGGTTGTATTGATGTTGATTGCTTGTTATTACCAGAGGCCCTTTTACATGTGGTAAAATCTTTTTATCAAAGATCACAGAAAAGAGTTATTGCTGTTGGTGGAGTTATTAGAGTTGCAAATTCATGTGTTATTCAAGGTGGTAGACTTGAAGAAATTAGGTTACCCAAAAATTGGCTAGCTAGATTTCAATTATTAGAATATACACGCTCGTTTATTTTAGGTAGAATGGCGTGGGGTAGAATAGATAGTTTACTAATTATTTCTGGTGCATTTGGTTTTTTCGATAGGGAAATTGCTTTGGAAGTTGGAGGTTATGATACCAATACTGTAGGAGAGGATATGGAGATAGTTTTTAAAATGAGAAGGTATATGGAGGAACGAAAGTTACCCTATACAGTAGAATATATGCCAGATGCTTTATGTTGGACCGAGGTTCCAGAAGATTTAAAAATACTAGTTAATCAGCGAGACCGTTGGGCAAGGGGAAACCTTGAAACCTTGTATAAACACAAAGACATGTTTTTTAATCCCAAGTTCGGGAAGTTAGGAATGTTAAGCTACCCGTATTGGTTTTTTTACGAGTGGCTTGCTCCGCTTTTAGAGTTTTTTGGTTTTTTTACCATCATACTTTTCTATTACCTAGGAATTTTAAATACCAAATTCTTTATTGCGATTACCGCAACGGTATATATGTACTCCATAATGTTTTCATTTTATGCTATTCTATGGGAAGTGTACTCGTATAATGAATATAAAAAGACAAAAGATATTCTTTTACTTATGTTGTGCGCAATAATAGAACCGGTGGCTTTTCATCCCATCGTGGTGTGGGCAGCGGTGAGAGGTAATTATAAAAAGTTGTTTAAAATTAAATCTGGCTGGGGATCACAGGTCAGAAAAGGATTTGCAAAAGCAACATAACAATGCAATTAGATAAAGACATATCAAATGCTCCAAAGGCAAAACTGCTTAAAGACTTTATTCCATTAGTCTTGGCATTTTTCTGTGGGCTAACAATACTGTCTTTATATCAAAACATTAGACTATATATAAATGATGTTTTAGATAGTTTTTTTAATATATCATTTTTGTTATTACTGCTTCACCATATTGGATATGCTTCTGTTGCAGCAATAGTATTAGTTTTCTTATTTAGACATTTAGAACAAAAGGTGCCAGGACTTGGTTATAAGTCGGTTAGTGCAATATTTATAATCCTACTTTGTGTTGAGGGCTTTTTAATAGAATACTTTATTAAAAACCTTGAACCCCTTGGAGCCAATATCTTAAATACAGCATTAGTTTTTGACAATAGCGCTTCAATATTGGTTACCATTATGGTAATTATAATAAGCATTGGAATTGCAAAATACTTGCTTACATATTTACGATTTACATACAACGCGATAAGTAAAATGTATCCATTTACAATTGTTCTTTTAAGTTTATTTTTGGCAACTTTATACACTTCAACAAAGCCAGTTAACGAAAACAAAACTCAGTTTTTAATAACAAACCTTGGAGGACATTTACTAAATTCCAATATATATAAGGGCGAAAAAAAGTTTCCGCTACTAAAACCTTCAACGCAAAAAAGTGATTTAGCTCCCTTTTTTATGTTAAAAGAAGAAAAGCCTTCTTTTATATTTATACTAGTAGAAGGGTTAGGAAATGATTTCGTTGGAGAAAATAGCAGTTATAAAGCATTCTCACCTTTTTTAAACTCACTTTCTAAGGAGTCACTATATTGGCCAAATTTTCTGAGTAATACAGGAGAAAGCCATGCGGCAATACCTTCTATAATTGGATCTTTGCCTTTTGGAAATAATGGATTTACAAACGTTTCAAATCGCATTAATAGGCATACGTTCTATACTATTTTGAAAGAAAATGGGTATGAAACATCTTTTAATTATGGAGGAAATAGTGCACTAAACTCTTTTGATAAATTTTTAAAAGAAGAGGGGGTAGAAAACATCATTGATAAAAAGGTTTTTAGTCCTAAGTTCAAACAACAAAACAAAGATAATGCAGGTATTTCATTGGGGTACCCTGATTATGATTTGTTTGAGAATTTTAAAAATCGACCTTTTAAAAAGTTGACACCAAGTGTAGATGTTTTTTTAACCCTAAGTTCCAGAAAACCATATTTAATACCAAATAAAGAGGTTTACTTAAAAGAGGTAAAAGACATTGTTTCCAATGAGAAATTGAGTTCAAAAAACAAGAAGATTGTTGAAAAAAATAATGAAATTTTTGCAAGTATGCTATACACAGATAGTGCCATTGCTTCATTTATTTCTGCAATAAAAACAACAAAAGCTTTTGAAAACACCATTTTTATAATTACCGGAACACACAATAGTACAGATATAAACCGCACCAATAATCTAAAACGCTATCAAGTTCCATTGTTGATTTACAGTCCTTTATTAAGAGTTTCTCATAATATAAACACATTAGCTTCTCATGTAGATATTATTCCATCATTAGTAAGCATGTTAAAGAAGTCTCATAATATAGAAGTTCCTTCTGAAGTAGCTTGGCTAGGAGATAATTTATACAATTCAAGGGTGTTTCGTGAAGAAAAAGAAATTCCATTACTTAGGTCCAATAATACCATTAGAGATTACATAGCTGGCAATGTTTTTTTATCTGACAATGAGATATACACTTTAGATGAAAAACTAAACAGGAAAAGTAATGATAATTCAGGGGTAAAAGAAAATATCAATAAAAAATTCAGATATTTTAAATCAGTTAATAAATACGTGGTTTCACAAAATAGAATAATACCTAAAGATGATTCTTTGTTGGCAGAAAATATAATTTCGTTTTCTAAAGAAGAGTTGGTTTGGTTACAGAGTGTTTTTAATGGAAACGATTATGATGATGCTTATTTTAAAGCAAGAAGCTTAGCCTTTAAGAAAAAGTGGGGCAAAGCATTGTTATTGTGTAAATATATATTGTATAACATTCCGAGGCATGTAGATACCGAGATACTAATGGGGAGAATACATTCTTGGAAAGGAGATTATTTAAAATCTGCTGAAATACTTGAAAAAGTAGTACTTACTTATCCTAACTATGCCGACGGTTATGCCGCATTACTAGATACTTATTATTGGTCAGAGATAAATTATAAAGCAAAAGACCTAATGAATTGGATGCTGGAAAATAATATTGAAGATGAAAATGTTACTAAAAAATTGAAAAGAGCTATAGAGTTTCTAAAAAAAAGCTCATCAAATGTAAAAAAGGAGAACATCACTACAATTAAACAAGACATTGCACAGTTAGAATAAAGATGAAATTATTTCGCTTATACATATTAACTTCAAGTTTACTCATCAGTATGATGGTTGGGGCTCAAGAATATGATTATGCTGGAGATCCAGACAAATCGTTTTTTGCAGCCAGAGATTTGGCATTTAGCGGAGAAACTGCTCAGGCACGTGACACCTTACGGTTGATACTAAGTAGATACCCAGAGTATGTAGATGTACGCAATTTGTTAGCAAAAACATATAGTTGGGACAAAAAATATGATGAAGCTAGAAAACATTTCAATAAAATAACCTCTAAAGATAAAGAGAATAAAGAAGTTTGGTTGGCAGCAGTAAAAAATGAGATTTATGCTCAAAATTACCACACAGCCCTTGGGCTTGCCAATAAATCACTAAAACACTTATCAAACGATTCAGATTTATTGGCTTTAAAAGAAGAGGCCTTAAGTAACTTAACAAAGCAAACAAACAAAGATTCTGTTGAGGTAAAAAAAGATTCTAAAAACAGTGTTGTCATTAGCAATTCATTTGAAGTATATGATATTGTTTTTGATCCAATGTATTATGCCAGTTTGGAATACAAAAGAGAAACAAAATATGGTTCAGTAATACCTAGAGTTAATTATAGTAATAGATTTAACATTAACGGTACACAATATGAAATAGATGCGTACCCAAAATTTTCAAAGAAATTTTATGGTTATTTAAATTACGGGTATTCCAAAGCTAAAACGTATCCGTCTCATAAAATGGCTGCCGAAGTATATACCAATTTCTCTAAAGCTTTTGAGGCTTCATTAGGGTATAAGTTTATGGACTTTACCTCAATAAAAGCTAATATTTTTACAGGTAGCTTTGGATTATATAAAGGAAATTATTACGCATCGTTGCGTCCATACATTACCTTAAGTTCTCAAAATCAATTTGGTGGTTCAGGGAATGTTCTTGTTCGAAAATATCTAAAACATGAAGAAAACTATTTAGGCGTTTCTTTAGGTATAGGATATTCACCTGAACTACAACAATTAATAGATGGAGATACTGTTTTAGCTGAAACACAATTGTTTATAGAGTCCCAAAGACTACGAATAGAATATCAATTTTCGAATAAAAGCAAAACAAACTTATATCAAACAAACCTTGGTTTTACTAGACAAGAGCTAGCTTTTGTTCCTGGAAAATTTATGTGGTCCATTTCTGCAGGAATTATTTACCATGTAAAGTTTTAAAGTGATATCATAAGGCGTTTTCACAACAGTTTTTTTTAGATTCACCACAATTTATTGTTTTGTTATAACGTTATATTTATGTTTGATACAAGTAAAAAGACCCAAATCAATTAAATATTAATTAACCTATTTGTACCATGTTATACGATACCTACGGAGAAGAGTATTTAGAATTTCTCCAAGACTTAAATGAGATTTTGAGTCTAAACGAGTTAGTTGAATTAGATTATATGTAACCCAAATTAGATGTTAACCTAAAACCTAAGTTATGGCAAATAAAAATTCAAATAGTGCAGCTTATTTAAGCTTTATTGAAGATTTAAACGAAATATTAGTTGATATAGAAGTTAGTAAGTTAAGTTTTTCATAAACAAATAAGTTTAAAATATATAAAAAGGAGCTACAATATTGTAGCTCCTTTTTGGTAAAAGAAAGTAACATGCAAAATACTACCCTAAGTAGCCCTTAAGTAATTTGTTTTTAGAGTTGTGTCTAAGTTTTTTAATTGCCTTTTCACGTATTTGTCTTACCCGCTCTCGAGTTAAATCAAAAGTTTGCCCAATTTCAGCAAGTGTCATAGACTGTTGGTCCCCAATACCATAGTATAGTCTAACAACATCAGATTCTCTCGGAGAAAGCGTTTTAAGAGCTCTGTTTACCTCGGTATTTAAAGATTGCTGTAACAGTGTTTTATCTGGTTCAGGAGATTCATTAACATTTAAAACGTCGTATAGACTAGAATCTTCTCCATCTCTTAACGGTGCATCCATAGAAACATGTCTACCAGAATTTTTAAGCGATTGTTTAACCTCGGTTACCGTCATTTCTAATTCCTTAGCAATTTCTTCAGGTGATGGAGGTCTCTCGTTAGTTTGCTCTAAATATGAAAAGGTCTTTTTTATTTTATTAATAGAGCCAATCTTATTTAAGGGAAGCCTAACAATACGTGATTGTTCTGCAAGAGCTTGTAAAATGGATTGTCTAATCCACCAAACTGCATACGATATAAATTTAAATCCTCTGGTTTCGTCAAATCGTGTTGCTGCTTTTACAAGTCCAAGGTTACCTTCATTAATTAAATCCGGTAATTTTAATCCTTGATTTTGATACTGCTTTGCAACCGAAACTACAAATCTTAAATTAGCATTGGTTAATTTTTCTAATGCCTTTTGGTCTCCTTTTTTTATCAACTGGGCTAACTCAACCTCTTCGTCGGCAGTAATAAGGTCTATTTTGCTTATATCTTGTAAGTATTTATCTAATGATTTGGATTCTCTATTGGTTACTTGCTTTATAATTTTGAGTTGCCTCATATAATGTTATTTATAGTTAGGAAAAGAATAAGGGTTTAACTTACATTTTTATTATTTGTTTTCCAAAGAGATAGTAAACTTATTATACAATACTTATTAAAAAAGTAAGAATAAACTTTCTGGTTATTGAGTTTGTATTTCCTTTACTATTTTTGAACTTAATATGAGCAAAAGAGCACTTAAAGTCTATTTACTAGAACTTCCAAAAAAAGAGCTAGAAGAGCAACTATTAGATTTATATAATAGGTTTCCTGCGGTAAAAGAATATTATAATTTTGTTTTTAATCCTAAAGAGGATAAGTTAATGCAAGAAGCAAAAACAAAAATTTCTAATGAGTATTTTCCGGTAAAACGTAGACGACCCAAAATGAGAAGGTCAGTTGCTCATAAATTTATAAAAAACTTTATAAATTTAGGGGTGGAACCTATGTTAATAGCAGATTTAATGTGTTATAATATTGAAATTGCCCAAACCTTTGAAAAGGATAAAAAAGTACCAGAAGCATTTTATAAAAGTATGTTGAATTCTTTCACCGAGTTAGTTCAGTTTTTAGCGGTAAATGGTTTGCTTCCAAATTTTAAGGAACGTTTGGTTAAGGTGTACAACTTCACTCAGAATGAAAATTGGATATTTAAAGAGGAATTTTCTAAAGCCTTAGATATAATAGACTAGCAACATATTTGGTTGATGTTTATTTAAATATTTTTTTCAATTTTTAAGTATATATTTCTTTTAAGTACAAAAAACTCCTAATTTTGGTAGATTACGTTATTACGAAAACTTAAAATTAAAAAATCCCTTTGGAGTTACAAAAAGAGACAAGCGAAAAGTCACTATATGATTATCAAATAGAGGATCTTAAAACTATTTTCAAATACTTCGAGGAAGCGCCAACAAATACAAATTTGTTATATCAGTTACCAACTGGTGGTGGAAAAACGGTAGTATTTTCTGAAATAGCTCGCAGGTTTATTGAGCAAAATAATAAGAAAGTTGTTGTACTAACGCATAGAATAGAGCTTAGTACGCAAACTTCAAAAATGTTAGAAGGTTTTGGTGTAAAAAATAAAATCATAAATAGTCATGTAAAAGAGTTAAAGGACCAAGATGAATTTATGTGCTTTGTTGCCATGGTTGAAACCTTAAACAACCGACTTCAAGAAGAAAAGGTTGAAATTAATAATATTGGTTTGGTAATTATTGATGAAGCTCATTATAATTCTTTCAGAAAATTATTTAAGTATTTCGACAATTCTTTTATACTTGGAGTTACGGCAACACCTTTAAGTTCCAATATTAAGTTGCCAATGAAGGACAATTATAAAAAATTAATTGTCGGTGAATCCATTTCATCTTTAATAAAAAGAAAATTTCTTGCTAAGGCAAACATGTATAGTTATGATGTTAGCTTACAGGGGTTAAAATTAGGAATAAATGGTGATTATACGGTAAAATCTTCTGACGAGTTATATGGTAATCAAAGTATGTTAGGTAAGTTAGTTACTGCATATAGCGAGATTTCTGAAGGTAAAAAAACGCTTATTTTTAATAACGGAATAAACACCTCTCTTTACGTTTATGAGACGTTTAAAAAGGCTGGGTATGATATTAGACATTTAGATAATAAAAATACAGCGGCAGAGCGAAAGGAAATTTTAAAATGGTTTTCAGAGACACCAAATGCCATATTAACCTCAGTAAGTATACTTACTACTGGCTTTGATGAACCAACCGTTGAGACTATTATTTTGAATAGAGCTACACGATCGTTAACACTGTATTTTCAAATGATTGGTAGAGGGTCTCGTGTTTTACCTAATAAAAAGGAATTTACGGTAGTAGATTTAGGAAATAACATTGCACGTTTTGGAATGTGGGATGCGCCAATGGATTGGCAGGAAATTTTCCATTTTCCAGATTTTTTCCTTGAAAACATTAAGAACGATGAGGACATAGAACGGGACTTTATATACAAAATGCCAGATAGTCTTCGTCAGGAATTTGCAAAATCAAAAAATATAGAATTTGATATAAAGGCAGAATATAAAAAAGGATTTGCAGAAGGTATAAAATCTAAGGTCGTGTTAGACCGAAGTATAGAACAACATGCGCAAATATGTGTAGAAAATGCTGAAGATGTTTTTGATGCCAGAATTTTAGCTAAAAAACTAAAAGAAGAAATATCTTTTAGAGTAAAACAGTATTCGTATTGTATTATGAATAATACAAAAAATTATAAAGAATGGCTGGAAGAAGATTATGAACGTAGATTACGTTCTAGTATTTCAAAAAAGTTTGCATCAAAGATGTAGAAAATGCAAATAAATGGGTTTAAGGTATTAATTATTGGTTTTGTATGGCCAGAACCTACTTCAACAGCTGCAGGACAGCGTATGTTGCAGCTCATTGAGCAACTACTAAAAGCCCAATATAAAATTACCTTTGCATCCACCGCAAAAAAAACAGAGCTCACCTTTGACTTATCTAAGATTAGAGTTGCCGAAAAGGAAATTACTTTAAATAGCTCCTCATTTGATGATTTCGTTAGGGAATTGAATCCTGATGTTGTTTTTTTTGACCGTTTTATAATTGAAGAACAGTTTGGCTGGCGCGTGGAAGAAAATGTTCCTAATGCCCTAAGAGTTTTAAATACCGAGGATTTACACTCACTACGCAATTCAAGAGAAAAGGCTTTAAAACAAAAGATTAATTTTTCAACTGATTTTTGGAAAGCTCAGGATATAACCAAAAGAGAAATCGCCAGTATTTTAAGGTCAGACATATCAGTAATTATTTCTTCCCATGAAATGCATTTGTTGGAAGATGAAATAGGCTTAGATAAAAATTTATTGCTGTTTTTACCATTTATGTTTTCAAAAGTTGATGATAGTCCTTTAAGTTTTGAATCACGTAAAGATTTTGTATGCATTGGAAATGGAAAACATGCTCCTAATGTTGATGTCATTGTTACATTAAAGAAAGATATTTGGCCAATTATAAGGAAACAATTACCCGATGCACAATTACATATTTATGGAGCTTATTTACCTGAACATGTTAATCAAATGCATAACGTAAAAGAAGGGTTTATAATTCAGGGCTGGGCAGAAAACGATTTGGATGTTATGTCTAAGTCTAAAGTCTGCTTAGCACCGATCAATTATGGAGCAGGAATAAAAGGAAAACTTTTTACCGCTATGCGGTCTGGTACGCCAAGTGTAACAACAACGGTAGGGGCAGAGGGTATTCTATTTGGTGAAAGTTGGAGTGGTGTAATTACAAAGAATACTTTGGATTTTGTTGAAAATGCTGTTAAGCTATACACAGATAAAGCTGAATGGAAACAAGCTCAAAAAATTGGTTTTAAGATTATAAATAACGCTTATAATGCTACAGATTTGGGAAGTGTTTTATTAGATAAAATAGCAGATGTTAGAAAAACACTGAGCCAACATAGGAGCACTAATTTTATAGGAAGCGTTTTACAGCATCAAAGCATGAAAAGCACTAAATACATGTCGCGCTGGATAGCATTAAAAAATAAGAAATAGCTGTAACTTTGGATACAAATAATTATGAATATGGAAAAAGCCAACTGGAAAACGGTAAAGGAGTTTGAAGATATCACCTATAAAAAATCTAATGGTGTTGCCCGTATAGCGTTTAATAGACCTAACATTCGGAACGCATTTAGACCAAAAACTACAAGTGAGTTGTATGAAGCCTTTTACGATGCGCAAGAGGATACATCTATTGGAGTAGTACTGTTGTCTGCCGAAGGACCTTCAACAAAGGATGGTGTTTATTCCTTTTGTAGTGGAGGAGACCAAAAAGCAAGAGGTCATAAAGGCTATGTTGGTGAAGACGGAATGCATCGTCTTAATATTTTAGAAGTACAACGTCTAATTAGATTTATGCCTAAGGTAGTTATAGCTGTTGTTCCAGGTTGGGCAGTAGGAGGAGGACATAGTCTTCATGTGGTGTGCGATATGACACTTGCCAGTAAAGAGCATGCCATTTTTAAACAAACTGATGCTGATGTTACTAGTTTTGATGGTGGTTACGGTTCTGCGTATTTAGCAAAAATGGTGGGTCAGAAAAAAGCACGTGAAATTTTCTTTTTAGGACGAAATTATTCTGCTCAAGAAGCTTATGAAATGGGAATGGTAAATGCCGTAATTCCGCATGAAGAATTAGAAGATACTGCTTACCAATGGGCTCAGGAAGTATTAGAGAAATCTCCAACGTCCATAAAAATGCTAAAATTTGCTATGAACCTTACCGATGATGGTATGGTTGGTCAACAAGTTTTTGCTGGTGAGGCTACACGATTAGCGTACATGACAGATGAGGCAAAAGAAGGTAGAAACGCTTTCTTAGAAAAAAGAAAGCCAAATTTTGATAAAAATAGCTGGATTCCTTGATTAAATCTAATCTGCGTATCATTATAATTTAATAATATAGGTAAGAAGTGAAAGTTTGCATTTGGTGTCAAAAGAAAGAATATCGGGTAAGCTTTGATAAAAAAGCTCATACTATACCACAATCACTGGGTGGGGGAAATATTTGTAAAAATGTCTGCGATGACTGCAATCATTACTTTGGTTCTCCACAACCTAATTTACCTTCTAGTGAATTAGTGTTAAAAGAAATGCTTAATATTTCAAAATTCCTTTTTTTAAATAGAACCAATTCTATTCCTAAAAATAAACGTTTTAAATCTGAATATTTTAAACTAAATTTTCAAAATAAAACTATTAAACTGAAACCAAGGTATTCAGTTAAAAAGGGTTTTCAGGAAAAAACTGGCAGACAATTTAGAAAAGGATTGTATAAAGTATTTTTAGAAGAAAGAGAGCGCCAAAGAAAAGATGCTCTATCAGAAAGGTTTAATTTTATAAGGGAATTTGCTAGATATGACTTTGGTAACTTGCCAGTTTATATTCAAATACCGAAGTTTAAGGCCATATTTACTTCTATACCAGATTTAGTCAATCCACAAATTAGATTTACCGATTATAGTGATGAAATGGACTCAAATTATAGAATTTATTCATATGCATTATGCGGACATAATTTTTTAATCCCAACGAGTCCATTGTTCGAAGAACTATGCAAAGACAAATTTTTAAATCATTTATTAAATATAGATCACCCCTTTGGAACATCTATAAAAGAGATAATTTATGCGGAGGACATAGATTACACATTTAAAACAATTATTTAATTTTAAGTGATTACAATTGAATAATATAAATCTTTAATTAATTATTGTTACAACTAAAAAGAGTCTCGTCAATTAAGACGGGACTCTTTTTTGAGAACACTATATGAAAATGAAAAATTATTATTTACTCTTATACTGTAAATGTAAAGCGTAAGTACGGTTTTAGGAAAGTATTGTTGTAAGGGGGCAGATTTATGTTGTGAAAACATAAATCAATGTAGTATAGTATCAATTAAGGTTACTAATTTATACTATCAATTATTTCTTTTACGAGCTTGTTTAAATCAAAATCTGGATATCCTGCAAGCCCTGTTCTTACAATAACTAGCTGTTTAGATGGGATAATAATTACATGCTGTCCTTGAAAACCTGTTGCCATATACATATCTCTTGGGGCATCAGGATACTTTCCTCCAGCGTTTAACCAAAAATGAGCTCCATATTCACCATTAGAATTTTTTGTGGGCTTAGTAATATAATTAATCCAATTAGTAGAAAACAATTGTTCTCCGTTCCAATTGCCATTGTTTAAATACAGTAGTCCAAACTTTGCCCAATCTCTTGTTGTTGCCCAGGAATAAGATGATGCTATATAATTACCCACAAGATCAGCCTCAATAAGCATAGAGTACATTCCTATTTTGTCAATTAACTCCTCATAAGGGAAATTTAAGTATTCTTGATGCGTTTTAAATTGCTTTCTTAAAATGCCAGACAATAAGTTAGATGTTCCTGAAGAATAGTTCCAGACTTCTGTTGGCTTCGCAACACTGGTTTTTCTTTCTTGAGCTTTCGTCATGTCTGCATCCAAAAAAAGCATTTTGGTTACATCAGAAATAGCACCGTAGTTTTCTTCCCATTCCAAACCACTTTGCATACGTAATAGGTTATTAATGGTTATTTTTTTTCTATCATCATTTTGCCATGAGGCGATTGGTGCTGGTGTATTTACATCTATTTTTTTTTGATAATCTAGAATACCATATAATGTCGCTAAAATACTTTTGGTTATTGACCAACCTAAGATTTTAGTTTTTTCATTAAAGCCGCCTATATATTTCTCCGCAATAATATTGTTCTTATAACAAACCAAAAGTGTACGGGTTTTTTGTACTTCAGGGTTGGAAAAAGCATTCTTAACAGCTTTATGTAATTGGGAGTAATTTATAACATTTAAAATAGTATCCTTAGGTTCTAAATCTCCATATGGAAAAGGAATTTCATCCTTATGATACCATCTTATTGGACTTAGTTTTGTTCCTAAAGTTTGGTTGTTATTAGTAATTAAAACGCTTCCTAGTCCTTTTCTGAAAACCGCCTTTCGCTCCATTAAACCATAAACACTCGCTGTTGCAGCGTTTTCCTCTAATTCTACTTTAGAAAGTTTAATAAGTGGCATATTGTTGTCATGCTCGGTAATAGATTTTGCTGACCTACCTGCTATAAAAACACTCGAAGCCATATTTTTTGCCGCATAACCAGATATAATATTAAGTTTTGGGTAATTATATAGTATTGCTGTTATCGTAAGAAGTAAGAATATGAGTAGTATTTTCCATTTTGTTCTCATGCACTAGTTTTATTGATTATTTCTTTAAATCGGTGGAATTTGGATTAGTTATTTTGTAAGACAATTTGTTGTAAATTTAGAGAAAGATATTAAATTTTATGCTTCGTAAATTGGCATCAATTTTTTTATTACTACTATTAGTTTCATCTTGCTCTACATCTTTAAAAATAATTGATAAACCTATTATTTTTGATGAGGAACGAAAGCATCTTACTTTAGAATACATGTCATCTCGGTATAATATTCAACAAAAAGAGCCAACTATTGAGCCAGTAATGATAGTACTTCATTGGACGGTTATTCCAACATTACAAGAATCGTATCAGGCATTTTACAATTCAAAATTACCAAGTTGGAGACCAGATATTAAAAATGTTAGTGGGTTAAATGTGTCAGCACACTTTATAGTTGACCGCGATGGAACTATTTATCGTCTACTTCCTGAAAACATTATGGCCAGACATGTTATTGGGTTAAATCATTGCGCAATTGGAATAGAAAACGTTGGAGGAAACAATAATTTACCTTTAACTAAAGCTCAGTTAAAATCTAACATTAATTTGGTGGAGTATTTATCCAAAAAATATACCATAGAATATGTTATTGGTCACTACGAGTATACTAATTTTGAAAATCATCCATTGTGGTTAGAAAATGATAGCAGTTACAGAACGGTAAAGGATGACCCGGGAAAAGATTTTACACTAAAAGTTCGTGCTGGTACAAAAAAATATAATTTTAAACCTATTCCAAACAATTAATTTGATGCGAAAAACTCATTTGTTTTTGTTACTGTTGTTATTTGCCTTTTTTAAGGTAAATGCGCAAGATGAAATTACTTCCAAATTGTATGATTCTTATAATGATTTTAAAGAGGTTAGTTTAAACTCTCGAAGAATAAAATATAACGAGTTGCAGCTTATTATAGACAATTTCAGGAATGATAATGTATTTACGATAAAAAAAGTAGGGGAATCTATTCAGGGTAGAAATTTAAATTTAATTAGCATTGGTAGTGGTGATATTGATGTGTTTTTATGGTCACAAATGCATGGGAATGAACCTACTGCCACACAGGCAATTTTTGATATTTTAAACTTTTTAAAATCAAGTCAATTTCAAAGCGAGAAGGCAGAAATATTGTCAAAGCTAAAACTCCATTTTTTACCTATGCTAAATCCTGATGGTGCTGAAATTTTTCAAAGGAGAAATATTTTAGGAATTGATATTAACAGAGATGCGTTGCGTTTACAATCTCCTGAAGGAAGAACGCTAAAGCGAGTGAGAGATAGTTTACAGGCTGAGTTTGGTTTTAATCTTCATGATCAAAGTACATATTATAATGCTAATTTAACGGACAAACCAGCATCAATATCATATTTAGCACCAGCATATAATTATGAGAAAGAAATTAATGAGGTGCGTGCAAATGCTATGAAAGTGATTGCTTTCATGAATAAAATAATTCAGAAATATGCTCCTGGACAAGTTGGTAAATATAATGATGATTTTGAACCAAGAGCTTTTGGAGATAATATTCAAAAGTGGGGGACAAGTGCTATTTTAATTGAATCTGGAGGCTACAAAAATGATGTTGAAAAGCAGGAGATTCGAAAGCTTAATTATGTATCCATTCTGGCTGCAATTTATACCATTGCAAAAGAAGGTTATAAAAACATTCCGTTATCAGACTATGATATAATTCCGGAAAACGATAGAAAACTTTTTGATTTAAAAATAGAAAAAGCGATTTATAATTTGTTGGGGGAGAATTATGTAATTGATATAGGTATAAATTGTTTAGAAGTAGAGACCGAAAACAATAAAGACTTTTGGTACAGTAGCAGAATAAAAGATCAAGGTGATTTATCTACTTATTTTGGTTATGAAACCATTCAGGCAGAGGGGTACAATATTAAAAGCGCCATAGTGTATCCAGAAATAATACCTTCATTAGAAATGCTAAAAACAAAAGACATATATTCT
Source organism: uncultured Maribacter sp. (assembly GCA_947493885.1). Taxonomy (GTDB): domain Bacteria; phylum Bacteroidota; class Bacteroidia; order Flavobacteriales; family Flavobacteriaceae; genus Maribacter_B. The sequence goes on from CANLTE010000003.1 coordinate 130,441, forward strand.
CTTTTAAAACAAGGTTATGGATATGTACGTTTAGATAAAATTCCAAAAAAAATGTTGAATTCACCTTTTCCAATACACATAATTGGTAAAAAACACGAAGTACCTTCTTTATTTTTAGAACCAGGAATTAATCCTACTTTTTTTCTAGAAAAACAAGGAAAATTACGTTACGCTATTATAAACGGTTTTGCCATTGATTTGGAAGAAAAGCCTGCTTATTTTAAAAATGCGATGATTTTTAGATGATTAATACCCAAATTGTATGTTAGTATGTGTACCAACATAAAGTAATAATATAAACATCGTAAATAGCATAGATACTATTGTTGCAAACAATAGTAAAACCATGCTTTTATACATTTTTGAGATCGTGCCAATCGCGCTGTTTTGAATAATTTCGTTAATTACATCCATAATATTTTCTTTAAATTAAACAACATAGTTATAGGATGTTAGTAAATGTAAAAATTGGGGTTGTTACTTATAAAACAATTTAAATACCAAAAACCCTACCAAATGAAAATAAAAAAAGGAGCATTACATAGTAATACTCCTTTTTTATATTAATGTAAGTTAAGTAATTATAGATTTTCAGCATCTAATAAAGCGAAAAACTTATCTAGATTTGGAAGAATAATTATTCTTGTACGTCTGTTTTTTGCTCTGTTTTCTCTTGAATCATTTTCTACAAGTGGTAAATATGAACTTCTACCAGAAGCAATTAATTTTGCAGGGTCAACATTGTACTTATCTTGAAGAATACGTACGACTGAAGTTGCTCTTTTAACACTCAAATCCCAGTTATCTTTAAACATAGCAGTATTTATGGTTCTAGAATCAGTATGACCTTCAACCATAACTTCCATACTAGACTCAGAGTTAATTACTTCTGCAAGTTTTGATAAAACTGGATTAGCCTTACTGCTTACTCTATAACTACCGCTATTGAAAAGTAATTTATCAGAAATATTAATCATAACTACTGTTTTATCAATATTTACATCAATATCGCCTTCTTCGTCAGAGATAGAGTTTTTTAATTTGTAAGAGATTGCAAGATTCATAGAATCTTGTAATGTTTTAGCTTCTGATAACTTACTAGGGTCTACTTTAGTTAAAGTAGCTCTCATTTTTTCCTTAGTGTTATTGCTCATTACAGCAACACCGTCAATATCATTTAATTGACTGTCGTTAATTTCTTTTAGAGAATTAATTTTATTATTGTACTCGGCAACTCTAGCTTCAATTTTAGCCATTTTAGTTTCCAACTCTTCTTTTTCTACCTGAGTTTTAGTAAGTGTAGATTTTGTGTTTGATAAATCGTTTTCTAAAGCAACATATTTCTTTTTGGAAACACACGAAGCTAATAACACAACAGATAACGTACTTGTAATAAATAATTTTTTCATCTTCTTTAAAAAATAGGTTTTGTAGTTATACGGATGAAAGTTTATTTAAGATGTTTTTATTATCGTTAATTCCTGGGGTTGTATTTTAATTGGTTGGTATGTAGCTTTTTATGAAATAAAAAAAACGCCTTTATATAAGGGCGTTTTAATATTTTTTGAAGCGAATAACAGTTTATTCACATCCGCCAGTAAATCCGTTAGCACTAAATTTAGTTTGCACCGCGCCTTGTAAACTACCATTTTTTACTTGAATTGCTAAGTTGTTTTCCCCGCTACCATCACGTTTAGGGCTACAATATTCAAATAGGTAAAAACTGTTTGCTTGCTCAGATACTTTTAATGAAATGTCATTAAAAGTATTTTCCAAATCGTTTTTGTTTCCAGCGAAAACGCTAAACGTTTTACCAATATTCATAAGTACTTCAGTATCAATTTCAGCACCTAAACCAATAGAAAAGAATGAAATGTTCGGATTTGCATCGTTAACTTTTTTCAAAGCAAAGGCTTCGGTATACCTTGAAGCTTGATCGGTCCCATCAGTAAATATTACAACAGAAGCCGCTCCAATATTGTTATTTTCTTGTGATTCTTTTAAAAGTTTTTCGGCAGCATCAGTGGATTTTATTACCGCGCCATATAAATCCGTAGAAGGATCATTACTAATGTTTGGTGTAATATTATCAATCGCTGTAATTAATTCTTGCTTATCAGCGGTTAATGGATTTAGCAGGTGTAACTCATTTTCACCATCAAACCAATAAATTACCATTTTAAAAGATTCTTGCGTAGTGGCGGGCATTACGTTATTAACAAAGCTTATTGTAGCTTCTTTTAACTCAGTTAAACTACTACTTAATACACTATTACTTAAATCAAGAACTAAAATGGTGTTATTTGTAAATATTTGAGAGTTAGGAGAAATTCTTGCAAATGACTCAGAAGTAGAAATTGTATTAAAACAATCATCGTTTCTGCCTTGCTCATATATTGTAAATTGGTCAGCAGTTAGTTGAGAAACGGGGTTTCCTTCGGTATCCGAAACTTTAAATAAAATAGAAACCTTTCCAGGAAGGGTAGTATACTGTTCTTGAATGGATAGTACCAAATCGTTTTCTCCTAAATCTAAACATTCGTCAACAGGAGATCCTTTTCCAAGTGAGTTGCCAAAATTTAGGTTTAAACTAACATCATCATTAGCATTTCCACAAGATAGAGCTAGAAATAAGACACTTATTGCGCCAAATATTTTTAAAATAGATTTCATTTTCATTTTTTTTGGGTTCAACAAGAAGAACGGCTAAAACCCATATAAATTATGGAGGTTATAAAAAATAGTGTTAAAGAATGTTAAAGATTCAAACAAGAATATAATAGGTGTTGATTATGAATTAATTTACCGTGAATTGTTTTCATAACTAATGACGCACGAATTAAAAAATATAATTAAAGCTTTTCTGGAAGCTAAAAAAAAAGGAATAAAATCGGTTTTAGCTACAGTTGTAGCATTAGATGGATCATCTTACCGAAGACCTGGAGTAAGAATGCTGATTAATGCAAACGGGCAAATGATAGGCGCTGTTAGTGGTGGTTGTGTAGAGAAAGAAGTTGTAAGACAAGCTCAAAGCGTTTTAGCAAGTGGAGAGGCAAAAGTAATGACCTATGATGGTCGCTATCGTTTGGGATGTGAGGGAATATTATACATTTTAATAGAAACTTTTTCTCCCAATGACAATTTCATATCTACTTTTAATAATGCTGTTATACAGCGAAAAAGTTTTGAAATTCATTCGTACTTTCAAAAAGAAAACAGTACCAGTATTAGCTATGGTTCTGTTTTTAAGTTTGGAGAATTAATACAATCCCTATCTAAAAGCACTAATACGGCTAATTTAGTTTTAAAACAGAAAATGTCTCCTAGCACAAGATTGGTAATTATTGGAGCGGAACATGACGCGGTTGCATTATGTTCTTATGCTTCTCATATGGGTTGGGAAGTTACCATAGTGGCATCCCCAACCGAGGAAAAGAAAGTTGCCGATTTTCCCGGAGCAAATACACTATTAAATATTGAAGCAGAGCAGTTGCCAAGTAATTTAATTGATGGCGATACTGCGGTTATGCTTATGACACATAGTTATGCTAAAGATTTAAAGTTTTTACTACAAATTAAAGATACTTCCCCTGTATATTTAGGAGCTTTAGGTCCAGCTAAACGTAGAGAAAAATTGTTATCGGAATTTATTGAATTAAACCCCGAAATTGATATTGAGTTTGTTGAAAAAATTCATGGTCCTGCAGGATTAAATATTGGAGCAGAAACAGCACAAGAAATTGCCGTGGCGATTCTTGCGGAAATGCTAGCGGTTATTCGTAATCAAAAACCAATAATGTTAATTAACAAATTAACGGGAATACATGATTAATGCAATCTAAAAAAATAGCCATTGTAATTTTAGCTGCAGGTGTATCAAGCCGAATGCAGAAAAGCAAACAATTGTTGCCATGGAATAATACAACCATGTTGGAACATGCGATTAAAACTGCTAAAGCATCAAAAGCAAACAGTATAAAAGTTGTTCTTGGGGCAAATTATCAGCAAATAATCACCGAAATTGAGAATAAACAAACCGAATTTTTAATTAATAAAGATTGGAAACAAGGTATCGGAAAAAGTATAGCATTTGGTATTGAAAATATTGCGAGCGATTTTGGAGCTGCAATTATAATGCTGGCAGACCAACCTCTTATCGATGTATTGTACCTAAATAAGCTTATTGAAACTTTTCAAAATAATAATAGTAAAATAATTGCTACAAAATATAAGAATAGGGTGGGAGTCCCTGCATTATTTGGAAGTTCGTATTTTACAAAACTTCAGATGTTGAATAGTGATTATGGTGCACGACAATTATTAGTAGAGTACGAGAAAGATGTTTTAAGCGTAGAAGCAGGGAGTAAAACTGTAGATATTGATACCGAAGAAGATTATAAAAGTGTTTTAAAACTAAATAAGAAATCATGAGTAAATATCTTGGCATTTTTATAGCGTTATTCTCAATTACCATATCTCGTTCACAGGAAATGAATTTTGAGAATTACAATCCAAATTCAACCTTGGTAGTACCCGAGCATAAGGTTGAAAAAGCTAAATTTCCGTTTATTGATATTCATAGTCATCAATTTAGAATGGGCTCGCAAGATTTATCAAAACTTGTAAAGCACATGGATGCCATGAATATGGCGGTAATGGTAAATTTAAGCGGGGGTTCTGGTAATGGCTTAAAAAAAATGTTGGATAATGTAAACGCAAATTACCCAAACCGGTTTGTTGTTTTTGCTAATGTAGATTTTAAGGGAGTTGGTAAAAAAGATTGGGCCGAAAAAGCAGTTAATCAATTAGAAACTGACGTAAAAAATGGAGCAAAGGGGCTTAAAGTATATAAAAGCCTTGGGCTTCGCAATATAGATGCTGATGGCAATAGAATTGCAATTGATGACTCTAGGTTAGATCCCATTTGGAAAAAATGTGGAGAATTGGGCATTCCAGTATTAATACATGCTGCTGATCCAAAATCGTTTTGGGATCCAATGGATAATAAAAATGAACGTTGGTTAGAATTAAAAACTAAGCCAAGAAGAAAACGTTCGGACACCAATCCAGCTCCTTGGGAACAAATAATACAGGAGCAGCATAATATGTTCAAAAATCACCCAAAAACAAAATTTATAAATGCCCATATGGGTTGGTATGCTAATAACTTATCAAAATTAGGAGAGCTGTTAGATGAAATGCCAAATATGTATGTTGGCATTGCTGCTGTAATAGCGGAATTAGGAAGGCAACCAAGAAATGCAAAAGCCTTTTTTATAAAATATCAGGATAGAGTATTATTTGGAAAAGATAGTTGGAAACCCGAAGAGTTTCCTACTTATTTTAGAGTATTAGAAACTAATGATGAATATTTTCCGTACTATAAAAAATATCATGCATTTTGGGCAATGTATGGCTTAGATTTGCCAGATGAAGTCTTAAAAAAAATATATTACAAAAATGCACTAAACCTTATAAAAGGATTAGATTTCAGCTTATTTCCTAATTAGATTTCTCTTCTAATTCAGTTTCAAAATTTGGAGCATCTTGAAAAATACCACATGAAATTTCTTTTTTTAAAAGTGAATTCTTTGTTGTCTTTCCTTTCGCAAGCGCTTCAATTTCCGGAGAAAGATATTTCATAACTCTTTATATTTATTAGACTGCAATAACGTATTTCTAGGTTATTTGTTGTTTATAAGTACATTACTTTACGGTTAATTAACTGATAATAGCATATAAGTTAATTAAAAAATGTGATTATTTTCAGATATGGATACTAATAGGTCAACCTAATAGAAATGCATGGGTAATAAAGACGATGAATTTGTATTGTTAATTCAGGAAAATCAAGGTATTATTTTTAAAATAACAACGATATATACTGATAATGCAGTTGACCAGCAAGACTTATATCAAGATATAGTATATCAATTATGGAGGTCATATAGCACTTTCAGAGGGGATGCCAAAATATCTACTTGGATGTACAGAATTGCACTTAACACAGCAATTACCAGACTCAAAAAAGAAAAAAGGACGGGGTATAGAGTGAGTATTGATCAAGTTGTTTTACAACAGACAGAAAACTACGATATGGAGTTTGAAGAAAAACTCAAAATTCTATATACTAAAATTCATAATCTAAATGTATTTGAAAAAGGTTTAATGCTTCTTTTACTTGAAGGGAAAAAATATAACGAAATAGCCGAAATAACGGGTATTTCAGCATCAAATGTTGGAACTAAAATATCAAGGATTAAGCAAAAATTAAAAAATCAACTAGTAAAATAATAATATCATGGAACTAGAAGAACTACAAGCAACATGGTTGCAAATGAGTACGGAGTTAGAGAATCAAAAAAAACTTACTAATGATATTATTATGAAAATGACTCAAGATAAATATGCCAAAAAGTTTAGTAAAATATCAATGTTGGAGACTATTGGAGCCATAATATGCTTTATGGTAGTACTTTTACTAATTATAAATTTTAAAAAACTGGATACTCCTTTTTTAATAGGGTGTGGTATTTTAACCCTAATTTTCTTGATAATATTGCCTGTAGTTGTTTTGCGTTTACTGTCTAAAATAAGAAACCTAGATATTATTTCTAATACATATAAAGAGACTTTAATTCAATACACTAAAACAAAAAATAAGTTATTATTTATTCAGAAAGCAAATCTAGTTTTAAGTTTTGTTTACTTTTTTATCACTTTACCCTTAGCTACTAAAATTATTGGGAACAAAAATTTAGTTCTGTCAGATAAAGGAGCTTCTTTCTATATTCTGACAATTGTAGTATTGGTTGGACTGTTCTTTTTTGCCCGATGGGGTTATCGTTCATATAAGAAAATTATTGCTGGAGCAGAGAATGTGATCAAAGAACTAGAGTAAGAGTGGGTTAAATACCTTCTGATAGCTTTTTTTGAATATAATTTAAAATTAGCATCCAATTCATTTTTAATAATAATGAGGCTGTAGGCACATTATCATCTTCAATCGCAGAAATAATGGATTCATGCTGATTGTCAGCTTTATTATAAAAAGAATCATCAGACATAATCGCTTGTTCATAGAAAAAAATTCTAGCCTTTAAGTCACTTAAAATACGTTGTACAATATCATTTTTATATTCTTTAGTTAACAAAAAATGAAAATGCATATCTGCATTAATACGATCTATAGCGTTTTGTGCATTTTCGAAAACCTCGTGTTGCTTTTTTAGCTCTGCAATATGAGTTTCTTCAAATACAGAATTTTCAATGGCTAATACTTCTAAATTGGCAACTAAATCATATAAGTCATGAGCTTCTTTCGAGTTTAATTTTGCAATAATAAACCCTCGGTTAGGAATGGCCTCAATAATATGTGATTGTTGTAATTGCGTTAATGCCTCTCTTATTGGTGTAACGCTAACCTTTAATTCCCTAGATAATGCAGCTAAATTAATAGTATTCCCAATTTTTAATTGGCCTAAACGAACCTTTTTTAAAAGGTGTTTACGTACGCTATCTCTTAGAATTGATGTCTGTTGCATGTTTCAAATATAGTTAATCGTATACGATTTAAGGTGAATACAGTTGCTTTTGTCTAAAACACCAGATTTGTAATACTAAAAGCACCCAAAATTCGTTTCATTTATTGATTTATAACCCAATATTATACAACATGAAGAAACTTAGCTTTTTTAATTCAAAAATTTTATTAATTGCTTTTTTGGCAATTTTTGTAGCAAGTTGCAGCGAGGATGAAAAAAATGCCATTAACCTAGAACAAGAACAAACGTTAAATAAAACAGATGTAAAAACCATATTGGAAACGGATAATGTATCTGGTATTGCAGATAATGTTATCAATAACGTTTTCGTGAATAAAGAAACCGCTTCAAAAACAGCTACCGATGCATGTTATGATGCTGTATATTCAGATACTGGTTTTGTTTTAACTTTTAACAATTGTGTATTAAATGGAACAAGTGATGTAAATGGTACTTTAACGGTAGTTTACGCTGCTGGATTAGAAGAATCTGCTTTTACGGTAACTTACAGCGATTTTTATGTTGGAGCCATTAAAATTAATGGTACACGAAGCATGGCGATTTCAACTGATCAAATGAGCAGTTCAATTAATTTTACAGTTACTAGTGATTTAACAGTAATAATGGAGGATGATACCGAAGTAGTAGAGACAGGGACAAAAACTGTTGGAATTGCCTTTGGACAGACTTTAGAGGAAAACATTTTTTCTGTGGAAGGTAACTGGACGCTTAAAGTTGGTGCAGATACATATTCGGTAAACGTAACAAAAGCTCTTAAATCAAATTTAGCTTGCGATTATGTGGCCGAAGGTACCATGGATGTTAATAAAAATGGTCTAGCTGTAACTGTTGATTTTGGATTAGGGGAGTGCGATGATAAGGCGACCTTGACGTACCCTGATGGAACAGAACAAGAAATTGTTATTGAAGAGTAGTATAACTTTGTTGGATAAAAAAAAGGGATGTGGTTGATTAAATCACATCCCTTTTTTTATTTTTAAATTATGGCTAACTAATAGCTATAATTTCTAGACTCTGACCATTGTACTCTTTTAGTATTCTTAAAATTTGATAAGAATATGTACTTTCTAGATGATGTTGGTAACTGCTTGTTAAAAGTTCTCATGATTTGTTTTTTTTAGATTGATAATATGTTTAATTAATGGGTATAGTGTCTTACCTCTGCCCATTGCACTCTTTTACTATTTTTAAACGTAGAAAAGAATGAATTTCTTCTTGATTCTGTTGGGGTGTTTCTGATGAAAGTTCTCATAATTGTATGTTTTTAAATTGATGTAAATAATTTTGTTTTATATCTAGAAGACGACGGAGAACTATTTTTGTTACAGTACTATGTAATAAAAGGTACTATTTATGTTTTTTTTAACACAAATGCTTTTATATAAAAAAGAGAGCAGGGAGTGTAGTTATAGTGTTTTCAGGTATTCCAAGATAGCTTTTCTTTCTTCAGAACTAAAAGCATCACCAAATCTATGACCACCATTTCCATAACCTTTTAGTGTGGTGTTGTATGTATTTACATTTTCTTGTGAAGTTTCTACTTTGTAATTCCAACCTATTTCATTAGTATTATAATCAGTAGAAATAAAAGTTCTTGACCAAAATTCAGGCCTGTTTTTACTATTAAGTACATGAGCTAGCGTAGGAACTGAAGCGTTATGAAAATATGGAGCAGAAGCCCAAATACCATCTAGAGGAGGAGCAATGTAACCTTCTTCGGATTTAATTTCTAATGGATTTTCAGAAGAACCAAACCAACCTGTATTAAACCAATCCATAAAATAGTTATTCTGTTCAGTTGAAGCTGAATAATGATTAGATAGTTCTGGATCAGTTTCAATACTTTCCAAAGCTACTAATAGGTTAGGGTAAATTTCATTCTCTCCGTATGTTCCATGGCATGTAGAGCAATTGTTCTCAAATAATACTTTACCAGTATTAGCTTTTTCTGCATCAATAGCAAAAGGATATTTAGGAGCTTCAAGGCTTTGAATGTAAGCTAAAACATCAACCATTTTTTCATCTACCTCAGTGGCTTTAGTAGCATCACTTAATGTTAACAGGCTAGCTCCAATAAATGATTTGCAAAAGTCTAACCTTCCAATTGCTGTGCTAAACATGGCATTTTTCTTTTTAAGCAACCACCAAGCTGGAACATCAGCAGGTAGTACTTCATCAGGAAACACAACGTTAGGTTCATCTACCCATTCTAAAGTTTCTTTATTTCTATGCGAAATTAATACCTCTGCAATTTTATTGGCAGGATTTACTCCTTTACTTGCCATTATGGTTTTGGGTCCTATTGCAGTAATACTTTTTCTAAATTGGTCGTAAGCATCCCACTCTTTACTATCCTGACCATATACATTAATTATAGCTGTGTTTAATAAAGACACTTCATTTGCTCTATTACTTGTAAAGTTTGAATTATGGTCGCCAAGACCAATAACAAATTCATTATTTAATTTAGATGAATGACAACTTAAGCAGTTTGGCGCAACAACTTTGGCACCGTTTGAAGCGGTAAATGCAGTGTAATCATGATTTATTATTGCATTATCACCTGTTCTATTAAGTAAATTATCAGTGTTTTCTCCATTAACAAAAACATAAGCATTATAGGGTATTCCAGAACTCATATAATCTCCAGAAAACAAATACTCTTCACCTTTTACTGGGTCACCCGTACGCTGAGTTGGAGCAGGTATAGGAGAGCTTTTAATAACAAAAGAATCTTCTTCGTTAGGTAAATCTACAACAGTTTCATTTAGGCTGTCTCCAGAACATGCGCTTAATACTATAGCTATTAGTAGTAGGGTAGATAAATTTGTTTTCAATGTTTATAGAATTACTTGATAGTACTTAAAGTCAATCTGTTAAAATAAATATTTGTATTGTATTCTGAAGAAATATCCGTTAAAGGTATAGTAAAAACGATTAAAGCTAAAAAGGTTAAGTATTTCTTCTTCAACAGTACTTATAATTTTAATGCATGTTAAGAAGACATTATTTCGGTAAGTATGACGGTTAATGTCAAGTATCGCGGGTGTAAATCTATAAAAATGACATCCTGTCAGTTTTTTTTCCTTGGCATATTGTTTGTCATTCCCATACTGACTGAAATGAATTTTAATATTTAAAATATATAAGATGAGTAAAATTATAGGTATCGATTTGGGAACAACCAACTCTTGTGTATCCGTAATGGAAGGTAATGAGCCAGTGGTTATACCAAATGCAGAAGGAAAAAGAACTACTCCTTCGGTAATTGCGTTTGTTGAAGGCGGAGAAATTAAGGTTGGTGATCCTGCTAAAAGACAGGCCGTTACTAATCCTCATAAAACTATTTATTCTATAAAAAGATTCATGGGTAACAAATACTCAGAATCTCAAAAGGAAGCTAACCGCGTTCCTTATAATGTTGTAAAAGGTGATAATGATACGCCCCGAGTAGATATTGATGGTCGTTTATACACACCTCAGGAATTATCAGCTATGATTCTTCAGAAAATGAAGAAAACTGCTGAAGACTATTTAGGTCAAGATGTATCTAGAGCTGTAATTACGGTTCCTGCATATTTTAATGATGCGCAAAGACAGGCCACAAAAGAAGCTGGTGAAATTGCAGGTTTAACAGTAGAGCGTATTATAAACGAACCTACCGCTGCTTCTTTAGCATATGGTATGGATAAAAAAGATACTGATCAAAAAATTGTAGTTTTTGACTTTGGTGGAGGTACACACGATGTTTCTATACTTGAATTAGGAGATGGTGTTTTTGAAGTACTTGCTACTGATGGAGATACACACTTAGGAGGTGATGATGTTGATCAAAAAATTATTGACTGGTTGGCTGATGAATTTAAAGCTGAAGAAAGTATTGATTTACGTGATGATGCAATGGCTTTACAACGTCTACGTGAAGCTGCTGAAAAAGCTAAAATAGAATTATCAGCTTCTGCGCAAACCGAAATCAATTTGCCTTATGTTACTGCTACAGCAACAGGGCCTAAGCACTTAGTACGTACATTAACAAGAGCTAAATTTGAGCAGTTAATTGCTGATTTAGTTAAACGTACTATTGAGCCATGTGAAACAGCACTTAAAAATGCTGGTTTATCAAAAAGTGATATTGACGAAATTATTTTAGTTGGTGGATCTACAAGAATTCCTGCAGTTCAAGAAGCTGTTGAAAAATTCTTTGGAAAAAAACCTTCAAAAGGAGTTAACCCTGATGAAGTTGTTGCGGTTGGTGCAGCAATTCAAGGAGGAGTATTAACAGGAGACGTTAAAGATGTATTGTTATTAGACGTAACACCTTTATCTCTTGGTATAGAAACTATGGGTAACGTTTTTACGAAATTAATTGAAGCTAATACCACGATTCCTACTAAAAAATCACAAGTATTTTCTACTGCTGCTGATAATCAGCCTTCTGTTGAGATTCATGTGTTACAAGGTGAAAGAGCAATGGCTGTGGACAACAAAACAATTGGTCGTTTCCATTTAGATGGTATTCCTCCTGCACAAAGAGGAACACCTCAAATTGAAGTAACTTTTGATATTGATGCTAACGGTATTATTAAAGTATCTGCTACGGATAAAGCTACAAATAAGACTCAAGATATTAGAATTGAAGCTTCTTCAGGATTAACTGAGGAAGAAATTGAGAAAATGAAAGCTGAAGCTGAGGCAAATGCTGAAGCGGATAAGCAAGCTAAAGAAACTGCTGATAAATTGAATGAAGCAGATAGCATGATTTTCCAAACGGAAAAGCAGTTAAGTGAATTTGGAGATAAAATTTCTGAAGGAAATAAAAAACCAGTAGAGGAAGCTTTAGAAGAGTTGAAAAAAGCTTATGAAACTAAAGATTTAGCTGTTATTACACCCGCTTTAGAGAAAATTAATGAAGCTTGGAAAGGAGCATCAGAAGAAATGTACAAAGCTCAGGCAGAAGCGCAACAAGCTGGAGGAGCTGCACCAGAAGGTGATGCTACTTCAAGCGAACCTGCTGCTGAAGGTGATAACGTAGAAGACGTAGACTTCGAAGAGGTAAAATAATTATTTCTTCTTATAAAGTTTTAAATCTGAGAAGAGGAACGAAATTATCGTTCCTCTTTTTTATTGCGGTAGTTTTTGTTGTATAGGATTATATTCTAAATTTACTACATGGTAAAAAATTACGCTTCTATTATTTTATGGATATGTTTTTTGTTTGTATGTGAGTTTTCGAAAGCCCAAGAGATAACTATTTTTTCCTCAAAAGATTTTGACCTGCATGGGAATGTAAAAACATGTATTGTAGTGACAAAATATGGTAAAGAAGAATATGATTTCAATAAGGAGGGGTTACTAACTAAATCCGTTACACGTTATAACGACAACGATTATAGTGTTACCTATTACAAATATGATAAGAATTATTTAATTGAAAAACGTGTTGAAAACTATCATGATAATCAATTTAATACCACAACATCCTTAGCCCATTTTTATGTTATAGATTCTACGGGCACAAAAAAAATTACTGAAAAGATTTTTTCATATGATAAAGAAATTTTGGATCAGTATGAATATTGGTACAATTCTGATGATGATTTAAAAAAAATAGTGAGAACCAATAATAATGGAGTAGATGAAACTTTGGTCGAGTACAAAAATGTAAAAGGAGAAGCGACAACATCATACCTTTTAAATGGAATAATTTTAAAATCAGTTAGAACTTCTAAAAGGAAAAACAAGAATAAAAAGTTAGAAAGAGTAGTGCTCACTAAAAATTATATTACAGGAAAACCCAATACCGCGGAAGAAGCAATTTATAGTGTGGAAAGTGATAAGTTAATATCCAAGACTACTTATAGGCTTAATGAGAAAGAAAACCAATTTGCTATAGAAAATGTTACTACATATGGGTATGATACTAAAGGTTTTTTGACTAAAAGCAAGCTTACTAGTGGCGAAAATTTAGAAAATAAAGAATACATTCATCAATTTGATGATGAAGAAAAAGGCAACTGGGTAAAACAAATTGTAACACCTGATAATACCTATACTACTCGAAAAATTTCGTACTATCCAGAAGAAACTCTGGTTGAAGATTAATTAAGAATACTTTTATTTTTAACTTATAAGGGTATTTAATATTTCAACCTTTATTTCGTGTTTTCCATCAAAAATTATTTGATTTACCTTACCCATAAAAACACTCTGCATTTTAGCTGTTTCCTCTTTAAGTTTTGTCGCAGAAATATATTCATCTTTATCACCAACTAAGCTTATAATATCAGTTTCGTTTTCATGCAAATGAGTAAAATCCTCAACAGTTAATTCTTTAGGAAGAGCACCCGCATATAAAATTAGTTTACTGCATCTAATTTTTCTTTTAGCAACCCATCTGGATGCAATTGATACTCCTTGCGAAAATCCTAAAACAATTAAGTTGTGTGTTGAATTTATATTCTCATTTTGTAATATTGCATCCAAATAATTTAACACATTTTCAATCTCAATGAGTGTGTTTTCTTTGGTAAGCCAACTAGCTCCAACACGCTTGTAATTGTTGTTTTGGTAATATTTTGAAGGAGCCTGAGGAGCAATAATATAATTTTCCTGAGAAGGTAAATTTTCAAAATACTTTATAAAATATCTACTTAAATAACCAATGCCGTGTAAAACAATCCAAACATTTTTGGTTGTATTTGTTAGTTCATTTAAAGACTCGTAGGTATTGGTAGCAGTATAATTTACTTGTTTCATAAAATAAAAACTTCAATCAAATATACCTTCTTTTATTGTGTAAGGAATGCTTAATTTTACAAAAAATAATTCATGGAGAACCATAAAGATAAAATTCTTAAAGTTTGTAATGCAGCTTCAAAAAACACTTTAATGGAAACTTTGGAGATTGAATACATTGAAGTTGGAGAAAACTTTTTAATAGGTAAAATGCCGGTTTCTTCAAAGGTACATCAACCTGATGGCGTTTTGCATGGTGGTGCTATGGTTGCATTGGCAGAGAGTGTTGGAAGTATGGCTTCTTATATTTTTTTAGATGGACAGAATTTTTTTGTTCGCGGTATAGAAATCTCAGCAAATCATGTTAAAAGTGTCAAAGCCGGAAATGTATTTGCAAAAGCAATAATTGTACATAAGGGTCGTACAACGCAATTGTGGGACATTAAAATAACCGATGAAGACTCCAATTTAATTTCGGTTTGTAAGCTTACTACAATTGCTTTGACAAAAAAATAATATGATTAACGAGTTAGTGCAAAAGGCACAAAACCAGCTTAATAAAGAACTCCCTTTTGTTTTGTTTAAAAAGCCAAAACAAAATTTGGTAAAGGGGATTTTTCAAAATGACGCTGAGCTACATTATATCAATGATTTTTTGGAGCAAGGCTTTGTTTTTGCTCCGTTTAACGATGCAGAAAAAACAATCTTACTAAAGAAAGATGAAGAGTTCTCTGTATCCTATTTGACTGAAAAAAACAGTTTAATTAGAATAGAATTGAACGACGATGTTTCTGATAAAGAAATTCATATAAATTTAATAAACAAAGGCATTTCAAATATTAAAAAAGGTACGTTTGATAAAGTAGTACTTTCCAGAAAATTGGATGTAAAAACAACTACAAATGCGCTAGACTTGTTTTTGAGGTTGATTGGAACTTATGATAATGCATTTTGTTATATATGGTATCATCCTAAAGTAGGGATGTGGTTGGGAGCAACTCCAGAAATTTTACTAAGATTAGAGAATAATAGGTTAACAACAATGTCATTAGCAGGAACCTTACCCTATGCTGAAGATGAAAAACCTAATTGGAGCTTCAAGGAATTGGAAGAACAAAAAATGGTAACAAATTTCATTCGTGACGCTTTAAATGATAAGGTGACTAATTTAAGTCTGTCTGAAACAATATCAATTAAGGCCGGTAACCTGTGGCATTTACGAACTAAAATTTCAGGTCTATTATTGAGTAATAAGCTAAAAGATGTTCTTGATGTATTACATCCAACACCTGCAGTTTGTGGTTTACCTAAGAATGAATCTAAAAAATTTATCTTGGAAAACGAAAATTATAATAGAGAATTTTATACTGGTTTTTTGGGAGAGCTTAATGTAAAAGAAGAACACCAGAGATCTACTAGAACTAAAAATCAAGAGAATCAGGCCTATAAGACTATAAAAACGGTTTCAGAGTTTTATGTTAATCTTCGTTGTATGCAACTTACTAATGATAATGTTACTGTGTATGTTGGAGGAGGTATAACTAAAGATTCTGTTTCAGATAAAGAATGGCAGGAAACGGTTAACAAAAGTAAAACCATGTTAAAAATACTTGCTAATTAAAGTTAGTATTGGGTTAAGAAATTATCTGGTTGTATTTTTGATGTTATGATGTATTCCAGTATACCTTTAGCCCAGAGCATTGTTAAACATTGTGAAGCTAATGGCATTAAAAATATTGTTTTATCACCTGGCTCCCGAAATGCTCCTTTAATTATTGGTTTTTCTGAAAACCCTTTTTTTAAATGTTTTAGTATTGTAGATGAAAGATGTGCTGCTTTTTTTGCTCTTGGTATAGCCCAGAATTTAAAGGAACCTGTTGCAGTTGTATGTACATCTGGAAGTGCGCTATTAAATTATTATCCCGCTATTGCAGAAGCTTTTTATAGTGATATCCCACTTATTGTAATATCTGCAGATAGACCAACTTATAAAATAGATGTTGGTGATGGTCAAACCATAAGACAGGACAATGTTTTTGACAGACATATTGCGTATTCAGCGAATTTAAAACAAGACGTTTCGCATGCTCCTGAACGTATTGGCATTTACGCTCCAGAATGGATATCAGGAATAACGGTGGAGACAGCTCAAAGTGATATTCAAAATTATAATGATGATGAATTAAATAAGGCTTTTAACCTTGCAAATTCTTCAAATTCTCCAGTTCACATTAATGCGCCATTTGAGGAGCCTTTATATGAAACTAAAAACCAAGAGGAAGTATCTCTAGTAGTTATTAAAGGTAGTGATGAAATTTTACCAGAATACGATTTTAAAAATATTCAGGAAGCGTGGAAAAAGGCAAAGAAAAAAATGATACTCGTTGGGGTGAATAAACCCAATGAAATAGACCAAAATTTACTAAATATGTTAGCTGAAGACCCATCAGTTATTGTATTTACAGAGACAACGTCTAATTTACATCATCCAAATTTTTTTCCAAGTATTGACAGCATTATTGCGCCGATTGAAAAGTCTGGGGACAAGGGTAGCCAATTTAAAAAACTACAACCAGAAATATTATTGACTTTTGGAGGGTTAATTGTGTCAAAAAAAGTAAAAGCGTTTTTAAGAGCATTTAAACCAATAAAGCATTGGCATGTAAATGAGAAAAAAGCTTTTAATACTTTTTTTGCGCTAAGTGATCATTATAAATTACCAATAAATCATTTCCTTAGTCGTCTTTTGCCTAAATCTGGAAAAACAAAAAGTTTGTATTTTGATTATTGGAATACGGTAAAGTTGAATTATCAGTCCAAAAGAAAAGAATATTTAAAAAATATTTCTTTTAGCGATTTGAAGGCTTTTGATATTTTATTACGATATATTCCAGATAATTATCAGTTACAATTGGCAAATAGTTCTACGGTGAGATACGTACAACTATTTAATATTAATAGATCGTTAGAGGTTTTTTGTAATAGGGGAACCAGTGGAATAGACGGAAGTACATCTACAGCTATTGGAGCATCTGTATATAATAAAACTCCCACCGTGTTAATTACAGGTGATTTAAGTTTTTTTTATGACAGTAACGGATTGTGGAATAATTATATAAAAAACTCATTTAGAATTGTTTTGATAAATAATTCGGGAGGAGGAATATTTAGAATATTACCAGGAAATAAAAAGGGACCAGAGTTTGAAAACTATTTTGAAACAGCTCATAACTTAAACGCAAAAGGATTATGTGAAATGAATGGGTTAGAATATTGTCTGGCCGCTGATGAAGCAACTTTAGAAAAGGAGTTTAAAGAATTTTATGAGGTTTCGGATAGGCCCAAGCTTATTGAGATTAATACACCTAGATTAAAAAATGATAAAATTTTGATGGATTACTTCAATTTTATATCTTAGGAGTTTTTAAAACCATATTTAATTACAACACTAACAATTATGAGTAAAAGAGACGAATTAATCGCAAAGTACGAGGTAGATATCAAAGAAAAATTTGGAGAAAAGGCTGACATGGATTTGTTAACCAAAGTAACTATAGGATTAGGTCCTTCAATCTATAATCTTGATGCTTCAAAAGTGTCAGGTGGAGATGATAAAGAACTTGAGACTGTAAAAAATAATTACTTAATCAAAAAACTTGGTTTAGCAGATGGTCCTAAACTAACAGAGGCTATTAATAGCGTCTTAGAAAAGTACGGATCTTCAAATAAAAACAAGCATAGAGCAGTAGTATATTATATGCTATGTAAGCACTTTGGTAAAGAGTCAATATATTAACCAACCTAATTTAATATATTTAAAAACCGCTCAATTTGAGCGGTTTTTTGTTTTAATAACTGTAGCTAATGACCATATACATAAATTAAAACGTAATTTTGCAAAATGATTGAACTTGGTAAATTAAATACACTTAAAATTCTTAGAGATACTAGTGTAGGATTGTTTTTAGGAGATGAAGAAGGCAATGATGTTTTGTTGCCTATAAAATACATGCCAGAAAGCCATGAAATTGGAGATGAACTTACTGTTTTTTGTTATTTAGATTATGAGGAACGCCCAATAGCAACAAATCTCGAACCATTTATTATGGTTAACGAATTTAGGTTACTTCAAGTAGTAGAAGTTAATGAAATAGGAGCTTTCCTTGATTGGGGGTTAGAAAAACATTTACTTGTTCCATTTAGAGAACAGAGAAACAAAATGAAAGAGGGGCAATGGTATGTAGTTTATTGTTATTTAGATGAACGTACTAACCGATTAGTTGCCTCCAATAAAATAGACAAATTTTTAAGTAATGATAATATCAATTTAAAAATTTGGGAAGAAGTAGATTTGTTGGTAACAAGACAGACAGATTTAGGTTGGGAGGTTGTTGTTAATAATAAACATAAGGGGCTCGTATATTTTAATGAAGTTTTTAAAAGAATAAATATTGGAGATTCACTTCCAGGTTGTATTAAACACATAAGACCAGATAATAAGTTGGATATTTCATTACAGCCTCTAGGAACAAGAGTTTTGGAGCCAGCAGCAAACAAAATATATGATGTTTTAGTTGCTAACGGAGGTTATTTAGCGTTACATGATAAATCCAACCCCGAGGAAATTAGAGAAGAACTTCAAATGAGTAAAAAAACCTTTAAAAAAGGAATTGGTACTTTGTATAAAGCCAGAAAAATTGAAATCAAGGAAGATGGAATTCATGCTATATGAACTTCTTTAATCAATTGCAATGTATTTTAAAGGAAAATATCTTTGAAAACACTATATTTATCGTGTAATTATGTGTTGTAATACAGTAATTAAACTATTTTATAGTTAACTTTAACGAAAGAATATACCTTTTAAATTCACATTTTATTATGCCGTTTATTGAAGAGAGTGATTTATTAGAATTGCATAAAGATATTGACAAGGCGCAAATAATTAATGAGCGATTACTTGATCAAATAAAATATAAAAACAAAGAACTTAAAAAGAAAAAAATACAACGCAATATTTTTGCAGGAATAACATGTGTTTTTTTAATAGGAATGCTTGCTGTTACATCGTATACGGCCGGATTAAGTAGTTCAAATAGCTTTGATAAACAAAACAATAATCTTTTAGTTTCCATTGATAGTTTAGATGCCATAAAAACACGAATTGATAATCTAAAACAGCAAAATGAGGAACTGAGTTTAGTTAAAGAATTTTATTTAGCAAAAGAGTTTTTAGAAAAGGAAAAAATTTACTCTGTTCAAATAAAATCATTTGTGGATAACAACATAACTCTTGCTTCTGAGGCACTAACAAACACGATGTTTGTAAAAACAAACCCTTTTTATTCCTATTCTATTGGTAATTTTGAAACATTAAAAGAAGCTCAAACCTTTAGACAACAATTAGTAGATTTAGGTTTTCAAGATGCCTTTGTTGCCTCTTATAAAGAGGGTAAACGTATTCAAATAGAATCACCTAATTAATTTATAATTTGAATAGTTTTTCGGTTTGGGTAAAAGCAGCTCGATTAAGAACTTTACCACTTTCTATTTCTGGAGTTGTTGTTGGCACTACTTTAGCGAGGTATTATAATGCCTTTGATGCTACAATTTTTACACTAGCGCTTTTAACCACTATAGGCTTTCAGGTAACGTCTAATTTTGCCAACGATTATGGTGATGGGGTAAAAGGTACGGATAACGAAGATCGTATTGGCCCAAAACGTGTACTTCAAAGTGGTTTATTGACAAGGACTCAACTAAAAAGAGGAATTATAGTTACTATATTAATTAATATTCTATTAGTTGTAGCTGTTGTTGCATATACCTTTGGGTTAGAAAACTTGGGTTATATAGTATTGTTTCTATTTTTAGGAGGACTTAGTATCTGGGCAGCAATAAAATATACTGTTGGAGAATCAGCCTATGGATACAGAGGGTTAGGAGATTTATTCGTTTTTTTATTTTTTGGAATTTTGGGGGTATTAGGCTCAATGTTTTTATACACTAAATTTTTAACGTTCAATGCCTTTTTTCCGGCAATTACAATGGGTTTATTAAGTACAGGTGTACTCAATTTAAACAATTTAAGAGACTGTGAATCAGATAAAAAATCTGGTAAAAATACTATTATTGTTAAGCTTGGTTATCAAAAAGGAAAAGTGTACCACTCAGTCATTATGGTACTATCTTTTTTTAGTTTGCTTTTTTTTATTAGCAAAACGTATACCAGTTGGTTTCAGTTTATTCCTATGCTCTTTTATATTCCAATTGGTGTTCAATTAGTAAAAGTTATAAAGGAGAAACAACCTAAAAACCTTGACCCCGAACTTAAAAAATTGGCCCTAAGTACTTTTGGTATTGCAGTACTATTCTATTTTTGTTATCATTATTTTTTGTAATTTTGAATAATAACCTTCAAAAAACTATATCACTTGGAAAAGCCAATTAGAATCCTGATTGTAGAAGATAATGTCATTATTGCAGATGATATGCAATCCATGCTCGAAGAAATTGGTTACGAAATAGTAGACAATGTAATTGTTTATGAACAAGCTGTTGAAGTTTTAAAAAATAACCAAGTAGACCTTGTTCTAATTGATATTATTTTGGCGTCTGATAAAACAGGAATAGATTTAGGAAAACATATTAGAGATAATTATGACATTCCTTTCATTTTTGTAACCTCAAATTCGGATAGAGCTACTGTTGAAAATGCAAAAACGGTTAAGCCTAATGGATATTTGGTTAAACCTTTTGAACAGCAAGACTTGTATACTTCTATTGAAATAGCATTGTCCAACTTCACTTATGGTACTAATAAAAATGCTAATGGATCGGTAAATGAAAGTGAGGAAGATGTGCCAATGTCTAATTCCGTTTTAAAAGATTCTATTTTTGTAAAAAAACAGCATCTGTATTATAGAATTCAGTTTGGAGACATTCAATTTATTAAAGCAGATAACGTTTATTTAGAAGTTAATACTGTTGACAAAAAATTCTTGGTAAGATCTCCTCTTAAAGATTATTTAGAAAAGTTACCAAAAAACAAATTCTACAGAGCTCATAAATCTTATATTGTTAATGTTGATCATATAGATGCCATTAACTCTAAGGATATTATGATTAACAATAATTTGATTCCAATTTCGAAGGACTTTAAAGAGTTTATTATTTCAGCAATGAATTCTTAAAAGCTAATCATAACATTATATTAAGGACGCCAATAGGGCGTCTTTTTTTGTATCATGTTTTAAATGTAATACAACAATTTTACATAAGTTCACAACAATACTTTTGTTAAAGTGAATTACACATATACTTTAGCGATGTAGTATTGAAATTAATATTTGAATTAGCGTTAAATAATTTTTTTCATTTTCATATAGTGTTCTCAAAAAAAGAGTTCTGAATTATACGCAGAACTCTTTTCTTTTTTGATTTCTAGATCTATTTTTTGTAGGTGATCTCTTCATTTTTAAAAATACCCAATATCGATGAAATGTATTAAAAATAGGCTGAAATACATTAGCTGTTCCTTAAATACCTTTTCACAACAAAAAAAGGGGGTTACACAACAATAACCAGAAATTTACAGCGACATGCAATATTTTTGATAGGCCTTTTATAGGCTCCCAAATTTTATTATTCAATTTACTTGTATTGCATTTTTGGTAAGGTTAATGTTAACCTTTTTAATTGTTTTTTGATTTTTTTTCAAGCCTATGTTTAGGAGGTAAATTAAATTGTAAAATGGGTTTTAGAGAACACCCCAAGCAATTAAACAACGTTTTTTGTTTAATGAAAGTTGTTTTAGTAAACAACAAAAATTTAGTAAAATCAGGTTATAACGTTATGTTTGATTTTACTGTTTTAATATGATATGAAAACATTTCTTACCAAAATATTACTTTTAGTACTTACGAGTATAATTACTATATATGAAGTTACAGCCCAAGATAGTATTTTAACAACCGAAGATTTTTTTCAAGAATTTCAAAACCTAAAGGAATCTCAAGAACAGTTTAATTATTTTTTTGATACTCCTAATCGCTACAATCTAAATTCTGCTTACGACTGGTTAGATACAGTTAATTTGTATTTAAACGATGCACAAAAAATAAATGATTCTACCGCGATTAATAACTATAAAATAGTATCCTCTCAAATCTATTTTGATCTTGGTGATTATGATAAAAGTTTGGCTATTACAAAGGAGTTATACGGTAATAAGAAAAACTTAGATGAAAAATTAAAAGCCATAGTACTTAATTTAATGGATAATAATTATTCCAAATTAGAGCTCTATGCGGAACAAATTGAAATTAGAAAAGAAAAGAAAGAGTTAGGTATTACTGAGAAAGTTGCCTTTTATGATATTTACTCCAATTTGGGGTTACATAGAAAGGCAATGGATGATTATTTTCTGGAAGAGAAAAAAAATGTAAGTGAGAATGATTTTTATAGCCAGGCAGTTTTTTATAATAATGTTGGAAACTATCTTCGATTAGATAAATCTACGCCAACCGCTCTTAGTACATACAAAAAAGCAAAAGGTTTTATTGATGTTTTTTTAAATGATGTTACCAAAATAAAATCTGAAAAAGAGGTTATTGACGGCAACCATTTAAAAGGAATAATAGAAGGAAATATCGGCAAGTGTTTTTCGCAATTGAAACAATATGAAGAAGCTATTCCGTATTTAGAAAACAGTATATCTATTATTAAAAAATACAATAAGGGTAAGTTCTCTTCTAATGTTGTTGAGAATACACTTGAAATAGCGTCATGTTATTTACAGCTGGATGATTTTGAAAAAACCACTGACTTTTTAAGTGATAGTATTGACCCAAGAAAAACGGCAAATATTATTAAAAAAAATAAATTGTTGGCAGCGTATTATGATAAAACCGGAGACTTTGAAAATTCTATTGTTTATTTAAAAAGAAACAATAGAATAAATGATTCTATAGATATTAATAAGTCGGCCATTAAAAAACAGCAATTAGCTGCTGTTGTGGGTCAAGATTTAGAGAATTCCAGAATAATGCTGGAAGAACAGAAAAAGGAGATAGAAAAATCTAGAGACGAAATGATTCAAAAAGAAGAGCAGATAAATCTGGTTTTTATTTCGTTGATATTTACTTTATTAGGTTTTGCGGGATTAGTTTATGCATATTTAAAAAGTATAAAAAACCAACGTTTAATTGCTGAACAAAAAGGTATTATCGAAAAGGCTCTTGTTGAAAAAGATTCGTTATTAAAAGAAATTCACCATCGTGTAAAAAACAATTTACAAATGGTATCAAGTTTGTTAAGTTTACAAACAAAAAATACAAGAAGTAAATCTGCAATAGCTGCTTTAGAAGAAGGTAAGAGTAGGGTAAAAGCCATGGCGTTAATTCATCAAAAATTGTATCAAAACGATGATTTATCCGTTATTGAAATGCAAGGGTACATTGAAAGCTTAATTAATAGTGTACAATCTGTTTACAAAAAAGGTGGACATAATATTAATATTACCATTGATGCGGAAGGAGTAGAGTTGGATATTGATAGGGCTATTCCATTTGGGTTAATGTTAAACGAATTGGTCTCGAACTCATTCAAATATGCTTTCCCTAACGATGAAGACCACGGTAAAATTTATATACATTTAAGAAAAACCTTGGGTGAAGAAGGCTTTTTTGAGTATACAGATAATGGTATTGGTTTACCAGAAGATACGGATGAAAGAGCGCAGTCGTCAATGGGTATTCGTTTAATGAATCGTTTAGCAAATCAATTACAAACAAATTTGAATGTAGACAAAACTACAGAGGGAGTTCGTTTTTGGTTTAATTTCAAATAGGTTACCTAACCGCACTTTTTAAAACTATTTTATGTAATAGCTTTGGAAAAAAACGTTTTATATAAACAGCTAAAATTTCTTTTCTACCAATATTTGATTCGTATTTTCTACGTTCAATAGCACGTATCATTTTTTTAGCAAAAATAGAAACAGGTATTCCGTTTTGCGTTGCTTCATCTTTTTTATTAAGAGCTGTTCCGTCTTCTGTTAATGCATTTTTATCTACATCTGTACTAATAAAACCAGGGCAAATTAAAGTTACATCAATACCATCCTTTTGGTGCTCCATTCTTAATACATCAAAAAAACCATGTAATGCGTGTTTAGCTCCACAATAACCAGAACGATATGGTGAACCAAATTTCCCCATGAGACTTGTTATAGTAGCAAAATGACCATTTTTTTGCTTAATAAAATAGGGCAAAACGGCTTTACTTAATGCAACCGTTCCTAAGTAGTTAACATCAATAAGCTTTTGATAAACAGAGAAGTCGGTATCTACAATTAGTGAACGTTGACTAATTCCGCCGTTATTAATCAAGAGGTCAATTTTTCCAAAAAAAGAAGTGGCAGCTTCCGCTTTAAATCTCATATGTTCAAAATCTTCTAAGTCCAGAGGTAATATTTCAACATTTTCAGAATTACTACAGTTATTTTTAACTTTAAGTAGCGCATCTTCCTTTCTAGAGGATATAATTAACTTACAGTTTTTATTGTTTAAGGTATATGTTAAAGCTTCTCCAATTCCTGAAGATGCTCCAGTAATCCATACTACTTTTCCATCAATCTTTGACATACTATAATTTTAAGAGCCAAAATATAGCTAAATTTGACGTCACCAGATGAAAGCTACCTATAAAAAATATATTTTAAATTTTAAACGCCCAAGTGGAACATCAAGAGGGGTGCTTATTACGAAAGAAACTTGGTTTATCATTTTAGAAAAAAATGGGGAATATGGTATTGGCGAATGTGGAATATTAAGAACTCTTAGTTATGATGATGTGCCTAATTTCGCAGAAAAATTAAAATGGACTTGCGATAATATTCATTTAGGTTTATACGTGTTATTAGAAAACTTAATTGAGTTTCCGAGTATCCAATTTGGGTTAGAACAAGCTTTTTTGTCATTAAATGCAGCTACTCCTTTTAAACTTTTTGAATCAGATTTTATAAAAAGAGAAAAATCTATTCCTATTAATGGATTAATTTGGATGGGAGATGAAGCTTATATGTTAAAACAAATTAAGGAAAAGTTAACTCAAGGATTTAAATGTATAAAGTTAAAAATAGGAGCTATTGATTTTGATACGGAATTATCGCTATTATCATCTATCCGACACAAATATAATGAACATACTATTGAGTTAAGAGTTGATGCTAACGGGGCCTTTCATCAAACAGAGGCACTAGATAGGCTAAAAACGTTATCTGAATTTAAAATACATTCTATAGAACAACCAATTAAAGCAGGAAATTGGAACGCAATGAAAAATTTATGTGAAAACAGCTCTTTGCCAATTGCTTTAGATGAGGAATTAATAGGCATTTTTAGTGTAACTCAAAAAGAAAAACTACTACAAACAATACAACCACAATATATTATTTTAAAACCTAGTTTGGTTGGTGGAATTAAGGGTTGTGAAGAGTGGATTTCTCTCGCTGAAAAATGCAATATTGGATGGTGGATAACTAGTGCACTTGAAAGTAATATTGGACTTAATGCAATTGCGCAATGGACATATACATTAAATAGTAATATGCTACAAGGTTTAGGGACAGGTGGGTTGTATACCAATAACTTTGATAGTCCGCTTACAGTAAAAAATGGTGCGTTGTTTTATGATAAAGATAAAAAATGGAAACAAAATTTAATTAATGACTTATGTATATAGAGCAAGCATATAAGGGAAAAAATGATATTTGGAGATACATAATAGGACTTGTTACTATTTTTATTGGATGGCAATTCGTTGGAATGATTCCTTTAGCTATATTTCTTTTTCCAAAAATGATGGAGGGAGGTAAAATGGTAAGCGAGGTTTCGGAAATGAGTAATTTGCTAGGGTCTAATCTGTTTTTGTTTTTAATGCTATTGTCCTTTACATTTGGTCTTGTAGCTACTTTTTTTACTTGTAGAAGTATACATCTAAGAAGCATTACTACATTAACGACTTCCCGAAAAAAAATTGATTGGAAAAGAATATTTTTTGCATTTACTTTTTGGGCAATTATAACCATAAGCTTAACGGGAGTGGATATTTTATCCTCTCCAGAGGACTATGTATATAATTTTGAGTTAACTCCTTTTTTAATTCTTTTAGTAATAACGGTATTGTTTATACCACTGCAAACAAGTTTTGAAGAATATTTTATGCGTGGTTATTTAATGCAAATGATAGGATTAGCTGCTAAAAATAGATGGGTACCTTTGCTAATAACCTCTGTTTTTTTTGGATTCCTTCATGTTTTTAATCCCGAGGTAGAGAAATTGGGTTATGGTATTATGGTGTACTACATTGGTACGGGGCTTTTTTTAGGAGTATTAACCCTTATGGATGACGGTTTAGAACTTGCTATTGGTTTTCATGCGGCTAATAATTTAATTACCGCACTTTTGGTAACTGCAGATTGGACAGCTTTTCAAACGCATTCACTTTATAGAGATGTTTCCGACCCAGCATTAGGATGGGATGTGTTTGTACCCGTATTAATAATTTACCCCTTATTATTATTTATATTTTCAAAGAAATACAAATGGACCAATTGGAGAGAAAAGCTTACGGGCAATATCATATCTAAAGAAGCAATATTGGGTGAAGATGAAGTTAACCAAATAGGGATTTAGTTTGGAACTTACTAGAATACATCCAGATTTTAAATTCAATGGAGTTCACTATAACTATAAAGAATTACATAAAGTAGCTCAAGATTTACTAAAAACTAATCAACCATTTGAAAATGAGATAGGGTTGTTTTTTAATAGCTGGATAAACAGTAATCCTATGATTGAGGTTAGTACTTCTGGTTCCACTGGTACGCCTAAAAAGATTCTATTAAAAAAAGAATCAATGGTAAATTCGGCGTTGGCAACAGGAGATTTTTTAGGGCTTAAACCAAAAAATAAAGCACTTCATTGTTTGCCAACGAAGTTTATTGCAGGAAAGATGATGCTTGTTAGAGCAATGGTTCTTGGATTGGAAATTGATTGCGTAGCCCCAACATCAAATCCTTTGTTAGAAATTAATGAAGATTATGATTTTTGCGCTATGATACCGCTTCAGGTTGAAAATTCAGTGGATAAGCTAAATTTGTTTAAAAAGCTTATAGTTGGAGGAGCAAAACCTTCTAATCAACTCATCAGTAAAATTCAAAATAGTACTGCAGATGTATATGAAACTTATGGAATGACGGAAACCATAACGCATATTGCACTAAAAAAACTTAATAAGTCAAAGGAAGATTACTTTACGGCATTACCAAATATAATAGTTGCTAATGATCATAGAAATTGTTTAGCGATATTTGCTCCAAGAATTTCGAAAAAATCGGTTGTTACGAATGATATTGTGGAAATTATTAATGATAAGCAGTTTAGATGGATAGGGAGGTATGATTCTGTTATTAACTCAGGGGGAGTAAAGCTAATTCCCGAGGAAATAGAACAAACACTTTCAACATTAATTCATAAACCTTTTTTTATAACTGGAATTTCAGATGATGTTTTGGGTCAAAAGCTGGTTTTGGTGATAGAAAATAGTACTAAAATTCCAGATATGGAGGTTGCAGTTATGGAAAATAAATCGCTTTTAAAATTTCAAAAGCCAAAACAAATTTTTTACTTGCCCCAATTTGTATTAACCGAAAACGGAAAAATTAATAGAAGATTAACAATAGCTCTTTTAAACTTGTAACACACCTAAATTAAAGGGCTTTTCTATTGGAGCGTGATTAGCCGCATCAATACCCAATGAAATCCATTTTCTTGTTTCTAGCGGATCAATTATAGCATCTGTCCATAAACGAGAAGCAGCATAATAGGGTGATACCTGATTATCATAACGCTCCTTTATTTTTGAAAACATTTCCTTTTCTTTAGCTTCAGTTATAGTTTCACCTTTTTTCTTTAGGGAAGCTTTTTCTATTTGTAGAAGAACTTTTGCTGCAGAATTACCGCTCATAACAGCTAACTCTGCGCTTGGCCATGCAACTATAAGTCTTGGGTCATATGCTTTTCCACACATCGCATAATTACCCGCTCCATAGCTGTTGCCAATAATAATGGTAAATTTTGGTACAACCGAATTACTTACTGCATTCACCATTTTCGCCCCATCCTTGATAATACCACCATGTTCACTTTTACTGCCAACCATAAATCCAGTAACATCTTGTAAAAATACTAGAGGAATTTTCTTTTGGTTACAGTTGGCAATAAATCTTGTCGCCTTGTCCGCAGAATCAGAATAGATTACTCCACCAAATTGCATTTCTCCTTTCCCGTTTTTAACCACCTTTCTATGATTAGCTACAATACCAACAGCCCAACCATCTATGCGAGCGTATCCCGTAATTAATGTTTTTCCATAATCTTCTTTATAGTGCTCAAATTCTGAATTATCTACCAACCTTTTTATAATCTCCACCATATCATACTGTTCGGAACGTGAGGCTGGTAAAATCCCATAAATATCTTCGGGGTTATCCTTAGGTTTTATACTCTTTTTTCTATTGTAGCCAGTCGGAGTGTTGTCTCCAATTTTATCAATTATTCTTTTGATTTTGTTTAAAGCATCTTTGTCGTCCTTGGCTTTATAATCCGTGACACCACTAATTTCACAATGTGTACTTGCTCCGCCTAAGGTTTCATTGTCAATATCTTCTCCAATCGCAGCTTTTACGAGATAACTACCCGCTAAAAAAATACTTCCAGTTTTATCCACAATCAATGCTTCATCACTCATTATTGGAAGATATGCACCACCTGCAACGCAACTACCCATTACGGCGGCAATTTGAGTAATTCCCATACTGCTCATAACCGCATTATTTCTAAATATTCTACCAAAATGCTCTTTGTCAGGAAATATTTCATCTTGTAGTGGCAAATAAACACCAGCACTATCAACTAAATAAACAATAGGTAATCTATTTTCAATGGCTATTTCTTGGGCTCTTAAGTTTTTCTTTCCGGTAATAGGAAACCAAGCACCAGCTTTTACTGTAGCGTCATTAGCAACAACAACACATTGTTTCCCCTGAATATATCCAATTTTAATAACAACACCTCCAGATGGGCAACCACCATGTTCTTCGTACATTCCGTCACCAACTAAAGCACCTATTTCAATACTTTCTTTGTTAGAATCTAAAAGAAAATCAACACGTTCTCTGGCAGTCATTTTACCTTGAGTATGCAATTTTTCAATACGTTTTTTACCTCCACCCAGTTTTACCTGAGCGATACGTTTTTTAAGTTGAGATAGTTGTAATTTATTAAAGTCTTCGTTTTTATTAAACTTTAAGTTCATATAAAGGTGTTTCTATTTTTCTTTGATAAAGATAAGGAGTATACACTAAATTTAAATGTACAAATTATTAGTAGTAAATGTTTTTATGAAGAATTAAAATTGATGATATCATAGAAATACTAGGAAAATTTACGATATTTGATTTTACGAAAAACCAAACTAAGATACTATGGGAATGAATAAAAATACCGTGCTTGCATTGGCTACTTTTATAATGATATTTGTAGGGTTGGCACTTATTGCACTCGGTGCTTTTAGATATGATGAAATTGCAGGATGGGGGTTTGCTTCTGTTGGAATTGGCTTTTTTGCAATTGCTTGGGTGTTTAACGCACTTAAGGGGCGCGTATAAATACTTAAATCTTCATCTAAATTAATTAAGAAATAAAAAATATCAATGTCTGACGATAAGAAAGTTATTTTCTCCATGTCTGGAGTTACTAAGACGTATAAAAATGCCAACACACCAGTACTTAAAAATATTTATTTAAGTTTTTTCTATGGAGCAAAAATTGGAATTTTAGGTTTAAATGGCTCAGGTAAGTCTACACTTTTAAAAATAATAGCGGGTGTAGATAAAAATTTTCAAGGCGATGTAGTTTTTTCTCCAGGTTACAAGGTTGGATATCTGGAACAAGAGCCACAGCTTGATGAAAACAAAACCGTTTTAGAAATTGTAAAAGAAGGTGTTGCGGAAACTGTTGCTATTCTTGACGAGTACAATAAAATTAATGATATGTTTGGGCTTCCTGAAGTCTATGAGGATGCAGATAAAATGCAAAAACTTATGGATAAACAAGCTGAACTGCAAGATAAAATTGATGCATCAAATGCTTGGGAATTGGATACAAAACTCGAAATTGCAATGGATGCATTGAGAACTCCAGATTCCGATAAAAAGATAGGAGTGCTGTCTGGAGGAGAAAGAAGAAGAGTGGCGCTATGTAGATTATTACTGCAAGAACCAGAGATACTTTTATTGGATGAACCAACAAACCATTTAGATGCAGAATCTGTTCATTGGTTAGAGCATCATTTAGCACAATATAAGGGAACTGTAATAGCAGTTACTCATGATAGATACTTTCTTGATAATGTTGCAGGTTGGATTTTAGAATTAGATAGAGGAGAGGGTATACCTTGGAAAGGAAATTACAGTAGCTGGTTAGATCAAAAGTCTAAGCGATTAGCTCAAGAGAGTAAGCAAGTTTCAAAACGTCAAAAAACATTAGAACGGGAGTTGGATTGGGTTAGACAAGGAGCAAAAGGTAGACAAACTAAGCAAAAAGCTCGTTTAAAAAATTATGACAAGTTAATGAGTCAAGACCAAAAACAACTTGATGAAAAACTTGAAATTTATATTCCGAATGGACCACGTCTTGGAACCAATGTTATTGAAGCGACAGGAGTTAGTAAGGCGTATGATGATAAAATTTTATATGAAGATTTAAAGTTTAATCTTCCGCAAGCCGGTATTGTGGGGATTATTGGGCCGAATGGAGCTGGTAAAACCACTATTTTTAGAATGATTATGGGAGAAGAAACTCCCGACAATGGAGAATTCGTAGTTGGTGAAACAGCTAAAATTGCTTACGTAGACCAAAGTCATTCAAATATTGATCCAGAAAAAACCATTTGGCAGAACTTTAGCGACGAGCAGGAATTAATAACGATGGGAGGACGCCAGGTAAATTCAAGAGCTTATTTGAGTAGATTTAATTTTTCGGGAAGTGAGCAAAATAAAAAAGTAAATATGCTCTCCGGTGGTGAGCGTAACCGTTTACATTTGGCAATGACCTTAAAGGAGGAAGGTAATGTATTGTTGTTGGATGAGCCCACAAACGATTTAGATGTAAATACACTTAGAGCTTTGGAAGAAGGATTAGAAAATTTTGCTGGATGCGCTGTAGTAATATCTCACGACAGATGGTTTTTAGACAGAATATGTACACATATTTTGGCGTTTGAAGGAGATTCACAGGTTTATTTTTTCGAAGGTTCTTTTTCCGATTATGAAGAAAATAAGAAAAAACGACTTGGAGGAGATCTTATGCCAAAGCGTATAAAATATAAAAAGCTTATTCGTTAATATAAGTTGCGATGCTAATTTTACAAAGAGAGTTATTATTGCTCTCTTTTTTTGTTTTTTAAATATTTGATTTTGAGTTATTTAAAATGATGTAAAAAACTTTTTTAACATAAAAAAATCTAAAATAAATAATATTGCGTATATAATTTCGATACAAACATTTTATTTGAAAGTTATTCTATAACTAATTTTAATTATTATGACTGAAACAAAAAATAACAACGGATTAAAGGTATTGGCAGGTTTGTTAGGTGTGATTCTTTTGGGGACCATTATCTATACAGTTAGTCTTTTTCAAGACAAAAAGAAAACTGAAGCTGTTCTTACAAAAGAAAAAGAAGTGGTAATTGGAGATTTAAACAGTTTAAAGTCGGAATACGACAAAGCTATTTTAGAAAGCAATGCTACCAATGAAGAATTAGTTACCGCAAGGGATAATATTGCAAGGTATATTGACTCTGTAAAAACAATGAAAGCTGATATCTCTTCTTTATATAGATATAGAAGACAAGTTGGTGTTTTAAAGGCAGAAAGAGAGCAGTTATTAAAACAAGTAGATTCTCTTACACGTTCTAATACGCTTATTGCAATGCAAAGAGATAGTACTTATGTAGAATTAGAAAAACAAACCGTTTTTAACGATTCGTTGGTTGTTCAAAATACACAATTGGCAGATGTAGTTGAAAAAGGATCTGCTTTAAATTTATCTAAATTTACTGTAGATGCCGTTAAAGAGCGTAATAGTGGTAAGTTGGTTTCTACTTCTAGAGCAGGAAGAACGGATAAATTTAAAATATGTTTTACTATAGCTGATAATGTTATAGCACAAGCAGGTGATAGAGAGTTTTTTATTGAGGTACTTGATCCTCAAGGAAATGTTTTAGGAGAAAGTTTTTCTAAGACTAGCGACTCTGGAGCTTCTGTAACATATAGTAAGGGAACAGATTTCTATTATGAGAACAAGTCTTTAGACGTTTGTGATTACATTAATAAGCCATCAGGAGATTTCCAAAAAGGAAATTATATGGTTAATGTTTATGATGATAAATTAAAATTATTAGGAACTTCAAAGTTCACATTGAAATAGTCACACTATCCATTAATAAAAAAAGGGTCAATCGAAAGATTGACCTTTTTTTTGTTTACAAAGTAAATTTAAAGCTATTTTAAACTTCCGACCATATCTTCAGGTTTTACCCATGCATCATAATCTTCGGCAGTTACATAACCTAAATTTATGGCTTCTTCTTTTAAGGTAGTACCATTTTTATGTGCTGTATTTGCTATTTCCGCAGCTTTGTAATAACCAATTTTAGTATTTAAAGCGGTTACTAGCATTAAAGAATTGTTTAATAACTCTTTAATCACCCCATGATTTGGTTCAATACCAGATGCGCAATTAACTTCAAAGCTAACACTGGCATCACCAAGTAATTCGGCAGACTGTAAAATATTAGCAGCCATTAGCGGCTTAAATACATTTAATTCATAATGTCCTTGTGTTCCTCCAACACTAATAGCTACATCATTACCCATTACCTGAGCGCAAACCATAGTTAAAGCTTCACATTGTGTTGGATTAACTTTTCCTGGCATAATAGAACTACCAGGCTCATTTGCAGGGATAATTATTTCACCAATACCTGAACGTGGTCCTGAGGCCATCATTCTAATATCATTGGCAATTTTATTTAACGAAACCGCTAGTTGTTTTAGCGCACCATGACTTTCAACAATTGCATCATGAGCTGCCAAAGCTTCAAATTTGTTTTCAGCGGTAATAAAGGGTAATCCAGAAAACTCGGCAATATATTTTGCTACAAGTACATCGTACCCTTTAGGTGTATTAAGTCCTGTACCAACTGCCGTACCCCCTAAAGCCAGTTCAGCCAGATGTGGCAAAGTGTTTTTAAGCGCTTTTATCCCATGGTCTAGTTGAGAAACATAACCAGAGAATTCTTGTCCTAAGGTTAGTGGGGTGGCGTCCATTAAATGTGTCCGACCAATTTTTACTACATTTTCAAATTCCTTAACTTTTTTTGCAAAGGTGTCTTTTAATTGCATTATACCTGGAATAGTAACTTCTACTATTTTTTTATAAGCAGCAATGTGCATACCTGTTGGAAAAGTATCATTTGATGACTGTGATTTGTTAACATCATCATTTGGTTGGATTGTTTTTTCACCTTCTCCAATTTTCTTTCCTGCTATTTCATGTGCTCTGTTTGCTATTACTTCATTAAGGTTCATATTACTTTGTGTTCCAGAACCTGTTTGCCAGATTACTAAAGGGAATTGGTCATCTAATTTCCCAGCTAAAATTTCATCACAAACGGCAGCAATTAAATTACGTTTTTCCTCTGCTAACACACCAAGTTCGCAATTTGCATATGCTGCAGATTTTTTTAAGTATGCAAAACCATAAACAATATCTAAGGGCATGGAAGCAGAAGGTCCAATTTTAAAATTATTTCGAGAACGTTCTGTTTGGGCCCCCCAATATTTGTCACTTGGGACTTTTACTTCCCCCATAGTATCCTTTTCTATTCTAAAGCTCATTTTATAAAGATTTTGTTTGAAACAAAGGTAATTCTTTACCTAATTATTTTTGTTTTTTTCGCGCTGAGATTTGTCAGTTTATGGTATTTACAACTATATTTGTTGCGTAAAAAATATTTTAGATGTTTGATTTTGACCAATACTTAGGATTTTTAGCGTTTTTAACCATATTAACTATTGGTTTTTGGTTAATGATTTTCTTATTGATGTTCGTAGTACCTTACTGGTTAGGGGGTAATATTATGGAACTTTTGAAAGAAAAAAGAGAAGCTAAAAAAGCTAAACGAAACGAATAAAAAAAGGAGCTAATTAATTAGCTCCTTTTTTATAATATTTCTAAGGAGCGTGTTTATCCTTCAAATTCAAAATCGTCTCCACTATTATTTCTCATGCCATTTCCACCTTTTTGTTTTTGTGGTTCGTTAAACCTGTATTGGAAAGTTAAAGTTATTTGTCTTTGCCTCCGCTGAAATTCACTTTCTGTTGTAGCAAAAATAGTAGTGGTAGTTGATTGTCTTTTTCTTGTATTAAATAAATCACTTATATTAAGTGATAATGACGCCTTATCCTTTAAAATGTCCTTACTAAATGCGAGATTAGTACTTAACATTCCTTTGGTGTTTGTCTGAGCATTTTTTCGTGGTCCTCTGTAAAAAATATTAGATTGCAAGGCTATTTTATATGGTAATGGAACTTTTGCACTTAATCTTGTAAACCACGTAAGGTTTTTTGCATCAAAATTTTGATTCACAGTTTCTCCAATACTATTTACATAATTATAGTCTCCCTTTTGAATGTTATTGAATAAATTTAAATTCCAGGTTAACCGCCATTTTCTTTTTGGAACAAACGTACTTGTAAAATCTATTCCATATCGTGTAGCTGTGGCTAAGTTAATTGGTTGACGAACTTGAACAGGTACTAAAATATTTTCAAGAGAATTATTAGGGTCCTCTAATTCAACAAACTCCCCTGTTTCTTTACTGATAAATTGAAATACTCCAGTTGAATAATTATAGTAAATAGATGAAGTAAGTGTTACTTTATCCCAACGTTTCATATAGCCTAAGTCATAAGCATCAGTGTAAGTTGGGTCTAAATCTGGATTTCCTTGAAAGAAATTGGTGTTACTTGATCTTGAAGGAAACGGATTTATCATTCGAGAGCGAGGTCTTCGCAATCTTCTACTATAGCTTACAGTTATTTGTTCTGTTTCTGAAAATTCGTACCCAAGAAAAAGTGAGGGAAACCAATTATCGTATGTTTTACTTGTGAAGTCATTTGTGTCCAACAATTCCACATCAATATCTGATGCTTCATAACGTAGCCCTCCTAGTATATTAAACTTGTTAAACTTGCTGCCTAACTGAAGATAAGCAGCGTTAACATATTCTTTATAATTAAGATTATTACTAATACTTTGGTCTATGATAAAGTCTGAATTTTCGATAACACCAAAATCATAATCTGTATTAAATTTATTAAACGTTCCGCGATATCCCAGTTCCAATTGTGATACATTATCCTTTCCAAATGGAAGTTTATAGTCCATTTGAACCAATTCTTTGACAACTGATTCGTTATTAATTATTTGCTCAGGAGCCAAACTTTCATTTGTTGTTAATATTGTTTCATTTATTAAGTTTTCTTCAATTTCATCTCCAGAAGAATATTGATAATCAAGGGTTAATTCATGACCTTCATTATTAAACTTCTTTTGATAGTTTACAGCATATTGGATATTTTCGTCATTTTCAT
Organism: uncultured Maribacter sp.; assembly: GCA_947493885.1. Classification (GTDB taxonomy): domain Bacteria; phylum Bacteroidota; class Bacteroidia; order Flavobacteriales; family Flavobacteriaceae; genus Maribacter_B. The sequence continues at coordinate 166,528 of CANLTE010000003.1, forward strand.
TTTCATTAGTATATCTGTTTCGTATTAAAGATAATATTCGTTCACTATCATAATTCATGAAATCTACATCTACATTGGTTCCTCCAATAGATTGCCTATATACCATTGAATTCGTAATACTGCTTGTTTTATTTATAAAATATTCAAAACCTATATTAGTGTTATAATTTTTGTTTTTTCTATAATAGTTTCTGAATTCATCCTGAAACCCAATGGTTAATCCAGTATTTCTGTCAAAGTTTTCTTGTAAAAATTCAGCATTTCCAGGAGCATTTCTATATCGGTACGAAGTGTTTGTAAAAATATTAAACTTATCTCTACGTAAATTAAGGTTTACCGAACCTCCGATATTATCAGGATTTCCGGCATAAACACTAAGAGATCCATTTATGCCAGTAGTTTTACTTTGTTTAAGAATAATATTTAGTATTCCTGAGGTTCCTTCAGCATCATATCTAGCCGAAGGATTGGTAATTACTTCAATTTTTTCAATGGTATCCGCGGGTAATTGTTGTAAAGCTTGGGAATTTAATCCTGATAGAGCAGAGGGCTTACCATTAATTAAAATTCGAACACTTTCATTACCTCTTAAACTAATTACACCTTCTTCATCTACTGTAACCGATGGTACGTTGTCTAAAACGTCTGTAACGGAGCCACCTTTCACAGTTAAGTCTTGACCAACATTATACACCTTTTTATCCAGGCGTAATTCAACCGTAGTGCGCTCAGCTGTAATTTCTACTTCATTTAACTGTGCAACATCAACTCCTAGTTTAATTACACCTAAATCTTTAGAACCCGTAAAAATTTGATTTTTTAACTCGTGAGTTTTGAACGATATGTATTCTACTCGAACATTATATTTACCAGGAAAAACCTCTACCTCAAACTTTCCTTGTGCGTTGGATATACCTCCTGTAATTTTATTTGGATTACGAAGACTTTGAACCACTAAAGTAGCGTACTCTAAAGGTTTGTTGGTGCTTTTATCTAAAACTGTTGCTGTAATTTTTACTAGCTGCGGTTTTTGACCTTTTGGACGTTGCCCATTTATTGAAATTGATATTAACAATAATACTATCGGCAACAGTCGTTTTTTCATAGCTAGTCTTTAGTTTTCTTACGCTTTTTACGTTTTTCCTTTTTGTTTTTACGTTTTGTTTTATCTATTCCGTTTTTCTGCATCTCAACAAAAGCTTCATACTTTTCAAGGGGCAGTCCGGCTTTTAATTCTTCATCTTGACGTTCTGTAATTTTATTATAACCCTCACGCATTTTTTCAGGGCTAAGTTTTAAAATTTGCATTTCAATACGTTCTTTCAAATACTTTTTTAAAACTGAACTCATTACAGCTGCTTCAAATTCGTTTAAGTCAATAGCCTCAATTATAGAAGGCATTCCTTCATCAACAATTTGTTCGGCGGTTTTGGGTTCTGGTTCTTTTGGAGTTTCTTGAGCTTGAGGAATGGCAGATCTTTGTCTTCCATAACCGTAACCTCCTCTTCCATAGCCATTTCCGTAGCCATACTGTGCGCAAACATCTGTTCCCAAAAGAAGTATTGTAAAAAGGACTAATAAGCTTAATGTATTAAGTTTCATAATCTTTTATGTTTATTGGATTGTAAAAATAACTTTAGGTTTAATTTCGTTTTGTTAATTCTTTGTTAAAGAATTAAGCAATGAACGTGCCAATAAAGTTACTGAAAACTTATTATTTCAAAATTTCTATTATTTTTTCGATAGGCCTACCAATAACTGCCTTATTTCCATTAATAATGATTGGACGTTCAATTAATTTTGGGTGAGCTAACATGGCATTTATGATATCTTCATCAGAGAGCTGTTTTCCTTTATAGTTTTCCTTCCAAATAGCCTCGCCTTTTCTAACAAGGTTTTCGGGGGAAATACCAAGAAGTTGTATTACTTCTTTTAATTCCTCTATAGTTGGAATATTATCTAAGTATTTTATTATTTCAACCTCTTTTCCTGTTTCTTGAAGAATAGCAAGACCTTGACGCGATTTGCTACATCTTGGATTATGGTATATTTTTATCATTTTTTAATAAGCTAATTTATTCTTCTTTTTGACCCATCGCCATTAAATATGCCTTTAAAAAAGGGTCAATTTCTCCATCCATAACGGCGTCAACATTTCCTGTTTCTTGGCCTGTACGCACATCTTTCACAAGTTTGTACGGATGCATGACATAGTTACGAATTTGAGAGCCCCATTCAATTTTCATTTTTGAAGATTCAATTTCTTGTCGTGCTTCCATTTTTTTTCGAAGTTCAATTTCATACAATTGTGACTTAAGCATTTTCATCGCCGTAGCACGGTTATCATGCTGACTTCTTGAATCTGAACACGAAATTTGAATCCCTGTTGGTTTATGTACCAATTGAACCTTAGTTTCTACTTTGTTAACGTTTTGACCTCCAGCTCCACTAGAACGAGCCGTTGTTATTTCGATATCAGAAGGATTTACTTCTATTTCAATACTATCATCAACTAAGGGATACACATAAACAGAAGCAAAAGAAGTGTGGCGTTTGGCATTACTATCAAACGGAGAAATTCTCACCAATCTGTGAACTCCATTTTCTCCTTTTAACCATCCAAAACCATATTCACCCTCTATTTCCAAGGTAACCGTCTTTATGCCTGCAACGTCTCCGTCTTGGTAATTAAGCTCCTTAACTTTATACCCATTTTTTTCTGCCCACATCATATACATGCGCATTAGCATTGCCGCCCAATCACAGCTTTCTGTTCCCCCAGCACCTGCCGTTATCTGTAAAACAGCAGTTAATTCATCTCCTTCTTCAGAAAGCATGTTTTTAAACTCTAATTTTTCGATTAAGTTTATGGCTTTTTCATATTGCACAGTTACCTCTTGTTCTGTAACATCTCCTTCTTGAAAAAATTCCATAAGAACTTCCAAATCCCCGATTAAACTTTTTCCCATATTAAAATCATCAACCCACTTTTTTTTGGATTGAATAAATCTCATATGCTCTTGCGCCTTTTGTGGATTGTCCCAAAAATCAGGGGCTAGGGTTTTTTCTTCTTCGTTTTCTATTTCAATAAGTTTGGCATCTATGTCAAAGATACCTCCTTAACGCTCCAAGGCGCTCAATAAGATCTTTAGATTGATCTGTAGTAATCATAAACTAGTAATTTTTTTCAAAAATAAGATTTACCAAACTTTAATGCTCTATTAAAAAGAAATATTACAAAACACTTGTTTACATTATCTGCATAAATAGGGTAAGTACATTCGAAATTTAATCATATTTTTTGATTGATTTTGGTTACATTTAGTCATAAATTTTTTAAAAATGAAAAATATAGTGTGCATTTTATGTTTTCTGCTTTGCTCACAAATAGTAGTTTCTCAATTTTCTGAAAAGAGTAAAAATTTTCAAAAATATAACGGATTGTTTAACTTTCAATATGACCAAAAAAATGACAAGATTTATTTGGAGATTAAAGAGCTTAACAAGCCTTTTTTATATGTGTATTCGCTGAGTAGTGGAATTGGAAGTAATGACATAGGTTTGGATAGAGGGCAACTTGGTAATGAGCAAGTTGTGTATTTTGAAAAGTCAGGAAACAAAATACTTATAGTTCAGCCAAATTTAAAATTTAGAGCTTTAACAAATAACAAACTCGAGCAGAAATCAGTAGAACAAGCTTTTGCAAAATCCGTGCTATATGGATTTAAAATTGAAGAAGAAAAGAATGGTAAATTCATTGTGGATGCTACTGGTTTTTTTATGCAAGACACGCATGGTGTTATAAATCGACTAAAAAGATTAAAACAAGGTTCTTATAAATTAAATGAGAAAAAAAATGTGTTTGATTTGGAGCGTACTAAAGCATTTCCGAAAAATGTTGAATTTGATGTTATGTTAACTTTTGAAGGTGAGGCACAAGGGAGTTATATTAAATCTGTAACTCCAAATTCCAAATTTGTTACAGTATCACAGCATCATTCTTTTATTGAACTTCCTGATGATAATTACAAAAAAAGAGTATTTGACCCCAGATGCGGTTCATATCCGCTTTCTTATTATGATTATGCGACACCGGTTCAAGAACCTATTTTAAAACGGTACATAACCAGGCATAGGTTAGAAAAGAAAAACCCTAAGCAAAAGATTAGCGAAGCTGTTAAACCAATAATTTATTATTTAGATAACGGAACTCCAGAACCTGTACGTTCTGCACTGTTAGAGGGAGGAAAATGGTGGAATCAGGCCTTTGAAGCAATAGGGTATAAAAATGCTTTTCAAGTTAAAATATTACCTGATGATGTTGACCCTCTTGATGTTAGGTATAATGTAATACAGTGGGTCCATCGTTCAACAAGAGGTTGGAGTTACGGTAGTAGTATTACAGACCCTAGAACAGGAGAGATAATTAAAGGGCATGTAAGTTTAGGTAGCTTAAGAATTCGGCAAGATTTTTTAATAGCACAGGCCTTAATGAATAAACCCTTTAAGGAACGTGATGACGATTACAAACCAATGCTAGATTTGGCTTTGGCAAGAATAAGACAACTTTCTGCACACGAAATTGGTCACACACTTGGTTTTGCACACAATTTTGCTGCAAGCTCAAATAACAGAGCCTCCGTAATGGATTACCCGCATCCACAAATTAATATTAAAAATAATGAAATTGATTTTTCAAATGCTTATGATGATGGAATCGGAGAATGGGATAAATACACTGTTGCTTATTCTTATGGCGATTATACTAACGAAAAAGAAGAATTGAACAAATTATTGATGAAGGCTTCTAGTGAAGGATTGCGTTATGTTTCTGACCAAGACGCAAGACCTCAAGGAGGAGCTCATGCTTATGCACATTTGTGGGATAATGGAAAGGATATAGTGAATGAACTCAATAATGTATTGGCAGTAAGAAAATTAGGGATTAAGAATTTTTCTATACATAATATTAGAATAGGAGAATCTAATGCCACTTTAGAAGATGTTTTTGCGCCGTTATATTTTTTCCATAGGTATCAAACAGAAGCAGTGGCCAAAATTGTTGGAGGGTTAAATTATTCTTATAATGTTCGAGGCGACAATCAAAAAAGCGTTAAAACCGTAGACGTCGTAACTCAAAGAAAAGCATTAAATACCATTTTAAAAACATTGGATGCTTCTGAAATAGCTATTCCTAAAGATAAATTAACGCTCTTCCCACCAAGAGCAATTGGATATTATAGAACACGAGAATCTATTAAAGGTAAAACAGGAGTAGCTTTTGACCCTCTTTCTGCAGCTGAAACTGCTGGAGATATGACACTTGGCTTGTTACTTCATCCAGAAAGAGCATCTAGATTAATTCAACAAAAAAGTTTGAATAAAAATCAACTGGGATTAGAAGAAGTCTTGAATACTCTAACAAAGAATACTTTTTTAAAGAGTACAAAAGACGCTTACCTATCAGAAATCCAATGGAATATAAATTTTAGAGTGCTTGATTATATAATGAATTTAGCTGCTAATGCCAATGTACATCCACAGGTTAATGCAATAGCTTTTAAAGTTTTAAACAATTTAAAAACCAGTTTAAATAGTGGTTCTGATAGTGCAATTTCAAAAGAGGTAATTCGAAGAATTAACAAATTTAGCAGTGACCCCAGTCAATTTAAATCCAAAGTTTCTCCAAAAATTCCTGATGGTTCACCAATAGGAATGAATTGTTTGAATTAATAGAATTGTATCTGATGAAAATTAATTTAGTAAGTGATACTGTAACAAAACCAACCAAAGGAATGTTAGAGGCCATGATGGATGCGGATGTGGGAGATGATGTATTTAAAGAAGATTCAACAGTTAATCTTTTTGAAGAAAAAGTAGCTAGACTATTTAATAAAGAAGCTGCATTGTTTTTTCCGAGTGGCACTATGGCCAATCAAACAGCAATTAAAATACATACACAGCCAGGCGAACAATTAATATGTGATAAATATTCACATATTTTTAATTATGAAGGTGGAGGAGTTAGTTTTAATAGTGGAGTTTCATGCAGGTTAATTGATGGTGATAGAGGAATGATGACAGCTGAAGAGATAGGTAAAGCTATAAATCCTCCGGATTTTTATCATAGTCCGTTAACAAGCTTAGTTAGTATAGAAAATACAACTAATAAAGGGGGAGGAGCCTGTTGGGATTACACGGAGCTTGAAAATATTAAAAAAGTTTGTTTGGATAATAACTTGGCATACCATTTAGATGGTGCTCGTTTATGGAACGCTATGGTAGCTAAAAATGAAAAACCAAATAAATACGGAGAGCTGTTTGATACTATTAGTATATGTTTTAGTAAAGGTTTAGGATGTCCCGTAGGTTCTGTTTTAGTAGGTAATGATGAAAGTATTCATAAAGCACTTAGGATACGAAAAGTTTTAGGTGGAGGTATGCGTCAAGCAGGGTACTTGGCTGCTGCAGGAATTTACGCTTTAGAAAATAATATAGAAAGATTAACTGAGGATCATAAAAAAGCTAAAGAAATAGGCAGAGAACTTTCTATTTTAAATTTTGTAAAAAAAGTAGAGAAAATCGAAACCAATATTGTAATATTTGAGATTGATGAAAATTATATGACCGCAAATACTTTTGTACAAAAGTTAAAAGATAAAAATGTTCATATAATTGATATGGGACAAGGAAAACTAAGGGCGGTAACACACTTGGATTATTCAGAAGCTATGCACAATCATTTTATTGAAATACTAAGGCAATTATAGTTTTTTATCTACTAAAAGACTAATACTTTTTTTTAAATTTTTAATTCCGTTTTCCATTCCTGCTTCAGAAGAATATAATTCACTTTGTCCAATTAATTCACCTATACTATTTTTAATACTGAATAAAAATTTTCCCTCGAAGTTTGTCTTCCTTTCAAAAGTATTTCTATTGTCGTTAATTCTAACAACTTCTTTAATTACATTGTTTAACAAATTTTTGTTTGCAAAAACTACACTCCTCATTAAAGTAGAACCTGAGGTGCTTTTAATCTTAAACATGAATTTATTATCACTTGTTTTTTTAATCTCAATCATACAATCAAAAGCTTAGTTATAACAAGGTAAGAAATATTCTAAAGATTACTCAACAATTACTTTTAACATTTCTTTAAACTTTTTTACACTTTCGGGTGACTTTTTAAAAAACCTTGTTTCTAACGTAATGTATAGAAGTTACAATGTTTAACCAAAAAAAGAAAACTATTTAAACACTATTCATTATGAGAAAAAAACTATTATTATTAGCGGTAATGACGGCATCTTTTGCTGCGGCTCAAGATTTACCAGAAAATCCACAACCTGGTAAATGTTATGTACGTTGTACAACACCAGATGTTTATGTAAATGAGACGGAAACTATTACTTTAAAGCCAGCTTATAAAGTTTTAAAAACGGTACCAGCAACATTTAAAACAGTTACGGAAAGAGTAGAAGTAAAGGCAGCTGGGAAAAAGTTGACAGTTGTTCCAGAAAAATGGGGAACAGAAACCGTTTCTTATGTTTCTAAACAAGGAGGTAATACCTTAAGAATTACTCCAGCATCTTTTAGACCAAGTTCTGAAACTATTGAAATTAAGCCAGCTTATGCGCAATGGGAATTAGGAGCTGCAGCACCAGACTGTGAGTCAGGTAATCCGGACGACTGTAGATATTGGTGTTACAAAGGATATCCGGCAGAATTTACAACTGTTGATACTCAGGTTTTGGGAGTGGATGCTTCAACATCAAAAACACCAATAGGGTCTAAAAACGCGTCATATACAAAAAGAGTTCTTTTAGAACCAGCCAGAGTAATTGAAGAGGTTATTCCTGCAGAGTATAAGACGATAACTAAGACAGTTTTAGATAAAGATGCTTACACAGTAGAAGAAACTATTCCTGCAGTTACAAAAACAATTTCAAAAGAAGTATTGAAACAAAAAGGAGGTTTAACTACATGGAAAGAGGTAGAATGTTCTTTAGTAGAGTATCAGGCATTACCCATTAACTGGAACTTGGGTAGCGCAACTTTAACTTCAGCTGCTAAAAGAATTATTGACACACGTTTGTTACCAGTTTTATCCCAAAATCCTGGAGTTAAATTAGAAATAGCTTCTCATACCGATGTTAGAGGAAATGCAGCTTCTAATCAAGATTTATCAGAAAGAAGAGCAAAAGCTGTTGCTGATTATTTAATCTCTAAAGGAATAAATTCCAGCTTATTGGTTGCTAATGGTTATGGAGAAAATAAAACTAAAAACAGATGTAAAGAAGGTGTTTCTTGTACTGAAAGAGAGCATGCTGTAAATAGAAGAACTGAATTTAGATTGATAAACAACTAAAATTTGGTATATAAATTAGTGCAATAAAAAAGGGCTTTCATTTGAAAGCCCTTTTTGTATTTTATTTATGTTTATTCAACATATCTAAATGATATTGGATTTCTCCATTCATACTATAGCCCGAGTACTCGTCAATAAGCCTACCCTTAGCATTAATTATTTGCAGCATAGGAAATACACCTTTTTTATTATACTTAGAAAGTAGCTCTTTATTGTGTTTCATCTGCACTTCAGAAATTAAATCTTTATTTCTTGGAATATCAATGTATAGCAAAGCATATTTATCTGCTAACGCTTCAAATTCGACTGAATTAAACAGGTCATTTTTTAAACTTTTACATGGAGGGCACCAATCGCTACCCGTAAAATATAACAAAACGTATTTATCCTCCTTTGAAGCTTTTTTTACTGCTTTCTCATAATCAGTCAACCAATCAATTTTTTCATTAGATTGAGCTCCTAAGAGAATAGGAAAAAGTAATACTAATAGTAAACGTTTCATTCTTTTGTTTTTACAAAGAGGACAAAAAGTGTTCCAAATTTTATTTAAATAACGAATCCATTCCTGGAATATTGGGCATTCCTTCTTTAGCTACCGCTGCCAGCTCCGTTTCATTGACTTTAGTTGCATTGGCTATAGCTTTGTTAATAGTGAGGATTAAATAGTCTTCAAGTTGTTCTTTATCTTCAAGCAGCGAGTCGTCAATTTTTATTTCCTTGAGTTCCCTGTTAGCAGTTATCGTTACTTGCAACAAGTCATCTTGCGATTTTTCATCTAATAAAACGGTATTCAAACGCTTTTTAGTAGCTTCTACTTTTTCTTGGGTTTCTTTGAGCTTGCCCATCATACCCATCATGTCTCCAAACATCTTTTATTGTTTTGTGAAATTTAACAATTCAAAATTACTAAATTGATTGTTGGGGTAACTATATTTTATAACACATTTAAGAAAAAAGTCTTCATTTTTATATTAAGCCCTATTTTTGTCGCTTCGCGATAAAATCAATCAGAAAAATGACAAAGCCAATAGCTCCAATAGCAAATAAAAACTCAAAGAAAATAATTACGCATGATGATGTAAGAATTGATAATTATTATTGGCTAAATGATAGAGAGAATAGTGAGGTAATTAATTATTTGGAAAAAGAAAAGGAGTATTACGATGCCATGACCGCTCACACTAATGTTTTTCAAGAGTCATTATTTCACGAAATGAAATCTCGAATAAAAGAAGATGATACTTCTGTGCCTTATAAACTAAATGGATATTGGTACATTACCCGTTTTGAAAAAGGAAAGGAGTATCCTATATATTCACGACATAAAGAAAATCTTAGTGCTCCTGAGGAAATTTTGTTTGATGGAAACGAAATGGCAAAGGGTCATGATTATTTTAATATTGGCGGAGTCTCTATAAGTCCAGATAATAATTATGCAGCTTTTGGTATAGATACGGTCTCAAGAAGACAGTATACTATTAAAATTAAAAATTTAGTTACTGGTGAAGTTTTATCAGATAAAATAGAAAACACTACGGGTAGCACTGTATGGGCAAATGATAATAAAACTTTGTTTTATTCAAAAAAGGATGCAACAACCTTACGTGCAGATAAAATCTATAAACATATAAAAGGAAATTCAGAAAATGATGTTTTAGTTTTTCATGAGGAGGATGAAACATACAATACCTTCGTATATAAAACTAAATCTAAAAAGTACATTGTAATAGGTTCTGTAAGTACACTAACAACAGAATATAGAACAGTAAATGCGGATACTCCGAATGATGAATTTAAGGTTTTTGCAGAACGAAAAAGAGGAGTTGAGTATTCTATTTTACATTTTGAAGATAGTTTTTACATTCTAACAAACAAAGATGGCGCCTTAAACTTTAAATTAATGCGTGCCAAAGAGAGTAATACAAAAATGGATAGTTGGGAAGAGTTTGTACTACACCGAGAAAATGTATTATTGGAAGATGTAGATATTTTTAAAGATTATTATGTTCTATCAGAAAGAGAAAACGGACTCAATAAAATAAAGGTTATAAAATGGAACAATAACCAAAGCTATTATTTGCCTTTTAATAATGAAACATACACGGCAGACGTGGGCAATAATCCGGATTTTGACACTGAAACTCTTCGTTTTGTATATAATTCTATGACAACGCCAAACTCAGTTATAGATTTTAATATGAAAACTAGGGAAAAAGAAATAAAAAAAGAACAAGAGGTTCTTGGTGGTGCTTTTGATAAAGAAAACTATGTATCCGAAAGACTCTGGGCAGATGCTCGAGATGGAGTGAAAGTCCCAATATCCATAGTATATAGAAAAGATACTAAAATCAATGAATCTACTCCAATTCTTCAATATGCTTATGGCTCATACGGTAGTACTGTGGATCCATATTTCTCCTCTATACGCTTAAGCCTTTTAGATAGGGGGTTTGCATTTGCAATTACACATATCAGAGGTGGTGAATACTTAGGAAGAGCTTGGTACGAAGATGGTAAGCTACTAAAGAAAAAAAATACCTTTACAGATTTTATTGATTGTTCAAAGTTTTTAATTGAGCAGAAATATACAAGTTCTGAACATTTATATGCGATGGGGGGCTCCGCCGGTGGACTGTTAATGGGGGCAGTGGTAAATATGGAGCCAGAGCTTTATAATGGAGTAATCGCCTCCGTGCCTTTTGTAGATGTTGTAACCACAATGTTAGATGATACTATTCCTTTAACAACTGGAGAATATGATGAATGGGGAAATCCAAACGATAAAACCTACTATGACTATATGAAATCTTACTCACCGTATGATAATGTGCGAAAATTAAACTATCCAAATTTATTAATTACCACAGGGCTTCATGATTCTCAAGTGCAATATTTTGAACCTGCAAAATGGGTTGCCAAATTAAGAGATTACAAAAAAAATAATAACTTATTATTGTTTGATATTAACATGGATGCTGGTCATGGGGGAGCATCCGGAAGATTTGAATCCCTTAAAGAAATTGCTAAAGAATATTCATTTTTATTAGATTTAGAACGCAAAATTCCGTCATAATGCTAAAAAAGTAGTAATATTGTAGCATAATTTTACGATATAAAACTTTTAAGCTATCGTGATTTAGAAGGTTGATTTATGGAAAATAAGATAAATGCTTATAACAACGTTTTAGAACTCGTTGGTAATACACCTCTTATAAAGTTAAATAAAATTACATCTAAGTTTTCGGGAAATTTTTACGCTAAAGTAGAAGGTTTTAACCCAGGACATTCCTCTAAAGATCGCGTTGCGATACATATAATTGAACAAGCAGAGCGTAGTGGTCTTTTGAAAAAAGGAAGCACAATTATAGAAACGACATCTGGTAATACGGGCTTTAGTTTAGCCATGGTTAGTATTATAAAAGGGTATGATTGTATTTTAGCCGTTAGTTCTAAATCATCTATGGACAAAATAGACATGTTGCGCTCCATGGGTGCTAAAGTTTATGTTTGCCCCGCTCATGTAAGCGCAGATGATCCTAGGTCATATTATGAAGTAGCCAAAAGACTCCATAAGGAAACAGAAGGGTCTATTTATATAAATCAGTATTTTAATCAATTAAATACTGATGCACATTATCATACTACTGGAAAGGAGATATGGGAGCAAACAGGAGGACAGATTACTCATTTGGTAGCATGTAGTGGTACTGGAGGAACAATTTCTGGTGTTGCTAAATATTTGAAAGAAAAAAATCCAGATATAAAAGTTTTTGGAGTAGATGCTTATGGTTCTGTTTTAAAAAAATATCATGAAACGGGAAAGGTTGATCAAGACGAGATATACCCATATAGAATTGAAGGATTAGGAAAAAACTTAATACCTACCGCTACCAACTTTGAAGTGATTGATGAGTTTATAAAAGTAACTGATGAGGACAGCGCACATACTGCAAGGGAAATTGCCAAAACCGAAGGTTTATTTGTTGGGTATACAAGTGGCGCAGCCACTCAAGCCCTAAAACAATTAAACGATTTAGGCAAGTTTACTAAAAATAGCAATGTGGTTGTTATTTATCCTGACCATGGGTCACGCTATATGAGTAAAGTATATTGTGATAAATGGATGGAAGACCAAGGTTTTCTTAAAACTGAAGTTGTGGAAGAAAATCAGGAAATACAGTTTATTAAATAGCAGTAACACATTTATGTAATAAGAGTTAAGCAGTAACATGATTTGTTGCTGCTTTTTTTGGCTTTAATTTATTTATGAATCCTAGTTAAAAATCTCTATTTTTGCATTTAGAACCAACGATTCGCATGAAAGACTTATTTGAGAGAATTATAGCAAACAAAGGGCCTTTGGGAAAATGGGCTTCACAAGCAGAAGGTTATTTTGTTTTTCCAAAATTAGAAGGACCTATTTCAAATAGAATGAAATTCCAAGGAAAAGATGTAATTACTTGGAGTATAAATGATTATTTAGGACTTGCAAATCTTCCTGAAATAAAAAAGGTAGATGGTGAAGCTGCGTTAGAGCATGGAGCGGCTTATCCAATGGGAGCAAGAATGATGAGTGGTCATACCGAATACCATGAACAATTAGAAAATGAGTTGGCTGCTTTTTCTCAAAAGGAGGCGGCTTATCTTTTAAATTTTGGTTATCAAGGGTTTATGTCTGTAATAGACGCTTTGGTTACCAAAGATGATATTATAGTTTATGACGTTGATTGTCATGCATGTATTATAGATGGTGTTCGTTTGCATATGGGTAAACGTTTTACTTTTACACATAATAACCCTGAAAGTCTTGAAAAAAACCTAGAGAGAGCTACCAAGTTAGCTGAACAAACAGGAGGCGGTATTCTAGTAATTTCAGAAGGGGTTTTTGGAATGCGTGGAGAGCAAGGGATTTTAAAGGAAATAGTAGCGTTAAAGAAAAAGTTCAACTTTAGGTTATTGGTAGACGATGCACATGGTTTTGGAACTCTTGGAAAAACAGGAGCAGGAGCAGGAGAAGAACAAGACGTTCAAGACGATATAGATGTGTATTTAGCTACTTTTGCTAAGTCTATGGCGAGTATAGGTGCTTTTGTGTCAGCAGATCAAGAAATTATTGACTATCTGAAATACAATTTACGTTCTCAAATGTTTGCAAAATCATTACCCATGGTTTATGTAAAAGGAGCGTTAAAACGCTTGGATATGATGCGCACACAGCCTGAACTTAAAGCCAAACTTTGGGAAAATGTTAATGCCTTACAATCTGGTTTAAAAGAAAGAGGTTTTGATATTGGAACAACGTCTAGTTGTGTAACTCCAGTATATTTAAATGGTAGTATTCCAGAAGCGATGGCCTTGGTTAAAGATTTACGAGAAAATTTTGGAATTTTTTGCTCTATAGTTGTTTATCCGGTGATTCCTAAAGGATTAATTCTTTTAAGATTAATTCCTACCGCGACACATACCTTAGATGATGTAAACGAAACATTGGAAGCGTTTTCTGCAATTAGAGATAGACTTTCTAATGGAACTTATAAAAGATTATCTGCAGCTGTAGCTGCGGCTATGGGAGAATAACCCACAATTGATTGTATCCACTAAAAAACCTCAAATATTTGTTAAGTATTTGAGGTTTTTTATTTAAGATAAATTTTTACGATAAGTTCTTCTTCTTTTAAACACTTCTGGGTTAAAATGCTTCCACATTTGTCTAATGGCAATATTGTCAGACAGTTCAGGTGTTCGTATACAATTTTGAATGCCCTTTTTTGTAAACGTTTTATAGTACTCGCTAAATATAATGGCGGTTAGTCCTTTATTTTGATATTCAGGGTGTATGCCTATTAAATAAAATAGAACGTCCTTACTATTCTTTTTAGCCTTTAAGAGATGAAACAACCCAAATGGAAACAACTTTCCGTTTGCCTTTTGTAATGCCTCAGAAAATGAAGGCATAACAATACTGAATGCAACCAAATTTTCATTTTCGTCTACAATAAACTTTATATACTCAGGATTAATGAAACTGATATACTTTTTTTTGAAGTATTCTTTTTGGATATCTGTTATGGGAACAAAAGACGCCAACGAAGCGTAGGTTTCATTAAATAAATCAAACATTTTGTTCGCTAAAGGCATTACCTCTTTAGTTTTGGTAAAATTAATTGCTTTTAAATTATATCTTTTTTTAATAAGTCTATTTGCTTTTTCAAAAGATTCTGGTTTTGTATTTGAGAACAAAAACCTGTTTTCTAGATATTCTTTTTCCGTTACAAAGCCTAATGCTGTGTAGTGATTTTTATAATACGGATGATTGTACCAAGTAATCATACTACCTATTATATCAAAGCCATCAACCAGTACGCCAACTTTATCTAAATTAGAAAAACCAACAGGTCCTTCCATGTAGTCAAGGTTATTTTCTTTTCCAATAGCTTCAACTTTTTCAAGTAACGCTTTAGAAACTTCAGGGTCATCAACAAAATCAAACCAACCAAAACGCATTTTCTTTACTTTTTGTTGATTTACTTCAATCCAGTTAATAATTGCTGCTATTCGACCAACAATTTTATTGTTTTTATATGCTAGAAAAAATTGTGCTTGCGCATCTTTAAATACAGGGTTTTTTTCTGTATTAAAAGTTTCTAATTCATCATTAACAATAGGGGGTACCCAATATTTAGAATCTTTATAAAGCGAAAAAGGAAATTTTACAAACTTTTTTAATTCTGCTTTGTTTTTAGCTTCTTTTAAAACAATCATAAACTATTATTAGGGTATATCAATATTACGCATTATTACTAAGGCTGTAAAACACTATTTTTTACACGATAACTTTTGCGGAGTTTATCATAAAATAATCTTGCAAACGTTCTAATTTAGGGCTCATTTTTTCAGCGAATACTACGTATTGACATTTTTTAATACTCTCAGATAAAGATGTAATGGCCATTAAATCCCCTCTTTGAATTAAAAAATCAGCCTCACTAATGGCAAAAATTTTAAGTTGCGATAAACTTACTCCATTTGATAAAAATAGTTGATAAATATTTTTAGGAGTAGTAATTAAAACATCAACACCCATAAAGATTTCGGATTTTTGAACATCAATATGCAATTTTTCATAACCCATATAAACTCGGATTCCCATATATCTTGTGAATTCAACGAACTTGGTGTGTAAGGCTATAGCTTTTTCTTTGTTTTCAACAATAATAACAGCTCTAGGAGCATTACCTTCTGGGGCACACTGTAGTTTTTGTAATATAGATATTATTAATGAGGTGGTTTTTCCACTATCTTTTGGTGCTATGCCGTATACATTAGCACCACTTTTAATTTTCTTTATTCCTATTTGTTGAAAAGGGGTAGGAGTTTCAATATTTAAAAGAGTTATAATTTCTTTAAGTGCGGGATGTAATTTTCTAAAAGCCATAAACAAGAACTAAAAAAGAAGCAAATAAGCTTCTTTTATACAATGCAAATATAGCTTGAATTATAGCTATATATGAAGATATTAATAAGATTAGTTAAAAATCTATTACTCCATTGTCTTCTTCTTTTTGTTTCTTTTTTTCTTTTTTACGCTGTTTTCTCAGTTGTTTTTTGCTCGGGCTTAAATCAATATCTTCAGCGCCAGATCCCTTTTTAGTAGCTCTTTTTTCCTTCTTTTTTTTCTTTTTCATGGCGCCTTTTTTAATTTCTCCACCATTTTCGTTTGCTTTTTGCTCTTCAATAGAAATTACCTTATCCTTATGCATATCAAATCTGTAAGAGCCTCCAAGTCCAATAAACAATCTAGATGGAGTATCTTTAATACCCGTTCCTATATTAAAATCCGCTTGTAAGGTTTCATTAAATAAATAGGCAAAACCACCTCGAAATAAGTTATCTGAATAACGATCACTTTTAATGCCTTGATTTTCTATGAAAAAACTCCACTTAGGATTTCTAAAAGCTCTAGTAAACGAAACAATGTAACTCATTTCAGGGAAATCTGTTCCAAGACGATCATAAGCACAGTTCATTATTAAAACGGTTCTTGGCGTTAATCTACTCTGGGTAGCTACCATAACTCTAGGTGAAATTGTAGGGTCTCCAACATAAAACGGATTGTCACCAATTATAAAGTTGGCACCTCCGTAAATAGAAACGGCTGGTAATAAATTTTTCCATTGAAATCTATGATTAGCTTTCCAACTATATAAGTTTGGTTTGTTATTTTCAGGATTTTTAAATGGATCATAAACCAAAAATTTTAACCCTAACCTATTTCTATAAAAATTGGTTTTTGAGCTTTTAACATTCGTTTCCTGATGTGTAATGTTTTGGTTTTGATATGTGCCTTCCCAGTTAATTTCAAGACGTTCAAATAATAAACCGTATCGGAGTGATATATCGCTTCCAAGAATGTTTGATTTAGTATTTAATAGTGCGTGATCTTGTTGTTCATATATAATTCCACCTTCTACTTGAATAACGTTTTTTCCCACGGCATATGCACTTGCAGATTGTCCGGGTCTGTTAGAGTTAATAACATCTGTATATTGCGAAAAAGTAAAAAAAGGGGCTATAGCAATAGCAAAAGTGGTTATAAGATTGAGTTTATTCATCTTTAAAAAGTTACCTTTAACTAGGATTTTATTAATATTTTAAGATTTTTGCTCTGCTAATACAACGGTAGAATTGTACTTTTGATATACTTTAATAAAATAAAATGGCATTTTTTAAAACGATTTTAATAATTCTCTTAATTTATTATTTGCTTAAAATAGTAGTACGCTTGTTTGCCCCTAAAATATTAAACTACGCTGCTAAAAAAACAGAAGCACATTTTAGAGGAGCTTTTAATGATTTTTCAGAAACAAATTCTAAAAGCGAGGAAAAAGTAGGGGATGTTATTATAGATAAAAACACAACTAAGAAAGGTTCTTCGTCAAAAAAAGTTGGTGAGTATATCGATTTTGAAGAGGTAGAGTAATTATATTTACAAAACCAACTACTATTATTCTATATGAAAACTGGCTTAAACGCATTTCTTAAACATTTTTTTGTACTTGTTCTTTTTGTAATTACGGCACTTTTATATTTTAACCCTGTACTTCAAGGTAAGGTCATTCAACAATCTGATATTGTTCAGTATACAGGTATGGCCAAAGAACAAAACGATTTTAGAAAAAAGCAAGGCGAAGAGCCGTATTGGACCAATAGTGCATTTGGTGGTATGCCAACGTATCAGTTAGGGGCGTATTATCCTCATAATTATGTCAAAAAACTGGACCGAGTTATTAGATTTTTACCGAGACCTGCAGATTATATGTTTATTTATTTTCTTGGATTTTACATTTTATTATGTTGCTTAAAAGTAGATAACAGGTTGGCAGCTCTAGGGGCATTAGCTTTTGGTTTTTCTACCTATATGATAATTATTCTTGGTGTAGGGCATAATGCAAAAGCACATGCAATAGGTTATTTGCCAATGCTTTTAGGAGGAATAATACTGGTGTTTCGAAAAAAATATATCTGGGGCTTTGTGCTAACAGCTGTAGCAATGGCATTAGAGGTGGGGGCAAATCATTTTCAAATGACATATTATTGTATGTTGCTGATTCTAATTCTTGGAATTGTGTATTTAGTGAATGCAGTTAAGCAAAAACAATTAAAACATTTTTTTACGTCTGTTGGTGTTTTAATTATTGCTGTTGTGATTGGGATTGCTTCAAATGCTACCAATTTAATGTCAACAAAAGAGTATGCTGATTGGAGTACTAGAGGAAAATCTGAATTAACTGTCAATCCTGATGGTTCATTAAAAGAAAGTACAGGAGGACTTAGTAAAGAGTATATTACCCAATACAGCTACGGTATAGTAGAATCACTGAATATTTTCGTACCACGATTATTTGGAGGTTCTAATGGAGAAGATTTAGAAGCGGATTCTAAAACATACGATTTTTTAATAGACCAAGGAATATCAAGAAAACAAGCTTTAAATTTCTCATCTGGACTACCCTTATATTGGGGAGATCAACCAGGTACAGCTGGACCAGCATATATTGGTGCAGTAATATTTTTTCTGTTTGTTTTAGGACTTTTTATTTCAAGAAATAAAGCTAAGTGGTGGTTGCTAGGTGGAGTTATAATGTCATTACTACTTTCATGGGGTAAAAATTTTAGTGTATTGACCGACTTCATGATAGATTATTTTCCACTGTATGATAAGTTTAGGGCGGTATCTTCTATTCAAGTAATTCTTGAAATATGTACTCCAGTTGTTGCTATTTTAGCTTTAGTAGCTCTTTTTTCGAAATCTATTGAACGTTCGGAAAAAATTAAGGCATTAAAACTTTCAGCAATAATAGTTGTTGGTTTAGGTGTGTTGTTATTTTTGGTTAAAGGAATGTTTAGTTTTTCAGGAGCTAGTGACGGCTACTTGGAGCAAAACTATGGAAAAGAATTAATGACGTTAATTGAGCTAGATAGAAAACAAGTTTATACTAGCGATTTATTGCGTTCTCTTATTTTTGTTTTGTTATCAGTAGTAGCGTTATGGTTTTTTATTAAAGAAAAAATAAAGGAAAACCTCTTATTAATAATACTGGGAGCTCTTATAGTATTTGATTTGGTTGGAGTAAATTTAAGATACGTGAATAAGGATGATTTTGTAGCCAAAAGAAGAATGGCAGAACCTTTTCCTGAAACAACCGTAGATAAACAATTAAAAGAAGATCAAAGTATATATAGAGTATATGACCCTTCAGAGGGTTTAAATGGTGCTAGAACATCTTATTACCACAAATCTATAGGAGGTTATCATGCGGCAAAACCTGCAGCGATACAAGATCTTTTTGATTTTCATATTTATAAAGGACATGTAAATGTTTTAAACATGTTGAATGTAAAATACGTGTTGCAACAAGATGAAGAAGGAAAAAGTTACCCTGCGGTAAATCCAGAAGCAAACGGAAATGCCTGGTTCATCAAAAAAATAAAGCCTGTAACCAATGCTGACGAAGAAATTCAAGGGCTTGAAAATTTAGATACTAAAAGTGAAGCTGTAGTAAATACATCAAGGTTTACCTCGTTAAACCTATTAGATTTTCAAGTAGATTCTTTAGCTACAATAACACTTACCAAGTATAGTCCAAATCATTTAACATATCGTTCTAATAATAGTCATTCTGGGGTAGCAGTTTTTTCCGAAATGTATTATGAAAATGGTTGGAATGCCTATATAGATGGAAAACCAGTTGATCATTTTAAGGTAAACTATACGCTAAGAGGGTTAAAAGTTCCAGCAGGAAAGCATTCAATAGTTTTTAAATTTGAACCAAACATTGTTAAAGAAGGTAGTTCAATAGCCTTAGCAAGTTCAATTTCTTTAGGAGTTTTAATTTTAATTGGAATAGGTTTTACATTTTGGCGTTCTAAACAGGGAGAAGAAAAAGAATGAAAAAAGTACTCATCATTGCTTATTATTGGCCTCCAGCAGGTGGACCAGGAGTGCAGCGGTGGTTGAAATTTATAAAATATTTAAGGGATTTTAATGTTGAACCTGTATTGTACATTCCTGAAAATCCGCATTATCCAATTCAAGATGAAACTTTGATTGGTGAAATTCCCTTAGACCTAAAAATTTATAGGCATCCTATTTTTGAACCCTATAAGGCTGCAAGTGTTTTTTCTTCTAAAAAAACAAAACGAATTAGTTCTGGTATAATCCAAGCCAAAAAGCAATCTACATTAGAAAAACTTTTTTTGTGGATTAGAGGAAATTTATTTATTCCAGACGCTCGTAAATTCTGGATAAAGCCATCTGTTAATCGCCTTACTAAAATTATTAGTCAAGAACAAATAGACACCGTAATTACAACGGGACCACCTCACAGCGTTCATTTAATAGGTCTGCATCTAAAAATGCAACTACAAATAAAATGGATTACAGATTTTAGAGACCCATGGACAACAATTGGTTACCATAAAAAATTAAAATTAACCCAATGGGCCGCCATTAAGCATAAAAAGTTAGAAAAAAGTGTTTTAACTAATGCAGATACCATTATTGTAACTAGTCCGAGTACCAAAATAGAATTTGAATCTTTAACTAATAAACCAGTGGTATTAATTACCAATGGGTATGATACGGATTTTAAAAGTGATATTACTCTAGATCAAAAGTTTACACTTTCTCATATTGGTTCTTTGCTTACAGGACGTAATCCTCATAATTTATGGCAGGTGTTAATGGAGCTTGTTGATGAGAATGAGGATTTTAGAAATTCTTTTAAGCTTCAATTAATAGGAGTGGTTAGTAAAGATGTTCTCGAAACTGTATACAAATATGGGTTAGAGAAATGGACAGATGTTTTAGGGTATCAGACCCACAAAAATGCCATAAAACAGCAGCAAAAGTCTCAAGCGCTGCTTCTTGTAGAAATTAATTCTGAGGAAACTAAAGGCATAATTCCTGGTAAATTGTTTGAGTATATGGCAGCAAACAGACCAATATTAGGTTTAGGACCTAAAAATTGGGATGTAGACGCTATTATTAGCTCAACTAAATCAGGAGTTACATTCACGTATGATCAAAAAGCTGAATTAAAAACAGTACTTTTAAAATGGTTTGAAGCTTTTAAATTAGGTGAGTTACAAAACAAACCGGAAAACTTAACGGCATACAGCAGACGTGAATTAACTCGTAAATTGGTTAAAAACCTCTAATGGGAATTGTATTTAAACAATCATTTAAAAATACTGTAATTACATATTTAGGCTTTGCAGTAGGAGCAGTAAATGTACTTTTTTTGTACACCAATTTTCTGTCTGAGGACAACTATGGTTTGGTGGCAGTAATACTTTCTATAGCGTCTATTTTAATGCCCGTACTTGCTTTTGGTGTGCCTAATACTATAGTAAAGTTTTATAGTGGTTATAGCAGCCAAAAGGTTGCAAATGGTTTTTTAACCCTGATGCTACTTTTGCCATTGGTTGTAATTATTCCTGGAGCACTATGTATTTACTTTTTTTATGAAGAAATAGGTTCCTTTTTGTCAAAGGAAAATCCAATTGTAGAAAGTTATATATGGTACATTTTTTTAATAGGAATGTCCATGGCTTATTTTGAGATTCTTTATGGATGGGCTAGGGTTAATATGAAAACTGTCTTCGGAAACTTTATGAAAGAAGTTTTTAGTAGGGTGGGAGCTACCGCACTTTTGTTATTATTACACTTTAATGCTATTGATTTAAGTCAATTTTTTAAAGGAATGGTGATTGTGTATATGCTACGTGTGATTATTATGAAAATATATGCTTATTGGGTTAAAAAACCAAAATTGGTTTTTGAGTTTCCAGACAACACCAAGCAAATATTAACATATAGCGCGCTGATTATTCTTGGCGGCTCTACTGCAATAATTTTACTAGAGGTAGATAAGGTTATGCTAAATCAATTTGTGGAGATTAAGAATGTCGCTTATTATAGTGTTGCGGGGTTTATTGCTGCTGTTATTGCTGTTCCTGCACGTTCTATGCATCAAATTACTTACCCATTAACCGCTAAAATTTTAAATAATCAAGACTCCAAGGCTTTAAAAAGCATTTATCAAAAAACATCATTAAACTTGTTTATAATTGCGGGGCTTATTTTTTTACTAATTATTTTGAATTTACACGATTTATATAAGCTGTTACCAAAACCGTATAGTAATGGGTTTTTAATTGTTTTTTGGATTGGTTTAGCAAAGGTTTATGATGCGGTGCTGGGAAACAACAATGCTATTCTGTACAACTCTAATTACTATAAAATAATTTTGATGCTTGGAGTATTTTTAGCTGTAATTACCATACTGTTTAATTTATGGCTTATTCCTATTTATGGCATAAAAGGTGCTGCAATAGCAAGTTTTTCTGCTTTTTTTATTTACAATACGTTAAAGTTACTTTATGTAAAGCTTAAGTTTGGTATTTTTCCTTTTACAAAAGCAACTGTAAAAGTTATGGCCTTGTTGTTTGTGTGTTCTGTATTTTTTTATGTTGAATTAGACGCTCACCCTTTAGTAAATATTGCTATAAAAAGTTTGATGGTAACGTTGCTATATTTAATTGCTATACATAAATTTCAGATATCGCCTGATATAAACGCAGTTATCAAAAGTGCAGGTACGAAAATTAAACGAAATTAGTGAGTTTTTTTGTTGTTAAATAGTTGTTGATAAATGGAAAAGTAATTCCGTTTTTTTTATTCCTATATTTTTATCTTTAAGTGATGGATGTTATACGTCGATTATAAGATTACTTTCATCCTTAGATAAAACAAACAATAACCAACCAACTAGTCCCAATTATGAAAAACAGTTTTATTTTAAGTTTACTAATCCTTTTTTTTATTTCTACGTTAAGTATTGAAGCTCAAGAATTAACAATGAACTCTGCCTTTAGTAATTATAAATATTACTCAGGTGAAAATAGAATAAGTGAAAGCCAATTACATTCTCTTTTATCACAAAATCCTATTTCTGATAACTATTGGAAATCCTCAAAAACTTTTAATAAACTTTCATGGGCTGCTATTGGAAGTGAAGTTGTTTTCGGAATCTGGGAAATTACAGATAATACTGTAGGGAACGATAATATAACGCGAACAGGCATTTTTGGTTCGCTAGCTGCGGCGATAACTTTTTCAATAATTTCTCATCATAAAAAGAAAAAAGCATTAAAAAGTTATAATGATGGCGTAGAAACTACATCAAATTTCCAGATAAAACCATCAAATTCTGGTGTGGGTATAACATTTCAGTTCTAAATAATGGGCTTATAATTTTAAAAGAAGCCATATGATGAATATGGTTTTTGTGTTTATGAAAACTCAATTAAAAACCTATTTAAACAAATATGTTCAATTCACGGAACAAGAAATAGATATAATTTTCAATCATCTTATTGTAGAAAATTTCAAAAAAAAGGAGTTTTTACTTCCACAAAATGCCATATGTAAACGCAGATATTTTATTATTGAAGGTCTTGTAAGATTGTTTTATATAGATGCCAATGGCGTTGAAAAAACTGTTTTATTTGGCGTAGAAAATTGGTGGATAACCAATTTGGATAGTTTTGTAAAAGAAATACCTTCGGAAAAGATGATTCAGGCTTTGGAAAATACTGTTGTACTAAGCATTACCAGGGAAGAATTAGAAAAATTGTATAGATTGGTGCCTAAACTGGAAAGAGCTTTTAGAAAGATTACCGAAAACATGTTGATTTCTATTCAGAGAAAAGATGAAGTTTTCATGAAAAAATCAAGTAGAGAAAGATATTCAAATTTAATAAGGCAAATACCAGATTTTGCTAATAGAGTACCTCAATATATGATTGCCTCATACTTAGGCATTTCTCCTGAATATTTAAGTGAGCTTCGAAAACAGGATTAGTGATTTCTTAAGATTTCCTAATGAAATAAGGGGTATCCAGAACGTACATTTGTTTCAAATAAAAAAGAATTATGGAACAAATTAAATTTACCGATATTCCACAGGGAATGCTTGAAAAGTTGCGTGATATTGAGTCTTTTATTGAAAATTCAGGAATCAGTAAAAAATTAAATACGCTTATAAAATTAAGAGTTTCACAAGTTAATGGCTGCGCATATTGTGTAGATATGCATCATAAAGAGTTAAAGCATTTAAAAGAAACGGAGCTGCGGCTATCCTCGTTATGTGTTTGGCGAGAAACACATTATTTTAGTGATGTAGAAATTGTTGTTTTGGATTATGCTGAAGAATTAACGCAATTAAAAAATGGTTCAATTAAAAAGAATGTCTATAACAGTTTACTTGATTTTTTTAGTAAGCATGAAATATGTTATTTAACACTAATTATAACACAAGCCAATACCTGGAATAGACTCATGAAAAGTTTTAATTTTGTACCTGGAAATTATAAAGTTCAAAGCGTGTAGTAAAGAATAATTGGTTTAAAATAGTTGTTTTAATATATGTTAATTAATATTTGTAATGTATTGTTATCCAGTGTTTAATAAACCTTGTTTTAAAGCTTTAGTTTTGAGTTATAATTGTTTAACAAAAATAGTAACCCCATGGCAAACCACTACCATGGGGCTAAACAACTAACCAACCTAAAAACTATTTTTATTGCCTTCTGCTACTTCTAGTTGTGGCTCTAGAATTTCCTCTTGAAACAACTCTATTTGAAGACTTCATTGTATTACCTCTTCTTTGTGTTACTGCGCTTCTATTTCTAGTTGATGCGTTTCCAGAAGATGAACGTTGAACGTTACTTCTTCTAGGGGTTACACTTTTATTTGTTCTTTGCACAGTTCTTTTTGTTACTTCTCTACGTTGAACTGGTCTTCTTGAAACTTCTTTTTTTACCGTTCTGGTTGTTCTGGTAACATTTCTGTTATTGTTTCTAGAAACTGGCTCTCTGTATGTTTTTGTTCTTTTTATGGTAGTGCTACGTGGTGTTCTGGTCACTTCTCTTTTAGTAACAGTATTACCAGTATTGTTTCTTACCGTGCGGTTATTTCTAACCACATTTTTATTATTTTTTCTATACGTGGTAGACCTATTTTCAACACGGTTGTTTCTACCATTGTTTTTATAACTTCTACTTGATCTAGAATCGGTAGCTCTTGTAATACCGTTATTTCTTCTGTAATTGTCTCTTACACTTACTCTACGGTCATTTCTATATACCTTAGCTCTATCCTTTCTAACTTTATTATGCTTGTACGTATGACCAATTTTTGCATAAGACCTTCTGTGGTTATATCTATAAGGATTATAGTAAGTATATCTTACAGGACTATAAAACCTTCTGTATGGACGATTAAATACTAAACTAAATTCTATAGCAGGTCTTAAAAAGAACCTGTGAAAAGGTCTATAAATATATCTTCTGTTGTAATGATTTATATATCCAGTATGGTAATCGTAAAAACCATTACGATTGTAATATACATACATACCACCTAAGCGGTTAACTCTTCCATTTCTATAAGAAATAAATACATCACCTATTTCAGAAACGCGACCATAATTATCATAAAATACAGGAACATTTTCTACTTGAACAACAGCTCCGTAGTCATCATATTGAGCAAATGGACTATAATCAAATCCAGAGTTAAACGTAACACCTGTGTTACACTGTCCAATTCTATTTGCGATGTAGAAATCGAATTCACCATCAGGATAAACTGAGAATGTAATGCCATTTTCAACAAAAATAAAAGAGTTGTTGTATCGATAAGCATTGCGAGTTGCAACCTTATCATCTATTGTACTGGCTATGATACTGGAAGTACCAATAACAAACGCCGTAATAAGGAGTACTAATTTTTTCATGATATAAGGTTTTAAATTTTAAATGCAACTATTTACATTCGGTAAGTATATACCAAACAGCGTGCCAAAAAAATTAAAACTTATATATCATTCTGATTATCAAGGCAATAATTCTCTATAATTTTTCTCTGAGATAATTTGCAGTAAAAGATTGATTGTTTTTTATTATTTCCTCTGGTGTTCCTTGCGCAATTAATTGCCCTCCTTTATCACCACCTTCTAGTCCTAAATCTATAATATAGTCTGCACATTTAATTAATTCTATATTGTGCTCAATGACAACAATGGAATGCCCTCTTTCTAATAAAGCATAAAAGGAAGCAAGTAATTTATTGATATCATGAAAATGAAGTCCAGTGGTAGGTTCATCAAAAATGAACAAAGCTTTATCTTTTGTATTCCCTTTTACCAAAAACGATGCAAGTTTTATACGTTGTGCTTCACCTCCTGATAAAGTAGAAGATGATTGCCCTAATGTTACATAACCCAAGCCGACATCCTGTAGAGGCTTTAATTTATTTGTGATTTTAGTTTGCGCGTTAGTTTCAAAAAATGAAATTGCATTATCAATGGTCATATTTAAAACATCATCAATACTAGCATCAGCAAATTTAACCTCTAAAACCTCTTTTTTAAAGCGTTTTCCATGGCAAGTATCACACTCGAGATGAACATCTGCCATAAATTGCATTTCCACTGTGATTTCACCTTCGCCCTTACATTTTTCACAGCGACCTCCGTCCACGTTAAAAGAAAAATGTTTTGCTTGATATGCTCTTATTTTGCTAAGTTTTTGTGAAGCGAATAAGGCTCTAATATCATCATATGCTTTAATATATGTAACAGGATTAGAACGCGAAGATCTACCAATTGGATTTTGATTAACAAATTCAATATGCTTTATAGATTGGTATTTTCCTTCTACTGAGGTAAATTGCCCAGCTTTTTCTCCATAACCACCAACTTCTTTTAGAACAATAGGATATAGCAATTTTTTAACCAAAGTACTTTTACCGCTGCCAGATACTCCAGTGACAACGGTGAGCATATTTAAGGGAAAAGTAACATCAATATTTTTTAAATTATTTTCACGAGCCCCTTTAATATCAATGGTATTTTTGATAGGTCTTCTTTTTTTGGGCAACTCAATAGCCTTACTTCCATTTAAATACTGAGCAGTTAAAGAAGTAGAGTTTAAAATCTCTTTTAGAGAACCATGAGCAACAACTTCTCCACCAAAAGTTCCCGCTTCGGGGCCTATGTCAATAACTTCATCTGCCGCTTTCATAATATCTTCATCATGTTCAACAACAATTACGGTATTACCTAAATCTCTTAAGGATTGTAATACTTGTATTAAGTTTTCTGTATCCTTAGGATGAAGTCCTATACTTGGCTCATCAAGAATATACATAGAGCCAACTAAACTGCTACCCAATGAAGTGGCTAAATTAATTCGCTGACTTTCTCCTCCTGAAAGAGTATTAGATTTTCTATTTAATGTTAAATAATTAAGTCCGACTTTGTCTAAGAATTCAAGACGAGTATTTATTTCTTTGAGTAAGCGTTTTGCTATTTGAGAATCGTGTTTGCTTAGGGTGAGGTTATTAAAAAATAAGGATATATCTTCAATGGATAAACCTACTAATTCAGAAATAGATTTTCCGTTTACCTTAACATTATTCGTTTCTTTACGCAAGCGCTTACCGTTACAATCATGGCATTTTGTTTTGCCACGATATCTGGAGAGCATAACCCTATTTTGAATTTTATAACTTTTTTCCTCGAGCATAGCAAAAAATCCATTTAATCCCAGAAAGTGATTATTACCGTCCCAAACAAGACTTTTTTGTTCTTCGGTTAACTCATACCAAGGTTTATGTATTGGGAAATCAAATTTATAAGCAGAATTAACAAGCTCATCTTTATACCAGCCCATGCTTTCACCTCGCCAAGGGAAAATTGCATTTTCATAAATCGATAACCCTGTATTTGGAATTACCAAATCTTCATCAATTCCAATAACATCTCCATAGCCCTCACATTTTGGACAGGCTCCATACGGATTATTGAAGCTAAACAAATGCACATTAGGCTCTAAAAACTGAATACCATCCAACTCAAAATTATTGCTAAAATGCGTTTCAGAATTGTCTTCTAGTTTTTCTATAATACATTCACCTTTGCCTTCAAAAAAAGCAGTGTCAACGGCATTAGCTAGCCTATTGTAAAAATCTTCATCATTCTTTGTTATGATTCGATCTACTACTAAATGAAACTTTTTACCAATAGTTTTCGGTACAGCATCAATTCGTAATACTTCTCCCTGATATTTAATTCTAGCATACCCTTGTTTAGATAGTAGTTCTAAGGATTTTATGGAATCTCTATCTTCACGGATTACTATTGGGGCTAAGAGCAACAGTTTAGTATTCTCCTCAAATGTTTTAACATGACTAATAACATCAGAAACAGTATGCTTTTTAACTTCCTCACCCGAAACTGGAGAAATGGTTTTTCCAATACGGGCGTACAATAACTTAATATAGTCATATATTTCTGTTGTTGTGCCAACCGTAGATCTTGGATTTGTAGAGTTCACTTTTTGCTCAATAGCAATGGCTGGAGCAATTCCTTTTATATAATCTACTTTGGGTTTATTTAATTTTCCTAAAAATTGTCTGGCATAAGAAGAAAGACTTTCAACATATCTTCGTTGTCCCTCTGCATACAATGTATCAAAAGCTAAACTGGACTTTCCTGATCCTGATAATCCAGTAATTACAACTAATTTGTTGCGAGGTATTACTACATCAATATTTTTTAAATTATGAAGTTGAGCACCCTTAATGATAATATTTTCTTTAGGGTTTATATCTGCAAGTGTTGTCATAATAGTGAATAGATTTACAAAGATACAATACCAATTTTCTTTTCATCATAATTTAAGTATAACATAAGCCTAATCAATCTTCATTTTAAACATTTTTTTAAAACATATTTAATTTTACATATATTTGTAACATAACAAAACGAGGAAAGCCTATAGCGTAAAATTACTTTTTAAAAATTTAGAATAGTAACCCCACTAGGTCTTATTGTATAATAAGGTCTCTATTTTAACCTTAAAAAGTAAAGCTATGAAACAACTACAACTCGATGATTCAGTATTAGTTAAGAATTATATTAACGGAGATGAAAGAGCTCTAGAAACACTACTGAATAAACATAATCAACGTCTTACTGGATTTATATATTCAAAAGTTGGTGACCGCGAGGTAACCGAAGATATTTTTCAAGATACATTTATGAAAGTTATAAGAACACTTAAAAGAGGTGCTTATAATGAAGAAGGCAAATTTTTACCCTGGGTTATGAGAATTGCACATAACCTTATTATTGACCACTTCAGAAAAAATAAGAGAATGCCTATGCTAAAAGGGGCGGATAGTATGAATTTGTTTGCACTTATTAGTGATGAAAAATTAAATATTGAAGGCCAAATTATAAAAAAGCAAATAGATTCAGAATTAACAACTCTCATTAAGGAGCTTCCTGAAGACCAACAAGAGGTTATTTCAATGCGTATGTATAGAGATATGAGTTTTAAAGAAATATCTGAGTGCACAGGAGTTAGTATTAACACTGCTCTTGGAAGAATGCGCTATGCCTTAATTAATTTAAGAAAGCTCGTAGACCAGAATAATATAGTTTTAACGAATTAATCTGCTAAAGGTCGAACGATTTTATTACATTTAATGCTTCTGCGTTCTACTATTGAAACAACAACGAAGTATTATGGAAAAAATTTACGCTAAAAAAAATATAGAGAAATGTAAACTAGTTAAAACAAAACCTGAAACAATTCAGTTTTTACTTAACTATTCTAAATCTTTAGATATAACCGAGGCACAGGGTATAAAGTTTGAAACAAATATGAATTAAGTTATTCATTATAACAACTATATAGTAGAGACCCGCTATTCTGAATAAGAATAGCGGGTCTCTTTTTACCCACAATATTACTTCAATTGTGACCTTCGGGTAACTATAATTTCTAGGCTTTATTGTATTGAAAAATATAAAATGATGGTTTCACATCAAAAAATATGGGTTTTACAACATACTTTTTTGTGCAGGAGGCCTTTTACATAGTTTTATATCATAATTAACAAACACAATTTAATTAATCATTAACAATAGGCCTAAGTCTTAAACCAAAAATTAAGTATCACTATGGAATTACAAATCGAAGATTCAGAATTAGTAAGAGATTATATCAGCGGCGACGAAAAAGCTCTTGAAATTTTAATAAACAAGCATAATCAACGTATTACTAGTTTTATTTATTCCAAAGTTTTAGATAGAGATGTTACAGAAGATATTTTTCAAGATACCTTTATTAAAGTAATAAAAACATTAAAGAAAGGTAACTATAGTGAAGAAGGGAAGTTTTTACCATGGGTAATGCGAATTTCACATAATTTAATTATTGACTACTTCAGAAAAAATAAGAGAATGCCAATGTTTGAAGGCAGTGATGATTTTAATATTTTTTCTGTAATAGGTGATGATAAGTTAAATGCTGAAAAGCAAATTATTAAAGATCAAATTAGTAGCGACCTAAGAGTATTGGTTGAAGAATTGCCAGATGACCAGAAAGAAGTTTTATTAATGCGTATTTATAAAGACATGAGTTTTAAGGAAATTTCAGAAAATACTGGAGTTAGCATTAATACCGCATTAGGAAGAATGCGTTACGCTTTAATCAACCTTAGAAAAATTATTGAGAAGCATAACATTGTTTTAACAAGTTAGAAACATAAAAAATATATACTAACAATATTTCCTTTTTGGCTGCGTTATCTTGTTATAACAATGCTATAAATATGGAAAAAATTTACTCTGATTACCAAAAATCTTCGAAAAGTATTAAGGCTAGTGCTGAAACTATTCAGTTTTTAGTAAGTTATTCTAAAGCTGTTTATTATGTAGAGCACAAAAACATGAAATTTGTAAACATATTAAATTAATATAGTAGAAGCCCTATTTTAGGGTTTTCTTGTTTTTGTAATATTCATCTATTACGGATTTCCTGCCAACAGTTTTTGTGATAATATCTTTTTCTAAGTCCCAACCTCTAGCTGGGGAGTAGTCTCTACCATACCATATGATTTGTAGATGCAAGTCATTCCACAATTCTTTTGGAAATAATCGTTTTGCATCTTTTTCAGTTTGCACAACATTTTTTCCATTGCTAAGCCCCCATCTATACATTAGCCTATGAATATGTGTATCTACAGGAAATGCAGGTATACCAAAAGCTTGAGAAACCACGACGCTGGCCGTTTTATGTCCAACTCCAGGAAACTCTTCTAGCAATTCTATTTCCCTAGGTACAACACCATTATATTTTTCAATCAGTATTTTTGACAAACCATGTATTCCTTTTGCCTTCATAGGAGAAAGACCTACAGGTTTTATAATTTCTTGAATTTCTTCAACAGATAGTTTTACCATGTCATAAGGATTGTCTGCTTTTTCAAATAACAATGGCGTAATTAAATTAACCCTAACATCTGTACTTTGAGCAGACATCAATACTGCTATTAATAATGTATATGGGTCTTTATGACTTAAGGGTACAGGTATAGTTGGATATAAATCTTGTAACGTGTTAATGGTAAATTGTATCTTTTCGGCTTTAGTCATATTTTTGTTTAATTTGTTCAAAATTTAATTTATGAAAACACTTAAAGTGGGAGATAAAGTTCCTGGATTTTCAGGAAAAGATCAAGATGGTAATATTATTAATTTATCAGATTATATAGGTCAAAAGTTAATAGTTTTTTTCTATCCTAAAGCGAATACTCCTGGGTGTATTGTTGAAGCATGTAACCTTCGCGATAACTATAAGCTATTGCAAGAAAAAGGTTATTCGTTATTGGGAGTTAGTGCTGATTCGCAAAAGAGACAATCTAATTTTAAAAATAAGTATAACTTTCCATTTCCACTCTTAGCAGATGAAGATCACACTGTGTTAAACATTTTTGGTGTTTGGGGCCCAAAGAAGTTTATGGGGCGAGAATTTGATGGAATTCATAGAAAAACTTTTTTAATAGATGAAGAAGGTGAAATTTTTAAAGTTATAGATAAAGTTAAAACCAAAAACCACGCTGATCAAATAATGGAATAATATCTTACCGTCCAAACCCCTATGAATGCTGAAATTTAATAGGTAAAAACTGCATTTTCATGGCATTATAGTGGCTTTAATTTAGGCTCTGTTTTGAAATAAATTTTAGCAGTTTTTTTGATTTTATAAAAAAAACTGCTAAAATTATCTTAAATTAATCAATATTTGGTCGTATTATTGAACAATTGTCATAAATGAAAATGGTTTTTGAATCTCCAATTAATGCTAATTCAATTAAAATTGAGCAGTCTCAAAATGAAGAACTGTTTGATGTTTTATACGATTTGTATTATCAGAAATTATACATTTTTGCATATTCATATATTTCTTCAAAAGAAGATGCTGAAGAAATAATTCAAGACGTTTTTGTTAAACTCTGGAAAAACAAAAACAAACTTTCCTCTGTTTCCAATATTACTGGTTACATTTATACAATAACCAGAAACAGCTGCTTAGACTTTTTACGAGCAAAGAAAAATGTATTAGCCATTGAGTCTAATATGTTACAACAACAAAACCTTTTAAATTTACATGCCTTATCTGATGATCCATCTAGCTTAATTATAGAAAAAGAACTAGAAGCTCAAATAATGATGGAAATCAGCAAACTTCCAGAGAAGTGCAGAATGGTATTTGTGAAAAGTAGAATAGAAGGTTTAAAGCACAAAGAGATTGCTGAAGATTTAGAAATTTCCACAAGGACTATAGAGAACCACATTTCAAAAGCGTTAAGAGTATTAAAAAAACGCTTTAAAGATTTTTTTTAAAAAAACAGATTTAGAGTAGGGGATACATTTAAATTATACGTCTATATAAAAAAGACTGTTAATTAAAATGAATAAAAAGGATATATCTAAGCTAGTTGAAGGGCGCCTTGACAATTCCAAAAAAAAGGAGGTCATAGATTCTTTGCTCAAAAATCCTAAACTACAGAAAGAATACCAAAAAGAAAAAGCTAAACATGTAGCAAGTATGATTGGAGGTGACTTTAATAAAAAACCAAAGAACCCAAAAATTTATGTTAAGCTATTTAAGTATGCTGCATTATTTGCTATGCTTGTTTCTGTTGGTTTTATCATAAATGATAATGCTAAAAATGAAAGTGTTGTTGAGAATAAAATGACTTTGGTAACAACTTCTATAGGGGAAAAGAAAGAAGTTGTTTTATCTGATGGAACAATTGTTACCGTAAATTCTAATAGTGCATTATCATATCCAACAAGTTTTATTGGATCTACTAGGGAGGTGGTTTTAAAAGGAGAAGCTTTTTTTGATGTAACAGAAAATAAAGAAATGCCGTTTATTGTAAAAACAAATGAAGGCATGGATATAAAAGTGCTCGGAACAACTTTTAATGTAAAATCATATCCTGAAGATTCTAATATAGAAACAACATTGGTTACTGGTAAAGTAGAAGTAGTAGAAAGGAGTGACAATAAAACTGTATTTCTTTACCCATCACAAAGAGCTACTTATGTTAAAAATGATGACCAGCTTATAATCGATAAAGTAGATACCGAAAATTACGTCTCATGGAAAGACGGAAAACTAATTTATGATGAAACACCTTTAAGAGAAGTAATCAAAGGACTGGAAAGAATGTATGATATAACTTTTCAAGTTAAGTCGGAAGAAATTCTCGATTATAAATTTAAAGGGACTTTTGACAACTTAAGTATTGAACAAGCAATAGATTTATTTGAACTATCATCACCTATAAAAGGAACCTTAAAAAACAACAATGTAACGCTAGACGTTCAAAAATAAAAGGGAAAGTGCTGTAACACTTCCCCTTTAGGCTATTATTTAGCTTAATTAAATAAGTAAATAACTTAAACTAACTCAAAATTATGAAAAAAAAGACAAATTTTTTTTCAAAAATCCCTTTATTCCGGATTATGAAAATTTACATGGTATTGACATGTTTTACTTTGATTAAAGTTTTTGCGTCAGACTTAAACGCTCAAAGTATTTCATTGGACATTTCCAATGCTAAATTGAAGAAAATTCTAACTGAAATTGAAAACAAAAGCAGTTATAGTTTTTTCTACAATAGCAGCATTGTTAATGTTAATCGAAAAGCATCGGTTAAGGTGCAAAATGTTTCTGTAGACGATGCATTGGACTTATTGTTAAGTAATACTGAAATTGATTTTTCCTTTGTAAGGAATCAAATTATTCTATTTCCCAAGAACAACCCAGAACTTAAGAGGAAAATAGAAAATTTGCTTGCTAAGAATGAAAAGCAAAACCCATTAACTCTTACTCCCGAGAAGATTAATGATATATTGATTGCATCTTTACAAGAGACAATTACAGGTGTCGTTGTGGATGAAAATGGAGTTCCTGTTCCTGGAGCAAGTGTTGTTGTAAAAAACTCAACCACAGGTACAGCAACCGATTTTGATGGTAATTTTACTCTAGATGCTCCTTCAGATGCAATCTTGGTGGTAAGCTATTTAGGATATAAAACTACAGAGGTAGCTGTTAATAATCAGAGTCAATTAACTATAACAATGCAAGAGGATACAGCCTTATTAGATGAAGTTGTTGTTGTAGGTTATGGTACTCAGAAAAAAGCAACAGTAACTGGTGCCGTTACAGCGGTAAAAGGAGCCGTATTAGAAGACTCCCCTGCAATTAGTGTTTCTAATTCATTGGCAGGTCGTTTACCGGGTGTTGTTATTATTCAACAAAGTGGAGAGCCAGGTAATGATGAGTCTACAATTACTATTAGAGGTAACAATACTTTTGGAAATAGTGATCCATTGTATGTAATTGATGGAATTCCTGATAGAGCAGGAGGTATTGGGCGAATAAATCCAAACGATATCGAAAATATCTCAGTTTTAAAGGATGCATCTGCCGCCATATATGGAGCAAGAGCTGCAAATGGTGCTATACTAATTACTACTAAACAAGGTAACTCAGGAAAAACAACGGTAACATATAATGGTGATTTTGGTTTAAATCAGCCTACATTTGTTCCGGATTTAGCAAGTTCTTCAGAATATGTAGATATAAGAAATGAGTTGCCTATCTATAGTTTGCCGTCAAGTGAATGGTCTGCTGCTTCTG
This sequence comes from uncultured Maribacter sp., assembly GCA_947493885.1. Lineage (GTDB taxonomy): Bacteria > Bacteroidota > Bacteroidia > Flavobacteriales > Flavobacteriaceae > Maribacter_B. The sequence continues at coordinate 201,536 of CANLTE010000003.1, forward strand.
CTGCACTCGCCTCTTCAGGAACGTATACTCCAAATGACCCTGACGCTGCTGCAATAAATGCTCCTTTTAGTCCAGAGGATGTTGAAGGTTATCGTAATGGGGCTGATCCTTATTTATACCCTGATACGGATTGGTTTGATGCTGTTTTTAAAGATTGGGCTTACCAAACTAAACATAATATTACTATTTCTGGAGGAGGTGAAAAAGTAAAAATGTTCGGCTCTATTGGATATACAGATCAAGAGGGTATTTATAAAAATTCGAGCAATAGATATCAACAATATGACGCTAGACTTAATACTACAGCAACGATTAACGATTACATTTCTGCTAAGATTGGGGTTGCATATCGTCAGGAAAAAAGAAGTTTTCCAACAGAAAGTGCTGATGCCATTTTTAGAATGATTATGCGTGGTAAACCTACTGATGTTGCAGTTTGGCCTACAGGAGAACCTGGACCAGATATTGAAAATGGTCAACAACCTGTTGTTATCTCCACCAATGCCACTGGATATGATAGAAGAGATACAAACATTTTACAGTTTACATCATCTGTAGATATTACTAATCCTTGGGTAGATGGTTTAAAGTTAACTTTATTATCAGCTGTAGATCAAAGATTTTTAAGTAGTAAATTATGGGAAACGCCTTGGGATTTATATACTTTGGATAGGGATAATTATATTGCTACTGGTGTACCAACATTGTCTGGAGCTCAACGGTCATCATTTACTTCACCACAGTTAAGTCAGGTGCAGATAAATGATTTAGATATTAACCTTACAGCCCTATTAGGTTATGATCGAACCTTTGGAGATCATACACTTAATGTTTTGGCTGGTGTAACTAAGGAAACCAGAAATTCCAAATTTTTACAAGCCAGCAGATTAAATTACCTTTCTCCGTTAATAGATCAGTTAATAGCTGGAGGTGAAGATGGAAAGGAAAACTCAGGATTTGAGATAGATAACAACAGATTGGGGTATTATGGACGTTTTCAATATAATTATAAAGAAAAATATTTGGCTGAGTTTATTTGGAGATATGATGCCTCATTTATTTTTCCAGAAAATTCTAGATATGGATTTTTTCCAGGGTTTCTTGCTGGATGGAATGTATCCAGCGAAGATTGGTTTAATGTAAGTTTTATTAATGACTTAAAGCTAAGAGGTTCTTATGGTGAAATGGGTAACGATGAGGTTCAGCTGAGAGGCGAAAGTTCTACTTTTGCATTTTTAAATTTATATGAATTTGGAAGATATCCTTTAGGTGGTGCTGTTCAAACTACTTTATCTGAACCGCTTTTAGCAAATCCTGATTTTACATGGGAAAGAGCTAAAAACATAAACCTTGGATTAGATGCAAGACTTTTTGAAAATAAAGTTAGTGTAGTTTTTGAATATTTTAGAAATAATAGAAATAGCATTCTAATTGATAATCAAGGATCAATTCCACAATCTTCTGGTATTGTAAATCGTTTACCGCCTGTAAATGCGGGAGAGGTTTCTAATAAAGGTTTTGAATTTGCTGTACATTATTTCGGAGGTAATAGTGATGGTTTCGAGTATGATTTTGGAATTAATGGTGGTTTGGCAAATAATACAATTGATTTTCTTGATGAGGTTGGTGGAAGACCTGGTTATCAAAACCAAGAGGGTAAGCCCATTGGAGCTCATTTTGTATATGAGTCGGATGGAGTTTTCTTGGATCAAGCAGAAATAGACGCTAACAATATAGATTATAGTGCATTGACTCCTACTTTGCGTCCAGGAGATATGAAGTTTAGAGATGTTAATAATGACAACGTTATAAATGATTTAGACCAAGTGCGTATGGATGAAAGTGAGACGCCAACCTTTAATTTTGGAGCAACTTTTAAGGCCTCTTACAAAAATTTTGATTTTTCTATGCTATTGCAAGGAGCTACTGGTGCTTCCAGAAGAATTTATACAGAGTCTGGAGATATAGGTAACTATTTAAAATATAGTTATGACAACAGATGGAGTATTGATAATCCAAGTAGTGCTCACCCAAGATTAGCAAGTAGAGCTGATGCTTATTATGCTAGTACCAGTGGTGGTGGACCTAATGATAGATCATTTGGTAATAACACTTATTTTCTATTTGATAAGGATTATATGCGTTTAAAGAACGTAAGATTATCATATAATTTTCCATCTGATTTAATTGAGCCTTTTGGTTTGTCAAAATTTAAGGTTTATGTAAGTGGATTAAACTTAGTGACTTTTGCTAAGAATAAAATTTATGACCCAGAACTTAACCAAGGTAATGGTAGAGTATATCCATTAGCAAGGGTAATTAATACGGGGATTAGCTTAACATTTTAATTAATTAGTTATGAAAAAAAGAATATTACTAGGAATTATTTCCGCAGCTATATTGGCAGTGTCATGTAATGATGATTACTTAAATATAGCACCTAAAGATGAAAGAGCTTCATCAGATATAACATGGGCAGATGGAGCATTGTCTCAGGCCTTTGTGTTTGGAATATATGCTTCATTAGGTAATGCAGGCTTCGAAGAGGAAGGGCTTTCGGTTTTAACTGATGAGGCCATGTTTACACACTCTAATAGAGGAATAAATATTTTTAATGAAGGAACTTCTGCACCAGGTTCACTAGGCAATACAAGAATTATTCCGACATGGAATGAATTGTATTCGGCAATAAGAGATACGAATATTGCTATTGAAAATTTACCTGAAGCAACCTTTGATGATGCTGTGTTAAAAGAAACTTTATTAGGAGAAAGCTACTTTTTAAGAGCTTATTACTATCAACAATTGTTAAGGTACTTTGGTGGTGTTCCATTAGTAGATCGAACGTATGACTTGAATGAAGATTACGACCTTGCAAGGAGTTCTTTTGAAGAAACTGTTGGCTTTATTGTAAACGATTTAGATCAGGCAGCTTCAATGCTAGATGGAAAAACTAGAGTAGCAGGAAGGGCAAGTAGAATTGCTGCTATGGCGTTGAAGGCAAGAGTATTACTTTATGCAGCAAGTGACTTGCATGATGCAGCTACTGCTGGAAATAACTCTTCGGTATTAGGAAGTTTTTCAGATATTAATTTGGTAGCTATATCAACTGGAAGTCAAGCTGAGCGTTGGACAACCGCTAAAGATGCGGCAAAAGCTGTTTTAGATGAGGCAGCAGGAACATATGGTTATAAATTTGGACTTACGTCTCCAGTAACTGCAGAGGAAGGTAGGGAAAACTATATTTCATTAGCCTTAGGTGGTGGTAGCGCAGTTGGTGATACTGACGCTGCAAGTGATTTAATTTGGGAACGTACTCATTCGGAATTATATGTTGAGGAAAATGAATGGCCTTTAGGTGGGATAAATGTCGGTGTTAATAATGGTCCTAATGGGTACCATAACTGGGCAGGAAATACACCTATTCAACAGTTGGTTGATGATTACGAAATGATGGATGGTTCTAAATTTGATTGGAATAATGCAACTCATGCTGCAGACCCTTTCGCTGATAGAGATCCTAGATTTTATGGTACTGTACTTTATGATGGTGCAGATTGGAAGCCTAGGCCAGATGATGTACTCAGTTTTGATACTGCAGATCAGGTTCAAACAGGTTCTTATGATGATGGCTCTGGAGGAACTATTGCTGGTGTTGACACAAGACAATCACCAGTTGAAGATTGGAATGGCAGTAGAACCGGATACTATGTGAGAAAATTTATTGACCCAGATGCAGCTTTGGTAGACAACAGATCTAATGCGCAATTAGTACCTTGGCCATTTATCAGATATACAGAAGTTGTTTTGAACTATGTTGAAGCATGTATAGAAACAGGAGATGAAGCGGAAGCATTGGACTGGTTAAATCAGATTAGGTATAGAGTTGGTATGCCTGCCATTGCAGATACTGGTGATGCTCTTCGAGATAGATATAGAAACGAGAGACGTGTGGAACTTGCATATGAAGAACATAGATTTTTTGATGCAAGACGTTGGATGATTGCTCAGGAAACCTTAGGAAGAGGAATAAAAGTAATGCAGGCAGCTGCAACTTTAAAGCCAGGAGCAACACCTCATGTACCGTACAGACATGATAAGGCAGTATATGATTATACCTATACAGTTGTTAATAATACAGATATTGAAACTAGAACATGGGATGATAAAATGTATTATAGAGCAATTGAATCTGATGAAATAAGTAAAAACTCTTTATTAGTACAGAATCCAGGTTATTAATATAGTTTGAGATTATGTTAGTTTTTTTAGTAAAATCTACCCTTTTTTAGGGTAGATTTTTTTACATTGTATGTATATGAAAATTAAGAATAAATGCCTCTTTTGGATAATTCCATTCGTTTATCTAGGATTACATTCTAGTTGCAATCACCAAGAAAAAAGTGCCAAATTAGAAAAGGAAAAGAATCCGAAAGTCAAGTTGTTTGCACTTTTATCTCCTGATTCTACAAATGTTTATTTTGAAAACCACTTGCAAGAAAACATGAATGTAAATGTTTTAATGTATGAGTATTTATACAATGGTGGTGGAGTAGCAGCTGGCGATTTCAATGATGATAACAAAATAGACCTTTATTTCACTTCTAATTTAGAAGAAAACAAACTTTACCTAAATCAAGGTAATTTTAAGTTTAAAGATGTTACAAAGGAATCTAATACCTCTGGAAGAAAAGGGCCATGGAAAACTGGTGTTACTTCCGTTGATGTAAACGGAGATGGCAAACTGGATATCTATGTTTGTTATTCAGGAGCGCTACCAGAAGCTAAAAGAAAAAATCAACTATTTATAAACCAAGGGAACAAAAATGGTATTCCATACTTTGAGGACGAAAGTGAAAAATACGGACTAGCTAGTGCGGCATTTAGTAACCAAGCTCATTTTTTTGATTATGATCATGATGGAGATTTAGATGCACTTTTGCTAAATCATAATCCAAAATCTTTACCAGTTCTAAACGAAATAACAACTGCTAAAACTTTAAAAATTGCCGATTCTTTACGGGGTCTGCGCCTATATCAACAGAATAATGGCATATTTAAAGATATTACTGAAGATTCTGGAATTAGCGGCTCTTCTTTAAGTTATGGCCTTGGTTTATGTATTAGTGATGTTAACAATGATGGCTGGGTAGATTTTTATGTGTCAAATGACTATACCATACCAGATTACCTATACATTAACAATAAAGATGGTACGTTTTCTGATAAAATTGCTGAAAGCATGGGGCATATCAGTCATTTTTCAATGGGAAATAACATTGTTGACATTAATAATGATGGTTGGCAAGATATTTTCACATTGGATATGCTTCCTGAAGATAATCAACGCCAAAAATTATTACTAGCGCCAGACAACTATGAAAAATTCGATCTAAATATTAGAAGCGGTTTCCATTCGCAATATATGCGTAATATGCTTCAGTTAAATAATGGAAATGGCACGTTCAGTGAAATTGGTCAATTTGCAGGAATATCTAATACAGATTGGAGTTGGGCCCCACTTTTTGCGGATTTTAATAATGATGGTTGGAAGGATTTATTTGTATCCAACGGTTATTTTAGAGATTATACCAATTTAGATTTTATTAATTATATGGAAAATTACGTCCAATCCAAGGGTAGATTAAAAAGAGAGGACGTTCTTGAAATAATAAAAAAAATGCCTTCTTCTGATATTCATAACTATATGTTTATCAATAATAAAGGAATTAGCTTTAGAGATAAAACATTAGATTTTGGTATGGACGAAGCATCCAATAGTAATGGAGCTGCCTATGCTGATTTGGATAATGATGGTGATTTAGATTTAATTGTTAATAACATAAATAAACCTGCATTTATTTATGAAAATAAATCTCCTTTATCCAATAGCAGTTATCTAAAAATAAAATTAGAAGGAGTAGATAAAAATACAAGTGGTATAGGTTCTAAGGTTGTTTTGTACAATAATGGCAAACAGCAGAACGTTGAACAAATTTCTACTAGGGGGTATTTATCTACAGTATCTAACATTCTTCATTTTGGTTTAGGGAATATTAAAGTGGTTGACTCTCTTCATGTTTTATGGAATACTGGTAAACAACAAAGTTTATATCAAGTTAATACAAATCAGCTGCTTACTTTAAAAGAATCCGAAGCTAGTATTATTAAGTACAAGAAAAACAGTGTTGCAACTGTTTTCAATGAAATTAAATCTCCAATATCTCACAAGAATATTAGTTTAGAAATTAACGATTTTAAAAGACAACCTTTATTATTAAGTGAATTTTCACATCAAGGTACAATTGTAAAAAAAGAGGATGTTAATAGTGATGGAAGAGAAGATGTGTTCGTTGGAGGAGAAAAAGGACAAGCGTCTAAAATATATCTCCAAACAGCTGGGAATAAATTTTCAAAAATACACATAGAAGATTTTGAAAAGGATAAAGAATTTATAGATAGTGATGTCGTTTTTCTGGATGCAAATTTAGATGGAAATCAGGATATTTACATTGCTAGTGGAGGTTATCATGACTATGAAGAGAATTCTGAACTGCTGCAGGATAGATTATACTATGGAGATGGAAAAGGTAGCTTTGCAAAAGTAAATAATACTATCCCAAATGTGAGGGGAAGTAAAGGATGTATAGCGTCAAATGACATAAACCAAGATGGTTATATGGATTTATTTATTGGAGGAAGAGTTGTTCCTGGAAGATATCCTGAAGCTCCTCAAAGTTTTTTCTTGTTAAATGATGGAAAAGGAAATTTCATAAACAAAACCAATAGTATATCAAAAGAAGTAAAACATTTAGGAATGATTACTGATGCCACTTGGGTTGATATTAATGGCGATTCGGTTGAAGATTTAATACTAGTTGGAGAATGGATGCCAATAAAAATATTTATTAATGAAAACGGAAAACTTGTAGATAAAACCGACGATTACTTTAAAAAAGAATATAAAGGTTGGTGGAATACTATAGCTGTAAACGATTTTAACAAAGATGGTAAGCTTGATTTTATGATAGGTAATATTGGAAATAACTCCCAATTTAAAGTGAGTCATAAGGAACCAGCAGAAATGTATTATGGTGATTATGATAAAAATGGTGCAGTGGACCCCTTATTTTGTTATTACGTTCAAGGAAAAAGTTACCCCTACTTAACAAGAGGAGAGTTATTGGGGCAATTAGGTAGTTTACGGTCTAAATTTAGTTCTTACGAAAGCTATTCACAGGCAACAATCAAAGATGTTTTGAGTGCCGAACAACTAAAAGCATCAAATAAGCTTGAAATGAATCATGATGTAACCTCACTTTTTTTAAGCAACCCTGATGGCTCTTATGAACTGGCAAGTTTACCAAAAGAATCTCAGTTTTCCAATATAAACACCATCCAAACAATAGATGTTAATTCAGATGGCAATGATGATGTTTTACTCTTCGGAAATAACAATCACTATAAATTACGACTTGGAAAATCAGATGCTAATTATGGTGTTTTACTTATGGGAGATGGTAAGGGTAATTTTGAATATATAAATCAAATAAAATCAGGTTTTAATGTTAAAGGAGAAGTAAGTAGTAGTATCATGATAAACAATTTACTGTTTCTTGGACTTCAAAACGATGAATTAAAAGCATATAAACTTAATTAAGAATGAAAATTAAAAATTATAGATTTTGGTCTATGGCCCTTTTGTGGATAATAATCATGGGTTGTACTAGAAAAAGTAATATTATTTCAAAAGAAGATGTGGCTATTGAATGGTCAAAAATGAGTTTATTTATCACACAATATACGCCTTCAAATTCGCCCACATTTGCTTCTAGAGCATTTGGTTATATTGGTTTAACCATGTACGAATCTATTGTGAATGGATATGATACGCACAATTCTCTTTCTGGTCAGTTAAACGAATTATCAAATCTACCAAAACCAATTGACGGAAAGGAATATAATTGGATTTTAGCATTAAACGCTGGTCAAGCTACAATTCTCAAAAACATCTATATTCAAACATCAGATGAAAATAAAATGAAAATTGACTCTTTAGAAAACGAAATAAAAACTTTGTATTCTGACCAAGATGGAGAGGTCGTTAATCGCTCAATATCTTATGGAAAATCAGTGGCAGAGGCAATTTTTAATTGGTCAAAAACTGATGGAGGACATAGGGGGTATCTCTATAATTTTGACAAAGAGGCGGTGCATCCGAACAGACCTGGTTCATGGAAACCTCCACTGTTTGCACAGTCATTTAGTCATTATCCATTACACCCCCATTGGGGAGAAAACAGGACTTTTTTAAAAGAACATATGAATTTAGAAACTCCCTATATGATTCCCTATGATACAGTTCCAGAGTCTCCATATTATAAAGAGTTTTTAGAAGTTTATAAGAAAGATTTAGAACTTACTCAAGAAGAAAAAGAAGCTGCTATTTGGTGGGGAGATGACCCAGATGTAACTTTTACTCCTCCAGGGCATTCATATTATTTAGCAACCGTTGCCATTGAAAAATCAAAACCTGAGCTAATGAAAATAGCAGAAGTATATGCTAAAGTTAGTATTGCTGTAGCTGATTCTTTTATTAATTGTTGGAAATGGAAATATCACTTCTTTTCTGAAAGGCCTAATACTTTTATTCCTCAATATATTGATAAAGAGTGGGAATCTTTTTGGCCAGACCCTCCTTTTCCTTGCTTTCCATCTGGTCATGCTATTAATGCTGGATCTTCAGCAACAGTTTTGGAAAATGAGTTTGGAGAAAATTTCAGTATTATAGATAGAGCTCATGAAGGTAGAGAACGAGATGAAGTAAGAGATACCGATTTTGTTATTCGTCATTTTAATTCCTTCAAGGAGGTTGCTCAAGAAACCGCTGATTCTCGTTTTTATGGAGGAATACATACCGCTCAAGATAACAATGTAGGTTTAGATGAAGGGGCTAAAATAGCCCAAAACGTTATTAATTTAAATTGGTACTCTAAATAGTAATAATGAATCGTTGTTTTATACTTGTTTTATTTTTTTTGAGTGTTGGTAGTTATGCTCAGAATGGATTTACAGACATTACTCAGGAATCAGGAATTGATCATCAATTTATTGTTTATGAAGGTACTTTTGGAGGTGGTGCCGTCGCCTTTGATATTAACAACGATGGTTTTGAAGATTTGTTTATTACAAGCGGAACTGCGGAGGATGTTTTGTATCTAAATAATGGAGACGGGACATTTAAAAATATATTCCAAAACTCTGGCTTAGAAATAACCAAAAATTATGTCACTCAAGCTGCGGTTAGTGCAGATGTAAATAAAGACGGATTTAGAGATTTATTTATCACTACCATAAATACTATGGATAGCACTTCTGTAATTCCTAGAGCTAAAAACCTTTTATTTTTAAATAATGGTGATTTGACTTTTAAGGATGCTACTTCCCAATTTGGTTTAGATCAGTTTAATTCTTTCAGTACAGGTGCAAGTTTTGGAGATGTAAATGCTGACGGCTACCCAGATTTATATGTTGGAAATTATTTTGTTGAGTTTACGGGGAAACTTGGAATTTTAAAAGATGCCACCATTGCGAGTGCTAATCAAACATCAAAAGATTACCTTTTTATTAATAAAGAGGGAAAATATTTTAATAATGAATATGAAGAATACAATTTAGGGCATAAAGGCTTCGGTTTTGGAGGCGTATTTACAGATTATAATAATGATGGGAATCAAGATATTATTGTGAACAACGATTTTGGCTACAAAGCTGTTCCTAATTTTTTATACGAGAATAAGTCCTTTTGGGATGAATTTAAAGATGTAAGTAAGCAGCACGAAATGGATTTAAAGATGAATGCAATGGGAGCAGCTGTGGGTGACTTTGATTCTGATGGCTTTCTTGATTATTTTATAACCAATATTAAGTTTAATTTTTTAATGCATAATAAGGGTGAGGGAACCCCTTTTATTAATGTCGCAAAAGAAAAAGGTGCCTACAATTTTGCTATAAGCTGGGGAGCAAATTTTGCTGACTTTGATCATGATTTGGATTTAGATTTATATGTATCCAATGGAGACTTAAATCCTAATTGTACTCCAATGGCTAACTTCTATTATGAAAATGATGATGCATCTTTTATTGAAGTCGCTAGCTTAAAAAATATTAATGACCCTGGTATTGGTCGTGGTTCGGTTACTTTTGATATGGATAACGATGGAGACTTAGATTTATTAGTGGTTAACCAAAAACCTATTTATAGTTATCACGCATCATCGGTAACTAAATTGTTTAGAAATGATAATACAGAAGGTAATTGGTTAAAGGTTGAATTAAAAGGAAATAAATCGGATACTAATGGAATAGGAGCAAGAGTAGAAGTCACTGCTGGTGATAAACATTTAATAAGAGAAATTGACGGAGGAAACTCCAGTCACATGTCTCAAAATTCGGTTATTGCTCACTTTGGACTAGCCAATATTGAATCCATTGATGAAATATTAGTAGTCTGGCCCGGAGGAAAAAAACAGGCTTTAGAAAATCCTTCAGTTAATAGTTTAGTTACAATTACCGAAATAGAGGGTAAAAATTTTAGTATTTGGTATTTACTCATATTAGTTCCTATTGCTTTCTTCATAATTCGATTTATAAAAAATATAAAGTGATTTAATGAAAAACTTCAGAATAACCTTCTTTTTTTTAATCACTTCTTTCGTCCTTTTTTCCCAAGATGTTAATTACGTCACAGGGAAGTTGGTTGATTTTAATACACAAGAGTCAATTCCATATGCCACGATACGCTTCAAAGAAAAGGCAATTGGAGTAATTACCAATTTAGAGGGGGATTTTAGAATTCCTAAGAGTTACTTGAGCAAGAAAATAGTACTTTCTATTTCATCTCTGGGATATGAAAGTTTAGAAGTAAAAATGTCTGAATTAGCCCAAAATGAAATTAATATTATCAGACTTAAGGAAGAAGCTATTTCTCTAAATGAGGCTATAGTTATTGCTAAAGACAAAAAAAAACTTAATGCTAAAAAAATAGTTAAAAAGGCTATAAAAGCAATTCCTAATAATTATTCTATTTCAGCATTTACTTTAACTGGTTATTATCGGGATTATCAGCTAGATAAAGACATGTATGTGAATTTAAATGAAGCTTTATTGGAAGTTTTTGATGGCGGTTTTAATTCAAAAGATTCTGAAACCATAAAAGTTCTGCTTAGAGAATATAGATCAAACAATGATTTTAAAATAGATTCTTTATCACGTCAAGGTTATAATTATAGTACTGGACAAAAAACTATTAAAAACGCTTATATAAATGGGTATGGTGGTAACGAATTTATTATACTGAGAGCTCATGATGCCATAAGAAATTATAAGATTGGGTCGTACAATTTTGTTGATATAATGAAGTTGGATTTTGTTGGCAATCATACTTTCTTTTTACATAATTCAATATCCGTTAACGGTGAGCAATTATATGTAATTCATTTTCGAAAAAGTCATAAGAACTTTAAAGCTAAAGGGAAATTATACATATCTAAAAAAGATTTTGCAATCCATAATATGGAATATTCGATGTATAATATTAATGACAAAACTAAAAAGCAGATAGGAGATTTTATTAAAACTAAAACAAGTAAAGAGATTGATGAACAGTTAATTTTTAAAGTAATTACTGAATATAGAAGGGTTGATGATAAAATGTATTTAAACTATATATCCTTTCAAAATAACTTTGAATTAGTGCTACCACCTATATTTAAAGTATTGGATGTTGTTGTTAATATTAAAAGAAAATGTATTGAAGTTAAATTTAATCAGCAACCTGAAAGTTTAAGTGCCCATCTAAAAGACAACTACTTAGTTAAGTATAAAAACAAAACACTAAATTTAAAACCAATTGATCTAGATTTAAAGAAAAATGCCGTGTTTTTACACCCCGACCTAAATGAAGAAGAATTAGAAAAAATGATAGAATTTTTCCTCAAAGTCTCTGGAAAAAAGAATGAACTATCGCAGCTTTTAGATGTAAAAGTTCACAATATTTATAGTAATAGCGGGAACCTTATTCATCAAAGAAAAAGAAAAAATTATTATCAGCACCGGGAGTTTTTTGTTCAACAAATTAGCAGGAAAGGTAAACTTCCATTAAATGAACAATTTATGGATTTAAACAAGCCTATTTATAATAATAATATTAATAACGTTTCCGAAAATATTGATTATTGGATGAATACTCCATTATTGTCCAACAAAAACTAATTTTATCATTATTTAACCGTAAAATATTTTCCGCTAGTGATATGTTTTCTTCCCAATATAATGCTAGTTTTATTGTTTATTAAAAGGATAATATAAGGTATAGAATTATAAAATTAGTTTGTTATTTTTATTCATCACTTCATATATAACACCTTATAAACAATGACTTCTTCTGAAAAATATTTTTCAATTTCAGTAAACATATTTTTTTTAACATTAACATTTTATACAGGGTTATCTCAAACTATACCTTATCTAAAAAAAGAGCTAAATAAAACGCAACTAATTGTTGATGATAAGCCCTTTTTAATCTTAGGAGGAGAATTCTCTAATTCCATAAGCGGAAGTATTGAGCATATGTCTCCAACTTCAGAGCCATATCCCCGAAAAAAGTATACTATGGTAAATGGTAGCCTCGGCAATGATAGTAGTAAAAATATGGATTATGATGGTTCCGTATGGAATCAAATGAAGGACTTAAATGTAAATACAGCTCTAGTGGCTATTTCATGGGAAATGATAGAACCTGAAGAAGGCAAGTTTGATTTTTCTGTAGTGGATGCAATTTTAAAAGGAGCTAGAGAAAAAAATATTAAAATAATTCCACTGTGGTTTGGGTCTTGGAAAAATGGAATGTCTAGCTATGTGCCCTTATGGGTTAAAAAGGACTATAAACGTTTTCCTAGAAGTAAAACAAAAAAGAGTGGTAGTGTTGAAGTGTTATCTCCATTTAGCGTAGAAGCCAGAAATGCCGATGCTAAAGCTTTTGCCGCCTTAATGAAGCATATTAAAAAAAATGATAGTAATCATAGAACAGTAATTATGGTTCAAGTAGAGAATGAAGTAGGCTTGTTAGATGATTCCAGAGATCGTTCTACTGTTGCAAACAAACTGTTTAATAGTGAAGTCCCTAATGATTTAATGAACTACTTAGTTAACAATAGAAAAGTATTAATGCCACAATTAAAGGAAATGTGGACGTTAATGGGAAGCAAAAAGTCAGGAAGTTGGTCGCAAGTTTTTGGTTCTAGTATTTGGACTGATTTGGTTTTTACCTCTTGGCATTATGCTAACTACATGAACTATGTTGCTAAAGCGGGTAAAAATGAATATAACTTACCCATGTTTGTTAATGCGTGGCTAGAGTATGAAGATAGGCCAAACCCTGGTGGTTTTCCTACAGGCGGTCCATTACCTAGGGTAAAAGATATTTGGAAATCGGGTGCTCCAGATATAGATTTTTTGAGTCCTGATATTTACGGGGGTGATTTTGTAAAATGGTGTAATGAATATACATCTCAAGGAGACCCCTTATTTATTCCTGAAACTTGGTGGACAAAACCTGAGTATGTAGCCTATATGTTTTATGCAATTGGAAACTATAACACTTTAGGTGTTGCTCCCTTTGGTATAGATAGGGTTAACCCTAAAGAAGAACCCTTATTGGCTGAAATGTATAGTGCTGTAAATTATTTATCTAACGATATTAATGAGAACCAGGGGAATAAAGATAAAATGACCGCATTTTTACTTAATTCAGAAAAACCTTTTACTGAATTTAAAATGGGGGATTATTTGGTAAAAGCAGAATTATACAAAAGAAGAGGTAGTTATAGAGTAGAGGATGCTTACGGTATAATTATTAGAACAGGAGCTAATGAATTTACAGTTACAGGTAGTAAGGCCGTTGTTAGCTTTAAATCTTTAGATAAAAAAAGTAAAGCAGGTATTGGTCCCGTAGATGAATATATTGAGTATGATGGGAATTGGATTAAGGGACGTAGGTTAGGAGGAGATGAAACTAATAGAGGTATTGGAGTATTTCTCCCAGTAGAAGGAATTGGTGTTCAAAAAGTAATAACTTACAAGTACAAATAAAATTAAAAAGGGTTAGTAATTACTAACCCTTTTTATATAGAATATTCTTTTAGAGCTACTTTTTTGAACTACTTTTTACCTCAATTTCGTTCTTTTTAGCAAATAAATTTCTTTCTTTTATCATTTCTGCAATTCCCTCTGGTAACATTTCTTCCCATCCATCTTCTCCTTTGATAATTTTTTTCAACACATCTCTTGAGAATATGTGCATAATATCTGGGTCGTAATCTATAATATCCATTACTTTTCCATTATACTTGAAAAACTTGTACAACTCCTTCATTCTTGGATGTACCCTAACATTATTACTTGTCATTATCTGACCTGTTTCAGCATTTTTCATTGGATACAAATAAACCTGAAGGTCTTTAAAGAAAAGTTTACCAAAAGCTTCCAATATCCCTCCGCTTAAATGTCTATAGTATTTTTCATCAAAAATATCTACCAAATTATTAACCCCCATGGTTAATCCAATACGAGCTTTGGTATAATTATTAAAATATTCAACTAATTTATAATACTCCTGAAATTTAGAAATCATTACCGAATGGCCTAAAGAACATAATAGTTCAGCCCTATCCATAAAATCTTGTTCATCTATTTCCCCAGATCCAGCTTTTAAGTTTGCTAGCGTAATTTCAAAAACAACAATGGTTTTTTCTTCTTCAACCGTTTGATCTCTAATAAATATATCTAGAGATTTTTGAAACATATCAACATTAACCTTGGTAACGGGTCTAAAACTACCCCTTAGCGCAAGAATGTTCTTTTTGTACAATACTGCCGCAGGAAGCAAGTTATTTCCATCAGGGCCAAACATAACGGCATCTGTCATATCATTTTTAATAAGCTGCAAGCTCATTAACCGGTTGTCTACATTTTTAAAATTTGGTCCTGAAAAATTAACCATGTCAATCTCTAAAGTATCTTTATCAATATGATCATAAAGATATCTCAACAGATTTTTGGGTTTATGATACTTGTAAAAGGCACCATAAATAAGATTTACCCCTAGAATTCCCAAAGTTTCTTGTTGTAAGCGAGCTTCATTTTGTTTAAAACGAATATGAAGTACAATCTCATCATATTCTTTTTGATTAGGTTCTAGTTCAAAACGAATTCCGACCCAACCATGTCCCTTATATCTTTTAGAAAAATCAATTGTGGCCACCGTATTGGCATAAGAGAAAAACAATCGGTCAGGATTATGGTCTCTGCTAATGCGCTCTTCCATTAAACGCATTTCATGCTCCAGCATCGTTTTTAAGCGTGCCTGAGAAACGTAACGCCCATCAGCTTCTGCTCCGTATATAGCATCACTAAAATCCTTGTCATAAGCACTCATAGCTTTTGCAATTGTACCTGAAGCACCACCCGACCTAAAAAAATGCCTGGCAGTCTCTTGTCCAGCACCAATTTCGGCAAATGTTCCGTAAATATCTGGATTTAGGTTAATCCTTAGTGTTTTGGCTTTTATTGAAGGTATGTTTTCAAATACTGACTCCTTTTTCTTAAGTACTGAGGACATAGTATGATTTTATGTTTGCTTTTAACAAAAGTAGTGAGATTCCTTTACTAAGTAAACAAATATGTTATAAATTTGAATTAAATCAATTTGCATTTGAAAGTTACTTTTTTGGGTACAGGCACATCGCAAGGCATTCCAGTTATTGGAAGTGAGCACCCTGTATGTTTAAGCTCTAACACTAAGGATAAAAGATTGCGTAGTTCCGTACTTATTTCCTGGAAAGAATATAATTATGTAATTGATTGTGGTCCAGATTTTAGGCAGCAAATGCTTACTCATAATGTCACAAAATTACATGGAATATTGTTTACACATGAGCATGCGGATCATACGGCGGGAATAGATGATATTCGTCCTTTTTTCTTTAGACAAGGGGACATTCCTATTTATGCCCATGAACGTGTTTTATACTCATTAAAAAAACGTTTTGACTATATTTTTGCAGATGAACATCGTTATCCTGGAGCTCCTGCTGTCCAAATCAACGAAATAAAAAACAATACCCCCTTTACACTTGGAAGCAAGAAAATTATACCGATTGAAGTGCTGCATAACAGGTTACAGGTATTTGGATATCGAATAGAAAACTTCACCTATTTAACGGATGTGAAAACAATAAGTGATATTGAAATAGAGAAAATTAAAAATTCTGATGTTTTAGTTATAAATGCATTACGGGAGGAGCCTCACCATTCTCATTTAAATTTAACTGAAGCTTTAGCACTTGTTGAAAAAATTAATCCGCAAAAAGCGTATTTCACACATATAAGTCATTTGTTAGGTTTTCATGAAGAGGTAGAAAAAAAACTTCCAAAAAATGTACATTTGGCGTATGATAATTTAGTACTAGAATTATAGTTTCATGAAAAATAAAATATTTATATACTTATTTGCTTTTATTTCATTGGTTTGTCTGTATCTGTTTGTTAGCAGTGGAAATCTTGCTAAATCTACGAATACCACTATAGGTAAACTTAAGAATGAAATAATTAAACTTCAAGATTCTGTACAAGGAGCGCAGCTGAAAGCTTTAGAAATGCAATATTTTTCTCTTGAGAATAATGATGATGCCTTAGCATATTATGATCATTTGAACATTAAAAATCCAAATGAATATATCTCCGATAAATTATTGGAAACTAATGAGAAAAAAGGTGATAACCCTTTGGTACCTTATGAAGGTATGGAAAACTCCTTTAAAATCAACAAGATAAAAATACTTAACCACAAGTGGATTATTGCCGATTTTTCAGATGGAAAATATTGGGGAGAAGTTTTGGTTAAATACGAATTAAAAGATGATTTATCTGTAGATTTTACACTCATGGATCATTTACTCTATACCAGAAGTAATTAAATTTTATCTTCTAACCACTTTTTAAACGCATGAAAATTTTGTGGAGCCACTCCGTGACCAACAGGAAACTCTTCATAAACGTAATGTATTCCTAAACGCTTTAAAATGTCTGGAGCTTTTTGAGCCCATTCTGGAGGAATTACCTGATCTACCTGACCATGAGATGCATAAATGTTTAACAAAGAGTGATTTTTTTCTTTGTAATTAGTCTCTAGAATACCTTCGTTAATATAACCACTAAGGGCAACAACATTTTTAATTTTTTCTGGATAAGAAAGTGCAACCGCATAACTTAGAATGGTACCTTGACTAAAACCGAGTAATGTAACATTATTCTCATCTAAACCATATGCATTACATGCTTCGTCGATAAATTTTATGATTTTTTTTCTGGATTCAATGGCTTGTTCATCATCACTCCATTTACCATGTAAATTATCAAAATTTATGGCATACCAGGCATGGCCAAAAGGTTGCATAGGGTAGGGAGCCTGCACTGAAATAATACAAAGTTTATTATTAAGTTCTGGAGCAAAAGAAAACAAGTCCTCCTCATTACTTCCGTACCCATGAAACATAAATAGTACAGGAGCTTTACCGTTGGTAATAGATGAAGGTTTAATGATATGTTTTAAAGAAAGCGGTGCAGTTGTCATATTATTGAATAAACGTAAACCATTTTTGAAAATAAGAACCTAAGATAGGCACAAGTTGCTTTTTGTATCCAAGTGCCCCAATAAATCCATAAACCCATAAAACAATATAGCATAGGTAAAGACCATAGAGACCATATTGATTATACCAAACACTTGAAAATAAGGCAAAAGCATGAAACATTAAATGTAGTCCAAAAGCCTGTCTTGTATGAAAACGTGCAAATTCATTTTTAGGTTCTCGGTTCATTGTCATGGCAATAATAGCTCCAACAATGGTCATATAAGATATTATAGCGGTAGTTTTTCCTTCTTGCATGGATTCTTAAATTTTAAGCAAGGTATATATTTTTAAAAAGTTTTAACGTAATCTAAAATGAAATTATAAAACCTTTTTATTCCCCAAAATTACTCCGTATACATTCCCTTTTAATCTTTTATTTAAAAACATACTGTTTTTTGAGGTTGAACTAATATTAGAGTTATCAAAATCATATTCATAATCAGGATTAAAAAGTGTTATGTTAGCTTTTTCTCCTTCTTTAAAGTCAACGCCTTTTATTCCGTAACGCTCACGTCCTTTAGTAAGTAGATCTACAGTGGTTTCCATATCAAAAATAGATTGCAGTGCTCCAAAAGCACTTTCTAGACCTATGGTTCCGTATTCAGCATTATCAAACTCCACTCTTTTATTCTCAATATTCATTGGAATGTGATCCGACGTAACAAAATCGATTACCCCGTCTTTTATCCCTTTAACAAGAGCCTTTACATCCTTTGATGTTCGTAGAGGAGGCGATACCTTATAATTGGTATCAAAATCATCTAAAACATCATCAATAAAAATTAAATTATGTATCGCTACACTACAACTAACATTTAGTCCTTTTTTCTTGGCGTCTGCAATAAGTTTAACCGATTTTTCCGTAGATATTGTTGGAATATGTAGTTTACCCCCAGTATATTCTAGAATAAACAAATCACGGGCTATTTGAAGCTCTTCGGATAAAGCCGGAATTCCCTTTAAACCTAATTTAGTTGATACCACTCCCTCATTAACTACACCTTTTCCTGCAATTTTGGTATCTAAAGGAAAAGAATAAACAAGTCCATCAAAGTTTTGTGCATACTGCAATGCAATTTTAACCAGGTTAGCGTTGGATATTGAATGTTTAAAATCGTAGAAACCAACAGCACCAGCGTTATTCATATCAAACATTTCTGATAAATCATTTCCCTCCGCCTTCATGGTAAGGTTTCCTAATGGATATAGATTTGTAATTTGATTTTGTGAGGCATTTACCAAGAAGGTAATCGCCGAACTATTATCAACGCTAGGTATACTGTTTGGGTTAAGAACAATATCTGTAAATCCACTTTTTGCAGCTGTTTTTAGACCATTACTTAAGGTTTCTCTTTCTTCATAACCAGGTTCTCCAAAAGAAACGCCGCTATCAAACCAACCAATGGAAACATGTAAATTTTCTAAAGATATTACGTTGGTTTTGGGGCTGGCATCAATTTTAGTTGCTATTTTTTCTATAGTACCATTTTTAATTAAAATGTCTCTTTTTTTAAGATGCAAAGCGGCAGAGGCATTGTTTACTATTATGGCAGATTTTAGTAGTATTTCCATGGTGTTATACTTTCTAAATAATTTTACTTAATAATTTTTTGTATTAAAATTTCCAGACATGCAAATAGTAGCGCTCCAATAACAAACCATTTCCATAACTCGTTAATTGCATTATTAGCATTTAACACTCTAAATAGTTCTTTAACCGAGCTTTTAGACGAATTAGGAGCTATCTCTTGCATATTAGAATATATTAAATTGCTTTCTTCTCTAGAATGATTAAAACTAATGGTCTTAATGGTTTCGTCATCTTTTTTAACCTCATAAATTCCGTCTACAGAAGGGGTGTCTTTAAATGCCAAATTTACTCTATTAGAAAATGATTGCTGTTCCGGTATAAACTCGTAATCATTTTTAGTAACCTTTAAAATATTGTCTTTTTCAATACTTACTGGAATATCAACATTAATAGTATTTCCCATTACTTGATAGAGGGCAGGTAATGCAAGACTATTTTTACCAATGTTATAAAAAGTAGGAACAATAAGTGGTGAATTTTTAAAGTTTGAATTTTCCTTGGAAATTGCTGCTGTAAAAAAATACATTCTATTATTTCCTAATAAAAAAGGGGCATTATTTTCAAAAGAAAGCACCTTAGGTAATCTTGAATTTGTATTATAGTAAGAGGATACTTTTGGATATTGAAAATTAGTCACTTTTGAAGTAAAAACGTTTTTATACAACAAATGGTTAAAACTAATATTGGTGATATTGCGCTCCTCAGTAATCCTACTTCCATAGTTTATAGGGGTTAACGTTGAGGCAAATCGATTGTAAGAAGCTAAATCTGGATTTATACTTGGAATTAAAACTATACTTCCTCCATTATCATAAAACGATTTTAAAACGGCATATAGTGAATTTGGGATGGATGAAAGTTCATTAATAACAATTAAATTCTGGTCCTCAATACTACTGTAATTTAATGTTTTTAGGGTTGTTGAATTAAAAATAAACTCGTCTCCGGTATAAATACGCTTTAGATAATTATGGTTAGTATCATCCCCAGAAATAGAGGTGACCCTAATTTTTTCTGTTTCTTCAATATTAAAGTAAAAGGTGTTGTCATAGGATAAACCTTCATCTTCAATTTTTAATATTCCTTTAATAGTCCGGTTTGCCGGAATGGTGAAAATTATTTTTGAAGAATTGCTTTTTGAGAATTTGGCAGCAGTTTTGGCTATAAGCTTTTCATCATTATAAAGAGAAACAGGAATACTTTCAACAGTTATGTTAGAGGTGAGGTTAACTGCTAACTGAAAATTATCATCTATTACATCTTCAATAAAAACGGAATCTATAGCAACATTTTTAATTTTATTTACCCTTTTTTGAACAAAATACAAATTAGAATCTATTTCTTTTTTTAATATATTTCCTTGAAAATCAGATATTAAAACAACATTACTTAAAGTGTTATTTCTGTCTGATAAAAGGGTCCTTGCTTTTAGTGATGCCTCATTTAAATTTAGTTGTTTGGAGGAGTATTTAAGCTTTAATAAATCGTTCTTAATATCTTTTATGGTGACATTACGAAACACTTTTTCATTGGTGAAAACGCTTATTTCATCATTGCTTGGCAAAGCTTTTAATACATCTTGTACCGCAGATTCTAGGAGTGTACTGCCATTAGTTTTTGCCTGCATACTAAAGGAATCATCCAAATATATAATAGTCTCTTGCTGCTGCAAGGCTGTTTTTTTTGCAAAAAAAGGCTGAGCAAAACTTACTATAATACAAGCATATATCGCTAACCTAGTAAAAAGTAATAACCATTTTTTTAAAGTATTACTTTTTCGGGATTCAGAAATTACTTTTTGTAGCAATTTTACATTAGTAAAAGGCGTTTTCTTAAATTTTCGGAGCTGAAAAAGATGAATTAAAATAGGAATTAATAGTAGAAGTAAGGCCCAAAGAAGTTCTGGATGTTTAAACTGCATTCCTTAATTTGATTTAACAAATATAATTAATAACTATTAAGAGCCACATAAAAAATCAACAAAAGAAAAAATAATCTACGCCGGATAAATTACTTAAATTTTCAAAATAACTTTTAATTATAGCCTGTGCATCGACATTTGCCACAGTAATAATGCTTTGTGGATTTTTAATTTCTGATAGATGAGAAAAATGCATCATCATAACACCGTAAATAGATTTACCTACCTTTTTAGGATTATCACATATCCATGTAAAAGGTACCTTTTTAGCTAATAACCCTTTGGCAATTTCTTTTCCTTTAGTTCCAGCACCCCAAACTACAAGCGGTCTGTTTTTGTCAAAATTTAATAATAAAAAATAATATAGTTTAATATCCAAAAAGTAATTTTGGGCATAGTGTTCACTGGTTCTTGAAGTTCTGGTGGGATAATCTCTCCACAAGTGTAAAACATTGTTACAAGGAATGCATTTTAATTTTTGTTCATAAAAACGAAAGGTAAGATCATAGTCCTCTGGGTATCTATTTGGATTAAAAGCATTACAAAGATTAAAATCCTCCCTAAAAACCATCCAACAAGGGGAAGGAATTACACATTCTTTGTAAATTTCAGTGTAATTAGTGCCTTCCTGCGTTAGCGAGTTCAGCCATTTTTCGTAACGCTCGTAACCATTACTAATTCCATTTTCAGAAAAATATTTAACCTTACCCACGGCGACATTTCCTTTTCCGTATTCCAATAATTTATCAACCATAACCCTAAGCTTATTGGAGGTCATTATATCATCAGAATCCATACGTGTTATTAAATCTCCACTGCATAGTGCATATGCCAAACGCAGTGCCTCAATAATTCCACTACCAGTATTATCGTAAACCTTTATGCGTTTATCTTCTTGAGAAAAGCTTTCTAAAATTTGTTTACTATCATCAAATGAAGTGTCATTTATTGCAATTACTTCCCAGTTTGTATATTCTTGTTTTATGATGGATGCAATACATTCTTGAAGGTATTGTTCAGTGTTTTTAAAGGGAATTAAAATGCTAACAAGGGGCTGATTCATGCTTGCAATTTAGGATATTTTACTATTTTTTTAATGTAATATGGATTGACTTTCAAATATTTAATCACGAAGTGAAAATAAAATTTAAAAAAATCTTTACAGAGAAGAAAAAGCTTTCTATATTTGCACCCGCATTCAGGGAATACCTGATGAGACACTTGGAGAAATGGCAGAGTGGTCGAATGCGGCAGTCTTGAAAACTGTTGAGGGTCACACCTCCGGGGGTTCGAATCCCTCTTTCTCCGCTGGGAATTTACTAAATTCCACTAAAAACCCATAAACACTATGTTTATGGGTTTTTTTAATTTTCCTAAATATCAAATAGTACTATATAATATCAAATAAAAGGTGCGGTATTCGGTGCGTAAATTTTTATCTCAAAATACGTACCGAATTACATGTTAAGTATTGATATAAAGGTGTTTACGTGTAATTCGTGTTTTTAATTTTTGTACCTTTAATGGGAATAAAAATTACGCACCGATGCAAACAACATTCTCGGTCTTATTTTACCCTAGAGGTAACGACATCGATAAAAATGGTAATGCCCCTATTTATATGCGCATTACAGTAGACGGTAAACGAAGTGAATTTAGTATTAAGCGTAAGGTGCTTCTGACTAGATGGAATTCTGAAGGGGGAAAAGTTCGTGGAACTACTGCTAGTGTTCGTGAATTAAATAGGTATATGGATTCTATTAAGGCTAAGATTTATAAAATACACGAAACATTATCCGACAACCAAGAATTAATAACGGCAGTTATTATAAAGAGTATTTACCAAGGTAAAGGGATAAAGCACAAGATGCTGCTTGAAATTTTTCAAAACCATAACGACAAGATTGAACGTTTAGTAGGAAAAGAATTTGCCCCTGGCACAATAGAACGATATAAAACTGCCAAGAAGCACGTTGAAGATTATATAAACCTTGAATATAAAACTTCAGATATTCCTGTTAAGGATGTTGACCATAAATTTATTTCAGGATTAGAATATTATTTAAAGACAGAACGAAAGTGTGCGCATAATACGGCTATTAAGTATGTGACCAATTTTAAGAAGATTGTCCGCATCGCTTTTGCAAATGATTGGATTCAAAAAGACCCTTTTTTAAATTGGAAAGCTAAGCTCAAAGTTGTAGAGCGTGAATTTTTAACAGAAGAAGAAATTCAAAAAATGGTCGAAAAAGAATTACATACTGAGCGTTTAGACCAAGTAAAGGACATATTTCTTTTTTCTTGCTTTACTGGACTGGCTTATGCTGATGTAAAAAAGCTTTCTCGCAATGATATTGTACTAGGTATAGATAGTGAAAAATGGATTAAAATAAAGCGCTCAAAAACCGATACTCGAAGTAGTATTCCTTTATTACCAACTGCTCTCGAAATATTGGATAAGTATAATGACCATCCAGATGTGTCAAATAAGCGTAGATTGCTTCCTGTTTTGAGCAACCAGAAAATGAATGCCTATCTCAAGGAAATAGCCATCTTATGCAAGATTCACAAAAATCTTACTTTTCATTTGGCAAGACACACTTTTGCTACTACAGTAACATTATCTAATGGTGTACCTATTGAATCTGTAAGTAAAATGCTTGGTCATAAATCTTTAAGAACTACACAGCATTACGCAAAAATTTTGGATAGAAAGGTGAGTGATGATATGAAGATACTAAAGGCAAAAATGAAGGCTTCAGCTCTTGCAACAGAAAGAAAAATAAAATAGAGGCTTCTAAAGAGGCATTCCATCATCCTTATGCTTATCACTTCTTAGCTTTTCTACATAGCCAGAAATTGGACTGGTCTTTTTCGGTTCTTTCAATTTAAAATCGTTTTTGGCAAAAATCTTTGCAATCATCTGCCAATTATCTGTTTTCCATTTTTTAGATTTAATGTAAGCGTGAAATTTTAACGCTTCTATCTCTGGCCAATTATTTTTCTTAAAAAATAAAGCGACTTCACTTTCATTAAAAATAACCTTAGGCTGTTTATTAAAGTTTTCTTTTGTTTTATGTTTGTAAGAAGATACCAAATTTTGGCTGGGTTCTGGAACGAAGTTGGCCAAAATTTGGACTTCTTGTATACCAGTAGTTGTACCACTTTTGGGACAAGCTCTGGTCATCTTAATCTTTGAACCTCTTGATGGATGATATGACGGATAATATTTTAAATATCCCCAGGCATCTAGGTCTCGTAAGTGATTATGATACGTTGTTTTTGATTTGATTTTTGCCCGTTCCATTATTAGCTCACGATTTATGGTAAGTGTCTCTTTGAAAAACTTTCGGTTCCATAAATGGAAAAACGCCAAGTACAAAGTTATATGCCCTTGTTTAATACGATTATCATTATTAAACATTTCCAAAACCGCATTAAGCTGTGTGATGTAGTTTACCTTCTCCATTATTCATCAGTCCTCGGACTTTTGATTTCCCGAAAACGCACTTCTTTTATTTCTGGACGATTTTTTTCCAATATCAATTTCTGTTTAGGTGGTTCAGCTTGTTCAAAAAGAGATTGTAACATAGCTACAGTCGGTTTGGTTTGGTTCTTTTCAATGTCTTTCATTATTGCAATCATTCCATTCATTCGTTTCTTAATGAGTAATGAAATTCTCTTTTCTAAAGTTTCCATATTTGGTCCCATTGACTCTGCTGGGGAAATACCGTTTTCTTGAAAAAAATCCATCATTACCAATAAGGTCATTGATTTTGAAAGTGACATTTCTTTGCAAAACTTATTGAATTTATCTGCTACTGAAGCTTTTATGCTTAGGCTCTTAAATTTCTCTTTTTCATATCCTTTATCCATTTTTCCGTGAAAAATTTGTTGTTTTTATTGGGTTGTGGGCGTTTTTCCGTGAAAAACAATGCTTTAATTTTAAAACACAAAACAATCAATCGCTGTCAAGTATTGATTTTACTGGTGTTTTTAAAAAGCTTAATATCGTAACATCGCGCTAGCGTGTTACCCTCTTGCTATACAACCCTTCCATTTTATTTCATGGTTGCAGTACTTTATATCTAAAGCTAAAAAGCCTTTCAACTTAATTACTAACAGCTCTATTTTTTAAGAAAAATGTACCACACTTTTATACTATTCTTATAAAATAACTTGAAACGTTGATGTTTTTTTATTCTGATTATAAGCATATTACCTCAAAATATAAGCCAATAATATATGGTGTCAATTGGCTTCAGTTAGTTGCCACAATGGCATTTATTCACATACTTATTATATCTTGAGCGTTTTCCTTTTCATTTGGCTTAAAAATTAGAGATTTGATATGTTTTGATATTTTTCACTATCAAAGATTACGGATGTAATAGCCTTTGATATTTCATATCACTTACTTCCCATAGCGCCATCGCCGTTACCTTTTCGGTAACCGACACTAAAATTGTGAGCGAGTAAGAACTTATAAAAGTGAGCGAGCGAACGGTTATGCAGTTCGTCTCGGGCAGAATTTTAAACTTTGAGAAGAAATAGGTTGTGGTAATCTTTTTGCCAAGCGAACGCTGTCGCTTTTTTTGCGACTGGGTTCAAGATAATCTAGTGAACCTTTTTTCTCGGAATGAAGCTTTTCGCGAAATGTTGAGAAATGTGCAGAGTGGGTATTTAAGTCAGTACTTCAATTCTAAATAATCAGAAAATTATAGTTTAAAATCTATTATTATCTTTATGGTGTTATAGTGATTTCTAATGAATTACCAATCCAATGATATACTTGCTATAGACAAATCCATTGCCGTATTACCTTTTGTGAATATGAGCAATAGTACTGATAATGAATATTTTTGTGACGGTCTTACGGAGGAAATTATCAATGCTCTGGCAAGAATTAAGGAATTGTCAGTTACTTCAAGAACCTCTTCATTTTACTTTAAAAACAAAAAAGTAACCTCACAAGAAATAAGAGAGCAACTAGGGGTATCTGTTTTTATTGAAGGAAGTATCAGAGTGTCGAAAGACACAATGAGAATTACGGTTCAGATGATAGATGCTCTTAATGATTTCCATTTTTGGTCAGAAACCTTTGATAGAAACCCAGAAGATGTTTTTGCTATTCAAGACGAAGTAAGTCTATTTATTGCCGAAAAGTTACGTGAACATATAGGTCATATTGAGATTGAAGACAAATTAGTTGAGCCCATTGATGTGTCAATCCATATTTATAGAGAATATCTAAAAGGAAGATATTATTTAATGAAAATGGGGTATGAAAACACGGTTAAAGCAATTTCAATTTTTGAAAGTATTATCCAAAAAGCACCAAACTTTCCGAATGCATATATAGACATAAATCACGGCTACACCTATATGGGAGCTATGGGGCTGATGCCTGCTTTTGAAGGCTTTCAAAAAGCACAACCTTTTCTTAAAAAAGGGTTAGAACTTAATCCAAACCTGTATCGTTCGCAATTAAATTTATCTTGGATAGAATGTTGGCAAAATTGGAATTTAAAGAAGGCCTATTTGCACGCAAATAAAGCATTAGAAATTCAACCTGCCGATGAGATTTATCTTACTATTTCTAATTATTTAACGGTTGAGGGCAAATTAAATTCTGCTCATAATTATATTGATAAGGCCTTAGAACTCGACCCTTTCTCCCCAATGAATATTCATTACAAGGGCTTTTTATTATACCTTCAAGAAGATTACAATGAGGCACTGCCATACTTTCAAAAAGCGTTAGAGCTAAATCCCATTTTGCCATTTCCACCATTGTATATTGGAGAATGCCTTTTATTTACAGATAAAAATCAGGAGGCATTAAATTATTATAAAGGGCTAAATGGTGTCTCCATAAACGATTTAACGCAATTAGGTGGAATCACTATTTGCTATGCAAAAATGGGTGACATTGAAAAATGTAATGAAAAGATTCGTGAGCTAGAATCTTACTTAACATCCGAAAAGATGGATAAGGCCTTCAATTTTTTAATTCTGGTAAATGTTTTATTAGGCAATTACGACAAGGCTTTAGAATGTATAGAGCAAGCTTTTGAAAACCACCTCCCCTTAATTTTGCTGTTGAACACTGAACCTATTCTAAAGCCAATAAAAAACCTTGAAAGATTTAAAAAAATAATGGTTCAGGCCATACCAGATAATAATAACTACAAATCACAAAAAAAATATAAGCAAACCTTATTGAGTGATGATGAAATTGAAAGACACGGTAATGCATTGAAGAAAATAATGAAAGAACATAAGTTGTACTTAAATCCAGATATATCTTTAAAAGATATTGCTTCTTATCTCGAACTTCCAACGAATTATGTCTCACAGCTTTTAAATCTGGGGTTTCAAAAAAACTTCTCTGAGTTTATCAATACGTATCGAGTTGAAGAATTTAAACAGCGTGTCATATTAGAGGAAAATAAAGGTTTAACAATTATGGCGGTAGCTTACGATAGTGGTTTTAATTCTAAAACGGTGTTCAATACGTTTTTCAAAAAAATAGTAGGTACTACACCCAATTCTTATCTTAAAAAGAATAGAAAGAATTAATATTTTGAATAAGCACGATTTGATTAGTTTCGAAAAAATAAGGTTACTTTAAACGCTATGAAAGTAGAACGATTACAGAAAACCATCAACAAATACAATAGTCATTTGACCCAAAAATCAGGTGCTGCCTTTGGGGCTTTATGTGATGAACATAATTTTAAAAAAGGAACAATTTTACTAAAGCTTAATCAGAGCGACAACGCAGAATACATTCTTTTGAAAGGTACTGCACGAACCTTTTTAGTAAATACAGAAGGGGAAGAAATTACGCTATATTTTTTCGAAGAGAATACTATTATTCCTCCTTACGTAACTCGTACTGAAAACGGAAAATCCCTTTTGTATTGCGAAACATTGACCGATTGTACTTTTGCCAAAATGAATGCCGGACAATTCGAAAGTCTAATGATAGAGAATCTAGAAATCAGAGAATTTGGGAATACGGTACTGAGACAAGAACTTCTAAATAAAGTTCAGAAAGAAATAAGAATGGCCTCTTGGACCGCGAAACAACGTCTCGAACAATTTCGAAAAGATTTTTCAATGCTCGAAAACATTGTACCTCACCCAATGATAGCTTCTTATTTGGGCATTACCAATGTCTCTCTTAGCAGATTGCGAAAACAGGGCTGATTTACTTTTTATCATTTGTTAATGTAGCACCGAAATTTAGCCTGTTCCTTTGTAATCTAAAATCAATGTTATGCAAAGGTTCGAAAAAATCATCAGAAAAAATCTTCAGGGTAATAAAGTCTTATTGCTCTTTATCACAACAACTTGTATTTATCTTATAATGGTTTTGATGACCATACCAAAGGTAATGTCCTATGGCAGTGGAATGCGGTTATTAGATATGATGCCCACTGGATATGACTTGGAATATGTGAATACTCTGTTTGAGGCTTTGGGTCAAGAAGGAAGAGAAGCATACCTACAAAAACAAATTCCTTTTGATATGATATATCCTGGTCTTTTTGCAATTACCTACAGCTTAATTTTGGCTTACTTCTTAAAGAAAATAGATACGTTAAAAAGACCGTTTGTGTATCTCTGCATTTTACCTATTATAGTAGGGTTAATGGATTATGCAGAGAACTTTGGGATTATTTCAATACTAAACACTTACCCAGAAATATCTAGTAGGGCTGTTACAATAACTGGTAGTTTCAGTCTTCTCAAGAGTATGAGTACTACCATTTTTTTTGTGATTTTATTTGTCGTTGTCATTGCATTTGGAATTAGAACCCTAAGAAAATGAGAGCCTTCAGTATAGCTAATACCAACTACTCTTATTAAAGTTCATTTTTCAGATTAAAATATAAATTAGTTCCGTTTTCTAAACACGAACTTTTTTCGACTAATCCTACTGTAAATTTGTTTCATATTAATCGTAAAACGAAAAATTATGAGAAAGACTAGAAAAATTATACCAGGAGCACGATTGGCATTCGGTATTATATTAGGTTGTATCGTTGGCTATTTAACTTTGAACACAGAAGTATGGTTTATTTTGGGTATCGCTATTGGTGCTGCCTTAGAGTATGGAAACAAAAAAGCAACAACCAAATGATAAGAGGAATAGTTAGATTTCTAGAGCCAACGGTGATTCCAATAAATGGTATGGAGCTAAAAGTATTGCAAGCCTATAGAAAATTTCATAACATCAACCTAATGAACTCATAAGAGATTACGAAAGGTTTCAGTTTGTTAAATTTCCTTAAATTTAAGGCGAAGTCTTTTAAAATTGAATTTATCGAGTTCTAACATAACATCCATTGACAAATCCATTGTCGTTTTACCGTTTAAAAATTTAAGTGGCGACCATAGTAACGACTATTTTTCAGATGGTATTACCGAAGAAATCATAAACGCACTCACCAAGATTGAAGGACTTAAAGTTACCGCTCGTACTTCTTCTTTCGCCTTCAAAAACAAGCCAACCGATATTAGAATTATTGGTAATGAGCTGGGAGTTACTAATGCGGTTGAAGGTAGTATTCGTATTGCCAAAGAACGTATTAGGATTTCGGCTCAGTTAACTCGAACAGACACCGGTTTTTTATTGTGGTCTGAAAAGTTTGACCGAAAGTTAGATGATGTTTTTGAACTTCAGGATGAAATAAGTCTTTTGATTGCTGATAAAATTCGCGAGAACTTTGGTCATATTGAGATTGAGGATTCTCTTGCAGAAGTTCAAACAGAAAATCTAACTTCATATCAATGGTATTTAAGAGGACGGTATTATCAACTTACTTGGAACTTAGATAATATGGAAAAGGCCATAGCATTTTTTGAAAAAGCAACAGATTTTGATAGTTCCTATGCTGACCCAGTTGTATCTATTGGATGGTGTTATGCTATTATTGCAAGTTGGGGGCATATTGATAGAAAAAAGGGCCTGGAAAAAGCTAATTTATATCTCGACAAAGGACTGAAGATGAATCCCCACTCGTATACCGGGTACTTTGGTAAAGCAACCATAAGTTTTTGGGGGAATTGGCAATTTGAAAAAGGTTTTCAGGAATTGCAACTTTGTTTAAAGGAAAACCCACATTTTTCAGAAGGAAGGGAAGGACTTGCCGAACTTCTCACTGCTACAGGTTTTTTTGAAAAAGCAGCTGAAGAAACAGAGCAGATTTTAAAAATCAATCCGCTTTCACCAAATCATTATTACACAAAAGGTAATTTACACTATCTGCAAGGCGACTTTAAAACTGCACTTTCGTGTTTTGAAAGTTCCTTGAAACTTGACAACAGTTTTGATTTAAGTAGACACCTGAGAGTAGCCTGCTTATTGTTCCTTGGAGACAAAGAAGAAACATTGAGATATGCTAAATCTTTCTTAAACGATAAGGTTGTGACGATTGTTGAAGCAATTTTTAATTCTGTGAATAAGAACCAAGTTCCGGAGTATGACAAAAGTTTAGTGTCGGAAAATCTAAATTTAATGGTGTATTGGGATTTCTATTATCTCGTACATTGTCAAAAAACAGATGAAGCTTTAGAACGACTAAGGCAAATGGTAGAACAACGTATCGGGCAAATCATAAACTTTCAATTCGACCCGTTCTTAGAGCCATTGAGAAATACATTGGTTTTCAAAGAAATGCAAAAAGCTGTTTTTGGAAGTATTCAGCCATCTACCTTTGATATTGAAGCAAACAAAACAATTGAACTTCCAACTTTTACGCAAAAAGAATCTGATGAGCTTAAAAAAGCTTTAGACCAAACTCTTGGCCGCGAACAAGCGTTTCTTCGTACAGACTTATCGCTTCGTTCATTGGCTGAGGAACTAGCTATGCATCCTAATCGCTTATCAAAATTTATAAATGATTACCTCCAAACCAATTTTACAGAAATGGTAAATGGAAAGCGTTTGGAGCATTTTCAAAAGATAGCTTTGTTACCCGAAAATAGCCATTTGACCTTGTTAGGGTTGGCTTATGAAAGTGGGTTTAATTCTAAGACTGTGTTCAATACGTACTTTAAAAAAGTTGTAGGTGTAACACCCAAACAATGGCTTAAGAATAATAAGTAAGCAACTCTTTATTTAGATTGTCTTAGTGGTCTTATCTATTGATGACTGACGAATAGCAAAAATCTTAATAGATTGTGTTTTTCCTTTCAAGGCTTTAGTGCCTAAATCTTTTATGGAGTAATTATCTGAAAAATCAAGCTTTCGCGAAAGCGGTTCAGAAATTAAGAAATCTTCTTTTAATTCCGTAGTTAATCCTAGAATCCTTGCTGTGGTATTGAGTACATCGCCCGTAAAGAAAATGTCTTTTTTTAATGCGTCTATTTCACCTGTAGTTACTTCGCCAAAGTGTAATGCTGCTTTAAAATCTGGGAGTTTTCCATATCGTTTTTCAAACTTATTTTTCTGGTTTTGTAAGGCGGTTTTCATTTCAATAAAACATCGAATACATCGGTTGTCTTTTAAACCGTTTTCTAGTCTCCAGGTAATGACAATCTCATCTCCCACATATTGATAGACTTCCCCGTAATTCTTGATGATAGCATCAGAAAAACTTTGGTAGTAGTCTTTGAGTAATTTGAAGTAGTTTTTATGACCTAGTTTTTCAGCAATAGTGGTACTGTCCTTCATATCTACAAACATAAAGATGCGGTTTTCATCTACGGGTTTATGGTAGCGGCCTGTAAAGAAATTATATAAGATGTTTTGACCTAGATTCTCGCTTACTTCGGCATAAATTAATGAGACTAATAGTGAAAATAACAATTGCACCCAAGTGCTTACGTGCGTTATGCTGGTAAAGAATTGGACATATTGATTCCAGACGGATTTACTGAAAACTGATTCTTTAGATACAATGCTGGCAGCTATCAAGTAAAGTATAAAAACCAGAATAAAAAGTACTGTTGTGTACAGCAGAAACTTACCTATAATTTTTTTTGGAAAGCTTTGATTGGCAAAAAGCTTATTGACTACAAATACCTCAATCGCACCGACTAAGCAGCCCACTATAAAAACACTTACAGAGGAAAATACAAAAATGGCTGGTGTAATGGGTATCACCCATTCATCCACTTGTGATTGGTCTGCCAACACAGCATAGTCTGACCATAACAATAGTAATGAAATAGCAAGCCAAATGATTCCAAAGGGAAGTATGCGTTTAAGATAATATTTGTTTTTGGCTGATAGTGACATTATTACAAAGGAATCAAACTTTAAAATCAATTCATAGTAAAAAGTTCTGATTCTCATTCTATAGGTTCTGATTTTCATTTCAGAACGACTGCCTTTCCTTTCCAAAGCATCTTTGTACCATTAAATCAAATAGAAATGTTACAAAATAGAAATAACAACAAAATCCTTCTTGCAGGAGGCACGGGTTATTTAGGAAGTCATATTGCAGAAGCTATTGTCGCACGAGGATTATCCGCAAGAATGCTTACGCGAAAGAAAGAAAAGCTTCAAAAATACCAGTCTGAAAAGATAGAAATAATGGAAGCTACGGTTACTGAACCCAATACGCTTTCAAGAAGTTGTGAAAACATCGATACCGTCATTTCTACCATCGGCATTACACGCCAAAAAGATGGATTCACCTATCAGGATGTAGATTATCAAGCTAATTTGAATCTACTTCGGGAAGCGCAAAGAGCTGGGGTGAGAAAGTTCATTTACGTCTCTGCCATCAATGGAGATAAGCATCGCGATTTAAAGATTTTTGAGGCCAAAGAAGCCTTTGTAGATGAGTTGAAAAAGTCTGGATTACAATACACGGTAATGCGACCGAATGGCTTTTTCTCAGATATGAAAGACTTTCTTCAAATGGCAAGTAAAGGGCGCGTGTTCCTCTTCGGAAATGGAGAACAATTGATGAATCCGATTCACGGAGCCGATTTGGCAGAAATTATTTTGAATATGATTGATGACCCTACCAATGAATGTTCTGTAGGTGGACCAGACGTGCTTACACAAAATGAAATTGCAGAACTCGCATTCGATGCTCTTGGCAGAGTGCCCAATATTTGGCATCTGCCTGATTGGGTGAGACGTTTCAGCCTTTGGTTGATAGGCACTTTCACTTCCATTGAGACCTATGGACCCATTGAGTTCTTCCTGACCTTGATGGCCAATGATAACGTGGCAACGCGCTACGGAACGCATAAAATAAGAGACTTCTATTTCGAGGAAGCAAAAACTAATCAAAATATAAAGTGATGATACAGAAAATGTTAAGTAATAAGTGTCCCAATTGTGATAAAGGACATATTTATGAAGAGAAGAATATCTATTTCAATTTTAGAAAACCAAAAATGAACAAAAGTTGTTCGCATTGCGGATTTGCTTTTGAAAAAGAACCTGGATTTTTCTTTGGGGCAATGTATGTCAGTTATGCGCTTGGAATCGGCGAAGCAGTAGCTGTGTTTATCATCGGAACAATCTTTTTTGAAAACACATTCGATTTGAAGATTCTTCCTTGGATAGCCATTACCATTCTTTTACTATCCTCATTTAATATGCGAATGGCAAGAATCATTTGGATTTATCTAATGAAGGGAGTTTGAAGCTTTTTAAATCTCGATTATCGAGTAAAAAAGTTCGGATTTACATTCCAGAACGACTGGCGACCTAATCCGTCGCATCTTTGAAACATCAAATTACAAGAGTTTATTCATCAACAAAATCAATCCAGTATGAAAACAGATTTTTATTTACTCGCTACGTACGTGAAAGAGCCGCAACTCTTCGCAATACAACCGCATTTAGATGCTATCGTAGGAAAGGGACAATGGAATTTTGACCTTGAGGATTGTGACAAGGTATTGCGATTGCATTGCAACTATAGCACAAAAGAAAAGGTGATTCGTTTTCTTGACCGAAACGAACTTTTTGACAAAGAGTTTCACTATTTAGAAAGTGAGCAATACGCACACATCGGTAAAGTAAGACCGCTCTCGGTTTACAATATTCCCATAAACGCTTAAACCTATCAAAAATGAAAGCAGTAGTATATTCTAAATATGGCGCACCAGAAGTTTTACAACTAAAGGAACTGGATAAGCCAGTACCCAAGCCGAATGAAATTTTGGTAAAAGTAATGGCAACTTCGGTTACCGCTGGTGACGTTCGCTTACGAGCTTCAGATTTTCCACCACTATTTTGGTTACCCGCAAGATTGATTTTTGGATTGTTCCGTCCCAAAAAGCAAATCTTAGGTCACGAATGGTCTGGAGTCATTGAGCAATTAGGTAGCAAGGTATCAAAGTTTAAGGTTGGCGATGAAGTATTTGGCACCACCACTATGTTGAAGACAGGAGCCTATGCCGAATATATGTGTATTCCTGAACATTGGAGTCAAGGCGTGGTCATCAAAAAACCAAAACAGCTTTCTCACAAAGAAGCTGCGGTATTACCCATTGGTAGTATGACAGCACTTTTTTTGCTTCAAAAAGCAAACATTCAGAGAGACCAAAAGGTGCTTATCTACGGAGCTTCGGGTAGTGTGGGAAGCTATGCAGTACAAATCGCCAATCATTTTGGTGCTCGTGTAACCGGAGTTTGTAGCGCAAGAAATATCAAGATGGTTGAACAACTAGGCGCGGAAACAGTAATCGATTACAAAACGCAAGATTACAGCCAATCATCAATCAGCTACGATATTGTATTTGATACCGTAGGTAAAACTTCGAAGTCAGCTGCTAAAAAGGTACTGAAGCATAATGGGAAATTCGTTTCCACAAAAATGCTCACTAAAGAAAGTACAGAACTGCTTTTACAGGCCCGTCAATTGGCAGAAACGGGAAAAATAAAACCATTTATAGACAAAGAATACAACTTAGAAAATATAGTTGAAACACATCGATATGTAGACTCTGGCAGAAAACGAGGGAATGTATCAGTAGTCGTCCATCATCAAAAAATAAACGAACAATGAAAAAAGTACTCATCATCAACGGACACCCAGATAAAGAAAGTTACAATTGGGCTTTGGCAGAAAGCTATAAGAAAGGAGCCATTTCGGGAAGTGCCTTAGTAAAGACCTTAAATCTTAGCGAATTGAATTTTGACCCCAATTTAAAATATGGATACAGAATTCCGTATGAGTTAGAACCCGATTTAAAAATGGCTATAGAAAAGATTAAAGAAGCAGAACACTTGGTTTGGGTGTTCCCGATGTGGTGGTACGGTTTGCCTGCTTTATTAAAAGGTTTTATTGACCGAACATTTTTACCAGGTATCACTTTTAAATATCAAAAAGGAAAATTGTTCCCAGATAAACTATTGAAGGGTAAAACAGCACGAATTATTGTAACTGCCGATACGGTAAGCTGGTACAATAGTTTGGTGATGAAAAATCCAGTAATCAATCAGTTTAAAAAAGGAGTCTTGGAATTCTGTGGTGTAAAACCAGTGAAGGTTGCATACTTGGCTGCGGTAAAAGATTCCACAGAAAAACAACGAACGAAATGGCTTTCTAGAGTTAATCGCCTCGGAGTTAGTGTATCCTAAAATAAGTCTTAAACACTTTTAGAACAAATCAGACTTCCGCTCAAACAAGTGTTTTGAGCTTTACATCAGCAAATTTGTATCAGTATTAATCAAAAAATAGAAAAAAATGAAAAACATTTTAGCCTTTTCTGGAAGTAACAGTCCAGATTCCATTAACGAGAAATTAATCCAATCCGTAATTGAAAGATATCCGGAGTATGACATTAATTTAATAGACCTAAAGCAATTTGAAGCACCAATTTATTCACCGAGTATTCAGGCAAAAAGTATTCCAAAACCCATTCAGGATTTGTATGCCATTTTTCAAGAAAGTGATGGCTTTATCATTGCTTCCCCAGAGCACAATGGTCTGCCAACAGCATTTTTAAAGAATACTTTCGATTGGCTCTCTGTATTCACACAACAATTCTTTGGGGAAAAACCAGTCTTGTTGCTTAGTACTTCACCTGGTGCCACAGGCGCACAAACGCAACTGGCTTTATTGGAAAAGTTAATCCCGATTTGGGGTGGAATTGTAAAAGCAAGGTACTCGTTGGGAAGTTTTAATGAGAACTTCGAGACTAACTACAATACTATAACCAACAAAGCGGAACTACAACTGTTAGACAAAGCATTGTTCGCTTTCGCGGAAGCGGAATATGAACCAAAGAAAACCAATGCGGAAGTTGTACAGTCCTACTTTGATGCTTTTCAAAAAGGAGACTTAGATGGGGTTCTTGATGTCTTTCATCCCGACTGTTATATAGTAAGTGTGAAAGAAGAAGAACGATTAAAAGAACAATTGCACGGTATCTATCGCACCCGCAAGGAAGCGAGACAGTTTTTAAGGAACATTGTATCGCTTTTTGAAACCAAAGAATTCATTGTTGATACAGTTCTAGAAGCGGGAGATAATTTGGTAGTCGCTAAAGGCACATTCTCGCATTTGGTGAGAAGCTCAGGAAAACTCTTTAACAGCAACTGGGTACAGCTTTGCGTTGTGGAAGATGAAATGATAAAAGAATATCGCTTTTACGAAGATTCTGCTGCGCTTATTGAGGCATCTAACATTGAATATGCTTAAAAGTGATACCAGCAGCAATACAACATCAATTTGAATTTTGGAGTCATATCGGTCAAGTGGGTGGATACTTTCATCAATATGAAGGATTTTCCAGTCTTTCCCCTAAAGATGCCACTTGGCCATCCAAAATATTCAACCTTAAAACGCACCATATTGAAAGGTTGAAAGGTGATATTGAAAGATATAAGTTGACTAAGTCGGTCGCTGTTGCAGAAAATGAACACATCGAAGCACTTTTAAAAGCACAAGGACTTATCCAAACCTCTTCTGTGGAAGCAATGTCTATGATTGTCAATCAAGGAGTAAAATATACCGACTATGCAGAAATTGAAAAGGTGACAGACGTTTTTGGTGCAACAACTTTTGCAAAAATCGCTTCAGACGTTTTTAGGTATTCTATTTACGAGAGCACCATAAGTCCATTAACACAAAGCGAAAAGGTTCAACTTTTTTTGGGAAAGCACAAAGCAAATTATGTGAGTTGCGGGATTGTATTTCAGGATTCAAACGGAGATTCTGGATTGCATATGATTGGTGCTCTACAAGAATATCGTGGATTGGGTTTGGGAAAGAAAATGACCGAACATTTACTTTCTACTGAACTTAGAAATGGTAGTAAAAACATCCATCTGGTAGCTTCAAAATTAGGAGCACCTATCTATCATAAACTTGGTTTTCAAAACCACGGATATTTAAAATCATACAGTATCTAAATTAAAAATTATGAAACCACTCATTGTACTTATTGTAAGTTTTGCTATCTCAATTTTAGCTATCAAAATCATCAAAAAAGAATATGATTTTGCTTTGTCTGCAAGAATAGCGATGGCCATAATGCTCGTTTTCACAGCCATTGGACACTTTGTATTCACCAAGGGAATGACAATGATGATACCCGATTTTATTCCTTTTAAGGAGAGCTTTGTTCACTTTACAGGAATATTTGAAATCATTATGGCTGTTGGCCTTCTTATTCCAAAGTATCAGTCACTATCTGGTTGGGTACTCATCATTTTTCTATTGCTAATGTTACCAGCCAATATTTATGCTTCAGTACATAAAATAAATTATCAAACAGGAACATTCGACGGACACGGTCTTGCTTATTTGTGGTTTAGAATTCCATTGCAAATTCTTTTTATAGCCTGGGCGTATATCAGTTCCATCCGAATGTAATACTACTAAAACCAAAACATATTATGAAAACACTAGTCCTCATTTTAACAATATTCCCCTTCCTGCTCAATGCACAGGAAATTTCAGAACTTTTACAGGAGAAACTTATTGATAGTACAGAAAACCCTGTTCACGGTATATCATTTCTTATTGAAAAAGATGGAAATGTGTTGGTCAATGAAGCTGTAGGGCAACTTCAAAAAGACGGAGATGCTCTACAGGTAACAGACCAGTTTAGAATAGCTAGTAGCACCAAGACATTTACTGCAACTGTAATATTACAACTAGAAGAAGAAGGCAAGCTTTCCCTTTCAGATAACATCTATTCGTATTTAAAAGATATTGAATATTTAAGACTGGACGATTTTCATTGGTATGAGAATTCCGCTTTCGCGAGAGCAATAAGCATACAACAGTTGCTATCACACAAAAGTGGATTAGCTGATGTTTTCAATGACAAACAAGAAGAACTGTTGGGGCTGGTGATGCAAAACCCAGGACAACAGTATCTACCCAAAGATGTGGTTGATTGGTATTTTGAATTCGGGCTTCATAAAGAAGCAAAATTCAAACCGGGAGAAGGTTGGCATTATTCGGATATGAATTATGTACTACTCGGGTTATTGATTGAAAAGTTAGACCAAAAACCACTAGCGCAATCCATAAGAGACCGCATTCTCAAGCCCCTTGATTTAAAAGACACCTATTTAGAATATTATGAGAGTGCGAGAGACAGCAAACCTAGATTGCATCAGTACGTAGGCACCATCGATTTTAATAGTGTAAATACCTCTTTTGATTGGTCAGGTGGAGGGCTGGTCAGTACACATCAAGACGTAGCTACATTTATCAAGGCGCTGTTCAATGGAATGCTTATTTCTGAAAAGTCATTACAAAAAATGATAACCACGGAAGCAACTTTTGAAAACCACCTTCCCTATGGGCTTGGAGTCTATGAGTCTGTTTATAATGGCCAAACCTTCTATGGACATTATGGCTTTTTTGGTACGTATATTGGCTATTGTCCAGATACCAAAACGGTATTGTCTTATTGCATCACTCAGGCAATGCCTTCTTTTAATGTGTATGAATTTGTAAATTACATTGTCGAAAATTCAAAATGAATATACGTAAATCCATAGCTATTTCTTTCTTTTTAATCGCCTTGGTGATGGGTGTTGTATTCTATTCATATTTGAATTTTCCTGTAGGTTTAGAAGGGTATTTCACAAGGTCGTATTATGCCCAGTTTGGTGCGCTTGCCATTGCCATAGAATTGATAATCGCATCATATTATTTGTTTCGGGGAAATAACAAAGCAAATTTCTATCTAGCACTATACGGTTTTACAGCTGTTTTGGATATACTATTTCATATCAGCGGTTTTCTCACCAGTAATGTTCCGATTTATGGAATGATTATGTTTGGAATCTGTGCTATCCTCTCCTTTTACATTTCATTTTCAAACTCTTTTAATTTAGGCAAGATATCCCTTTGGGGTGCCTTATTGAGCTTTGTAATGGGGAACGTTATTGAGTGGTTTTTTAATTTTAGTTGAATAGTTTACACTATTACTTGATGTGTAAATAGCTTGAATGGGAGTATCGAATTTTAGTTTATTTTCTCTTGAGTAAGGTAATGCCGTAATTACATAATGTCTCTCATTTTTATGTTTTTTATTATCACATACAAATTCATAATAAATGTGATTATCTGAAACCCAAGTAAGTTGGCTTTGGTCATTTACTAATGCATAATGCGGATTTTCATAATCTAGCTTTCCTTTTGCATTAAAATGATATACGTGGCCTAAGATGATTATTTCCTCTCCTTTCTGAATCAAATAATTCCATCCAAATCCATCTCCTGTAAAACAAGTTTGAAAACCGATTATTTTAAAAAATTCATTAATTTCAAGATTAATTTCTTTGAATGAAAGCCAAAGATGTCTTACAGGCATCGATTTCCATTTACCACTCCATTCACCAGAAAATGTATTTAAAACATCTGAATCTTTTAAGGTTTTGGAAGGATGCTTTGATAGTTGCTTTATTGGATGTTTTACGTCTAGATGATGAATGAGTTTCTTTTCAATTATTCTATTTAATTTTGATTGTTTTATATAATAAGATGACTGATGGAAATTGAAGGACTTTATCGCACCATTGTGAAAATAGGTTTCAAAGTTCTCTTGTGTCACTCCATATAATCTCATTTCTTCAGAAAACTTAAAAATTTCTTTGTAGTCCTTTGCCAACTGTAGGCTAAGCCTTGAATAATCTGACTCATTATTTACAATATCGAATGGATTATTTAAAAAATAGGTCATTAATACTATCACTACCTTTATATAGATTTTAGTAATCATAATTGATTTTAAGAGGTGATAATTTTTTTTGGTTGTGGCAATTTCCAGGATGTTCGTAAAATGATGAGAAGTAGAAGATTTTCAACAATTACAAAGAAAATGTTATCCATATCCGCTGATGGCAGTGTACTCAAAAAGCCCAAAGATGTAATTACCGCAGCAACAGTATTGTACCATTTGTTGGCCTTGTTTTTTAATATTCTTGATAAGAGTATCATAAGAATGGGTACTTGGGCCACAAAACCATAAAACAACATATTTATTTCCGGCACTTGAAGTGACATCATTTGTTCTATATAGCCTTCACGTAAAAACTCGTGTAGGTCTCTTACTATCATATTAAACAGTATGACAATCCATAAGGTAGATAGCAGTACTTTTGGGTCTATGTTTTTTGTGTTCATAATGAATTATTTTATAGTTTGTTTGTTGTGAACCATTAGTTTGCTTGTACTAAATTTTGAATGGTTATGAATTTTAAATCATCTATTACGGCATTAGATTGCCCCCAATAATAACTATCATCACTGCCAGATATAATCTGAATGACAATAGTTAAATAATTACCCTTAGGAATTTCGTTGATATCTAAATGAAACCACTCAAATTGTGCTTCAGGCTTAGTTATGTTTAGAATTGTGGCTTTTTCAGGAAGTATAATGGGAGTTTCATCCATTGAACTTTCAGAAGAAAAAACTGCAATGCGTAAAGTATCCTTAGCAGTATCAATATCTGAGCCTGAAAATTTATATCGCCCAACTAGTCGGAGGTTTTTTTTGTTTTGAGGAATTGGAAAACTTGTGATTATACTATTAGCTTGTGCATCATATGTTCTGTGTAACGCCAAAGCATTTTCGTTGGCATCTGGTAAGTAATATTTGTACGCAAAACCGTGTCCATCATCTAGTCTTGAAACTTCATTTTTTGGATGCTCTTTCCAACCTACAGGAACGTCATAAGTGTGTTTGTTGGTGATAATGGTTTCAAATAGATTAAAGTCACCATTTGGAACTTCTATTTGCGCTACCATTTCAAATGATACGCAGAGAATTAATAGTATTATTTTATACATAATAAAGTATTTTGAAAGATTTTGTTTTGAATGCCAATTAGAAAGGCGAAAGGGATGCAGTAACAAATTGCTAAGTGAGCTTTATTGGTTTCATCAAAATTTATAGCCTATGAAAAACCAAAAATTGTTTACGAATTTATGAGCTGAAATTGTTGTATCTCCCCATTCTGTTTCTGGAATGTCATTAAAATAGTATCGAAACGGTATAGATATATTAGCATATAAATGCTTAAGACCAAATAACTTCTCTTTTCTATAGCCAATGGCAAACCCGACCGTAGCAGTTTCATTTTCTAGGATGTTATCCGAAATAAGGTGATTGTATTCGTCCTTGACGTAGGCTATACTGCCACTGTAATAAAAATTCTTATGTTTTCCAAAATATCGGTCGTAGTATAATTCATAGATTCGGAAGTACCCTTCCACATTATTTCCATCTACAGCTGTAGATTCCCATTTACTAGACAAGTGTCTTTCTGTTAGATTGACTTCCCCAATCATTAATCTTATTTGATTTTTATCATCGAAACGATAGCCTACCTCACCTGCAAAATTTTGAAACTTATTCATAGTCATTTCAAAGGTTTCATAACCAATAAAAAATGATGACCGGTCCTTGTCCTGAGCCTTAACTGAACTAGCTAGTAAGCAAATGATAAACCCAACAATTATTTTGAATTTATTGCTAATTGAATTTGTTTTTTTAGTCATAATAAAAGATTTTAACCTGATAAAAGGTTGATTATGAGGTAAATATTAGCATATTCAAATGACTAAAAAATTGTATTATGCAAGGTCTGTATAGCTATCTGCGAAATGGTCTTTTTAATCTGCAAAAGATTTTGCTTTAAGAGCTGTTTTAAAAAAAAGTAATGGGGAATTCTGAAGTGGTTACCATAAATATCTCAGTGGTAAACCAATACTATAATTCTAACTTTTTAATTATATAGTGAAAAGGTATGATGCGCAAGTACCCAATAAAAAAGCGATTAGTTTCTAATTTGAAACTAATCGCCATATATGAAAACCCATTTACAGGCTTTGTTTTGTATTATTTTATGAAATCACCATTTACTGTTACTTATTTGCTCAAAAAAACTAGTTTTATACGTTTCTGAAATAGGAATGAGCTGGTCTGCAATTCTTATTCTATTTCTTTCTATGGAATCGATTTTACTTAAGGAAACCATATAGGATTTATGTACTCTACATACCAAATTGGGCGGTATAATTTGTTCAAATTCTTTGAAATTTTGCAAGGTCATAATCCTTTTATCAATGGTATGAATTCTTCGATAATCACGCATTCCTTCAATGTATAAAATATCTTGAAGGTTAATTTTCTCTAATCGATTCTCTGTCTTAACAAAAATAAATTCAGGAGTAGTATTTGTCCCTACTTTGTTTAAATTATCCAGAGCTTTATTAGCTGCTTGAAGAAATCTATTAAAAGTAAAAGGTTTTAGTAAGTAATCGGTAACGTTTAGCTCATAGCTTTTTAGTGCATATTCTTGGTAAGCCGTAGTAATGATTACTTGACTTTCTATTTTTGAACTTTCTAGTAATTCTACTCCAGTTAACTCATCCATATTAATATCTAGAAAGAGGACATCTACTTTGTTAGCTTTAAGGTAAGCGAGACCATCTAATGCATTGTCAAAAGTTGCAGATACTGTAAGAAACGGTACTTTATGAGTGAACTCTTTGGTTCTCTCGAGCGCCAATGGTTCGTCTTCTATGATGATGCAGTTATATTGTTTCATTAGTGATGTGGTTCTTTATAAAATCATTGACTAATCGATAATTCGACGCTGTATAATTCGTTTGCTTTTTCAACTTTTAAATTGTGTTTTTCAGGGTATAAAAGATTTAGTCTTCTTTCAATAAGCGTATTGCCCAAACCACTGTTTTCCTGACTTATTTTTCTATTTGGATTGAATTTGTTTTTACATTCAAATGCTACAGTTTCTTTACCTATAGTAATATTAATTGTAATTGCATTGTCTAACTTCTTATTAGTAGTATGCTTAAAAGCGTTTTCAATAAATGGAAGAAAAACCATTGGGGCAATAGTTTTACCTTCTGGTGAACCTATAATTTCAAAGTTTACATAGTTAGAATTTACTGTTCGTATTTTCTGCAGCGCAATGTACTTCTCAATATATTCAAGTTCTTTGGAGAGTAGAATTTTATCCGTTTTTGTTTCAAACAACATAAACCGCATAATATCGGACAGTTTGTTTAAGTAAGTAGAAGCCTCTTCTGCATTTTTAAGAATTAGAATATCAATATTGTTCAATGTATTAAACAAAAAATGTGGGTCTAGCTGCGATTTAACCAACGTCATCTCCATTTCGTGATTTTTTTGCTTCAATTCTTCTTTCAATTTTAATTCTTCGTACCAAGAAATAAACCCTTTAGTAATAAGAGCCACTACGCCAGTTGCAAGACAGACAAAAGAACTGAAAATTATACCAACAATCATAGATTGTCCACGTTCCGTTAAGCTCTCTATCCCTAAGAAAATATAAATTAGAAGATTCCCCAATAAAGATGCCCCAATTGCAAAAGACAGTGCATAAATAAAGGACAGTACAAATTTCTTTTCACGAATTTTTGGAAAGACAAGAAAATAGAATAAATAATAAGAAATAACAGACGGAATTACCGTAAAATACAAAACTCTTTCTGTTGTTTCATCAACAATGGTATTATTATCCTCTCCTTGCAATGAAAGGACAACTAATACAATGGTTAAAACCAAATAACATAGCCAAAACCCAATATGTAATCCTATGATAATTGATTTTTTCACGATTATAAAATACTAAATAATTTTTAGCAAATATCAATTTATTTATTACCCAGAAAAAAACCATTCTGCAAATTGGAACTATTTATCTGCGAATTGGGTCGAATTTTTAAATCTGCTAGTAATTATTTAAATTACTTTCACTTAAACATCGTATGTAAT
Organism: uncultured Maribacter sp.; assembly: GCA_947493885.1. GTDB lineage: Bacteria > Bacteroidota > Bacteroidia > Flavobacteriales > Flavobacteriaceae > Maribacter_B. The sequence continues at coordinate 246,020 of CANLTE010000003.1, forward strand.
TGAATTATAAAGAATCTCATAAGCTTTTACTTAGCAATGTATCTCGGTTTATCAACTTAACTGAGTTAGAAAAGCAGAAATACATCTCTTTACTCACCGAAATAAAGGTGAAGAAGAAAGATTTTCTGATGCAAGCAGGAGAGATTACTAAGTATGAATATTTTATCATCAAAGGATGTTTGAAAGTGTATACTTTAGATGAGGAAGGCGCACCTCATATTTCAATGTTTGCTATTGAAGATTACTGGACTGGTGATTTGTCAAGCTTTATGACCAAGGAACCTTCAAGATATTATATTAAAGCAACGGAACATTCAGAACTTCTGGGAATTTCGAGAGAGAATTATGATTTGTTGTTTCGAGAGATTCCAAAATTTGAACGGTTTTATCGCATCTTATATCAAAAGTCTTTAATCAGTTATATCAGACGCTCAAACTACGGCATTTCTTTAACAGCTGAAGAACGATATTTAGAATTCAAAAAGAAATATCCACAAATTGTCAGTAGAATTACACAAAAAGACTTAGCCGCATATATTGGGATTACACCAGAATTTATGAGCAAAATAATTACAAAAGTCAACCGAACGTAAAAGTCTTAAACTAGTTCATTTTTTTTCACGCTTCACCATCGCAATTTTGAAGTGTGAAAAAAGTAAAACTCATATCAACAGTCTTTATAATTGGTTTTGTAAGCACTATACAAGCCCAATTCAACCTAATGGAACTGTTTTCTGGATTCGAGAAAACTGATTTCACATTACTCTCTAGTTATTCCATAAATGATACTAATACGCTAAGTGTTACTACCCTTGCTTTCTTCCAAAAATTCAGAGAAAAAGAAAATCAAATCTTTGATGAAGTAGGCGTACAACCTACATTATTCTGGAATTTTAATGAGACTATATCCGTCGGACCTTCCCTATACTATAATAGTTTCGGAGGGTTTTCAGAAAGACTATCAGCTCAGTTCACCTTAAAGAATTCCAACGCTCTATTTATTGTTATTCCAACTGTAGCATATTCAGAAAAGAAACAGGCTAGTCAAGCCGAAATATTTGCCCAATTTCAATTAAGTAAACCACTAACCGCAACTATTTCACTGTGGTTTAATGGTCAGTTTCTAACAGTTTGGGACAAATTTAAAACGCATTCCAGAAGCTTCCAACAATTACGTTTAGGTCTATCCTACAAAGGACATCAATTTGGACTTGGGGCAGATTTTGACCAATACGGACATAAACCTATTCAAAAATCCTCTTTCGGATTGTATTACCGTAAAACATTTTAAACCATACATATTATGAAAAATCTATTCAAAAAATTAATTACGACACACCCTAATTTGGGATTTAGTATTGCACGTTTAACACTAGGGTTAGTCATATTTCCGCACGGCGCGCAAAAGTTATTAGGACTCTTCGGTGGATATGGCTATCAAGGTACGATGGAGTCATTGACTACCCAAATGGGTTTGCCAAGTATCGTAGCCTTCTCAGTTATAATTATTGAGTTTTTTGGTTCCATTTCATTGGTTCTTGGACTCTTCTCTAGGTTTTGGGCATTGTCACTTATTGGAATGTTCTCGGGTATCATTTTCACAACCCAACTAGAACACGGATTTTTTATGAATTGGTTTGGCAACCAAGCAGGAGAAGGATTCGAGTATTCCCTACTAGTCATTGGTTTAGCACTAACAATTCTAATAAATGGAAGTGGAAAATGGTCAATTGATTCTATAATCTTAAAAAATAAATAATTATGAAAAAAGTAATCACAATTGCAGGTAGCAACAGTCAAAAATCCATCAACAAAATGCTCATAGAGTACACTGTCACGCTTCTGGAGGATGTGGAAATCTTGACCATTGATTTAAATGATTATGTACTTCCCATCTATGGAGAGGACTTTGAAGCAGAGAATGGCATTCCAACCGCTGTGAAAAGATTGGACGAAATCATTGAGTCTGTAGATGGATTCATCATCTCTTTAGCAGAGCATAATGGTTCATATTCAGCAGTTTTTAAAAATACGCTGGACTGGTTATCACGAGTAGCTATGAAAATTTGGAAAGAGAAACCTATGCTGCTTATGGCAACTTCACCCGGAGGAAGAGGCGGTGCAACTGTACTAAAAGCGGCAAATGCTTCTTTTCCATTTCTGGGAGCACGAATCATAGAAACATATTCGTTGCCATCTTTTTATGACAAATTTAAGGATGGTGGAATTGTAGAAGAGCACTATAGAAAAGAGCTGGCAAATAAAGCAGTGGCATTTTCTAAAGAATTGGGCTAAGATAACGGAACACAACTCTGGAAATTCCTTGATAAACTACATCAAGTTAATGAATAGAAATCCAGAGAGTTAGTCTTCGATTTACACAATGCACTTTTCGAACAAATCATATTTCCGCTCGAATAAATTATTCGGAGTATATCTGCGCAACTTTGTACCATAATTAACAGTCAACCTTTTAAAAATGAACACATTAGTAAAATTAATTGTTGCCACCTGTCTAGCAATTATAGCAGGACAAAATGACCCTCAGATATCATCTGATGGATATGAAGGTCTAGCGTATGCAGGTCTATCTAAAGAAGACCCGATAGAGGAAAGAGCGTTTACGGTTCTTACAAACAAATGCAATGTCTGCCACGAAAATCGCAACCGCAGACGTGTCTTTACCGAGAACAATATGAACGGCTGGTCGAGTGATGTGTACAAGCAGGTATTCATAAAGAAACGAATGCCTAAGGGCAAGAAAATCAAACTCACCAGCGAAGAGTATCAAGATTTACTAACCTGGATATCATCCATAAAAAATAATGAAAATGGAAATCAACTTTAAAATTATCGTATTGATGCTAGGCATCTTATTTACAGGGCTTACGGCAGGATTATGTTTTACGTGGTCTAATGCCATAACCCCAGGAATCGGCAGACTGGATGATTTAGGGTTTCTGCAATCATTTCAGGCGATGAACCGAGCCATCATTAACCGCAGTTTTCTCATCACCTTTTTTGGGCCAGTAATACTACTATTCATCAATGCCTATTTGCATCGTAATGCACATCCCACGACATTTTGGTCATTTATGCTAGCTGCTATTTTATTCTTAATAGGAATCGGATTGATAACGGTTTTCAAAAATGTACCGCTTAACGAACTGTTAGATAAAACGGTTCTTGAAAACCTTTCGACTATTGAGCTTAAGGAACTACGAACCAAATTTGAGCAGCCTTGGAATCGTTGGCATATTCAGCGTACTATAGCCTCATTCACATCATTCTCATTACTATTAATAGGCTTGATATATTCAAAATGATACATCAAACAAAATATTCATTCATCAATAAACGAACAGTTATGAAACTAACAAGAGCGATTAGCATTGGAATACTTATTTGGATAATCGGTGTGAGCCTATATGCATCTTCCTTTTATGTGTCACTTTTGGAAGATACAGAACAGCAAGCCAATATTTGGTTGTCGATAGTCATAGTCCCTGTGGTTTGGTTTGGAGCAAAACTCTATTATCGAAATAGTACTAGTACTCACGGATTGAGAGTAGGACTGATTTTCTTCATCATATCTGCAGTTTTAGATGCACTCATCACGGTGCCATTTACAGTTCTGCCTTATGGAGGTACATATTCTGACTTCTTTATCGATTTTGGGTTTTGGTTTATTGGACTAGAGTTCATTACAACCACAACTCTGTATTGGTATGTCAAAGTATTCAAAAAAAGGAGCATTCAACACATATAGTATAAAAAATAATATCAAAAATCCTCATAATATTAGAGGAGAAATTAATATCAATTTAAAAACAAAGAAAAATGAAAACAGAAAACATTTTAGTTATTGGAGGAACTGGAAAAACAGGAAAACGAGTGGTTCACCTTTTGGAAGAATTAGGACATAACGTGCGAATAGGTTCACGTAGTGCATCGCCAGCATTTGATTGGCATCAGCCTGAAGGTTGGTCACAAGCTTTAGAAGATATGGATAAAGTGTACATCACTTACCAACCTGATTTAGCAGTGCCGGGAGCTTTACAAGCTATTGAGCAATTGGTCAAAGAATCAAAACGCGCCAAGGTGAAAAAACTAGTCATTCTTTCAGGAAAAGGAGAGCGTGAAGCGCAACTCTGCGAGCAAGTTATCATCCACTCAGGGTTAGCGTATACCATTGTTCGCGCAAGCTGGTTTAATCAGAATTTCAGTGAAAATTTCTTACTAGAACCAGTACTTGAAGGTATGGTAGCTTTACCACAAGCAGAGGCAAATATCCCGTGGGTTGATGCTGATGATATTGCTGCTGTGGCTGCCAAAGCTTTAACTGAAGATGAACATAACGGGAAAATCTATGAACTTACTGGTCCGAGAACTTTGACTTTTAAAGATGCGGTAAATGAAATTGCCAAAGCAAGTAATCGTGAACTCACCTTCATTCCTATTTCAGTAAAGGAGTATGGCGATGGAATGCGTCAAGCCAATATTCCCGAGGATTTCGTGTGGCTTATCGAATATCTTTTTACAGAAGTATTGGGCAATCCTGAATTAGCTGAAGTGACGAATGATATCGAAAAAGTGTTGGGTAGAAAACCTATCGACTTTAGTGAATATGCAGCCAAAACTGCGGAAACAGGTATCTGGAAGCAAAAGAGTTTAGTATAAAAAATATAAACTAAAACAGGGCTGTGTTCAACACATAAGTTCAACACAGCCAATTAAAAAAATAATTATGAAAAAGAAATTGATATTAGGATTAGTATTTGGAGCTGGGATTGGACTTTGCGTTGGAATTTTGACTGGTAATATTGCCATAGGACTAGCACTTGGAGCTGGCGTTGGTTTGGTTTTTGGCAGTCTAATTAAAAAATAGTTGTGAAGCGTTTTTTTAATTGGCTTGCAAATCATCTTTATATCAATCACCTCAAATTAAATATTTAGAATGAAACTGCTAGCATTAAATGAGTTGCTTTATAGTAAAAAAAAAGAGGTGCTGATATCCTATCCTCTAATTAAACCGAAATATTACTGGTCTTTAATAGTAGATATAGTGGCTTTTATTAAGTCCCCAAGACTTAACCCATCGGTTGAGAAATCGAAAAAAAATAAAGTGTATGATACTATAGGACTCTTTGTTATAAAAGTGGTTTTCTCAATAACGGTTGCTTCATTATTGCAGTTTATCTATGAGCCTGAAAACTTGACGTCCACAAGTATGGCGGAACGTTTTTCTCCATTACTCTTACTGCTAGTAGGTGGAATTGTGTTACCCCTATTCGAAGAAATGACCTTTAGACTGTCATTAAAATTTAAGCCGATTTACCTTGCCTTAACTATTGGAGGATTTACATATTATATTTTAACAAAGGCAGTCTTTAAAAGCCGATTATCTCTTGTGGATGATACGTTTTGGTACAGAGTAATTAGCGCTGTTATTATTGTTTTGATTGCTTATGCGGTCTGTAGCAGAAAAACCGTCAATGTAAATGTACAGCGGTTTTGGGAAAGGTATTTCAGAATGATATACTACTTGTCTTGTCTAAGTTTTGCTTGGTTACACATTTTTAATTTTGAGTTAAGTTTAGTCAATCTTTTGTGGATGCCTATTCTAACACTTCCGCAATTATTTAGTGCTACCATAGCTGGGTATACAAGAGTAGCTTTTGGATTTCAATATCCACTTCTTGTACATATGATAACTAACATTTTCTTTTTGAGTCTAACGTTTTTACCGATTGATTAAGTAGAAAAGACTAATAAAAAAAGATTCAACTATTTAATTTGACTCGGGCGATAGCCAAACTTTTTCGCAAAAGCGTTAGAAAATGAACTTAGACTATCGTACCCCACTTGCCACGCGGCTTCTTGTACCGTGGCTTCATTTTCACTAATCAGTTTATGTGCAGAGGTCAATCTTTCGTTTTGCAGGTATTTGAAAACAGGAACTCCAAAAATGGCTTTGAATTCCTTTTTGAGTCGAGTCGTGTTAAAACCAATGGCTTTGGAAAGCTCTGAAAGTGAAGGTGGATTTTCTAAATTTTCCAGAAGAATATCTTTTGCCTTATTCAATTGCTCCCTATGTAGTGGCTTCGAAGCTTCTTCTTGTTTTAATGCAAGCTGTCCAAAGAAATGAGATAATAACGCGGTAATCTGACTTCTAAAAAACATCATTTTGGTTTTTCCTGAATAGCTATTTGAGAAAAAGGCATCAACGATATTTTCCATCTCTGGTGTCATAAAGAAACTTGGTCCTTCTACGTAATGGTCTTTTGGATTTACCAATTCGTTCAAAAGGTCTGAAAATAATTCACCCTCTTCATTGGGGAGTGCTTCAAGCTTACTCATCTTGGTAGCAACAACAATACATTTTAAACTCTTATCGGGACTAATGGTATGCTCAAATTCTACCTTTTCGTCTGCATAAAAAGCAAAAGATAGACCTTTGGTGTAGTGAAAATCTTTTTGCTTTTCCACATACTTAACTGCTAAATCAACATTACCAGAACCATAAAAAGCTACAGCTACTATGGGTTCATCAAAATAACAAGCATCCACTTCTACTTTGGTTGAATTTGCTTCTTCAACTAAAATTACAAAGTCATTTATATGGATGAAATCTCTAGTCATAATTATTGACTATAAAGTTAATAAATTTATGCAACCATATAATTTCACAGTTTGGTACAAGAAATGTACTCCCGAGCCTAGACATAAACATTCGAACCCTTGGAGTAGATAGTTTTCAAATGTTAAATTTTATAAAAAGTAAAATTATTTTTAAGAGTTAATAGATTCAAAATTTTTATCATAAAGATTTGAAAATTAGGGTAGAATAGAATGAAGATGTAATCGTAAATACCTGTTTTCAATTATTTATTATTTCGGTACGTAATTCGGTGCGTAATTTCAACTCTTAATTAGTTAAAATATTGATTTCCAGTACAAATATAAAAAATGGATAGTTCCTCTTTCTCCGCAAAAACCGTAACATTTGTTACGGTTTTTTTGTTTTTAAATATATGTTACTCCATCATAAGTAAGACCAACGTTGTTTCCTTATTTTAATGCTCTATGTGATGCAATTTTCAGATTTGATAAGACGTATATAAAAGTGCGAGCTTGACTTATGTCCTAGTTCAAAACTTATTGTTGTTGTTTTACTAAAAATTGTAATTACAGATGCCTGAAAAGAAAATTAAAAAACTATGTGAAGCATAAAATGGAAGGAAGAGTTAGTAACTTTCTATATTGTAATTTTCCTCTTTCTAGCGGTAATATTCCAGCTATCTACTTTTCTGTTATTAACTATTACCGAAACATCATCGTGTAAGTTTATAGTTGGACAAATATGATAAGGGACTCCATAAAACACGTCACCAATCTCAATGTCATCCCAATTCTCAACTCTTAGAACGCCATGTTCTTCACTTTGTGAAAGCAACTCATATTCAACCACGTTTAGAAATTTAACTCTAGAGTGAATAGGGTTTTCAGCAGCAACAGATTTGTGCCCTAAATCAATGGTAACAATACCTTTTTTAGGTTTAGAGATAACTCTTGAAACTAATAATACAGCAAACTTAAATTCTTGTTCTGTTAATTTTTCGTCATATCCCCAATCCCAAAATATGCAAGTTCCGGGACTACAAATTCGATTGTTTTCGGTTAGATGAGTTGTAAATGAAGGTGTTCCACCGCTTATTAGTTGTAAATCAGAATAACTCCTTTTAAGGTCTTCAAATAACAAGTTGACCTCAGAAAAAGTATTCTTAATATTATTTTTTCGTTTTTGAAAATTAGTATTTCTTAAATGGCCATCATACACGTGTAATCCTTTAAAATTTAATGAAGTATAATTAGATAACCGAGCAATAAGCATGCTTAGTTCTGAACCTAACTCAATACCTGAACGGTTCATTCCATTATTTATATCGATAAAAACGTTTATTTTAATATTTCTGGCAACAGCCTCATTGTTCAACTTCTCGGCGGAAACAAGGTTATCTAATATTGTAGAAAATCGAGTATTGGGAAAAGAATTTATTAATGCTCCAAAACGCTGAATTTTTGGACCAACTAATTGATGAGCAATTAGAACATTTTCCGCTCCCTCTTGCGCTGCAATTTCTGCTTCAGATATTGTTGAGGATTTAAAGTTTGTAATTCCTAAAGCTACCATATGCTGAATAACTTTTGGCATCTTATTTGTTTTAACATGAGGCATAAGCATAGATGTATTGTTATCTACCATATCCAACGTTCTATGTAAATTATACATTAAATGACTTTCGTAAAGCACAATGGAAGGTGAATCTATTTCTTCAATATTATCTATTTCAAACCAATTTTTCATAACTCTAATCTTTAAATAAAGTAGCTAATTTTTGCACAAACTCATGACGTGAATTTGACCAGGAGGAATTAGAACAAAATGCAATTACCAATTGTTCTTCTGGCCTTATATATAAGTATGAAGTCCCACCAGCACTTGATCCACCATGATAAATTTCTTTTTTATCATCTGAAACCCGCCATCCTAATGCATAATTTGTTGATGAACCATTACTAGTACTAAGAGGAGTCCACATTTCCTCTGTAGATTCTTTATTTAAAATTTGAAATTGTAACAACGAGTTTCCAAACTTAACCAAATCAGTTGGTGTGGAAAGTATTCCTCCACCAGGATATTTATTACTTAAATCTACCGGAGGAGTATTTGCCCAAGTTCCATCTCTTAGTCTTTCATATGCACTAACTCGATAGGGAATAATTTGTTCGGGAATGTCTACAGTACTTTGATTCATTTTAACCAAATTGAAAATATTTTTTTTAATCGCTTTTTGAAAAGATGTTTTCTCAATATTTTCTATTATACAGCCTAATATGCTATAACCATAACTACTATAATGATGTTTGGTGCCTGGGTTTGAAACCAGTGAATCCGTCTTAAAAATATCAAGTGAATGAGCAGAAGAAGAGTAACGAGTTAAACTATAGTATTCTTTTTTCAAATCTGGACTATTAAAATTATAATGTCTTATTCCCCCTAAATGCGATAAAAGTTGTTTCGATGTAATTAGAACACCTTTATCTGGAAAAGCACCACAGTAATCCATAATAAATGTGTTAATATCTATTTTACCTTGTTGCTTTAGTAACATTATTTGAGTGGCAGTAATACTCTTGCTAATAGAGCCAACTCTGTAAACACTCTTCGCACTCGCTTTTACCTTATTCTCAATATTTGAAAAACCCAATGCTTCTGCAAAAACTACATCACCCTTATAAGATACGGCTATTGACAAACTAGGTAGTTTATTTTCTTCCATAGCTTGTTCAATGAATAATTTTGCCTTTTTACTTGGAGTATTGGATTGGGCATAACTATTCGTTGTAAACAATACAATAGTTAAAATTATAGTTATGACTTGGATACTTTTGTTTGCTTTTTGCGGTTTCATAAAGGGAGTTTGATTTATCTTTACATAAAGATATATAACAAATATAGATCTTTTATCTTTATATGAAGATATTTAACGGTATTTTGCATCCTAAGATTTGAAACACTCATGGAGAACAAAAAAGATTATGATATAATTGACAATCTTGTAGATGATTGGAAACAAGAACGCCCAGAACTTGATGCTTCTGCGATGTTAGTTGTTGGAAGAATTCTAAAATTGGGAAAAATATTAGAGAAAAAAGCCAGTATTGCAATACAAAATAATGATATAGTTTATTCAGATCTAGATGTTTTAGCCACGTTAAGACGTTCAGGAAAACCATTTGAACTAACCCCTAAACAATTAATGAAATCCGTTCTAATAACCTCTGGAGCCATGACTGCTTTACTAAAAAGGTTAGAAAAATTAAAACTAATTTATCGAATACCAAGTCAAAAGGATGGTAGAGTTATAAGTGCTGGTCTAACAAAAAAGGGGGAGGCAGTAATAGATAATGCTATTGAAATTCGTTTTAAAGAAGCTAAAGATACAGTAAGTATCTTTGATGAAAGTGAAAAGAAACAGCTATCGGATTTGTTAAAAAAACTACTAAAATCTGTAGATTCAAATTAGATTTAATTCACGCGGGACTTAGGTTTTGGCTCCACAATTTCTTCTCTAAGTAAAGTTCAGTTTTCTTTATATTGTTAATGAATAGTTTAAAATAAGCTAATTCAAGGTAACTAAGTTTTTAGACCTCTGAAAACACCTCTAAAACTTGACGAAGTGGAAGTTTTTCATAGTTTCTCTTCCTCCTCAGAAAAAACCTTAACAATCTAAATTAGATATCGTTAAGATTTTTGTTTTTTATACACTTTTAAGACTAGATTTTTTATATTTAATAAATTATTAATATTTCTTTTTTTGTAAATGAAGTCATTTCAGTTTCTGCTATTTTTAGTTTTAATATGTCTTTCTAGCTGCTCTTCAACAAAGCTTATGGACTCATGGAAATCGCAAAGTTTTGATTCCCTTTCTAATTCTAAAATATTAGTAATTTCGGAAAGCCCAGAACTAAATGTGCGAAAATCATATGAAAGGGCAATAGCTAGTAAATTACGTAGTCAAAACCTAGATGCCATAGAAGCGCATATTCAGTTTCCTTCGCTTAAAGAGGCAAACACTCCTAAAGAGGTAACACAAACTGTACAAATGTTTAAAAATGCTGGTATTTCCGGGATTATTATAACATCCCTGAAACAAACTATTGAAACGCAAAATGGTACCATGGCCGCGCAAACAAGTATTCCTGCAAATTATAGTAAAAAAGCTAGTTTTGGAAGTAATTCAAGGGATTCTAACATTCCCATGGTATCTACTTCTAAGACCTATGTATTAGAGGCTCTTACCTATAATCTGACCTTAAAAAAAGAAGAACAGCTTATAAATGTATGTCTTGTTGATGTAACAGATCCAGATGAAGCAGATAAAATACAAAAGACTTTTACTAAAATAATAGCCAATCAGTTTAAGTAAGTGACTTTATTCCTTAATGAATTTCAATTATATGTCTTTGAGTCAAAATAGATTTACATATCAAATTTTAAAATGGTCAAAAATGACATTTGTTTTGATTATCTTTTCGGCATGCGGAAGTAAAAATGCTGTTATACACAATCCCGTTTTTTTGGGAGATTCATCCAAAAAAATAGCTATTTTTTTGGACGGAACTACAAATAATGAACGTAGTCATACTAACGTTTCTAAGCTTTTTAACTTAGTTACGCTTCAGAATAATCCCCAAGTAAGTGCTGCCTATTTACGAGGAGTTGGTAATGGTGCTGATTTTGTTGGAATACTAACGGGTTCGGGAATCAGAGGAGAAGTCTGTAATGGATACTTATATCTAGCAGAACATTATAATCATGAGCGCATGGACGAAATTTATCTCTTTGGCTTTAGTAGAGGGGCTTACGCAGCCAGAATTCTAGCAGGAATGATTCACTCAGCTGGCATTGTTGATTTAAGTGCCATTCCCAAAAGTAAAAGATTAAAATATGTTAAAAAAATATATAACGCCCATAAAGGAGATAAAACCTTGAAGGAAAGAAGAAAAGCTGTTTTTGAATTAACCCAGCAGGAAATGGATTACGATAGTTATAAAATTGAATTTATGGGCTTATGGGATACGGTTGCATCATTGGGTATTCCTGACTATAAAGATGATTATTACGTGGAAGAAACCAAATATCATGATCAGCTTTGTAATATTAAAAGCGCCTCACAAGCATTGTCGTTAAATGATAATAGAGGTTCTGTTTTTACACCATCAATATTAACAGATGATTATTTAGTTAAGTATTGTAAAGAGGTAAACCCCAAGGAAATTACAAATGAAGTATGGTTTTTTGGAGCGCATTCAGATGTTGGTGGGGGTGCTTTTAACACTAATATTAGTGGAGTCTCCCTAAATTGGATGATTGACGAACTTAAAGAATCTAAATTGCTGCCTAATTCAGCTACCGTTTATGAAAATCCAATGGACATTACAAATAATCCAAGAAAGGGTTTCATGAAACTCTTTTATCCTAAAAAGGGACGAAAACTGATCTTCTTTTCTTCGAGAAACGGATACAAAAAGGAAAAACTAAAATTGCATCACTCGGTCTTAGATCGCTTAGAGCGTTCGCTGCAAACCTATGAGGTGAACTTGATTAAGCTTTTTGGAGAATGTTTTAAAAAAAATAATAAAGGAGGCTATGATTACTTAAAAAAATCAGCTTGTTTTAACATCGTAAACTAGTTATTATTTATTGATGAAAACTTAAAGATTAACCTTAATTTTACCACTCTAAATCATCAAAAATGAAAAAAACATATCAATTTTACTTACTTACCTTTAGTCTCTTAATTTTATCTGGATGTGGTGGGATGAAATTGAGTAATTCATACAAGTCAGATAAATTTGAAGCTTTTCGTAGTAAAAAAATGCTTGTAATCTCAAGAACTCCTCTTAAGGATGTTAGAAAAGAATATGAATTAGAAATTACAAAAAAACTTAATAATCAAGGAATTAACGCCGTCGCTAGTCACGAAGCTTTCCCTGATTTGAAACGTGTTGATAACAAGACTTCAGAAAAGATTGAAGAGATAATTGCTACGTTTAGACAACAAGGTTTTGAAACAATATTATTGACCTCTTTGAAAGATGTTAAGGAGCAGGAAATATTGCAAAGACAGGGTGGATACAATTCCTTAATGGAATATTATGGGAATCAATATATCACTTTAAAAGGATATTATGATGATGTAAATGCTCCACCACGTTTACCTCCTTTAGAAAGTCCTGAGGAAGTAACATATAGAACTGAAACCGCATATGTATTGGAAGCAGTAATGTATAATTTGGTTTTAGAAGAGGAGAAAAGATTACTATCTATTACAACAGCGGAAATAACGAATCCTGATTCAGGAAAAATAGTACGTAAAGCTTTTGCTAAGATTGTGACGAATGAATTAAGATAAAACCATGCGCTACTTTATTTTAACTTTTTTGCTATTATTCTATGCCGCTGCAAAGGCGCAAGATTTATCATCTCTTTATGAAAAAGTTAAGCCAGCAGTAGTTGTAATTTATACTGAGGAACGAAAACTCCAAAGACTGGGAAATACAATGTCTATGGTTAATTCTCAAGGGCTTGGCTCTGGATTTATGATTTCGGATACCCAAATCATAACTGCCGCTCATGTTGTTGATGTAGCGGAAAAGCTTTTTGTACAGTTTTTAGATGGTGAAATTATAGAGGCTAATGTGATTTCCACCTTTAAACAAGCTGATGTTGCCCTGATTAATTTGATAAAACCTAAAAAAAATGCGGTATTGGTTTCTTTAGGTGATTCAGATAAAAGTAAAGTAGGAGAACAAGTGGTAGTAATCGGAGCTCCATTTGGATTATCGCATTCATTATCCTCAGGTTACATCAGCAGTAAAATAAGTAATATAAAAGATACTAACCCTTTTACGAATACTGATTTTATACAAACTGATGCAGCCATCAATACAGGCAATTCAGGAGGACCAATGTTTAATTTAAAAGGAGAAGTAATTGGTATTGTAAGCCAAATCAAAACTATTACAGGTGGTTTTCAAGGTATTGGTTTTGCAGCAACCTCCAACATTGCCAAAAACCTTTTGATAGATAAAAAAATTCCATGGACAGGAGCTGATTTTCTTCCACTTACTGGTAAGAGTGCTCAATTATTAAATCTTCCTCAAAATTCTGGATTACTAGTCCAACGTGTAGTTTCCACTTCCCTGTATGGAAAAATGGGATTACGCGGGGGTAATGTAGAGGCTACAATAGACGGTACTGATTTACTATTAGGAGGAGATATAATTCTTGCCTTTAATGGCATTCGTTTTGAGATGAATAATACGGTATTAAAACAATTAGGAGATTTTGCTACCAATCTTAAATCTGGTGATACCGTGGAAATTAAAATTCTAAGAGATGGTAAAATTTTATCTCTTAAAAATAGGAAAAACCATTAGTCACTCCTTAGTTAAATTAATTCATATTAGTTTACTCAGGGATTACAATACCATCAATAATAAGTTGATTAACCATTCTTTTGGTAAAACTTTCAGACGCATTTTTTAATGAAGATGGTTCCAATAATGAAGATTGTCCAGTCCATACCATAGTTTTTTTTCCTTCATACAATTCTCCTTTTACATTGTACAATATAGCTTCTATTAGATATGATTTTTCTTTTGTATAATACCCCGGAGTATTAAAAGTTTGATACCCTTTAACAATATATTCACCAACTCTGTAATATGCAGGAACATAAAGTGTTTCTCCCGGTTTATAACGGTCTGTTTCCTTAGAGTTTATCAAAGCCATTGTAATCACACCGTCTAAATCATTCTCTTTAATAATTTGGATATAGTCCTCAGCAGTTCTAATTTCTTCACTACCTCCTGGAGGAAAAATGCCAATACTTTCAATAGCATTAATTCCTTTATTTTTAAACAAAGCCACTGCATTTTGTTCAAAAATGTTTCGAGCTTTAAGATCTTTTCCCACACCAATAACAGCTATTTTAGAGTATTTTCTATCTTGATATGATTCTTTTGTCCAAGTGGTGTTCATTTTAGAAGTACCACACCCGTTCAATAAACAAATGAAAAGCATCGTCATTACACGAATGACAACATACTTTATTTGAAATATGAATGATATTTCTGTTTTCATAAAAGTTATTCCATTATTTTTTATCCCACCCATTTCTTTTATAAACACCTTTAACGATTATGTCATATTTTTTTAAATATTGATTATACTGGTCATCAGTGAGAATGGCTTTAATTTCTGAATGTTGTTTTTTAAGTAAACTATTGAACCCTAAACGCATTTCTTCTTCCGATAAAGCTTCTTCTTTCATCCCCAAACGTCTCATTTTGTATGTATAATATAGAATAATATTATAGTACTCTTCTCTTGATTCATCATTAAGCCCCATTGCGGTAGCTCTATTATAAAACCAAACTTGCATACTATCACGCTCTTTTGAAGTGAAAACGTCTGAAGTACCCACTTTACTCTTTTCAGACTTTTTTTGAGAAAAAGTAGTGAGACTTGTTAAAATACATAATATTAGCAATAAATATTGGATGTTTTTCATGAGTAATGTTTAAATATATTAGTAAATTTAATTCAAATTATAACTTCATCACCTTCACGAGCAAAAAAACAATTCCTAAATAAGTCTTGACATTTTTTTTCTTCAGCTCTAATAAAATCGTCGTTATGGTCAGGGTCATGATGGGTCATATATAGTTTTTTGACCCTTGCCAATTTAGCAACTTCAATAGCTTGTTCCCAACTACTGTGTCCCCATCCTCTATATTTTGGCAGCTCCTCAGGAGTATATTGAGCCTCATGAACCAATAAATCTGCATCTTTAGCCAAATCTACAACACCTTGGTCAATTGCCTTTCCATGCTCCACATCAGTACAGTAAACAAATACCTTACCAGCCACTTCAAGACGATACCCGTAAGCTCCTCCAGGGTGAGAATGCCGTTTGGCTAACAATTTTCCTCCCTTTCCAGTAACATAATCATGCTCGCTCGACTTTTCCACATGAAAATTGAAATCGGCTCCCATATTCTCAAGACGTACAGGAAAAAAAGTACTATCCATTTGTTTTGAAAAAATAGCTCTAAGGTTAGTAATTTTCAAGTCTTCACCCATAGCAATAATGTCTATTTTTTTAGAAGAATCGTAAGCAGGAGCAAAAAAGGGAAACCCTTGCATATGATCCCAATGAAAATGAGAAAAAGCTATAACTATTTTATCTTCCAACCGCGAAGGTTTTTGCATTAATTCTTTTCCTAATGTTCTAATGCCTGTACCTGCATCAAAAATCAGTATATCACCTTTTTTGTTATCATCCATTACCGCAACGCAAGTAGTGTTGCCTCCAAATTCTTGAAACCCACTTTCGCAAACTGGGATTGAACCTCTGGTGCCATAGAATTTAATTATCATAATCTAAGTTTTGAATTGAAAACAACTAAGTAACAAGATAAAATTTATATTTTGATACCATGGTACTTATTTTCGTAACATTATTGATTTAACTATTTTTATTGTATATGAAAATTAATTCCTCTATTCTTTGTCGTTTCTTTAAGTCCTATTTTTGTATAGCATTAGTGTTGTTAACAATATTTGGTATTCAAGCTCAAGACATAATCGTTAATACTGATTCAATAACAACTCCTTTTAGAAAAGGACGATGGCTGACAGGACTATCAGGAAGCATAAGCTCAAACACTAATAAAACTGGCACATCAGAGGAGAAAACAATCACCAATGAATTTGGACTTAACCTATCCACAGGAAGGTTTATTAAAGATAAATGGCTTTTGGGAGGAAAAATTAATATGGACAGAGCCAGTTCCGGTGGAAATATTGACCGCACCACTGAGTCTTTGTTTATTGGTCCGTTTGTTTCTCATTATTTATCGGCCAATAACCGCGGCTCACTATTTACGACCTTATCTACTGGTTATGTACGTTATCGGGAAGAAACACAACTAAATACGCTTCAGGTGGCGACTGAATTTTCGTCAGAAGGAGGAGGCTTCGGAACACTTCTTGGTTTGGGCTACTCATATGTTATTCAAGAAAAAATTGCCTTTGATATTGGGTTTAACCTAAACCTATTTTGGATTGGAGTTGATCAAGAGGAACTGCCCTCTGGTGTACTTAGTTCCGAAAATATAGCGATTAGTAATATTGCGTTCACTTTTGGATTCAATGTAATTCTTGATGATTTCTTTTTTTGATGAAAAAGTACTTTTTAAATAGCCTTGTTTTTTTAATACCATTCTTACTTTTATCACAAGGAAGAGAAGAAGGTTTTGTAAAGACTGATACTATTGGTAAGCAAAAAAAAATAAAGCTTATTGCCATTCCAATAGCTTTTTACACTCCAGAAACAAAATTTGGAGTAGGGGGTGGTGGACAATTATTTTTATTAAATAAAACCAATCAATATAATCAACGACTTTCCAATATTTTATTTAGTGGAATTTATACGACAGCTGGACAAATTATGTTCAATATAACTCCTCAGGTCTATTTGGGAAAAGGGGATTACTTTGTTGATGCTAATTACTTGTTTGAAATATATCCAAATTCATTTTGGGGTATTGGTCCAAAAACTCCAGAAGAAAATAAGGAGTTATATGACCAAACAACACACAAACTTAAACTTAGTTTTTTGAAACGATTACCCCCAGATTTAAATTTTGGTTTCACCTATAATTTTATCAATCACCAAGTTACAGAAGTTAAGGAAGGCGGTCTACTAGATTCTGGAACTATTCTAGGCTCAGACCGCACGGTCATAAGTGGATTAGGGGCTGAATTTAATTTAGACACACGAACTAATACTTCTTCTCCAGCTGATGGACAGTTATTTGAAATTGGAGCACACTTTTCAAGTGAGATTTTAGGAGCAACACATAGTTTTAACAAATTTACGCTTGATTTAAGGAACTACGAACCTCTGGGGGTGCGAAGTACCTTAGCGACCCAAGTCTATATTGAAAATAATTTTGGAGATGTCCCTTTTCAAGGTATGGCTTTTTTTGGAGGAAGTAGTAGTGCTAGAGGATATTTTTATGGTCGCTTTTTAGATAAAAATATGTTTGTTATCCAAGCAGAATATCGCTATCGTCTTAAGCCGAGATGGAATTTAGCCGTATTCGGATTAGTAGGAAGCGTAGCTGGAGACGCTACTGACCTTTTGAAGTTTAATGCAATAAAACCTGGCTTTGGTGCTGGTGTAAGATTTAAGATATTAAAAGAACAAAATACTTGGTTACGATTAGATATTGGTAGCGGAAAAGATGGCCAAAACGGTATTTACTTTGGAGTGAACGAGGCCTTTTGAATTTTTCAAGAACTATTTTTATTTTGTTTTTTTTGATTAATAAATTTCCCAACCACTACTGCTGTAATAATTACCAAATAAAACTGTCCTATCAATCCAATTAAAATAGCCGCTTTTTGCGCAAGAGGTGTAACAGGTAAAATATCTCCATATCCAATAGTCATCATCGTAATAAAACTAAAGTACATAAGTTGCTCGGTAAGCGTATGTGGTAATGAGTTTTGCATAGTCAACAATCCACCTTTAAACGATTCAGGGTTAGTCAATTCTATGCTCATACAAATAAAAAAACCTATAAGACCAAGAGAAATAAATCCACTAATCATCCCAAAAATTATTTTTTGATTAATTTCAACGGAATACCAAACTTGTTTGATAATTTCATAAGTAACCATCAGATAAAAGGCGAAATAAATCCCAAATTGGATATAACTTGTTAATAGCGGCATTTCATCATATGCTTGGGTATAACCGAAAATGACACTACTAGCGACTAATAAAACCAAGAAAAACCAGAAAATTTCTTTGCGCTTTGAAATTAGGTTAACGCCAGCTATTAGATTAAGCAAAAAGAAAATAGGTCCAATACTTTTTTCAAATATTTGTCCTTGAATAAACAATGAACCAAACAATACGGCTATTTGCGTAAAAAAGAAAAACTCAAAACGATATGAATATAATTTTTTGAACATTCAACTCATTTAAACAGTTAGTTTGGAATCAAAAATTTCGGCTTTTTTTGCCATAATAAAGGGGTTTTTGAGTAGTATAGCCTTAGCGATAGTGCGAAATGTAAAATTCGTAGATAAAAGTAAAAGTCTAAATGAGTTCATACCTTAATCTAATAATGCTTCATTAAATTGATAACCTTTGTAATCAACCTTATATAATATGCTATAAAAAGCAGGAATAAATAATAAGGTAATTACTGTTCCGAATAAGAGTCCTACCATAATGGTTACGGCCATGGGTTCCCACGTTTCACCTCCACCTAAATACAGTGGAATTAAGCCCAATACCGTGGTAAAGGTTGCCAATAATATCGGTCGAAAACGCTGCAAGCAAGCTGCTATAATGGCATCTTGCGGTTTGCGTTTGATTTCGTTTTCTTCAATTTCTATTCGATCCACGAGTACAATAGCATTGTTAATCACAATACCTGCAAGGGAAATAACACCCAGAAAGGCCATAAATCCGAAGGGAACGTTGAAAATCAATAATCCCAGAACCATACCAATAACTCCCAATGGAATGGTACAAACAATCATAGCCATTTTACGGAAGGAGTTGAACTGAATAATTAATAACATGATGATAATAAAAGCAGATAAGGGCAGGTAACTGGCCACTGCGCCCATATTCTCAGCCGTGGTCTCGGCATCTCCCCCTAAATTGTAACTGTAGCCCTGACCCCAAGTTGTAGCTTGTTCTTCTAACCACGGGGTGATTTCGGCGGTAATTGCTGAAGCATTACCATCTGCGGCCAACTCACTTGAAATATTTATGGTTCGCGTTAAATTCAATCGTTTAACACGGGTATATTGCCATTGAGGAATAATAGAAGCTACTTGTAATAAGGGCACACTTTTTCCAGAACTCTGTGCATAAATATTCAGGGTTTCTAAAGATGCCAGAGATTGTTGTTTGCTTTGGTCACTTAACATTACTATGGGAATAGACTTATCGTTCTCTCGATATTCACCCGTGCTAAAACCGTCTAATACAGTTTGTAAAGAAGTCGCAATATCCTGATTGGTCACTCCCGCTAGTTGCGCTTTATTTTGGTCAATATCAATAATGAATTTCTTTCCCTTTGGCCCCCAATCATCTTTAATATTCTTAGTCCCAGAGATACCGAACAATCTTGTCTTTATGGTTTCCGAAATTTCAGCCAACCTATCTGGGTCATCTCCTGAAACCTTTATTTCTATGGGAGTTCCACCACCTCCGGAGCCTAATAGACCCACTTTAATATCAGCATTCGGAAAGGAGGTGTAACTGAATGAGTCCAACTTTCTGACCATTTCATTGTTTACCAAGAAATCGGAGGTATTGATAAGGATGTGGGCATAGTTTGAATTGGCCTCATCGGGATTGTATCCCAAATCATAGGTTGATGGTCCTTCACCGATATAAGCAGACCAGTCTACCACACCATCGGTTTTATTTTCATTGACTTTAAGCTCCTCAGTCATAAAAGCCTCGATGACAGCGACCATCTCCTGAGTACGTTCAATTTTAGTGCCTTCAGGAAGATTGATATCTGCCGTTATCATATTCCTGTCACTATCGGGAAAGAATACGAAAGCTAGTAATCCGAAACCTAAAATAGATAAAAAGAACATCCCGACGATGGTAAAAAGTACAGTTCGCTTCCAGTTGAGGGCCACCAATATTAAATCTTTATACTTAGATTTTAAGCCATTAATCAAACGATCAAGGAAACTTACTTTACCTTCTTCTTGTTTTTTCACTTTTAAGAAGAAAACACAAAACAGCGTAATAATACTTAAGGCTATAATCCATGAAGATAATAATGCTATGGTAATGACCACAAAAATGGGCCCCATGATATCACCCATAACGGATTCAGCCATATAAAAAGACAGGAATGCCGCTGAGGTAGTCAAGGTTGAAATCAATAAAGGTGTAAAGAGTTCGGAGCAAGAATCTATGGCGGCTTTTTTGACATCTATACCATTCTCCATTTTTACCATGACCGATTCTGCTACCACAATGCCATTATCAACCATCATTCCCAATGCCATGATTAACGCTGCCAAAGTGATTTGATTAAGCCCGACATCGATTAAGCCCATTACAAATAGAGTAGTAATCGTAACTATGGGTATTAAACTAGCAATCACCAAACCTGTTCTAAGTCCTAAGAAAAACAACATGACAAATAATACTATGGTAATAGATTGCAACAGGTTACCGACAAAATCACTGATTTTTGTATCAATATATCCATCTATAGAGGCCAATCTGTTTGCTTCTAGACCAACGGGCAGTTTTTCTCGCCACTCATTCAGTACAACATCAAGTTCTTCTCCTAATTTAATGATGTTCGCTCCCTTTTTTAGAGAAACATGAAGTGATAATGCATCTTTACCATTGATTCGCACAATCTGGGTCGGTGGATTAATATATCCTTTTCGAACATTGGTGATATCCTTTAAGGGCACGACTTGCCCACCTTCACCTACGGGAATAAGCATTTCTTCGATATCGGAAACATCATCAAAGTTCCCTGTAGGTTCCAATATAATACGTTCATCTTCAACGTTGATTTGTCCACCTGAACTTAAAATATTGGTATTGCTTATAAGACTTTGTAGACGATTTGAAGTGAGACCATAACTCTTCAGTTTTGTATTATCAAACTCTACGAATACCCGTTCTTCTTGGTCTCCGTTGATTTCGACCTTTGCCGCATCAGGTAGCTTGATTAAATCATCGCGCATATCATCTGCATAGGTTTTCATGTCAGCAAAAGAATAGCCATCACTGGTTACGCCTACTGCAATTCCGAAAACCTCTCCGATACCATCGTCTTTCAATTGTGGTTGTACACCATTTGGTAATCCTTGAATACTACTTAATTTTCTTCGAAGCCTATCCCAAACGGCTTGCAATTCTTCTGGCTTTGTTTGCATCACCAATTCCACCTGAACAACAGACAATCCTGTTCTTGATGTACTGGTAACCTTCTTTAGTTCTGGTAATTCTTGGGCTACTTTTTCAATTTTATCCGTGACCAATTCCTCAACACGTTCAGGACTAGCCCCTGGGAATGAAGAAACAATAGAAGCAACACGAATAGTATATGGAGGCATGCTATCACGAGAAAGCCCCTGATAACCTACTAATCCCATAAGCATTACAACTCCAAGGATACTTAAAACAACACGATTATTATTTATTGAAAACTGGGTAAGATTCATAGGTTGGAAGTTTTAAGTTTTGGTTACTGTAATCTTACTTTTTGTCCATCTAAAAGTGTTTGTAAGCCTGCAGTGGCAATTTTTTCTCCTCCATTAAGTCCACTCTTTACCTTAAACCCATTAGAGGTAAGTTCACCAACTTCAATGTTTTGTTTCTTGACCGTACCCGTTTTTCCATCTTCAGATTCAACAATGAAAACAAAATTGCCGTTTCCATCTTCACCAACTGCTTTTACTGGTACTACCAAACTACTATCCACAGTTTCCTCACCTGTGCTAAAATTAAAAGTTACATTGGCTGCCATACCTGGTTTTACAGCTGTAGTGGGAGTAACAATGTCTATTTTTACAGGATAGGTAGATGAATTTGCATCTACTACAGGAGATACTTCCAAAACACTTCCTTTAAAATTTTCTCCTAAAGATGAAAGTAAAATATCTACATCCATTCTAGATTGCACTTTGTTAATGACATTCTCGGGAAGTCCTACCATAATATTAATCTGTTCTCCAGCATTGAGCACCGCAATAACTTGACCAGCGCTTACATTGGCATTAAGCGAACCAGGTATACTAGCAATAGTCCCATTTTTCGGAGCATAAATGTAACCGTAATTAATTTGAGACTGCTGAATACTTTTATTTCGTTTTGCCGATTCATATTGATCCAAAGCACTTTGATAACTGTTTTTGGCAGCTTCGTAATCACTAAGAGATTGGCTTCCACTTTCATATAGCGATTTTACCCGATCCATAGCTGATTTAGCTGTTTTCATTGCCGAATTGGCACTATTTAATGCAGAAAGCGATTGTTCATATGCTAAATTAGCCTGTACATTATCTAGCTTAGCAATAAGATCTCCTTTCTTTATTTTTTGGCCGACGGCTGCATCAAGTTTCGTAATAATACCGTTACTACGAAAACTCAATTCAATCTCATCTCCAGCTTTGGCGACTCCACTGAAAGTTCGAATTTTTTGTGCATCCGACTTGCCTACGATTTGATAGTTTACAGGACGTAGCACTTCTTCTTTCTTTTTCTCTTCCTCCTTACAGGAATAAAATACAGAAATGAATAAAAAGCTTAAAACTAGATTACTGAAATACTTCATAGTTCGGGTTGATTTTTTAGTTTCCATTCAAAATGAATTGATTTGCTCTTTGAATAAATGCTTGATTATTATCTTCGGAATTCAAAAGAAAGAAATAACCAATAGCACGTTCCAATTGCATGGATGCCAATAAATAATTATAATTAGCTGTAGCACTTGCCAATTGTGATTGGAAGTAATTAGTTTGTGCATCAATCAACTGAATTAATGGCACAGCACCTTCACTATAAGAAGTTTGAGTCAAATCTAAACTTTCTTTAGCGGCCTCTTCTGCTATTTTTGAAATTTGAATATTGGCAATCTCATTAGTAAGGTCAAGAACAAGGGCATTAATATTGACTTCTATATTCAAATGAATATTACTCTTTTGAATATTTAGCTGATCTTCTTGAATCTTCGCGGTTTGCTTATTTATATTTCTTTGATTTTGACCAAAGATAGGAAGCGATATATTCAAGCCTAAATTATATGTGCCATCAGGAGCAACTGGAACACCAGGAGTTGTTGTAGATCCCACACCAGATTGAGATAACGCTAAATTATATTGTCCTTGAAGCGCTACTGTGGGTACAAATCTTCCAGCAGCATTTAATTTATAATTGCGTTGAGTAGCTGTTAAATTGTATCCAATATTCTTTAGTTCTGGAGCATTGATTTTTGCCTCCTGAATAAGAAAATTTACAAGATTAGGTCTCAATTTTGGATTATCTAAAATGTCATAAAAATCTTGATATTTGTAGTTAGAGAACAATCCTTCAGCAATGACAGCGTCCTTCAAATCAATCTCCATGTCTACTGGATTATTCATTAATTGATTAATTGTAAAATATGCTTGACTCAATTGGTTACCTGCTTCAATTAAAGTTTGCATATTCTGTGCCATTTGACTGCGAAAACGAAGCACATCAGATTTCCCAGAAGCTCCAGCTTGAAAATTTTGTTGCGATATTTCAAGATTCTTTTTGGTAATCTCTAAGTTTTGAGCCTGAATTTGAGCATTGGTCTTCAAAATCAATGCGTTAAAATAAGCAACAGAAGCATTGAGAACTGCATCCAGCTCAGCAGCATTATACGTTTCTTGTTGCGCTTTTTGTACATTTTCTTGAATTGCAATACCTGCAGCGGCACTTTCAGAATAGATAAGTTGTTGCAGACCGACACCTCCCGATGTCGAAAATTCTGGATTAGTCCCCCCAGATATTTCAGCAACACGTGGGTCCAGATATATTCCAGTAGCAGTTGCAGATACATCCGGTAAAAAACTGCTCTTTGCTATTTTTACGTCTTGAGAGCTTAAATCAATATCCTTACGTTCAGCTTCTAACCCTAGATTGCGTACTACAACACCATTCATAATATCCAAAAGAGAATAGGCATTTTCAGCAATGAAGTTGTTATCTCCTCCAACAATATCTACGGTTCCTAACATACTATACCGTAAAGGGAATTTTATTTCTTTTGCAGTATTAAAATTCAAAGAAAGCCTGTTATTATATTCAAGAAGCATTGGTAATTCAGAAGGGTTAGTACCATTTAAAATAGATTCTACATCCAATGCTATACGTCTAAAAAACTGATCAATATTTGACTCGGGTTGGTTCGTAGCAAGAATACCCCTTTCCACATCTTGTTTTCTGTAGGCAGAAAAGGAAGGTAATTGATTTTTATTAATGGTAGAAATTAATGTTCTTAAGGCTGTTTCTGATAAAGTAAAACCTCCCGCTAAATAAACCGCATCAATATCTCCTATTAGATTTGAAACATCTCCATTTTCAGGAATGCTAATCAAGGTATATGAAGCATCTTTATTAGCAAAATAATTATCAAAAAGTTCTTTTACAGGTAGTGCGCTGGGGAGGTAATCATCAACTAGAATTCCAACTTTATTGAATTCGTAAATTGTGTTAAAAACATCTAAGTCTTTTGAATAGGACAGCGGAGCAATGATATAAGTGATATTATTAACTCCTGAAGTTTTTTGACCCACTGGTAATTTTATGAAATCACTATTTACGGAACCAAATACAATTACCGGTTTCGCATAGATTTTTTGTTGATGGAGTGCAATATTGTTGATAACACCAAAGGCCAGGATGATATCCACATCACTGGACTCCAATGACAAATAGTTTGCCTTTGCCGAATCTAAATCGAAGTTATTTTCAATGGGATCTTTAAATATAACTTTGGCATCTTGCCCAACAACAGCAGAAATTTCATTTTGCAACTTTTGAAGTAAAGGAGCATTTTCGATAGACGCTTCATCAGCAAGAATTCCTATGATTACAGTCTTGGATTTTTGCGTAAACCCTACAAATGTTATAAACAGAAATATAATTAATAAAGTAGTTTTTTTCATTTTCTAAGCTTCGAATTTTAAATATAATACTTTAAAATTATTTATCTATTAGAACGCTTAGACCATTATTTTAATTTGGGATTGAATAAAACCACACCTTTCAACTGAAAAAATGGTGTACAATATCTCTCTATTACAATATTCACAGATTGTCTCAGGGTATATAAATTATTAATAAACAAGGGGTTATAGTTGCGCTTTTTTTATTTCAAGCTAAAATCTTCTTCTAAAACCGTATCTGAGCTTCCTCCAACAAATACTTTGAAGTTTCCTGGTTCAACAATAAAAACTCCTTCGTTATTATAAAAACCAAGTTCTTTTTCGGTTAATGTAAATGTAATTGCTTTGGTTTCATTAGGAGCTAGCTCTACAAGTTTAAATCCTTTTAATTCTTTTATTGGTCTTGTTACACTTGCAAATAAGTCTCTAATATATAATTGTGCAACTTCTTTTCCCTTATAATTTCCTGTATTGGCTAAAACAACGGAAACTTCTATTTGGTTTTTACCCTTAGCCTTTACTTTAAGTTGGCTGTACGAAAAATTAGTATAACTTAATCCATGACCAAAAGGATATAATGGTGTATTACTTTCATCTATGTAATGAGACCAAAATACAATATTAGGATTGTCTGTAGTAGGTCTCCCAGTATTTTTATAGTTGTAATAAATTGGGATTTGTCCAACACTTCTAGGAAAAGTCATTGGTAGCTTTCCGCTTGGGTTATAATCACCGTACAAAATTTGTGCTATGGCATTTCCACTTTGCGTACCTAACTGCCATGCTTCTACAATTGAAGGTATATGCTGATCAGCCCATGTAATAGTTAATGGTCTACCATTGTTTAGTACCAAAACTATGTTTTTGTTCACCTCATAAACGGCTTCTAAAAGTTCTTGCTGCACTCCTGGTAAGCCAATTTTAGTTCTGCTTCGGGCTTCTCCGCTTTGAAAACCATGCTCACCAAGTACCATAATAACAACATCAGCTTCTTTAGCTATATCAATAGCCTCATTAAATTCGGTTTTATCATTGGTATTAATTTCTAATTCAAACGGAAATCCTATTTTACCAAGGGCAACATCCGTTCCCTTAGCGTAAGTTAATTTATTGCCAGAATATTTTTGCATTCCTTCTAAAACGGAAATAGCCGTATTATCGTCAGCAGCAATTCTCCAGCTTCCAAGAGGACTTGTTTTATCACTTGCTAAGGCTCCAATGAGTGCAATTTTTTGATTTTTTTGCTTTAAAGGCAATAGCTCGTTTTCATTTTTTAATAGAACAATTGACTTCTTAGCTATATCAAGTACTGCTTCATTAACTTCTGAGCTACCTATGACTTCTTTTTCTCTTTCAAGGTTACAATATTTATAGGGGTCGTCAAAAAGTCCTAACTCATGTTTCACCTTTAAAATGCGTCTTGCAGCGTCATTTATGAATTCTTCGGACACTTTTCCTTCTCTTACCAAATCGGCTAATTCTGAGACATAAGCATAAGATTCCATATCCATATCGGAACCTGCGTTTACAGAAATCTCGGCGGCTTGTTTTAAATCTTTGGCATGTCCATGTGCAATCATTTCCATAATGGACCCCCAATCAGAAACAACAAATCCATCAAAATTCCATTTATCTTTTAATATTTTTCGTTGTAGCGTACTATTTCCAGTAGCAGGAACACCATTCAATTCGTTAAAAGAATTCATGAAAGTTTTTACACCAGCTTCTACCGACGTTTTAAATGGGGGAAATATAATATTGTTCAACGTGGATGTCCCCACATCAACAGTGTTATAATCTTTTCCAGCCTCAGCAAAACCATAGCCAGCAAAATGTTTCGCGCAGGCAGCTATAGTATTGTTTTTAGACAAATCATTTCCTTGAAACCCTAATATTCTTGCCTCAGCAATTTTGGAGCCTAAAAAAGCATCCTCTCCAGCACCTTCCATTACACGACCCCATCTGGCATCTCTAGAAATATCTACCATTGGAGCAAATGTCCAATTAATACCTGCGGCTGAGGCTTCCAAAGCCGCAACTTCTGATGATTTTTTAATAGCTTCTAAATCCCAACTTGCTGCTTCAGCTAAGGGTATTGGACTTAATGTTTTATAACCATGAATCACATCAAATCCAATTATTAAGGGAATACCAAGTCTACTTTCTTCAACAGCAATTTTTTGCACAGCACGTACATCATTAACGCCTCTAACATTAAGCATAGAGCCTACGTAACCTTTTCTTAAGTGTTCGTATTTTTTTGCTTCATGACCTTCTGAAGGAGCAGGACCAGTTACATCCCAAAAACCATTGTACTGATTCATTTGTCCAATTTTTTCTTCCAAAGTCATCATTGAAATTAATTCGTCAACCTTTTCATCAATAGTTAATGCTGTACTATTCGTATTTAAAGCAAGCTTTTTATTTTGACTTTTTGAGCATGCAACTACCGTAACAACTATCAGAATAGTTGTCAAAAATGATTTTATTGTATTCATAACTTTTATTGATAAACTCTTACATAATCAATCTCCATGGTATCTTGAGTAAATCCAGGGTCAACTGTTCCACCTAAAGTACCACCCATTGCAATATTCAATATCATAAAAAAGTCAAGATTAAAAGGTGTTTCCGACGTATTTGCATAGGTTAAAAACACTTTGTCATCTACAAGAATTTTTATAACATCAGTGGTCCATTCTACGGCATAGTTATGGAATTCGGTTGTTGAGGATGTATTTGAAATCTCATTGGTAATAGCATTTCCTGCAAAGTTACCTGGGAAATGAAGAGCACCAGATGTTTTTGTTTTATCCTGACCAGTTTGCTCCATAATATCAATTTCTCCACAATCTGGCCAGCCAACCACATCAAAATTAGCGCCTAACATCCAAATGGCAGGCCAAGTACCCTGTGCTGAAGGCAATTTAGCTCTAACTTCAACCCGACCATAAGTAAACTCATTTAAGTTTTCAGATTTTAGCCTTGCAGAGGTATAGCCGCCATTTTCAGCAATTGCCGTTATTTTAAGTACCCCGTCCTCAATAATCACATTTTTAGATTCATTAGTATATGTTTGAAGTTCTTGATTACCCCAACCACCTGCACCTAAATCATAGGTCCACTTAGTACTATCTGGCGCTCCATTAGTATCAAATTCATCAGCCCATACCAGATTATTAAAAACCGATTCAAATGTTTCTTCAGCAGGACTTGTCTGAAATCTGTGATACCAATACAATACTGGATTTTTTCCATCCAAAGTCCTAACATATAATTCAGTGTCTGATATTTCTAATATCTCATACGATGATGAACTTACATAGTATCCCATAAATGCATCATTTGAAAAATTCATCACTGTTCCTCTTGGCCTAAAATCTGGATCTGGAACAGTTTCCCAGTCAAATGATGTGGGTGCTAATGAAACAATACTTGTACCGGAGGTATCAAATGGAAAACAAGCATCTTCACCAGCATCTTCACCTATTACATCTTGATGAGAAGCATTAAAAAACGTACCGCTATTGTTGTTTAGTTGATAGGTTAATTGCCCGTTATCTAAGGAAAATGTTAGCTCATCATCACAAAGACAATCACTAATTTCAATTCCACATTTTTCAAAAGGTTGTGCTGCAAAAAAAGAAGGAAACCAAAAAGCATCCGCAGCGATTTCCGCATTACCTCCAACTCCTAAATGGCCAACCTCTGAGGCCGCCAAATACCATGTTCTACTTGAACCTCCTGATAAAAACTGTTTTACCTCTGGGTCATCAAATGAACTAAAAACCTCTATTTCAACTGATGTGCTAGAAGATAGCCCACCTGTACCTATGGCGTTTACAACAATCGTGAATTTATTAACTCCAACTACACTAAACCTATGCATGACTTCTCCTGAAGGAGAAACTTCGCTTAAACCATCACCAAAATCAAACTTGTAGCTAATAACATTACTCGCAGTAGCCTTTATATTTACAAATCCGCTTCCGTCTCCATTAGGATTCATATCATCTACACCGATTATTTCTGTGGTCAACGTTACGTTTGTTGGTGATATTATTTCTCCAATTAATGCGTCATCTTCCTGACAAGAAACTAACACAAGTAAAAGTATAGAAAGAACGATTGACATGTTGTATTTTAAATTTCTCATTTTTTCTTCTTTTTAAATTCTTACTAGTTTGTATTGCCAAAATACTCCTGCACCAGACTCTACATAGACAGACATGGTATCATTATCAACAAAAGTTATATTGTAAGTGATGGAGGAGGGTACTGCTACGTTTGGTAACTCCCCTTGATTGTTAGCTTTTGCTAAACCAATATAAGCTCCTGTTCCGTTTACAGTAATTGTGCCTGCTCCTGAGTTATACTGATATGTTGCTGCTCCTGAACCGTTATGAGGGGCTACTGGAGTTCCACAAGAATCACTTCCTCCTTGCCAGCTTTCTGTCCAAGATTCACTACCTAAATTGTTCATAAAAGAACCATCAGCGCCAAATATGTAGGTATCATCATAGTAGCATGCTCTGAGAGTAACGCAATCTGCATCACAATTAAACCAGCTTGTGTCCCCTAAACTTGGACCAACTCCTAATGCTCCTGCTTCAGAGGCGAGTTTCCATGTTCCTACTACAGGAGAAACAGTAGTTTCCTCTCTAACCAATTTATATTGCCAAAATACTCCTGCACCAGACTCTACATAAACTAAAAGGGTATTACTATCAATAAACGTTATGTTATAAGTTATGGAT
Organism: uncultured Maribacter sp.; assembly: GCA_947493885.1. GTDB lineage: Bacteria > Bacteroidota > Bacteroidia > Flavobacteriales > Flavobacteriaceae > Maribacter_B. The sequence continues at coordinate 276,125 of CANLTE010000003.1, forward strand.
GATGGTACTGCAACATTTGGTAATTCTCCTTCATTATTTGCTTTTGGAAGACCAATATATGCCCCTGTACCATTTATGGTAACTATTCCTGCACTTTCATTATACGAATAAGTTGCAGAAGCAGATCCGTCATAGGGAGCCACGGGTGTTCCGCATGAATCACTTCCGCCTTGCCAACTTTCTATCCAAGATTCACTACCCAAATTGTTCATAAAAGAACCATCGGCACCAAATACGTAGGTATCATCATAGTAACATGCTCTTAGGGTAACACAATCTGCATCACAATTAAACCAACTTGTATCTCCTAAACTTGGTCCAACTCCTAAAGCACCTGCCTCTGGAGCTAACCTCCATGTTCCTACTAAGCCTGTTGGAATAGCCTCGGGAGATTTATAGAAATAAATATTATCTATAAATACTGTACCAGCTGCCCAGGGGTCTCCAACAAATTTAAATTGAAAAATTTCGGTAATAGTCAATCCCTGGTCCGTATAATCTGAGATTGGAATTTCAATACTAGTCCATTCTCCAGCGGATAAGTTTGACCAAACTGGTGCTTCCGTTGCGCCCCCGGCGCTATTATTAATTAATGAAGCTTCTAACCTGGAAACATCTCCAGAAGTCCATACATCTAAATGTAAATATTCCATTTGCGAAACATCTATAGAAGTTCCATCTGCCAATGCAATTCCCTGATAACTTAGGTTGATGAATTGTAACATTCTATCACCATCCAGGTCAAACTCTGTCCAACTACTTCCTTGTCCACCTTGACCCCAATCCGGGAAATAATTAGTTCCTTCAACATCAGAATACGCAGTGGTATAAATAGAAATTACATCCTCTGCGTTTCTATTTGGAGCAGCAGGGGCAGAAGTTAATGGCTGAACAATTGCAGTAACAACAAAATCTTCTTGGTATTCTAGGGTAGCAATGGCTGCGCTCATAGAAACTACTCTTATGGTATATGTTCCTGCCTCTTGATAAGTATATGATAATGACTCTCCGTTATTAGCCGAAACGGGTTCGTCATTATTAGATTCACCAAAATAAACTTCATAGGACAATGCATAATCGGCTGTTGCAGTTATGTTTACTTGTTTTGAAACCGCTGTATCATTTTCTATAGTCACCACAAGGTTTTCTGGAGATTTAAAGGAAACCATTATATTTTGGGTGACTGTAGTTGTTAATCCATTTAACCCTTTAGCAGTTATTGTTGCATCATAATTACCTTCTTCATAGGTGTGATTTATGCTTTCTCCGGGTTTTAAAGCTTCCGAGGCTGGTGAACCATCTCCAAAGTTTATATCATAAGCAACGACTCCTTCTCCAATAGGAGTTATAGTTACTATTCCTGTATTATCTTGAGTTACAGAAACTGCTGCCGAAACATTTGTTGGGGCGACAATGCCACTAACATAGTCTATATTATTATCATCCTCACAACCTAAAGCAAACAGTGCTATAAGGCACCATATATATTTAAAGTTTTTCATAGTATTTTTTTTAATAATTTGGATTCTGAGACCAATTGCCATTAGAAAATTGAATTTCCTCTATCGGAATTGGAAATATTTCATTTTTACCACTTGTAAAACCGTCTATTTCTTGAGCCGCTTTTCCAGTTCGTACTAGGTCAAAAAAGCGATGTCCTTCACCAACAAACTCCACTCTACGTTCATGGGCTATAGCATCGGTTAACGCAGCTCCTGTAGAAGTTACTTCGTTTGGTGCTCCAAAAGCTCTTTCACGTACTCTGTTTAAATACTCTTGAGCCGTATTATCATCAATACCTCCTCGATTGTAAGCTTCAGCGGCCATTAATAATACATCAGCAAAACGAATTGCTCTATAATTATTAGGATTTGTAAGGTTTTGGTCTCCTGTATTTAAATCTCCCTTACGTGCAATATACTTTCTGTTAAAATATCCAGTATGTTCATGTCCCGTTCCAAATGTTGCACCAGTTTGAGCTGCCCAAGCATCAATATCCAAAATGGCAACAGCTTCTCTTAAATCACCTTCTTCAAAGGCATCTACAACTTCTTGAGTAGGAACATTAAAACTAAAGCCAGAATCAAACTGAGGTCCTGAATAATTTCTTATTCCGTTAAAACCAACGGCAACATTACCTTCACTACATTGAAGACAGTCAAATCCTGCACCCTCAGCATCAGAGTATTGAACCTCAAATACAGACTCAATTCCATTCTCTCCTGCTTCTTCAAATATGCTATCGTAGTTTGTTACTAAATCATACGGACCATTAGCAATTAAATTGTCCAACACCGTTGCAGCCTCAGAAAATTTGTCTTGATACAAATACGCTTTTCCTAAAAGTGCTTGAGCTGATCCTTTTGTAGCTCTTCCTATTTCAGGAGCTGTATAGTTTAAATTATTTATTGCATACTTTAAGTCTTCCTCTATTAATGCATATACCTCTGTAATGGGCGCTCTAGGTACCGAGGTTTCTTCTCCTAATTGAAAACGCGTTTCTTTTAAAGGTACTGGACCAAACCATTTTACCAATTCAAAATAATAATATGCTCTAAGAAAACGGGCTTCACCAAGTATAACTTCTTTTCCCTCAAAATCTGTTTTATCTTGAAATTCTAAAATAAAATTAGCCCGATTAACTCCTCCAAACATCCAATTCCAGATGTCTCTTAAATTACTGTTTACCGGAGTATGTATCATATCATCTATTTGTTGAAAGCCCACTACATCCGTAGCACTTTCGCCGCCTGCTAATGTATTGTCTGAGGCAATTTCTCCTAACATGACATTTACATAGGTTGAATGCAGTAAATCGTAGGCACCAATCAATGCATTGTAATAGTCATCTTCAGAGTTAAAATAGCTTTCTGAATCAATACTGAATCTATCTACTTCCTCTAAATAATTATCGCTACAAGAATAAATTGCGAATACAAATAGAAAAGCAAATAGGCCTATTGTTATTTTGTATATATATGTTTTCATTGTATTACGTTTTATATGGATAGATTTATACCTAAAATAAATTGTCTGGATACTGGATAAAACCCATAATCAATCCCGCTAGAAAATACATCTAGCTTTTGATCTTCATTTACCCCTTGAGCCGCAGGATCATAACCATTATATTTTGTGAATGTAAATGCGTTATTTACTGATGCGTATAAACGCAATTGACTTATTTTTAATTTTTCCAAGACCTTAGGAGGTAATGAGTACCCAAGCTGAATATTTTGTATTCTTAAAAATGAAGCATCTTCAACAAAAAAGTCTGAAAATAATCTGTTTGTAGTAGCTCCAACTGTAGTCCTAGGAACGGAATTACTAGTTCCTTCGCCAGTCCATCTATTTAAATAAAGATTTAACCTATTTACATTAGGTTGATCACGTTCATAATTCCGAACCATTTCCTTACCTAATTCAGCGTACATATAGGTACCAAAGTCAACGTTTTTATAATTAAATCTTAGGTTAAGTCCCATAATGTAGTCAGCTTGGGCCTTTCCTAAATATGTTCTATCAGCGACGGTAATTAGTCCGTCATTGTTTACATCAACATATCTAATATCACCGGGAGCTGCTTCTGATCCTAAACCTGATTGTGAAGGATGAGCATCCACTTCGGCTTGATTCTGAAAAATACCGTTGGTTTTAAGTCCGTAAAAATATCCTATGGGTTGTCCAACTTCCATTCTAGTGATTGCGGGCTGACCCACACTGAATGAACCTCCTTCAGAAATGATATCATTGCTAACAGCAGTAACTTCTCCATCAACTTTTGTGATATTGTAACTTAAGTCTAGCGACAGGTTTTTAGCAATTTCATCTTTATAATTAATAAAAAATTCTATTCCTTTTGTTCTTGTCGTTCCAGCATTAACAGTTGGCAAACCCGCTCCTGGTGCCGATGCTCCTAGTATTCCAGAAACAGGAAAATCAGTAATTAATAAATCGTTTCTATCTTCAACAAAATAATCAGTTGTAATTTGAATTTTATTGTTGAATAAATTAAGATCTAAACCAATATCTAATTTTTCTGCGGTTTCCCATGTTGCATCGGGGTTTGGTATTCTTCCGTTTGCAGTTCCTGAAACAAGGCCTCCGTTTAATACGTATGTGGCTTCACCGCTAAGTAATGCTCTATACAAATCGTCACCTACATTGTTTCCTAAAGTTCCGTAACTGGCTCTTAACTTTAAAAAGCTAATAATTTCGGAATCTTCTAAAAATGATTCATCTGAAATTTTCCAACCCGCTGTTGCGGATGAGAAGTAATCTATTCTATTATCTGGAGCAAAGTCAGAAGCTCCGTCTCTACGAATCATAGCAGACAACAAATATTTTCCTTTATAGTCATATTGTAATCTTGCAAAGTATGATGATAGTCTAGTATCGTATATAAAAGAACTATTGGTTTTAGCTTCACTTATACCATTTGCTAAAGAAATATCTGCAAATTCCCATGCATTGTTCGGGACATCAAAACCTGTAGCCTCCAAGTTATCACCCCAGGCTCTTTGCGCACTTGTTCCTATTGTAACTGTTGTATTGTGCTTATCTGCTAAGAGTTTATTATAGGTTAAAAATGTATCCCATGTATAAGAATTATTGGTGTTTTCAATATGCTTAACACTACTACGATCTCTATTAAACACTTTACCAGAACCAAAGTTTACTATAGGAAAAAATTCTTTCTTTTTATCGTTGTATGATTTTAAACCAATACGAGAAGTTATTTTTAACCCATCAATTGGTCTATAGTCTAATTGGAAAGTTCCTTCAATAGAACTACCAGAATATTCGTTATAAATATTTGCTATTTGTGATATCGGATTTATAACCTCGTTCCCTAGAAAACCAGTTATATCTTCTTGGTTTAAATCATAGGTGGGAGCATAATTAAGTGCATTGAATAGGGGAGTACCCAGAGCATTTTCTCCTATGGTTTTTCTATTGTTATTAAAATAATTTGCTGATGTAGTGAATTTTAGTTTTTCACTAACATCAAAACCTAACTTTATTTTTACGTTTGCTCTTTGAAAATTGGACTTATTACTCGCAATAATACCGTCTTGTTCCAAAATTGACCCTCCAAAATAATAAGTACTTTTTTCTCCACCTCCATTTGCTGATATATTATGACTGGATATTGGAGCTGTATCAAAAAGCTGCTCTTGCCAGTCGTTTCCAACTCCTAAACCACTCACATTTGGAAAAGGTAAAGTGTCTCCGTTTGCTGCATAACTTTCGTTTAGTATAAGTCCATATTCAGTGGCATTTAAATATGGTAATTCTCTTGTAGTTTGCTGAATTCCTGTATACCCGCTATAGCTTATTTTAATAGCAGTATTTTTTTTACCGCTTTTTGTTGTTACCAATACAACACCATTTGCACCTTCAATTCCATAAATAGCCGCTTGAGCATCCTTTAATATTGAAAAAGATTCAATGTCACTTGGGTTAATACTATTTAAATCTCCTTTATAACCATCAATAATTACCAATGGGCCATTGTCACCATTGGAGTTAATACCTCTAATTGTAATATTAAATTGCCCTCCTGGAGAACCTGAAGGGGCAGTAACTGAGACTCCAGCAGAAGTTCCCTGTAGTGCTTGAGCTGCATCAATAGGCCTTAACTCTTCAATAGTTTCGGAACTTACTATTGAAACGGCTCCGGTAATATCCTTCTTTTTTTGACCTCCGTAACCAATAACAACTACTTCATCTAACTTAGAAACATCTTCCAAAAGTTGGATATTAATTTGTTCCTGACCAGATGTCTGAATTTCTTGAGTTTGATAGCCTAAATAACTAAATTGAAGTATTGCGTTGTTAGGAATATCTTTAATACTATAATTTCCATCAAAATCCGATACCACTCCTTTTAGAGTATTTTTAATAACAATACTTACTCCCGGAATTGGAATGCCTGTTTCCTGTTCTGTTATTGTTCCTGAAACATCATTTTGTTGCGCGTAGGATACAATGCCAAAACAAAAAAATAATAGTAAGCTTATTTTTGCTTTCATAGAATTAGTTTTTGTATTCTCAAATTTAGGATACTTTGTTGCTGAATTATCATATTTAACCACTACAAAAAACATACATCGTAAAAAAATAGTCTTTTTAATAAGAATAACACAACACAAAGTACTATTATCATTAGCCTTTATGAGCATCTACTATTTCTATTTTAAAGCGACTTGTTGATGTGGTTATACCAAAATGTTGTGGTGGTGTATAGGTGATTTTAACACTTGTAGTAGTGTTATAATTCCAAAATATAGTTTGTTAAACTAGTTTCATGTGGTAAATTCATCTTTTTACGTAAACGATAGCGCTTTACTTCCACACTTCTTGAAGAAATATTGAGTAACGGAGCTATTTCTTTGGAAGATAAATTTAATCTAAGATAAGCACACAATTTTAGATCGTTAGGAGTTAGGTTGTTATGTTTAGATTTCACCTTGTTTAAGAAATCTTTATCAGCATTATTAAATGCTTCTTGAAAAAACTTCCAGTCATCTGTATTATTAATGTTTTTATCAATAATTTTTATAACTGATTTTAAGTTGTTTCCTAACTGAATTTGATTGAGCTCTTTTTTAATTGTATTTAAAAATTGATTTTTCTTAATAATGCTCATAGTGGATATAGCAAGTTCTCTATTTTTATTCTCTATATCAATCTTTAACCTCTCATTATTTAATTGTGTTATTTGTTGCTTGTTCTCAAGTTCTTTCCGTATTAATTCTGCTTGAGTTTGCTTAAGAATTTTTTTCTGTTGTTTTTTATAATAGATATCGGTTAGTTTAAAGAGCAGTAGAAACAAGCATATATATACAATTATCGCAGCGTTAGATAAATAGAACGGGCGTTCTATGGAAAACCTATATTTGACAATATTTGTTGTATTATTTCCAGAACGTCCTCTAATATTAAAGGCATACTCACCATAGGATAAGTTTTCAAACAATTGCGAAGCATTATGCGTCCACTCTGACCATTTATCTGATAGTCCAATTAGCTGATATTGATATTCATTTTCAACAGTTTTATCAAAAAAAGGGAAACTGTAATGAAACTGTATATTGTTTTGCTTATTTCTTAAAACTATATTATTGCTAGTTGTGTTTATATTGAACTTTGGTTCGTCTATTTTGTATACCTCAATTGTATTAATATTTATATTGAGTTTTAATTTATTATTTAGGGTAGGATTTTCTAATAATAGATAGCCATTGGAGGTCCCTATTAAATATTTTTCGGTATCAATTTTGGTCATATTCTCAAAACCAGCAACCATGTTTGTGATGTTTTTAGATATAGGAATAGTTGTTAGTTTTGGTTTGGAGCTAACACTGCCTGAAGTAACTATATTTATATTATCATCTACATAACGCCATAGTTTATTTTTTTCTTCCTTTACTTTCATTAGGGTTGTTAGCCTCTTTGAATTATTAAAAAGTGATGTAAAAACGGAATCTCTTTCAAAATTTTTAGCCTTATTTTGTTTTAGAACACCCGTAAGTGAAGAATAAATTAATGATCCATTAAATTCTAAAACACTTGATCCGTAATCTCCTTCAGGGGTTTTAATTTGTTCCTGATTCAAAACATTCCTATAATCGCTATCAATGGAGAGTTTATACAATCCTTTAAACTCGTGATTAACGTAAATTATATTTTCAACAGATTCGAAAAAACGACTGGACATCTCAAGCCCTTTAATCTTGTTTCGAAAGCTCCATGTTCCGTTTTTCCTTTCTAAAACGCATAAACCCTTATAATTGCCTTGTAAAACAAGATTTTCACTGTCCTTAATGAGTTTAAAATCCCAGGTTCCATGCTCTTGGTTAAGAATTGTTTCAAGGCGTTGATTTTTAAGAATCATAGTACCTTTATCATGACCACAAAATATAGAATCATAAATTACTTTAAGCATCCAGACCTGACCATTTGTTCCATTGATAAATTTAAAATCTGAATCGCTTTCTATTTTTTTATAAAAAACACCTTGGTTTGTTCCTAAATACAAATAACCTTCATGCGCAAGCGAAGTATACACTGTACCAAGTCTACCTTCGCTGTCTAGGTACACTTTAAACTTAGACGAATTATTTATACAATTAATACCATTATCCAACCCTAGCCATATATTATTAAATGAATCTTCAAACAAGGAAAGTATTGTATTGTTACTAATTCCTTTTTCTCTGTTCAATTTATATTTAAGACTGCCATCAGAATTTAAATAATATACTCCATTAGAAATGGTACCAATAACCATACTATTGTCCTTTAAAGAAATAGCATTATAAACTATGGATTGGCTATTATCTAAGGAAGAATTCCATTTAATAAGTTCACCATGGTGATATTGATAAAATCCCATATTTTCAGTAAGATATATGAGTTGATTTTTCCTTTTAAAAATAGAAATGATTTTGTGCTGTTTAAAAAAATCATCATTATTTATTAATACACTTTTTCCATTTTCAATTTTTAAAATTCCTTTTCCTATTTCTTGATAAAACAAATCGTTATCAACGTTAATTAACTTAACAATTGGCCCATTAGCATTTATAATTTTGGCTTCATTGGTTTTTATGTTTATCAAATAAATTCTGGATAATGATTGGAAAATAGCCCATTCATCTACATAATCTATATTCCAAAATTCTTCGTCCTGAACTAAGTTTAAGTTAAGATGACTTACAAGCGAATAATATTCTAAAATTCCGAGGTTATTTTTTTGCCAATAACCAAAGTCCATAAAACTTCCCGTTAAAATTTTAGTTTCAATTGCTTTCACGGATCTTACAATTGAACTATTTGGTACTTGGTAAAGCTTCCATTCTGCGCCATTAAATTCTAATAATCCAGCATTGTTGGCTAGGTATATTAAATTATTAGGTGCTTGCGAGATATCCCAGTTTTGATTGTCTGCACCATATTGTTGTGGTGTAAATACATTAACAGGAGGTAATTCCTGAGCGGACAAACTTGCGCAGAAAAGGAAAGAAAACAATAAACGTAAGTGTTTAAACATGCTTAATACCTTGATATGTATATTACGACTATATACTACAATATACAATTTTGTATGGTTATATGTTTTGTTTATTTGTATTAGCTCGTTTTTTAAATTAAACAATTCAATTCCGTTTTATATAGATAAATACTTAATTAAAAAGTATTGCGTTGTAATCAAGTAAACATTACCCAATGAAAACGCACAATATCTTAGCCTTCAAAATTGGCCTTTTAGCCTTAACTATTATATCATTTTATAACTGTTCTAGTGACTCAGATGATGTTTCAAATATTGAAATTCATAACCCGTTATCAGATCCCGAAAATGGTCCTGCGGCGGGAAACCCTAATGGTAATTCCTCAATTCCTTCAGAAGCAAATTTAGAAGATGTAACTAACCCAGATAACGTTATTGGAAACGGAACTCCGGAAAGTTGCACTTGTGATGCTGTTGTTGAAGCGGTAGCAAAAGGAGGGAAAATTGTTTTTAATTGTGGTCCAGACCCCATTACAATTACTATGGACAAACCTGCAAAAGTTGTTAATAATGCGAGTGACGAGGTTATTATTGATGGAGGCGGACTGGTGACCTTAAGTGGTGGTGGTGAAACCCGAATTTTGTATATGAATACCTGTGATCCTAACCAAGTATGGACTACAGACCATTGTCAAAATCAGGATCATCCTAAACTAACGGTTCAAAACATAACCTTTGCAGATGGTAATTCAACCAATGAGACAGAATATACGGGAGGTGGAGCAATTTGGGCAAGAGGTGGACAATTTAAGGTCATAAATTCAAGGTTTTTTAATAATGTGTGTCAAAGCACTGGACCAGATGTTGGGGGAGGTGCTATCAGGATTTTTAGTCAATACAATAATTTACCTGTGTATGTGATTAACAGTACTTTTGGTGGTGCACCAGATTATGGAAATGTTGGTTCTAATGGTGGAGCAATAAGCAGTATAGGCGTCTCGTGGACTATTATTAATAGCACCCTTTCTCATAATAGAGCAATTGGCAATGGAGGAAACCCACAGCAAGCAGGAACACCTGGTGGAGGTAGTGGAGGTGCTGTTTACAATGATGGAAATACCATGACACTAACTATAAAAGGCTCGCTAATTACCAATAATGAGGTTAATGCTTTTGGGTCTTCACTTTTCTTTGTTAGTAATGACCATTCTGGTAATATTGTAATTGAAAATACTACAATTAAAGATAATATTGGTGGCTCATGGTATCCTGTTTACCCAAGTATATCTATGCATGATGATACGCCAATAAATGTTACCAATTCTATAATAGAATAAGGATTTCATTATTGTTGATTAAATAATATGCGCAAAATATCTTAATAAAACGAAAAAACAATACGTTAAGAAATTTAGTATATGATATTGACCCAATAACAATGTTCTTAATACTCCATGCTAGCTTTACATCTTAGCTCATAATATTCGCCAACGGGTAGGTATCGCGGGCCTACGCTTTTCTTTTAATTCTATAAATAAATTTATGTACTTTTCCATATAAATTTAAAGTTATGTCCAACACTAGCATAATAATAGAAGAGCGCAGCAGAGATATTGGAAACTTTTTAGTTGGTAGACTTATTCCTTTTAGAAAAAAAAGGATGGTAGGTCCTTTTTGTTTTATAGATCATATGGGGCCTATAACACTTGGTCCAAAAAAATATATTGATGTAGGACAACATCCACATATAGGTCTGTCGACATTAACATATCTTTTTAAAGGTGAAATTGTACATAGTGATAGTACAGGCGCACACCAAAGGATTTATGCTGGTGATGTTGGTTGGATGACTGCCGGTAAAGGTGTAGTGCATACGGAACGCTCTCCAGAGGGATTAAGAGGAAAAAAAACGGATATTCATGGTTTTCAAATTTGGGTTGCATTACCTAAAGAATTGGAAAATATGAAACCCAAATTTTCCTTTACTTCAAAATCTGAACTACCAACATGGACTAAAAACGGAATTGAGTTTACACTGATAGCGGGGAATGGCTATGGTAAAAAATCTCCTGTACCTGTACATTCCAGTTTGTATATGGTTCAGTTAATTTCAGATACAAAGTCTAGTTTTTCTTTAGATAATGAAGTTAAAGGAGAGGTTGGAGTATGTGTTGTTGAGGGCTATATCGAGACGGGTAATGAAAAAATTGAGCAAGGAAATATGTTAGTTTCTAAGGTAAATGAGGTATGTGATATTATAATCGGAGAACAATCTAGAATTCTACTTTTTGGAGGAGAACCATTTAACGAAGAAAGGTATATTGATTGGAATTTTGTTTCCTCTGATAAAGAAAAAATAAAAGAAGCCAAAAAAAACTGGGTAAATAAAAAGTTTAAGATGGTTTCAGGAGATTCTAGTTACATTCCTTTACCAAGTAGAAAAGTGTAAATTTATTTTTAGTCAAAATCATCAAAGAAAATTTTCCCTGTTTTCAAGTCCTTAATCTCAATATAATCTAACATTCCAGAACCTTTAAAAATATTTTCTATTCCAACAATGCTCCCATTGGGTTTGGTAAATTTTCCTTTATATATTAACGCTTCGTTTACGTAAGCGGTAACTTCTTTTTGATTCACCCTAACAAATAACGTATTCCATTCATCTGGTTTTATACTAAAAGCAGATAAATTTTCATGCGTTCCGTCTACATTATTTTCTCCGAACTTTATTCCTGAATATTGAGAACAACCATCCTCCATTAGTTTAATACTATTTAAATTGTTTATACAATACAAATTCAAAATAAAATCATAACATGTTATTCCCCCTGTAGCTTTTCCATTTTTAAACTTTGTTTTTAACTCAAAATTATCTCCATCTATTTGGGTATTTTTAAAAAACCTATTCACTATAAAAAAAACCTGAGGGACTTGCAATCCGCCTTTTTTTAATTCTTCTACTGAAAAATGCAAGTAATTATCCTCACTTTTGGCAGATATTTTAGTGTCCATCCAAAAACGGTTTCTATATCCTTCTTCAACTAAATAACTTTCCCATTCTTTAGACATCGCTAAAATATTTTTGGTCCTCAATGTATCTAAATGATTTCGTAATTGAATTTTATAATATCCAGGAATCTGATACGTAAAGTTATAAGCAAATCTGTTTTTATCTGTTTTTTTTATTTGCTCACCTGTAACCGGATGATTAAAGTCAAAATCTATTAGTAAACTATCTGAGATTGTTTTAGAAAAATCATATTTGGTGTTGACCGTAAACGGTACAGTACCTATTGAATCTTGAATATCAAATAAAAAAATATCTTTGTTCTTAGCACTAGTAGTACCAGTAACAGTAGCGGTAAAATTGTAAGCAACAAAAAGCAACAAAAAGGTAACTAAAGTAATAGCCATGACTATTTTTTTTTGTCTGCTTCCAATATTACTTTCCTTTTTTTGAATAGACTTTTGGTATTGTTGAACAAAGTCCTTCCATGAAGCATATCCTAAAAAAATTGATAGCGCATCTTTCGTGGCCTGCTGGGGATTATAATTTTCTTTGTACTTAATTTTTCCAAAAAGACGTTTTAAGGTATGCGCACTTATCGAAATTTCTGAAGTTTTAAAGATAATTTCGGATAGCTTTAAGTAATCAGATTCTTTCCAAAATGACGATTTTTTCCAATTTAGTTTTTTCTCTACTTGGAAAAGACAATGTTGTAAATAATTTTCTTCTGTCATTCAATTTATTGGTTATACAAAACTTTGAACAGATTTTGCATATTTCTCTGGTTAGATATATATTCAATAATCCCTTAAATTTAATAAAGTATAAACATTTTTTGGTTACAAAAACTGAAAATAATATAAAAACCCTAATAAACATTCGAGGCATGAAAAAAAATAAAACGAAACGGTATTTATATTCATTGATTTTGTTTTTGATATGTTCTATTACAATGTTTGCACAAGTTAAAATGACTGAAGAATGGTGGGAATTGCCAACATATGAAGTTATGCCTCCGGAAAAAGCTCCAGCGTTTTTTACTAAAGGTAACTTTCAAGGAGCACAAAGAGTCATTTATCCTTATGCTAAGAACGACGTAATTTCTGGAGAAAAAACAATGCAGAATTGGAAAGCATTGATGCTAGAAAATGAGTATATAAAACTTTGCATTACCCCTGAAATAGGTGGTAAGCTGTATTATGCTACTGATAAAAGCAACAACTATAATTTTATATATAAAAATAACGAAGTAAAACCTGGAAATATTGGTATGACAGGAGCTTGGGTTTCTGGAGGTATAGAGTGGTGTGTATTACATCATCATAGAGCTTCAACTTTTCTACCCATGGATTATGATTTAGTGTCAAATAAAGATGGAAGCAAAACTATTTTTATAGGAGAAACGGAACCCCGTCATAGAATGCGATGGAATGTAGGGGTTACTGTAAAACCCGGTAAATCGTATTTCGAAGCTGAAGTAACAATTTATAATCCAACTCCTTTTACACATAACTTTTTGTATTGGGCTAATGTTGCGGCTCATACCAATGAAAATTATCAAACCATATTTCCTCCAAGTGTAGAATTTGTGACCTTTCATCAAAAAAATGATTTTACAACATGGCCAATTTCTACTCATGTATATCGAGGTCAAGATTTTACCAATGGGGTAGACATAAGTATGTGGAAAAATGTTAAAGAGCACGCTTCGTTTTTCGCACACGATTTAAAAGAGGATTTTATGGGAGGGTACGACCATGGTAAAAATAGTGGTACAGTTCATATTGGTGACCATAACATTGTAAAGGGTGCAAAGTTATGGGAATGGGGGTCAGGTAAAAAAGGGCAAGCCACCGAAGGAAGATTAACCGAAACTAGTGGTCCATATGTAGAAATTATGGTTGGAGCTTTTTCCGACAATCAGCCAGACTATACCTGGATAAGACCCTATGAAGTTAAAAAATGGAAACAATATTGGTACCCCGTTAAAGATATTGAGGGTTTTAAAAATGCAAATATTGATGCTGCTGTAAATTTAGAACGGCGAGAAAGTAATAGTGTTTTTTTAGGATATCATTCAACGCAAAACCTGGAAAATGCCAGTGTTATTCTAAAACACAAAGATCAGGTAGTTTTTCAACAAAAAATACAACTATCACCGGAAAAAGCTTTTACAAAGAATATAATTGTTGAAAACCTTGAAGAATTTACCGATTTATATTCTGAGTTAAGGGATTTAAATACAAATACAGTAATATTAACGTATCAACCAAAAAAATACGATTCTTCGAATAATTTACCTCCTACGGTAACTCCACCGCCACCAGCAGCAGATATATCAAGTGTTGAAGAGCTTTTTTTAATAGGTAGCAGAATGGAGCAGTTTTATAAAACATCAAACGGAGGAGAAGTGCCTTATTACAATGAAGTACTTAAAAGAGATCCAAACCACACTAGAACTAACATTGCTATTGGGAATAAATTACTTAAAAATGGTGATTATGAAAAGGCAAGAACTTATTTTTCTAAAGCTATAAAAAGGCAAACCAACGATTACACAAGGCCAGCATCTGGTGAAGGTTTATATTTACAAGGTATAACACTGAAAAACCTTGGTTTATACGACGCGGCGGTAGATACCCTTTATAGAGCTACTTGGGACTATGCTTATTTTTCCGCTGCCTTTTTTGAACTGGCTCAAATATCCAGTGTGAATAAAAATTACGCTAAAGCTCTAAAACAAATTAATGAAGCCATATCCACTAATACAAAAAACACCCGTTTATTTGGCTTAAAATCTGCTATACAAAGACGTTTAAATAATTATAATGGTGCTTTAGAAACGATAAAACAAGTTTATGATTTAGATCCTCTTAACTTTAGAATATTGTACGAACACTACTTGACTACTAAAGAATCTCAAACAAATAAAGAGAGTTCTCAAACTTTAGCAGCTTTTCAACAAAAAATGCGCGATTTTGATCAAAACTATCTTGAGTTAGCGGTTGAATACCTCAATGATGGAATGCTAACCGAAGCAGAAGACGTTTTAAACCTATGCAAAACTAAAAGTCCAATAGTAGTATACTACAGTGCCTACATTCAAGATAAAAAGGGTAATTCAGATAAAGCAATGCAATTGTTTAAAGAAGCGCAATCAATGTCAGAGGCAGGTATATTTCCTTATAGATTAGAAACTATTCGAGTTTTGAAAAAAGCATTAGAGTATAATGCTAAAGATGGTATGGCATATTATTATTTGGGCAATATTCTTTACGATAAACAACCTGAAAAAGCTATAAATAATTGGGAAAATGCAATTATACATGTTCCTAATTTAGTTATGGCACACAGGAATATTGGCTTTGGATATTACAGACATTATAATAATTATACTAAAGCAATAAAAGCTTATGAGAGGGCAATTGCTTTAGATAAAACTGATGCCACTTTTTATAACGAATTAGATGTATTATACGAACTAAATAATAGCAGCATTGAAAAAAGACTCTCCATTTTTGATGGTAATGATAAGTATGTTAGAAGAAGAGACGATGCCTTTGTTCGACAAATGAAAGTACTTACACTTAACGGACAACCAGATAAAGTAATAGAATATCTAAAAGGAAAGACATTTAATTATCGAGAAGGAACCTCAAGAGTTCGGGAAAATATTATTGATGCTCACTTAACATTAGGCCTCGAATATTTTAAAGACAACCACTATGAAAAGGCTTTAGAACACTTTTTATTAGCTCAGGTACCAGATGAAGCAGCTGGAAGCGCAAAATATGGCAACCGTGAAATGCAGGTAAACTATTATATTGGTATGGCACATGAAGCAATGAAAAATAGTAAAGATGCTAATCACTTTTATACCCTTTCTACCAAAATTACACAGGCAAGGAAAAATAGTATAATGAATTATTATCAAGGGTTAAGCTATCAAAAACTTGGGAACACCATAGAAGCTAATACCATTTTTAACGCTTTAATTACCAATGGAAATAAACAAATAAATTTAAAAGATAAAAAGGTTGATTATTTTCAAATTTTTGGAGAAAGAGATAACGATAATACTATAAAATCTATAGCATATACAATGCGAGGTTTAGGATACAAAGGTTTAAATGAAAATAAAAAGGCAAAAAAAGATTTAAATAAAGCTCTTGAAATATCGGTTAGTAATTTATGGGCCAGAATAGCTTTAGAATAATTTGACAATTTAGTTTAATAAAAATGTTGCAGAAGCAAAAGCTGTTCCAACTGACGATAATTAAGACTATGGTTAATTTAAGTAGTTAACTTAACGGAATCTAAACTTTTTTTCTTGATCCAAAAAGAAAAAATAAAAAGCGGTCAACTTTATTGCCAATTCGTTTTCTTATTAACGAAAACGCCTTAGTAATATGGACTTCAACAGATTTAACAGAAATATTCAAATAGTTAGTAATATGGATATCTTAGCTATAGGAGAATTATTAACTACATTTTTTTATTAATATTAAAATTGATTTAAGTGAATAAGAACATGCGCAGAAATTTAATTTATGTTTTGAGGTTCTAATAGTTTTTCTTCATTTTTAGCTATCCAATTTGCTCTATAGCTCTTTGGGGATGTATTGAATTGTCTTTTAAAAGCAGTAGCAAAATATTGACCACTTGAGAACCCACACTCATATCCAATTTTTGTTACACTTTTGTTTTGTTCCTCAACCAATAATCTCGCTGCAACCTCCAGTCGAACTTTTATCAGATAATTAATTGGAGTTAAATTTGTTATTTGTTTGCAATATTTAGATAAACTGGTCATACCTAATCCGCAATGTTCAGCCATTTCTTCAAGAGTCCAATGACGCTCGTAGTCTGAGCGGAGATGGTTTAAGAAAATTTCAACTGTTCGTAGGTTTATCGTAAGGGACTCATCTAATTTAACTTTTCCATTCTTAAATAAATATACTATTTGAAGAAAGAGTTCATTAATTAAAATATTAAGTTTGGAGTGTGGGATTCTAATTAGGGTATTTGCGTTGGTTTGAGATTCATTTATGCATCTACCAATTTTTCGGAAACAGTTATGAAGGGCATCCGTTGTTTTCCAAACAGCCATTTCATTTTGTCGTAGAATTTTGGTGAGGTATGTCATGTCCTCCTTTGAAAGAATTATCCAATCTGGCCAATTCCAATCTTGATGTGGTTGTATTACGCCAACATCTATTATTAACCAATATAGTTTACTGGAAGTGACCGAAGGATTGCCAACTTTGTGCAGCTGCCATGGCCTAGTGATAGTTAAATCACCAGGGGTTAAATTAAAATAATCGTTTTCAACAGAAAATTCGAGGCTTCCAGAAGATAAGAAAGTAAATTCTAACCCTTCATTCCTGTGCCAGTCAAGTCCCCAATTTTGATTTTTCTTGGCATCCCAATACCCAATGCTACAAATGTTAGAAAGTACTTCATCAGAAAGATTTAAACCAGGGTAGCTGGCGCGACTTAACGCCTTCATTTCCAATTCACCAAGGTTAGCTGCTTTAATCAGGGACTCACAACGGTCTGCAGAAAAAACGTCATAAAAATTTTTACTAGGTTGCTCATTTTTCTTTCGATTACTGACCATATTTATGATTGTGTTATGTTGAACACTCAAGATTACTAAGATAATCAATACTTTGTTTCACGGCAACTTCCCCAGCAACCTCTAAAGTAGTATATCCATCAAAACCGACTTTTACTAGTTCTTTATATATGTCTTCAATTCCTATCACACCTTCCCCTAAGGCTATTAGTGCCATGCCACAGCCAAATACTTTACCTCGCTGAGGAATAAATTCACTAGGTAAGTCTTTCCAGTGCACATGTTCTATCTTTGAACCAAGTTTTTGAATCATTTCTATTGAATCACCGCCCCCTAACCAAAGGTTGCCAGTGTCTAAATTAATACCTAAAGCTTCAGAGTTACATGCATCAATAATACGTTCCATATGTTTTACAGAGTCCGTGTATTTTCCATGCGGTTCTAGAAGGATTTTAACTCCATAGTCCTGAGCCATTTTCAAAGGTTCATGAAGTTTCTCCCTTATTGAAAAAATAGCTTCGTCATCTGTTAGGTTTTTGCCAAACGAGGTATGCGCATCTCCTTCTGTAGTAATCACATGCTTTATACCGATAGAGGCTGCCATTCGAATTGCTTTTACAATTTGCGAAGTGCCATAGCGCCAAGGGGCAGTTGGATCAAGTAGGGTTGCATGTGAGCAAACACTTGTAATTGTAATGCCCCTTGATTCAAAAAGTCGTTTTATATCAAAAGCGTTGGCATCTAGACTGGCCACTGCATTGAACCCGAAATGTGAACCAAGGCATGCACCGTCAGCATTGTCCGTTACGTCAGCATATTCAAATCCCCATTCTTTTATTTGATCAACTTGTTTATCTAGAGTCTCAAATGGGTTGATAAGAGCAAAACATCCTACTTTAATAGCCATGAGTATTTGTTTTAAGTTAAAAATTAGTTAGTATATGAATTAATAAAATTTTGATAATGTTGTTCTATTTTAAAACGGCTTAATGCTTTGGAGTTTATCAAGGTCCTATATTTATATTGTATTCTTTCCCTTGGCATCAAAGTGATAGGTTTGTTATAAACAGGAGAGGGATTGAAAAAAGCAAAAACATCTTTTTTGTAAATATACCAGGGAACCTTATCATACATATTATTCGGATGATTTATTATTGTCAATCCCGAGGCATAAGTCGATTCACCAAGGTATCCAGATAAATCCATCCACTTGGCCTTTTCTCCATAACCCACAATGTCCTCATTATTTTCCCAATTATTGGAATGGATATATTTGTGTTGTGACATGTTTTCTGTTGCTCTGTATGAGAGACCTGCGTATCCACCATATTCTGGACCTCCTAATTTTTCCGGGAGTGTTCTATTTAATGTTACCGTATCATTTTGAACAACCCAATCAAATATCCAGTCAATATAATAGTTGCCTTTTTTGTCTGGAGGAGTAAATTTATATGTTCTTTTTTCTAATAACATTGGAATCCCAGGTTCTTTAGAATAGGAGATGTTCATTTTAACTGTTGCGGAAAAATCAAGGTTAATTGTTTTCACAACATTTTCGACTTTGGCATAACCTTCAGAAAGACCAGTTGATTTATCTTCTTCCCAAAAGTTTACATCATTAATATATTTCCATGAAAACCATAGGCCATAATGCCAAGGATGATCACTTGGTCGCAACCAGACAAGATCATGCTCATCAATAGTATTTAAAGGCGAAAAATAAGGCTTACCCTTTTTTAAATTATAGTTGAGTTGCCATACAACCTTAGTTCCATTTATAAAAAGTAAAGATGAATCAGATTCTTGCCATGAATAGGGTTTAAAACAATCACTTTTGATATCCTGAGTAATTACCTCGTTTTTACATACTAGGGATATCATAATACTTATAAAACATAAGAATAAAGCAATAACACTTGTCTTCATATCAATCAATTTTCGGTATATACATTATTTGGTTTATTGTAAAACGTTCTTTAGGCTTTTAGTACTTAGTTATATGTTATATCTAATGAATAATAAATAGAATTCTAAACAGAAATTTTATACGTCAATTTTGTAACCTGTAAACTCCAATTTATTTCCCTTTTAATATGTAGCTTTTCTTTATTAAAAACGAATAAAGTTTCTTGTCAAAGAAACTCAGTCCATATCAAACTATTGTATTCGCAACTAGCCTCATTTGAGTTAAAAAAAACTTAACCAATCTATTGAATCTATTGATAGGTAATATTAATCAGAATAATAATTATATAGACCAATAGTCTAGTTACGCAATGCACATTTATCATGATTAAATTATCATAATACTGTAATTTATAGGAAACATGAGAATATAAATAGATATTATAAGAATCGTAAAATTATATAAAACCAACCATGGTTTTTATTTTTAATATATTCTTTGTAGCCTCTAAAATTTATTTATCTAAAATATGTAAATTGGCAATAAAAAATGTTTAAAATATCGTATCACGATATTTTAAACATGGTTTGATAAATTCGTAAGTTTAAGATTTAAAAACTAAGGATGATGTCAGATTGTACAAAGCGCATTCTTTTCAATTAATAGTGCTTTTTAATTCCATAAAGCTTTTTGGTTTATTTTGTATATGAAGAACGGATGAACAAAAAAATACTTTTAAGCGTTTTTTTTAGTGATCAAATAGAATTAAATGGATTAATAATAACGGGGTTTTTGTGAACTCATGTTCAGGGTCATATGATATATTATAGGATTAGATAGGTGACGGCTAATTGATAAAATAGTTCTTGATTAAGTCTTATAATTTACTTTTAAAATATCTCAACGCGATATAATAAACAAATTTGTATTTATGATGGCTTAACTTTATAGGTTATATTAAAAAACATTAACATGAAAAAACTAAAAAAGGTTATATATTCTTTGGTGTTAGTCATGGTGCTAGTTTCTTGCAAAAATGAAGCGAAAAATGAAAGGGTTTTTACAGAATGGAAACGGACAATCAATGAACATGTAGATTCAGTTGTAAAAGTGTATGGTAAATATGCTGCGGTAAAGTTGCCAATTAAAACTGGAGTTAAACTTTGGAATCCAACAGCAATTACAAAAGGTCCCAATGGCGTAATGTATGCCGCTAACTATACTGGAGAGATTTATTCATTACAAGATACTAATGGGGATGGTTTAGAAGATTACGCTAAGCTGTATTGTAATGTTAAAAATGATAGTTTAAGGTATCCTACGAGTATGATTTTTAATGGGAATAAATTGTTAGTTGGGACTACTCAAGAGATTAGAATGTATGAGGATACTAATTCGGATGGAGTAGCTGACAGAAGCGAAACTTTTTTTAAAGATTTTCCATATACCATGCATTTATTTGACTGGACTTTTGGTTTAGAATTGGGGCCTGACAAGTCATTATACGTAATTTTATGTACTGATTCTTGGAATGATAATCCAGCACCAGATCCTGATAAACTTCGTGGTTCTATCTTAAAAATTTCTCCTGATGGAAAATCGTATGAAAGATATGCAACTGGATTAAGATTTGCATATGGTATGAGATTCAATGAAGATGGTGATTTGTTTTTTTCTGATAATAGGGGTAATGAAAATAAATATGAAGAACTAAACTATGTTGTTAAAGGTAGTTTCTATGGAAATAACCAGCCCAAGTACCCGGAATTTGTAAATAATATTACAGAACCTTTGGTAAGGTTAAAGTACGGTTTTGCGCCTGTAGGAATAGATTTTAATCCAAAGAATAATGATTTTGATGGAACTGCGGGAGATTTATTTATCTCATATTTCGGTCCAGATGGGAAGTGGAATGAAGGTTCTATTTCAAGGGTGCGGATACAGAAGGTTGGAAAAGAAGAATATGAAGTCAAAGAATTTCCTGTAGCAGATAAAATAGCGAAGCTATCTGATTTAGAATTTGGCATACAAGGAGACTTGTATGCAGCACAGTTTGGTATTGAAACACATGGTCATAAGCCCTATAAAAGTCCAATGGGGGCAATTTATAGATTTATTGAAGCTGATTGGGTAGCGCCCGATAGCCTTAAAAATATTACAGATGTAGTTAAAGGTAATACGGACAAAGGGAGATTAATTTTTAAGGAAAGAGCTTGTAATACATGTCATTCAATAGATGGGAATGAATCCCTTTTAGGTCCAGATCTCATGGGAATAGGTAAGCTTTTAACTAAGGAGGAAATAATAGAATCAATCAATAACCCTGATAAAAACATTAAAACTGGTTTTGATCAAGTGGAAATTAAGACTAAGCAAGGTAAAACGTATTTTGGAAGAATGGTAACTAGTAGTACAAGTGAAATTGTACTTATGCTTCCTGGGAATGTAAAGGAGGTTATTAAAACTTCTGATGTGGTGTCAAGTGAATTTTTGAAGCGCTCTTTAATGCCTCCTGGTTTGCTTGGAGGATTAGATAATGGGGAGATCGGGGATTTGGTTAGTTATATGCAGAGTTTAATGTTAGAGGAACAAGAGTAATAAATGATTGGTGCCGAGAAGCTTGCTGATATTCGAAATATTTTTTTAGAATTTCTTAAGGCCCTTTTGTTATGAGATTGAAATCTGGTGGTGAATTTAATAAGAAAAGAAATCTGTTAGTTATTTAAATGCAAATCAACTTAATCATGTTGACTTCTGATTTAACTTTCTTCAGCTGATACTAATAGTTCTACTTCTTTAGAACGGTTTTTGATGAATAATAAGAGAAGACAAAATTAAACGAATTCTATACATTCTTACTTTGACGTTATGGACAATATTGACATCTCGGTAATCAAATAATTGTCAGGTTTTTGTTTTTTTAGATATTTTATTGTTAAAACTATCTACGATCAATTTCGTTGTTGTTGCTGTACCTTTAAAAACGATATTTATAACTGTGGTATCTGAAATTATGTATAATCTATAACCTTTGTAAAATCGCAACGAAAACATCATTAATCTAACATAAAAATCTTTAAAAATTATTCCCAACTCTATATAAATCAATATGAAAAATAAATTTTCAATGAATAACAGAGTTGTAATCGTAATAATAGTAATGGCATGTTTATTCGGATGCAAAAAATCGGATAAAACCACAGTTAAAAAATCTTTGAATTGGCTAGATGATTATAATGTAGTGGAATAGCCAGAGTAAAAATTCAAGTGAATCTATGCCATGTGGAGGTGGGGATATAGGTATGAATGTTTGGGTTGAAAATGGAGATATACTATTTTATGTAGATAGAAGCGGAAATATTGATGAAAATGATTAACAGCGAAAAACGGGACGTGTTCGAATTAAAATGACTCCCAGTCCATTTTCTACAGGAGGAAATGATGTATTTTTTGAACAAAAGCTGGATTTAAAAACAGGAGCTATTTTTATAACTGGAAAAAATGTAGATAATGGTGCAAGCATTAGAATTTGCGTATATGATTCACGAAATGCATCGTTTTACAGGAGCGGATATTTCTGAATATATTCCGTTTTTAAAAGACGTTGTTATTTTTCATTTTGAATATCATAAACTACTTCAACAAAAAAGAAACGGTAAAGATTGGGATGAGAATGGAAAATTAGTTCTAAGTCCTGGTCATGCTTGTGAAACCTATAAAGGAACTAATCCAAGTAACCTTGTCGCAGCATTGCAAAGAAATATTGAAGGGTTACTACAATTACCAAACAAGTGGATTAACGAAGTTGAAAAAGAACAGTTTAAGGGTTGGTTAGAGAGAATACCTCCAATAAATTATAGAATACGAAATGGAGTTAAAACAATAGCTCCAGTAAAAGAGGAGCGAGATAGAATTACCAATGCAGAGTTACCTCAATTATATCCTGTGTTTCCATTTGGGATATATGGATTAGGACAGCCAAATCTTGATGTCGCCGTAAATACTTGGAAGTACGGAATGGATCGTTGGAATGATGGAGCAATTGCACGGGGCATGCCAAGTGGACCTACACCTCAAAAAGATAATTGGTGGGGTTGGTCTCAACACGCTATTATGTTAGCTCGTATGGGTTTAACATATGAAGCAAAAGAATATGTTACTAAAAAATTATCAGATTCTCGGGGAAGTATTGATTACGAATCAGATGAACGAACACGGTTTCCTGTATTTTATTGCTCCAGATACGATTGGATGCCTGATATCAACTGGGGAGGAAGTGGCATGATTGCTCTTCAAGAAATGTAAGTACAAACCTTTGGTAATGATGGTAAAGATATACGAATATTTCCTGCATGGCCGAAAGAATGGAATGTGCAATTCAAGCTGCATTCACCAGAAAACACTACACACTACTGTGGAATGTAAGATGATAAATGGAAAAGTTGATGATGTAATTGTGTTTCCAGAAAAGCGAAGAAAAGATATTAAATAAAGTATTCTTCTTTATTTTTTGTGTTATGGCGTTTTAATCCATAACCTAATATTAAATTTCAATGAACTTTATTTTTAGGCTTCTCGTAATGCATAAAAAAATTAATCCAAATGTTTCTAGAAACTCTTATAATTATTGGTAAAACCCCTAAGAGCACAGCACATATTATAAAAAAAGAGGTTAGAATATTAATATTTAAAACAAGATAGCACAATACAAATGTAGCAGAAGCAAATGCAATTCCGACAGGATAACTCACATACATTGCTCCAAAGAAAAAGGATGGTTCTATTTTATATTTAGTATTACAATGGCTACAGCGTTCTTCCATTTTCAAAACTTGTGATATAATGTACGGATTAGATTCCGTATACATGCTTTCATTTTGACAAACGGGACATGCACCTGTTAATATACTATATATTTTGGTTCCCTTTAAATACTTCATAATAATGTTTTAAATCTAAAAATCAAGATTTTAAAGTGTAAAAATAGGTATATGTTTTCATTGTTAGAATATACATTTCCCCCTATTTTTTGTACTTTTAAGACATACATAGCAGTTTTGAGACATATTCCAATCCTAAATATTGAACAATTTGAACAACAAGAACCACTTGTAGATTTTTATAGTAACGAATTTAGTAGGCATTTAGAGAAAAACGGCACTATAATTGAAAAACCTCATAAACATGATTTTTTCTTGTGTGTTTTGTTTATTGAAGGTTCTGGTATTCATGAAATTGATTTTAATTCGTATCCAATAAACCCAGGAAGCATATTCTTCCTAAGACCAGGTCAAACACATTGTTGGAAATTTGAAAACAAACCAAAGGGTTATATATTCTTCCATACTCAAAATTTTTATGAGCTTTATTTTTCAAATACATCACTAACACAATTTCCCTTTTTTTATACGAATAACAATCCTCCGTATACGGTAATTAATAGACATCAGTTAACAGAAATAGAATATTATTTCAAAAAAGTAAATGTCGAATTTCATAAACGCAACATTTATAAACAGCAAAAAATAGCTAGCCTAATTAATCTATTATATATTGATTTAAGCAGAATTTATAGTGAGTTTGGCCTAATTGATAACAAAATAAGTCCAACATATTTAAGAACATTACGACTTCTAGAAGATACTATTGATGCTTTTTACAAAACCGAAAAATCGGCAGAGTTTTATGCAGAAAAACTAAGCATTACACCTAAACATTTGAACAGAATTGTAAAATCAACTATTAACAAAACTACGTCGCAATTGATATCGGAGCGAGTTATACTTGAAGCTAAACGGCTAATTGTTCACTCTAAAAATTCATTAGCAGCTATTTCTGAACTACTTGGATATGAGGATTATGCATATTTTTCACGAGTTTTTAGACTAAAAACAGGTGTTACGCCGATATCTTTTAGAAAAAGATTCTGATATTTTCTAAAAAGTTAATTCATTGTTTTCTTTCTGTTAAGTATCACTTTAAAGAAGCAATACTATGTTTTTTTAATACATTTACTCCTCCATAAAACTGAAGCATTACAATTATATTAAAGAACTAGATATTGATTTTATAAGTTGGAAAAGTTAGAAATAATTGGAAGTGAAGAATGGTGTTCATTTTCGACCTTTGGTATACCGGCAATAAAAGCCAGAGTTGATTCTGGAGCAAAAACTTCATCCATTCAGGCAAACAAAATTAAAACATATTATAAAGATACTATTGAATGGGTACGCTTTGAAGTTAACCCTATTCAAGAAAATAGAAGCATAAGTATCACTTGTGAGGCACGTGTTTTTGCAAAAAGGTTTGTTAAAAGTTCTACTGGTATAGCTGAAGAACGCTTGGTAATAAAAGCACCAGTAACAATTAATGAAAATACCTTTGAGATAGAACTAACATTAGCGAATAGAGATTCCATGGAGTTTAGAATGCTCCTAGGAAGAGAAGCATTACAGCATAGGTTTTTAGTTAACCCTTCAGAAATTTATTTACAAGGACAATTAACACAAGCAGATCTTGATGAAAAGTACATAGCTTTTCGGAAAGATAAAACAGGGTTAAAAATAGCACTTCTTGCCAGTAATCCAGCTCTTTTTAGTAATAAAAGGCTATTGGAATCGGGTAGGGCAAGAGGTCATGAAATGGTATTTTTAAATGTAGAGCAAACTTACATGAAATTTGACGCTAAGGAGCCACAAATAAGGTATCGAGGAGGAAACGTAATAGATGAGTTTGATGCCATTATTCCAAGAATAAAACCATCGGTAACCTTTTATGCATGCGCATTAATTCGTCAGTTTGATGCTATGGGAACATATTGTTTAAACTCTGCAAACGCCATAACTCAAAGCCGCGACAAATTATTTGCCACTCAACTTTTTGCTAAAAAAGATATTCATATCCCTATTACCGGTTTTGCGAATTCTCCATTAGACACTAAAGATTTAATTCGTATGGTTAATGGAGCTCCTTTAATTATAAAATTGTTAGAAAGTACTCAAGGAAAGGGTGTAGTATTAGCAGAGACAACCAAAGCTGCAGAAAGTGTAATAAATGCTTTTAAAAGTGTTAAAACCAATATTCTGGTACAAGAGTTTATTAAGGAAGCTAATGGACAAGATATACGTTGTTTTGTAATTAATGGAAAGGTTGTTGCTTCGATACAGCGTCAAGCAGCAAAGGGAGAGTTCAGAGCAAACATTCATCAGGGAGGAAAAGCTTCAAAAATTAAAATAACCTCAGAAGAAAGAAAACTTGCTATTAAGGCCGCAAAAATATTAGACCTTCCTGTTGCTGGTGTAGATATTATTAGATCCAACAAAGGTCCATTATTACTTGAGGTAAATTCTTCCCCTGGGTTAGAGGGAATAGAAAACGCCACCGGTTTAGACATTGCTAATAAAATGATTGAAGCCATTGAAAAAAAGCTCAAGTTTACTGGTTATAGTGAATAAACAATCATTTTTTATACTAATACTATCACAAAATATAGTTAAACTATTTAAAACTAATAGTATTACTATTATATTTGTAGAGTTATATGGAAAAATTACAAATACATATCGTTATTGATTCCAATCTGTACACCAAAAATCCCGAATCATCCGAATTGGGAAAAAAAATTGTATGTACAAGTATTGAAATGATTAATGATTTAGGTTTCGAAGGTTTTACTTTCAAAAAATTGGGAAAACAAATTGGATCTAATGAAAGCTCTATATATCGATATTTTGATAGTAAACATGCGTTACTGGTTTATTTAATAAGCTGGTATTGGAGTTGGGTAGAATATAAGATAGCATTCTCTACTACCAATTTAAATTCTGCTAAAGACAAACTAATAAAAGCAGTCACCTTACTAACGGAGGATATAACTGAGGACAACACCTTTAGTTACATAGACGAAACGTTACTTCATAAAATAATCATTTCTGAATCGGCAAAAACCTACTATACCAAAGATATTGACGAAGAAAATCAAAAAGGCTTTTACAAAACGTATAAAAAAGTTGTACAACGCGTAAGTGATATTGTTTTAGAAGTAAACCCAGAATTTGAGTTTCCTCATATGCTAATTTCCACAGTAATTGAAGGAGCACATCATCAAAGATATTTCTCCAAACATCTACCATCATTGACAGATGTAGTAAAGGGCAAAAACAACATTGTTAGATTCTACAACGACTTGGTATTAAAGACTATTTTGACATGAATTTTATTCACAAATATATTTTGTTGATTAAGCATAGTTTTTTATTACTTGTTGTAATAAGCATGTTTTCACAAGCATGTGTTAACAGTTTAGCGTTAAATACGGATTATAATTTGGAAATTGTAGAAACCAATTCTGAAGACGATTCTGATAAAGAAGAAAGAGTGGAAAATGATGCCGAAACAAAAAAGAGTGAATTGCAGGTTACAATTGCGCATTCTTGCGTTTTTACCAATTTGCTGAAAACCGAAAACTTTAAAATTTTACATTTTTTTAGCAACTTCAAATTAAAAATCCCGCTTCCACCACCAGATGTGGTATAATTTATTTTCAAAGACTAGCATAAGTCAGTACCTATTCAAAATTTAACCATATTACATTTTCACATGGGGTTTTCCAAAACCTCTAATTATTTAATTCTGTATAAATGAAAGAAATAATGACACCCTGGCAGCGCTTTGTCGGTATTTTACAATTGGATAAAAGAGACATTAAACAAATATTTTATTACGCAATTTTAGCTGGTTTGGTAGCACTTTCCTTGCCGTTAGGCATCCAAGCTATAATTAACCTTATTCAAGGAGCTCAGATTTCGTCTTCATGGATCGTACTCGTTGTATTAGTTACCTTAGGTGTAGCTTTTCAAGGGGGGTTACAATTAATGCAATTTCGTATTCTTGAAAATATTCAACAAAAAATATTTACCCGTTCATCTTTTGAGTTTGCATATCGCTTTCCTAAAATTAAATCCAGTGAATTACTAAATTATTATCCACCAGAGCTTGCGAATCGTTTTTTTGATACGTTAACCGTTCAGAAAGGATTGTCTAAAATACTAATTGATTTTCCTGCTGCTGCACTTCAGATAATCTTTGGTATTATGCTACTATCATTATACCATCCATTCTTTATCATTTATGGAATATTGTTAGTAGTGTTAATTTATGTGGTTTTCAGGTTTACAGCTCAAAAAGGCTTAGAAACTAGTTTAAAAGAGTCAAAAAACAAATACAAAGTTGCACATTGGATTCAAGAAATAGCAAGATCTCTAGTAAGTTTTAAACTTTCAGGAAAAACAGAATTGGCAATGAATCGTAATGATGAATTTACCAATGACTATTTAAAAGCAAGAGAAAGTCATTTTAGAGTTTTATTACTTCAATTTATACAAATGATTGGTTTTAAAATTCTTGTAACGTCTGGTTTATTAGTTATTGGTGGGCTTTTAGTACTAAATCAGCAAATGAACATTGGACAGTTTGTTGCCGCTGAAATTATTATTCTACTTATAATTAGCTCTGTTGAAAAATTAATAAAAGGACTTGAAACTTTTTATGATGTATTGACCTCTTTAGAAAAAATAGGTCAAATAGTAGACAAAGAACTAGAACCACAAGAAGGTATAAATCCTTTTGAGACGCAGAAAGACCTTAAAATTCAACTTGAAAATGTAAGCTATATTACTGAAGGAAAACAAATATTATCTGACATTACCTTTACCTTAAATTCTAAAGATCGAGTTTTGCTCGAGGGGAGTGCAGGTTCTGGAAAAACTACATTACTTAAGCTATTATCTGGAATTAATTTACCTACATCCGGATCATTATATATTAACGATGTTTCATTTCGAGGTATATGGCCTAATAAGTATAGAAGTAGTATTGGACAAGTAATTCCGGGGCAGGACCCTTTTGAAGGTTCTATTATAGAGAATATTACTTTCGGAAATAAAGAGGTTTCTAACGAATATTTACGAGAAGTACTTGAAAATCTTGGCCTTTTACCATTTATAAAAGAACAACCTAATGGAATACAAACTATGTTGTATCCAGAGGGTCAGCAAATTCCTTATACCGTTACTAAACGCATAGTTTTAGCACGAGCCATTATTAACAAACCTAAATTACTACTATTAAAGGATCCTTTGGATTATTTTGATGCCTCTGAAGCCAAACAAATTATAGAATACTTAACCAGCCCAGATAAAACATGGGCATTGGTGGTGTCGTCCAGAAATTCTTATTGGAAAAAAGTGGCAGATAAAAGATTAAAATTGAATGATGGAACAATTAAAAATTTAGGAGATGCTTAATATATCTAACAATCAACTTAACAAAAAGGTTACTTTAAATAAGTATAAAGCTTTTGCTACAGCATTTAAGGCCGACGATTATAAGGTTTTTAATAAATTTTTAATTGCCCTAGTAATATTGGCTATTATTATTCTTTTTCTTCCATGGACACAAAATGTAACGGGGAATGGTTTTATAACAACTTTAACCCCAGGACAAAGACCCCAAACTATACAATCAATAATTCCAGGAAAAATAGAAAAATGGTATGTAAAAGAAGGTGATTATGTTAAAAAGGGAGATACAATTTTATTCATTTCTGAAATAAAAAACGAATATCAAGATCCCAAACTTGTAGAACGCACAAATCAACAGTTAAATGCTAAAAACAAATCTGTAATATCATATCAAGAAAAAATAAAAGCACTTGAAAGTCAAGCCTTGGCTTTAGGTAGTGAGCGTATATTAAAACTTTCTCAAGCTGAAAATAAACTTAAACAGGCTAAATTGAAGGTAAAGAGCGATAGTATTGATTTTGAGGCTTCAAAAACAAATTTGAAAATTGCAGAAAAACAATATGACCGTACAGTAATCTTACAAAACGAAGGGTTAAAAGCTGTAACTGATGTGGAAGAAAAACGATTAAAACTACAAGAAACTCAAGCCAAGTTAATTTCTCAAGAAAATAAACTTATAACGAGCAAAAATGAAGTTCTTAATGCAAAAATTGAAATAAGTCGTATTTCAGCGGAGTATACGGACAAAATATCAAAATCGCGAAGTGATAAATTTACCGCAGAATCAGGTCAGTTTGAAACACAAGCTCAGGCCACTAATTTGGAAAATAAAAGCACCAACTATACCATGCGTAAAGCCTTGTTGTATATTACTGCTCCACAAAACGGATATATAAATAAAGCTATAAAAAATGGTATTGGAGAAACCTTTAAGGAAGGGGAAAAATTAGTAGGCATTATGCCTGCAAATTACGATTTAGCAGTAGAAACATTTGTTGACCCCATAGACTTACCTCTTATACATTTAAACGAAGATGTTAGAATTCAGTTTGATGGTTGGCCCGCAATATTTTTTAGTGGTTGGCCTAATGCGGCGTATGGTACTTATGCAGGAAAAGTTGTTGCTATTGAAACATTTATTAGCGACAATGGAAAGTTTAGAGTATTAATTGCACCAAATAAAAAGGATAATCCCTGGCCTGAAAACCTAAGGGTAGGTTCTGGAGCATATACTATTGCTTTGTTAGAAAATGTTCCTATTTGGTACGAAATATGGCGAAAACTAAATGGTTTTCCTCCCAATTATTACACTCCAAATTCTAAACAAATTAACAGTAAAAAATAATGAAAACGAGATTCATCCTTTTTGTTTTTATTTTATCAATATCAGTGCGTTATGTAACGGCGCAACAGTTTTCTAATGCTAAAATTGAAATGCTGTCTTTTGAAGAATATATTGGTTATGTAAAAAAACATCATCCGTTAATAAAACAAAGCGAACTTACTTTAAGTATTGGAGAAGCAAACTTACTCCGAGCCAGGGGAGGCTTTGATCCCAAAATTGAAGCAGACTATAATCGGAAGAAGTTTAAAAATACAGAATACTATGATTTGTTGAATGCAACTTTTAAAATACCCACTTGGTATGGGGTTGAATTTAAAGCAAATTTTGAGGAAAATACAGGAGTATTTCTAAATGAGGATTTAACAGTCCCTGATGGTGGTTTATATAGCGCTGGAGTATCATTTTCACTTGCACAAGGTCTTCTAATTAACGAAAGAATGGCTTCACTAAAAAAAGCACGTCATTTTAAAAGACAAACAAAAGCAGAAAGAGATTTATTAGTTAACAATCTATTATATGATGCTAGTAAAGCCTATTTTAATTGGCTTGAAGCTTCAAATGAGCAAAACATTTATTCCAGCTTTCTAGAAAATGCATCTGTGAGATTAACGGCCATAAAGCGTAGTGTAGAAGTAGGAGAGAAGCCTAAAATTGACATTACCGAAGCTAGAATTATACTTAATAATAGAGAGCTTAATTATGAAGCAGCTCTTCTAAAAAGAAAAAAAGCGGCACTAGAGGTAAGCAATTATTTATGGGTGAATAATATTCCGCTAGAACTAGAGGAAAATGTATTTCCAGAAATGCCCGAAAAGGAAGTTTTAGAAAAAGTTTTAGAGCTAGAAGGAATTACCAATGTAAATGCTTTGTTAGATACTCATCCAAAGCTACTAAGTCTTGACGCAAAAATTGATGGCTTAGCGGTAGATAAATCGTTAAAATTAAACAAATTACTTCCCAAAATAGACTTGCAATATAACTTTCTATCTCAGGAGTATAATCAGTTGAATACTTTTAATACGGCAAATTATAAAGCATTTGTGAACTTTAGTTTACCACTGTTTTTGCGTAAAGAACGTGGAGACTTAAAATTATCAAAACTTAAAATCAAGGACGCAAATTTTGACCGAGTTTCAACAGCGCTAAACCTCAGTAATAAAATAGAAGCTGTTAATACCGAAATTGAATCCTTAGTTACGCAAAGCTCTTTGGTAAAAACAATAGTGAAAGATTACACCGCTTTAGTAAGCGCTGAAGAGCGTAAATTTTCACTAGGAGAAAGTTCTTTGTTTTTGATTAATTCACGAGAACAAAAATTGATTGATGCCCAGTTAAAAGAAAATGAGATAATTATAAAGCAATTAATAGCTACGGCTAATCTATATAACACTTTGGGTATTGCTATATAAATTGTTAAGAATCCTGAAAAGTACAGGTTTTTCTAATTTCTTTTTTTGAATCTTAACTTTCCAAGTTCAATACCTATAGCTGTTCTTGCTAGAATGGTAAATATGAAAGCACCTAATGCCCAAATGCCAAGTGTAACACCTATTTCAATTTTAGTAGGCATATATTCGGCAATTTTACCATATGGACCAGGAATAAATCCTGGTACAATAAGTCCAAAACCTTTTTCAATCCAAATGGCTATAAAAAGTAGGAAACAACAGAAATAGAGTACTTTGAAATTATTTCTAAATTTCCCAAAAGTTAATATAATTGTTGCCAAAACATTCATTGGTATGGCAGTCCATATCCATGGTAGTAAGGCCGTTTTCCCATGAAGCCCAAAAAACAAATAATATGCGCTTTCACTATGATGTGTAGGGGCATAAAATTCTTTAAACAACTCAGAAATTAACATTATTAAATTTATTTGAGCCGCAACAGTAACAATTAAAGCAATTTTTTTAATCGTTTTTCTTTCTACAGGAAACTCCGTGAATGAACGGATAACTGCCAGTACTAGGATAATTAAAGCGGGACCAGCTGCAAATGCTGACGCCAAAAATCTAGGCCCTAGTAATGCATTATTCCAAAATGGCCTTGCTTGCAATCCCTGATATAGAAAAGCGGTAACCATATGTATTGCAACTGCCCAAAAAACGGATAAAATAGCTCCCGGAATATATACTTTTGGCTTAGCTTCTTTTCCTTGATAATGTCTAAATAAAATGTACAAGGGAATAGTAATATTTATAAATAGATAACCATTTAATACAATAACATCCCATGTTAACATAGAATTTGGAAAATTAAACACTCCTATACCAGGAATCATGTGCCAAAGTACAGAAGGACCTCCCATGTCTGCAACAACAAAGGCTAAACACATAATTAATGCAGAAACTGCCAAACCTTCTCCAATGAGTACCGCTTGTTTAAAATCAATATCCTTTAAAACATAAGTTGGCATAACCAACATAACGGCAGCAGCGGCTACACCTACCAAAAAGGTAAAATTAGAAATATACAATCCCCAGCTTACGCGGTCTGTCATTCCAGTAACACTAAGTCCTTGATTTAATTGTACCGAATAACAGTACATACCAATTAGCATTATCAAAGTTAAGAAACCCATCCAAAAATGATATCTTTTAGAGCCCTTGGTAATAGTATCAATACTATCAATAATTAAACTTTTAAAAACTTTGAGTTGTGTCATCTAAACTATATTTTATCAATCCATGAAGTACCAAAACTTAGGTTCTGTACCTAAGTCTTCTTTTAACCTGAATACTTTTTTGTTTTCTAAAACCCATCTTATGGTACTTTTGGGATCTAATAAGTTTCCAAATATTCTTGCTCCAGTTGGGCATGCATCAACACAAGCGGGGTTCTGACCTTTTCTGGAACGCTGAACGCAAAAAGTACATTTTTCCATTACCCCTTTCTTTCGCATTCTATTTCCTAAATAATGCTGATTCTTATTAATTTCAGTTTCTGGAACTTCAGGCTTACTCCAATTAAATCTTCTTCCGTCATAAGGACAGGCTGCCATACAATATCTGCACCCAACACACCAATCATAGTCAACTACAACTAATCCGTCTTCTTCTCTCCAAGTAGCTTGTACTGGACAAACTTCTACACATGGAGGGTTATCACAATGAAAGCATTGTGTTCCCATATAAAAATGTCCCTGAGCAGGAACTTCATGATAATAATTATCATCGGCTTCATTAAACTTGAAACCTTCACCGTCTTTCATTTCATGAATACGGATGTATTGCATTTGGGAATTTCTATCCTGATTGTTTTCCTCTACACAAGCATTTACACAATCCATATAACCTTGACATTTGGAAATATTAAAGGCATAACCAAAAAGCACATCTTCTTGGGCATTTTCAGCAGTCATGCTAATATTCTTTCCCGTTCTAAGTTCATAAGATCGCATTAACCTATTAACTGTAGCTTTTTTTTCTTCATTGGTCATTAATTTATAGTTGCCCTTAAATTGTTCTTCCCAATCAATTTGAGCTTTTTCTTTTGTTTCTTCTCCTGCTGTCATACTGCAAGAAGTTGAAACTGCTCCAGCGCCAATCATTAAACTTGCTGTGAGCTTTTTAAACGCCGATCTACGATCCATTTTAACATCAAAAACTTGCTCAAAGCCATCTTTACGAGTCTCATCACCTATAGAAGCATCTACAGCAGCACTTATAAACTGCTCATTACTCATCGTTTTTTTTATCTCATCACAATTTCCAGTAGTTTTTCCACATCCACAAGTATCCGCAGCTTCCTTATGTTGAATACCTAGATTAAGAGAATACCATTTTTCACCTTTACTCATTGCTTGTTTTTTAATGTTCTAAATCCTCTTTTCGTTCTTTTACCTTTTGAGTATTAAATCGCGAAGGCCATCTGGTTTTAAACCCAGGAGAGTGCGGGTTGTGACAGTTAACACATGTTAGTGATGCCCTAGGAGGAGTCCAACCAGCAATTTTTTTTCCATGTGCACCTCCTTTCCAATCCTCAAATTGAGTACTATGGCATTGAGCGCATAGTTTATAGCTTTTATTAAAATCTATTTTACTGCCGGTAATTGTGTTTAATACATTCATGTTATTTTCATCATGACAAGTAATACAGTTCATTGCTTCAGAACTGGCGTGATCCATGGTAACATCCCAATGTGCCTTTTTAATACTCTTTCCCTTTAATTTATATAGTAATCCAGTATGACATTCAATACAAGCATAAGACTTTATTTGGCTTTTTCGTTCGGGAATTAAAAATGTATGTTCACCTTCATTAACTTCAATAGTTTTAACATTATCTATAAAAATTTCAGAGGATAATTCACCATGATATTCAATACTCTTACCTTCTATTTTATCATTTAAATTATGATATTCTCCCTCTTTATGCTTACACGAAAAAAACATAATAAAAATGAAGTAACAGAGAATGTATATGTTTTTTTTATTATTCATTAGTATTATTAATGGTTCTTATAAAAGGTTTTATTTTATTTGGAACTCTATCCGTTGGAACATGACACTGACGACAATTTATACGCTCAGGATGCGATACTCTAATTTCTTTTGGAGCTGCTGGCCCTGCATGGCAGGATAAACAATTTTCTCGCATTTGTATTTGATGTGGTATTAAGGGTGGAGTTCCTAATAGGGCATTATTAACACCAACCTTTGGAGCAAGTATTTTAACTAAATTGGTAGGCTTAAAAAGAGAATTACTATTTTGAGCTACATGACATTGTCTACAGTTTATCATTTCAGGATGGGGAGTAACAGGAGCATATGAGTTGTATTTTGGAACAAAACCTCCATTTTGATGACATTGTAAACAGGTGTTAGCTCCTAAATTCATTTCTTTAACAGGATGAGGAATGCTTGGAGGCGCACCATAATATGCTCTATTTTCATAATATTCGTCAAGTGATTTTTGATGATTTATATCAATTGGCATATTAGCATACTCAAGTGCAAACCCAGACCGCCTAAAAACACCACTTTCAGAAGGGATAAATATATCAGAACTGCTGTTTTCCAATGGAATATAACTTTCCTCAAGCCCATTCTTATAACTCAAATTCCAAACAACAATAAAACACACAAATAGCAGCACAAAAAACGTAATGATACCGAGTCTATTTCTCATAGTCTATACTTTTTCCACCTTAACAGCGCATTTTTTATAGTCTGGCTCCTTAGATATTGGACAAAAGGCGTCTAGAGTAACATCATTTATAAGCATGTTTTCATCAAAAAATGGAACAAAAACTTGTCCTTTTGTCGGCAAACCTCTTTCATTTATTGATGCTGGTAAAACACATGCCCCCCTTCTAGACGAAATTTTTATGTTTTCTCCATTTCTAATACCTAAAGATTTTGCATCTTCAGGATGAAATTCTACATAAGCGTTGGGCATAGCTTTATGTAAAACTGGAATTCTACGTGTCATGGAGCCTGTATGCCAATGCTCAATAACCCTTCCTGTATTTAACCAAAATGGGTATTCCTTATCTGGAGATTCTGCTGCGGGTTCGTAAGGTCTTTGCCAAATTACCGCCTTACCGTCAGGTTTTCCATAAAAATGAAAACTCTCTCCATTAGAACATGCTGGGTCATATTTAGCATTAAAACGCCATTGTGTTGATTTTCCATCTACATAGGGCCAAATGACACCAGATTCCCTTTTAAGAACTTCTAAAGGAGCCATACCGTGTTTTGCCCCCTCATGAAATTGAGTATACTCTTCATATATTTCTTCAACATGGTTTTCTTTACTATATGGAAATAAATCACTAAACCCCATACGTTTTGCTACTTCTATAGTCATCCAAGCATCAGGTGTGGTTTCTCCTGGTCCTTCAACCATTTTATTCCAGTGTTGGGTTCTTCGTTCCGAATTACCATATAGCCCACTTTTTTCAATATGCCACGATGCCGGTAAAATAACATCCGCAACATCTGAAGTTGGAGTGGGGAATACATCAGAAACGACAACAAAACAGGAATCTTTCTTCATACCTGGTCTGTACCTGCTAGTTTTAGGTAAGGAAACTAAGGGGTTTGTAACCTGCGTCCATATAAATTTAATATCTCCCCGATCTACAGCTCTAAACATTTCTGTAGCATGATATGTTGGCTTAGCTGGAATTCTTTCATATGGTACCTTCCAAATTTTAGCAGCTAAGCGTCTATGTTTTTCATTCATTACCACTCCTTTAGGAAGCTTATGTGTAAATGTTCCTACTTCTCTTGCCGTACCACATGCCGATGGTTGACCTGTTAAAGAAAAAGGACCATTACCTGGTTGAGAAATTTTCCCTGTTAGTAAATGAATATTATATACCAAATTATTCATCCAAGTTCCCCTAGTATGCTGGTTCATACCCATGCACCAATACGATACTACCTTTTTATTTGGGTCTCCATAAATAGAGGCGAGATACTTAATATCTTTAACCGATACCTTTGAATATTTTGAAACTTTTTCTGGAGAATAATCTTTCAAAAACTCTTTATATGCTTCAAAATTTATTTTTTCAGGTTTGTCTTTAAATTTATATTTATCTTCAATTCCATAACCCATATTGATAAGCCCCTTACTGAAGTTACAGTGCTTTTCAACAAAAGAGTTGTTTACCCATCCATTCTTAATTACCTCATAACAAATCGCATTAGCAACTGCTAAATCTGTCTGAGGTTCAAATAAAATAGATTTGTCTGAAGCGGTACTAGAACGCGAGGTTCTTGTGGCAAAGTCAATAATTTTAGCACCTCTTTTGCTTTTTTGCTCCAACATTCTCGAAAATAATACTGGATGCATTTCTGCCATATTATTTCCCCAAGTAATAAAATAATCTGCATATTCAATATCTTCATAGCAACCCATAGGTTCATCAGCGCCAAAAGTGGTTAAAAAACCAGCAACGGCGCTTGCCATACACAGACGTGCATTACAATCTAAATTATTGGTACCTATTGCTCCTTTCATCAATTTGGAAGCTACATATCCTTCAGGAATTGTAGATTGACCAGAAGTATACATTGCAACGGAATCTTTACCATGCAATGCAATAGTTTCTTTCATTTTATTAGCAACAATATCCAAAGCCTCATTAAGCGAGGTTTGCACATATTTACCATTTTTTTTAACTAGGGCATGTGTGAGTCTATCTTTTGATTGAATACACATTGTCTGATGATACCCTTTAACACAAAGTAACCCCTTGTTTACTGAACTATTTGGGTCACCTTTTACTGCTACAGCTTTTCCGTTTTCAACACCAACTAGAATACCACAACCAACTCCACAAAACCTACAAGGACCTTTTTTCCAGTTTATGTTAGCTCCATTTGGTATGGCGGCTTCTTGTTCATCCGCAAAAATTATCCCAGGAAACATTGCTGCCGCTGCGGTAACAGCAGATAATTTTGCCATCCTTTTTATAAAACTTCTTCTATTAGATAATGAATTATACATATTTTTCTCTAATTACTTGGATTGTTAAAACCGGAAACCAATGTTAAAATTTTAAGGCTATCAATATCCTCTATTTTTTTCTTTAAAATATCATCTGAGATATCATCGGGAGTATCCGTAACTAAGACTAAAATATCTTGGTTTTCAGATGGTGTAACCTCACAATCATGTAATTCTGAAAGCGCATTTATTAATTTCTCTTTTTGGCCTCCATGCGCATGTGCTAAATAACTTTTTATAGGCATTAGTCTTGGTTGGTTATGTTAATAATACTTGGATAAAGCAAATATCATTAAACAAAGGGGAGAGAAATATGACAAAAATCATAAAAGTCAAGAAAAAAGACTATTTCATCTTTAGATGTAAAAACAGGGTCTTACATCTTGAAAAACAAACCATGTATCTTTTTTAATGAATTTTTATGACTCAAAAGCGAGAAAAAACATTTAGGTGTATTAGCTTCGCATGTTATTAATTAAACTACATAATTGATTCAAGAAATTATCATAGCGTTTTTGTGGAGTATATCTCCTTTTGGTGAGGCCAAAGTTGGTATACCCTATGGTTTAATAAATGGTTTAGATAAATACCTTGTTTTCGTTGTTTGTTTTGGTGCCAATGTGTTGGTATTTCCTTTAATGTTTTTCTTTCTGGAAAAAATTAATAAATATTTACTTCGTTTAAACTTTTATAAAAAATCTGCTCTTTATGTAGCTAGAAAAGCCAAAACAGGTTCTGGTGACAAAATAAAAAAATATGGTTTTTGGGGGTTAATATTTTTTGTAATGTTACCTGTACCCGGAACTGGGGTATACGCAGGAAGCATTGCCAGTTATTTATTTAAAATGGATAAGAAGAAAGCTTTTGTTGCAAATACAATAGGTATATTTATTTCTTCGCTTATTATTTGGGTAACCACTGTGTTAACTATGAAAGGTATTTAAACTCCTTTTCTTCTTAAATAAGTTAAACTACATTCTTTTTTGTCCTTTTTTGAAGTTATTTTTGAACACATGGAAGAATGGTACCACTACCTTTTATTAGTTGGCGTTGGTTTTACAGTTGGTTTTATTAACACTATGGCTGGAGGGGGCTCTTTAATTTCATTACCTGTTTTAATTTTTTTAGGATTACCTCCAAGTGTTGCTAATGGTACAAACCGTGTTGCCATTGTAATCCAAACGGCAATTGCCACCGCTGGTTTTAAGAGCAAGGGTGTCTCTACGTTTCCATTTAATATCTATTTAGGAATTTCTTCATTTATTGGAGCAATAATTGGTGCAAATTTGGCCATTGATATTAAGGGAGAAACTTTTAATAAAATACTAGCCGTTATAATGATAGCTGTAGTTTTTATTATTGTTTTTAAACCTAAAATGAAGACAGGAGAACTTATTCAGCAAATCACAGGAAAACATCTGTGGTTAGGCATTATAGTGTTTTTCTTTTTTGGTATTTATGGTGGCTTCATAAATGCGGGGCTGGGTTTTTTAATTATTCTGTTTTTACATTATGTAAATAAAATGACTCTAGTGCATGCTAATGCCACTAAAGTTGCTGTGGTTTGTATCTATACGGTTTCAGCATTAATAGTTTTTATTATAAATGACAAGGTAGATTGGAAAATAGGCTTAATTTTGGCCATTGGTAACGGTTCAGGAGCATGGTTAGCTAGTAGAATATCGGTAGCTAAAGGAGATGGGTTCATAAAAACTTTTTTAGTAATTATGGTTGTTGCTATGTCTATTAAGCTCTGGTTTTTTCATTAAATAATTATAAAAACAATGTGGTTTGAAAAATAGTGTAGATATATTAAATTGGCGATACGCGACGAAAAAGTTTGATAATACCAAAATCATATCTGAAGAAAAGATTACTATTTTAAAGCATGCTTTTAATTTAACGGCTACTTCGTATGGTTTGCAACCCATAAAATTGGTAATTATCAAGAATAAAAAAATTCAACAATCATTGATTCCTCATTCATTCAACCAAAATCAAGTTGCACAGGCTTCTCATTTATTTGTGCTTTGTATTGAAAACAAAATTGATAAGAATAATGTAGAGGCTTATTTTAATAAGGTGAAAAAGGTTAGAGGAACTAGTGATGAAATTCTTCAACCATTTAAGAATGTGATGTTGAATTCTTTTGAAAATCAAGAAGAAGACAAAACCACGGAATGGTGCAAACAACAAGCATATATTGCATTAGGGAATTTAATGACGGTTTGTGCCTTTGAGAAAATTGATTCCTGTCCAATGGAAGGTTTTATTCCCACGGGTTATGATGAACTGCTGGGGTTAAAGGAAAAAGGACTATCATCAGTACTTGTGCTACCTGTTGGATATAGGGCAGATGATGATATGTTTGCTGACTTTAAAAAAGTTAGGAAAGACCTTGCTGAAAGTATTATTGAAATTAATTAAACTACATAAATTTTAAAGGAATATGCCAGGATTTGAATTGTTTGGTGAAGAAGAAAAAAAACAAGTTCAGGATGTGCTAGATTCTGGTATTTTAATGCGCTATGGTTTTGATGGTATGCGTAACAATCACTGGAAAGCTAAAGAGCTAGAGAAAGCCATTGAAAATAGAATGCAGTCTAAACATGCGCAATTGGTAAGTAGTGGTACCGCTGCCTTAACGGTTGCACTTGCTAGTGCAGGAATAGGAGTAGGGGATGAAGTTATTATGCCAACGTTTACTTTTGTCGCTAGTTTTGAGTCTATTATGGCAATTGGAGCAATACCCGTTTTAGTAAATATTGATGACACCCTGACGCTATGTCCTATTTCTGTTGAAAAAGCTATTACTAAAAAAACAAAAGCTATAATGCCTGTTCACATGTGTGGTTCTATGGCAAATTTAAAAGCACTAAAAAGCATTTGTACAAAACACAATGTATTACTTATAGAAGATGCATGTCAAGCTATTGGAGGTAGTTATGAGGAAAAACCCCTTGGAAGTTATGGTGACTTAGGATGTTTTTCATTTGATTTTGTAAAAACTATTACAAGTGGAGAAGGTGGTGCCGTTATAACTAACAATGAAAAGTATTATAAAAATGCTGACCATTATTCTGATCATGGACACGATCATTTTGGAAATGACCGTGGTGCCGAATCACATCCTTTTTTAGGGTATAATTACAGAATATCAGAACTACATGCTGCGGTAGGTTTGGCTCAAATAAATAGATTGGATGATTTTATTGCTATTCAAAAACGAAACTATAGCATACTAAGAAATACTTTGCAAAATATTGAAGGTATTAGTTTTAGAAGCGTTCCTGAAGGAGGTGTGGAAAATTATTCCTTTCTAAGTTTTTACCTACCCAATGAAGAGGTAACTCAAAAAATACACAAAGCATTTTCAGAAAATGGGCTGGACGCATGTTTCTACTGGTTTAATAACAACTGGCATTATTACAGAAAGTGGCAACATTTAATAAATGCAACATCTTTAAGTAAATTGTCTGATGAAACTAAAAGTAAACTTCAGGAAATTAAACAAAGAGATTTTTCTCAATCTGATTCTTGGATAAGTAGAAATATATCATGCTTAATAAAACTTAGCTGGACTGAAAATGAAATGCTAAAGCGAGCAAATAAAACGAAAAAAATTATTGAGCATATTCTTGCTCAATAATTTTAATATTTTACGTGTTCAATAATTTCTAAACCATAACCAACAATACCAACACGTTTAGTTTGCTCACTATTGGTTAACAACCTCATTTTAGAAATATTAATATCATGCAATATTTGAGCCCCTATACCAA
The DNA here is from genome assembly GCA_947493885.1 of uncultured Maribacter sp. Taxonomy (GTDB): domain Bacteria; phylum Bacteroidota; class Bacteroidia; order Flavobacteriales; family Flavobacteriaceae; genus Maribacter_B. Next base: position 318,524 of record CANLTE010000003.1, read on the forward strand.
AATCTCTAGAATCCATTTCTATCTTGGGAGCTTTATAAATACCATCTTTCTGAAGTTGTTTTAATTCCTTTAATCTTGATAATAAATTTAACGACTCTACATCTTGATTAATAAAAACAAAAGCACCTTTTCCTTCAGCATTAATAGCATTAAACATGTCCTCTAGCTTTTTATCAACATCACTCGTCAGCGTGCCTAAAATATCATTATTAATAAGCGTAGAATTTATTCTTGTTAAAACTACTTCATCTTTATTCCAAGAACCTTTTGTTAATGCAATATGAACATGGTTATTAGTAGTTTGTTTATAGGCTCTAAGTCTGAAATCTCCAAAACGTGTGGTAATATTAAAGTCTATCTCCTTTTGAATAAGACTGTCATGCTCCATTCTATAAGCAACCAAATCTTCAATGGAAACAAGTTTAAGGTCAAATTTTTCGGCAACTTTGACCAATTCTGGTAAACGCGCCATTGAACCGTCATTATTCATGATTTCAACAATCATTCCTGCCGGTTTTAGCCCCGCCAATCGTGCAAAATCAATTGCCGCTTCAGTATGTCCTGTTCTTCTTAAAACTCCACCTTCTTTAGCTATTAAAGGAAAAATATGCCCAGGTCTTGCTAAATCATGAGGTTTTGTTGTTGGCCTTGTAAGCGCCAAAACAGTTTTGGCCCTATCTGAAGCGGAAATTCCTGTTGTAACACCTTCACCACGTAAATCAACCGATACCGTAAAAGCGGTTTCTAAAGGGTCAGTGTTATTACTAACCATCACACTCAGTCCAAGTTCTTTACAACGACCTTCGGTTAAAGGTGCACAAATAAGTCCCTTACCATGAGTTGCCATAAAATTAACCGTTTCAGGAGTTGCAAGTTCAGCTGCAGCTACAAAATCCCCTTCATTTTCTCTATTTTCATCATCAACAACTATTATAACTTTTCCTTTTCGGATGTCCTCAATAGCTTCTTCAATTGTATTCAACTGTATTTTAACCTCTGTATTCATTATCTATGAGTTAGATACTTTTTTCTTTTTAAATATGCCTTTAAAAAAATCAACAATTATTGCTCCAAAATTAACCATTCCTTTATCTTCAGTGGCTCTTTTGGTTAAAAATATGCCTAATGGCAACATAATTAGTGTTGACAACCAAGCTCCTATAATTGGATGAATATTACCCTCTTTAGCATAATTGCCTGCAAAAACACCAATAAAATAATACGCTAAAAACAAAATAATTGCAATTACCATGGGTAAACCTAATCCGCCTTTTCTTATTATAGCACCCAACGGCGCTCCAACAAAAAAGAGAATAACACACGATAACGCTAAGGCATATTTTTTATGTAGCGATAAAATATGCAAATTATATATTTTATACCTTTTATCAAGTTCTTCTTTTTTTCCTTTAACAGAGTTTAAAATGTTTGTTGTAGCATTTTTTGCAGAGTTCATAATCTGCATTTGTTCCCAACCTTCAAACAATTCTAAAATATCAAATTTGCTAAAATCTCCTTTATTTACCTTATAAATGGAATCTCTTATAACCGTAGAGATACTATCTCTTTTTCTTTTTTTAGCCGTGGTATCTTTTACCTTTGTTTTTGTGGCTCCATAAAGTCCTAATCTTGTATTTACATTTTTAGAAAAAGCCATTACAATACGCTCGTTATCAACTCTTAGAGAGTCAATATCTTTGCTTAACCGCGAAATGTTTTTCATTTTATCGGTACTTACATCACGCTCTTCCTCTAAATCAACATTATTAAATTCCGATAAATCTATATTCATAGTATAGGTTTCAAAATTGGAATGGGCATATGGTAATTTTGATTTTCTATCATTATTCTTTACTGGTACATCTTCATTGTAATGCCCATCAGTTAATATCAACTGAAGAATATCTGAATCCTCACTACTTTTAAGTTCTCCCTGTTTAGCTTTTATTACAGTAGTATTTATATTTTTTCTGTCCTTTTTGTGAATTATAACATTCCTTAAAAATCGATCGTTATCCCCAAATTTCTCATCAACCTTAATATTCATGTCCCCTGCTTCAAAATCACTAAAAACACCTTCAGCAATCGCAACAGCTGGTTTTACTTTTGCTATGTTTTTACGTAAGTTATATATTTTACGTTGTGAAGCAGGAATCACCGTATTAGCAAAGAAAAATGTAACTCCTCCTAATAGGCTAACAAATATAATTAAGCTTCGCATGGCGCGCTGCAGTGAAATACCTGAGGCTTTCATTGCTGCAAACTCATAGTTCTCAGCAAAGGTTCCAAAGGTCAATATTGAAGATAATAACACTGTTAACGGGAGTACTTTTTCCGTTAAATCTGGCATAAGGTAGAATAAGAACTTACCTATAATGATAACATCTAACCCTTTACCGGCCAAATCATCTATAAAAAGCCAAATCGTTTGAAATATAAATATGAACATTAATATCACAAACGAACTGAAAAAATTTTGGGTAAACCTCGATAATATATATCGGTCTAGAATTCTCAAAAGTTCTAATTTCTTAAGATGTAGTATCCTTCTTTTTTGTACTTAGCTTCATCAAAAGTAAATAAGGTTTTTGACAAAGGTTGGTTTGTTTTAAAAGAATTAACAGTTATGGTAGTTTTAGTACCGTTTTTTCCAACTTGAATAAGCTTATATATGTGCTTTGTTTGCGCATCAATACCTAATAAGATTGAAGCAATTTCTGAATTTGTATCAATAGGAGTAAGCTTTATAAATTGAATTTTTCTTCCTTGAACATTTTGAAGGATATCCCATTCATAATTATGCCCCTTTGTATAAAAAGTAAGCATTTTAGATGGTGTAACACTGTTTTCTTCTTCTACAGGGCTTTCTATAGTTACTTCTTCATTTTCAGGAACAATAGTATATACTTTCGCGCCATCAAAAAGTTGTTGTGCTCCAAGATAATTAAAAAGATATTTATCTCCTTTAAGGGTAACATTCCCTCTTGTTTCAGAGTTTATGTTTGCTTCAGTACTAGTTAGGGTATTCTTAAAATCAACATATATATTTTCATAACCTGTTACCTTGTTATAAACTTCATCTAATAGTTTTTTTGCTTTTTCAGAATTCTGTCCAAAGCTTACTGATGTGAACAAACTGACTGTTAACAATAAAAATATTTTTCTCATTTTCTTTAGTTTAATTCGTTGTTTAATAACTCATCTAATGCAACCATATCAGGTACATTAACTTGTCTTGCCTTACTACCTTCAAAAGGACCCACAATACCAGCAGCTTCTAATTGATCAATAATTCTACCTGCTCTATTGTATCCCAATTTTAATTTTCTTTGAATAAGCGAAGCTGAACCTTGTTGCGCAATTACAATTACTTCTGCCGCTTCACGAAACTTGCTATCTCTTTCAGAAATATTATAGTCAATACTCGTGCCAGAATCATCATTTCCAACATATTCTGGCAATAAATATGCATCGGGGTAAGCCCGTTGTGAGCCTATAAAGTCTGTAATTTTCTCAACCTCAGGAGTATCAACAAATGCACACTGTATTCTAGTAACATCGTTTCCTTGTGTATAAAGCATGTCACCACGTCCAATTAGCTGATCAGCCCCTTGCGCATCCAGAATAGTACGCGAATCAATTTTTGAAGTTACTCTAAAAGCAATTCTAGCAGGGAAGTTTGCCTTTATTATACCTGTAATTACATTTACAGAAGGACGCTGTGTTGCAATTATTAAATGAATACCTATGGCCCTTGCCAGTTGCGCTAAACGTGCAATAGGCGTTTCCACTTCCTTTCCAGCAGTCATAATCAAATCTGCAAACTCATCAATTACCAAAACAATATATGGTAAAAATTTATGCCCTTCATTAGGATTTAATTTACGAGCCTTAAACTTAGCATTATACTCTTTTAGGTTACGAACCATTGCTAATTTTAATAACTCATAACGGTTATCCATTTCAATGCATAAGGAGTTTAATGTATGAATTACTTTAGTGTTATCTGTAATAATGGCATCTTCAACATCGGGTAGTTTTGCCAGATAATGACGTTCTATTTTATTAAATAAAGTAAGTTCTACTTTTTTAGGATCCACCAAAACAAATTTAACTTCCGCAGGATGCTTTTTGTACAATATTGAGGTAAGTACAGCATTTAAACCAACAGATTTTCCTTGCCCAGTAGCACCTGCCATTAACATATGTGGCATTTTAGCAAGATCTACTACAAATGTTTCATTGCTAATAGTTTTTCCAAAAGCAATTGGTAATTCCATTTCCGCTTTTTGGAACTTAGTAGAAGCAATGACGGATCGCATTGAAACAATTGTTGCATTTTTATTAGGAACCTCAATACCAATGGTTCCTTTTCCAGGAATAGGTGCTATAATACGAATACCTAATGCCGCAAGAGATAGTGCAATATCATCCTCTAAATTTTTAATCTTAGAAATACGAACACCAGCGTCTGGAACAATTTCATATAAGGTTACTGTTGGACCAATAGTTGCTTTTATTTGAGCAATTCCTATTTTATAGTTTTTAAGCGTTTCAACAATTTTATTTTTATTCTCTTCTAGCTCTTCTTGGTTAATGGTAATGCTCCCTGAAGAACCATGAGGGTTTAACAAATCTATCGTTGGAAACTTATAACTACCAAGCTCTAATGTGGGGTCAAATTCTCCATAATCTTCTACTAATTTTGCAGCAATATTGGAAGTTTCCTCTTGTTCTTCAACAACTTTTTCAACCTCAATTGCAATTTCTTCCTCAACATCATTTTCAACCACAGGGGTCGTAATTTCTAAATCGCTTACAACTTCTTCTTTTTTTATAGGAGGGATGTTTTCTTTATGTGTATAGGTATCAATTATTACAGGTTTTTCATCTGCAATATCTATTTTAAAATCATCTTTATTATTACCATGTTTAGCAGGTTTTTCAAAATCTGCTTTTATGGAAGCTTTTTTACTTTTAAAATAATTGGCCAAATCTTCAGGAGAAAATTTAAAAAGGCGAACTAAAATAAATACTAAGCCAAAAATTAATAGCAACAGAACTCCTATTTTACCTGCGTAGTCCTGAAGAAAATCATTCATTTCAAAACCTATTAATCCCCCCAGTAAAGGCTTGTTTATTGCAAAAAATCCTAGAGCAACAGAAATCCATATCATAAAAAGTAATCCCCAAATCCATTTTTTGAGTATTCCTGTATTCTGAAGACCCAAAAACAGATATAAACCGCTTATACACAGTAATACTGGTAGTATGAGTGAAGCAAGACCAAAGCCTTTATAAACAAAAAAGTGACCAAGACTTGCGCCAAATTTGTTTAGTAAGTTTTTCGCAGATGCATTACGATTTGTAAATTCTGAAAGTATACTCTGATCATCTTGCCAAGTAAAATAAAAAGAGATAAAGGAAAAAAACAGAGCAATACTAAAAAGTATAAGCAAGCTACCTATTATTATTTTATTTTGCTTGGATAATTTGTAAGAAACCTTTTTTTTAGGAGTAGCCTTTTTTGTTTTTTTTGCCATGAAATTTAAGTTCTCGGGACTAAATTACAAATTACCTTTGTTTCTCAAGGAAAAATATACCCAGTTTCATACAAATGACAACACAACATTGCATTAATTATTGTTTAAATCTGGTTCAGCGCTTAATCTTCCATCTACAATCCGGTTCATATAATCTTGAACAAATGCCTTAGCAATCTTTCCCATTTCAACACTTTTATTTTTTTCAGAAGCCAATAAATTCTTAGTTAAACCTTTATCGTTAATATCGTAAAGTCCAATTACTTTATCTTGATTGCTTAATAAAGTTATATATTCATCTTGTAAGTACAACAAATTACTTCCTGAATGGGTAACCGCAAATGGTTTTTGAATTGAATCACCAACCAAACTTCTTCCCCAACTTCTAAAAGGTTTGTTATATCCAACAATATCTAATATGGTTGCAGGAATATCCATTTGTTGGGCTAAGCTATAATCCTCTCCAACAAACTTTCCATTAGGGTCATAAAACATAATAGGAACAGAAAATCTATTTACTGTTTTTTTATATTCCTTATAAAAAGTCTGATTACTATGATCAGCTGTAATTGCAAAAATAGTATTGTTAAACCATGGTTGTTTAGAGGCTTCCGTAAAGAATTTTTTTAATGCATAATCTGTGTATCCAACACATTTATGCATATCTAGATCGCCCTCGGGAAATATACCTTCGTATTTTTCAGGAATATTAAATGGCGCATGCGATGTTACTGTAAACACTGTGCTCATGAATGGTTCTTTCTTTTTGGATAATACATCGTTCATGTACTCTAAAAAAGGCTCATCCCAAATCCCCCATACACCATCAAAATCATCATCATTTTTATATTCATTTTTTCCATAATAATGGTCAAACCCTAAAATATTTCCAAAACCCAAAAAGCCCATAGAACCGTTAGGAGCACCATGAAAAAAAGAAGTATCATAATCCATACTATTTAAAATAGAAACTAAAGATTCTATTTTTTGATTTGCATAAGAGGAGGATGTGTATGCCGTTTTGAAGGAGGGAATACCTGCTAATACTGAAGACATCCCGTGAATGGATTTTCTACCATTAGCAAAACCATTGGGAAAAATCATACTATGATTTGCCAATGAATCCAAAAAAGGTGTATATCCCACATAATTTTCTGCGTTGATATTTTTGTTAAAACTCCCAAGGTATTCTCGCCCAAAACTTTCAATGATAATCACAACAACATTTGGCTTCTTATGTACCTTTCTATTATACCGTTTTATAGGGTGAAAAGCTTGTTCTATAAAGGCTTCGGAAACTTCATTACGTTTTTTAAAATTATTTTTATTTATTGTTCTAATAATACTGAACGGCGTGTTTAATACCATATTAGCCTGTTCTGCTATATTTACATGTCTGCCGGCATCTACAAGATTTAATGGTCTGGTACTGTGTTTAAAATCGCCACGAATACCGCCAATTGCTAATGTTGCAAAAACAAACAACATTATAATAGATGAAACAACGTAACCTTTTTTATTATTTGGTGGGATATGAATTAATTCTAGTCTTTTATACAGCTTAATCCATAAATAACTGCATACAAAAAACAGCAAAAAAACATGCCAATAATCTTTAATAAAAGATAGTAGAAGTAGTAATTTATTAGACTCTCCAGAAATAGACTCTAGTGAAGCAAGTGATGCTCTAGAAAATGTAAAACGATAATATATTAGGTCTACAAAATTCGTTGCATAGGCGATAAGATTGGGAATAAAATATATCCAAAAAAGTACTTTTTGAAACTTTATGGAGGTGTTTATAAATAGCGGAAGAATGCTACATAAAATAAATAAAGCATTTACGTAGATAATTGCAGGAGTATCAAAACTTAACCCGTAATAACAAATACTAAAAAAATCGCTTGCCGAATCTACCGCAAGCAAATCTTTATTGTACAAAAAGAACAAAGTTCTTGCTATAAAATAAAACAAATACGCAAGAAACAACCGATACAAAAACACTTTATACTCTTGTATGCGCAACAGTTTCATCATAATGATGTAATTAAAATATAGTTTTATTATTCCATAGCGATATTCTCACGCCATAGTACCAATGAAAACTAAAATATTTTAGGTAAATAAATAATTAGTCCAATTATAGTTGCTGCTATTGAAACTAGCATAACAGCTCCAGCCGAAATATCTTTGATAAATCCAATTTTATCATCGAACTCAGGTTGAATATAATCTGCAGTTTTTTCAACAGCTGTATTCATTCCTTCAATTCCTAAAATTAAAGCAATGGCAAAAATTTGAAGTATCCATTCTAGGTTAGAAATTTCATAATAAAACCCAGCAATAGTAACTAGTATTGAAATTCCAACTTGAACTTTTATACTAGCTTCTGTACGAATCAAAAGTAGTGCGCCACGCATTGCGTAACGCACACTTTTAAGTCGGTTTACTAAAAATGATTCTTTAGGCATCCATTAAAGCTTCTAATGCCGCCTTGTAATTTGGCTCATCAACTGTTTCAGGAACTTGCTCAGAATATACAACATTACCTTCTTCATTTAAAACAACCACCGCTCTTGACAATAAAGCTTGTAATGGGCCATCAACAAACTCATTCTGAAAAGCCTTACCAAAATTACCATCTCTAAAATCAGATAACATTTCTACATTTTCAATTCCTTCTGCTCCGCAAAATCTACCTTGAGCAAAAGGTAAATCTTTTGATATACATAAAACAGCTGTATTATTTAATTCCGCAGCTTCTTCATTAAACTGACGTACAGATTTTGCACAAGTACCTGTATCTACGCTTGGAAAAATATTAAGAACTACTTTTTTGCCTGAATAATCAGCTAATGTTGCTGTAGATAAATCTGATTTTACTAATTTAAAATCAGGAGACTTACTACCATTAGCAGGTAAATTACCAAGTGTATTTATAGTGTTTCCTTTAAGTGTTACCGTTGCCATATATATTAATTTTATTTTGGTGTGAAATTATAAAATAATCGGTTTATATGTAAGTGTTTCTCAATAAAAAAGCCCGTCTCCATAGGAAACGGGCTCTTTATAATATAAATTATGCTATTAGTTATCTATTGAACCTTGTACACGCTGCATAAATTCATTTAACGCGTCTTTTTTAGTTTTCCCTTCTTTTACAGCTTTATTAACTTCTATTGCACCATACATATTAGAAATTAATTCCCCAATTACATCTAGTTCTTCATCTTTTAAAGAAGAAACTTCAGTAAGATCTTCCAAAGTTTCAATAGTTTCTACAACATAATCCTCATCGTTATTTTCAATAAAATTTGTGAGGTGTTTAATTACTGGAAGCTTCATGAATCAATTCTTTTAAAACATCATATTTATTTGTTTGAACTTGACTAGCAAATTCCCCATCTTTAAAAACTGCAAAGGTTGGTAAATTATCAACATTTGCTAATTTTCTAGACTCTGGAAATTTTTCAGCATCGGCCATTATAAAAGTCATCTCAGCATGTGTACTAGCTTCTTTTTTAAACTTAGGTTTCATTATACGGCAGTTGCCGCACCAACCTGCAGAGTATTGCACAATTACTGTTTTATTTTCACTTACAATTTCTTGCAAATTATCTTGTTCTAACTCTACTACCATAATCTCATAATTTTAAATTAACAACACTAACTAAAGTTATTAGTTTGCAGAAAGGTAAGCAGCAACACCTTTTCTATCTGCTGTCATTGCTTCTTTACCTTCTTCCCAGTTTGCTGGACAAACTTCTCCTTTTTCTTGAACATGAGCATAAGCATCAATTAAACGTAAAAATTCGCTAACATTTCTACCTACTGGCATATGGTTAATTCCTTCATGAAAAACTGTTCCTTCTTCATCAATTAAATATGTAGCTCTATACGTTACATTATCTCCTTCAACAGTAACAACTCCTGTTTCTTCATTGTACGTTTCATTAGTAGTATCTAAAATTCCTAAAGTAGCGGCTAAATTTCTATTGCTATCTGCTAAAAGTGGGTAAGTAACACCTTCAATACCTCCGTTATCTTTATCGGTATTTAACCAAGCAAAGTGTACTTCAGCAGTATCACATGAAGCTCCAATAACTACAGTATTTCTTTTTTCGAACTCACCTAAGGCTTCCTGAAAAGCGTGTAACTCAGTAGGACAAACGAACGTAAAATCTTTTGGATACCAAAACAACACCACTTTCTTATTGTTTTTTTGAGCCTCCTCTAATACATTTAGTTTAAATGTATCACCAAGATCGTTCATTGCGTTTACCTCTAAATTTGGAAATTTTTTCCCTACAAATGCCATTTTATAATTTTTATATAAGTTATTTAACGGGTGCAAAAATAGGGTAAGAGGTCACTTAAAAATTAAATAACTATATAAATTATTTATGGAGAAATAATATTAGCATATACTCGTTGATAATCAGCAATTAAGAATTTTAAATTCGCAAAAATTACACAGCAGTTTTTGCGCTTAGTTGTTTTATTTTAATACTAAATGCAGCAAAAATCAAAGTCATTATAGGACTTAACCAGTTAAAAATGGCATACATAAAATATTCACCTACACCAACTCCTAAAACGCTACTATGATATGCGCCACAAGTATTCCAAGGTATAAGTACTGAGGTTACTGTACCAGAATCTTCCAGCGTTCTACTTAAATTCTCAGGAGCTAAATTTCTATCCTCGTAGGCTTTTTTAAACATTTTTCCGGGTATAACAATAGCCAAATATTGATCTGAAGCGGTTACATTTAGAGCTAGGCAGCTTCCAACGGTGCTAGCAAACAATCCAAATGTAGATTTAGCCATTTTTAGTAACTCAGAACTTATTTTTGATAACGCTCCTATACCGTCCATAATGCCACCAAAAACCATAGCACAAATTATTAGCCAAATGGTATTTAGCATTCCCTCCATTCCCTTGGATTTAAACAAATCACTTAAAATTTCGTTTGATGTTGGGATGGTAGTTTTCTGAGTTATAGCTTTTAATATTCCTTTATACCCTGACTCAAAAGTTAGTGTATTCGCCTTCGTAATACCCATTACAACTTCAGGTTGAAAGATTAATGCAAATACAGCACCCAATAACGAGCCTATTAGTAAGGCCATAAGAGGAGGAGTCTTTTTAACAATTAGTACGATTACCACAATCGGTACAATGAATAACAAAGGAGTAATATTTAACGTTTCATCAATAGAGGTCAATATTGAAGCAACATCTGTAGAACCGGAAGTATCTATACTAAACCCAATAATTATAAAAACAATTAATGTTACTATTATGGTTGGCACGGTTGTTATGGTCATATATTTAATATGATCAAACAAATTACCTCCTGCCATTGCGGGAGCGAGGTTTGTGGTGTCACTTAAAGGCGATAATTTATCTCCAAAATAAGCGCCAGAAAGTACTGCTCCCGCAGACATTCCCAGAGAAACACCAAGCGCTTCCCCAATACCAATAAGAGCTATACCAACAGTAGCTGCAGTTGTCCAACTACTTCCTGTTGCTACAGATATTATTGCACAAATAACAACGCTAGCAGCTAAAAATATAGTTGGATTCAAAATTTGAAGGCCATAATATATCATAGCAGGAATTATACCGCTTACCAACCAAGTACCCGCCAAAGCGCCTACCATCAATAATATTAATAAAGCTCCTGAAGTAGATCTTACATTCTCTGCTACTTCGTCCATCATTTGTTTATAGGAAACTTTGTTCTTAAAACCTACAATAGCAGCTACAGCACCCCCTAACAAAAGTATGAACTGATTGGAACCACTTAGTGCATCATCACCAAAAACAAAAACATTATAAGCTAGCATAGCAACTAACGCAAATACCGGAATTAAAGCCTCCCAAATATTTAGTTCTTTATTGGTAACTATATTCTCGTCTTGCCTAAATTCCTTATTATCCATGTCTTGCATTAATAAAAGCTATTGATTATCCGTAATATTACGATTTTGTGGAAGGTTCTGCAAAAAAGAAGTTGTAGTTTCTTCTAATTAATTATTGCTTTTTTTGAAATAATCTCCAGTTTTTGCATACAAGATTTCATCATTTTGTAACTACGTTCTATATCATTATCTAAACCAACAGAAAACCGAATTAACCCGTCAGAAAGACCCATTTCCTTTTGTTCTTCCAGAGGGATTTCAGAAGATGTAGAAGTGCCTGGAGCACTAAATAAGGTTTTATAAAAACCTAAACTTACCGCCAAATAACCTAATTTTTGATGTTGCATCAATTCCATTAGAGCATTTGCTTTTTCAAGAGAACCTACATCAATTGTTAAAAGTCCTCCAAAACCAAATTCAACTTGCATTTGTCTTTTTAATGCTTTGTGTCCAGAATGCGATTTTAACCCTGGATAAACTACACGTAAACCGTCATTTTCAAAACGCTCTGCTAAGTATTGAGCATTATAACTATGCTGCTTCATCCTAATATGTAAGGTTCTCATATTTTTTAGAATTGAAGAAGCCCTTAAACTGTCTAGTGTGCTCCCCAAGAGCATTCCAGCTCCATTGTTCACATCCTTCAACGCTAAACAAAATTCTGTAGAACCACAAACAGCCCCAGCAACGCAATCACTAGTGCCATTAATAAACTTAGTTAAACTGTGTATCACGACATCAGCTCCCAACTTAGCTGGAGCTATTGTTAAAGGTGAAAATGTATTATCTACCACCAAAGGAATAGCATATTTTTTGGCTAATTTAGAAAGTGCTATTAAATCTGCGACTTCTAATAAAGGATTACTAACACTCTCGCAATAAATCATTTTAGTATTAGAGGTAATAGACTTTTCAACGATATCAATATTAGTAATATCAACAAAAGAGGTATCTATATTAAACTTTTTTAAAAAGTTTTTCATAAAAGCATAGGTTCCTCCATAAATTGTTCTGCTACTTATAATATGCTCATTAGCATTGCATAATTGCATAATAACCGCAGTAATTGCACCCATACCACTTGCGGTTACGTTAGCACTTTCCGTTCCCTCCATTGCTGCCAATGCTTCTCCTAAATATAGGTTAGCAGGGGAGGAGTGCCTTGAATATAAATAGCACCCTTCAGTATTTCCTTCAAAAGTGTCAAACATTTTTTTTGCAGATAAAAAAGTATAAGTTGAAGAATCGGATATAGAAGGATTTACCCCTCCATACTCTCCAAAATATTGTAAATCTTGTAATTTATCGGATGCTTTGTAGCTCATAATTGTCTAAATATTATTCTATTATAAAATTAGACTTACATTGATTTAAAATCAACAATAATATTTATATACAGAAAATAAAACTATATTTAATAATAATAAATGAATAAAAAACTAAATTAATTCGTTATTATGATATAAATAGAAAAATACACATGCAAAAGCTCGATGAAACTGATAAAAAACTAATTACTCTATTACAGCACGATAGTAAAAAAACAAACAAGGAGTATGCTCATAAATTAGGATTATCTACAACAGCAATTTATGAACGCATAAAGCGCTTAGAAAAGTCTGAAGTAATTACTAATTATGTTGCTTTGGTAGATAAAAAAAAGATAAACAAATCATTTGTGGTGTTATGCCATGTTAAACTAATTCAACATATAAAAGATTTTGTTTTACAGTTTGAACGTGAAATATTAAAGCTTCCAGAAATAGCAGAATGCTACCATGTTAGTGGCGATTATGACTATATCTTAAAGATTCATGTAGAAGATATGGAAGCTTACAGAGATTTTATGGTAACAAAACTTACAGCAATATCAAATATTGGTAGTACACAAAGCACATTTATTATCAATGAAGTTAAGCATACAACAGCAATACTTATATAAAATCGGAAAATAACCTTAATTTTGTTTATCATTAAAAACTAAAAAATTCTATGAGTTCATATGACGTAGCCGTTATCGGTTCAGGTCCTGGAGGGTATGTAGCAGCTATTCGTTGCGCGCAACTGGGAATGAAAACAGCAATTATTGAAAAATATCCTAGACTAGGTGGCACATGTTCAAATGTTGGGTGTATTCCTTCAAAAGCCCTTTTAGATTCTTCTCACCATTATAATGATGCTATTAAACATTTTGAAGAACACGGAATTGAAATTCCTGGTGAAATAAAAGTTAACCTGGAAAAAATGATTGGTCGAAAAAACACCATTGTTGAACAAACCTCAAAAGGTCTTCAATTTTTAATGGACAAAAATAAAATAGACGTTTTTGAAGGTGTTGGTAGTTTTAAAGATGCTACACATATTAATGTTACCAAAAATGATGGCTCTGTTGAAACTCTTGAAGCTAAAAACACTATTATAGCAACAGGATCTAAACCCTCTAGTTTACCCTTTATTAAAATTGATAAGGAACGCGTTATAACTTCAACAGAAGCTTTAATGCTTAAAGAAATTCCTAAACACATGATTGTTATTGGTGGTGGAGTTATAGGCTTAGAGTTAGGTCAAGTATATAAACGTTTAGGAGCAGATGTTACCGTTATTGAATATATGGATCGTATTATTCCAGGTATGGATGGTGCACTTTCTAAAGAGTTAATGAAAACTCTTAAAAAGCAAAAGGTAAAATTTGCGCTTTCACACAAGGTTAAATCTGTTGAGAGAAAGGGTGATGAAGTTATTGTGAAAGCGGATAATAAGAAGGGAGAAGAAATAGAATTTAAAGGAGATTATTGCCTAGTTTCGGTTGGTAGAAAACCATATACTGATGGACTTAATGCGGAAGCGGCAGGTGTAAAATTAGATGATAGAGGTAGAGTAGATGTTAATGAACACTTACAAACTGGTGCTTCTAATATCTATGCTATAGGTGATGTAGTAAAAGGAGCCATGCTAGCTCACAAAGCAGAGGAAGAGGGTACATTGGTAGCTGAAACTTTAGCCGGACAAAAACCACATATAGATTATAATTTAATTCCAGGTGTTGTGTATACTTGGCCAGAAGTTGCTGCCGTTGGTAAAACTGAAGAGCAACTTAAAGAATCTGGTGTAGATTACAAAGTAGGACAGTTTCCAATGCGAGCTTTAGGACGTGCAAGAGCAAGTATGAATATTGAGGGTTTTGTGAAAATTATTGCAGATAAAACTACCGACGAAGTACTTGGTGTTCATATGATAGGTGCCAGAGTTGCAGATTTAATTTCCGAAGGTGTTACCGCTATGGAATTTAGAGCATCGGCTGAGGATATTTCAAGAATGAGTCATGCTCATCCAACCTATTCAGAGGCTGTGAAAGAGGCTGCTTTGGCTGCTACCGACGATAGAGCGCTGCATATATAATTAAAGACAGAGAAATTAAGCATATAAAGCTTTTGACTTAGTTTATAGCATTATACAAAAACCCATCTAAATTAGATGGGTTTTTTGCTAATTTTAGGAAAACTACCCTAGCTGACCTTGGCATATGCTAAGCAAGGGGAAGAGGGTATTTGAATGATAAACGGAGTTTATTCAACCTTACTTCTGTGAAAAAATTCTTTATTTTGTAATTATTAGCAGAAAAAATGGTTATTACGGAATGAAAGCGTTATTAAACAAAAAACAGATTATATTCGCAACAATCCATTAGAAAGTAGGTTTTTTGTACATACTAATTGATTGAAAATATTTGAGTAATTGAAATTTTCAGGATTACCATACTATTTTAGAAATAGATAGTATGGGGTTTTTAGCTTGAGTTACTGCACTTGTGGATACTGGCGTTAGCTGGGGAATTTATATTTCATTAAAAAAGAAGGCGACAAGTTTGGTGGGACTATTTTTTTAAAAAATTATTATGAAATTAATACTTACTTTAATATTTACTCTAAATATCAACTGTTGTTATAATTCAACAAATACTCAATGGAATAATTTATTGATTGGAGATTGGCGCGGCACTTACCCAAATGACTATAAAGAAGTTTATTTTAATGGCACATATAGTTATCTTTTTAGCGCTGCTATTGGAGAAATTTATCCCATATATAGATATAAAGTGTCCGATGACAAATTAATTATTTTAAATAACGGTAATAACGAAATTAGAGGTACTAGACAATTAAGTGGATGCAAGTCAAAATTGAACATTATTAGTGAAGCAGAAGTTGTAACCTATTATAAAATAGATGAAAACACCTATTTACTCTCCGATTATGTCACAGAAAAAATTGATAGAAAAACGTTCTTAACGGCTTTTAAAAGGCGTATGAATAAATATTATAAACAATATCCCCAACGTTAGCACTAATATACGATAGTTACTTACAAGACAGAGTAAGAAAACATATAATCAAAGAACCACAACATTACCGTTGTGGTTCTTTGTTTTACTTATGTGAACCATCACAATACGGAGGATTACTGGTAAGTTTACAAGTACATATACTAGCATTTTTAGCATCATCAACCTGAAAAACTAAACAACCAGGTTTTTCGTGCTTTTTATGGGAACCATCGCAAAACACATTAGTTTCAGAATGTCCGCATGTACACCATGCATATTTTTTATCCTTTTCCAATGCCAATCTTACAGGACTAAATTTTTTATCGCTCATTTTAATGTTTGTTTTTTACAAAATTAAGGGAAACAATAGCTCGACTGTATAATCCACTGTAATTTGTATCTAATCCAAATTAATATGCATTTAAATAAAAGTTATATGCTTATTTTAGCAACTGCACTTTTAAAATTACCCTATGCAAATCAACGATAAATCTGGAATAACTGAGTATAAAGCCAACGCCAACCGTTACGAAACTATGAAATACAACCGCTCCGGTAAGAGTGGGGTATTGCTTCCAGCCATTTCATTAGGGCTATGGCATAACTTTGGATTTGTAGATGATTTACATAAGGGTAGAAATATTCTCAGAGCTGCTTTTGACCTTGGTATTACACATTTAGATTTGGCAAATAATTACGGACCTCCATATGGTTCGGCAGAGGAAAATTTCGGAACTATTTTTAAAAACGATTTTAAAAGTTACCGAGATGAATTATTTATTGCAACTAAAGCAGGTTATGATATGTGGCCTGGACCATATGGAAATTGGGGCTCAAGAAAATATTTAGTTTCCAGCTTAGATCAAAGTTTAAAGCGCATGGGGTTAGACTATGTAGACGTTTTTTACCATCATCGTCCTGACCCAAATACTCCATTAGAAGAAACTATGGGAGCTTTAGCTGATATTGTTCGTCAAGGAAAAGCATTGTACGTTGGTATTTCTAATTATCAACCTAAAGAAACCGCTGAAGCTGCAGTTTTACTTAAAGAAATGAAAGTTCCTTTTATCTTGCATCAGGCGAGATATTCTATTTTTGACAGATGGGTGGAAGATGGTTTACTGGATACTTTAGAAGATAATGGTGTTGGTTGTATTACCTTTTCTCCATTAGCTCAAGGAATGCTTACAAATAAATATGTAAACGGAATTCCAGATGATTCTCGAGCTGCAAAAAACTTTACCTATTTGGAACGCGAACAGGTTGAAAACAATCTTTCTAAAATTAAAAACTTAGCAAAAATTGCCGATGAGCGTGGACAAACACTTTCTCAAATGGCTATTGCTTGGTTATTGAATAGAAAGGCAGTTGCTTCCGTTTTAATTGGAGCAAGTTCGGTACAGCAACTTAAGGAAAACATGGGGGCCTTAAATCAGCTGGTATTTACAGATGAGGAACTTAAACTAATTGATAAAAACTCCTAGTTTTTTGGTAATCGTATAAACCGAAGAAATTTATTCATAAACACCTTAAACATTCTAAGTGCAAAGTTTAGGTGCGGTTCTAAATACGACCATGATTGTGTAATTATTTGCGCTACAAGAGCTTTTATTTGGGGCTTGTACTTTTCATACCGTAAAGCTAAGTACGAGCATACAATCATAAATAAAATGGCAGCTGTAATAACATAGACAGGGGATAAAGAATGGTTTAAAAATCTATACATACCAAGTCCTGTAAAACTCCCATATAAAATAATAAAGTGAATGATGTATATGGAGAGTGTGCTTTGTCCTAATTGTAGTACGGTTTTATTATTCATGAATTGTCTGAACAGCATAAAAATTGAAAAAATCACTAAAACATCTCCCAATCGGATAAACAAATAATTATTATTTTGAATATCGGTAAATAATGCAATTCCGGTAAGTTCCGAAATCCAAAGAAATAGGGGAGAAGAAATAAAAATTAACAAAAATCCAGTAATAGCTAAGGATAAAATTGTAACAGGGTAAAATTTATTAGCATTTTTATATCGTTTAAAAATAATAGATAAAAACCCTCCAAAAGCCGCATATCCAAACCAAGGAATTATGGTAAAAACGGAACCATTAATTTTAGTAAAATAGTTAGCAAATAATCGTGGTAAAAAAGCAAAAGTACTATCCGTATATAACGGTTCCAGGGTAAACAGTATAACAGAAATGCTTAATAAAATTGAAGGAAATAAATATTTTTTTCTAGCACTTGCCAAAACATAAATGGCAACTATACCAAGAATCGAGAACCCAATACAATGAAGCACATCTACTATATAAAAGGCGTCGTAAAGTTCACCTATAAACAGGCCTACAATGTTAACACGAAGTAAATAGCCAATAAAAATAAGCTCCAAACCTCGTTTAATTCCTTTTTTTACTCTTGGATTATTAAAACCTGTTTCTGGAACTCTAATTAATAAATACGTAAAAATAAAACCGGAGACTGTAAAGAAAACTGGAGCAGTAATACCTCTAAAATATTTCCAAACATTAAATAGTATGCTGGAATCATCTCTAAAAACATTATCCAACAAACCATCAATAAAATGCCCTTGCAACATCATTAAAATGGCCCAGGCACGCATTGCATCTATAAAAAACAGTCTTTTGTTATTGTTGTCCATCAATAAACTTAATTAGCTGTATATAGTTGGTTAAAAGCAGGTTTGGATGCTTTTGGCGCAAAATTACTCAAAATACTGGTTTGTAAGTAGTATTTGAATTATTTTCGTTGCTTAACCTTGTTATAAACGTACTAATGGCGGAAATATTAGCTTTTGCAGGAAGTAACTCTTCAAAATCAATCAATTATAAACTAGTCAAGTATACCGTTTCGGTTCTAGAGAATCAGCAAACACAATTATTAAATCTAGCTAATTATCCTTTTCCTATGTATAGTGAGGATTATGAGAGGGAAAATGGATTTTCTAATTCGCTGGTTGAGTTTAAAAATGATATTCAAAAAGCAAATGGTGTTATTATATCTGTAGCTGAACATAATAGTAATCCATCTGCGTTCTTTAAAAATGTTTTAGATTGGTTATCAAGATTAGAACGTAATTGTTTTGAAGGAACAAAAGTGCTGTTAATGGCTACTTCTCCTGGAAAAAGAGGGGGTATTGGTGCTTTGGGAGTAATTGAGGGAATCTTACCTAGAATGGGAGCAGAAATTGTATCTACCTTTTCTTTACCCAGTTTTCATACGAATTTTGATGCTGAAAAAGGGATTCTAGACACAGATTTGGCGAATACCCACAAACAAGCTATCGAGGCTTTTTTATCCAAATTGTAATCATATATTGAGAAAAAAAGTTTCTTTTCCTATCCAAAATCCATCTCAATTTAAACAAAACGTTTTGAGTTGGGCGCAGCAGTACAATGAGATTGTTTGGTTAGACAGCAACAATACTCAATCGCAATATAGCTCCTTTGATGCTTTACTTGCCGTAGACGGCTTAACCGTACTGCAAACAGATACTCAAAATGCTTTTAGTGATTTAAAAGAATATCAAAATAGTGTTAACGACTATATTTTTGGGTATTTATCCTATGATTTAAAAAACGATACTGAAGTTCTTTATTCTAGAAATACTGATGGATTAAAATTTCCAGACCTCTTTTTTTTTCAACCTAAAAAAATTATTCGAATTGTTGATGGCGAAGCCCATTTTGAATATCTAAATATGGTTACTGATGAAATTGAGGACGACTTTAAAAACATAAGCAAAGGGAGTTATACACTGGATACTAATGAGACAACTAAAAATGTAAAGATTAAATTAAGCATTTTTAAAGACGAATATTTTAGGCGTGTAAACCAAATGTTGAAACATATTTATCGTGGTGATATTTATGAAGCAAATTTTTGCCAAGAGTTTTTTGCAAAAGAAACATCTATTGATGCTTACCATACTTATTTAAAGTTAAATAACATTTCAAAAGCTCCATTTTCGTCTTTTTTTAGGAGTAATGATAAATATGCATTAAGTGCTTCTCCAGAAAGGTATATAAAAAAAAAGGGGAACAAGGTTATTTCACAACCTATAAAAGGTACGGCCAAACGTTCTAAAAACAAAGAGGAAGATGGTGTTCTAAAAAGCAACCTAGCAACCGATAACAAGGAACGGGCAGAAAACATTATGATCGTTGATTTGGTTCGTAACGATTTATCTAAAAGTGCTTTAAAAGGAAGTGTAACTGTTGAAGAGCTTTGTAAAGTATATTCTTTTGAGCAAGTACATCAAATGATTTCTACAATTTCGGCAAGGGTTTCTGAGGAAAAAAATCCGGTTGAAATTATCCAAGAAACTTTTCCGATGGGTAGTATGACTGGAGCTCCAAAAATTGCCGCAATGAAAATCATTGAAAAATTAGAGCCTTTTAAAAGAGGCCTATATAGTGGAGCTATAGGTTATTTTACTCCAGATGGTGATTTTGACTTTAATGTTGTAATCAGAAGTATTTTGTATAACGCATCAGAAAAATACGTGTCTTACGCGGTTGGTGGAGCAATAACAGCTAAATCTGTTCCAGAAAAAGAATACGAAGAATGTTTGTTAAAGGCAAAGGCTATGAGACAAGTGCTGGAGAACAACTAGTACATTATTAACTATCTTTGCAGAGTGCACAATCTGTTTAAATTACATATAGAAACTAACTTTCCAGAACTTAATAAAAATAAGTTTTTGTTAGCCTGTAGTGGAGGCGTAGATAGTGTGGTTTTAGCGCATTTGTGCAATTCTTCAAATTTAGACTTTTCTATAGCGCATTGTAATTTTAAGCTACGGGGCGAAGACAGCGATAGAGACCAATCTTTTGTGCAAAATTTAGCCAAAGAACTAAATGTAAACTGTTTCATTACCGAATTTGATACAAAAAAATATGCCGAAGAGCATAAAACATCAATTCAAATAGCGGCGAGAGAGCTTAGGTATACCTGGTTTGCTGAAATCCAAAAAAATAATCAAATTCCTATTCTAGTAACAGCACATCACATGGATGATGATTTAGAAACTTTTATTATCAACCTGTCTAGAGGAACAGGAATAAATGGTTTAACAGGAATACCAAAACGAAACGAAAATCTGGCAAGACCATTACTGAACTTTTCAAGAGAACAGATTTTAACATTTGCTAATGTTGAGGAAATTAATTGGAGAAAAGATATTTCTAATGACGATACCAAATATCTCAGGAATAAGGTAAGACATAAAATTGTTCCACTGCTAAAGGAATTACACCCCACTTTCTTGCAAAATTTCCAAAAAACACAAGAATTTCTGATGCAAACAGCTAGTTTTGGTGAGGCTCATATTAAAAACTTAAAGGAACAAATTTTTGTTTCAGAAAATGATGTTATTCGTATTGATGTAAAAAAAATTCAGGAGTTAAAACCTTTGAAATTTTATGCTCATGCACTATTCCATACTTATAATTTTAAAGAGTGGGATAATGTTACAGCTCTTTTAACGGCAATGAGCGGTAAAGAAATATATTCTAGGACGCATAAATTAGTTAAAGACCGTGATTGTTTATTGTTAAGTAAAATTGAACCTGAAGATAATAGTTCGTACGAAATCAAGGAAAACTGTGCTTTTATAAAGGAACCTATTCAAATAAAAATAAAAGAAGTAAATGAGATAGTGCATACAACGGGTAACACACTATATGTAGATAAAAAAACGTTAAAATATCCACTAGTTGTAAGAAAATGGGAAGAAGGCGACTATTTTTACCCGCTGGGAATGAAAGGCAAAAAAAAAGTAGCTAAGTTTTTTAAAGATGAAAAAATAGACATCATTTCAAAACAAAAACAATGGTTGCTTTGTTCCGATAATAAAATTGTCTGGGTCATTGGAAAGCGAGCTGATGACCGATTTAAAATAACAGATGCTACTAAAAGTATTTTAAAATTTGAAGTAATTAAATGAAGTATTTAAAGTTTACCATATTACTAGTATTTATTAGCCTTTCGGTGTTTTCGCAAGATGACGAAAACCCTATTTTATGGTCGCATACTAGTGAAAAAATATCGGAGACCGAATACGAACTAAAGATTACAGCAAAAATTCACGACGAATGGCATTTATATTCACAACATACTGCGGATGGAGGCTCACTATCAACTGAATTTACCTATAATAAACTTAATGAAGATTATGAGTTAATTGGTAAAACAACAGAAAGTGAAACTGAAACCGTTTTTAGTGATGTGTTTGAAGTTGATGAAACGTTTTTTAAAGAAAAAGCAATATTCACTCAAAAAATTAGAATATTAAAACCTGATGTAAAGCAAATAGATTTTGGTATTTTTTATCAGGTTTGTAAAGAAGTATGTCTTACACAGGAAAGAAATTTTGTTTTTTCTTTAACAAGGGATGAAGTCTCCGTTGCTAAAAAAAAGATTGACGAAAGAAGTTTAGCACTTAGTGCAGCTTTAAAATTAGACTTAAAGAATAAAGCATATTTAGAAAAAGATGAAACGCTTGTAAAAGAAACCTCTAGTTTATGGATGATTTTTGGACTAGGTTTTATAGGAGGGTTAATCGCATTACTTACACCATGTGTATTTCCAATGATTCCATTAACTGTTTCTTTTTTCACAAAAAGCTCGCAAAAAAAATCCGAAGGCATTAAAAATGCGTTGCTATATGGTTTTTTTATTGTTTTAATTTACTTTTTATTGAGTCTTCCATTTCATTTATTTGACTCTGTAGATTCGCAAATACTAAATAGCATAGCAACAAACATCTGGTTAAACTTACTCTTCTTTGTAATTTTCATGTTTTTTGCATTTTCGTTTTTTGGGTACTATGAGTTAACGTTACCCAGTTCTTGGGCAAATAAAATGGATGCAGCTTCGTCAAAAGCTGGAGGGGCACTTGGTATTTTTTTCATGGCAATTACCCTTGCCATAGTTTCTTTTTCTTGTACAGGACCTATTCTGGGAGGGTTATTGGGCAGCACCACACTTGCAATAGGTGATGTTGCCACCAATTTATCTGCGGGAATGACAGGTTTTGGTGCTGCATTAGGCTTACCCTTTGCTTTGTTTGCATTATTCCCTACCTGGTTAAATTCTTTACCTAAATCTGGTGGGTGGATGACCACCGTAAAAGTTGTATTAGGGTTTTTAGAAATAGGTCTTGCGTTAAAATTTCTATCAAATGCGGATTTAGTAGGGCATTGGGGTATATTAAAACGAGAAATATTTATTGGTATTTGGTTAGTATTAACCTTGTTAATGGCGCTATACTTGTTTGGAGTTTTTAGGTTTCCTCATGATGGACCAAAACAAAAACTATCCATTGCTAGAAAAGGAGTAGGGCTCTTAACATTGGCTTTTGCTATGTATTTAAGTTTAGGGCTTACAAAAGTTTCTAATTTAAAATTATTAAGCGGATTTCCACCACCAGATTTTTATAGCATCTTTGAAAAAGAGACAGACTGTCCGCTTGGATTGAATTGTTATAAAGATTTTGATGAAGGTTTAGCAGAAGCAAAAAAGCAAAATAAACCCATTTTACTAGATTTTACTGGTTGGGCATGTGTTAACTGTAGAAAAATGGAGGAAAATGTGTGGAGCGACCCTAAAGTTTATAATCAACTAAAAGAAAACTTTATATTAATATCGCTGTATACTGATGACCGTCAAGAACTTCCTAAAGAGCAGCAGTTCAATTTTCAGTTTAATTCTGGTAGAATAAAAACCATTGAGACCATTGCGCACAAATGGGGAACTTTTCAGGAAGCTAACTTTAATAAAGTATCTCAGCCCTTTTACGTATTGTTGTCTCCTGACCTGGAAATTTTAAACACACCTATACAAAACACCGATGTAGATACCTATTTCAATTGGCTATCTACAGGAGTTTCAAATTTTAACAAACAAAAGTAAACACCTAGAGTACTCAAAATCAAATTCTCAAGAAATACCTCTATTTCGCCTCTTTTTTTATCCTTCAAATTCTACTATCTTTAGTACTGCTACAAAACCAAATCTGAGTAGCAATGACATAAATGAAGAAGTTTAAAAAAATAGGAAAACTTACAATTACGCTATTGTTGTTAATGGTAATAGCTATGGCATTGCTTGTGGTTGTGTATACATTAAAACCAAAGTATAGCGGAGAAAAAAAACTGGCGAACCTATCTAACCAGGTTGAAGTTTATTACGATACTTACGGTATTCCTCATATTTACGGTAAAACCGAAATCGACGCCTATAGAGCTTTTGGGTATGTACATGCGCAAGACCGCTTATGGCAAATGGAAATTCTAAGAAGAATAGCTAGTGGAAGACTGTCTGAAGTTTTTGGAGAAAAATTAATTGGAACAGATAAGTTTTTTTTGGCATTGGGTATTGATGAGGAAAGTATTAAAGCAGCCAATGCTCTTGATAAAAAAAGTGAAACTTATGCTTTATCGCAGGCATATTTAGAAGGTATAAATCAGTTTCTTAATGAAGGGCCTACACCTGTAGAGTTTTATTTAACAGGTGTTGAAAAAAAACCTTTTACACTTAAAGACATTTATAACACCATGGGATATATGGCTTTTAGTTTTGCCATGGCGCATAAGACCGACCCACTTTTGAGTAATGTTAAAAACGAATTGGGTGATGAATATGTAAACGATTTACTTTTTCCTAATGAAGAGTTTCCTGCTTTAATATTAAAAAATCACAAAACTCAATCTTCCGATTCCGTTAAAAACAACATTGTTGCCACGGTGAATAAGGCACTCGGTGCATTAGCTATTCCTTTATTTGAAGGTAGTAATAGTTGGGTGATTTCTCCTGAAAAGACAAAAAATGGTAAGGTAATATTTGCAAATGACCCTCATATAGGTTTTTCGCAACCCTCGGTTTGGTATGAGGCACATTTAAGTTCGCCTACCTACGAAAAATATGGGTATCACCTTGGTGGTGTTCCGTTTCCGTTGTTAGCTCATGATAGAAATTTAGCTTACGGTATGACTATGTTTGAGAATGATGATGTAGATTTTTATTACGAAAAACAGCATCCAACCGACAGTACTAAGTATAAATCAGATTCCATTTGGAAAACATATGAAATAAAGACAAAAACGATTAAGGTAAAAGATAAGCCAGAAGTTTCCTTTACCTACAAGAAAACGGAGAGAGGACCTGTTTTAAACGGAATTATGAATCAAATTGAAGGAGAAAAAAAACCAATTTCAATGTGGTGGACATATACCAATTCTGAAAATAGGGTCATGGATGCCATATACGAAATGTCTCATGCTAAAAACATTATTCAATTTAAAAACGCATTGCCCAAAATTCATGCTCCAGGATTAAGCATAATGTATGGTGATGCCAAAGGTAATGTTGGGAGATGGGGAACAGCAAAATTATATGAGATTCCAGATAGCACGAATACGAAACTGATATTGCCATATAATGCTAAACTTGATGCATCAAAACAATATTTAGACTTTAATCATAATCCAAGTGCAGTTAACCCTCCATGGAAATATGTTTATTCCGCCAATAACCAACAAGATTCTGTGACTGGAAGCTTATATCCTGGATATTATTTACCCGATAATAGAGCAAAGCGTATTGTTAGTTTATTAGAGCCTAAAAATGACTGGACAAAAAATGAGGTTAGTAAAATGATTATTGATGTAAATTCTCCTGTACATACAGCTGTCATTACCGATTTGCAAAAACTCATTGATTTTAAGGCTTATCCTGAGATTCGGTTAGATGTTTTGGACAAATTATATGCTTGGAATGGCGAAAATCAGATTGACAATGTGGAGCCAACAATTTATCATGCTTGGATTTATAGCATTTTAAAAAATACGTTTAAAGATGAATTAGGAAACGAAAAGTTTGAACAACTTTTGTCCACGCATTTAGTTAAGAAAACAATAGCACCTATTATAACCAAAGAAAATTCAGTTTGGTGGGATAATACTAAAACGGATACTCTTGAAACTAAAAAGCACATTATAAACACCTCACTTATTCAAGCCGTTAGTCAATTAGAAAAGCGTTTTGGAAAGGATGTTTCCGGCTGGAAGTGGCGTAAAGTTCATACACTAGAACATGAGCATCCTATAGGTCAGGTAGAGGCTTTACGGTCATTCTTTAATGTAGGTCCGTTTGCTGTTAATGGTACAAGAGAGGTTATTAATAATATGGGGTTTACGTACACTGAGAATGGTAACTATAAAGTAGGTTCTGGTCCATCAACAAGAAGAATAATTGATTTTTCTGATATAGAAAACAGTATAAGCATACTGCCAACTGGGCAATCAGGAAATCCTTTTAGTAAACACTATGAGGATCAAGCTACTATGTATAATAATGGTGAGTTTAGAAAAATGATGCTCAATGAAAAGGAAATAAAATCAACTTCAAAATCTTTACTTATATTTACCACAAACTAACCAGGTAAATGCTTACAAAAATATAT
This sequence comes from uncultured Maribacter sp., assembly GCA_947493885.1. Taxonomy (GTDB): domain Bacteria; phylum Bacteroidota; class Bacteroidia; order Flavobacteriales; family Flavobacteriaceae; genus Maribacter_B. The sequence continues at coordinate 344,807 of CANLTE010000003.1, forward strand.
GGTAGCGCTGTTTTTGGCGTGGAAGCCACCACTATAACTGTAGAAGTAAATATTGATAAAGGTATTGGTTATCATCTCGTTGGATTGCCAGACAACGCAATTAAAGAGAGTAATTATCGTATAGCCGCAGCGCTTTTAAATAATGGATATAAAATTCCAGGAAAGAAAATTACCATAAACATGGCGCCAGCTGATTTACGTAAAGAAGGTTCCGCTTATGACCTTACGTTAGCACTTGGTATACTTGCAGCATCTAATCAAATTAAGTCCGAAAATATTGGTAAATACATTATTATGGGTGAACTTTCTTTAGATGGAAGTCTTCAACCTATAAAAGGAGCATTACCTATTGCCATAAAAGCTCAAGAAGAAGGTTTTACTGGGTTTATTTTACCAAAAGAAAACGCACGTGAAGCAGCTATTGTGTCAAAACTTAAAGTATACGGTGTAGATAATATTAGTGAGGTCATCAACTTTTTTGATAAAGGAGAACAACTAGACCAAACCATTGTAGATACCAGAACAGAATTTTATAAAAGCCTAGATTTTCCTGAATATGATTTTGCTGATGTAAAAGGTCAAGAAAGCATAAAAAGATGCATGGAAATTGCAGCAGCTGGTGGACACAATATTATATTAATAGGTCCTCCGGGAGCAGGAAAAACAATGCTTGCCAAAAGGTTACCATCTATTTTGCCTCCAATGACATTGCACGAAGCTTTAGAAACCACCAAAATACATAGTGTTGTTGGCAAAATAAAAAATATGGGACTAATGAATCAACGTCCATTTCGTAGTCCTCATCACACAATTTCAGATGTTGCTTTAGTTGGAGGAGGTGCATATCCGCAACCGGGTGAAATATCGTTATCACATAATGGTGTATTGTTTTTAGATGAACTTCCTGAATTTAAAAGAGGGGTGTTAGAAGTTATGCGTCAGCCATTAGAAGATAGAGAAGTTACCATATCTCGAGCTCGTTTTACCGTTACTTACCCAAGTAGTTTTATGCTTGTTGCAAGCATGAATCCAAGTCCAGGAGGTTATTTCAATGACCCAGATGCCCCGGTGACATCTTCACCAGCTGAAATGCAACGATATTTAGGCAAAATATCTGGTCCGTTGTTAGATAGAATTGATATTCATATAGAGGTTACTCCCGTGCCTTTTGAAAAATTATCGGAAGACCGTAAGGGAGAAAGTAGTGTTGATATTCGCAAAAGAGTAACTGCTGCTCGTGAAATACAAACCAAGCGTTTTCAAGAGTTGGAAAACGTACACTATAATGCCCAAATGAACACCAAACAAATTCGGGAATATTGCAAGCTAGATGATGCTTCTAAAAAATTATTGAAAAATGCTATGGAGCGTTTAAACCTATCTGCAAGGGCGTATGATAGAATTTTAAAAGTAGCTCGTACCATTGCCGATTTAGAAAACCATGAAAAAGTTATTGGAAACCATATAGCAGAAGCAATTCAGTACAGAAGTTTAGATAGAGAAGGATGGTTGGGGTAAATTTAAAGAAGGAATTTGCTTACAAGATTATTCTGTATTATATTTAGAGAATAAATACTAACAACCAACCAGCATGAAAAAACTATTAATATGTAGCACGGTAGTGCTGTTTGTTTTAATAGCACTATCAATTATAGCACCTGACTATCAGTTTGAAATTAATACAAATACCACCTATTATATTTTAAGAATTGTGGATATCACATTATTGTATTTGGTACTTGGTTTAACTTTTTCCGCAATCTCTTGGATTATAACCTTCCAAAAAAGGGGTGAAGAGGAGTATAATGAATAATATAACTGCAACTTAATTATTCAATTATTCTAAAATCATCATTTCCATTATCATCTCCTTCAATGGCGGTTGAAAAAAGGATATCCTTGAAAATATAGGCACTAATCAATACAATACCAACTAGAATTAATGGAACTGCGTAAGCTCCATTAAGCACTTTTAAAAATCCTCCAGTGATTAATAGTAGTGTTCCAACAACCATAATCATATTCCAAATAATGTGCGAGCCAGTATTTTTAGAACGTAAATCGTAATCTAAAAAATAGGCAGTTCCTTCCATAACCGTCCAAATAACAAATGCTAAGGCAGCGCTTATTTGAAAAAATATGGTGTACGAGAAATCAAGCGTTCTAAATATTCCGGTTAACATCCAAAAAACAACCAAAACTAGTTTTACGTAATCAATAAATTGCTTTTTTTCTTTTTTGTAAAACCGAATACCATATAGAATACTTATAGAAAAAAATGACACCAATAATACAGTAGATGCGAAAGGGATTGCTGTAGTTTTCATCAGAATTCCAGCAATTAAAATTAAAATTGCAATTCGTAATGGTGCAGTCAATATTTTTCTATAAGCCGTCATAACATTTTGTTTTTAGATTACTTTAATATTGGCTTTTAAGCCTTCCATAATACCTATAATGTTGTTTACAGTTTCGTTTAAATAATAACGAATTAATATATGTGGTATGCGAATTGTGGTAAATCCATTTTTAAATGAATGCATGTCTCCTTCAAGGTCATTCATAGCTTGCTCATGCGTCATTAAGCCATTTTCCGTTTCAATTTCAATGTTTAATTTAACTCTAGAAATTGCTACGTCTATTGATTTTTTTCCATCCCACCATTCCAACATAGCACTTACTCCAGCTTCTTTAAGCCCATAGTACAATTGCACGGCTTCTAATGGGGTGTTATTTAATTCAATTAATTTCTGCATCCGCGAATAATGCTTCTCGCAAAGCTCAACGCCTATAGTGTCCATTGCATTTTTATGATTCAGATAATCAAGTTCTTTATTACATTCTAAGCAGACCATTTAAAATTTAGTTTATTAAGATTTGGGATAACTATAACCGCATAAAAATTCAATTATTATACTCTTTCGACGTATGACATCCCACTTTTAGATGAACTGCATTTTTTTAGATGAACTGCATCTTAAATGTTAAAATATCTCTGTAAAATTTAGACTTTTACTTACGGAATTATATATTTACTATAATTATAACCCACCAAGTTTTATGTTTAAGGAAATAGGACCAGGAATTCTCATTGCTGCAGCTTTTATTGGTCCAGGAACTGTAACCGCCTGTACACTAGCTGGAGTCAGTTTTGGTTACGCACTTCTTTGGGCCATGTTACTTTCTGTGATAGCAACTATTATTTTACAGGAAATGTCCGCTCGATTAGGCATAGTAACACAAAAAGGGTTAGCAGATATTATAAAACAAGAGCTTACAACTCCTTGGATTAAAAAAACGGTAATTGGAATTATATTAGCTGCTATTGTTATTGGTAATGCAGCCTACGAAGCAGGGAATATAGGTGGAGCCACCCTAGGGTTAGAAGCGCTTTTTGGAAATGAATATAATAATCTGTATCCATTTATTATAGGAGTAATAGCTTTTGTCCTTTTGTTTTTAGGCAATTATAAAACCCTTGAAAAAATATTTGTCACCTTAGTTTTGCTGATGAGTATTTCGTTTTTACTCACGGCAATAATTACCAAACCTAATTTACTAGAAATAGCAAAAGGGATGTTTATTCCTTCAATGCCCTCGGAAAGCATATTAATGGTTATTGCATTAGTGGGTACAACTGTAGTGCCGTACAATCTTTTTTTACATGCTTCGATAGTAAGTGAAAAGTGGAAATCTACAGATTATTTAAAAACAGCTCAAAGAGATACTGTGATATCATTAACTATAGGCGGATTGGTTTCTATGGCAATAGTGATTGCAGCATCAAGTATTCCAGGTAAAGAAGTTTCTTCGGTGATGGATTTAACTAAGGGTCTAGAACCTTTATATGGAAATAGTGCAAAATATTTTATGGGAATAGGGCTTTTTGCTGCTGGTGTTACGTCTGCAATTACGGCGCCTCTTGCAGCTGCGTATGTTGCCAATAGTTGTTTTGGTTGGCAAGCCAATTTAAAGGATAATAGGTTTAGATTGGTATGGATGTCCATTTTATTTTTAGGTGTATTTTTTCTTTCGTTTGGAATAAAACCAATTGAAATTATAAAATTTGCTCAAGTAGCGAATGGTATTTTACTGCCAGCCACAGCGGTTTTTCTACTTTGGGTAACGAACAAATCATCAGTAATGGGAATTCATAAAAATTCTGCATTACAGAATACAATTGGTTCCATTATTATAGTATTAACTTTATTGTTAGGGGTAAAAAGTATATTAAAAGTCTTTGAAGTATTCTAAAATGGCAATCCAAATAGATATAAATAGTGATGTTGGTGAGGGGATTAATAATGAATCTGAGATTTTTAAATTTATATCTTCCTGTAATGTTGCCTGTGGAGGTCATTATGGGGATGCAAATTCAATAAAATCAATTTCATTACTAGCGAAAAAAAGCAATGTAAAAGTTGGGGCACACCCATCTTATCCAGATAAAGAAAATTTCGGTCGGGTATCCGTTAAAATGAATTCGGATGATTTTATTCATGAAATAAAAGCTCAAGTAAATACATTTCATAAAATATTATGTGATGTTGATATGCTAATGCATCATGTTAAACCACATGGTGCTTTGTATAATGATTTGGTTAAAGACGAAGGTTTAGCGAACTCATTTTTGGAAGCAATACAACAGCATAAGAATGACATTTTTTTATATGTTCCTCCAAATTCTGTAATTAAAACTCTGGCATTAAATAGTGGTTTTAAAATAAAAGTAGAGGCTTTCGCTGATAGAAATTATAATGATGATTTAAGTCTTGTTTCAAGAAAATTGGATAATGCTTTAATAAAAGAGCCTCAACAAGTTTTACAACATATATTGTTGCTGGTAGGCAAGCAAGTTAAAACGGTTTCGAGGAACCTTATCCCTATAAATGCAGATACCTATTGTATTCATGGAGATACACCGTTTGCTTTAAATATATTACAATATCTTTCCATAAAATTATCGAACCATAATATAGTTATTAAAAAATGATAGATTATTCTATATCCATAAAACCATTTGGTTCAAAAGCTATGTTAGTTGAGTGGCCTAATCATGTAGATGAAGACATTTTAAAAGACATTTTAAATTTTTCGAATTTTTTAAAAGGCAATTATTTAAAGGAAAATGAATGGGATATAATACCTGCATACAATTCATTAACATTAATAAATAGAAATGATGATATTAATAGAGATGAGTTTATAGCAAAACTACAAAATTGGTATGCTAGCAAAAAAGAGGCTGAATCCGTGCAACGCCATTTATGGAAACTACCCGTATGTTATGATTTAGAGTTCGGAATAGACCTCCTTGAGGTTGAAGACAAGCTAAACTTAAGTGTTGCCGAAATTATTCAAGAACATACAAAACATCAATATACAGTATTTGGCATAGGTTTTCTTCCAGGTTTTATGTACTTAGGAGGGCTTCCAAAGCAACTCGAAATTCCAAGAAGAACATCGCCTCGTTTAACTGTTAAAAAAGGTGCTGTTGGCTTAGCTGGAAAACAAACAGGTGTATATCCACAAAATTCCCCAGGAGGGTGGAACATTATTGGTAACTGTCTGGTTCCTTTATTTTCTCCGCAAAAAAAGGAACCATGTTTTGTAAATGTGGGTGATAAAGTTCAGTTTTATGCTATTGAAAAGGCTGAATATGAACTCCGAAAAATTGAAATTGATGTCGGAATATATAACCTCGAAAAAATAAAGATTGATGCTTAAAGTTTTAAAACCAGGTTTTTTCTCAACAATTCAGGACAATGGGAGGTATGGTTTGTTAGATAAAGGAGTTCCTGTTTCTGGATATATGGACGCTTTTTCAGCATCTAAACTTAATAAACTTCTTGAAAACGAGAAGGACAGTGCAATGATAGAGGTCACTATGACGGGCCCTCAGCTTAAGTTTACTCAGCCAACTACAATTTGTATTGGTGGGGCTACGGTTTCAGGAACAATTAATAATGCACCTATTTTAAACTATAAATTATATACTATAAATTCAGGAGACATCGTTTCTTTTGGAAAATTAAGCAAGGGTTTCCGCGCATATATAGCTATAAAAGGAGGATTTCAAACAAAAAAAGTATTAAATAGTAGGTCTTTTTTTCAACCAATAACACAGTTTGGATGTATCAAAAAAGATGATGAAATTGAGTATAAAGGCATTAGCAGTTTTAAGCCTAAAATATCGGAACTAAAAATAGATTCACACCTTGACAAAAAAATACTTAAGGTATTTAGAGGTCCAGAATTTGATTTACTTAATGATAAACAGTTGGAAGAGATTTTTTTTCAGAAATTTTCTGTGTCAAAAGAAAATAACAGAATGGCTTACCAAATTAAGGAAACCATTCCTGGACTCAATTATTCAATGTTAACTTCTGCTACTCAACCAGGAACCATACAATTAACTCCAGCTGGAAAACTTATTATTTTAATGAAAGACGGGCAAACTACTGGGGGATACCCTCGTGTTTTACAATTGTCAGAAAACGCTATTTCTATTCTAGCTCAAAAAAAATATGGAGATAAAATTTCTTTTAAATTGGAATAATATTTTGCTAGAACTATTTTTTTAACTAAAATTGTTCCAATGAAAACAAAAAGTGTTTTAATCAATGTCATTGTTATTGTCTCTTCAAGGAGATGATATAGATTTCTATTGATTTTAAAGAAGCCTGTATCATACGTACTGATACAGGCTTTTTTATATAGATAAATTAAACTAATGAATATGATATATAATACAATGTTAAGTAATTGATTATTAGATATTTAAAATAAATTGGAGGAAGTTGAATTTAGACATAGAATACTTGTTAAAATATTAAGGTTTATTAATCATTTATATTTGATTAACTATAAATAATGTAGTGATTTTATTGAATACATAGAAAAGTCTCAGATGGAATTAAATAAATACAGTAAAAACGTAACACAAGACCCAACGCAACCAGCAGCACAGGCAATGCTTTATGCTATTGGTTTTAAAGATGAGGATTTTAACAAACCACTTATTGGTATAGCAAGTACAGGCTACGAAGGTAACCCATGTAATATGCATTTAAATGATTTGGCCAAATTGGTTAAAGAAGGTGTAAACTCCAAAGAAACAGTTGGTCTTATATTCAATACAATAGGTGTTAGTGATGGTATATCTATGGGAACACCCGGAATGCGTTTTTCATTACCTTCTAGAGACATTATCGCCGATTCCATGGAAACTGTAGTACAAGGAATGTCTTATGACGGTTTGGTAACGGTAGTTGGTTGTGATAAAAATATGCCAGGTGCGTTAATGGCTATGTTGCGATTAAACCGTCCTTCAATACTGGTTTACGGTGGTACAATTGCTTCGGGTTGTCACAATGATAGAAAACTAGATATTGTTTCTGCATTTGAAGCATGGGGAGAAAAAGTAGCAGGCACCATGGAAAATGATGAATACCGTGAGGTAATTAAAAAATCTATTCCAGGAGCAGGAGCTTGTGGGGGGATGTATACGGCTAATACCATGGCTTCGGCAATAGAGGCACTTGGAATGTCTATGCCATATAACTCTTCCAACCCTGCAATAAGTAATAACAAAGAGGAAGAATGTATAGCAGCAGGTAAGCAGATGCGCATTCTTATCGAAAAAGATATTAAGCCCTTAGATATAGTAACACGTAAGTCATTAGAAAATGCAATCCGTTTAGTTACCATAATGGGAGGTTCAACAAACGCAGTATTACATTTCTTAGCAATTGCTAGAGCCGCTGATATTGACTTTACATTAAAAGATTTCCAACATATTAGTGACACAACGCCATTTATTGCAGATTTAAAACCTAGTGGTAAGTATTTAATGGAAGATGTGCACCGTATTGGAGGTATTCCAGCAGTTTTAAAGTATTTGCTAAAAAATGGGATATTACATGGTGACTGTTTAACCGTTACAGGAAAAACACTTGCTGAAAACCTTGAAAACGTACCAGATTTAGAAGAAGGTCAAGACGTTATAATGCCACTAGATAAGCCTATTAAGGCTACAGGGCATTTACGTATGCTTTATGGAAATTTAGCAAGTAATGGTTCTGTAGCCAAAATAACAGGTAAAGAAGGTTTAATATTCAAAGGAACAGCTAAAGTATTTAATAGCGAATATGATGCTAACGATTCCATACGTGCTGGAAAAGTACAAAAAGGTGATGTCGTCGTTATTCGTTACGAAGGACCCAAGGGTGGACCAGGAATGCCTGAAATGTTAAAGCCAACTGCGGCAATTATGGGAGCAGGCCTTGGAAAAGAGGTTGCTTTAATAACAGATGGTCGTTTTTCTGGTGGAACGCATGGCTTTGTTGTTGGACATATTTCGCCTGAAGCTCAAGAAGGTGGCGTAATTGGTTTAGTTAAAGACGGCGATGTTATTACCATTGATGCTGAAACAAATCAGATTAACGTTGAGGTATCTGATGAAGAATTAGCAGAAAGAAAAGCTGCTTGGGTGGCCCCTGAATTAAAATTTAAAAAAGGTGTGCTTTACAAATATGCGCGCTCTGTATCATCAGCTGCACAAGGGTGCGTTACCGATGAGTTTTAAAATAAAAACTAATTAAAATCCTATTGTCATTTAAGTATACTTAAAAAATAGGTTATAGCTTATGGAAACATTGAAAGCAGAAAAAACGGAAACAAAAAATAAAAAAACGATGAGAATTAGTGGAGCGGAAGCTATAATACATTGTTTATTGGCAGAAGGAGTAGATTTATTATATGGTTATCCTGGTGGAGCAATTATGCCTGTTTATGATGAACTATATAAATTTCAAGATAAGTTAACACACATATTAACCCGCCATGAACAAGGTGCTACTCATGCAGCTCAAGGTTATGCTAGGGTGACTGGTAAAGTTGGTGTTGCTATGGCAACTTCGGGTCCAGGTGCTACAAATTTAGTCACTGGTATTGCTGATGCTCAAATAGATTCTACACCAATGGTGTGTATTACGGGTCAAGTATTTAGACACCTGCTTGGTTCTGATGCTTTTCAAGAAACAGACATTATTGGTATTTCTACACCTGTAACTAAATGGAATTATCAAATCACTAGAGCTTCCGAAATTCCGGAAATAATGGCTAAAGCATTTTTTTTAGCACGTTCTGGAAGACCAGGACCAGTTCTTGTTGATATTACTAAAAATGCTCAATTAGAAGAATTTGATTTTAGTTATGAGCAGTGCAAAGGTGTACGTAGTTACAAACCTGTTCCAAAACCAGAAATATCTGCAATAGATGCAGCTGCTGAATTAATAAACAGGGCTAAAAAACCATTTATAGTATTTGGTCAAGGTGTAATTTTAGGAGAAGCTGAGGAGGAGTTAAAAGCACTTGTTGAGAAGGCAGGAATTCCAGCTGCATGGACTATTTTAGGTTTATCGGCTATGGATACCGATCACCCGCTAAATGTTGGTATGGTTGGTATGCACGGTAATTATGGTCCAAACATTCTTACTAACGAATGTGATGTTCTTATCGCAATAGGGATGCGTTTTGATGACCGTGTTACGGGAAGATTAGATGATTATGCTAAACAGGCTAAGGTTATTCATTTTGAAATTGATCCAGCAGAAATCAATAAAAATGTAGTGTCAGATGTTGCCGTATTAGGTAATTCAAAAGAAACATTATCGTTAATACTGCCAAAAATTAATGAGAATAAGCATGAAGCTTGGCATAACAAGTTCAAGGAGAAATACAAAATAGAATTTGACGAAATCATTAAACCACAACTAAACCCATCAAAGCCTGGCTTAACTATGGGCGAAGTATTGAAAGAAATAAATATTGCTTCCGAACATAAAGCAGTTATTGTTTCTGACGTAGGACAACATCAAATGTTTGCTTGTAGGTATGCTAAATTCAAACAATCTAAAAGCAATGTTACTTCTGGTGGTTTAGGAACTATGGGCTTTGCTTTGCCAGCTGCTATTGGAGCAAAAATGGGAGCAATGGAACGCGAAGTAGTTGCTATTATAGGTGATGGTGGTTATCAAATGACCATACAAGAACTAGGAGTAATATTTCAGCATAATATTCCTGTAAAAATTGTAGTGCTTAATAATGAGCATTTGGGAATGGTTCGTCAATGGCAGGAATTATTTTTTGAACGCAGATATGCGTCCACCGTTATGACGAATCCAGATTTTGTAAAAATTGCAGAAGGATATCATATTAAGGCGAAAAGAGTATCTGAAAGAGAAAATCTAAAAGATGCTGTTCAAGAAATGATGGCCTCAAAAGACCCTTATTTCCTAGAAGTTCGTGTTGAAAAAGAAGATAATGTATTTCCAATGATTCCGGCAGGAGCATCGGTTTCAGAAATTAGATTAAAGTAGTGAACGATAAAATAGTCTTAAATAAACCAGAAATTCTTTCAGACATAGAAAGGAAGTCCAAAGAAATTTCTTTTGGAATGCCTTCTGATTTATATATAGGTTCATTTTTAAAAACACTAATAGCCTCTAAACCAGGGGCGAGAGTTTTAGAATTAGGAACAGGAATAGGTCTTTCTTTAGCTTGGATGATAGATGGTTTAGATAAAGACTCTAAGTTGATTACAGTAGATAATGATTCGGAGTTAACAGAAATAGCCAAAGGTTACTTCGGAACAGATAGTCGAGTTGAGGTAGTATGCCAAGACGGTACTGAATGGATAAAAGAATATCAAGGTAGTAAGTTCGATGTTATTTTTGCAGATGCTTGGCCTGGAAAATATAGTCAAATAGAAGAAGTTTTAGATTTAGTTAAGATTGGTGGATTCTATGTAATTGACGATATGTCTGAACAACCGAATTGGCCAGAAGGGCATCACAAAAAAGCCTTGGGATTAGTAGAATTTTTAGAAAAACGTAAAGATTTTGTTATTACTAAGTTTAATTGGTCTACAGGGTTAATTTTAGCAGTTAAAAAATTTTAGAAAAGAATAAGAGAAAAGAATTTGTAGTAATGGAAAAAGAAACATTTACCATATCGGTTTATTCAGAAAATAATGTTGGATTACTAAATAGAATATCAGGTATTTTCCTGAAACGTCACGTGAATGTTGAAAGTTTAAATGTTTCTAAATCAGAAATAGATGGCGTTTCAAAATTCACCATAGTAATTGTTGAAACATATGAAACTGCAAGAAAAATTGTGGGCCAAATAGAAAAGCAAATAGAGGTTATAAAAGCTTACTTTCATACTAACGACGAAACTATTTATCAAGAATCAGCTTTGTTTAAAATTAAGTCTAGCTTATTGTTTGATGAACGTCAAATTCAAAATATAATTAAAGAAAGTAACTCTGAGATTGTCACGGTTTCAAGAGACTTTTTTGTATTGTCAAAAACTGGTAGACGAAAAGAAGTAAACGAAATGCATAGCCAACTGGAACCTTTTGGAATTATGCAATTTGTACGTTCTGGCAGAATAGCTATCACTAAGGCCGAAATGCCAATATCAACATTATTAGAAGAATTCAATCTAAATAAATAAATTAAAACACATAAATAAGTATTCAAAATGGCAAATTACTTTAATACATTATCATTAAGAGATAAGCTAACTCAATTGGGGAAATGTAGATTCATGGAGTCTAGTGAGTTTTCTGATGGTGTATCTGCTTTAAAAGGAAAAAAAATCGTTATTGTTGGCTGTGGAGCTCAAGGTTTAAATCAAGGGTTAAACATGAGAGATTCTGGTTTAGACATTTCTTATACACTAAGAGAAGCTGCAATAAAAGAAAAAAGACAATCTTTTATTAATGCGTCTGAAAATGGTTTTACCGTAGGTACTTACGAAGAATTAATTCCTCAGGCAGATTTATTAATTAATCTTACGCCAGATAAACAGCACACTAATGTTGTTAAAGCTGTTATGCCTTTAATGAAAAAAGGTGCTACTTTATCATATTCTCACGGATTTAATATTGTTGAAGAAGGTATGCAAGTTCGTGAAGATCTTACAGTAATCATGGTTGCTCCTAAAAGTCCAGGTTCAGAAGTAAGAGAAGAATACAAGAGAGGTTTTGGTGTACCTACTTTAATTGCGGTACACCCAGAAAATGACCCAGAAGGAAAAGGTTTAGAGCAGGCAAAAGCTTATGCTGCTGGTACAGGTGGAGATAGAGCTGGCGTTTTAGAATCTTCCTTCGTTGCAGAGGTAAAATCAGATTTAATGGGTGAGCAAACTATATTGTGTGGATTGCTACAAACTGGATCTATTCTTTGCTTTGACAAAATGATTGAAAAAGGGATTGACGCTGGTTATGCTTCAAAACTTATTCAATACGGATGGGAAACTGTTACCGAAGGTTTAAAATATGGTGGTATCACTAATATGATGGATCGCTTATCTAACCCCGCAAAAATTAAGGCTTTTGAGCTATCAGAAGAATTAAAAGATATTATGCGCCCATTATTTCAAAAGCATATGGATGATATCATGGAAGGTGAGTTCTCTAAAACTATGATGCAGGATTGGGCTAACGATGATAAAAATTTATTGGGTTGGAGAGCTGCAACAGGTGAAACTGCTTTTGAAAAAACTCCTGCTGGAGCCATTGAAATTTCTGAACAAGAGTTTTATGACAATGGTGTTTTAATGGTTGCTATGGTTAGAGCAGGAGTAGAACTTGCTTTTGAAGCAATGACTGATTCTGGTATTATTGGAGAATCTGCTTATTACGAGTCTTTACATGAAACTCCATTAATTGCAAATACTATTGCAAGAAAAAAATTATTCGAAATGAACAGAGTAATTTCAGATACTGCAGAATATGGTTGTTATTTATTTGACCACGCCTGTAAGCCATTATTAACTGACTTTATGGCAAAAATTGATACTGATGTAATTGGTAAAAATTATACTGAAGGAAAAAACAATGGTGTAGATAATGCCAAATTAATTGCGGTAAATAAAGCATTGAGAGAGCACCCTGTTGAAACTGTTGGAGCTACATTAAGAGCTTCAATGACAGCAATGAAACCTATAGTTTAAGTTAATTCCCTCCCTTGAGGAGATCTTAAGGGAAGAAAAGACATAATTATGACTTACTTCCCTGAAATAGATAGTATAAAAAAAGCGGTGAAAAACATTCAACAAGTTGTTGAAGTTACGCCGCTTTCTTTAAGCTTAAGACTTTCTGAATTATACCAAACAAAAGTATTTCTTAAAAGAGAAGATTTACAACGCGTACGATCCTATAAAATTAGAGGAGCTTTCAACAAAGTAAGTTCACTTTCAAAACAGCAACAACAATCAGGTGTTGTTTGTGCTAGCGCTGGAAATCATGCTCAAGGCGTTGCTTTTTCTTGTAATCATTTATGTATTAAGGGTACTATTTATATGCCATCGGTTACTCCAAATCAAAAAATTGAACAAACAAAAATGTTCGGTGGAAAATGGGTTGATATTGTTCTTGAAGGAGATACTTTTGATGATGCATCTAATGCTGCAATTCAATTTTGTTCCGAAAACAAAAAAACATACATTCACCCCTTTGATGACCCCAAAATTATTGAGGGACAAGGTACAATTGGGTTGGAAATATTGAAACAATCAAATACACCAATCGATTATGTTTTTGCACCTATCGGAGGTGGAGGTTTAGCTTCTGGTCTAATAGGAAGTATAAAAACATTATCGCCAAATACTAAAATTATAGGGGTAGAGCCAGACGGAGCTCCTTCTATGAAAACATCGATAGCTAATAATCAAAATACAGAATTGCTGCATATTGATAAATTTGTTGACGGTGCTGCTGTAAAAAAGGTAGGAGATTATACATTTGACATTTGCAGCAAGCATCTTGATGATATGGTTACTGTTCCAGAGGGGAAAGTTTGCCAAACAATTTTGGACCTTTATAATCGTGATGCTATTGTTGTAGAACCTGCTGGAGCTTTAACTATATCTGCTTTAGACAGTTACGCTGAAGAAATAAAAGATAAAAACATTGTTTGTATCGTAAGTGGAAGCAATAATGATATTACTAGAACAGCTGAAATAAAAGAACGTGCCTTGTTATATGGTAATTTAAAACATTATTTTATGGTTAGGTTTCCACAGCGACCTGGAGCTCTTAAAGAGTTTGTTACTAAAATTTTAGGACCAACAGATGATATTACGCATTTTGAGTATTCTAAAAAATCAAGTAAAGAAAATGCTCCTGCTGTGGTTGGTATAGAGCTTAAATCAGCATCCGATTTAGAACCATTGATTCAACGTATGAAAGCAAATAACTTTTATGGTCAGTATCTTAATGATAAGCCAGACCTGTTTCAATATCTTGTTTAAAAAACGTAACATTCTCATATTCTTTTATTACGAAACAGTATTTGGTTAGTATAACTCTATAATTAGGTTTTATACTAGCTCATTTAATGCGAGGTATTCAGTAAATTTGTAAAGAATCTTTCATTTTTACATTAAAATTCTTAAAAAATTAAATCATGAATAAGGTAAATCTACCCGACCAATTTCAGATTACAGAAGAAATTCATCAAAAACAGTACTTAATTAATGGAGAATTAAAAACCTGGAGTGGAAACACTGCTGAAATATATTCCTCAATTTCATCTACCGACACTTACAAACCTACTTTTTTAGGAACGGTTCCTGATATGGGAGAGCCTGAAGCTCTTGAAGCATTAGATGCCGCTTTAAATGCCTATTCAAAAGGACAAGGAGTTTGGCCAACGATGCAGGTTAAAGACCGCATTGAATGTATGGAAAATTTTGTTGAAAAAATGTCAACAAAAAGAGAGGAGATTGTTAATCTGTTAATGTGGGAAATTGGGAAATCGCTACCAGACTCTCAGAAAGAATTTGATCGTACCGTTGAATATATTCTTGACACAATTGAGGATTATAAACAATTAGACAGAAATAGTTCTAAATTTCAAAAACATGATGGTGTTTATGCTCACGTTAAAAGAGGTCCATTAGGTGTTGTTTTATGTTTAGGACCATACAACTACCCGTTAAATGAAACTTTTGCCTTATTAATTCCAGCCATAATAATGGGGAATACTACCATTTTTAAGCCTGCTAAACATGGTGTTTTATTAATTACTCCGCTTTTAGAAGCTTTTCAATCAAGTTTTCCAAAAGGAGTGGTAAATGTACTTTTTGGTAGAGGTAGAGCCGTTGCAGCGCCAATTATGAAAACAGGAAAAGTTGATGTTTTGGCATTAATTGGAAACAGCAAATCTGCTAATGCACTGCAGGACCAACATCCTAAAAGTAATAGATTGCGTTTAGTATTGGGTCTAGAAGCCAAAAACCCGGCAATTGTACTTCCAGATGCCGATTTAGATTTAACCATTAATGAGTGTATTGCCGGAACTTTATCTTTCAACGGTCAACGTTGTACAGCTTTAAAAGTGCTTTATGTTCATGAGGATATTGTAGATGAGTTTAATAAGCGATTTGCCGAAAAAGTAGACGCTCTTAAATTTGGTAATCCTTGGGAAGATGGAGTAAAATTAACTCCTTTACCAGAGCCAGATAAACCGCAGTACATTCAAGAATTGATTAAAGATGCTAAAGAAAAAGGAGCTAAGGTCATCAATAAAAAAGGAGGGGAGCTTTCTGAAAATTACATCTGGCCGGCAGTAGTTTATCCAGTTTCCAAGCATATGCGAGTGTATCAAGAAGAACAATTTGGACCTATTATTCCTGTGGTACCCTTTAAAAATATTGAAGAACCTCTTGATGATATGGCTGAAAGTAATTACGGACAGCAAGTAAGTCTATTTGGTAAAGATATTTATGCACTTGCTCCATTAATAGACACTTTGGTTAATCTGGTATGTAGAGTTAACTTAAATAGCTCATGTCAAAGAGGGCCAGATGTGTATCCTTTTACTGGAAGAAAAGATTCCGCACAATCTACCTTAAGTGTTCACGATGCTCTGCGTTCTTTCTCTATAAGAACATTTGTTGCTTTTAAAGATAATGAACTAAATACCGAAGTTGTTGAACAGTTGCTGGAAGCTAAAGTATCTAACTTTGTGAGTACAGATTATATTTTGTAAAATAGTTAGTTTATGCTAATAAAAAAATCCCCAATTATTAATTTAATTGGGGATTTCTTTATTTTAGTAAAGGTTTTTGTTAGATGTTTGCTGCTAGCCAATCACCAACTTCACTTGTTTTATAAGATTTTCCTCCATCAGCTAAATCTTCGGTAACTACTTTCTCGGCTAAAGATTTGTTTACAACATCACGTACAGCTTTAGCTTCATCGGTTAATCCAAAATCTTCGAACATCATAGCTGCGGATAAAATGGTCGCCAAAGGATTAGCGATATCCTTTCCTGCTGCTTGAGGGTATGAACCATGAATTGGCTCATATAATTTATTATCTGTACCTACAGAAGCAGAAGGCATAAGTCCCATAGATCCTGAAATCACAGAAGCCTCATCCGTTAAAATATCTCCAAAAAGATTTTCTGTAATTAAAACATCATACTCACTAGGCCATTGTACCAAACGCATTGCAACAGCATCTACAAATTCATAAGAAACAGTAACCTCTGGATAATCTTTTTCCATCGCTTGAACGGTTTCTCTCCATAATCTTGATGACTCTAATACATTGGCTTTATCAACGCAACATAATTTTTTGGTACGCGTCATAGCTAATTCAAAGCCTTTTTTTGCTAAACGTTGAATTTCTTCTCTTGTATACGTCATGGTATCAAAAGCAGTATTATTATCGTCTTTTCTTCCTCTTTCACCAAAGTATACACCACTAGTTAGTTCTCTTAAAAAAACTAAGTCCGTGCCCTCAATACGCTCTCTTTTTAGAGGAGATTTATCAATTAATGACGGAAATGTAAATGTTGGTCTTACATTGGCGAAAAGACCCAATTTTTGACGCATTTTTAATAACCCTTGTTCTGGTCTTACTTTAGCAGATGGATCATTGTCAAAACGAGGATGACCAATGGCTCCAAAAAGCACAGCATCAGCAGCAAGACATATATCATGTGTCTCATCTGGATAAGGTTCTCCAACAGCATCTATTGCCGCAGCACCAGTTAAAGCTGGCGTCCAGTTAATTTCATGATTATATTTTTTAGCGACCGCATTTGATACTTTTACAGCTTGATCAATTACTTCTGGTCCAATTCCGTCACCAGCTAAAAGGGCTATGTTTAATTCCATTTAATGAATTCTTTTAATTATATAATATTTAACATTTTTTCAGTGGCTTTAATTGCAGAAACTGTTTGATCAGAATCTAAGCCCCGTGTTGTAAACTCTTTACCATCTTTTTCCCAAGTGATACTAGTTTCACATAGTGCATCTGAATTACTTCCAGGTGGTATGCGTACTGCATAATCTGTTAGTTTCGGGAAATCCAATTTTTCTGATTTGTATACCGTTTGAAGTGCATTAATAAAAGCATCAAACTGTCCATCACCTTGAGCATTTGCCTCATGTAACTTCCCATCAATCTCTACCGAAATAGTTGTGGACGGGTTTAAACCCTTTGCATGTGTAAGTACATAGGATTTTACAAAAACCTTATTTTTAAAACTACCAGCATCTAATACATCAGAAATAATATATGGTAAATCTTCTTTGGTTACACGCTCTTTTTTATCTCCTAATTCAATAATCCGTTGTGTAACTTTTTTAACTTCATCATCATTAAGTGTAAGGCCTAAATCTTGAAGATTTTTTTCAATATTGGCCTTACCTGAAGTTTTTCCTAAAGCATATTTTCGTTTTCTACCAAAACGTTCTGGAAGCAAGTCGTTAAAATATAAGTTGTTTTTGTTGTCACCATCCGCATGAATTCCAGCAGTTTGTGTAAAAACATTATCTCCAACAATGGGCTTATTTGCAGGTATTCTAACTCCAGTAAATGCAGAAACTAATTTACTTACTTTGTTTAAAGCAGACTCTTTAACAGCTATCTCAACATTTGGTAAAAAATCTTTTATTACAGCAACCGCACTGGCCATTGGAGCGTTTCCAGCACGCTCACCCATACCATTTACAGTTAAATGCAAACCATGACAACCACCTTTTACTGCTTCCATAACATTGGCTACGCCCAAATCATAATCATTATGCCCGTGAAAATCAAAATGTAAATGGGGGTATTTAGCTACGATTTCTGAAATATATTGATATGTCTCTGAATAGGTTAAAACTCCTAAAGTATCTGGTAATAATATTCTTTTAACTGGTTGCTTAGCAAGAAAATCTAAAAACTGAAATACATACTCTTTAGAGTTTCGCATTCCATTACTCCAGTCTTCAAGATAAATGTTATTTACGATACCTCTGGAAACAGCGTCATTAAAAACAGTTTCTATATCAGAAAAATGTTTTTCTGGTGTTTTTTTTAATTGATATTTTAAGTGATTAAGAGATCCTTTGGTCAATAAATTTTGAACTTTCGCTCCTGCTTTATCCATCCAATCCAATGAAACCCCGCGATCCGTAAAGGTCAATACTTCAATACGATGTATATTTCCTGTAGTTTCGGCCCATTCGGTTATTTTCTGAACAGCTTCAAGTTCTCCATCTGAAACACGTGCGGAAGCAACTTCAATACGGTCTACATTAAGTTCGTCTAGAAGTAGTTTTGCTAAAGTTAATTTTTCTGAAGCAGAAAAGGATACACCTGAAGTTTGTTCACCATCCCTCAGCGTGGTATCCATTATTTCAATTTTTCTCTTAGTCATTTGAAAATAATATAGATGATTTTTAAACTAGTTTACAAAGGCAATTCTTTTGCAAACTCAACAATATCATCTTTTATATTATTTAGGTAATCTACATCGTCAAAACCATTAAGCATATTTTGCTTTTTGTAACCATTAATATCAAAAGACTCTTGTTCTCCTGTTTTTAAAATGGTTACAGTTTGATTTGGAAGATTAACTTCAATTTCTGTATTTGAATCTGCAGCTATTTCTTCGAATATTTTTTCTGAAAACTCAGGACTTACTTGTACTGGAAGTACTCCAATGTTTAAACAGTTTCCTTTAAAAATATCTGCAAAAAAGCTAGATATTACACATCTAAATCCATAATCATATACTGCCCAAGCAGCGTGCTCTCTTGATGATCCAGAACCAAAGTTTTTTCCTCCAATAAGGATTTTCCCAGAGTATGTTGGATTGTTTAAAACAAAATCCGATTTAGGTGTGTCATCACCATTATATCTCCAATCTCTAAAAAGGTTGTCTCCAAAACCTTTTCTTTCCGTTGCTTTTAAAAATCGAGCAGGTATAATTTGATCTGTATCCACATTTTCTATTGGAAGCGGTACAGCGGTACTTTTTAATATTTCAAATTTATCGTATGCCATTGTTTGTTGCATTTGGCCATTAGCTTTTTGGCTTTTGGCGTATTTGTGTTTTATCAAATTAGCTTAAAACTATAATGGGTTATGCTAATTCTTTTTTCATTAACTCTCTTGGATCCGTGACCTTTCCAGTAACTGCTGCTGCTGCTGCAACTAGGGGAGAGGCTAATAAAGTTCTAGAACCCGGTCCTTGTCTTCCTTCAAAATTTCTGTTTGAAGTACTTACCGCATATTTTCCTGCGGGAACCTTATCATCATTCATAGCCAAGCAAGCAGAGCATCCCGGCTCTCTTAACTCAAATCCAGCTTCTTTTAAAATATCTAAAAGCCCTTCTTCTTTTATAGCAGCTTCAACTTTATGTGATCCAGGAACCAACCAAGCAGTAACGTTATCTGCTTTTTTTCTTCCTTTTACAATAGATGTAAATGCTCTAAAATCTTCAATACGACCATTTGTACAACTACCAATAAAAACAAAATCTATTGGTTTGCCAATCATATCTTCACCTTCGTTAAAGGCCATATAACCTAACGATTTTTTATAAGTAGCTACTCCTCCTTCTAAGTCTTCAGCATTCGGAATACTTTTAGAAATTCCCATTCCCATTCCAGGATTGGTTCCATAAGTAATCATTGGTTCTATGTCTGAAGCACTAAATGTAAGTTCTTTATCAAAAGTAGCACCTTCATCAGTTTTTAAAGTTTCCCAATACGCCATTGCCTTATCCCAATCGGCTCCTTTTGGAGTAAACTCTCTACCTTTTACATATTCAAATGTCTTCTCATCTGGAGCAATCATACCTCCACGAGCACCCATTTCTATACTTAAATTACAAACCGTCATACGGCCTTCCATGCTCATATTTTCAAAAACATCACCTGCATACTCTACAAAATATCCTGTAGCTCCAGAAGTAGTAAGCTTAGAGATTATAAATAAAGCAACATCCTTAGGAGTAACGCCAAAGTTTAACTCTCCTTCAATGTTAATACGCATTTTCTTTGGCTTAGGCTGCATTATACATTGCGTAGATAATACCATTTCTACCTCAGAGGTACCAATACCAAAAGCAATAGCTCCAAATGCACCATGAGTTGATGTATGTGAATCTCCACAAACAATTGTAGCACCTGGTTGTGTAATTCCATATTCAGGACCAACTACGTGTACAATACCATTTTTTTCGTGTCCTAGGCCCCAATGTGAAATACCATGTTCTTTTGCATTTTCTTCTAATGCTTTTAACTGATTTGCGGATAAAGGATCTTTAACGGGTAAATGTTGATTTATAGTTGGCGTATTATGATCCGCCGTTGCGAATGTTTTATTTGGAAACAAAACACCAACATTTCTATTTTTTAATCCTAAAAATGCAACCGGACTAGTCACCTCATGAACCAAGTGACGGTCTATAAACAACACATCTGGCCCGTCTTCTACATGTTTTACCACGTGCGAATCCCAAACCTTATCAAATAATGTCTTTTTTGTACTCATAATATGTTTTAATCTAAGCATACAAATCTATTAAAAGAAGTGGTTTCTAGAAATTTTTACCAAGAGAAATTACGACGTTCAAGGCACTATTTTGTGATAAAAAACCCCAAAAACTTGTTGGTAGCTGTTATAGTAATCAACTTTAACAAAAAGATAACTAATACTAGACAATATGATACATATCTTGATGAATATTAACAACAAACGTCAATCAACATGAAACAAAACAACAAAACACCAAAAATTTTAGTAATTCTCCTGCTATTTACGATGAGCATGGGAGTTAATGCACAGTTAGATTTACCTAGAGGTAGCCAAATGGCAAAAATATCTCAAAGAGTTGGAATTACCGATATAACTATTAAGTACTCAAGACCAAGTGTTAACGAGAGAGAAGTATGGGGAAAATTGGTTCCTTATGGAATGAACAATTTAGGATTTGGAACAGCTAAAGAATCACCTTGGAGAGCAGGCGCTAATGAAAATACTATTATTCATTTTTCAGATGACGTAAAAGTTGAAGGGAAAGCAATTTCGGCAGGAAAATATGGATTACATATGATTGTAAACGAGGATGGAAAAGAAACAATTATATTTTCAAAAGACCACTCTTCATGGGGTAGTTATTTTTATAGTCCAGAAAATGATGCTCTGAGAGTAGATGTAAATTCCACTGAAGTTCCACATACAGAATTATTAACTTTCAATTTTATTGCTGTAGATAAAGGTTCAACAACGGCCGCACTAAGTTGGGGGAAAAAACAAATTCCATTTAAGATAGAGGTTGACGTACCTAGTGTCGTAATCGCTGATATTGAGCAAAAGCTTCAAAATTCTCAGGGATTTAATAGGCAATCGTGGGAACAAGCGGCAAATTTTGCATTAAACAATGACGGTGATTTAGACAAAGCTTTAAACTGGGTGAATGCGGCTATTGAAGGACAGTTTTTTAGTCAAAAAAACTACAACAACTTAAGCATAAAAGCTAAAATTTTAGAAAAGCAGGGTAAGAGTGCAGAGGCCGAAAAATTAATGAATGAGTCTTTACCTATGGCTTCAGTATTTCAAATTCATAATTATGGAAGAGAATTAATTAAACAAGGAAAAAGGGATAAAGCATTGGAAATATTTAAAAAGAATGCTAAAATGAATAAAGGTATATGGCCTGTGGATTTTGGTTTAGCAAGAGGTTATGCTGCCAATGGCAACTATAAAACCGCACTAAAACATTTAAAAATGGCTCAAAAAAGAGCTCCAGATAAAATAAACAAAGACGCTATTAAAGGTTATTTAGTGGATTTACAAAACGGAAAAGACATTAATTAATACCTTTATAAAATTCTTAAAAAAGCCTATAATTATAACTTATGGGCTTTTTTTAGCTTATGTAGTTCCAAATATTTTTATGTTTAATAATTTGAGCGTACATATGTCTCACAACTAAATTATTAGGGTGTTCTAAAGTAGGGTCTTCTTTTAAAATTTGGTTTGCATATAACCGCGCAGTTTTTAAAATATCATTATCCTTAACAATATCAGCTATTTTAAGATGTAACATTCCGCTTTGTTGAGTCCCCATTAAATCTCCGGGACCTCTTAACTTTAAGTCCACTTCAGCTATTTCAAAACCATCGTTTGTTTTTACCATAGTTTCTAATCTTGTTTTAGAATCGTTGGTTAATTTATGGCTAGTCATTAATATACAAAAACTTTGGTCTGCCCCTCTACCAACTCTACCCCGAAGTTGATGTAATTGTGATAAACCAAAACGCTCTGCACTTTCCACAATCATTACAGATGCATTGGGTACATTAACTCCAACTTCTATAACTGTTGTGGCAACCATAATTTGTGTTTCTCCTTTTACAAAACGCTCCATTTCAAAATCTTTGTCTGCCGGTTTCATTTTTCCATGAACAATAGAAATTTGATATTCAGGTTTAGGAAAATCACGAGCAATGCTTTCGTAGCCATCCATTAAGTCTTTGTAATCCAGAGCCTCAGATTCTTGAATTAAAGGATATACCACATAAATTTGGCGTCCTTTTTTTATTTCATCCTTAATAAAAGCAAAAACTTTTAATCTATTAGAATCATATCGGTGTACTGTTTTTATAGGTTTCCTTCCAGGTGGCAATTCATCAATAACCGAAATATCCAAATCCCCGTATAAACTCATTGCCAAAGTCCTGGGTATTGGAGTGGCTGTCATAACTAAAATGTGGGGAGGTTTTTCATTTTTATGCCATAGTTTAGATCTTTGGGCAACTCCAAACCTATGCTGTTCATCCACAATTGCTAATCCTAAATTTTTGAACTTTACTTTATCTTCCAGAAGAGCATGAGTACCAATTAATATTTTTAACTCACCATTTTCTAACTCTTCATGTATGATTTTACGAGCAGATGTTTTTGTGGAGCCAGTAAGGATGGCAATTTTAATCCCCATATCCGAAAGTAATTCCTGAATGCCATTAAAATGTTGATTGGCTAAAATTTCTGTTGGAGCCATTAAACAAGCTTGATAATCATTATCTATAGCCAAAAGCATGGTCATTAAAGCAACAATAGTTTTACCAGAACCTACATCACCTTGTAATAAGCGGTTCATTTGAGCATTACTCCCCAAATCGGCTCTAATTTCTTTAATTACTCGCTTTTGAGCATTGGTTAAATCAAAGGGTAGATAATTGGTGTAAAATTGATTAAAAAGAGTTCCCACTTGGTCAAAAACAAAACCTTTTATGCGTTTTTTTCTCGATTTGTTTTTAGCTAAAAGTTGAAGTTGGATATAAAAAAGTTCTTCAAATTTTAATCTAAACTGAGCTTTTGCCAGTAAATCTAAGTTTTTAGGAAAATGAATATTAAATAATGCCTCACTTTTAGTAATTAAGTGTAATTCATTAATAAGAGCGGGAGACAATGATTCAAAAAACTGCCCTTTACAATCCAAAAACAATTGTTGCATCATTTTATTAATTACCTTATTGGTAATACCCTTATTTGTCAATTTTTCAGTAGAAGGATAAATAGGTTGCATGACCACCTTTACACCTTTTTCATGATTTTCTAACAATTCCATTTCCGGATGGGGCATTGAAAACTTGCCGTTGAACCAATTGCACTTGCCAAAAATTACATATGGTACATTGATTTTAATGTTTTCTTTTATCCACTTTTGCCCCCGAAACCAAACCAATTCCATCTCTCCTGTGGAATCTATAAATTTAGCGACTAACCGTTTTCCTTTTTTTTGCTCGACAGTTTTTATGTGAATAATTTTTCCAACTACCTGAACATCTGCATTACTACGTTGGAGTTGGTTTATTTTATAATACTTGGTTTTATCAATATGCCTATTAGGAAATAAGTTTAAAAGGTCTTGATATGAAGAAATACCCAGCTCCGTCTTAAGGGTTTCAGCCCTATTTGGACCAACACCTTTAAGATAAACTATTGGAGTTTGAAGGTAATTCGAATTCATTCGACTAAATTAGAGCATTGAATATATACATGCAACAAACTAAAAAGTAAAAACACCCGTTTGTTTTGTAAGAATTAACCTATGGCTAAAAAAATACTCACTCTTTTTCTTCTTTTTTATATTACCACTGATGCTCAGCAACAAAAAGATGTTGATTTTAAGGACGCCAAAATTATTGTTGAGCCAATTCCTTCAAAAAAAGAAATACAAGGTTCGGTTAGGTACAATATTGAAATCATAAATAATGTTGATTCTGTTTTTCTTGATGCGGTAAAAACCAATTTTCATGAAGTATTACTTGATCATAAAAAGGTTAAGTTTATCAATGATGGTAATAAAATTGTAATTAAAAAGAAATTTAAAAAAGGAAAAGTCTATAACCTTTTGATAAAATATGCTAACACGCCTTCACAAGCTGTATATTTTATTGGATGGAATCCCAATTCTAGTATTAATCAAATTTGGACACAGGGTCAAGGTAAGTACACAAGCAATTGGCTACCTAGTCTAGATGACATGAATGACAAAATAGAGTTTGATCTTAGCGTTGTTTTTAATAACGAGTATGAAGTTATTGCTAATGGAAAGTTAGTTTCAAAGAAAAAAAATAACAATAATACAACGATTTGGAATTATGATATGAACAAACCAATGAGCAGCTATTTACTGGCATTTGCCATTGGCGATTACAATAAAAAAGTAGTATTATCCACTAGTGGCGTTCCTATGGAGTTATACTATTATAAAAACGATTCTAATAAGGTAGAACCTACTTATAGATACTCAAAGGAAATTTTCGACTTTCTTGAGGGTGAAATTCAGGTGCCTTACCCTTGGCAGAATTACAAACAAATACCTGTCCGAGATTTTCTTTATGCTGGTATGGAAAATACTGGAACTACGATTTTTTCAGATGCCTACGTGATAGATTCCATTGCTTTTGATGACAAAAATTATGTTAATGTAAATGCTCATGAACTAGCACATCAATGGTTTGGAGACCTAGTAACCGAGAAAAATGCAGAACATCACTGGCTTCATGAAGGTTTTGCTACCTACTATGCACTTTTGGCTGAACGCGAAATTTTTGGAAAGGATTATTTTTTCTGGAAGTTGTATGACACTGCAGTTCAACTTGATAATTTTCAGGAACAACACAAGGGAGAAGCATTAAACAATCCTAAAGCAAGTAGTCTTACTTTTTATGAAAAAGGAGCCTGGGCATTACAAATGTTAAGAGAAAAAGTAGGGGAGAAAGCTTTTAAAATTGGAGTAAAAAACTATTTAAACAAACATCAATTTAGCAACGTTACCATAGCTGATTTTTTTAAGGAGGTTGAAATGGCTAGCGGAACAAATTTATCCACTTATAAAACCATATGGATAAAGGAAAAAAAGTTTCCGACGCAAAGTGTTATGGAATATTTAAAAAATTCTAGTGCAGATATTAAACTCTTTTTAGAATTAAAAGAGGAAATGAGTTCTAGTTACACCTTTCTACAAAAAGAAAAAAGACTCAAGTATTATTGGAGTAAGACCAAATCTTCAGAGGTGAAATCCAGATTAATATTGGGGTATCCTAATATTTTATCTTTTGATATTCTTAAAAAAGCACTAGAGGCCGATAGTCATAAAATTAGACAGGCGGTGGTAAATACAGGTTTAGCCCCTCCGACTGACTTAAAAAATGAGTATAAATCTTTATTAATAGACAAAAGTTACTACACCATAGAAAGTGCTTTATATATTCTATGGCAGGCATTTCCAAAAGAAAGAAATAAGTATTTGGAGCTTACTAAGAACTACATTGGCATGCCAAATAAAAACGTGCGATTGCTTTGGTTAACATTAGCATTGCTTACTCCCGAATATGAGCCTCAATTAAAAGAAACTTTTTATAATGAACTTACCGGGTATACCAATAAAAACTATTCGTTTGAAGTACGGCAAGGCGCTTTTCAATTTTTAAATCAAGTTTTTGGATTTACGGAACAAAATTTGAAGGACTTAGTTAATGCATCAGTACATCATTCTTGGCAGTTTAAAAAATCTTCAAGAAATTTGCTAGAAGCTTTATTAAAAGATGAGGAGCAAAAAAAACGTTTTAAGGAAATTTTAAAAGACTTAGACGATAAAGAATTACAATATTTAAATTCTAAATTAAATAATTAATGCGTGCATTAGTAATATCAGGAGGGGGTAGTAAAGGTGCTTTTGCAGGAGGTGTAGCTCAGTATCTATTACAGGAGCTTAAATACGACTACGATATGTTTTTAGGCACAAGTACAGGAAGTCTTTTAATATCTCACCTTGCATTAAAAAAAATCGAAAAAATAAAAGAGATTTATACCTCGGTTAATCAAGATAGTATTTTTAGTAATTGTCCGTTTACCGTACAAAAAAAACATGGAGTACATAACATTGGTATTAACCATTGGAATGTGCTTAAAAACTTTTACAAAGGCAAAAAAACCTTTGGCGAAAGTCATAATTTATTGCAGCTCATAAGAAATTCCATAACTCCAGAAGAGTTTAATGAAATTAAATATAGCGCAATTGATATTATTGTCACAGCGTCTAACCTTTCATTAAATCAAGTAGAATATAAATCCATAAAAGATTATGAATATGATGATTTTTGTGAGTGGATATGGATTTCTTGCAATTACATTCCATTTATGAGTTTGGTTAAAAAAAATAGTTGTGAATATGCAGATGGCGGATTAGGTTCAATGGTGCCAATTGAAGAAGCCATAAAAAGAGGAGCAACGGAGGTAGATGCAATTGTGTTACAGACTGAAACAACTTTGGTAAATAGAATGCCTTCTAGAAATGTATTCTCATTATTAACTACAATGATGAGTTTTATTTTAGATAGAATCGAAGACCAAAATATAAAAATTGGAAAGCACGTTGCAAGGCATAACAACGCCATTATAAACTTTTATTACACTCCTACAGTTTTAACAACCAATTCTTTAATTTTTGATAAAGAAAAAATGGCAAGTTGGTGGAAAAGCGGGTTTAATTTTGCCAAGCATAAAAACACGCAACAAAACCAAATTGAGCCTATTTCGGAAACTTAGGTATTACCAAAGTTCACCTATTTCCTTTTTTACAAACGCTAATGCTGTTGCTGATGGAGAAGCCTTATCCATGGTTTCATTCAAAACATCTTCACGTAACTTGTCAGCAGAGTCTGTTTCGCTCATGGCGGCTTTGCGTATCATTTGTATTGTGGCACTTTTTGCTGCTTTAATAACATTCCAGCAATCGTCGGTCATATAAATTTGTTGTGACAAATTGTGCTCATATTCTGTTTCAATGCTTTGTATTAATAAGCTTTCATACTTATTTTTATCCGAAGATTTAGGGCCAACACGTACGACCAAACTCGGAATTGCAATTCGCTCCAAAAATAAAGCCATGCGTTCATAAGCTTGTAAACGTATTGGTAATGTGTTTGTTTGAGAATCTTTATGAAGTAAATAACGCCTGCGACCTTCTTCGTTATTGGTGTGCATTCTAAAAAAATAAAAAGCTATTGCTCCGGTTACTACTGATGGCAATAAATATGCAAAAAGTTGAAAAATTTGGTCTCCAGTCATTATTTTGGTTGGTTTTTGATTACTGAAAATTAAAACGGCTGTTTTTTGGAATTAGTATTTCTGCTGATATCATTTTATAATCAAAATTTACGCAATGGAAATATATAGTTAATTAAGAAAAGCTGTGCTCAGACTATTAAATGCGGGTAATTTCGATTAAAAACTAAGGTCATCAAGTTTTAGTCAAGTTATTTATTAGGCTTAATAACGACTCATATGTTAATTTTGAGAGTCGTTAATTGTTAATGTCGCAAAAGATGAGTCCTATAGTTACGATATTCTAAATTATATGTTTAAGTAAAGATTTTTATGAAAAAGGTAATGTTATTTTTAGTTTTAAGTATAGCTATACAATCATGTTCTAGTTCAAGTAAAGAAATAGAAGATGATACCAAACCCGATAGCGAAATTCCAAAGGTAGAACAAGAACCTGAGCAAGAGCCTGAACCTGAACCAGAGCCTACCACCGATTGGAAAGCTATTCCCGTACCAGCTAGCCCTGGAGATGGAAAATCATGGGAGTTTCAAGAAGATTTTTCTGATGATTTTAACTATGTATTTGAGCCAGTTACAACCTTAACCACTTTTGGAAATAAGTGGACGAACTTTTATCACAATACATGGCAAGGTCCAGGACCAACTACTTGGAAACATGAGAATGTAAGAGTAAGTGATGGTGAGCTTTTGATTCATGCATCAAGGGTTGATGGAGAAACTAAACAGTTTAATTCGGGTAATCAGTCATACAATATGGCAGTAACCAGATTAGGGTGTGTTACATCATCTAAGAGAGTACAATACCCCGTTTTTGTGGAAGCACGTGTTAAAATAGCAAATGCATTTTTTGCTTCTAATGTTTGGATGCTTAGCCCCGATGATACTCAAGAAATAGATATTTTGGAATCTTACGGAGCACAAAACACTAGAAACGATCAAGAATGGTTTAGTCAGCGATTACATATAAGTCATCATGTTTTTATAAGAGACCCTTTTCAAGACTACCAACCAAAAGACGACAGTACTTGGTATGCTGGTACCGAACCAACTTTATGGTCTAATGAGTGGTTACGAATTGGCGTATACTGGAAAAGTCCAACAGAACTTGAGTACTATTTAAACGGAGAACTTATTAAAACTATGGAAAGCTTAGATAATGTAGGAGGGAAGGATGGTATTGATCCTTTAAACTATACATCTCCAACTGGAAATAGTGAGGATAGAACTGGTCTTAGTAAAGAAATGGATATTATTATTAACGCTGAAGTACAAAACTGGAATGCTGCGGCAGGGAGAACACCAACTGATGAAGAACTCTTAAATGAAGATGATCATACCTTTAGAGTGGACTGGATTCGTATATTTAAACCAGTAGACAATTAACATAATCTTTTATCTACTTATATAAAAAAACGGCTATAATATTATAGCCGTTTTTTGTGTTTTGTTAGTAATAACAACCTTAGTTTCCATTTTTTATTTGGTCGCGAAGTGCCGTGTAAAAACGTTCATAATCTGGGTGCAGTTTTAAGCTTACGCCTTCTTTAAAACCGCCGTCTTTTGCCTTTGAAACAATTCGTTTCGGAGCTATTTTAAACTGTTGTAACAGAGCTGAAGAAATAGCGGCTGCTTGTTGGTTAGAAACATGAAACTCACCAGTCATACTAAGTCCTTCAACGGTAATCCCCATTTTAGGGTTAGCTTTTAATACATTCGCTACTTTTTCAAGCCATGTAATTCCTGTTTCAGAAATGGTATTACCTGTATCATTTCCAAAAACAGTAGTTAAACTATTGGAAAGTATTACTGTACCCCCATCTACTTTTATTTTGGCATCATCACCTAAAACTTGCTTTGCTCTGGTAAGTAAAACTACTGCTGTAGAATCGTTTATACTAATACCATCATTTATAAGTTTTAATTGACTCTCTTTTTCTTCCAATTGAGCCAAAGCTTTATTTACGTTTTCAGAATTCTTATTAGAAACTTGAGCAAAATTGTTTAAACTTTTTAATAAGGTTGCATTTGCATTTTGCAATTCTAAGACCTGAGATTCATAAGATTCGGCTTTAGCAGAACTTAAACTTGCTTTTTTTCTTACCTCAGCCAACTGAGTGGTTGTAGTGTCCAATGCTGTTCGTAGGCGTTCTACTTCTTCTAAAAGGTCTCTTCTTGATTGCCCTTGTAAACTTCCAAAAGCTACGAGCAAAACAAAAAGTAATACGTAATTTCTATTCATATTATACTGGTATTTATATGATGACAAAGATAATAGCAAATTATAAACTAGCTATCTTTATTAGTATTTCCTCCTAAATATTCACATTCATGTAGTTTATGAACATCAGAAAACGCTACCTCAGCCTTATGATATCCATAAGTAGATGCTAAGCTTTTGTTCAGCTTAGAATCATCTACATTTACTTGAACGTCTTCCATAGTAAATTCACATGGATGTTCGTAACCCGCAGCATGGGTAATTTCTAAGAACTCTTTTCTAAAGGTCTTAAAATACTGTGCAAGTCTATCAGCTTTTAGCGGCACATCTATCCCTTTTTGTAACCACTTACTTTGCGTAGCTATTCCAGCAGGACATCTGTTAGTATGGCATATTTGCGCTTGAATACAACCTATACTCATCATTGCCTCGCGAGCTACATTTATGCAGTCTACACCCATAGCAAAAGCCATTGCAGCCTTAGCTGGAAAACCCAGTTTACCACTGCCTATAAAAACAATTCTATCCGTTAATTGTTTATCTAAAAAAACTTTATACAAACTAGAAAAACCGTATACCCAAGGTAAAGAAACATGGTCTGCAAAACTCGGAGGTGCAGCTCCTGTTCCTCCTTCGCCACCATCAACAGTAATAAAGTCGGGGCCTTTTCCAGTTTTAATCATTAACTCTGCTAATTCCTTCCATTGATCTAACTTTCCAACGGCACCTTTTATACCCACTGGAAGTCCCGTTTGTTCTGCAATGTCCTCAATTAATTGCATTAATTCAGGAATAGAACTAAAAGCTTTGTGTGTAGATGGAGATAAAACATCTTTACCTACCTCAACACCTCTTATCTTAGCTATTTCTGGAGTAATTTTTGCCCCAGGTAGCACTCCTCCTTTACCCGGTTTTGCCCCTTGTGACAGTTTAATTTCAACAGCCTTTATACATGGATTTTCATCAACCAAAATTTTTAATTTTTCCATAGAAAAATTACCTTCCTTACTACGTACACCGAAATATCCTGTTCCGAAATGAAAAACCACATCACCACCATTTTTGTGATAGGGAGAAAGACCTCCTTCTCCCGTATTGTGGTATGCCGATGCCTTTTCAACTCCCTTGTTTAAAGCCTCAACCGCGGCTGCTGACAATGAACCAAAGCTCATGGCAGAAACATTTATAACAGAAGCTGGTCTGTATGGCTTTTTTCTTTTATTATATTCTCCAATAATCTTAGCACATGGTAAAAAGGTTTTATCTATAGCGTTTGGATGGTTCTCCAAAACCTTATACGCCATCATCTGATTTTTTATAAAAACGTGCTGATGTGCATAAATATCTCTATCAGTACCAAAGCCTTCATAATTATTTTCATTTTTAGCAGAAGCATAAATCCATCCGCGTTCAATTCTATTAAAAGGAAGCTCCTCTCTGTTATTAGCTACAAAGTATTGTCTCATCTCAGGACCAATACTCTCTAACCAATAGCGTAAATGACCAACTACAGGAAAATTATGACTAATTGTGTGTGCTCTTTGAAAAAAAATATCTCTAATTGCTACAATAAATATTATTATAATAATCCAAAACCACCATTGTATGCTAGAGATAAATTCTAAAACGGAATCCATAAACTGAACTGTATTTTTTAATAAATTTTATTACTGATTTAAAAAATCTAAGCTTAATTCGCTTAAAGTTTTAACACCCAAAAGTAATCCACTATCATCAATTTTAAAGTCTGGTGTGTGATGCGGGTAAGGAACTTTGTTTCCTGGAGTCATTCCACCTAGAAAAAAATAAAACCCAGGAACTTCCCTTTGAAAATATGAAAAATCTTCGGCACCCGTAATTGCTTTTTGAGTTTGTACATTATCTATCCCTGCAACACGTTGCATGGTAGGCACCATTTTAACAACTAAGTCAGGATCATTATAAGTAATATCGGTGGTTTCCTTTATTTCAATAGTAGCTTCGCCTCCATATGTTTTGGCTATTCCGGATACCATTTCTTCCATACGCTTATTTATATGTTCTTTCATTCCATAATCTAAAGTTCTTATAGTACCAATCATTTCAGCACTTTCTGGAATTATATTATAACGGACACCACTTGTAATTTTACCAACAGTTATTACTGCAGCTTCATTAGTTAAATTAGCTTCTCTACTAATAATGGTTTGTAACCCATCAATAATTTTTGCACTAATTAAAATGGGGTCCACACCGGACCATGGTTGAGAACCATGACTTTGTTTACCTTTTACTTTTATGGTAAAACTCTGTGCTGCCGCCATTGTACCACCAGATTTGTACCTAATTACACCAACAGGTGTTTGCGAGTTAATATGTAAACCAAAAATAGCATCAACATCAGGGTTTTTAAGTACACCTTCTTTAACCATTAGCAAAGCTCCTCCTTCTTCACCTTCCGGTGGACCTTCTTCTGCTGGTTGAAAAATAAACTTTATAGTTCCTTTTATTTTATCTTTATTTTTTGATAATACTTCCGCAACTCCCATTAAAATAGCAATATGCGTATCATGACCGCAAGCATGCATAACGCCAACATTTTCACCACCAAATTCAGTAACAACTTTAGATTTAAAAGATAAATCGTTACGCTCAGTAACTGGTAATGCATCAATATCGGCTCTAAGTGCAACCACTTTTCCAGGTTGATTTCCTTTTAATAGTGCAACTACACCAGTATGCGCAATTCCCGTTTGCACCTCCATGCCCAATTCTTTTAAATGCTTGGCTATTTTTTCTGCAGTTTTAAATTCTCTGTTACTCAGTTCTGGATACTGATGAAAATGCCTTCTCCATTGTATTACTTTTTCTTCAATCGCATCATAATTTTTTTCGCCAATTTTTTCTTGAGCCACAAGCGATAAACCCATTATAAAGGCAAAAATTGTTAAAATTCTTTTCATATTTATTTGTGTTTAATTAGTCCATAATTTTCACACCCTAACTCAATAAGGTGTATAAATATATTCAAATTGAAAAGATATTCTATAGTATGTCTACTATTTCTATAAACCTTTATTTATTTGTTCATAATTATTAAAAGGCAAGCTGTTTCAACATCTTATTTATGGCTAAATTCACACTTTAAAAAAGGTTAGGAATTGAGCAGTTTTATAAACGAATTAAATGAAGCCCAAAAAGCACCCGTTATTCATAAAGATGGGGCATTAATGGTAATAGCAGGCGCAGGTTCTGGTAAAACCAGAGTACTTACATATCGCATTGCGCACCTTATGAATCAAGGCGTAGATGCTTTTAACATACTAGCACTTACTTTTACTAATAAGGCAGCACGTGAGATGAAAATGCGAATTGCTTCCATTGTTGGTGGTTCAGAAACCAAAAACCTCTGGATGGGTACTTTTCATTCTGTATTTGCCAAACTGCTTAGAATAGAGGGTAACAAACTTGGTTTTCCAAGTAATTTTACAATTTATGATACTCAAGATTCTCAACGTTTAATTGCTTCCATTATTAAAGAGATGGGACTGGATAAGGACATTTATAAGTACAAACAAGTACAAAACAGAATATCCTCTTATAAAAACAGTCTAATTACAGTTAAAGCCTATTTTAATGACCAAGATTTGGTTGAAGCTGATGCCATGGCTAAAAGACCTAGAATGGGCGAAATATATCAGAATTATGTAGAAAGATGCTTTAAGGCTGGAGCTATGGATTTTGATGACTTGCTTTTACGAACAAATGAACTTTTAAATCGTTTTCCTGATGTATTAATGAAATATCAAGACCGATTTAGATATATTTTGGTTGATGAGTATCAAGATACCAATCATTCTCAATACCTTATTGTAAAAGCACTCTCTGATAGATATCAAAATATATGTGTTGTAGGGGATGATGCGCAAAGTATTTATTCTTTTAGAGGAGCTAACATTAGCAACATTTTAAATTTTCAAAAAGATTATAAAGATGCGGTAATGTATAGGTTAGAACAAAATTACAGGTCTACCAGAAATATAGTAAATGCTGCAAATTCAGTAATAGCCAATAATACAAAACAATTAGAAAAAGTAGTTTGGACGGATAATGATGATGGACCAAAAATAAAAATTCACCGAAGTATTACTGATGCTGAGGAAGGCCGATTTGTAGCGGGTTCTATTTTTGAAAATAAAATGCAAGAACAACTGTCTAATGGTGATTTTACAGTGCTTTATCGTACCAATTCGCAATCCAGGGCTATTGAAGATGCCTTGCGCAAAAGAGACATCCCATATAGAATTTATGGAGGATTATCTTTCTACCAGAGAAAAGAAATTAAAGATGTACTCGCGTATTTACGACTTGTTATTAATCCAAAGGACGAGGAAGCGTTAAAGCGTATTATAAACTTTCCAGCAAGAGGTATTGGCGCAACTACTGTTGATAAATTAGTGGTAGCTGCAAATCATTATGGGCGTTCTGTTTTTGAAGTTATGGAAAATATTGACCGTATTGATTTAAAAATTAATTCAGGCACTAAGAGAAAGCTGCATGATTTTATAACCATGGTTAAAAGCTTTCAAATAATGAATGAAGGGGCTGATGCTTTTACCCTTGCAGAACACGTTTCCAAAAAAACAGGTCTTTTACTGGAATACAAAAAAGACGGTACTCCAGAAGGTATTGCCAAAATGGAAAACATTGAGGAGTTACTTAATGGTATAAAAGATTTCGTTGAAGGGCAAAAAGAACTTGCAGATGCAACAGGAAACATTAGTGAGTTTCTAGAAGATGTTGCTTTGGCTACAGATTTAGATAATGATGCTGGAGATGATGACCGCGTTGCATTAATGACTATTCACACTGCAAAAGGATTGGAGTTTCCTCATGTATATATCGTTGGTATGGAGGAAGATTTGTTTCCTTCAGCAATGAGTATGAATACCAGAAGCGAGTTGGAAGAGGAGCGTAGACTATTTTATGTTGCTATTACGCGTGCGGAAAAACAAGCCTATTTAACATATACTCAAAATAGATATCGGTGGGGTAAGCTTGTTGATGCGGAACCCAGTAGATTTATTGAAGAAATTGACGAAAAATATGTTGAAAACCTTACTCCAGTAACAAAAACCTATCAATTTAAATCGTTTGTAGATAATGATATTTTTGGAGAAGTAGATAAAAGTAAATTCCGTCAAAGCAAACCAAAGACGGGAACGCCTCCAATTGTGGGCAAACCAAGTGAAAATCAGTTAAAACGTTTGCGTAAACTAAAACCCGAATTATCTTCTCCCACAGAAAACACAAATACAATTGACCCTAATCTAACTCCTGGAGCTTTAGTGAATCATACCAGATTTGGTAGAGGTAAAGTAATTAAAATAGAAGGTGTCGGAAGTGATAAAAAAGCGGAAATTCAGTTTGATAAAGGCGACATAAAAAAACTATTATTACGCTTTGCAAAGTTAGAAGTGATTTCGTAATTCAACGTATTGAGATACTTAAAAGACAGGAGCTCATTTTTTTGAACTCCTGTCCTTATTTTATAAGTTATATATAAACGGAGCTTCTCCAATGTAAGTAGCATCTTCCAATTGCTGAATTAAAAACAAGGCTAAATTAGTAGCACTTATTTTTTCGCCAACACAATCAGTCATACTTATTTCAACCTCATTTTCCTCTTCGGTAAGTTCAATTAAAGGTAATCGAACCAGTGTCCAATCTAATTTACTTTGTTGTAAAAGCTCATATTCCTTTTGCCTATCAGCCGTGGACTTAGGAAAATTTGCGTACATCCAATCTGTAGAGAATTTGGTTTTAGGACTCTTTTTATCAAAATTTGTGTCTACATTTAATCCAGTAACCGCTACATATTTTTTTATTTGCAAGGCATGCATTGCAGTTACAATATTATTTGTCGCGGTACTAAAAATTGTGGGTTTACTGGGAGGAACACCTGCTCCTAAAGTACTTATAACAGCATTACAACCACTAAGTAATTTTAAAACAGTATTGTAATTACTTACATTACCATGAACTACTTCAACCAAAGAACTATCAACAGTAAAATTTTGTGGATTTCGAACTAGAACTTTTATCTGAAGTCCCTTATTCAATAATTGCTGGACAACATATTTTCCTGACTTTCCTGTGCCACCTATAACGGCAACTTTATAATTTATTTTCATTATTTCTCTAGATATTATTAAACATAAAATTGTAATCGGTATGAAAATACCAACAATGCGTCAGACAAAAGCGCGGCTGACCTAAACTTAAATTTCTATGTTATTAAGAGAATATAATACTCCAAAGGTAATTAATAAAAGCTGTCCGTTAGTAATCATGAAAAAATATTGCGTAATTTGTTTTAAGGCTTAGTAAATATGGCAGAGTTTATAAAAATATACGAGGAGAATCCAAATCCTAAAGAAATAAAGCGGGTTGTACAAGTGCTACAAAAAGGGGGAATAATTATTTACCCAACAGATACTGTTTATGGCTTGGGATGCGATATTACCAATTCTAAGGCATTGGAACGTATTGCCCGTATAAAGGGTGTTAAATTATCTAAGGCCAATTGGTCATTTGTTTGCCCGAGCTTAAGCAACTTATCAGATTATGTAAGGCAAATAGATACTGCTACATTCAAAATACTTAAAAGAGCGCTCCCTGGACCTTATACCTTTATTCTCCCTGGAAATAATAACCTTCCTAAAGATTTTAAAAAGAAAAAAACCGTTGGTATTCGTATTCCGGATAATTTAATTGCCAGAACTATAGTGGAAGAATTAGGAAACCCCATTGTTTCCACATCTATTCGTGATGATGATGAGTTGTTGGAATACACAACAGACCCCGAATTAATTCATGAAAAATGGGATAATTTAGTTGATGTTGTTATTGATGGTGGTTATGGTGGCAATATAGCTTCAACCATAATAGACCTTTCAGATGGAGAGCCTTCTGTAATTAGAGAAGGAAAAGGAAATCTTGATATCTTATAAATATTTTAAAAACAACTTCTTAAAAAAACAACTTTGAACAATTAATTTGTTCTTTTTAACAAATATTAGTTTTTATTCTTTGTAAGCCTTTAAAAGACCATATTTTTGCATTCGGAAAAATTATGGTATGACAGAAGATTTTGAGATAGAATTACAGGAAGAAAAATCGGGTAAGGAACTTTATAATTATCAAAAAGGAGCTATAAATCAAATTTTTGACAAATTTGAAACAGCAGCAGATGACTATCATCTATTATATCAATTACCTACTGGAGGTGGAAAAACCGTAATATTTTCAGAAATAGTTCGCCAGTACTTAAAGAAGCACAATAAAAAAGTTTTGGTAATGACTCACCGTGTTGAGCTATGTAATCAAACTTCAAAAATGCTTACAAGTTTTGGGGTTACCAATAAAATAGTTAACAGTACAGCTAACCTTGAGGATCAAGACCAATATGACTGTTTTGTTGCCATGGTGGAGACACTAAATAATCGTTTAAATGATGACAAATTAGACATTTCCGATGTTGGATTGGTGATTATTGATGAAGCACACTACAACTCATTCAATAAATTATTTAAATTTTTTAGTAACTCTTTTATTTTAGGAGTTACCGCAACACCCCTAAGTTCAAACAAAAATTTACCGATGTACGGTAATTACCATGAGTTAATTACTGGAGAAAGCATTGAATCTCTTATTGAAAATAGATTTTTGGCAAGAGCTGAAGTTTTTAAATACGATATGGGATTAACCTCCTTAGAAGTTGGTTCTAATGGAGATTATACGGTAAAATCATCAGAAGACCTGTATACCAGCTCTGTAATGCTGGATAAACTTGTAGAAGCATATAAAAAACACTCCGCCGGTAAAAAAACGTTAATATTTAATAACGGAATAAACACTTCTATTCAGGTATACTATTCCTTTAAAGAAGCTGGTTTACCTGTAATGCACCTAGATAATTCAGCAACAAAAAAACAACGTGCGCAAATATTAAAATGGTTTAAAGAAACTCCGGATGCCATATTAACTTCAGTTAGTATTTTAACTACAGGGTTTGATGAACCAACTATTGATACCATTATACTAAACAGAGCTACAAAATCGCTTACATTGTATTACCAAATGATAGGTCGTGGTTCTCGTATTTTAAATAACAAATCAAAATTTACGGTTATAGATTTAGGTAATAACTATCACAGATTTGGTCCTTGGGGAGCCGATTTAGATTGGCAAACCATTTTTAAGAATCCAAATTTCTATATGGATCGCTTAAAAGATGATGAAGAGATTGAGAGTACTTTTAGACATGAAATGCCAGAGGAACTTAAAGCCGAGTTTTCAAAATCTGAAGAAGTCTTTTTTGATATTAAGAAGACTTATATTGATGCTACCTCAAAAGGAGAGTCTTCTAAGGTAGTTTTAGAACGTTCCATTGAACACCATGCCAAAATGTGTATAGAAAATAGCGAAGATGTATATGACGCCATTGCTCTAGCCAAATTATTAAGTGGAGATATCAATAACAGAATTCAAACCTACGCAAAGTGCATAAGTAGAAGTACCCATAATTTTTTAAGTTGGTTAAAGGATGACTATCAAAAAAAATTAAATACATATTTACGTCAAAATTTTGATGAAGTATTTGAACAAATACATGGGTACCCGCCAGAGGAGTAGTAATAGGTATATTCTTAAAACTTACTTGATAAAGTTTGGTTTTATATGAATTTAACTTTACTTTTTGCGATAATACGATTCATTAAATTCTAACAACTAGTAATGTCGCTTCTAGAGAATATACAAAATCTTCAAAAAATTAATACCCTTTCTAAACACGAACAGCTTGTACAAGGCGTTGTGGAATCTATAGATACTAAGGTTTTGGTTATTGGAGATAAACTACCTTCTATTAATGCAATGGTTAGTGATTTGGGCTATGCCCGTAAAACCATTGTAAAGGCGTATGAAGAGTTAAAAGAGCGTGGGCTTGTTGAATCTAAAAAATTAAAAGGATATTTTATCGTCAGTAATGAAACCAAAGTAACGCTAAAAATTGCTTTAGTTTTATTTTCGTTTCAACGTTTTCAAGAAGAATTTTATAACGCTTTTAGAAAAGAACTTGGAAGTAAATTTCAAATAGATGTTTTTTTTCATCACAGTAATATATCAATTTTTAAAAGTATTTTTAATACGGTAAAGGGAAAGTATGGTATGTATGTCATTGCACCAATACCAGACCCATCATTACAACCACTTCTACACACTATTACCCCTAATAAGTTATTAATTATTGACAGGTTTATCTCTTTAAATAATGAATATTCTTTTATTTCACAGGAATTTGAGGAGTCAACGTATGCTAAATTAACCGAGTTACTTCCTAAAATTTCTAAGTATAAAAAGTTTATCTTGTTTTTTGACAAAACTACAGATCACCCTCCAGGAATTTTAAAAGCTTTTGAAAGGTTTTGCAGTCAACATAAGCTTAATGCAAGCGTAGAAAAAAAATATACCCAAAATTCTGTGGAAAAAGAAAATTTGTATTTTTTTATTAGTGATACGTTTTTATGGGAAGTATTGAGGGATGCTAAGGAAAATAAATACACAATTGGTGATGATATTGGCATACTATCACATAATGACCATGTAGTAAAGGAAATTGTTTTTGGAGGTATCACCACAATTTCCTCTGATTTTAAGCAAATGGCCATAATGGCGGCTAATCATGTTAAGTTTAAAAAGGAAACTCAACAAATAGTTCCATCTCATTTAATCCTAAGAAATTCGTTGTAAGGTAGATTTGTTTTTTTATTTGGGCAATTATCATATATTTGAAAAGTAGCATAGACTATCATAGCATTAATTTGATTGATTTAAAAATGAAACAAACAGAAGATTTTACTATTAATGGAGCCCAAAACACTCAACATTGCTCTATTACCAAGGTAAACGAAAACAATGGTGTTGGTATATATGATTTTAAACTAAGTTTTAAAGAAAGCACACAACCAACACCAATAACGCTGGAATGGAAAATACCTGCAGTAAACGTAAAAGGAGTTTGGAAGCCCACAACCGATTTTAATAAACGTATTCAGGCTGACTGGGAATTGGATCATATGGAATCTAGAATTTCAATAGATTCCCCAGTAATTAACCTGTTTGGACATACGGATAATAATGTACTAACCTTTGCATGCTCCAATGCAATAAACAAATTAGAAATGAATGCTCGTCTTCGAGAAGAAGACAATCATTTTTATTGCCACATTACTTTTTTTACAGAACAACACTATTCAATTAAAAATTTTAACGCGCAATTGCGGTTGGATTACAGACCAATACACTTTTCAGAAAGTTTAAAAGATGTATCTAAATGGTGGGAAACTTTTGAAAACTTAAAGCCCGTAACTGTTCCTGAAATAGCTAAAACGCCATTGTATTCTACATGGTATCA
Source organism: uncultured Maribacter sp. (assembly GCA_947493885.1). Lineage (GTDB taxonomy): Bacteria > Bacteroidota > Bacteroidia > Flavobacteriales > Flavobacteriaceae > Maribacter_B. Next base: position 385,431 of record CANLTE010000003.1, read on the forward strand.
ATTTCATCAAGATTTAGATTGCGACCTGCTTTTACAGGAGTGTAAATTGGCTTATGAAATGGGATATAGAACTGTTATAATAGATGATGGTTGGCAAACAAATGACAATAATAGGGGGTACGATTATACTGGTGATTGGCAACCTGACCGAATACCTAATATACAAGACTATGTCTCCAAGGTACATGATACCGGAATGAAAGTAGCTCTGTGGTATTCGGTTCCTTTTTGTGGAAAAAAATCCAAAGCGTATAAAAAGTTTAAAGGTAAATTTTTAACTGAAGATCATAGGTGGGCACCAGTTTTTGATCCTCGATACCCAGAGGTTAGAGACCACTTAATAAATATTTATACCAATGCAGTAAGAGAATGGAATTTAGATGGATTTAAACTGGATTTTATTGACGACTTTAAACGATATCCAGATACTCCGCTTTATAAAGAGAATGGTAGAGATTATGCTTCAATAAACACCGCTGTGGATAGGTTATTAACAGATGTAATTACAGCCGTTAGTAAAGTAAACCCCGATATTTTTATTGAATTCCGACAAAAATACACTGGACCTGCAATGCGTAAATATGGTAATATGTTTCGCGCTTTTGACTGCCCAGGAGATGCTACCATGAATAGAATTAGAATCGCTGATTTAAAATTGTTGAGTGGAAATACTGCTGTACATTCTGATATGGTTACCTGGCACAAAAATGAGCCCGTTGAACTAGCAGCATTACAACTCATAAATACATTATTTGGAGTTCCGCAACTTTCCATTTTTTTAACGAAAGCTTCTGAGGAAGAAAAAAAAATGATTGCTTTTTATACCCAATATTGGAACGCTAATAAAACAATTTTTACTGAAGGTTATTTTATTCCTTGTAATCCATTATCAAATTATAATATTCAAAGTGCTTCCGATGAAAATCAAATTATAGTTGGAATTCATGATGCTGTAATTGCAGACATCAAGCAACAGTATACTAAAATGGACTTTTTAAATGCTACCACAAATTCACAGTTAGTGGTTAATTGTCACTCAGATTTTGGAGATTATGAGTGTACTGTATTCAATTGTTTGGGTGAAATAGTTTCTAAAAAAAATATTTATATTAAAAAAGGGATACTTTCACTATCCGTACCATCTAGTGGATTAATTCAATTAAAAAAGTAATTACATGGATCTATTACCTATTTTATCTTTTGTTGGTTTTACATTATTAGTAGCTGTAATTGCCTGGTATGCCACCCGAAAAACCAATGAAAAATCCGCTGATGGATATTTTCTTGGAGGGCGAAGTCTTGGTGCTGTTACCATTGCAGGTTCATTATTGCTTACCAATCTTTCTGCGGAGCAAATAGTTGGTCTTAACGGGCAAGCATTTACGGAGGGAGTTTTAGTAATGGCATGGGAAACGTTAGCTGCAATCGCCATGATTGTAACAGCTGTGTTTTTACTACCGCGATATATGCGTGGGGGTATTACCACAATACCACAATTTGTAGAAAATAGGTTTGATCATCAAACTAAAGCCATTCTCACCACTTTATTTTTATCTGGTTATGTTGTTGTAATTCTGCCATCTGTATTGTACTCGGGTTCATTAGCCTTTAGTACTATGTTTAATTTACCAGAAGTATTGGGCATGTCACATAACACTACTATTTGGTTGTGTGTATGGAGCATTGGAACTATTGGAATTATTTATGCCATTTTTGGAGGATTAAAGGCCGTTGCGGTATCCGATTTAATTAATGCTATTGGATTACTTATTGGTGGTTTGTTAATTCCTGTTTTTGGTTTATTATTAATTGGAGATGGTAGTATATCAGCAGGTATATCAACATTATGGGAGAGTAACCCTGAAAAATTTAATGTTAAAGGAGAAGTAGACGCTTCTATTCCTTTTGGTACAATTTTTACTGGAATGATGTTAGTTCAAATGTTTTATTGGGGAACCAATCAGGCTATTTTACAACGTGTATTTGGCGCTAAAAACTTAAAAGAAGGACAAAAAGGAATGATTTTGGCCGCTCTTGTTAAGTTTTTAATCCCCATTATAGTGGTATTACCTGGTATAATTGCATGGCATGTTTTTAATGGTAATTTAGAAAACCCTGATCAGGCATATCCGCAATTGGTAAGAACAGTTTTACCTTCTGCTTTTATGGGCTTTTTTGCCGCTGTTTTATTTGGAGCGGTGCTAAGTTCTTTTAATAGTTTATTAAACAGTAGTGCGACCTTATTTGGTTTTGATCTGTATCAACAATATTTTAAGAAAAGTGCCTCTGAAAAAGAAATTGTGAGAGCAGGCAAAATATTTGGTTTGGTTTTAGGAATTTTAGGAATGTGTGTAGCTCCCTTAATTGCTAATGCACCAAAAGGATTATTTGCATGGCTACAGGAGGCCAATGGTTGCTATAGCATTCCAATACTAACTGTAATTGTAATAGGTTTTTTTACTAAAAAAGTTCCTGCAATTGCCGCAAAGGTTGGTGTAATTTCTGGAGTTGTTTTGTATTCTATTAGTCAGTTTGCATTAAAACCATATTTTGTAGCAAAAGCTCTAGACAAGGCTAAGCTGGAGAACATTACTGATACTAAACTTTTAAGTGTAATTGAAGCAGAAGCATATCCTCATTTTTTACATGTAATGGCTATTCTTTTTGTATTGAACATCGGAATAATGCTGTTAATAGGTTATTTTAACCCTAGAAAAGAAGCCTATCAGCCAATGACAACGGACCAAGTTAATATAACACCTTGGAAGTATGCATTACTTGCAGGGAGCTTAATTACCGTATTGGTGCTAAGCACATATTTTATCTTTTAATCATTGTTTAAAACAGCCCGTTTCCCAAAATTACCATTCATTCTCTATTTATAGCAGTGATAAGTGGTATAGCTCGTTATAATTTTGCTGTATAATTATTAAAATATATACAATGAAAAAAAGAGCTTTAATTATAGGAGGAAGTAGTGGAATTGGAAAAGCAACAGCCGAAAACCTATTAAACGAAGGAGTAGAGGTACACGTTGTTGGTACAAATTCAGCAAAATTGGATGCCTTTAAACAAGAAACAAATCAAAATATAGTTACACACAAAGTAGATATTACAAACTCAGAGGAGGTTGCTACTTTAAACAAAACTATTTCTGGATTAGACAATCTAGACTATTTGGTAAATGCTTCTGGTATTTTTGGTCCTAAATCTTTTTTAGATCACACAGAAGCGGATTATGATTCATACTTAAATTTAAACCGTGGTTTCTTTTTTATTACACAAGCAGCAGCTAGAAAAATGGCTGATACTAATGGTGGAGCTATTGTTAATGTTGGTTCTATGTGGGCAAAGCAAGCTGTAAAAGCAACGCCTTCTTCTGCATATTCAATGCAAAAGGCAGGATTACATAGTCTTACACAACACTTAGCTATGGAACTTGCAGACCAAAAAATACGTGTAAATGCGGTTTCTCCTGCAGTTGTTGAAACACCTGTATACGAAAGCGTTTTTGGAGGAAAGCAAGAAGCTAATGATGCCTTGCAAAACTTTCACTCATTCCATCCAATTGGAAGAAATGGTAAAGCACAGGATGTTGCTGATACTATTTCGTACTTATTGTCTAATAAAGCATCATGGGTTACTGGAGCTATTTGGGATACCGATGGTGGTGTAATGGCAGGACGAAACTAAAGAAAGTAAAAACGAATTATTTAATCACAAGGTGTAAAGACCTTTTTTTATACTAAAAAAGAAGATTATGTATAACATGAATCATCTCAAGAAATTGGGTACATTGGGCAAAAATGCAGAATCTGCGATGAAAGCTTTTCAAGAATTAGACAAAGTGGCTTTAGCGGAAGGTAGCATTCCAAAAAAATATAAAGAATTAATGGCAGTTGCCGTTGCATTGACGACCCAATGTCCATATTGCTTGGAAATACATAAAAAACATGCGGTTGATGCTGGCGCAACTCAGGAGGAATTGGCAGAGGCTACCTTTGTGGCTGCAGCCCTTAGAGCTGGTGCAGCTGTAGTTCATGGAACACATATCATGGAATAACTATAATGAAAACTATACATTCAAAATATATCATTGTGGGAGCAGGGTTATCTGGTTTGACCACTGCGCATAAACTTATAGAATCTGGTGAAACCAATATTCTTCTTCTTGAAGGTAGATCAAGAATAGGAGGGCGTATAAAAACCAAAAATAACATTGATTTAGGCGCTACTTGGTTTCAAGAACCGCATACACTAGTTAATAGCAATTTAAAAAACCTTGGAGTACAAAAGTTTCCTCAATACCAAAAAGGTAAAAGCGTATTAGTATACAGTACTATGGCTCCCGCTCATTATTTTGAAAGTGATACCAATGGTCCGTCAGCACTAAGAGTTGCTGGCGGTTCATTTTCTTTAATTGATGAATTATCAAAGTCTTTTAAAAATAAAATCGTTTTAAACACCACAGTAACCACAATCTCTGAAAAAGAAAACCAAATAGAATTAGAAACGAATGAAACAAGATATACCGCCGAAAAAGTTATTATAACAGTTCCACCTAAACTGGCAAGTATACTTATATATTCTCCCGAGTTACCAATGGATTTACAAACACTAATGAAGCAAACTCATACCTGGATGAGTAATGCTATAAAAGTGGGAATTTCTTTTACCTCACCTTTTTGGAGAAACAAACAATTATCTGGAACAGTAATTGGGCAAATAGGTCCAGTAATAGAATTGTATGATCACTCCAACTACGAAGAAAATTCATATCATCTTATGGGTTTTGTTAACGAAGGTCTTAGAGATATAGGTCCTATACAGCGGAAAGAACGAATTTTAGATTACTTAGAAAAATATCTGGGAAGCGAAATCAGAGATTATATAGCTTATGAAGAAAAAGATTGGTCTCGCGATAAATTTACCTCCTGTTCTAATTTAAAATCAGTTTATATGAGTCCGCAATATGGAGATTCTAAATATTCAAGTTTTTATTTTGATGGTAAATTGTTATTTTCAGGTACCGAAACCTCTCCACATTATGGGGGATATTTAGAAGGAGCTATTTATAGCGGGTTGCAAGCCGCAGAGAAACTACTGCAAAATCAACAAAAATAGAATTTGGAAGAATCTTCGAAAATACAGCAATATCATCTTCATAAGGAGCATCCAGAAAAGCTGCAATTTGATATTTATGATTTACGAAGCTATCTAGACAAAAGTGGTTCGCATGCCACTAAACCACACTCCCATAGTTTTTATCAAATCTTATGGATTTTTAATAAAGGTGGTGTTCATTATATTGATTTTGACGAACATAGAGTTAGTGAAAATACTATGTTTTTTATTGCTAAAAATCAAATTCATTATTTTGATGATAGCGCTAAACACGAGGGTATTTTAATCCACTTTAATGAAATTTTTCTTTTACATTCAGATGTAGATATCTTTTTAAAGTATAACGTTTTTAATAATAAATCTAAACCTCTATGCTGTTTAGATAATGCATTTATTAAAATAGCAAACCACTATATTTCCATGATTAAGAGTGAATTGCCTAACCATAAAGAGTTTGGCCATTCCAATATTATCAGAAACCTTCTAAAATCGTTATTAATTGTTTTAGAACGCTTACAAAGAGTAAATTCTGATTCCAATTTTCCACTTACCAATCAGTATGAACTTCAGTTCTTACAATTTAGAGAGCATATTGAACAGTATTACAATACTGGATATGCTGTATCTGATTATGCTAATTTACTTCATGTTTCACCCAAAACGCTGACCACAATAACTAAAAATATTAGCGGTAAGTCTCCTTCTGAATTAATTTCGGAACGTATTATTCTTGAAGCCCAACGATTGCTTTCATTTACATCATTGAAAATTAACGAAATTGGTTATCAATTAGGTTTTGATGATGCTTCATACTTTGTTAAGTACTTTAAAAGGCATTTAAAAAAATCTCCTACGGACTATAGAAAAATAACCTCTATATAACTGGTTAATATGCAAGCGTTTGTTAACGTTTTATAACTATAATTAGATTTTAAAAAGGTTTTAGTTGATTATTTTGCCTATTTTCCAATCTTTTAAGTTAAAAATCAACCAAAACATATGTTCTCATTCACAATTGAAGAAATTAATACCATTTTAGGAGGGGTATTAATAGGCAACACTACCCAAAGCATAACAGGTCTTAACAAACTAAATAATGCAACCTTAAATCAAATAACATTTATTGGTAGTAAAAAATATACAAGTAAATGGCCTAAATCCAATGCTTGCGCAGTAATTGTAAATGATAATATAGATTTAGAAGCAATTGAAAACAAAGCAATTATAAAAGTTAAAAGCGCTGATTTAGCTATGGCTAAGTTATTAGATGTTTTTAGCCCTGAAAAACCAGAGTTTGAGGAAAAAATTCATTCTTCAGCCGTTATTCATGAAAGTGTTAAACTGGGCAAGAATTGTACAATAGGGGCAAACAGTTATATTGGAAAAAATGTGCAAATAGGTGATAATGTAACTATTTATCCAAACGTCAATGTTTTTGATGATTCCAAAATTGGCTCTGAAACAGTCATTTGGTCTGGTACTGTAATACGGGAACGAACTGAAATTGGGAATAATTGTATTTTTCACAGTAACGTAAGTATTGGCGCAGACGGGTTTGGATACAGACCCTCTGAAGATGGAAAATCTTTGGTAAAAGTACCGCACATTGGTAATGTTGTAATAGGTAATGCCGTTGAAGTTGGAGCTAATTCGTGTATTGACCGGGGTAAATTTGGGTCTACTGAACTTGGTGATGGCTGTAAAATTGATAATCTGGTACAAATTGGACATAATTCTGTTTTAGGTCGTTGTTGTATAATGGCAGGGAATAGTGGTTTAGCTGGCTCTGTAACACTTGGCGATGGTGTTATTATTGGAGGCAGCGCTTCAATAAATGACCATACCACTATACACGCAGGAGCTATGGTGGGTGCAGGTTCTGGAGTTGTTAGTGATGTAGCAGCAGGTAGTTCAGTTCTTGGTTATCCAGCATGTAATTCCCGTGATATGCTCAAACAATGGGTTGCACTTCGCAGACTTATTAAATAGCGTTTTATATTTCTATCTAAAACAATCTAACATTTTAAATGTAGCTATCTTTGCCAAAATTGGTATTATGCAATCTTTTGAAGAATTTAAAATTTCTACTCCTTTACGAAATGCTATTAACGATTTAGGGTTTGAAAAACCTACTCCAATACAGGCAAAATCTTTTTCCTCAGTATTATCTGGACAAGATGTTATAGGTATTGCTCAAACAGGTACGGGAAAGACTTTTGCGTATATGCTACCTATTCTTCAAATGCTCCCTTTTTCAAAAGAAAAGCACCCAAGGGTACTTGTTTTAGTTCCTACACGAGAGCTTGTTTTACAAGTGGTAGAAGAAATTGAAAAGTTTGGGAAGTACCGCAATGATAGAGTTATTGGTGTTTATGGAGGTACGAACATGAATCGTCAAAAAGAGGCACTCGCTGAAGGTGCAGACATTATTGTGGCAACTCCTGGGCGTTTGTATGATTTGGTTTTAAGTGGAGCACTTCAATTAAAACTCATTAAAAAATTGGTTATTGATGAAGTTGATGTAATGTTAGATCTTGGGTTTAGATTTCAACTTAATAATATTTTTGAACTGCTACCAAAAAAACGTCAAAACATAATGTTTTCGGCTACTATGACGGACGAAATCGAAAATTTAATTAAAGATTTTTTCGTCGGCACAAAAAAAGTTTCAGTGGCTGTAAGTGGTACACCACTAAATAATATAGCACAATCGTGCTACGCTGTTCCAAATTTTCATACCAAAGTAAATTTGCTAAAACACTTAATAAAAGACGCCGACACCTATAAAAAAGTGCTGGTATTTATTTCAAATAAAAAAAATGCAGATTTATTATTCAGTCTTTTGGAAGAATTGTATAGTGAGGAAATATGTGTTATTCATTCTAATAAAACTCAGAATTATAGAATACGTTCTATTCGGCAGTTTGATGAGGGTAAAAATCGAATTTTAGTAACCACAGATGTTATGGCTCGTGGTTTAGATTTAGATAAAATATCTCATGCTGTAAATTTTGATACTCCATCGTTTCCTGAAAACTACATGCATCGTATTGGACGTACGGGTAGGGCAGAGGAGCAAGGTTCTTCGCTTTTGTTTTATACAGAGAAGGAAACTGAGGCAAAAGAAGCTATAGAGTCGCTCATGAAAATGAGTATCCCTGAAATTGAATTCCCTAGTGAGGTAGAAATCTCCGACCAACTTATTCCAGAAGAACGTCCAAGAATAATGGAAAGTAATAACCTAGCTAAAGAATTAAGGGACGAAAATAGAGGGGCAAGTTTCCATGAGAAAAAAGAAAAAAATAAAAAGACAAATCAGGGAGGCTCTTACAGAAGAACAGTGGGTAAAAAGTATAAAAAAGCGAAAACTAAGGGAGATAAAAATTATAACAAGCGAAATAAAAAACGAAATTAAAAAAATATAAAACAATCCTTTATGTTTCATAAAATACTCTTTATTAAAAAAAATAATTTTATCCTCGGTTTTTAAAAAAAATGTATTTCATTTGTAATTGAAAAGCTTTTCATAAAATAGCTTTTAGCTGAACAAATTGAAACCTGTTTATAAATTCGGGCTTTTGAAAATTAGGAAGTCATATTCAAAAGCAGCTCAACGATTGAGTAACCGAAATTTAGAGCTAACTTCCGTATATAAACTTACATCTACGTTTTTATATCAACACTTTTTTTTAAAAGTGCCATTTCAAATTATGATTTAATAGTTGCCATTATTACCTAATTAGAGACATTTCGTCCTTTCTAGTTTTTAATGTTTACAACTAATTGAGTTATAAATGAATACTAAATATATTGATTTAATTAATCAAACTTTTGATTTTCCACAGGAGGAATTTTCCCTTGAAGAAGATTATCTGCGTTTTCATAACATTAACGTAATGGAACTTGTAGAAAAGTATGGTTCTCCGCTAAAATTTACCTACTTACCACAAATTAGCAAAAACATACATAAGGTAAAAAATTGGTTTAAAAGTGCATTTGAGAAAAACAATTATAATGCTAAATATTATTATTGTTACTGTACTAAAAGTTCTCATTTTAAATACGTTTTAAACGAAGCGCTAAAAAACGATGTCCATATTGAAACCTCTTCGGCGTTTGATATTGACATTGTTACCAATTTAAAAAGGGAAGGGAAAATATCAGACGAAACTTATATAATAAGTAATGGTTTTAAAAGAGACGAATACATTACTAAAATCACAGAATTAATTAATAGCGGTCATAAAAACTGCATTCCCATAATAGACAATTATGAAGAAATAAATTTATTATCAAGTAAAATTATTTCTTCATATGATATAGGTATTCGTATTGCTTCTGAGGAAGAACCAAAATTTGAGTTTTACACCTCTCGTCTCGGTATTGGATATAAAAATATACTACCTTTTTATAACAAACAAATAAAGGAAAACAGTAAAGTTACCCTTAAAATGTTGCATTTTTTTATAAACACAGGAATAAAGGATAATGCTTATTACTGGAATGAACTTCAGAAATGTTTAAAGGTATATGTAAGTTTAAAAAAGGTATGTCCTACTTTAAATAGCCTAAATATTGGAGGTGGATTTCCTGTTAAAAATTCTTTAGGATTTAATTTTGATTATGAATATATGGTTGAAGAAATCATAAATCAAATTAAAATAACATGTACCGAAGAAGGCGTTGACGTACCTAATATTTTTACTGAATTTGGAAGTTACACTGTTGGAGAAAGTGGTGGAGCAGTATATGAAGTACTTTATCAAAAGCAACAGAATGATAGGGAAAAGTGGAACATGATTAACTCATCATTTATTACAACCTTACCAGATACTTGGGCAATAAATAAACGCTTTGTAATGCTTCCAGTTAACCGTTGGAATGATACTTATGAAAGAGTTTTACTTGGAGGTTTAACATGTGATAGTGATGATTACTATAATAGCGAGCAACATATAAACGCTATTTATTTACCTAAATACAATCAAAATAAGCCATTGTACATTGGTTTTTTTAATATAGGCGCTTACCAAGAAACAATAGGAGGTTATGGAGGGCTTCAGCACTGCTTAATACCAAATCCTAAACATATTTTAATAAATATAGACGAAAACGGGAATGTAATAACTGAGTTATTTAGTGAACAGCAAAAAAGTGAAGAATTACTTAAAATTTTAGGCTATGAAAACTAGAACCTACGCAGGTATTCCAGAAGAATACTCCAAGCTGGAAAAAGCAAAAATTGTACTAATACCAGTTCCATTTGACGGAACAAGCACTTGGCAAAAAGGGGCAGATAAAGGTCCAGATGCATTTTTGGAGGCGTCGGAAAACATGGAACTTTATGACATAGAAACCAACTCAGAAGTTTATAAACATGGTGTCTATTTAACCAATCCAATTGCAGAAAGTGCAACACCAGAGTCAGTAATTAATACTGTTCATGAAATAACCAAAAAATATATAAAACGTAATAAGTTTGTTACTTTAGTAGGTGGAGAACATTCTATTTCAATTGGTTCAATAAGAGCGTTTAACGAATGTTATAACAATTTAACCGTTCTTCACATAGATGCTCATGCGGATTTAAGAGCTTCTTATCAAGGTTCTTCTTTTAACCATGCTTGTGCAGCTTATGAAGCTAGTTCAACAACAAATTTGATTCAGGTTGGGATACGTTCAATGGATGCCATTGAAAAAACTGTGATGGATCAAAACAAAACGTTTTTTGCCCATGATATGGTGGAAGATGATTCTTGGGTTGACTCAGCCATAGACTTAATGACGGAAAATGTTTTCATAACTTTTGATTTAGATGCTTTAGACCCTTCTATTTTACCAAGTACAGGAACACCAGAACCTGGAGGATTGTTTTGGTATGAAACCTTGTCTTTTTTAAAAAAGGTTTTTGAAGAAAAAAATGTTGTAGGTTTTGACATTGTTGAGCTTTGCCCAAACGAAAATGATAAATCTTCCAATTTTTTAGCAGCAAAATTGTATTATAAAATGCTGAGTTATAAATTTAAAAGGGGGTATTTAAAGGGGACTTTTGATAACGATTATAGCCCTGTACTTCCTCATAAAACAACCAAAAAATTTAATGATGATGAGTAATAAAGGTTCTATTTCTAACTTTATAGAAAAGTATTATTTACATTTTAATGCGGCAACGGTTGTTGATGCCGCTAAAGCTTATGAACATCAGATAAACAAAGGAGCCAAAATGCTAGTTTCTTTAGCGGGGGCTATGAGTACTGCCGAATTAGGGAAAATATTCGCTGAAATGATAAGACAAAATAAAGTTCAAATTATTTCTTGTACAGGAGCTAACCTTGAGGAGGATATTATGAATCTGGTTGCGCACTCGTATTACAAACGTGTTCCTAATTATAGAGATTTAACACCTCAGCAAGAATGGGATTTACTTGAAAACGGACTTAATAGAGTTACTGATACTTGCATTCCAGAGGAAGAAGCTTTTAGAAGATTACAACAACATATTTATAAAATATGGAAAGAGGCTGACAATAGAGGTGAACGTTACCTTCCTCATGAGTTTATGTATAAAATGTTGCTTTCAGGAGTTTTAGAAGAGTATTACCAAATAGATTTGAAAGATTCGTGGATGTATGCTGCTGCAGAAAAGAATTTGCCTATGGTAGTTCCCGGTTGGGAAGATAGTACAATGGGAAATATTTTTGCCAGTTATGTTCTTAAAGGAGAACTTAAATCAAGTACCGTAAAATCTGGAATAGAGTATATGACCTTTTTGGCAAACTGGTACACGGAAAATTCTGAGAACGGAATTGGTTTTTTTCAAATAGGTGGTGGTATTGCAGGAGATTTTCCTATATGTGTTGTACCAATGTTGTATCAAGATATGGAAAGAACGAATACGCCTTTTTGGAGTTATTTTTGCCAGATTAGTGATTCTACAACCAGTTATGGTTCATATTCTGGAGCCGTTCCTAATGAAAAAATCACATGGGGGAAACTAGATATTAATACCCCAAAGTTTATAATAGAAAGTGATGCGACAATTGTTGCTCCACTAATATTTGCCTATTTATTAAACATGTAAGAAAATATGAATCGAGTAATTGTTGATTATCAGAAGTTAAATAATAAAATATTAAACCTGCTGGTAGAAAAATTTCCAGATGGATATGATGATGATGACATTATTTCTTTTAGAAATAGCAAAAATGAAGTAGTTGAAACTGTAGAGGTTCGTACTGATGATACTATTTATCTTGTTAAAATTGGTACTCGCTTAACAAAAGCAATGGAGCGCTTTACCTTTGAAGATTATGATGAGAATATTGATAATCAAGATTTACGAGGTGATGATACCGGATTATAGGTAATTTTCATTACCATGCCAGGTTGCAAATCGTTTAAACAAATATTTCCTACTCGTACACGAACCAATCGCAATGTTGGAAAACCCACCGCAGCTGTCATTTTTCGTACCTGTCTAAATTTGCCTTCGGTTATGGTAATGCTAATCCATGAATTTGGCCTGTGCCTATTCAACCGTATTTTTGAATCGGGTAGGGGTAAGTCTGGTTCTTCTTTCAACCTATTAACTCTACAAGGTTTTGTAACATACTTTTTTCCAAAAACACCAATCTCCACACCCTTTTCAAGTTGAAAAATAGCGTCATTAGTTATTGCGCCATCCAATTGTGCATAATATTCTTTTTCAATTCCAGCCCTATTAATAGTATCACTTAGTTTACCATTATTGGTAAGAAACAATAAACCTTCAGACTTTTCATCTAATCTGCCAACGGGCATAATTCCTTCTGGAAAATCATACAACTCCCCTAAAAATTGTTTTTTACGTTTTTCTTTGGCGGTATTAGATATAAACTGACTTAATACTCCAAACGGTTTGTATAGTTTATATAAAATGTCGTCGTCTTGTTTCATTTAAATCAATACAAATTTGGCTATTTTAATTTAGAATAAACATTTGTTATTTAAATTAGAATACTATAACAATATAATGCCCTTATTGTTATAGGTTTACAAAAAGAAGTATTATGAATCTTTCTAAAGTTATTATCTTATTCTTATTAGGTGGCTTTGTTTCATGTAGTGTTTCAAAAAACAAACCCAATTACGGTGCAAATCAACAAGCATCATTAGAAATTGCGCACAATCATAAAGATGTATACTATGAAGGAAGGGTTTTTAAAAATGATATACAAAATGCTACAGAAATTTATTGGTCAGGTTCTAGTATAACATTGGAATTTAAAGGGACTTCTGTAAAAACTACAATAGCGGATGAAAATGGCACAAATTACTTTAATGTATTTATTGATGGGGATTTTGTGAAATATATTCAATTAGAAAAAGGAAAAAGAGAGTATATTTTAGCGAAAAATCTTAGTAATTCAAAGCATAAGATAGCTTTGACGAAACGAAATCAATGGACCGATGGTAAGAGTTTGTTTTACAAGTTTACTATAGAAGGAGGTAAAACGTATCCTATCATAAAAAAACCATTGTTTATTGAATTTTATGGAAATTCAATAACTGTTGGTCATGGCAATGAGGATTATACAGGCGCGGATGAACTTTCAGGAAAAGTCACCAACAATTATAATTCTTATGCAGCACTAACAGCGCGAAAGTTAAACGCAGAATATGCCTGTATTGCTCGTAGCGGAATAGGTTTAATGGTTAGTTGGTTTAATATGATTATGCCAGAAATGTACGATTTGGTCAATCCTTTTGACAAGAACTTGAAGTGGGATTTTGCTAAAAATCAACCAGACATCGTTATCATTAATATACTTCAAAACGATTCATGGATTGTTAATTTGCCAGACAATGCTGAATATAAAAGGAGGTTTGGCAATAAAAAACCCTCGGAACAAGATTACATTGATGCCTACGTCGCTTTTATTGAAAAAATTAAAGGACATTATCCAAATGTGAAAATTGTATGTTATTTAGGTAACATGGACATCACAAAGCAAGAATCTGTGTGGCCAGCACGCGTTGAAAAAGTGGTTGCTCATTTTTCTAAGAATGTATATATGACTTCCGCTCCGTACATTGATAAAAAAGGTTTAGGGCATCCAAAAGTAAAGGATCATGAAGTATCTGCGGAAATTCTAACGGCTTTTATTAAAACAAATGTCTTAGAATAGCCTAAGAATAAAGTATTAAACCCACACCAAGCATTATTCCTAATAAAGGAATAAGCTTTTTACGCTTGTTTTTTTCTTTAAATAGTAACCCACCAATCACCACCGCAATAAGTATTTGACTTCTTTTTATAGCTGATAAAAGCATAATTAGTGCCTCAGGATCTTGTAAAGCTTTAAAATAAAAATAATCTGCAGTTTGGAGCAAGACACCTACAGCCGGAATACTCCAACGCCAAATAAATGATTTTCGTTTTTCAATCTTTGGAAACCAAATAATCAACAAAATAATCAAAAGAATCACTACCGTATATAAGCAAAACCAAAACTGTAACGTTTGTGGGTTAAACTGCTGATATTGAATCAGAAATTTGTCATATAAACCACTTGAAGCTCCTAAAAACGTGGCTCCTATAATTGCAAATATCCATTTGTTTCGCTTAAAATTTATGCCTTCTTTTTTTCCTACTTTAGAGTATAAGAGTACCGAGAAAATGATTAAAAAGAAACCAATCCATTGCCAAAAATTAGGCTGCTCTTGGTAAATACATATTGCTCCAATAAAGGTAAAAAATGGACCAGCAGACCTAATTGGGGTTACAATGGTTATAGGCAAATGTTTTAACGCCTGATATGCCAATAACCAGGAGGATACCATTATTACAGATTTTATAAAGATATAGCCATGCTGTGTCCAGTTAATTGGTTGAATATAGAACCCTAAGTTTTGAGTGTATTCTGGAAAAAATTGTGATCCTATAAAAACGGGTAATAGCAATAAAAATCCTGCCGTTGTAGTTCCTAAAAGCACCGGAAGCACTTCGTTTTCACGTACAGCATGCTTTTTACATAAATTGTGTAATCCTAAAAATAAAGCCGATAATAACCCCAAATACATCAACATGGGCGCGAAGATAATTTTTTGACGATTCTATTTTGGTATGTTAGTCATAAAAATTAAAGCAGTACAATGGTAAGTGTTCATAACTAGTTAATATATAGTATAAAAGTGGCCATGTTAATTTTTTAACACTTTAAAATCATGATTACTTTTGCAAGAAATCTATTCTTTACTTTTTTACGTATAATAGAATAATTAAAGAACACTATATGAACCATAAAAGGTATGTTTCTACCACATTACTTTTAGTAGGGGCTGTTTTATTTTTTTCCAGTACGATATTTGGGCAGGAAACGCAAAATTATTCTGGTCCTTTTAAAATCGAAAAATATGCTGGAAGAGCAAACTACAATTACACTGTAGTTAACAGCGATACCATTTTAAATGGAGCTTTTAAAATGCATCGCTCTAGTTTAGAATCGTTACTAAACCATGAAGATTCTTCTTTTTTATTTCAAGGCACTTTTAGTAATAACTATCCTTCTGGAAATTGGATTTTTCAATTTGGAGAGTTTAAAAGTGATAAAAAATCACAATTGGTAGATTATCAATATCGTGTAAACATTAATGGAGTTCAAGAAGAGGCCAAAGGTAAAATCAATGAAGGAAGGCCAGATGGTAAGTGGTTGTACAGTGTGAATCAAATTAAAGACTCTGAAGTTGAAAAAACTACATTTAAAAGTAGCATTACATTTGACAAAGGAGTGCCACAAAAGGACTTTAGTATTGAAAATGAAGAAAGTACTTTAGTTGGTCGCTTTTTAAGAAGCGGTATTGCACATGATCAATGGTCGTTGTTTTCAAGTAGTGTTAATGGAGCAAATGAAGATTGGACTTTTTCCAACGGCATTCTAAAAAGTATTGAAGTAAAAGGAGTAAAAAGTAAGCACATTAGTGTATTTAATACCAAAAATAAAAACACAAAAACAATACGGTTAAACAAGCGTTTTTTAAAGTCCATTGCGTTACAATTAACTTTAAAAGGTAATGAGAGTGTTTACCACGGAGGCATAGAGCAGTTATTGGCTCAAAATGTAAAATATTACAATAAAATTGACGGAATACTTTCCAAAATAGGGGAATCTCATTTTTTACCAGAGTTCAATGTAAAAGTGCCGTACTATCCTTTAGATTCTATAGAAACAATTCGTATAAATGAAATATCTAGGCGTTTTGCTTCTGCCAAATCTATTAGTGCAGACTTGTTGACCAACACCCAGTTAAACATTTTAAAGCTATCCGATTCGGAGTCCTTCTACCTGTATAATGTTGTAGATACTATTACCAATCAATTGGTAAATCCTTTAGAAAAATTGGTTGCGTATTACCAGGAAGACATATTTGAATTTGTTCCAAGAACTGCAATACTGGAAAATATTTGGCAAGGACAAAAACCAAGTACAGAAATTACAGTTGCCAATGACTTAACGGATGCAAACAGCATACAAACTTTTAAATTACCAAATGCAGCACTAAACAATTTTGATGATAACCTTAGCTTATCGCAAATTGCTGAAGTAATAGCATACGCTGAAAAAAGTTTACTTCATGTTCAAGAAATTGTATTACAAAAAGTAACCAGAGAACAACGTCAGCAAGAATTAATTGCTATTGAAGAGCAGTTAATTTCACAAAACAATGCAATATCAAAATACATAGATTCCACAACCGTTGAAATTGATAAAAAATATGCGCTGGCATTATCGGCAATTAAAACGGCATCTAAAAAACAATTGAGTGCTTACGCTGCTTTAGGTGATGATACCAATAAATTAGAAGAGGCAAAAGTTATTTTAAATTGTAATAAAACGTATCAAAACTTAGCATCATCTATTGCCCATTTACCGTTTCAAGTGGATTCTGTTCAACAGAAATATCTAGACAGGGTTTGGAACCCCTTTACTGCCACTTTAATGAACGAAGAAGTAAAAAAACACATCACAAATGCCTATATCAAAATACTGGTTCCTCATTTTTTACAGCAAAGTCAAAACGACTTGAACTGTAAAAGAGCAAAAGAACTGATTGGGCAGATAAAAACTTCGTACACCAAAATAATGGCATTGCGAGAAAAGGATACGCATAAACTAGAGCGCAAATTAAAAAAGGAACAAGGCCCCAAAATCATTATGGAATTGTTTACTAGCAATAAAAAGACTGGAGACCACTAAAACATGAAACAGCTTACTAACATTTTTACGAGTATTGTGGTTGTTTTTGCTTTTGGTATTTGCTCCTGCTTACATGCTCAAGAAGATACCGAAAAGGTATTACCTAAAGAATCTAATTTTAAAGAACCGCTAACAAAAACTTGGATAAATACTTACGGTAACATTCGTATAGCAAAGCGCTTGTTTTGGATTGCCCAAACACATTTTAGATTCGAAGAAACTGAGGATACTCCTTTTGTAGGTCAGGTAGCGCAGATATACAACCGCCACGCTATTGGATACATTTATTCTAAAAAGTTTAATGCAAGTTTAGGTGGCGTTTTACGACTTAATTTTAATACCGATGAAGATTCCACAGATCGTAATTTAGTTCCGGAATGGCGTATTTGGCACCAGTACCAATTTGCTATGCCATTGTCTAGAGTTATGGTATATCATCGTTTACGAATAGAACATCGTTGGACACAAGGTTTTGAGGATAATAGCAAATACATATTTAGAAACCGATGGCGTTATATGTTACGTTTAAAAATTCCACTTAATAACCATAAGCTAAAGCCTAAAACTTTTTATATCGCCCCAGAAACGGAGCTTATTATGCAAAGTGGAAAAGCAGTAGTTGCTAGCCCTATGGAAGATTTAAGACTTACCACAACCTTAGGATATATATTAACTCCGAGATTAACAGTTGCTGCCGGTGCTATGTATTCACAAGGACAGTCGCTAAGCAATGGCGGAAATTATAAGCAGAGTTGGGCAATTCGTTGCCACCTATATTTCTCCCCAGATTTTAGAAGAGTGCGTAATAAACTTCCTGAAATTCATTTAGACGATTAAATGTTATAATAATGAAAAACAAACAAACCATTTTATACGTATCGTTAGCAATAACCGTATTAACGGCTGTGTATTTTATTACCAAAACAGTTCGTACACAAAACCAACTTCAACAAAGTATTAATGCCCAAACACAATTGGAGGATAGGGTAGCGGTACAAGATGCTATTTTAGAGGCGGACTCACTTTTGGTGCGAGGACAATATAATCAGGCGTTAGAGGTATACGATGAACAATTATCAAATAAAGCACAGTTTAATAAAGAATTACAGCTTAAAATTGCCTTGACCCATAAATTGCAAGAAATGGGTACCCATTTAACCTCGTCTAAGGCTAGAGACACTACTGCTGTAAAAGATACTCTATCTGCTTCTTTAGCAAAATCTTCAGCTACTTTTACCCGTAAAATAGACTCTATAAGTTTTGCGTTAAAAAAAGCTAGAGTTGAGTTAAACAGTATGCGCAAACGATTAAATCAAAAATCAATTGGAGCTTACCTTACCTTTAAAAGTAAAAAAGGGAATCATATACATTATGTTGGCAGCGTAACTAACCAAAAAGCAAATGGTTATGGTATTGCACTACTAGATTCTGGAAGTAGATACGAAGGAGAATGGAAAGATAATCAGCGGCATGGAGAAGGCGTTTTTTATTGGAAAGACGGCGAGTATTACGAAGGTAGTTATCAAAATGATCAAAGAAGTGGAGCAGGTAGCTACTATTGGCCAAATGGTGATAAATATGTAGGTCATTGGAAAAATGACAAACGTAATGGACAAGGCTCTTTTTATGGTAAAAAAGGACCTGTAGTTACCAAAGGCATTTGGAAAAACGATAAGCTGGTTACCCAAGAAAAATAGGGGTTTTTGTTATTTCAGTAAACATTTACTAATATTATAAGGTAAGCGGTCCTAATATTAGTATAAAAGTAGGGCGCATTAAATTTTAAGCCATGCGAAAAATCGATGATTTATTGAGTCAATATGGAGAAAGTCACCAAACAAAATTTAATAAACTAATACATTACTTTTGCGTACCTGCCATTTTCTTTAGTTTAATAGGATTATTGGCAAGTATACCTATCGTAAACTTATTTCAAGGAATATTACCAAATGCACTACTACCATATTCACATGTAGGTACTGTTGTAATACTTTTAGGTTTAGTGTATTACTTGCGTTTATCTATTCCATTATTTATTGGAATGCTTATTTTTTCGGGATTGGTACTTTTTGGAATTTATCAAATACAATTGTTTGATATTGCACCATTATGGGCTGTAATGCTTGGAATTTTTGCTGTTGCATGGATACTTCAGTTTATTGGGCACAATCATGAAGGTAAAAAACCATCATTTTTAAAAGATGTACAGTTTTTAATGATAGGTCCTGCATGGACCATGAGTCATTTATTTGAAGCTTTGGGAATAAAGTTTTAATCAATCAATGGTTATGCGTTAATATTTTATATTCGTGACCTTAAAAAATTCTTATGAAAAATAGCATTGCATTACTTTTAGTCGTTTTATTAATTTCATCATGTGATCGTAATAAGACTAAAAATCTGTTCAACGGAAAAGATTTAAAAGGATGGCATGTAGATGTACCTGCTAACGATACCGTGGCAAATCCTGTAAATCCGTTTGTAATTGAGGAAGGAAACCTTGTTAGTTTAGGAACACCACGAGGGCATTTAATTACGGACAAATCATATGAAAATTATAGGCTAGAGGTGATGTATCGTTTTACTGGAAAACCTGGTAATTGTGGGGTATTAGTGCATGCATCAACACCTAGAGCGTTATATAAAATGTTTCCAAAATCAATTGAAGTTCAAATGGAATATCAAAATGCAGGCGATTTTTGGTGTATTGTAGAAAATATTGAAGTAGATGATATGGTAAATCGTCGCGGGCAAATGTCTGAATGGGGGATAACCGAAGGTAAAAAAAGAAGAATACTAAACCTTACTAATGGTTCTGAAAATCCAAAAGGGGAGTGGAATACCATGAAAATAGAGTGCTTAAATGATAAAGTAAAAGTTTGGGTAAATAACGATTTGGTAAACTATGGCTACAATGCTACCGCATCAAAAGGTCAAATTGCGATACAGGCGGAAGGTAGTGCTGTTGCTTTTAAATACATTAAACTTACTCCAATTACGGAACTGACTGAACCCGAAGCAAAATAATTTAGGCTACTACAGAAGTGTTTTTTATCACGGCGTTAACACAATCCATGGCAAGTTTTTTTATTTCGGTATGGTCAACGGTAACGTTTTTGCTTTTTAGTCTTAAAAGGCTATTGTGGTTGCTAATTGCTTTGTCAATATTAATAACGGTAGAGTTAATTTTTGAATTATCTAGTTGTTCTATAAAGTTATTTCGAAGAGTGAGAGCTTTGTTTCTTTTAAAAAATCCAAACTTAGAATTGCACAGATATATAAAATTTTGAACGCCTTCTTTTCGTCCTTCAGTTAGTAAATTGCAATTCATATGGTAGTCTACATAACGATCAAAAAGACTCCTTTTTTTGGTGAAATTAGGAATAGAAATTATTGTACTAATATTATTAAAGTGCCCCTTTAATAGTTCGGGTTGTGTAGCAGACGCGACCACAAATTCTACATTAGAATGTGTAAATTTTTTGGCAGTATCTGTATTTCTAATTAGTATTTTGACCGGTATGCCAAGCGAAATAAATTCTTTTATTATGAATTCCCCTAAAGCACACTCGGCACCGGCCAACAGTACCGATTCAATAACTTCACTTTGTAACATTAATATAATCTTTTACACTTAATACAGTTTAACGAAAGGTTTAAATGCAATGATTAATTCTTAAAGTTCAGCATTAAGAACGATACTATACTTCTTAGATATATAGTCTTTAAATATGTCATAATGGTTGTTAGTTAGTGGTTTATTTCTAAACCAAAACTATATAGAAACATAAAAAGAAAAGAACCCCAATAAGACATAAATAGCCCGATAAGACATTTTGATGATTATTTTCTGTATTCAGAAGGAAGTATTCCCTGACATTTTTGAAAAGTTTGGGAAAATTTGCTCACATTTTCGTATCCAAATTTCGCAGCTATATCCTTGATTTTAAGGTCAGTGTTCTTAACGTATTGTTCAGCTAGCTGCATTTTATTCGTTTGAAAATATTTAAAAATGGAAGAACCATACATAATTTTAAAATTCTCTTTAAGTCTGGTTGGTGAAATTTTATGGTCTTTAGCTAGCGCATCTATACCCGGAAATTTATGATATAAGTTTTGGGACAAATAGTGCTCAATTTTACCAATTTTAATGCGGTCACCATGACTTAATTCATTAGAATTAATATTGTCTTCCTTTTCAATTGAGTCAAAAAATACACTAAAATAGCTATATGTGAGCTTTTTTAGTTCAAATACGTTAGGCTTTTTCTTATGGTTAAAGGCCGTTGAAAGTTGCTCAATTAAATCTTTAAATGCCTTTTTATCGTAGCTGTAATTTAAAAATTCTTTTTGCGTATCGTTTAGTAGCTGTTTTACAGTATCTGGTGCAGTAGTGGACTCCAGAATATTCTTTTTAGCCCATTCTTGATTAAAGTACAGAATATACATAATTTCTGTAGCGCCCTTAAAATGGCCATTTAAAAAATCTGTAGCGGGCTTTGAAAAGGAAATTGAATGATTTTTAATTTTTACATTATTAAATTCATACGTATCATCGGTTAATTTATTTTCAATACTATTAATAGAAATAAAGTAATAATCAGATGGTAGAAATTTGTCGTAAATAGGTTGATACGATACATTGTTTTTATATAACATATCAGACTTCATAATCCACAAACCTTCTTCCAATTCTACATAATAAAATTCGCCTTTAACAAAGGGAGTATCAGCATAAAGTACTTGGCGTTCTTCGTTATGCTTCATAAAAGGCATTTTCGCAGAGCTTTTTACAATAAGTTCTGGAGAATTCGATAAGTACGAAAGATTAAAAAAGCCGTTGCGGTATGTAAAAAAGTACTGTTTTGATAACGTAAACCAATTGTTAATCCGGTCAATAATCATTAGAGAGTTGCAATTTTTAAAATGAATTATTTAGGGGAGCGGCAAGATACTTCTTTTTTATAGATGTAGAAAATAAACAGAGTAAGCGTTAATGTAATATTCTATTTTACATAATATAAATTATAATTCAAAAAAAAGAATTATAATCAGACGTTATATAAAATGTCATTATAACATTTAAAAGATTGGTTTTATTGTAATCTCGTATAGAAAAACCTCTGACTATAAATTATTTTCATAATCCATACTTTGATTTAATACTCGTACAATTAAAATATCAATGTCTGAAGCTAAATAAAAAATAGTATGAGACTTATACGAAAACCTTTTTAATGACATCATGAATTCTGATGCATCACGCCCAAGAGTTGCATTATCAGCTAATACTTGAAAAAGCGTGTGCATTCCTAATAAATATGTTTGAGCTTGTTTTAATCCAAATGATTCAATACCATACTCGTACATTTTGGTAATATCCGTTTCCGCTTTTCCTGACACTTTATAAACGCCCATCAGCTCGCATACGTTCTTCGACTTCTTTCATAATATCAGGGACAGATTTAGTACTAATACCGCTTTCCATACCCTCGGTTATAGCTGCTTTAAGTGCTGAAAATTTAGCATTTTTTGCTTGATCACGTCTTACTAAATCACGA
Organism: uncultured Maribacter sp.; assembly: GCA_947493885.1. Classification (GTDB taxonomy): domain Bacteria; phylum Bacteroidota; class Bacteroidia; order Flavobacteriales; family Flavobacteriaceae; genus Maribacter_B. The sequence continues at coordinate 408,352 of CANLTE010000003.1, forward strand.
AGATATTCACTATCATTAGTAAATTCTCCCATAGTAATTCGGGACTTTATCCACTTATCCTGTTTTTCCGTGAATGTTATTGTTTTTCTAATTGTAGACATAATGCATCTGTTTTAATAATCATACTATTGATGCAATTTAATGCATTTAATTGAATATTACAAAATTAGAGAATGTACATTTATGTATTTGGTAATTATTCTCATTCTATACATATTACACTCCCCTCCTTCCCTACGACTTCCCTTTGGAAGGTCAGATCGCATAATAAGTGTTCCATTACCTTGTAGAAAGAAACTTTTAGAAGAAAAATTTAAAGAAAGTGAAGTGCCAAATAGGCCAGCGCATCAACCCGATCAAAAAAGAAAAGGCCTCCAGACCTTCCCTTTTTATGCCGTTTACCAAAGCAAAGTTACCCTTCAACAAAAGTTCAGGGTTAAAGCAACTTGGTTCATTTTGCGTTTTAAGTTTAGCTAGGGATTGAAGTTAAAATCAAGAAAGATGGTGCGCTGGCAAAATTTCACAAAAGTATAATCTAAGTAGCTATATTATATAAAATTGCCCTAAACCCTTGGAAATCGATTAAAACTTATAGTAGGGTCATTAAACTTTTTTAAGCGGTGTCTGCGACGCATTAATACTTTGTACCATAACTAGCCATAGAGCCTGACTGAGCATATCGAAGTATAAAATAGCCACTGCTCCTGAAGCTTCGGGACTAAAATAAAAAGAATACTTAATATTATTCCTCTTTATTTACATGGTGTCCTGGTTCCCAGTCCTCTTTACGTAAGTTTTTCGTAGCAAAGTTTAAAGGTGTTTTTTCAAGTTCGGTTGCAATGGTATCATTCCATCGATTGAGTAACCCAAATACAGTAATCATACCCATTATTTCCATTATCTGGCGAGTGTTGTAATGCTGTTCAAGTTTTTTGAAATGCGCATCGGTTGCTGCATTTGGTTGTACTCCCGCAGCAAAAGCCAAATCAAGAGCAGCACGTTCTGCATCTGAAAATAATGGATTACGGGCATACTCCCATACGTGTTTAATTTTTTCAGCATTTACACCAACCATTTTCACAGCACCATGGGCCGTATGGGCTTGACAATATCTACAGCCTGCGGCACCGCTGACAATTGTGGCAACCATACGTTTCAAAGACATATCTAGTTCGCCCGGTGCATAGACAACATCTACAAGAGCTTTTACTGCCGATAAATAAGCTGGCCAACGTGCCATAGTTAAAACATCATTTGGGGTAAAGCCCATTAGTTCTTCAGCATATTTTAAGTCCATACGCACGCTTTCTGGTAATTCATCTAAACTAAGTGGAGAAATTCTAGCCATAATTTATTTCTTGGATTATTAACTAATTGAGTCTAAAAGGGCCTATTATCACCCGCAGTGCATTTTGATTGAAAGATAAAAACTCATATAAAATACTTAATATCAGCAAATTGCAGCAACAATAAAACAATTTCAATGCAAAACTTTGATGTAATTTACTAAAGAATATTGGAAATATTAAAAGGAATAACTCCGGAACAATTAGCAAAACTTACCATTCCACTCCCCTCCTCCCTACGACTTCGCTGTGGGGTGTCGGTACGTTTAATAAGTGTTTATTCATTATCAGATATTTCTTTGAAGGTTTTTTGCGCTTAAGGCGCATATCTCTGATTAACAAAGACCATTTATAACCTGCAACATCTAGTGCAGATATGATTGGACAGCCAGAGCGAAATTCTTTTTTCATATTCTATAAATTACTACATCAATTCGATAGTAATTGTTATTTTCACTATTATGGAATTATTTTTATGCTACACGTTAAAACATGCTCTTTTAGAGACTTATTTAGTATTCCAGAATTTGATTTGGGTTTTAACACCACTATGTCCACGCTCATTTTTATTTATGGTGTAATGCTATATTGTTTGAACTATTTTGTACCAAAATTTACTATAAAAAAAGAACTAATGTTTAAAAAAACGTATTCAGGATTTGTATTTCTTATTATAATGATGATTGCATTTATATTGACACAATGCAAAGCTCAAGTACAATCTATTTCTAAACCATGGGAGTATAATAATAATCGCTTAGCAGTTAGCTATGACGGTAATAGTGAGCCAGATAATGCCTATAAATGGCCAACAGGAGATCCTGATGATTGGGGAGCTGCGGCAGCCTCTTTAGCAATTATTGCAAAATTGGGCTTGCAAGATAAGCTTGTACATTGCTCATACAATAATTTTATTGATGCTCCTGCTGGTCCTGATAATGAAAATGAACTTAAAATAAGTTGCGATGGGGCTATAGAAAGGTGGGATTTTGATGAAAGTAAATTTTTTGATGTGACAAAACAACTTGAAGTATCTAAATTTAATTTGGCTTCAGAAATGGGCAAATCAACTGCTGCCAACCCTTTATATTTTATGCACGCAGGTCTTTCAGAATTTTTATATCAAGTTGTAGAAGAAGTTATAAAGCAGGGCAATATTGAAGCACTTAATCATGTATATCTTTTATCTCATAGTGAGTTTAATGAAAAAGAAAAAAGACGAAATTATCATAGAACCTGGAATGATGTTCAGGAATTATCTGGGAATCGTATTAAATATAAGAAAATTAAAGATCAAAATAATAAAACTGTTCCAACCGATTTATGGCATTCGCAAAAAGACTTTTCTGTTTGGTATTGGATGCGCGATCATAAAGACCCTGATGTAAAATGGATGTATTCTAGACTAAAAGCTCATAGTGGAGGTGATGCAGATATTTCTGATTGTGGCTTATTCTATTACCTTTTAATGGGAGATGATAATGGTAGTCCTTCTAAATTCGAAAAATTTATTGGAGATAGTATTATGAATTAGTTCATACTTTTTTTAAATCATTAATTCTATCAATTGAAATTGCAAAATTTATTTAATTTAAATTGAAAATATACTTCATATGAAATATAAAATTATTTTGACTTTGGTCTTATTTTCTTTTACCATGTCATGTAAAGCACAGGATTTACATTCCGATGTTTGGATTGATAAAAATGAAAATGAAAATTACACAGCGCGCCATGAATGTTCTTTTGTTCAGGCTGGAGATAAATTTATAATGTTTGGTGGTCGAGAATCTGCAAGGAAGTTAGACAAGTACCATTTTGAAACGGATACATGGAGCAGTAATACTAATTTTGCACCTAAAGAGTTTAATCATTTTCAGGCTACATTTTATAAAGGATTTGTTTGGGTTATAGGAAGTTTTAAAACGAATAGTTTTCCTAGAGAGGTTCCTGAAGAAAATGTTTGGTTATACTCCCCTTCATTAGATACTTGGATAAAGGGTCCAGAAATTCCTAAAAATAGAAGAAGAGGCGGAGCAGGTTTAGTTGTTTATAAAGATGTCTTTTACTTAATAGGAGGAAACACAATTGGTCATGATGGTGGTTATGTTAATTGGTTTGATTCGTACGATCCAAAAACAAATACTTGGACTATTTTACCCAATGCATCTCAAGAAAGAGATCACTTTCATGCGGGAGTAATAGGCAATAAATTATATGCTGCTGGCGGAAGAAAATCTGGAGGAGATGGTGGTGTTTTTGCACCTTTGGTCGGTGTGGTTGATACGTATGATTTTGACACCAAAAAGTGGTCTATTCTTAAAACTGACTTACCAACACCAAGAGCTGCTCCTGGTATAGCTACTTTTAAAGGAGAATTATTTGTTATGGGTGGCGAAAGTGAGCACACGGGTCCTGCATATAAATTAGTTGAAGCATATAATCCAGCAACTCAAAGTTGGTCTAGAAAGGCTGACATGCATTTTCCCAGGCATGGAACACAAACTATTGTATCTGGAGATGGTATTTATATAGCAGCAGGGTCTCCAAAACGTGGTGGTGGAAAACAATTAAATATGGAAGTGTATAATGAAGATAAACCGCAAGGAAATGTAATTACCGCTTCTTATTTGGAGGCTCCGGAATTGGTTGTTGTAAAATCGGGGAATAAAGCCATTGTTAAAATAAAGAATACAGGTGGAAATTCTGCAAGCTTTATTAATTCTGTGATTTTAAGTGATGTGTCTAACTCTAAATTTAAAATTAACTCCGATTACAATTTAAAATTAGTAGATGCCAATAGTACTTTTGAAATTGAAGTAGCTCATATCGGTGACTCAGTAAAAGACATAGGATATATAATGGTTAGTTATAATGGGGAATTAACAAAAAAAATCCAGCTAGTTTGTGAATAAATCACACAAATATGTATAAACAATAATATACAGAATTCTGTAATTAATTGAAAATTAGAGAGAATAATCCAATACCTCGTATCAATACTTGGCTCCTATCGTCGATTTCCAGTAAAGTTTAATTTATGTCAGCTTTAATCAGCCATTATGTAAAATTACTCTGGAATGCTATTGCTCAGGCACAAGGCGTATCAATCTACCAGGGCCCTCTACCGCTATATAAAGATAACCGTCTGTTCCCATATGAGCATCACGTATCCTGCCTATACCATTTAATAGTGTTTCATGGCCAATCACTTCATTCCCATCCATCTTTAAACGATAGAGGTATTCGAATTTGAGCGAGCTTACAAACAAATCGTTTTTCCAATTTTTATAAAAATCACTGGATACAAATGTCATTCCACATGGTGCAATGGAAGGAGTCCAGTAATATACGGGCTGTTCCATCCCATCCAATTCGGTAAGGTCTGTAAATATAGTCCCGTCATAATTGATACCATATGAAATCACGGGCCAGCCATTGTTGTTCCCCGCTTCCAAAATATTGATTTCATCACCTCCTTGGGGCCCATGCTCGCCCTCCCAAAGTGCTCCAGTTTCTGGATGCAGACTCATTCCCTGAGGATTGCGTGTTCCATAAGTAAAAATTGAATTGACCGCTCCCGATGTATTATAAAAAGGGTTGTCGGCAGGTATTTCACCGTCATCATGGATACGGTGTATTTTTCCATGGGCATTGTCCAGTTCCTGAGGGTAAGTATCTCTATTCCCTCGATCACCCACGGAAACGTATAAGTAGCCATCGTTATCAAATACGAGCCTGGAACCATAATGATGAGAACTATTGAGATACGGAAGTGCCGTAAATATGTTCTCTACTTCAACCAAGTTGTTACCCTCAAGCCTAGCTCTTGCAACTGCAGTCGTCCGCTCAGATGAATTATTTGGATTGACACGGGAATAGGATAGATACACGTATGCATTGTTTTCAAAATCTGGATGTATGAGTACATCCAACAACCCGCCCTGCCCTTGCGAAGCCACATCTGGGACACCGCTAATTGCTGTCAATTGTTTGTCATTACTTATCAAAAATAGCCCTCCGCCACGTTCGGTTACCAAAATTTCACCATTGGGCAATTGTGCTATCCCCCAAGGAATACCAGGAATCTCATCGGTTAGGGTTTCTAGTCGGAAGGTGAGGTCATCTGATGAGATCAAACCTGATAAATCGAGATTCTCCTCCTGTAACATCGCTTTGGTTTTTCCATCGATTTCCGTAAGTATATAGTTAGTTAAATCCTCGATCGCTTGCGCACCTAATGCAGCCCCGTATGCTGGCATACCATTGCTTGCATACCCTTCGGTTATGGAATTTATAATATCTTCATGAGAATTACCGTGAGTCCAATCGCGTTCCACAAATGAGCCTAGGTCTTGTCCATGGCAACCTCCACAGTGGTTTCTATAATTGAGGGCGACATCTCCTAAATCAACAATTTCATTGTCTGGGTCAATTTCTTCTTCCGGAGACACAGGTTCCGACGAATTGTTACAGCTCAACAGTATGGACAAAAAAGACAACAATACCAATTTCGATGTTGTTTTCAACCATTTGCAAGCGCACTTTAATTCGAAAGTCATTTCAGAAAACTGATTTGAAGTAATCGGGGCCATAATTATCCAAATTAAATTGGTGATGAAAATCTATAACTTATTGTACCACAGATGAATCTATTTTACAGTATTATAGCACTTGGTGTATCAACCATACATTATATGTAACGTTATTTATGAAATTAAAGTATTGGGTTAAGTTACCAAAAGACCCCTCGATATCGGCGAATTACTACTAAGTGCTTGTTTAGTGAGACGGTTATATAAGTAAAGGGAAATTGGTCAAGGTTTCCATACCAAACACTTTCACCTTCCCTACGACTTCGTTTTGAGATATCGGTTCACATAATAAGTGTTTATTCATTGCTAGTTTATTGTTTTTTAGAGGTATTCATGAACCTTGTAAAAAGACTTGATTTTATCTTTTAGAAGAAACTTTTAGGAAGAAAAAGGAAATAAATCTGGTTCTACAAATTCTCTTTTAGCTTTAGTAGATTTAAATATATTAAAACTGTAATAACTATCTATTAAATCGTTGAAGTTGATTTTCAACTGTAAATTTTCAGCAATAAAATCTTTAAAATTATCTGCATTAGATTTTTGCATAAAATGATTTACCATTTTCATAGCAACCAAAGTAATAGTTACATGATATTTATCCCCAGCGCCAACATGAACCACAAAATTTTGTAACTGCTCCTGGATTTGCACTTCGGCTTTTTTTAACCCATATGTATTAATAAGTAACCACGCCAACCGCAAATGAGCTTCATGACTAAATACTTTTGGATTTAAAGTGCAATTTGAAAACCGTTTAACAAACTCTTCATCCGAAAGTTGGAAATGTGCTTCAATATTTTCTTTTATTTTAATATTTTTAATATTTCCATTAATCCATTGACTTCGTGCTTGTTTTGAAAATAAAAGTTCCTTTGTATAATATCGTAGCGGTGTATATTTTGATGCCATTTCAGTTTTAAAGAAATTGGCACAGGCTTCTTCCAAACGATCGAACCTGTTTTCTTTTAAAAAATTAGATGTTAGTACCATCCAAAATACCGTTAGGGTTTCATGGTAACCAGAGTTTTCGGTATTTGGTGTACCAACCGAAATATTATATGTTTTGATTTTAGTACGTACCAAATTAAGGGCATTTTCAAAATTGTAATTAAAATTATACCACAACGCAACCGTAATATGAGCATCATGTGTCCACTTTTCTTTTTGCAATAATTTTTCGGAAAATTGTGTAACTAAGTTTTCAATTTCGGTGATTGAATTCTTGTTCATTTCTTAGTGTTAATGTATACTTTACTTTGTTTTTGGTTTTAAATTACCTTCTGCAAAAGTATAGTTACGACAAATGGTTTTCGTTTACATTTGTTGATAAAATTGCTTTCTTGCTCTACTTAATTGAGTGGGCGTAATTCCAAGAAAATTGGCAACCAAATAATGTGGAATTCTGTTTATTAGGTTAGGATACTCTTTTAAAAACAGTTTATATTTTTCTAAAGAATTTAAATTGATTAGAGATACTAACCTTGATTGCAATTGCGTATTGAGTGTATGAAAAGCCTTATTTATAATATTGGTTATTTCAATATTCTTGTTTACATAAGACATTATCTCTTTGAACCTTCCTATAGAAATAGTACAATCTTCCAGTGCCTGAATATAAAGTGTTGAGGCAACATTTGGGATGTAACTCGCGAGAACCATATCTTTTTCCTGGTAAAAATGTGTTGTTATTTCGTTGCCATCCTCATCAATCACATAACCTCGAAGTACTCCAGTTACTAATTGCCCAATGTACGTATTGAGTTGACCTTTTTTAACGAATAAATCTCCCTTTTTTAGCGTTATGGTTTTATGGAGCGATGCTACAAGCATATTTAAATAGTCTTTACACAAAGATATTTAAATGGAATGAAAGTGGGCATAATAAGTATTTCACAACCTATGTCAATAAATTTAAGTTAGTGGTAAAATTCCATATCATTGTATTAGGCCTGATAACCAATACATACTTTGCACTGCGGTCATAGGAAATGCGGTTTGATGGCTACCTTCTATAATTATAGGCTTTAACAACACGCTCTTATCATTTCTAGATTTAAGCATACTAATGAGTTTTTCGGCATTGGAACCTAACTCCTTTTCTAAGGTACCATATGAAATGAAAACATTAGCATTTAGCTTTTCGTGTTTAAACTTAAGCTCAGAAAGTAACGGAATATCATTATTAAGCGATGGACTGCCAAGAATGTAGTTTTTAAAAGTATCTGGTTGTGTTAGTAATATATATGCTCCGAATTCACCTCCCATGGAATAGCCAAAATAGGTACGGTTATTTTCATCGGTTTGATACTTATTTTCTACATATTTAAATACATCATTTCTAATAAAATTTAAATGGTATTCTGCTCCTCCATACTGATATTTATCCTGATGTTCTTTGTTGTCTGATTTTATAATGGAGTAATCTCGATATCTACTTACATGTTCGCCTATTTCCTTTTTTAAGGTTTCATCAATGTTTTTTTGCCAGGAAATTCCAACCAAAATGGCATCTTCCAATAGGTATTCAGTAGTACCTGAAAGTATTTCTATTTGCCACATCGCATCCGTAAAATATAGCACAGGGTACTTTTTGTTACTCTTTTCTGAATACCCTTCTGGAAGTTTTATATAAAGCTCATAATGCCTATCTGTGTTAGTATCTGTTATAGGAACTACCTTTACGCGAGGCAATTCTAAAGACGATTTTTTGATATGGTCACTATTACTTTTTTGAGCAAAAACAGGACATATTGTTATAAGAAATGTAAAAACAAAACAGTGGTTTCTCATTGTTTAGATTTTATATTATTTACTATTATTACTCCACAAAAGCAGGCAAAATTCTCTCTGCTACTATTTGCAGGGTGCTGTTATCGTTTTCATGAGAAGTAACTACAATCATTAAATCTAACTCTTCAATTAGAATAATATATTGACCGCCACCACCTTGAGCTGATACGCAGAAATAGCTTTTATCATTGTATTTTAAATCTGCACTCCACCAGTAATAACCGTAGCCTTGATTCGAAACATCTTTACCTCCACCATAGACATCATCATCACCAGTTACAAGTATTCTACTAGTTGCTTTGGTAATAAAGGCTTCAGGAATCAACTGTTCGCCCTTCCATTTGCCTTTGTTCGAAGTTAAGATACCCCATTTGACCATATCTCGCGATGTCATCCTTGACCTACTAGCAGATACAGGAAGGCCGTTAATGTCAGTCTCCCAAGCATAAGTTGTTATCCCCATTTTGTCAAGGAGTTCTTTTTTAATAAAATCTTGAGCAGTTCCTGGCACCACGGCTTCAATAACTTGCATCACCAACCTTGGGTCATCTTGATACAAAAAACTTTGAGACGCTGGAGTAATAGGTGTGCTGTGTTCAAGAAAAGTCTGAACTTGTTTTTGACCTTTTAATTGAGCAGGCGTTTTCTCAAATGCTTTTCGTTGTTCTTTACTAAGGCGAATACCAGAACGCATGGTCATTGCCTTGTGCAGTGTTATTTTTTCTGCGCCTTCCACAAATTTTGTGGGGTCTAGGTCTTTTAGAAAACTAATTAAAGGCTTGTCTAAATCGTCCATGGATAGGTAACCCAATTGAATAGCACGACCCAATGCTAAGCAAGTATAAGCTTTAGTTGCAGAGGCCTGAAAATGAGGTAGATTGATGCGACCTTTTCTATAATAGGATTCAAAGAGCAGCTTACCTTGGTACACTATAAGAAAACTATCATTAGGGTCAAGTTTATTGTCAGCAATTTCTTGTGCTAACTTAAGAATCATGACTTTATCTCCCCCATCAACTCCCAATTCACCCACAGGGATATCATCTTTTTTATTAGAAGGAGCTGCATCTATAAAAGCCTCATTGAGTTCAGGAATATCTTTGAAAGAGAGTGTGGTTTCAGCAGTTGTAGCCCTAGGTGCAACGCTATTACTTTGCTGCGCAAAACCACTATGGGTTAGTATTAGTACTATTAAAAGTAATCCTCCTGTTTTGTTTTTCATGTTTTTTCTTATTTATAAATGAAGTGATAATGCATTAGAGTTTAGGTCTTAACTCATCAATAATTTTAGCATCCACCCAATATTTTGTGGACTCCCAATAGGTACTTCCATCTTCCTTTAGTTTTTCTTCAGACCTTGAAAAAAGCAAGTATTTTCCATCTGGTGTTAAAAACGCACCATTTTCTTCCAATTCTGTATTTATCTTATTTCCCATATTTACAGCTGCCCCCCATGAACCATCTTCCTGTTGAAAACTGATATAATTATCAGACGTACCATAGCCATCTTCTCGCTCACTACCCCATATTAAGAAGGATTCATCCGGTGCTATAAAAGGGTGCGCTGTCCATTTACCGGAGTTAATTTCCTTTCCGAGTAATTTTGGTGCTTCCCGTTTGCCATCTATAATCTTTGACATACGAATGACATCGTTACTTTTATAATCATCAAAAACCATAGTTCCTTTATCAGAAACAGACAATACCATTATACCCCAATCTTCTCTATCAAACATGGGACCCAGACTTTTTATTTTTGACCAACCTGAAGCCGTACGTTCAATATAATTATGTCTTGAGTATAATATGTTGCTATTTTTAGAACCACTATGGCGAAATGTGTATTTATTAGTTTTGTAATAATTCCCACCTTGTTTATAAACCACAACCGCCAGCTCAAAAGGATTGTTACCTGAGTACGTAAAGTAAAACTCCTCCATATCCAAAGAACCCTCGTACCCTAATTCCCAATCTTTAGAAGTATCCGCTTTGGGAACAAAAATTTCAGGAGTTAGTCCTGGCGTATTATATCCGAAGTATGGATTTTCGATTGTTGAAGCATCATTCTCTATTGTTTCTGATGTCTCATTTTTACAAGCAGTAATAAATATCGCAAATAACAGTATGTATAATTTTATAGTAATTTTTTTCATGTATTTTGCTTTTATGTAAGTTTCACTCTGAATGACAGTTATTGCATAAAAGTATAGTATAATCTATGTCTAAAACCATAAAAAGGATGTATGCAACAGTTACATGATAAAACCGTTTCGTCATTGATATACCACTTTTATAAGGAATTATAGAATACTGCATTTGTAGATAGTATCTTTATATTTTTTAGTAATAAAACCCATCTAGAAAACAGTTTATGTTTAAAAAGTCTTTGAAGAATACCATACTCATAAATGCAGGCGCTTTTTTACTGGTTGCTATGCTTGAAATTTTGAGTGTGTGGTCCATCAAAGAGAAATTTGATAGTCAGTATAATTTTTATAAGTGGCAATTAAATTTTGCAATTTTTATTATGGTAATTATATGGATAAATCATTTTATTCTCATTCCCTTTTTTCTAGATAAGAAACAATATGTTTTATACGGAATACTGCTCATTGGTAGTATATTTTTTGGTTCTTATTTGAAAGGATATACAGATGGATATGGCACTTTTAAATCATTTTTCTTTTTTATTTATACCACAGGAACGGGTATGGCTGCTTTTTTTTTAAGAAGAAGTATACTCATGCAAAGAGAAAATACTGAGAAAGATAAGTTACAAAGAGATATGGAGCTTAATTACCTGAAGGAGCAGGTGAATCCCCATTTTTTATTTAACTCCCTAAATAGTATTTATGCGCTTTCCAGGCAGCAATCACCAGAAACTCCTGATGTTGTCATGCAACTCTCGGAATTAATGCGATATCAGTTAGAGAGTTCTAAAAAAGACACTGTTTTATTAAAAGAAGAGCTTGAGTTTATAGAGAACTATGTATTACTTGAAGAAAAAAGATTAAGTAAACGTTGTACCATTGAATTCTTAATTGAAGGTGATTTGTTGCACTTAAGAATTGCTCCAATGCTGTTAATTCCGTTTGTTGAAAATGCTGTGAAACATGGTGCTCAAAGTACTAATGCCCAAAGTACCATTGATATCTCTATCTCTATAAAAAATACCACCCTTCACTTTTGTGTAGTGAACTCAAAACCTATCATGGTCTCTGAATCCAAAAGAAAAGGAATGGGGCTTGAAAATGTAAAAAGACGTTTAAATCTATTATATCCTAATTCCCATGTATTAGAAATTGATGATAAGGAAAAGATATATTGTATTAATTTATCTATTGATCTAAAAGATGCAACACAAAAAGTAATTAATGATTAAAATTGGTATTATAGATGACGAAATATTAGCGCGTAAAGTGTTAGAAGATTATTGTTCTAAAATTGACAACTTTGAAATAGTACTAAGTACAGGTAACCCTCTTGAATTCATCAATTTTACTCAGAAAAATGACGTTGACCTTATTTTTTTAGATATAGAAATGCCGGAACTTAATGGCATGGAAGTTTTGCGTTCTATGATAAAACCTCCTAAAGTAATTTTAACTACAGCCTATTCTGAATATGCATTAGAAAGTTACAATTACGGTGTTGTAGATTATTTATTGAAACCTATAAAAATTGAACGCTTTTTAAAAGCAATAAATAAAGTTTCGGCTTCAAAAATATCAGAATCTAACAAAGTGAAAGGCAGTGAGGAACTTCAGGTAAAACATGATGGTATCCCTGTTAATATTGCACTTAAATCAATTTTGTATATTCAGAGTTTTGGAAATTATTTGAAAATCTTTACAGATTCCAGAATGTACCTGATTACTGAAACTCTCGTCAATATTTCAACATTATTGCCAGAGAATTTCCAACGTACACATAAATCATACATTGCCAATTTACAAAGGGCTACAAAAGCTACCAAAGTACATTTGCTAATTGAAAATAATAAAGTTCCTGTGAGTACTACGTATAAAGTTGTTGTTTTTAAAAAACTAGAGGTATTAGCTAAATTATAATACCTAATTTCCATTTCATATACGTTATTACCTCTCCTCTATTACGATTTTGAAAAATAACTACTAATACTTAGATAAACCGTTGAAATTCGATTCTACAACGAACTATTTTTGCGATATAATGATGGCGTTGTGCCTACCATTTTTTTAAAAGCCGCATTAAAAGAAGAAAGGCTATTGAAACCAGAATCAAAAGCAATACTGGATATGGTCAGGTTTTGATTCTCTAAAAGTGTTTTCTTTGCTTCTTTAATCCTAAAATGATTTATAAAATCATTAAAATTTTGGTTTGCATACTGATTAATAATTTCGGAGGTTTTTTGAGTGCTTTTTCCAATTTGTTTACTTAAACTGGAAAGGGATACATCCAATTCAAGATATAACTTATTTGTAACCACTATTTCAGAAATTTCATTGAATAATAACAAATCATTATTCATTTTAAACACATCTCCATTTATATCAGTGATTTTTAATTGAAACGCTTTATAGCTTAAAAAGTAAACAACTAAGGAGTACATAATAGGCCCAACAATATAGGGTACTGTATCTTCAATAATATTTAAAAAATAAGACACCCAAATAACTATAAAACCAATTACTATAAGATGCAACCATTGAAATATAGTTTTTTGGAATTTTGTCTGTAATATATTTTTACATTCTTTTTTTATGTTTTGTAAAGATTTCCAAGAAATAAAAATATAGAAACCAAAGTGTGCGTAAATGCAAATTATAATGCTGCCAAACAGAATTATAGTGTTTTTTTCTTTCGTACTAAATAGATTATCGTTGATAAAAAAACTCATTGCAAATATTAAAATAAAAGGTATTATTTCTAAGAAATAAATACTATTCAATTTAAAATTAGACCTAGTGAGTGCTAAAACATACCATCTTAACAATGGACCAATAAGTAGTAAAAATGCTAATCCTGCAAAAATAAATTTCGGTTCTAAATCGTTTCCAAAATTTAGCAATACAGATTTTCCGATTCTGAAAGCCATTACTATTAAGATTAACCCTAATAGAATATTCGGAAGTGTTTTTTTACTTTTAATGAAGCATAAATATACAGCAAACAAAACACCATGTATAAGACCGGCACTACTAATTATTATAAGAAGAATGTCTAAAAAACGCAATGGAATATTTTTCTCAAATGTAATTATTATTTTGTTTTAGCTGTATCAAACCTTTTTGCATAAGAAGTTAGCTCTAACATATTCAGAAAACGTGAAACATCTCCTTTCATAATCGCTACAAGACTGTGTTGTGCTATTAGAACCCTATGAATTGGTTTGTTTTGTTTTTCCTCCATATTTCTTATCACTTCCTTAGCTTTTTCAAACCCTTTTTGTTCATATATGGATAAAACTTTTACAGCATTTTCTTCTGAAGTAATTACTCTTGGTTTTGGAGTATACCCTAATTGTTTAATCATAGTTTCTGCCAATGCCCATACTGACCATGGATTTTGACCAGTAATTAAATTACTATCATGACTAATTTGCTGTAAATACATAGCGCCTTCATTAAAATTGGCCCCTTGTTTTATTAATTTATTTTGTAAAAGAAAAGGAAATATAGTAGCTGCTTCTGGTATAAGGAGAAGCTCCTCTTCATTTGTGAAACCACTCACTGTTTTGTTTTCTACAAGGGGGCGTCCATTATCTAAAACTACATTGACCAGTGCAGCAGGACCATGACATACTGCACCAACTACTTTGTTTGATTGGTAATAATTACGTACAATAGTTTGTATTGTTTTATTATCGGGAAAGTCGAACATAGCACCTTTTCCACCAACGAAATATACTGCACTATAATCTTCTTTTATTAAATCATGTATTGGGTAAGTATTGTTTGCTTTTTGTTGTGCTTCTGAATCGTTTAAAAAGGCATAATCAAAAGCTCCCATGTCATCGCCATCAATTACTACAGATGGTTTTCCTCCTTTTGGACTTGCAATATCTACTTCAAAGCCATTAGCTTTAAATACATAGTATGCTCGTGCTAGTTCTGTAAGTTCGTAGCCTGTACTTTTTCCACTACTACCCATTATATTTGTGCTTGTTACTACTGCCAATATTTTACCTCTTTTTGGTACAATATTTTCTGATAAATATGGTAAATCTTCGACAGTCGTTGTTTCTAAATTTACTTCTTTAGGTGGTATTAAACCATTGAACCAAAATCCAAAAGAGACAATAACAACAATTAAAACAATAAAAAAGAGAGATATCCATTTGAGGATTCGATATTTTTTAAACATAACTTTTCATTTAATTTATTTTGGCTAAATAATATGATGTCCTCCATAAATACTGTTCAAATGATAATTTCGTCAGAGTAAATGATGATTTTAATTGATAATCGAGATTAAAATGTCCCGAGGCTTACTCAGAGGTTGTTTACTTTATTGTATAAAAATTTAATAGACTATTTTAAAATAATCTTCTTTTAAAAATCAAAATATTATTTACTTTTACCCTTTATGATAAAAAACAGAAAGTCATTTATTTCTATGTTTTTTGTCGCTTTGTTTATGTTATTCAAAGTGGCAGGTTTACATGCGCTTTCTCATGATGAAGATTCAGATGTTCAACACTGTGAAGTCTGTCACATTACAACAGCAGTTAATTTTACACCTCTTTTAGAAGTAGAAACCACTGCTTTACCCCATATTGAATATTTTTACTTAGAACAAAAAACGATTAATAATGCGTTTTTTGTTGCTTTTAAGAGCAATCATTTATTAAATTATTTCTTTACAAGACCCCCTCCGAAAAAAAATTAGTCCATACTTTTTTTAGTGCAATCCTATCCATTAGGGTATGTGCAACATTTGCTTACATGTTATTTAACTTGAGCTAATTCCTTTTGTTTTTAAATAAATAATTCAAATGTTGTAATGGTCCATAAAAATAATGGGCTTCACCCTTTTATTGGGTGATTCTTTTATAACTACAAACGCTTGTTTACTGGAGTTTACACCTGGATAGGCGTTAATTATTCTTACAATTAATTTAATAAAATAGATATGCTAAAAGCATTGAACATTACAAAATCTTACAATGGAAAAGTTGCATTGAAAAACGTTTCCTTTGAAGTTTCTAAGGGTGAAATATTTTGTCTATTAGGTCAAAATGGAGCAGGAAAAACAACTACTATAAATATTTTTTTGGGTTTTATTTCAAAAGATGATGGTAAGGCGTTTATAGCGGATAAAGAAGTCGGTAAAGACGATACCAACCAACTTACAGCGTACATTCCAGAAACGGTTCAACTATATGGTAATCTTACAGGTATAGAAAATCTAAATTTCTTTACACGCTTAGCCGGATTTAAATATTCCTCACCTGAACTAGAAGGTTTTCTTAGTAAAACCGGACTTCAAGAAGATGCACACCATAAAAGACTATCCGCTTATTCTAAAGGAATGCGACAAAAAGTTGGTATTGCTGTTGCATTGGCCAAGAACGCAGAAGTAATTTTCATGGATGAACCAACTTCGGGTTTAGACCCAAAAGCAACTGCAGAATTTACTAAAATATGTAAAGAATTAGCACAGGTGGGAAAAGTAATTTTTATGGCGACCCATGATATTTTTAATGCAGTAGAGCTAGGTACTACTATTGGGATTATGAAAGAAGGCACTTTAGTGCAACAACTAAAAGCCAGCGAAATAAACGCTGGAGAATTAAACAAACTTTACTTAGAAACTATATAAAATAATGAAAAACTATATAATAATTGTACTAACGCTGTTGGTATATAACATAACATTGGCCCAAGTATCTGTAAAAGGTACTATTATTGATTTTGAAGGGCAAGCGATTTTTGGTGCCACTATTTCCTATTCAGATACTGAGGGAAATGTAAATAAAGGAACGGTTACTCAAGAAAATGGAGACTTTAATTTGGAACTTGCTGAAAATGGAAAATATAAGTTTAAAGTTAGTTACGTTGGAATGAAAACACTTAGGTTTCAAAAAACGTTTAATCAACTAAAAGAATATGATTTAGGTGTTTTGCAGTTGCAAGAGAATATAGAGCAATTGCAATCTGTAGAGGTTATTGGTAGAGCTAGAACAGATTATAATAGCGACTATTCTTTTTCAGCTACTAAGGTTGCCATTAAGAATAAAGAGCTGCCACAAGCTATAACCTCTGTAACCAAAGAATTAATTGCAGATCGTTTGGCTTTTCAACTACCAGAAGCTGTTAAAACTGTAAGTAATGTTACCGCCACGGGTTTATACAATCACTATAATATTCGCGGTATAACGCAAGCAGATGATGGGCAGGTTTTAAATGGTATGCGCACCCGCCAATATTATTTTTTACAGCCAATTACCGCTCATCTTGAGCGTGTTGAGGTAATAAAAGGCCCATCATCAGTAACTTTTTCAAGTGCAGACCCAGGGGGTACGGTAAATATGGTAACTAAAAAGCCATTAAAGGAAAAACGTAGTGAAGTGTCTTTAACGACAGGAAGTTTTGGAACGTTAAGAGCAACAGCAGATTTTACAGGGCCCTTAAATGAATCAAAGACTTTGTTGTATCGTTTTAATGCTGCTATTCAAGAAGCGGATTCATTTAGAGATGTTGTCAACAATAATGCTATTTTGTTTGCGCCTTCTTTAAGTTACATTCCCAACGAAACCACATCTTTAAATGTGGAAATGATTTACAGCGATGCAGAAGGTAATCTTGATAGAGGTCAACCAATATTCGGGGCGTTTAATGGCGAATTTGATTTAAATAGCACCCCAATTACTAGAAATGTTGGTGCATCAAGTGATCATTATAAAAACAAAGAGTTCATCTTTATGGTCAATTTTAATAAAAAGTTTACCGAAAATTTTGGATTCAATGCCCAGTTCATGAAACAAACTTGGGATGAAGATTTGGCTGAACATAGAGTTGGTGGTAGCATAGTGGATATCGATGGTAATGTGATTCCTACCCTAGCAAGATTGCGATATGATGAACGGCAACAATATTGGGAAACGGATAATTTTAGTGCCTATTTTACATATGATATCAACAAAGGTAATGTTACCAATAAACTACTAGTTGGTTACGATGCTACACGTTGGGAACGAAAAATAGGAGCCGGATTCTTACGTGCTAGAAGATATTTAACCGTTAGCGGAGGTCAGTCTAATTTTGATCCAAGTAACGCGGCTAATTTTGAACAAATAGTTGTTGATGGTGTTACTATACCAAAACCAGCTGCAGCTTTTTTTAATTTGGCAAATCCTTTTAACGGTGCTAGAGATGTTAGTGATTACAATCTTTCTGAATTATCTATACCTGCAAATTTGAATACTTCAAACGGATTCTATATTCAAAACCAATTTAAAGTCGGCAAATTTTCAGCTTTATTGAACTTGAGGTATGAATCTTTTACTGATATTTTTAATTATAAAGGTGATGAAGAAGAATTTAAAACCAATGCTTTTGTACCTAGACTAGGTTTAACCTATGAAGTTACAAATAACATAAGCGCATATGCCACCTATCTTGAAGGATTTCAACCACATACAAATACCGTTTCATTGTCACCAACTGCTGAAGGTTTCTTTTGGGCCGCTTCACCTGCTAGATTCGACCCTCTAGAAAGTAGCTTAACAGAAATAGGTGCAAAGGGAGAATTCTTAAACGGAAAAATATTTGCTAATCTTTCTATTTTTAACATCACTCAAAAAAATATCTTGTTAGGAGATACTTATGATTTAGATAACCTAACAAGTAGAGGTGAGCAGAAAAGTACAGGATTTGAAATGGATATTTCTGGTTACGTATCATCAAATTTTAACCTTACAGCATCTTATGGTTTTGCAAATGCTGAAATTGTAGAAGATGCCATAGAAGAGTTTATTGGAGAACCAATAGGAGGAGCTCCAAAGCATACTGCAAATTTTTGGGGTCGCTATGATTTTATGAATAATATCTTGAAAGGTATTGGTATTGGTATTGGTGCTCAATATGTGGATGAAAGATTTACTTGGTACAATCCTACATATGCTACAGATAGAGTGCTATTACCTTCGTATAGAGTTTTTGATGCTGCTGTATATTATAGACCAAATAACACAGGAATTCAATTGACACTTAAATTGAATAATTTATTTGATGAAACATATTGGTTAGGTGGTCTTAACCCTTCTAGATTAGGTCCGGGAGCTCCAAGAAATTTCTTGCTAAACGCAACCTATAAATTTTAGGTATGAGAAAAAATGTAATTTATTTGTTGGCACAACAACTTTGCATGGATGCCATTAGGTCAAAAGTAATGGGCATAGCTTCAATTTTAATGGTGTTTTTGCTTAGTTTTTCGGTCTATAGTGGTTGGGAAAACTACCACGATCAAAACAATACCCGTGATGTAATTCAAGGTGAAGTACAAGAGAGTTGGGAAAATAATCCTGATAAACATCCTCACAGAATGGCTCATTATGGTTCTTTTGCCATTAGGATAAAACATATACTTAGTGTTTTTGACCTTGGAATGGAAAATTTTGTAGGTAATGCTGTATTCTTGGAAGCCCATAAGCAAAATACAGTTAATTTTAGTGAGGCTAGTATGTCTACTGGATTGTTGCGCTTTGGTGAAGTAAGTCTAGCGATGCTATTAAAGGTAATTGTTCCTTTATTAATTTTTTACTTAGGGTTTGCAACTATTGCTCGCGAACGTGAAAATGGTACGTTAAAATTACTAATTGGTCAGGGTATTACGAGAAGGGAGATTGTTTTTGGAAAATGGCTAGGGCTTTGGAGTTTATCCTTGCTATTTCTGTTCACTGTATTTATTGTTTTATTGTTTTTTGTGGTTATAGAATCTCACGATGTTATGCAAGCAGAGAGTCCATTCAGATATACTATACTTTTGGTCTCTTATATTTTATTTTTCGGTATTTTATCAGCTATTACCATTTTGGTTTCAGCCTTTAGTAAAACAGCAAAAGGTGCTTTGGTAAAACTTTTAGGAATATGGTTGCTTTTTGTAATCATTGTTCCAAAATCATTACAAGCAATAGGATATTACCTATACCCTACACCTTCTAAAATAGAAATGGAAACAGCTGTAGAGCACGATTTGATTAAGCAAGGTGATAGTCATAATCCAGATGATCCACATTTTAAAGCAATAAAAGATTCAGTTCTTTTAGCAAATAATGTAGAAAAAGTAGCAGATCTTCCTTTTAATTATGGTGGCTTTATTATGGCCAAAGGAGAAGCTTTAAGCACTAAAGTTTATCTAGAACATCAAGAAAAGCTTTATGATGTTTACAATAAACAAAATAATCTAGAGCGCTACTCCGCTTTTGTAAACCCTTATACAGCTATCAAAAATTTATCTATGGCTTTATCTGGTACCGATTTTAAATCGTTTTTACATTTTAAAGGTAAAGCAGAGGCCTATAGATTTAAACTAGCTCAAGAAATGAATCGTTTACAAATGGATTTAATTCCGAATAAGGGAAAGGCGGGTCCAAACACTATTTCTGGGGATTATTGGAAAAAATTTCCTCCTTTCGAATACAACTTTTTGAGTACTACAAAAGTGTTTAAAAATGAAATGATTTCTATACTAGCCCTGTTTTTATGGGGAGTATTGGGAGTTTTAGGACTATTAAGATTATCAACTAACCTAAAAGCCATTTAAATGTATACGTTGTTATTTAAATCTTTTTTTAGAACGAAGATATTTTTGGTAAGTCTTATGTTACTAATAACTGTAGGTACTGTTAGTATTTTAATTGGAAAACAATATTTGGTAAAGCAAGAAAAAACTATTGTCGCTGCTCAGGAGTTTCAGAAAGAAAGTGTTAAACGAATATTGAAATATAACGATAAGGATATAGGGTTATTATTGTATTATCTTAAATTCACGCTGGTGAAAAAACCAGCCAATATTAGCGCAATTTCTATTGGTCAAAGTGATGTGAATCCTTTATTGCAAGCGGTAACTATTCGTGGATTAGAAGGACAGAAATATGATACTGATTTTGGAAATCCTTCATTGTTAATGTCTGGAAACCTAGATTTAGGTTTTGTTATTATTTACTTATTTCCATTAGTATTAATTGCAATGACCTTTAACCTATACTCTGAAGAAAAGGAACTAGGTACCTGGCGAATTTTGGCAGCACAAACCTCTAAAAAAGGCAAATTTTTATTTAATAAATTAATAGTTAGAATTCTTTTTGTTTTTGCCATTTTTGTTTTTCTTATGTTTTTAGCGTCTGGTATTTTGCAAATACCTATGAACCAAAATTTTTGGGCTATATTTTTTCACAGCCTTTTATACCTTTTGTTTTGGAGTGCGTTATGTCTATTTACAGTCTCTTTATTGAAAAACTCAAGTTTTAACGCTCTAGCTTTAATTTCAATTTGGGTAGTACTTACCATCTTGTTTCCTGCAGTGGTAAACAATTACGTAATTAATAAATACCAAGTACCTGAAGCTTTAGATGCAATGGTGGAACAGCGAGACGGTTATCATGAAAAATGGGATTTAGAAAAAAATGCTACCATGGCAGGTTTTTATGAAGCATATCCTCAATTTAATAATTATCCTGTTCCAGAAGATAGGTTCAGTTGGATTTGGTATTATGGAATGCAACACATGGGAGATTTAGCAGCTAAAGAAACCAGTACTGAAATGGTAGAAAAAGTAAAGCTCCGTAATGTTATAAGTGAAAAAATTGCACTTTTTGTACCAACAATGCACGCGCAACTAAGCTTTAATAGTTTAGCCGGAACGGATATGGTGAGTCACTTGAATTTCTTGAAGGCTCTTACACAATTTCATGAGCGCTTACGAGTAGATTTTTATCCTCGAATTTTTGATAAAAATCCTTCGGATTCAGTTGATTGGTCAAACCATAAAGCTAAGTTTTATACTTTAAAAAACAATTTCAGTTGGATATATATTATGCTTCCAACAATACTTATCACAATGTTAATTACTGTTTTTGGATTGTTTAATCTAAGAAAGTTGTAAAATAAAAAAGGGTTAGATTTTATTTCTAACCCTTTTTTATAAATATTGTTTACCTAATAAAGTTTTCTTTTAGTAAAACCTATTTTGCTCTAACAATAATGTCACCATTATAACTTTTCATCATGATTTCTGGTCCACCACCATTTATTTTTACACGATACATAATTGAATTGGTATTGCATAAATAGCATATGCATTATCAATATAGAAGCCTCTCCAATTGGAGAGGCTTCTATAAATCATATAATATTCCCTGAATATTATGTTTTACTAAAAGAATTGATGCGAATCATACATTCTCAATAGCATCATAATTTTTCAATCCCATAAATAGCAGCCATAAACAAAGGGATATCTCTCCGATATCTGCTGGAATTGTAATATTTTGTAAAAACACAGAATTAATATTTGGATACAAGAAATACACAATAAAATCTATAATATCTACAATAGCCCCCAACATTAAGAAAACTCCAATTACTTTTGGAGCCAATCCTGATTTAAAAATCATATACCCTAATGGAAACATATATAAGCCATAAAATATTTGATTTACCAAATAACCGTCCATGTGAATATTTGTAAAGAACGTTGCTAAACTCTGTAATTGCTCATAACTTAGAGCTCCCACATAATAATCTGTAGTAAGCAATTTTAAACCAGCAAATTGATTCAAAGCGTTTTGACAAAACATAGCCACAGATATAACTGTTAAAAGCAACATTAATAACGATAAATTCTTATTAACCTTCTTAAACACGGTATACATAACGAATACATAAAAGAAAAAGGAAGTAGACATCAATAAGTCACTTACAAAACCTAAACGAAACAGCCATTGGTTTTCTGTAATATTTGTATACGTTGCTGCCAAGTCTCCTGGCACATATAATTTTTGTCTCACAAAAAATTCTGCAAAAATTCCTGTGATGGCTAGAATTAAAAAAATTAAACCCGCTAATCTTCCTAGTTTTTTGTTTGAATACATGTTGATATTATTTTTTGATTGATATTATTACGACGGTTTAAATGATGATTTTGTTACAAACAAGTCATTATTGCTTTTGTAATTATTTGATTATCTTCTAGTTACATAAAAACAAAAGTTATTCATTTTAATACCTATAGCTTTCATCCCTACACCTTAAAAACTCTTAATAAACTCACTTGAACTCTGTATTCCAAAAAAACCAAGTGCTTTGGTATTATCTGAAGTATTAATAATATTTCCTGTTAAATTAGCTGGCGGCGGCCAGAATAGTTGGCTAGGGTCATCTTCGCTTCCTGAATTTGTTATTTGGCTTTCTAATTGTTCAAACTGATTAAAATAAAACTGGTATGTGTTGTAGTTTAAATTGGCAATGGTGACACGTACCTCATCTGGGTTATCAATAAAAAATTCGGTAGAATCAAAAGTGGCATTGTCGTTTCCATTAAAGAGCACATCATTAGTAAGATTATTAACTTCTAAAGCCAATCTTCCATTTTTATAAAAACGATAATTGATTAAATAAAAATTGGTATCATCTACTGGATCTGAAAATATAACGCGGTTATAATCATTAGTGATTTCTACATCTTTTATGATAATTTCTTCTTTTAAAATTTCCTCATCAGATGTATACGTTGTTCCATCTTCTAATTCTATTTCCACCCAATAGGTATTCCCAACGGTAGCAACTACCATATTGTTACTTCGGTATGTTCTGTTGAAGTAATTAAAATCATAAGTCAGTAAAGTGTTTTCTCCATTTGAATTTTTAGTATAGATTGCTATTTGCGCATTGGGTATGTATTCCGAAGATGTTATGTCTACAGGAACAGTTCTTTGTATTCTTACATTTACATAATTGCTCCCATCTAAAAGAAACCCTGAAATAAATACTTGAGGTTCGTAATTAGAAGCATTAGGCACTTCTTTCACACAACTCACAAGAGTTATGAGAAGTATAATTATTGATGTATTTTTAATTGATTTCATCTTAAACTAAAATTTAAAGTTGTAGGTTATAAAAGGGATTGGAGCTCCAAAAACTGAAAATTGAAAGGTCTTCAGCTGGTCTCCATGAAACGTCGAAAATACCGAAAATGCATTGGGGCTTCCGTAAACATTATACAAACCAAAATTCCAACTACTTTGCCAGCGTGTATCTGCGTTGCCTTCCGGAGTATAGGTGAATGAAATATCTAGTCTATGTGTATCAGGAATTCGGTATGCATTTCTATTAGAATAAGTTAAATACGGATTTCCATCAAAAGACAATCGACCAGTAGGTACCGTAGTGGGTCTACCCGTTTGATAAGTAAAGAACAGACCTACATCCCATTTTTCTTTTAAATCATAATTCGCAGTGAGATTCAGCAAATGTGGTCTATCATAATTAGAAGGATAATAGCCTCCGTTGTTTATATTCTCTTCCTTGAATTTACTAGTTGTTTTTCGTTTGGAAACAGAATAGGTATAATTAAAATTACCCGTAAGTCTTCCTTTGTTTTTATAGGCTGCAAGTTCTAAACCGTAAGCATATCCGTCAGCAGGTAATAACTGGGTTTCTAAATTTTCATTGATGAACAAATCGGCGCCTTCTTTATACTCCACAAAATTGGAGAAGGTTTTGTAATAGCCTTCAACTGAAAAATTATAAGTAGCGTCTTCTGTATCATAAGCATAGCCTCCTGAAACCTGATTTACTTCCAATGGTTTGATATGAATTCCTGAAGGTTTCCAAATATCAAATGGTAACGCTGCTGCGGTGTTAGACATTAAGTGTATATACTGATAGTTTCTGTTATAGCCTAGTTTTAGGGCCTTCCTATCATTTATATCATATTTTAAAGATACCCGTGGTTCAAAGCCCGAATACCTTTTAATTACCTCTCCTTTTTTATACGTTTTAATGTCAGTAATGGTATTGACCGTTGACGGAAAATCTGGATGAGATGTAGCCACTGAATTTGGACCTATATTACCGAACCATGAATAACGAAGTCCTAAATTCATAGTAAACTTATCCCATGTTTTTTCTATTTCGTAGTAAGGTGCAATTTCAAGTCCCTTGTCTTTGTCTAAATCTTCAGGAGTGAAGTTATCTACAACGTTTGATAATTCGGCAGGATTAAATTGGTAAAGCGTACCATTCACTCCAAATCGCATGGTTGTATTTGGATTAGCATAATAGGTGAAATCTGGTTTCACAATCCAGTTTTGTACTCCAGAACCCCATTCAAAGGTTTGTCCGCTAGGTATAATACCTCCGTTATCATTTTTTGAAATGAATTTGTAGGTGTAATTACTATAAATCCCTGATAAGTTCATGAACAATTTGTGATTAAAAATATGATTCCATCTAACGGTAGCTGTGGAACTTTTCCACCTAAAATCAATGGAACCACTTGCGCCATCAGAGTTTTCTGCTTCTTCCTCAGGACTCTCTTCAAGCTTCATGACATCTGCTCCAAAATAACCCGAAACATATAGTTTGTTATTGTCATTTATGTTCCATGTTAGCTTGGTATTCAAATCATAAAAAGACAATTTTGTATTTTCTAATTCGCCTCCTATCAATGGAAAAAATATGTCGAAATATGACCGACGTCCCGACATTAAAAAATTTAGTTTTTCTTTTACTATAGGACCTTCTAAAGTAACTCTTGAGAATAGTGTCCCTAAGCCCCCTTCACCTTTAAACGCTTTGGTATTGCCTTCTTTTTGGCGAATATCTAACACTGATGATGCTCTACCTCCGTACCTAGCTGGCATGCCACCTTTATACAGTGTCATCCCTTTTATAGCATCTGCATTAACTACCGAAAAAAGGCCCCACAAATGCGAAGAAATATACATAGGTGCTTCATCTAAAAGCACTAGATTTTGGTCTATGTTTCCACCTCTAATATTAAATCCAGCAGTACCTTCACCCACTGAGGAAACGCCGGGTTGAGTTAATATTGCTCTTGTAATATCGGGCTCACCAAAAAAAGCAGGTAATTTTTTAATTTCTGCTGCGCTTAAATTATTGACGCCTGTTAAGACTTTACGTACTTGACTTTTATTTTTGTTTTCTGAAGTTACTATTACCTCGTCCAGTGTATCAGATGATGGTTGCAGTTCAAAATTCTTTTTAATATTGGCATTCAAATCTAAAGTTTCCTCTAATGAAGCGTATCCTAAATAAGATATTTGAAGTGTATGTGTTCCTTGCGGAAGGGTTAGGGAATAAAAACCATATTCGTTAGTGGTAGCACCAATGCTTTTGTCAACTACTATAACATTGGCTCCAAGTAGAGTTTCTTCTGTTTCAGCATCTGTAATAGTTCCGCTTAAGGTATAGGTTTTTTTTGTGCTTTTTGATTGGAAAGCACCACCAAGTTTTTTCGGAATTTGTACTTTATATCTGTATTCTTAAATAACGCATCCATAGTAGATGCAATATCTTTTTCAAGTACGTTTATACTGAATTTCTGTTCAACATTTACTTCGTCATTATTATATACAAAGCTATAGTCTGTTTGATTTTCTATCTGATTAAGAATGGATTGCAACGAAGCATCCTCTAGTTTGAGGCTGATTTTATTTTGAGAAAAACTGGTAAGTGCCATCAGTTGAAAGCAGCCTACCAGATACATTGTTAGTGATAATTTCATTAAAAAAATAGTTCTTTTTGAAACGCGTTTTCGTTTTAATGAAACAGCTGTTTTTATTTTCATAACTTTGAAAGTTGTTAATTAATACTAATCTTAGGCGATTGGTTTTATTGACAGTTATAGTGGGAAAGCGGCAATTTTCCCACTTTTTTATTTAATCATCCACTCATTTGTTTCTGGATTTAGGTTATACGTAAAGTTTTTAGTGTCTTGCAACACCTCTAATATGTGTTTTACTGGGGTTGATTTATCAAAAACAGCCGTAAATCTAGACTCGGCAATAGTTGTATTCTTAAATATTAGTTTAATATTCAACTGATTATTAAGGTCATCAGCAATATCTCTAAATGCCATATTTTCAAATCTGATTTTGTTTTCTCTCCATAGCAACACAGCTTTCTTATTCTGAATGGTCGATTTTAAAGGAATACCATCTACTTTTAGAATTTTAATATTGTCATTGGGTATCATGATGATTTTCTCATCAAAATAATTTTCTGAAGTCACTTCTACCTTACCCGTTAAAAGTGTAGTTTCTAAATAGCTATTTTCTGGATAGGCTTTCACATTAAAGCTGGTACCCAAAGCCTTTACGATTACATGGTCTGGTGTTTCTACAGTAAAAGGATGCTCTTTGTCTTTGGCTACTTCAAAAAAGGCTTCTCCATTTAATTGGATGGTTCTGGGCGCGTCTTTTTTATATGAAATATTACTTCCTGAGTTTAACCAAACTGTTGAACCATCTGGAAGTTCAACTTTCTTTTCTTCTCCAAAATTTGTGGCTATGGCTACAGTGTTATTTGAGAAACTTTGGTAAGCAATACCTGCAATTGAAATGAACAACACGACCACTGCGGCGTATTTAAAATACTTTTGTAATCTGTTATTTTTCTTAACCGTTGGTGCTACTGTCTCAAAGAATTTAGCTTTTTCATCTTCTACATTTATACTTTCTGTATATGGATTTTCTGCTGTTGTCTCGTAAAGTTTAGCAATAGTATTGAAACGTTGTTCATTAAAATCAGGTGAGTTTTTCCAAGTCTCAATTTTACTTAGAATGGTTTCATCTGCAGTTTTGGAAACATAGGCCCAAATCTCAGTATCTTCAACTATGTTGTCTTTCATAATTAGGTATTTACTAAAAGACGTTTGTCAACCAGTAACACCCTATTTTTATTTTACAAATAGTCTTTTAATCCTTTTTTAAATGCTTGAAGAGCCTTATAAATATGAGCTTCTACAGTTTTAACTGAAATATTTTTTAAGGCTGCTATTTCTGGATAAGTCAGCCCTTTTGTTCTAGATAATTTGAATATTTCTGAAGTTTTAGGATGCAGTGCATTATAAATACCATCTATTTTTTTCTCCAGTTCCCATTTGTTGTCTATATCAACCGAAAACTCTGTATTTAGTTTATATAAATCGTAGTGTTTTTCTTGAATCTTATTTTTTCTATGATTATCAACAATCTTGTTTTTCAACACCGTGATTAGGTAAGATTCTATTGCTCGTTCATCATTTTTGATGTTTTCAATAGTTTCCCAAAGTTTTATAAATGTTTCTTGTACAAGACCATTAGCAATATCTTTATCATTGACCACTTTATAAGCGTAATTAAAGAGTCTTCTATAGTGCTTATCAAATAATGCTGAGAATATTTTTTTCTTAGTGCTAACTGATTTCATTTACAAATTCCCTGTACATCTTTCTATTATGAAAGCCTAAAGCTATAAAATATTGCGTACTGAAAAATTAAATAGTTATAAATATAATTGGAGGTATAATTCTATTAACCATTTGAATCATAAAATTTGGATTGTTTTGCGTCGTTTTTAAGACCAAAAATAAGTAGAGTGCAAAAAATAAGCATAAACACAGATTGCGTTAAAAGGTCTTGGAATATTTCTGTGCCCTTTATCCATCCCGTTAGAATAACAACACAATACCTTCCTATATTAATTCCTAAAATTAACAATACTGCAAGTTTTACCTGCTGTCTATCTCTAATTATGGCGGCAACAACAAGACCAATAACACAAACAAATGAGGTTGATGTTGGAAGGTTCCAACCCATAAATAAATTTTGTTTAATCACCGATTCAATATTAGCAGTATCTAAAGCAGGAAATAACATTAGCTCTCCGTAATATGGATGCGCAAAAACAGATATTACCATCATAAACGCTCCAACCAAATAATAAAAGTTATATATCTTCATAGGTATTGATTGTTAAACAGTTACTCAAAAGTATACTTTCTTTTAACATGTTGCATATTAATTATTTACATCCCGTTTGGAAATGTTTCAGACGTGGTGCGTTACAATGTGAAAAACAAAAAGCCCATCAAATATTTGATGGGCTTTTTTTAAAACTTGAAGTATGTGTTAGATAACTTTTACGTTCACTGCATTTAATCCTTTGTTTCCTTCTTGAAGATCAAATTCAACTTGGTCACCTTCGCGAATTTCGTCTACTAATCCAGAAATGTGCACAAAGTGATCTTTTTCAACTCCTTCTTCAGTGATAAATCCAAATCCTTTAGAATCATTGAAAAATTTTACTGTTCCTTTACTCATTGTAATGTAATTAAATTTATAATACTTTTTAAAAGACAAAGATGGTGCCATTTTTTCACTTTTAACCTATTAATTTATTTATTTTCAATTTATTAGGTGTAATTATCAAAAAATAACGTATCAAAGGGTAAATACTAGTCTGTTTTCCGAAGTACTACTATACATAATAAAAAAATGTACCAAATTTCGCTGTTTCATTTTTTAAAATAAAAACAGGTTAAAATGTTATTTTTTAACACATCTTAAATTATTGAGTGTTCATTTTTATATATTTCTATTTTTTTAACAAAAAATATAGTTTTTTAATATTTAACCAACCAATAAAGATAATTACATGGAAGGAGTTGTAACCACAGCCATAGAACAAACTGAACTTATTTCTGCAATTGATACTGTTTGGGTTTCAATATGCGCAGCAATAATTTTTTTAATGGAAGGCGGTTTTGCTCTTCTGGAAGCTGGTTTTGTTCGAGCTAAAAACGCGATGAGTATTATAGCAAAGGTTATTATTGATATCGTTTTTGGAGGATTAGCATTTTATGCAATTGGTTTTGGAATAGCATATGGAAACAGTAATGGTTGGTTTGCTTTTGATTTAGGAATCATGACCGAAGATTTAGGTCTTGGATTAACTGTTTCTAATAAATTGTTTTGGTTTATTCAATTAGGTTTTGCTATTGCCGCTATCTCAATAGTTTCTGGAGCAGTAGCAGAAAGAATGAAAGTTTGGGCTTACGCGGTTTTTGTAGTGCTTTTTTGTGCAATAATGTATCCATTAGCGGCTAATTGGGTTTGGAATCCTAACGGCTGGCTTGCAGCTAGAGGATTTAATGATTTCGCAGGATCTGCTGCAGTACATGCAATGGGAGGTTTTGCCGCATTAGCAGCTGCTATAGTTTTAGGACCACGAATGGGTAAATACGATAAAAACGGAGAACCTATTGCTATTCCTGGTCATAATTTACCTTTGGCTGCAGTAGGTGGATTTATATTATGGTTTGGATGGTTTGGATTTAATCCTGGTTCTACCCTTGGTGCGGTAGGTAATTGGGAGTTGATTGGCGTTATTGCCACGAATACTTTTTTAGCTTCTGCCGCAGGTGGTATGTCAACTATTTTTTACACTTATTTCAAATACGGACAAATAGATATTACCATGACTATCAACGGTGTACTTGCAGGTTTAGTTGCCATTACCGCTGGATGTAATGTTGTTGAACCTGGCTCAGCTATTATTATTGGTTTAATTGCTGGAGTGTTAGTGGATGTTGCAGTATTATATATAGATAAAATAAAAATAGACGATCCTGTTGGAGCTATTGCCGTACATGGTGTAAATGGATTATTTGGTACTATAGCGGTTGGATTGTTTGCAACAGAAGATGGCTTACTTTTTGGAGGCGGTACAGCTTTATTAATTACACAGGTTATTGGAGTTGTAGTAATAGCTATCTTTTCTTTTGTAATAACATATATTATTATGACCGTAATCAAAAAAACTATTGGTATTAGAGTCAATAAATCAGAAGAAAGAGCCGGTATTGATGCTGTGACTTTTGGAGCTGAAGCATATACCACTTTTGAGTAAAAAAATAGGAGAATATAAATTATAGAAATGAAAAAAATTGAAGCTATAATAAGGCCATCTAAATTAAAAATGGTACAGCGTGGTTTAAAAGAGGCAGGTATACCATGTATAACCGTAATTCCTGTAAAAGGAACTGGCTTACAAAAAAGTTACTCTGAACGCTATCGTGGTACAGAGCAGTCCATGATTTTACAGAGTAGGGTGATGATTATGTGTATAGTAAGCGATATACATGTTCAAAAATGCATTAATGTTATAAAAGAAAATGCTTCAGAAGGACAAGTTGGTGATGGTAAAATTTTCATCTATAATGTCGAAGATGCTATTCGCCTTAGTACAGGAGTACAAGGAAATGATGCTATTATATAATTATTGATTGGGGCGTTCTAAATTAAAAAACACGAAGAGCTTTACGGAAGTTATTTGTAGTCATAACTATAGACAATTAGCTATTAAGACTCCCAGAAATTGCCTTTTCAACGGCCATATAAGCATGTATTTTACCAGTATCAAATGTAGGCATTGAAACATCTTGTTCTTTAATAAGCATTGACAATTCTGTACAACCAAGAATTACTCCTTCTACTCCCACCCTATGTGATTTTTTAATAATTTTTAGGATACTTTGTTTTGAAGTATCTGTAAAAACACCTTTTAGCAATTCTTTGTATATAATATTATGAATACTATTTCTATCCCGTTCTGCGGGAACAATTACTTCTAATCCATAAGTTTTCTCTAACGTTTTTGTATAAAAATCTTTTTCCATGGTGTATTTAGTACCCAGCAACAATATTTTTTTCAAGTTCTTTTTTCTTATGGCCTCTCCAGTAGCATTTGCGATATGTAAAAAGGGAACTGAAATATTCTTCATAATATCTTCACCAATAATATGAATTAAATTAGTACAAAGTACAATCATATCCACCCCTGCTCTTTCCAATTGTTTTGCGCTTTTTATAACAATTCTACCTATAGCACTCCAATCATTTTTAAAGGTTAATTTTTCGATTTCCGCAAAGTCAACAGAAACCAATACTATTTTTGCAGAGTGCGAACCTTTTAAGGTTTCATTTACTTTTATATTTATTCGTTCGTAATAAAGCTTAGATGACTCCCAACCCATACCTCCTATTAATCCTATTGTTTTCATATGATTACTTTTATATTTTACACATTATTTTTTTAAAAGTATTCCTAACAATGAATACCTCATAAAATATTAACTGAATGTGTAAATAATTATGATTGAAATATTTTCAACTACTTTGACAGTTAATGTATTGTACCTTTGAAAACATGGAACTCAAGTATTTTAAGCTTATTAAAACTATTGTTGAGGAAGGTAGTATTGCCAATTCGTCTGAACGTTTGTTTTTGACGCAATCGGCTTTAAGTCATCAATTAAGAGATCTTGAAGAACGTTTAGGGTTTAAAGTTTTTCATAGAAGCCGAAACAAATGGCAACTTACCAGTGAAGGAATGGAACTTTATAACCTAGCGAATAAGTTATTTAATTCCATTGATGAAAGTTTTAGTAACATTCAGCATATACAAGAGGGTTCTAAAGGGTTCATAAAATTGAGCGCAGAATGTCAATCGTTTTTTCATGAATTACCTGGTTTTATTCAGAAAATGGGAATATTGTATCCGGAAATTGATATTGATCTAACTATAGGAGCAACACGCCAAACTATTTCGCAAGTATTATCTAATGAAATTGACATAGCGCTTGTAACCTCTGAACCAAAGTCTGAAGGGTTAACTTGTATTAAAGTATTTGAAGATGAAATTTTTGCCATAATGCATAATGAACATCCACTCCATATACAATCGCATTTAGAAGCAAGTGATTTTATTGATGTACATTTATTAATTAATTCTTTCCCTATTGAAGGTGTTTCGGTTTACGAACATTTTTTAAGGCTTTATAAAATTAATCCCGTCAGAATATCCGCTATTCCGTTTACAGAAATTACATTGTCAATGATAAAAGCAAACATGGGAATCATGTGTGCTCCTAAATGGCAACTAAAACCTTTTAAACTCCCAAATGATATTGTTTTTAAACGTATTAGTAAAAATGGACTAAAAAGAAATCATTACTTGGTTGTAAAAACTTTAAACAGAAATAAAAAATACGTTCATGATTTTATTTCAAACTTTAAGGACGATTTTTTAAGCTAATACTCCATAAAATAAATTCCCTTATTTTTTACTCATTATAAAGGTTTTGAATTTCTGAATTGGACAACGCCCTATCGTAAAGCCTTAAGTTATCTAAGCGACCTGTTAGGAAATTTGGATTTGAATCATATGGGTCAGTTCCAATGAAAAGTTCATATGGTGTTTGAGAAATACCAGATGTACCTATATTTTTTGAGGAAGATTCTACCCCGTTAATATATACTTTAAGAGAACTACCATCAAAAGTTCCTACCAAATGGTTCCAAGAGTTAACATTAAGAGGCTCCCCTGCATTTAAACATTCTTGACAAAGACTCTGTGGGCAGGTATCAGGTTCAATACATATTTGTATTATACCACCACCATGCACCCACATACCATATCTAGAATGTCCTCCTGCGTCTGGATTCGTTTTTTCCAAAAGTGTATAAAACCAACCATTTTGTTGTTCTTCATAATAAAACCACAATGCAATTGTCATTTCCTTATTTAGATTTATAGAACTACTATGAGGCACTTTTATGCTACTTTCATTTGCTGCTAAAAAAGCTCCAGCCGAATTTTCTATGTCAAACCTATCAGGAGCATATGTAAAATTTATAGCTTCGGTAGGGTTGTTATGTATACTTTTATCAGTTACGTCACTATCAAAATCCATACGAAGTACATAATCATCTGGAATTGGGCCTATTTCTTCTACTTCTTCTAAAACTTCAATAAATCCATTTTTCACTTCTGAAGCTTCACCATTTGCAGATTTAACCTTTAAACTAACATCAAACATCCCAGCATTCTTATAAATGACTGTTGGAGATTTAATATTAGAGGTGCTAGGGTCTCCTCCTGGAAAAGACCATTCTCTAGTTACAACCTCCCCTTTCGACAAGTCGGTAAAATTAACGCTGCCATTTACGTCAATTTTTTGCACACTCGTATCAAAATCAACTGAAAGGTCTTCTTTTGGCTCTTCTTGGGTTTCGTTAGAAGAATGGCTACTGCAAGAAAAAACTATAAATAAAATTAAATAATAGGGTTTTATTATTTTCATATTGGTTGAATAGAAGTGTAGTTTTAAAAGTTTATGTCGTAATAATAAATAATAGCTTACATTGAAATTTAACAATGCTCAGTACATTTATCTTTAAAATTAATTAAGTAATAAACTCTAAGTACTAATCATCTAATTTTTACAAAAGCTGAGACAATTAAAAAAGAATTATCATGGTAATAAAAAAGCACCTAGAATAGGTGCTTTTTATTTGGTTTAATTGGGGTAAAGGCTATCGGTTAAAACCTCCTCTTATCCATTGATTTATATATGGAGCAGTTAAATTAACATCCCAATTGTTGCGAGATTGCTCATAAAGTGTATTTATAAAATCATCCATTGTATTGCCTTTTCCTAACATGTTTATATAAGAATCAACATCTCTTTCTGGTTCCGGCCAATCTGAAATATCAAAAGTTTCTGCATCACTCTCATAATTAGAACGCCAAGCTTCAATATCCAAAGAATTTTTATTACTATAAAACCAGCTTCCATTTGGGTTTTCTCCCATGTAATAATTTTTAGAAAACGAAAAACCAGATTCTCCATTATAACTTACTACAGCAGAACCACCTGAATCGTAAATATAATTTCCAGAAACATTAATATTAGTCGCACTTCCCTCTGTTGTAATTCTTAACAATGAGAGGTTCCCGTTTCCTCCCGTAAGTCCATAAGCAATATTATTTGTGAATGAAACATTTCGTGATTCCGTCTCGGTATTAATATGAATGGCAAACAGAT
This sequence comes from uncultured Maribacter sp., assembly GCA_947493885.1. GTDB lineage: Bacteria > Bacteroidota > Bacteroidia > Flavobacteriales > Flavobacteriaceae > Maribacter_B. The sequence continues at coordinate 442,961 of CANLTE010000003.1, forward strand.
TGGTTATTTCATTATTTTTTTGATGAAGAAATAAATTATTTTTCACTTCTCCCCCATCCCAATCTTTAACACCTAGTCCCCATGCTAAGGTTCTATTTGTAGGTTGACTTTTTCCAATATTAGAGAAAACATTATCACTTATCATAATATTTTGAAATCTAAGTGGTCCGTTTTCATTACCTCCCATACTAATTCCTATTTCACCTTCAACATATAAGTTATCAACTAAAGCTACATCTCTAGAAGATGCGGGGCCGTCATTAGCTGTCCATTTTGAACCAATAGATGAGCTCCTTAAAAAAATATTTCCATAAAACAATACTCCCTTTGCATTTGCGAAATAGGTATTGTGATTAAAGAAAGTTGCCTGACCATTATCAGCGTTCATATTATTAGTAGAATTTTGAACACGCCATCCATTGTGATCAAAAATATTTTCTTCCAATAAAATTGTAGTTCCATCTGTGTCTCCAGATCCGTTATAAAATAACCCTTGACTATGTGTTGATGGGTTATAGTTTCTTGAAAAAATATTACGACGCAGTACTATTTTTTCCAATTTAACTTTTTCAGCAGCATCTACCTTACCTGTAATTACATTTCCTTTATACGAACGAAAAAAGCAATCTTCAATAAGCACATTTAATATTGGTTTGTCGTGACCATTAAAAAAGTTAAAACCAGGACCACCCGCTTGAAGCGATTCAAAATAAGCACCTTCATCATCTCGAGAATGTGCCCAAAATTTAATTCCAGATACAATTACATTTGTTATCTGCAGATTAGTAATTCCAGAAGCATAACCTGTACGTAACTCTGGACGGTTACCTTCACCATATGCTCCATAAATACTTCGTTCGTTAATAGATTTACCATGAGTTAACTTCAACGACTCATTCCAAACTTCTCCGGCAGCTAACAATAACACATCTGCCTGATTGTCTCTCATATTTTCTTGAGCAGCAGCAATAGTGGTATAAGCTTTTATATCACCACTTGGAGCAAAAGGGTTCTCTCCTACCTCTGGACTATCAACTCCATAAATTTCGCCAGTATCATCGTTTCCACTAGAACTATTCACATAAATAATTCTACTGTCCGACTGTGCTTTTAGTATTGTAAAGCCATTTTCATCTTGTTCTGGCAACTCAAAATCGCTAACATTTAAAAAAGAAATTACTTGTTCTGGAACGTCTTGTTCTACGTTATTTTCATCAGAATTAACTGTTTCCGCTAAGTCTGTATCTGAAGAACAACTCCACAAAGCAAATACTCCGAAACTTAACGTAAATATTTTTTTTGAATAATGTACGATTTTTTTCATGTTGTGTTTTTTTGGGGATACTTGTTATAAACCAAGAAAGGTTTATATTATTGTTTTGCTTTAACAGAAATAGCATTACTTTTCGACGTAATGCAAATACTACTTTTTTGAATGCTCAATGAAAGTGTTTTAAACTTAAAATAACAATAACTAAAGCTCTTTCGTCAAGATGTCGTTAATTAAAAGGTTTATTTAGAAAACAAGAATTCGTCTTTAAATATGTATGCTGACTTTTTATAATTGGAATTTACTTTTTGTAACTTGGAAATTACATTTTGAGGAATTTTTATAAAATCTTTATCAGGAATTATTATCAAAGCTTTCTTATTTGATGACGACAATAACCCTATTTTTTTTAACCCAATAACCTTCATTTTACCTCTTGTATAAAACTGACCTGAATAACTTTTGTAATTTAAATGATATACAGTATCGTAGGACGAACTTTTCTCGATGAAGTACTTATCAGTATTCATATAATAGGGCAACTGCTTTGTAACTAATCCGTATAAACAAGCGAACAAAGCTATTATGGGTACTAAATAACCAATTTGTAATATGTTTTTACTAAATGATATATTTTTCCACCAGTTTGTAATTAACAATGCTAATGGAACCATTGCTGGCATAATATATGGGTGTATTAAACTTTTAGATATGGTAAAAAATATGGGTGTCCATAAAAACCATAAAAGCAAAAAGGTAACCCATTTGTTTTTTAATACCTCTTTTCGTTTTTGCCAGAATTTTAAAATCAAAACACCCCCCCAAGGAATCGTAAATAAAAGTAAAAAAACCCAAATTATTCCGTATGGTTGTGATTTAGGGAATCCATATTTGTCACCAACCCAAGTAGCATCAAAAAAACGTTTAAAATGTTCTCCAACAATAAAATAATCGATAAAACCTGGAGAATATAATTCTGCTATTAGGTACCACGGGAATCCTATTAATAGCATTATTAGAATTCCTGAAACCAAAGCTATTTTTTTAAATACTTCCTTGTGATTTCTATAAACTAATATCCAGATTACTATTGGTGGAAGTGTTAAAATGCCAACAATAGGACCTTTAGCTAATAAGCCAATGCCTAAGCCTACAAAAATTAAGTACTTCCAATATTTTTTTGCATTTTCTTGTATTGCCTCCCAAAAGGAAAGCATTACCATAGTTACCGAAAAAGCCAAGACAGTATCTGTAGAAACTACACCAGCATGTATAATAAATTCTGGTATTGTTAATAAAACACAACCTGGTAAAAAAAAGGGTAAATATGCTCTTTTAGCATATTTACCCACAAAAAACACCAACATTATAACCAGTAATAAATATGGTAATCTAACTACAAACTCATTTACTCCAAATACTTTAATACACAAGGCAGATAGCCATGTGGACAATGGAGGCTTTGCCCAAAAAGGTATGTCATAATCTATTTGAGGAGTTACCCAATTACCCGTTTCAACCATTATGCGTGCTATTTCAGCATATCTGGCCTCTGTTTTATCCATTAAAGGTAAAACCGCATTTAAAAAACCTCTAATAATTAATAGCATAACTACGCCAAAACCATAGAAAGAGGGGCTATTCAAATACCGTTTCATTTCTTATGCTTTTGGGTTGATCTTTTATTTTATATGCTCTTCCTATATTTCGAAGATCTATCCATAGTTTAAAAAAATAGCTAAATGGAACACTAGAATTTTCTGTATCTGACCATGACTTTAATGGAACTTCTTTAACCATATGTTTTATTTGTTTTTTTCCATATATCGCAATTAATCTATGAAAAAGCTCAACATCAAATAACCATCTAGAAATAAATTTATCATGAAAAAGTTTATTGGCCAATGTTCGTTCAAATACTTTACAACCGCATTGGGTATCATAAACTTTTAATCCAAGTTGATTAGAAATTAAAGTTGCGATATACCTTCCAATTAAAAATCGATATAATTTTCGGTCAATAGTTGTATCCAATTTTGCTATGCGTGAACCAAAGGCAAAATTAGTAGCAATATCCACTTGTTTACTAACCGATACACATTCTGGTAAAGATGTAGAAAGGTCTGCATCTAAATATGCTATTTTTATGAAACTAAACTCATATAAACACCTTAAAAAGCCTTCTCGTATAGCGGATGCTTTTCCTTTATTTTCAATCAAGTTTATGACTAAAACTTGCGAAGAAAAGTTATTTCTTAGCTGTTTTAACACGTCTATTGTGTCGTCTGTTGAACCATCATTCACAAAACATAACAACACATTATCATTTTTTTTTAGGAAGTTACTATAGCATTCTATTTTAAATCTATATTCCTCATTATAACACGGAATAACTACTACCAATTCAAAACTTGTATTCATCAAAATTATAGTTTAAAGTAAAAATGCTTCATAGGCTTAATTAGGATTAAAAAAGAATGAATTATTTATTTTAATTCAAAAGTATCTTGCATTTAATTCTCTCTAAAACAAAACAGGTTCAGAATACGTATTTTGAACGTATTTGAACCATGTAAAACATCCAAATTATTGATTATAAGGTGTTTTGGAAGCGTTTAATTTTAACAATACTGGCCTTTCGAAGGATAAAAAAACGATAGGGATAAGACCTTTTTAAGTTAATTGTTTTTTAAACTCACTAGGAGTCATTCCTTTTATTTTTTTAAAAGTAGTATTAAATGAAGATTTGGAATTGAAACCTACCTCTTTTGCAATAGCTAAAAGTGTATAATTTTGGTACGTTTTGTTTTGTAAACAAGAAACAAAATCTTCAACACGATAATGATTTAATAAATCTTGAAACCCAATATTCATATGAACATTTAAAATTTCAGATAAATGCTGTCTTGGAATGTTAAGGCGTTTCGCAACATTATCCACGGTAAGTTTTTTGTTTTTAAATAACTTTTCTTCCGTCATTAAATATTTCAGTTCGTTTTTATAAAGTAAAACATCCTTTTGTTTTAAACTAGAGGTTTTGTATTTATCAGTATGCAAGCCAGATATGACTTCTTTAGGTACCATTATTAATTTATATAGTACATAGTAAAACAAAAAAATTGCAACTAATAATACGCCGTAACTATCTAGAAAAAAAGGTGATTCAAAGGATTTTGTAAATAATACGGATACTTCATCAATTATAAAGATTGCAGTTAGTGGTATCGCAAAATATAGTAATTGATTTTCCTTTTTTGTTTTAATAATATGATATACCGTATGGCATAAATACCCTATTAAAGAAATTTCCACAAGTATTTTTAATAATAAGGTAAAAGCATTAATTTCTAAAATACCCCATTCTTTTCCCGTAATTAACAAAACATTAATTACATAAGGTATAAAGTATATGTAATCTTTTGGATTAAAAACAGTATTACCTGATTTGTAATACCTAATGAATAAAAAGAAAAACGTAATTATTAAAGTATCGTGAAAAAAGTACCAATTAGCATTTTCAACAAACAGATTATAATTGTCGTCTCCAAGGGTATACAACATCACAGAAACTACGCAGCCAAATAACAACCAAAAATTTGGTTTTTTATAGTACTTTTTATGCTTAAATACTATAAATAGTAAAAAAAAACCTTGTAACAAGGCAACAATTTGAATAGTCTTTAACATTGCGGGGTAGCTTAACAAGCTACTAAAATAAATTAAAATCAAATACTCAAATTACTACTATTTGCTAAAAAGTGTTAAATAAAAAAAGACAGGAATTTATCCTGTCTTTTTAACAACCAAACCAACACCTTATGAAACTCAAAACTATTTTTTAAACGCCTTAATTTCTTGAACAATTTCTTCGGTAGTAAATACATGACTAGCTATCATTTGAAAATTAACCAATGAAGCTTCATAAGCATTTAACCCTGGTAATATTGCCCCAGCAGTAGCATCTTTAACTACTGATACTTGAAAACCAGATTCTACTAAATCTCTCATGTGAGATTCTGTACATAAATTTGAAGACATACCTGCCAAAATCACCTTACCGTAACCGTGCTTACGTAATTGCAAAGCCAAATCGTTAGATTCTGGACCATATACTTTATGAGGACTTGTTACAACAACATTATCTTCAGAAATATACTTTTTGTAACGATCTAACCAGTCTGCTCCTGACCCTTCAAAACCATCTGTATGTAATACATGAGTTCTATCAAACATTTTAATTTTATGCATTAAAGCTTCTAAAGAACCCTCAATTTTCCAATTGTGATCATGCTTAAAGTAATAATGTGGAGATACAAAAACAGTAATGTTTTTCTCTTTTGCTATTTTAAAAAGTTTTTCCAAATTTTCAACGGTGTTATTTGCGGTAACACTTTCTCCTACTACACCCCACGTTACTCCATCAGGACTTAAAAAATCGTTTTGAGGGTCTGTAATAACAATTGCCGTTTGCTCATCAACTGTGAAACCTGGATCGGGTAATTGTGCGAATAAAGTTGATATGCCTGCTAAGGTCAAAACCAAGGTGATTTTTAATTTTTTCATTGTTCTATGTTTATGATTAATACTACGTTTGAATTCTGGTACAAATATCAGATATGTATTAACCATACGAATAGGTAATAATTCCCAAAGAGTTAGCAATATTTCCCTAAGCCCTATTTTCTTTGTATTGAGAAGGAGAAATACCTTCCTGTTTTTTAAAAAAACGACTAAATGCCTGAATATCATCATAACCAACTTCGTATGCGATTTCTTTTATAGACATTGATGAATAATATAATAAACGGCGAGCTTCAAGCATTTTTCTTTCTTGAATGAATTGCAAGGGAGATTTTGAACCTATTTTTGAAAAAATATTGGAAAGTGTTTTTGGTGACTTATATAAAAGTGATGCGTATTCTGAAACCGAATGAATACTTTTAAAATGTTGTTCTACTAAAAAATTAAATTCTCGAATAATATCTGAATCACCTTTTTCTACTGGATAATTAACCTGTTGTTTATATAGCCTGGCGCAAAGTATCAAGTACCTTTTGAGCATCATCTGTAACATAGAAATTTGTAAATTATCTGTAGATTTCATTTCTATGCTAAACATCTCCCATAGTGTTTCAAATTTATTACATTCACACTCGGGTACCTTTACAATAGGAAGCTGCGATGCTCCAAAAAATAAAACACCTTTACAGCCTACTTCCATATCATGATCTAAAATGCAATAAAATGGTCTATTGAATCTAAGAAACCTTATTGTACCAATACTTTTAGCTTTCACATTATGAAATTCGGTTAGAAATACAATTTCGTTTTGTTTAAAATTATACGCCTTACCATCTATAACTAGAATATTATTATTTTCCTGAAACCATAGCACCGTTAGGCTACTTTCAAGACGCTCTGATAATATCATAGAATTTTTACTGGTTATAATTTCCAGTTGTAAATACTCCGCAATACCTCCTAAAAACTTCATTTATTTTCCTATGTAAAGTTTCTATTTAAGACTTAAGAGTCCTCTACCAATTTATTAGCCATTAAAAACTAACAATTCTCATATTAACATTATTTATATTCATATAAATTTGAAAACATAATAATTGTATCTTTTAATAAGATAGTAAAAAATCAAATACTACATGACAAAAGCTCTTTATATTGCCACTCTTGAATCGCATAGTGGTAAATCATTAGTAGTTCTAGGTTTAATGAAATTGCTTCTAGGAAAAATGGCCAATGTTGGCTATTTCAGACCTGTAATTGATGATGTTTACTCGGAAGGTGTTGACAATCATCTACATACTGTTATTTCTCATTTTAACCTTGATATTGTTCCCCAAGATGCTTTTGCTCTAACGCAAAGTCAGGTGATAGACATGTACAATAATGGTCGTAAAGGAGATATTCTGGATGAAATTATAGCCAAATACAAGGATTTTGAAAAACGTTTTGATTTTGTTCTTGTTGAGGGTAGTGATTTTTCTAGTGATAGTAGCGTTATTGAATTTGATTTAAACACTGCTATAGCTAAAAACCTTGGCACTCCTGTAATTCTTGTAGATAATTCGGTCGGAAAAAAATTAGAAGAGTTTTGTGGCAACCTGGAATCTGCTGTTAATTCCTATATCCAAAAAGGCATTGAAGTTTTAGCTGTTGTTGCCAATAAGGTTCGACCAGAAAACATGGACATTGTAAACAAAAGTTTAAACAAAGAACTAAAAGGAAAGGCAACTGCCTATACCCTTCCGAGAGTAGTTAACTTATCTCACCCCACACTAAAAGAAATTTTAGAAGAGTTAAATGGAGAAGTATTGTTTGGAGAGACTTATCTGGATAATCAAACTGGACGTTTCGGGGTTGGTGCTATGCAATTACATCACTATTTAAATCATGTAGAAGATAATAACACTTTGGTAATTACACCAGGTGACAGAGCAGATATTCTTTTAGGAGCCTTACAAGCGCACTGGTCCGAAAATTATCCCTCAATTTCTGGAATTGTTTTAACCGGCGGACTTATCCCAGAACCGTCGATAATGCGTCTTTTGGAGGGTTTTAAAATTAATACTCCTATAATTTCTGTTAAGCTTGGTACTTTTAACACTGCAAATGCTATTGGTAATATAAAATCAAAAATATATGCAGAAAGCAAGCAAAAAATAAACACTTCTATTTCGCTGTTTGACACTTATATTGATGGAGAGTCTTTATTGGAACGTTTAAAAACCTATACTCCAAAAGGCACTACTCCAAGAATGTTTCAGTACAACCTGTTACAGCGAGCAAAACTAAACAAAAAACATATTGTTTTACCCGAAGGAAAGGACTCCCGGATTTTAGAAGCCGCCTGCCAACTAACCAATTTAGGGATAGTTGATATTACACTATTAGGGAATGCGGATGAAATTGAAAAGAAAATAATGTCACATGGGTTAGATGGCTCCAACCTAAACTATCTTACCCCTGAAACTTCATCAAAATTAGATGAATATGTAGAAACTTTCTATGAACTCAGAAAACATAAAGGAGTAAATATGGATATGGCCAGAGATACCATTTTAGATGTTTCATATTTTGGCACCATGATGGTTTATAAAGGTGATGCCGATGGAATGGTTTCTGGTGCCATACACACTACACAACACACTATTCGCCCTGCCTTACAATTTGTAAAAACCAAACCTGGCATTGGAGTGGTTTCTTCTGTATTTTTTATGTGCCTTGAAAACCGAGTTTCTGCATTTGCTGATTGTGCAATAAACCCAAACCCAACGGCCGAACAATTGGCAGAAATTGCTATTTCAACGGCGGCCTCTGCAGAAGCTTTTGGAATTACTGCTAAAATTGCAATGCTATCCTATTCATCAGGCAGTTCTGGTAAAGGCGCAGAAGTGGATAAAGTAAGGCAAGCTACCGAAATTGTTAAACAAAGTCATCCTCATTTACAAATTGAAGGTCCAATACAATATGATGCGGCTGTAGATCCTCTTGTTGGAAAAAGTAAATTACCCGATTCTGATGTTGCTGGTCAAGCCTCGGTCCTAATTTTCCCAGATCTTAATACCGGAAACAACACCTACAAGGCGGTACAAAGAGAAACAGGTGCCTTGGCCATTGGCCCAATGCTACAAGGCCTAAACAAACCTGTAAATGATTTAAGCAGAGGATGTACAGTTGAAGATGTTTTCAACACAGTAATTGTAACTGCGATTCAAGCTCAAAATATTTAAAACAAAACAATATATATGCAAATTCTGGTCATTAATTCCGGGAGTTCCTCCATTAAATTTCAAATTATTCAGATGCCCGAAGCAAAGGTGGTTTGTAAAGGTTTGGCAGAGCGCATTGGTCTTGATAATGCTAAAATTCATTATCAAGCAGGAAAACATTCTGTTTCTAAATCCTATGCACTATCTAACCATAAAGATAGCCTTACTGCTATTAATCAACTACTCATGGATACTAAAATTGGCGTTCTACAGCATCCAGATAATATTAACGTTGTAGCACATAGAATTGTACATGGCGGAAACAAGTTTGATAAAACTACCGTAATTAATGCCAGTGTTTTAACCGAAATACACCGTTTATCTTCATTAGCGCCGTTACACAATCCAGCAAACGTAACGGGTGTTGAGGTTGCTACAGAATTGTATAAAAAAGCAACTCAAATTGCGATTTTTGATACTGCTTTTCACCAATCAATTCCAGAAAAAGCGTATCGTTATGCCATTCCAAAACAATTGGCTAATGAAAACCATATTAGATTATACGGTTTTCATGGTACCAGTCACAAATATGTATCGGAACAGGCTATTGCATATCTGCAAAAACCAAAAAGTAATATTATAAGTATTCATTTAGGGAATGGTTGCAGCATTACCGCCATCAAAAACGGAAAAAGTATTGATCATTCTCTAGGTTTTGGTCCGTGCAATGGGTTAGTAATGGGAACCCGAAGCGGTGATGTTGATCAATCCGTTATTTTTTACTTAATGGATAGTTTACAACTTTCGTCTCAAGAGGTAAATCAAATGCTTCAAAAAGAAAGTGGATTTATTGGTCTTACTGGATTTTCAGATTTAAGAGATATTGAAAGTGAAGCGGAAAAAGGAAATATAGATTGTCAACTTGCTCTTCATCTAGCGGCTTATCGCATAAAAAAATATATAGGAAGTTACACTGCTGCTTTAAACGGACTAGATACCATAATATTTACTGCGGGTATTGGAGAAAACTCTAGTACTTTAAGAGCAATGGTTTGTGAAAACTTAGATGTTTTTGGAGTTCAAATTGATAAAGCTAAAAATGAAATGAAACAAAGTGGTTTGACAGAAATTCAGAAAGAAGGAGCTAAAGTTAAAATTTTGGTTATCCCAACAAACGAAGAATTGGAAATTGCAAAACAAGCCTATTTATTATCAACTGATAAATAAAAAATACATTTTCGAATTTTGTTATATTTGAGGAAACTCAAAAAAACATTGCTTTGAAAAAAAATTACTTATTACTAGTCTTTACTTTTATTTTGTCTTGTTCAACAGATGATATTAAAACTGATTTTACCGCCGAAAATGAAAAAGAAATAATTGATTATTTAACGGCTAACAATCTTACAGCTCAAAAAAGTTCCTCTGGACTACATTACATTATAAACGAACCTGGTACTGGTGGGCAACCAGACGCTAATTCAGACGTTTCGGTAAACTATAAAGGATTCTTTACGAATGGTACTGTTTTTGACGAAAATAATAATGGGCCAATTTCTTTTAACCTAAGAGAAGTAATTGCTGGTTGGACTGAAGGTATTCCACTATTTAAAGAAGGAGGAAGTGGAATTTTACTAGTCCCATCTCATTTAGCATACGGTCATCAAGGAAGAGGAAATATTCCAGGAGGTGCAGTTTTAATTTTCGAAGTCGAATTGATTTCTATTAACTAAAATATACTAACCTCATAAAACATTAATTGGTAACGGTATAGATATAATTTTCTATGCCGTTTTCTAACTTTCTGGCCTCTAATAATAAGTCCATTGATTTTTTTAGTACATCGTTTATATATTGCTTTTTCTCTTTAACTAGATTCATAACTTCTAAATGAGATAAACTTAGCCTTTCAAGATTATACCTAAGCTCTTGAGCTTGTTCAAATGAATCATAAGTACGGGGCTCATAGACATAAGAACTTAACTTCCCCTTTAAAATCAAGAGTTTTTGATAACTCCTCTCCATGGAATGTAGACAGTTTTCATTATTTGGTTTACGAATTTGAGCTTCTTTCATATTATTTATTAAATTCATAATAATTCAGGTTAAATAAATTTGAAGGAATTTTCTTATATAATGCAAATTAACAAATTAACTGATTACTATTACCTGATATATATCAGCTTATTAAAATTTAACCTTTTTTTTACACAAAACAATCTTTTATAACTTCCAATAATACTTGTATATATACCAGTATTTAACTATCTTAAATAAAAGTTTTAATATGAACATAAATTTTGAATATGACGATGTAAAAGCCAGTAATCGTCTGGAAATTATGGCAGCTGAAAAGCTAGATAAATTAATGGATAAGTATGATTTTATTGTTAGAGCTGATGTTTTTTTCAAAAAGGAAAATACATCCGAACCTAGCACTGGAAAAATATGCAAAATGAGACTTAGTGCTCCAGGACCACGTTTATTTTCTGAAGCCAGTCACAGCAGCTACGAAGCCTCAATAGCCGAGGCCATTAACGACTTGGAACGGCAATTATCTAAAAGAAAAGCAAAAATGCGAACGCATTAAAAAAAAGCCCTCCTTTGACTTCTCATAGGAGGGCTTTATATGTTTTATTCTTTTTTAATTGTCTTCTTCAAATTGAGTTTCAGCGGTCATAACCTTAGATAATCGGTTCGAAAATGGACTCTCTTTTAAATCTCTCAAAAGTTTTCTTCTTTTGCGGTCAGAAATTTGAAGTGTATCTATAGCCTCCTTAGCATTTACAATAAACTCATTGTATTTCTCCCTTAAAGCAATTCTCTCTTCGTGAGGAATAACCAATTTAGGTTCAAACTTATCCATTACCGTATGCTTTTTCACATCGGTATTCTCATTAGCTTTAACTATAGTTTTGTTTGAGATAGCGGCCTGAGTTTTTTGTGCATGCACATTAATTGCTCCTATCATAAAAAATCCAAGGCCAAATAAAATTAGCTTAGAGGTTTTCATAATTTCATAATTGTGTTCATAACCAAAATACTACTTTTACCGTATTTGACCATATTTTTACTGTATTTTATCAATATATCGAAATTTATATACATTTTGCCGACATATATAATACATGCTTATTTTAGCAAACCTAAATACTCCTGAAAATGAAAAAACTTATCTCTCTATCAATTTTAATGCTTCTAGTATTGACAGTTAATGCACAGGAAACTATACAAATTGTTTCCGCAGACATAGGGTTTGAGTTTATTGCTAAAAAAGTAAAGGGAACATTTTCAGGATTTCAATCTTCGTCAAAAATTAATTTAAACAACATAACAGAATCTGTTTTTGAAGGAACGGTAGATGTTGGCTCGTTGGATTCGGGAAATTTTTTAAGAAATTGGTCTCTAAAAAGTGACAAATATTTTAATGAAGATGACTATCCCAAAATAAAATTTAAAAGCACAAAAATTAAGGGCGATACCAACAATTTTGTTGTTCATGGTAATTTAACCATCAAAAACATTAGCCAGCCTATTGTTATAACTTTTAAGAAAAACGGAAACAAACTAATTGGTAGCTCTACAGTATTGTCTTCTGACTATGACATTGTAATTATTAAAAAGAAAAAAGAAGATAACAAAGTAAATATTATCTTTACTTTTATAATAAAGTAACACATTATATCATAATATATAATTAAATTTTAATCAATGATTTATATATTATTGATACTCCCCAATTTCCTAAAGGAAAGTATAACGCAAAAAACAAAGCCATACCCAAAGAAAAGTTGCGTATCCCAAAAAACTGGTCTAATAAATTATTTGGAAATGCGTAAGAAGATTCTATAGCATACCCCCCAAATTCTAAGAAAGCCATTGCCACCAAACCATATGCATATTGCGCATGAAAAGGTAAGTTTCGTAACAACAAAGATATTGGCACCATATATAAAATATAACACGTAATTACCTGCCACCAATATGTAAATTTAGCGATACCCACTTCGATCCCAAACCAGTTCATACCTAGTCCCCAAAAAAAATAGACAATGCAATAAATTAAAACAAGTTTTTTTTCCACGTTTAATTTACTTTTAATCCAATCTATTATTTCACTCATAACTACTTATTTGACAATTTGGTTTCGATAATTTCAACTGCACTTTTTACCGTTTGCATTTGATCCATATCTTCATTTTCAAGCATAATATCAAAAGCATCTTCAACGTCCAATATAATATCCACAAGGTTAGCTGAGTTGATATTAAGTTCATTAATAAAATGGCTTTCCTCTGTAATATCATTTACTGAAACATCTTCAGGAAGATACAATGCTATTATTTCTTTCAATTTTTGATACTTTTCACTATTCATCTATTTCTATATTTATTAATCAATATATCTTTTAAAAAAAACACAAGCGTTAACATCTCCAAACCCAAAACTCGCCTTAGCAATTATATCAGCTTTAAAAGAAAACGTTTTTAACGGAATTTTTGTGGACGCTATCTGACTGGTAATATCTGGATGAATGTCTTCACAATTTACATTACCAAAAATTTGATTATTGGCCAATTGCAAAACAACTCCAACACATTCAATACTACCTGCAGCTGCTAAACAATGCCCCACCATACTTTTAAATGAGTTTATATACGGAAAATTTACCTCTTTAAGGTCTAATGCTTCGCTCCAATTACTAATTTCAGCAGCATCTTTACTGGTTGCTGTTAAATGGCCATTAATAGCATCTATTTCATGCGACTCTATATCCGCATTTTTCATTCCCTTTATTATGCATTGCTGAACGGCCTCATTATTTGGAGCAGTCATGGTTCCACCACCACGTTGTCCACCACTATTTACATGCCCGCCAAGTACTTCTGCATATATTTTTGCGTTTCTATGCAATGCGCTTTCCAAACTCTCCATAACCAAAGCCCCAGCTCCACTCCCAGGAACAAAACCGCTAGCTGTTTCACTCATTGGCCTGCTAGCTTCACTTGGATTATTGTTATACTTTCTCGGTAAAATTCGCATAGCATCAAAACCTCCCCAAACATAAGGACCACTATCACTACAACTACCAACTAACATTCGCTCTGCATTGCCAGATATAATTCTATCATAAGCCATTAAAACACTTTCTGTACCCGTACTGCAAGCCGATGAATTTGTTGTCACCTGATTACCACAACCCAAAATACCCCCTAAATAAGCACTTATTCCACTCGCCATTGTTTGCATTACTGCTGTGCTTCCTAGTCTACGAACGTTATGTTCATCAACTTTATAAATAGCTTCTCTGAATTTATCTACACCTAATATTCCTGTACCAAACAAAATACCACTATCCCAATCAGGAGTTCCTGCTGGTGATTTGGATAACCCAGCATCATTCCAAGCGTCAACACCTGCTATAACGCCATAAACCAAACCACTTGCATTGAGCCCCCTTAATTGTAATGGCGTAAAATATTTTTCTTTAACACCTTCTTTTAGTAGAGGGTTTGCTGCAATTTGACATCCAAATTGAAGTTCCTTTAATTTAGGTTGAAATCGAACACCGCTTTTACCTTGCCTCAAAGCCTCCGAAAAGTCATTTAAACCAATACCATTAGGAGCACAAACTCCCATACCCGTAATAACTACTCTACGCATTTTTATTTACTTTTAGCATTCCCGAAAGCTCTCCCTTACACAATAACTCTCTGTCGGTATTATACATTTTAACTCCACACTTAAGCTTTCCAAACCTAAAAAATATTTTTTTTGACTCCACAATTACTTTTTCCCCAGGAAAAACAGGTTTATAAAAATCCATTTGCGAACTGCTAAAGCCAATTTGAAAATTATTGTCATCCAAATTAAAATCGGTTGCCTTTTGCATTAAATACACCCCTAAACACACCAAACCTATTTGAGCACAACACTCCGTTAAAATCACCCCAGGAGTAATCGGATTATCCTTAAAGTGCCCTTTATAAAAATCTGAATTTTCACTAAAAGTATACGTACCTTTTACTCCCACTTCGTTAATTTCCAAAATCTCATCAACAAACAAAAATGGTTTTTGATATGGTAAACTTTTTAAAAAATTTTGATGACCCATAAGCACTTTTAGATTTGCCTAAAAAAAATATACTAATACATTTATTATATTAAAAATCAAATAATTAAATAGTTTTACCAAAATAATAGATTTAATAATATGTTTTTAACGCAAACTCTCTCCTCCATCCACTTTAATCACCGTTCCAGTCACCCATTTTGCCTCATCTTTTGATAATAAATAAACAACGTTAGCCACATCCTCGGGAGTCGTTAGCCTATTATTTGGATTTCGACCCAAAGCATGTTTTTCTATTAAATCACTACCAGGAATCATCTTAAACGATTTTGTTAATGTAACACCAGCTTGAATACAATTTGCCTTAATACCCAGAGATGCAAATTCCAAAGCTATACTTCTAGTTAATGACTCCAATGCTGATTTTGCAACGGAAACTGCTGCATAATTCTTAATCACCCTACTACTACCCTCACTAGTAAAAGACAATACACGGGCATCCTCACTAAAAAGCTGCGCAACAATCAAATCCTTCACCCAATCATATAAACTAAAAGACATTGCTTGTGTTGTAATTTGAAAATCTTGATTAGACAAACCACCAATTCCATCTGTTTTCATTGGCTTCAAACTGCCCTTTGCAACACTATGCACAAAAACCTTTACAACATCATTAGTTAAAAAACCATTTTTAATATCATTTATAATAGCACTTCGCCCATCCGCACTTAAGCCGTCTACGTTAAACGCCATTAACTTAATCCCTTGAGACTTTATCTTTTTAAACTCTGATTCAATTTGAGGTAAATCAGACCTCCTATCCCTATGAACAATTATTATATTATAACCATGAGAAGCCATTTTATGTGCAGAAGCAAGCCCCAAGCCAGAACTCCCCCCTAAAACTAAAACCCACTGATTATCTCTTTTTATTTCCATAATTTAATACAAGTTACCATTCCAACAATACACGCTGAGCTGAAAAACCAGGACCAAAACTCAATACCAACCCCTGCTCACCTTCTGCAATATTTTTTTCTAAAAACCGTTCCAAAACATACAATACGGTAACACTACTCATATTTCCGTACAAACGCAAAACTTCACGGGTATCTTCTATATTCTTACCTAACTTCCCAAACAAATCATCAACAGTCTGAACTATTTTTCGACCACCTGGGTGAAATATCAAATGCCCAACCTTATCAATAGATGACTTATTTTTTTCAAGAAAAGGATGAATAATTTTTGGAAAATTACTTGCAATAGCCTCGGGAACAGATTGATCCAAAATCATTTTTAGACCCGTATTAGTCAAATCAAAACCCATAAGGTGAGTGGCATTTTTAAAATGAAACATTTCTTCACCAATTATTTTAGGACCAACAGCATTATCCTCTGACGATAACAACACACAAGCTGCACCGTCTCCAAAAATTGCTGCGCTCACCATATTCGCCATGGAATAATCATTTAATTGAAATGTAGCTGTGGGACTCTCAACAGCCACAAGAGCGATGCGCTTATCAGGATTAGACTTTAAAAAGTTGTGCGCATAAATTAAACCCGAAACACCCGCCGCACATCCCATTTCGGTCACCGGAAGCCGCATCACGTCATCTCTTAAACCTAGAGCATTTATAAGATAAGCATCTAAAGAAGGGATCATTATACCTGTGCAACTAACTGTAATAATATAATCTAACGAAGAAGCCCCCCAGCTCGCTTGATTTAAAGCTTTTTCCAAAACCGAAATGCCCAATTTTTTAACTTCGCGAACATAGATAGCATTTTTGTCTGCAAACGAGGCAGCATTAAAGACCTCTTCAATATTCATTATACCATACCGCTTATCAACTCCAGCTCCTTCAAAAATTTTAATCACCTTTCGACGAAAACGATCATCTTGATTTTGAAGCCATAAATTCACAAATGGTAAAATATCTTTAGTACTTCTGCTATATCTCGGAAGCTGTTTTGCTACAGTAACAATTTTAGTTTGAGTCATATATTTATAGTCGCTTAACTTCCATTACCCATACATACCTAAAAGCCCATTTCCATTTAATAGAATGTTTTACTAATGGAATTTTACTAGCGTAATTAACAATGTCGGATTTTACAAAACCTCTGGAAATAGATATTAGTCCATCTATTTTAGCGGTTTTTGTTTTTATGTAAATTAATCTAAATAATTTAAAAAGATAATACGCAATTGAACTCCTATGCAAATCGTTCACCACAATCCCTAAGTCAACTATTTTCACCAAATGGTTTGTAAATTTTAAAATATAATCATCCGTAAAGTGATGATACGTAAGGGTACTTATTGCAATATCTATATTCAAGTAAGATAAATCCGTTTTTAGCACATCCTCTTCCAAAAACTCAATTTCAGCAAAATCCTTAGAAGCCTCTCTGCCTAAAATTAAAGCTTCTTTACTAAAATCCACGCCTACGAATTTAGCTTTAATACCTTGTTTTCTAAAAACCCTTGCCATTTGACGCAGCATCGCACCTTCAGCACAACCTACATCCACAATAACATATTCTTTTTTAGAATACTTGTTCACCAATTCTAAAACAGCATTTATTGTTATTGAATTCCCTCCAAGAACTCTGTTTACCCTATTTATGTCTTTAAGAACAACTTTCAATTCCGAAATACCATCTTTAAAATTGTCCATTAGCTCAATATCTTCACTACGTTGTGACAATTTTTTCAGCATACCAATGGTTTTCCATGTGTTTGTTTTATCAAAAATTTTAAAAGCCTTGGTGACTTTCCAACAATAACTAACAGCAGATTAAACATCTTTGCATTTAACATCAACCTTTGAAATTGCCTTCCCATCCATAATCTCTTTTTAAAAACAGTACCCCATGATTTAGTATACTCTTTTTCCAATTGCTTACGAGAAAACGTTTTATTACTAAAAAATTCCGCAATTAAATCTGAAGCAATTTTCGCACTATGAATAGCCATAGCCATTCCATTTCCACATAAGGGATGTATTAAACCTGCCGTATCACCGCACATTATCACGTGTTCTTCAACTGGCTTTTTCTCATGAAATGAAATTTGAGCAATACTCAATGGTTTTTCAAAAATCGGAATGGCGTTGTCTAGAAATTTAGATATGTAAAGATTTCTACTAACTACATGCTTATTAAACTCCGTAACATTTTTAAACGACTTAAAACTATCATAGGAGGCCAAATAACAAAAATTAACATCACCCGTTTCTGTTTTAGACAACCCTCCGTAACCACCATTAAAATTATGAAGCGCAACCAAATTATCTGGAAAATCATCTATTCTGTAATGACACTTTACCCCTAACCAAGAAGATTTCTGCTGTATAAACTTTCTTTTTAATTGTTTATCCAATACCGTCCTTTTTCCATAAGCACCAACAACAATACTTGAAGTATAACTTTCAATAGAGCTTATAAAAACCTCAAAATCATTATTTTGAAAACTAACAGATGTTACATTTCTAAAAACAAAATCCACCCCACATTCTGAAGCTCTTTTATATAGTATATCATCAAAAGCATATCTACTTATACCATACCCACCCTGTGGCAATCCAACCTCTAGTAAATTTCCGCTAACAGTACTTAACTGAAAAGTATCAATAAAAACAGCACCGTGTTCTATTAAATTTACACCTAGTTTTTCTAAATAAGGAGCCACCTCGTAAGATACATACTCACCACAAACCTTATGATGAGGATACGGCTGTTTCTCTAACACTAATACGGAATGGTTTTCCAATGACAAATGTATGGCAGCAGTTAAGCCAGCGAGACCGCCGCCCACAATTATAACATCGTAAGAATTCTTTTTCACGAAGAAAAGGTATACAAAATAATAGATTTTAACAATTGAGAAAGTATCACCAAACCAATTAATACGCCATAAGCTCTTTAAGCGCAGTAACAAATCTATCTTTTGGGAGATAATTATTTTCCAAATTGTATGAAAACGGTATTGGTGTTTCCAAACTAGCTACACGCTTTACTGGAGCATCTAAAAACTCAAAACAATTTTCCATAACTAGAGCCGATATATCACTCGCGATGCCACCAAAAAGGCTATCTTCCTGCAAAATAATAAGTTTTCCTGTTTTTTTAACAGAACGGTAGATTGATTCCATATCTAATGGCTGAAGTGTTCTTAAATCAATTAAATCAGCTCCAAACCCAGATACCTCTTCTAATGTTTCCAAAGCCCAATGCACACCCATTCCATATGAAACAATAGTTATATCTTCCCCTTGTCTTAAAACACTTGCAACACCCAACGGCAATGTATAATAACCAGTAGGAACATCTTGATATGAGCTACGATACAGTGCTTTATGTTCAAAGAACATTACAGGATTAACATCATTAATGGCGGTAGCCAACAACCCTTTAGCATCATACGGGAAAGCTGGGTAAACAACTTTTAAACCAGGGGTTTTAGTAAACCAGGCCTCATTGGTTTGTGAATGAAAAGGTCCAGCTGCAACACCTCCTCCACATGGCATACGAATTACAACATCTGCTTTTTCCGCCCAACGATAATATGACTTTGCCAAATAATTAACAACAGGATTAAACCCCGTACTTGCAAAATCTGCAAACTGCATTTCCATAACGGCTTTCATTCCATTTATGGACAACCCCATTGCGGCTGAAACAATTGCAGATTCACATATAGGAGTATTACGAACACGTTCTTTTCCAAATTGATTTACAAATCCGTCTGTAACCTTAAAAACCCCACCATAATCAGCTATATCTTGCCCCAAAATCACCAAATTATCATGACGCTCCATTGATTGCTTTAACCCATTAGAAATCGCATCGACTAATCGAATATTATCGCTACTCGAATTTGTTACAACATGCTTATAGTCAAATTTTTTAAACACATCATTTACTTCATTACTTAAACTTGAAACAATCTCAGGTTCGTCAAAAGATTTTTGCAAATTTTCATCAATTTCAACTGCTATCTCTTCTTTAAAAAGGGATTCCATTTCATCCGTTAATAACTCCAAATCTTTAAGATACTTTGTGTAGTTTTCCAAGGGATCTTTTGCTGCCCATTCATCCAAAATATTTTGAGGAATATATTTTGTTCCACTGGCCTCCTCATGACCACGCATTCTAAACGTTTTAAATTCCAATAGAACAGGTCTAGGGTTTTCTCTAATACTTTTTACAATTTCATTTACTTTAGCATATACCTCCAAAACGTTATTTCCTTCAATAATATGCCCCTCCATTCCATAACCAACCGCCCTATCAACCAGGTTTTTGCAACGGTATTGCTCTGATACAGGAGTTGAAAGCCCGTATCCATTGTTTTCTATACAAAAAAGCACAGGTAAATCCCAAACAGCAGCAACATTAAGCGCCTCATGAAAGTCCCCCTCACTGGTTCCTCCTTCACCCGTAAACACGGCAGTAACTAATTTCTTGCTTTTTAATTTATTAGCAAGTGCAATCCCGTCTGCAACGCCAAGTTGCGGTCCCAAATGAGAAATCATTCCAACAATATTATACTCTTGCGTTCCAAAATGAAAACTACGGTCTCTACCTTTAGTAAATCCACTGGCCTTACCCTGCCATTGTGCAAATAATCTATACAATGGTATTTTTCTTGTGGTAAACACTCCTAAATTGCGATGCATTGTTAGAATGTACTCTTCGTTTTTCATTGCCATGGTTACGCCAACCGAAATAGCCTCTTGCCCTATACCGCTAAACCATTTGGATATTTTTCCTTGACGTAAAAGAATAAGCATTTTTTCCTCTATCATTCTTGGCTTAAGCATTGCTTTATACAATGCAATTAACGTATCACCACCATAATCGAAACCAGTATAGTTCATGTTATATTTTTATTCTTTTTTAATCAAAAATAGGATATTTATAACAATCATATGTACTAAGAATTGAAATAAACCACCCCAAAAATATTGTTTATAATTTGTAATTTTGAATAAATAACCTAAAGTAAATATTATGAGCAGCATACCTAGCGTAGATTTACAAGACTTTATTTCTAACAATGATTCAAGAAAACAAAAATTTATTTCTGAAATTGGAAAAGCTTTTGAAGAGATAGGGTTTGTTGCTTTGGGCGGGCATTTTTTATCAGATGAATTAGTGAAAAATTTATATAGTGAAATTAAAAAGTTTTTTGAGTTACCTCAAGAAATAAAAGATAAATATGAAATTGAAGGTATCGGAGGACAACGCGGGTACACTTCTTTTGGAAAGGAACACGCCAAGGGCAGGAAAGAAGGGGATTTAAAAGAGTTTTGGCACTTTGGTCAATACGTTGAAAATAATGACACTCTTTTAGCTGAATACCCAAAAAATGTTATTGTAAATGAACTTCCTGATTTTAATAAAATTGGCAAAGAAACCTACAAAATGCTTGAAAAAACAGCAAAATATGTTCTAAGAGCATTGGCTTTACACCTTAATCTTAACGAAACCTATTTTGATGAATTCATTGTTAACGGCAACTCTATTCTTAGACCAATTCACTACCCTCCCATTACTACGGAGCCTAAAAATGCCGTAAGAGCAGCTGCCCATGGAGATATTAACCTAATTACTCTATTAATGGGAGCGCACGGCAAAGGCCTTCAAGTGAAAAATTTAAATGGACAATGGGTTGATGCCATTGCCAGACCTGATCAATTAATGATTAATGTTGGGGACATGCTCTCTAGATTAACAAACAACAAACTAAAATCAACAATTCATCAGGTGGTAAACCCTCCAAAAGAATTATGGGGAACTTCTAGATACTCCATTCCCTTTTTTATGCATCCTATAAGCGAAATGTCCTTAAATTGCCTTGAAAACTGCATAAGTGAGGAAAACCCTAAGCAATATTCTGACATAACTGCTGGTGAATTTTTACATGAAAGACTTATAGAACTTGGGCTAATTAAAAAATAATATGGATTTACAGGATCAGTTAAAAAACCTTTTTCCCGACCATGTATCGGAAAAAACTGAGAGCATTACTTCTAAAGAAAGTGATATTTGGATGCAAAGCGACCCCATAATTTGCAAGTACGAAAAAAGGAAGGGTAAACCCATTACGATTCTTGAAGGGTACACGGGCGCCGAAACTGATTTTAAAAAGCTCGCTAAAGAACTTAAAACAAAGCTAAGTGTTGGCGGAAGTTTTAAAAACGACCAAATAATTATCCAAGGAGACTACCGAGATAAAATCATGAAAATCCTTCAGGAAAAAGGCTTCAAGGTAAAACGGGTCGGAGGCTAGCACGCAATAAAGTGCTTTTACTTTTAATATGAGACAAAGCAATTTGTTTTATACGCTTCGGTTTTTGTGTTAATTTTTTTTGATATATCCGATTAAATGTTACTTTTATTCGTCACAACCAAAATTAATCTTACAAAATGAGTTCCCTGTTACATATTACTAACGGAGATAGTTTTACTGAACGCTTAAATACACTTAAGTTAGGTGGCGATGTAATAACTTGGCGAGAAATGTTATGCGAAGGCAAAACGTTGACAAATGTTGGAAGCGAATCCTTCTGGAAAACACGTTTTGAATTTCTCAATAAAAACTATAAAGTTTCTAAATCTTCTTTTATAGAAAAAACATTAAAAGAATACCGTTCTCTTTGTAATCACAAACAACAAGACCAAATTGTTTTATGGTTTGAGTACGATTTGTTTTGCCAAATAAACATGCTAGCGGTAATAAGCTGGCTTCAACAACATAGAAAGTACACACAAATTTCATTAGTATGTAGTGGAAAGGAAGATGATTCTGATAAACTATATGGCCTTAATGAGTTAAACAATGAACAACTTTTAGATTTGTACAAAAATAGAGTTGTTCTGGATCAGGATGATATAGAATATGCAGACTATGTTTGGCAATTATATTGTAGTGACAACCCAATACGTTTAGAAAATCTTACTGATTTTAAAAATTACAAATTTAACTACCTAGAAAATGCTATTCAAACACATTTAAAGCGTTTTCCATCCATTGCTAATGGTTTAAATATAATGGAGAATAACATTTTAGATTTAGCCATTACTAAAAAACCTACTAGCAAAAAAGCCTTTTTACATACCGTTCTAGAAAATCAAGACAACTTAGGTTTTGGAGATACTCAGTATGAAAGAGCCATAAACAGATTAAAGCCGTTATTCTCTTCATTTAATCCTGTTAGATTAACAAAAAAAGGAAAAGAAATACTTGATAACCAAACATCTTATTACTCCTGCCTACAAGACAACAATGTGTACTTAGGAGGCGCCTTAAAATATAACTTCTTATTCAATACTCAATCAGACAGGATTCTAAAACTATAGCATGTCTTTAGAACATTCTGAGCTTATCTTAAATAATGATGGTAGTATTTATCATCTGAACCTCTTACCTGAAGATATAGCGGAAACTGTAATTTTTGTTGGTGACCCAGACAGAGTACCTAAAGTCTCCTCTTTGTTTGATACCATTGAAATAAAAAAAAGGAAAAGAGAATTTGTTACCCATACGGGTCATCTAAACGGAAAACGTTTAACGGTTATCTCAACTGGTATTGGTCCTGACAATATTGACATTGTAATTAATGAGTTGGATGCTCTTGTTAATATTGATTTTAAAACTAGAAAGGTTAGAAAAAATCGTATACGATTAAGTATTGTTCGTATTGGTACATCTGGAGCAATTCAAAAAGATATTCCCGTAGACTCTTTTATTTTAAGTAAACATGTAATAGGTTTTGATGGCCTTCTTCATTTCTATGAACCCAAAAATATAGCATTAAAAAACATTTCGGAGGCTTTTGTAGAACACACCAACTGGTCTCCCAAAAAAGCAAGTCCGTATGTCATTGAATGCGACAAAGGTTTAGGACAAAAAATTATGTCAAATCGTATACGATTGGGGTTTACTGGAACAAATATAGGCTTTTACGGACCTCAGGGAAGAATATTGCGACTGAAGGTTGAGGACGAAAAATTGAACGAAAAAATAGCTTCCTTTAGTTTCAATAACTTAAAAATAACAAACCTAGAAATGGAAACATCTGCGATATATGCACTTTCTAAACTTCTTGGACATAGTGCTATTTCATTGAATTGCATATTAGCAAATAGAACCACTGGAGACTTTTCAAAAAAACCAGAAAAGGCAACAAAAGATTTAATAAAGTATACACTTAACAAGCTTACACAATAACAATTTTGAAAAAAATTAGCATCATAGGCGTACCAGAACATTTTAATTTACCTTGGCATCTAGCAATTGAGGAAAATGCATTTGAAGAAAGAGGAATTCAGCTAGAATGGACGGACGTTCCAGAAGGCACAGGACGAATGTGCAAAATGCTTGAAAATAATGAAACCGATTTAGCTATAATTTTAACTGAGGGAATTACTAAAAGTATTACTGAAGGCAATCCTTCAAGAATAATTCAAGAATACATTTCAACTCCACTACAATGGGGAATACATGTAGCAGCACAAAGCCAGTATTATAGTATTGCTGATTTAGCCCATAAAAAAGTTGCAATTAGTCGTCTTGGTAGCGGAAGTCACCTTATGGCATATGTTAATGCCAAAAAACAGGGTTGGAATACCGCAAATCTAAAGTTTGAAATTGTAAACAACTTAGATAATGCTGTTGTTAGCCTTACCAAAGGAGAGGCCGATTATTTCATGTGGGAGCATTTTACCACAAAACCTTTAGTAGATAATAATACTTTTAGAAGAATTGCAGACTGCCCTACACCTTGGCCCTGTTTCGTAATAGCAGGAAATTATAATTTTATAGCAAACAACGTAAATACAATAAAACACATTTTGGAAATCATAAATCTGTATACATCAGAGTTTAAAGCCATTCCTAGTATAGACCGTACTTTAGCTAACAGATACCAACAACAGCTAGTAGATATTCAGGAGTGGTTAAGCATGACCCGTTGGAGCCAATCTCAACTCACCCCTGAAACGCTTAAAATTGTTCAACAAAAATTAATAGAATTAAATTTAATTACAACAGTAAAGGAGGTAAAAGACATTATATATTAAGCAAACTCTCTGTTAAAATACTTTTTTATAAGCTTTTTAAACTTAATATCTGATAACGGTTTTCTTATATACTCTGCAATATTGGGTTCGTTATTTGCTCTTTCAATATCGTCTTGATCTTCACTAATAGTTATCAAAACTATAACCAACTTTTCTTTAATGGCTTGAGGCACCTCTTTTTCGTACGCTCGAAGAAACTGCCATCCATCCATAACGGGCATTCTAATATCTAACATTACTAAGGCAGGTCCTTGAAAAGGTTCTTTTTCCTGAAAAACATCTCTATTTAAAATAAAATCAAGACCCTCCTTTCCATTACTAAGGGCATGTACATTAATCTCAGAATCAACTTGTTTTATAAAAATTTTATTTAAAAAATTGCTCGATTCGTCATCATCTATTAATATGATGGATTTTGGGTAGTTAATTGAACTCATATGCAACATTTTATTAGTTGTGAGAAAATTCTCTTTAATATGAAGTATAATTTACTAATTAATTTTAACATAAAAAAATTACCAAATAATTTCTTGTCTTCCTATGGTCTTTAAAAAACTATTACAACAAGTAAAATGAGCATTTCCAAACCAATACCCCCTGTTAGCACTTAATGGAGAAGGATGCCCGCTTTCCAAAACCTTGTGTCGTTTTGTATCTATTATTTTTTTCTTTTTTTTCGCAAATCCACCCCATAACATAAAAACAATATTCTCTTTTTCTTTCGATATTTTTTTAATTACAGCATCAGAAAAGGTTTCCCATCCCCTATTTTTATGACTCCCTGGTTCAGATTCTTTTACTGTTAAAATGGTGTTTAGTAACAACACACCTTGTTTTGACCATCTTTCTAAATTACCATCCTCACAATATATGCTATCTGTATCACTTGCAACTTCTTTCAAAATATTTTTAAGCGATGGTGGATGCGCAACTCCTTCATATACAGAGAAACATAAGCCGTTAGCCTGATTAGGTCCATGGTATGGATCCTGCCCAATAATTACCACCTTAACATTATCTAAATTACAATGATTAAAAGCTGCAAAAATGGATTCCTTTGGAGGGTAGCATTGAAAATTTCGATACTCGTTTTCTATAAAACCCTCTAATTCCTTAAAATACGATTTTGCAAACTCATCCTTTAAAAAATCATGCCAATTACTGTTTAAAAGCGTCGTCATAATAATGGTTAAATTAACTTTTAACCACTAATTTAACCGCATAATATATAGTATGCTAAAAAAATACAACTATAAAACTATGTACCTTTGCTTTTTTTAGTTAGGTAGATTAATATTATGCATAAAAAAACCCTTCAAGATTTAGAGTTTCATACCGTTTTACAACATGTTGCCACACGATGTACTACAGAATTAGGTAAAGAAATTGCTTTGCAAATAACACCTATTCAACAAAAAAATATTCTTTTAGATACGCTTGGGCAAACCTCAGAATATGTATCATCATTAATTAGCGATAACAAAATACCTAACCATCATTTTGATCATATTAATGTAGAATTAAAACTTTTAAAAATTGAAAATACTACGTTGGAGTTAATTGGTTTTAAAAGAATAGCTTCAATATGTATAAGCATATCCACGCATAAAAAATTTTTTAAAAAGTTTAAAGAATACTTTCCTCATTTATATAATTTTTCAGAAAGCGTGGTTCTCAATGAAGAAATTCCTTCGTTAATTAATCAAGTAATTGACAAATACGGAGAAATTAAAGACGGGGCTTCACCAAAGCTGTCTACTATTAGACAAAAGATTAATGAAGTTCGCGTAAAAATTAATCAGAGCTTTACTTCAGCATTAAACACCTATCAGTCTTCTGATTATTTGGATGAAATAAGAGAGTCGGTAGTGGAAAACCGAAGAGTTTTAGCAGTAAAATCCATGTATCGAAAAAAAATTAAAGGTACTGTCATGGGCACTTCCAAAACAGGAAGCATAATTTATATAGAACCAGAAGCAACCCTTAATTATAGTAGAGTTTGTAGTAATTTAGAGTTTGATGAAAAAGAAGAAATTCAGCGTATTCTAAATCAGTTAACCAATAATATACGTCCATACTCGTATTTACTATCAGATTATCAAAATTTTCTAACCCATATAGACATTACAGCGGCTAAAGCAAAATATGCTTCTGAACTAAATGCTATTCTTCCTAAAATAAGTGAGAACAGAACCCTATTTCTTAGAGATGCGTACCACCCTCTACTCTATTTAAATAATAAACTAAAAAAAGAGAAAACATACCCGCAAACTATAGAACTTCATCCTGAAAACAGAATAATAGTTATTTCAGGTCCTAATGCTGGCGGAAAAAGTATCACCCTAAAAACTATTGGATTATTACAGGTAATGTTTCAAAGCGGTTTACTTATACCTGTTCACGAACGAAGTACCATTTGTTTTTTCGACAAAATACTGACTGATATTGGGGACAATCAATCCATAGAAAATCATTTGAGCACCTATAGTTATAGATTAAAAAACATGAATACCTTTTTACGCAAGTGTAATGAAAAGACCATGTTTTTGATAGATGAATTTGGAACCGGTAGTGACCCTGAACTAGGTGGAGCTCTTGCCGAAGCTTTTTTGGAAGTATTTTATGAACGTAATTCTTATGGAGTTATTACCACTCATTATGCTAATTTAAAAGCTCTTGCAAACGAGCTTCCTCATGCTACAAACGCCAACATGCGTTTTAATGCAAAAACACTGGAACCTGTATTTCAACTCGTGCTAGGAGAGGCAGGTAGCTCATTCACATTTGAGGTTGCACAAAAGAATGGAATTCCTTATAGCCTTATAAACAAGGCAAAGAAGAAGGTAGAGCGTGGTAAAGTGCGTTTTGATGCCACCATAGCCAAATTACAAAAAGAACGCAGTAAAATGGCTCAAACAGGCTCGAGATTGCAAGAAGAAGAAACCAAAGCAAGAAGCGAAGCCCAACGTTTAGAAGAACTTAACTCAAAAATAAAGGCTAAACTTGAAAATTATCAAGAATTGTTCGACTACAATCAACGAATGATTTATCTCGGAAACAAAGTAAATGTAGTGGCTGAAAAATATTTTCAAGATAAAAAGAAACGTGTTATGGTATCCGATTTAATTAGAATCGTAGAAACCGAAAATAGTAAGCGTAAAAAGAAAACTGCTCAAGAACATAAAGCCGAGCGTATAAAAAAAGAAAAGGTTAATGAGGAAGTCGAAAAAGAGGTAAAAGTAATTCGTCAAAAAAAGAAGGTTGAAAAAAAGAAAGCCGTAATTGCCGAAAAAAACAAACCAAAGCCAATATTTAAAGTTGGTGACCGAGTTAGGTTAATTGATGGAAAAGCTGTTGGTAGTATTGATACTCTTGAAAAAAACAAAGCCATTGTGAATTATGGTTTGTTTACCACAAATGTTAGTGTAGACCAACTTGAACTTGTTGAACGTCAAAAATGATACTTCCTGAAAACAAACATATTATTCTTTTTGATGGAGTTTGCAACCTATGCAATAACGCCGTTAACTATATAATCAAAAAAGATACAAATGATCTTTTCCGTTTTACTTCTTTACAGTCCAAAACTGGAAAAATGCTACTTCAACAACGAAGTCTAAACCCCGATAGCATAGATTCTATTGTACTTATTATTCCTAATATTGCCTATTACATAAAATCAGACGCGGCATTGGAAATTGTCAAAAAATTAAATACTCCTTGGCGGCTATTAAGTGTGTTTACCGTTCTTCCAAAAGGATTTAGAAATATCGTATACGATTTTGTTGCAAAAAACAGATACTGTTGGTATGGTAAAAAAGACCATTGCATGATACCAACACCAGAATTGCAAGCTAAGTTTTTAGAAGAATAATTCAATGAGGTATTTTACTCACTGAAAAGACGCATTCACTTAAACATAGTTTTTCTTAATCATGGTTTCTCATAAGTTTATTTCAACAACAAAACCAAAAACTTATGAAAAAGCTAATTTTCCTATTATTACTTCTACCTGTACTATTATCTGCAAATAACAATCAAGTCGCCTCTAAAATAAAAGAAGTAACTGTTTACCTAAACGGGGCTCAGATAAAAAGAAACGCTGTTTTTAATTTAAAACAGGGTACTTCAGAAATCACTTTTACGGGTTTATCAACAAAAGTGAATGAAAGTAGCATACAAATAGGAGGACTACAAGCAGCATCAATTTTATCAATGAGTTACAACATTAACTACCTTTCTAGCTCTGACTCAAACGGTAGAACACAATTACTTTACAACCAAATAGACGACTTAGATTTTAAAATTACTACACTAAATAATATAATACTAGGGCTCGAAGAGGAAGAAAAAGTGATAAGCGTAAATAGATCTTTAAACTCTAACGTAAAAGACCTTGATTTAAATAAAATTAAGGAGATAAGCACCTATTATAGGGCACGAATTACTGCCATTAAAAACGAAATCTACACAACTTCCTTACAGATAAAAAAACTAGAGATTAACAAAAGAGCTATGAAAAATCAAATTCAAGAAATAAATCAAACTCCGCAAAAAGAGCATGGAGAAATAAAAATAGTTTTTGACTCAGCAATTGAAACAAACTTAGACCTTTCTATAACTTATATTGTTTCTGATGCTGGTTGGATACCTAATTATGATTTAAAGTCCAATACAATAAATACACCATTAAACCTTACTTATAAAGCGCATGTATATCAAAACACAGGAAATGATTGGAACAATGTTAAAATTAGTCTAGCAACAAACAATCCAAATATTAACATTTCAAAACCCGATTTAAATGTCAAATATTTAAACTTCACTGGCGGATACAAATCTAAATATACTTCAGGGTTCGTTAAAAAAAATAAGTATGTCTACAATCCAATGGTGAAACAAGTAACCGGTATTGTCACCGATGAATCAGGAGCTCCAGTTCCTGGAGTTAACATAGTTATAAAGGGAAGTTCAAAAGGAACTCAAACCGATTTTGATGGCAATTATAATCTAACAATTGAGAACGGAGAGCAATTAGTATTTTCCTATTTAGGTTTCGAAACACAGGAATTACCTATTTTTTCTTCGCTAATGAATGTTAAAATGATTGAAAATATAGAAGCTTTAGATGAAGTTGTTGTGGTTGGGTATGGAACATCAAGTGGTTTAAACGGCAGAGTTTCTGGCGTAAATATAAGAGGAGTCACAAGTAAAAACGAACCCAAGTTACCGCTTTACGTTGTAGACGGAATAGTAGCTAAAAACTTTGCAGAAGGAGACTTAGATTCTAATGAAATACAATCGGTCGAGGTTTTAAAAGGTAATAATGCCACTTCAATTTACGGTAATAATGGAACCCATGGAGTCATTGTAATTACTACAAAAAAAAGTCACAGTAGCGAAGAGCTAACGAATGTGAAATTTAACATTAAAAAATCGTATACGATAAAATCAAACTCAGATATTACGGCAATTGAGATAAATACTTATAAACTAAATGCCGATTACGAATATTTAGCTGTACCAATAATTAACGAAAATGTTTTTTTAACAGCAAAGTTTAAAGATTGGGAGAAATACAACTTACTCCCTGGTGAGGCCAGTATATATTTCAACGGAAATTATTCTGGAAAAACAACAATAGATCCTTATTCGTTAAAAAAAGAAATGACAATTTCGTTAGGGGTGGATTCAAACATTTCTGTTAACAGACGAAAAGTGCAAAACTTCAAAAGCAAATCTTTTAGCGGTAATAATCGCATTTTAACCAAAACTTATGAACTTGTTGTTAAAAATAATAAAACCACTTCTGTTAAAATTAAATTACTTGACCGCATTCCCCTATCACAAAACAAAGAAATAAAAGTAGATAATATTGAATTTGGCGATTCGAGTTACAATAAAAAGAATGGGATACTTTCATGGGATATATCTCTTGAAAAACAACAAAACCAAACCAAGTTATTTTCATATCAAATTAAACATCCCAAATACAAACATATTTCATTATAAATTTCGCAAAACTGTTATTTGTAAAGTTTATACCAAGTTTAATTCTATAAAAAATCAGGCTTAATAAACTAAATTGGAGGTATCAAAACAATTATATAACCCATGAAAAGAGAAATGTATTACCTGGCGTTGTTATTAACAATGTTTCAAATTTATTCAGCAACATGTCAAGATACCAATCAAGAGCTAATTTTATTTGATTTTGAAGAAAATTTAAATGATTCGCAAATTCAAACCCTAAACTCAACAGCGGTTATTGATATCAAAGACGGTAATGGTTATTTAAAAGTTGAAACGAATATTAAACCAAAACAATCTAACTTCAAACTTAAAGAAGCTAAAGACAAACCTTGGGATTTAAATGGTTATCACCAAATAAAGGTAGATGCCACCAATATTGGGAATGATTTTATACAAGTAGAATTATTTGTTGGGAATGACCCAGATGGATTGGTAAGATGGTACTGTTCAAATTATGTAGACCTAAATCCGGGAGAAACAAAAACCATAACTGTAAATTTATCTTGGACTCCTTGGGTTTTTACTCCTCAATTAGACGTTGTAGGCATGCGAGGCACGCCGGGAAAGATAAAAACAGATATTGATGCTATTGATGAATTAACTTTTAGGGCGAGGTATGCTAAGGGAAGAAGTAAGTTTAAACTTGATAACATTAGAGCAGTTGGAAAGTTAATTGAAAAAGACACTGCCAATTTTTTTCCTTTTGTTGACGCTTTTGGCCAATACAAACATAAAGATTGGAAAGGAAAAGCACATTCAATTAACGAACTCAAATCGCAAGGAAAAACACAATATTCTGAACTAGAAAATGCCTCTACTCCAAAAAACAGAAGTATCTATGGAGGATGGACAGCTGGACCGAAACTTAAAGCTACTGGTTTTTTTAGAACCGAAAAATACAACAACAAATGGTGGATGGTGGATCCTGCTGGCTACCTTTTTTGGACAAGTGGTGTAAACTGTGTTTCGCCCAGAACAGGCAGAACAGGAGTTACTGGAAGAGAACATTACTTTGAAGAACTTCCTGAAAATAAAAATGAACACAAACATTTTTATGGTAAACGAAATGGTAGTACCCATGGATATTACAAAGGCAAAAAAAACTATACCACTTTTAATTTTTACGAAAACAACCTATTCAAAAAATATGGTGAAAACTGGCTTCCTACTTTTAGAGACTTAGTTCATATGCGTTTTAAAAGTTGGGGGTTAAACACTATTGGTTTTGTATCAGAAAATGGAGCCATTAAACAACAAAAAACGCCATACGTAGGTTCTATTTGGATTAGAGACACGCCTAAAATTGAAGGTTCTGATGGTTTCTGGGGTAAATTCCATGATGTATTTGATCCAAAATTTAAAATTGCTGTTCAAAAGTCAATGGCCGTTCAAAAAGATGGCGCTGGAGACCCATGGTGCATTGGTTATTTTGTAGACAATGAAATGTCTTGGGGAGGAATAGGCTCTCTAGCTATTAGCACCTTGAAAAGTCCAAAAAACCAGTATGCCAAAGTTGTATTTATAGATGACCTTAAAATCAAATACAAAAAAATTGAAGCACTAAATAAAGTTTGGGGTACTTCTCACGAAAATTGGAACGCTCTATTAGAAAGCACTACACCTCCAAGCGAGGATAAGGCTTATAACGATTTAGCCAACTTTTACGAAAAAATCGCAGGAACTTATTTTAAAACTATTAAAGACGGTCTAAACCAAATAGCTCCCAATCAAAACTATTTAGGCTGTAGATTTGCTTGGGCTGATAATAGAATTGTGCTGACCGAAGCTAGTAAATATATGGATATCATTAGCTTTAACAAATATGAATATAGTGTAAAACATGTTGGTTTACCAGATGGTGTTGACAAACCCATCATGATTGGTGAATTCCATTTTGGCGCTTTAGACCGAGGCAGCTTACACGTTGGTGTTAAAGAAGCTAAGAGCCAGGAAAATCGCGGAGAATTGTATCAAAAATATATTCAAAGTGCTTTACAAAACCCTCTAATGGTGGGAGCCCATTGGTTTCAATATGCAGATCAACCCATAACTGGAAGGTTTGATGGTGAAAATTATAATATAGGTTTAGTGGATATTTGTGACAATCCATATGAAGAACTCATCGAAAAAATAAAGGAAACTAATTACAACATGTATGAATACAGAAACTCCTTTAATACTAAAGAATAATTCGTAAAATTTTAATGATAAAACGCCAGCAAAAAGCTGGCGTTTTTTATTACAAATTGCTTCATTGACCTCCCTCCACAGAAAATATATTACAATGTATAAATACAACCAGCAACGTATTGCTTAATCCCTTAATTTTGCGACTTACATTTTAAGGTTTAATTATATGGACAAGCTATCACATTGGATTACTAATCATTTACAATCTTTAGGTGTTCAAGAAATTTGGGCAAAATATTTAAACATGATTATTCTTGTTTTAGCTCTGCTTGTTGTAGTTTTTATAATTGATTTTGTATTTCGAAAAGTATTATTAAAAGCCTTTAGTAAATTTACCAGTTCCTCTAAAACCCATTTTGATGATTTTTTAATCAAAAACAAAACCCCTAGAAATTTAGCACATATATTACCTATACTGCTTGTTTATTGGGCAATACCATATATTTTAGTAGATTTTGAATATGCAAAAAACATTGCCTTAAAAGGAATTGAAGTATTTGGAATTATTTTATGCTTGTGGATTGTAAGGAGTCTTTTAAACACCTTTAAAGATTTTTTTAAAACTCTTCCAAATTTAAGAGATAAACCTATTGATAGTTACATTCAGGTATTTATGATTTTTGCCTGGGCGGTAGGTATACTATATGCTTTTTCAATTATTACTGGAGCCGCATTGTGGCAATTTTTAACCGCTTTAGGTACTGCTTCTGCTGTAATTATATTGGTTTTTAGAGACACTATTCTAGGCTTTGTGGCTAGTATTCAGGTTTCTATTAACGACATGGTTCGGATTGGTGATTGGATAACCTTTGAAAAATACGGAGCTGACGGTGATGTTGTAGAAATCAACCTAGCTACAGTAAAAGTTCAAAATTTTGACAAAACCATAACAACTATCCCGACCTATGCCTTAATATCAGACTCTTTTAAAAACTGGCGTGGTATGACAAGTTCCCCTGGAAGACGAATAAAAAGAGCGGTAATTATAAAGCAAGAAAGTATTCGGTTTTTAAGCAATGATGATGTTGAAAACTTTAAAAAAATAGATTTAATTAAAGATTACTTAAACACCAGACAAAAAGACATTTTTGATTATAATCAAGAAAATAATATTGATAAGTCTATACTAATAAACGGAAGAAACTTAACTAATTTAGGGGTATTTAGAAAATATATTGACGTTTACCTAAACAACCATTCTGCTATAAATAAAGAAATGATGATTATGGCTCGTCAGCTTGCACCTACCACGCAGGGTATTGCAATAGAAATTTATGCTTTTAGTAACGATAAAAGGTGGGAAAACTATGAATACATCATTGCTGACATCTTTGATCACATGTTAGCTGCTACCCCGTATTTTGATTTGGAAATTTTTGAACTTGGAGATGTTAGAAATGTAAAAACACCTTAAGGGACTGTTTTTACTATATTTATCAATAAATCATATACGATTACAACATAACTATTTCACCTCATCTAAATGGTCATCCCATTCTTTAACATCTGGTTTTCCTAGTTTCCCAACCGATTTTGCCACTACCATAGAAACGGTTGCATCGCCAGTAACATTAATTACAGTTCTACACATATCCAATGGTCTGTCTACCGCAAAAATCAACGCCAAACCTACTGCAAATTTATCCGCTGGAAAACCAACCGATTCTAAAACTATAACTAACATTACCATTCCTGCTCCAGGAACCGCTGCCGATCCTATTGATGCTAATAAGGCTGTTAGAACAATAGTTAGCTGATCCGCTAGGGATAAATCAAAACTTAACGCCTGCGCAATAAAAACTGCCGCTACACCCTGATACAAACTTGTGCCATCCATATTTATGGTTGCTCCAACTGGTAAAACAAAACTGGAGACTTCTTTATCAACTCCAATATGCTCCTCTACCCTTTCCATAGTAACTGGAAGTGTAGCTGCACTTGAGGATGTTGAAAATGCTAATAATTGAGCAGGACTAATTTCTTTTAAAAACCAAAATGGATTTTTCTTAACATAAACTCCTACCACTATACAATAGAATACAACCATTAAAAACAACCCTAACACTACTACTCCCACATATTTAAGTAGCGCCAGTAGCAAATCTGGATCACTAGAAGACACCACTACACTTGCCAAAAGTGCAAAAACCGCGTAGGGAGCAGAAAGCATTATAATATCAACCATTTTTAACACAACCTCGTTTAAAGAATCAAAGAAATCTTTTAATGGTTTTGATTTTTCTTCTCCTATGAGAAGCATACTTATACCTAAAAAAATAGCAAAAAATATCACCTGTAACATTAGACTATTGCTGCCCATTGCTTTCATAGCATTATCTGGCACCATATCTTCTAAAAATTGTAATGGTCCAGCATCTTTTTGTTTTGTTGCCTCATTAATTTTAGAAATTACACCACTATCGTTCGCATATGTACTCGTTAATCTACTAATAGTTTCTTCCGAAACGCCATCACCAGGGTTAATTATATTTACCAAGACAAGACCTATGGTTATTGCAATAACCGTTGTAAATATGTATATAACTATTGTGCGTAAACCAATATTTTTAAATTTTGAAATATCTTTTAAGTCAGATATACCTTTTATTAATGACGCTAAAATTAAAGGAATTGCAATTAGCTTTAAAAGCTTAATAAAAATGGTTCCAATGGGTTTAATCCAATCACTAACAAAACCAGCTCCCCAATCTATTTGCGTCATTCCAAAACCAAATAGTATTCCCAGCAACATTCCAATAAGAATTTGCCAGTGTAATTCCAATTTCTTCATAGATATTATCTGTTTAAACAGTGGTAATATACTATTTTGACAGGAAAATTGCCTCAGAAAAGAAAACTATAATTTTGTAGCCCTGTTTAAAAGAGTAAAATCGGCTAATACAAGTGCTGCCATTGCTTCTACTATTGGCACTGCTCTTGGCACCACACAAGGGTCATGACGCCCTTTTCCTTCGGTAACAACTTTATTTCCGTTTTTATCAATGGTTTCGTATCCCTGAATTACAGTAGCAACTGGTTTAAAAGCAACTTTAAAATAAATATCCATTCCGTTACTAATTCCTCCTTGAATACCTCCGCTAA
Source organism: uncultured Maribacter sp. (assembly GCA_947493885.1). Lineage (GTDB taxonomy): Bacteria > Bacteroidota > Bacteroidia > Flavobacteriales > Flavobacteriaceae > Maribacter_B. Next base: position 479,454 of record CANLTE010000003.1, read on the forward strand.
AATTTGTTTTGGTTGTTCCGTCTGAATTAAACTGGTCGTTATGCTGACTTCCTTTCATTGCAACTCCTTCGAATCCGCTACCATATTCAAATCCCTTTACGGCGTTAATAGAAAGCATTGCTTTACCTAATTCGGCATGTAGTTTGTCAAACACCGGTTGCCCCAATCCTATTGGTACATTTTGAATCACACAATCAACAATACCACCGATAGTATCTCCTTCTTTGCGAATATCCTTAATGTAACTTTCCATTTTTGAAGCCATTTCCGCATCAGGACAACGTACTGGATTATTTTCTATCTCTATAAAATCAACCTCTTTATAACTTTTATCTAGCGCTAAACTACCAACTTGTGATACATAAGCAGTTATTTTAATATCCTTTAAAAACTGCTTTGCTATAGCTCCTGCAACCACTCTACTAGCGGTTTCACGTGCAGAACTACGTCCACCTCCTCTATAATCTCTAAACCCATATTTTTGGTCATATACATAATCCGCATGAGATGGTCTATACGAATCTTTAATATGTCCGTAATCTTTAGATTTTTGGTTGGTATTATGGATGGCAAAACCTATTGAAGTTCCTGTTGTTTTCCCTTCAAAAATACCGGAATAAAACTCAACCGTATCGGGTTCTTTACGCTGGGTTACAATGGCAGATTGCCCTGGCTTTCTTCTGTCTAAGTCTTTTTGAATTGCATCTAAATCCAATGCTATACCTGCAGGGCACCCATCAACCACCCCACCTATAGCTACACCATGTGATTCTCCAAAAGTTGAAAGTTTAAATAGTGTACCATATGTATTTCCTGCCATTGTAATCGTAGTTTAAATTCAAAGGTAAATCTATTCTCATAAAAATGGAAATTTAGATCAGTTAATACATATTTCGCTGTGGTTTTGTTAAAAACAAATTAACCGTATTATTATAATTTAATGATTTGTGATTAACGTTTTAATCATATACTAAGTGTTATTTTGTGAAAAAGCAAAATCTTGAAAAAACGAAAAATAAACGTTGTAGTTATTTCTGATGTTCATTTGGGCACCACCGAGTGTAGAGCAGAAGAATTACTCGCTTATTTAAGTAGCATAAATCCATCTAAATTAATACTTAATGGAGATATTTTAGATATCTGGAAAACAACATCATCTTATTTTCCATCTTCTCACATGAAAATTATCCGAAAAATATTTGGCATGGCCGCAAAAGGAACGGATGTGTATTACATTACGGGGAATCATGACGACATGCTTAGAAAATTTCGAGGCAAATCTGTAGGAAACATTCATATTACAAACAAACTATCGCTTGATTTAGATGGAAAAAAAGCTTGCTTTTACCACGGAGATATTTTTGACAACGTATTACAAAATGGTAAATGGATGGTTAAGTTAGGTTTTTATTCTTATAATGGTTTATATAGAATTAATACCTTGGTTAATAAAGTATTACGCAAAATTGGAAGGGAGCGCTCTTTTTCTAAAAAAATAAGCTCTGGAAACAAAAAAGCTCTTAAAAAACTCACTTTTTTCGAAAAAACTAATGTAAATCTCGCTATTGAAAAAGGGTATAATTTTGTGGTTTGCGGACATACACACCGACCTAAAAAAGAGATTGTAATAACCAAAAATGGCAATTGCACTTATCTAAATTCGGGGGATTGGGTTAAAAACCTTACCGCTCTTGAATATTCGTTTAAACGATGGAAGATATATAGATATAACTATGACAAATTATCACCGTTTTACGTTGATGAAGAATTAAAAGAAATGGATATTCACGAAATCATTAACTTTTATGCATCAAAAAACGACAACGAATTACTTGATGAGGGCGTTGTTTAAAATTGTTATTGGGTGTTGTGCTTTGCGTTTGGTTCCATCAAATATTTGATGCCTACAGCTTGTACCATTTGCTGAAATTATTACATCGTCCTCAGATTTACGAACAGCGGGAAATAATTTTAACTCTCCTACCTGCATACTCACATCATAATGCTCTTTTTCATATCCAAAAGAGCCAGCCATACCACAACAACCTGAACTAATTATTGAAACCTTATAATTTTCAGGTAGATTTAGTACATCAAAAGTTACTTTTTGATTAGAAAGTGCTTTTTGATGACAATGATTATGGATTTTCACTGTCTTAGCTTCTTTTGTAAAACTATCTGAAGTTATATTTCCTTTGTTAATTTCTGAAGCTAAAAACTCTTCAATTAAGAAGGCATTATTGGCAACAGCTTCCGCAACAGTCTTATCATCACATAATCTTTTATACTCATCCCTAAAAGTTAGAATAGCGGAAGGCTCTAATCCCAAGACAGGTATATTTTTGTCTGCAATCTTTTTAAGGTCTTTGCTATTTTTCAATGCCAGTTTTTTTGCTTGTTTTAAAAACCCTTTTGAAATATAAGTTCGACCACTTTCTGCATAAAACAGCTCAACTGAATAACCTAAAGCATTTAAAACTTCAATAGCATCCTTACCTAAATTCACATCTAAATACTGCGTGAATTCATCGATAAATAGCACCACTTTTTTATTAACACTAACTAATTTATTATCAAAACTTTGAATATGTTTATTAAAATTAAAACTTGACACGTTAGGTATTCTTCTGTTTTTAGCAACTCCGGTTATATTTTTTAGTATACCACTAAAAAAAGATGAGTTAAACATTGCATTTGTAAGTCCAGAAAAATTACTTCCAAGCTTATTTAAACTTGTGCTATAAGCAAAGAACTTACTCCTAAAAGGGTATCCATTTTTTTCTTGATACTGATACAAAAACTCAGCTTTCAAAGTAGCTACATCCACATTACTTGGACACTCACTTGCACAAGCTTTACAACTTAAACATAAACTAAAAACCTCTTTTAGTTCTTTGTTATCAAACTTATTAAGTTCCTCCGAAGTGGTTAAAAATTCCCTTAATGCATTAGCACGTCCCCTGGTAGTATCTTTTTCATTCTTTGTGGCATGATAACTGGGGCACATACCACCAGACATTTTATGCGTCTTACGGCAATCCCCGCTTCCATTACATTTTTCAGCTGCCTTTAAGATACCCTCACTATCAGAGAAATCCATTAATGTAGCTATAACGGGCTCTTTCCTATCTACCTCATACCTAAGTGATTCATCCATAGGATAGGCATCAACTATTTTTCCAGGGTTGAAAATATTATTGGGATCAAAGTATGACTTAACGCGCTTTAAAAGCTCATAATTTTTATCTCCAATCATTAACGGAATAAACTCCGCTCTCACAATTCCGTCTCCATGCTCTCCACTAAAAGAACCCTTATATTTTTTCGTTAGCTTAGCTACATCAGTAGTTATTGACCTAAACAAACCAACGTCTTCCGCCTTTTTTAAATTTAATATAGGCCGTAAATGCAATTCTCCTGCTCCAGCATGTGCGTAATAAACTGCAGTTTGATTATAACCCTTCATTATTTCAGAAAATTCAAGAATAAAATCCTTTAAATCTTCTAAAGCCACCGCTGTATCCTCAATACACGCAACTGCCTTTCTATCTCCCACTATATTTCCTAAAAGCCCTAAACCTGCTTTACGTAGTTCTATAGCTTTATTAATATCACTTCCTTTTAATACTGGATTGGCATAGCTTAGACCCGACTTTTCTACAGTTTTTAATAATTCATCCACTTGATGTTGCAAGTCTTCCTGAGTATGCCCTTTTACCTCTAACATTAACAATGCTGCAGGATCGCCTTCTACAAAAAAACGATTAGCCAACTGAGCTCTATTGTTTTTTGTACAATCAAGAATCACTTTATCCATCATTTCGCACACATGCAAACTGTGATACATTACTGGCGCAACATCGCTCAAGCAATCTTCTAAACTTTTATAATGCGTTACAACCATTGCTGATAATGGAGGCGGCAAATCATCCAACTGCAGGGTGATTTCGGTTGTAAAGGCTAAGGTTCCTTCACTACCACTTAATAATTCACAAAAATTAAAACCTAAATTATCTCCTCCGAAAACTTCAGATTTCAATAACTCATCCACTGCATATCCTGTATTTCTACGGTGTATGGTACGTTTAGGAAATTCTCTTACAATTTCGTTTGATATTTCACTGTTATTTAATTCTTTAAATACATTTTTATAAAGTAAAGATTCAAATGTATTCGTATTGAATTTATCCTCAAAATCAACTTTGGATAAGGTATTAAATTCAGCTTCACTCCCATCAGCTAAAACCGTTTTTAAAGCAACAACCTTATCTCTTGTTACGCCATATTGAATGGAAGTTGTTCCTGACGAATTATTCCCAACCATACCACCTATCATGCACCTATTTGAGGTTGATGTATTTGGGCCAAAAAACAAACCATAAGGTTTTAAAAACAAATTTAACTCATCACGAATAACCCCTGGCTGAACAGTTACCTGTTTCTTCTCTTCATTAAGACTTAAAATTTGAGTGAAATTTTTAGAAACATCTACAACAATACCCTCTCCAACACATTGTCCTGCCAACGAAGTACCAGCTGTTCTAGGAATTAACCCTAAGCCATTTTTAGTTGCATAGTTTACCAATATTTTAATATCGTCCACAGTTTCAGGAAAAGCTACTGCAAGCGGTGTTTTTCTATAAACAGATGCATCTGTTGCATACAATGTCGTACTTAAAGTATCAAACTTTAACGTTCCTTTTAACTTTTTTTCCAGGATTTCTAGTGAATTTTTAGTCAACTTTGCACAATTTAAGCCGCTAATTTAAGTTTTTATTGTTTGAACATAGATGCTATTTGGCGCATTTTTTTTGGAATCAATAATCATAAATCAGAACATATGAAAATTGTTAAATTACTAACTATACTTCTTGTATTTGCTACCCTCTCAGTAAGTGCTCAAGATATTGCCACACACGCTTTGGGTGTGCGTTTAGGTGATAGCGATGGTTTTGGAGCGGAAATATCGTATCAAAAGTCCGTGGGCAGATTCAATCGTTTCGAATTAGACATGGGGTTTAGAGATGGCAGAAATTTTGATGCTTTTAAAGCTGCATTAGTGTTTCAAAGAGTAAATGAAATTGATCGCAGCTTTAATTGGTATTACGGTGCTGGTTTTGGTGCTGGAAGTGTTGACTTTACGTATCCCGCCGACGAAGGCCTTTTTGTTTTTGTAGCTGGTGATATAGGCGTAGAATGCAATTTTGAATCTTTACCCCTACTAATATCCTTAGACTGTAGGCCCGAGATTGGACTTAAAGGATATAGCGGATTTTCAAATCGCTTTGATTTTGATGTTGCCCTTGGTATTCGATATCAGTTTTAAGTCAAAATAAAGAAAGAGCATGCTCATTAAAAAAGTAGTGAAAACTATTGAGGAATAAAGTTAAAACACACTGATATTATTCCTTTTATAAGTGTACTTTTATATGCAGTATAGAATAATTACATTTGTTGCTCTAAAAATAATACAATGAAAAAAACGCTTTTTGCTCTTTGCATAGCTTTAACTGCTATTGCTTGTAATACAACTCCTGAAGGTTATGTTGTTAATGGAACATTAACTGGTGAAATTGAAAACGGGACTCAAGTTTTCCTAAAAAGGATAGACGAAAGAAATCAGCCTATTGTAATTGATACTGCTTTAGTTGAAAACGGGAATTTTAAATTTACAGGTAAAACTAACTATCCAGAGCTGCATTATATTTTTATTGATAAAATAGGAACTTTTGCCCCTATTGTTCTTGAAAATGGTGAGATTGAATTTAAAAGCCAAAAAGATAGCCTTAACATGGCTAAAATAAAGGGAACAAAGCAAAATGAAATTTTCAATGATTATATTGAAAAGTCCAGAAGTATTTCTCAAAGAGCTAAGTCTATTCAAGACGACATGCGCAAAGCATCATTAGAACGGCAGGAAGAAACTGCTTTAGCTTTGAAAGATGAAATGGAGGAGTTAAAAGGAGAGTATAAAGACTTTGAAAAAAATTACATTACCAACAATCCAAGTTCTTTAATTGCTGCACTACTTATTGACAGAAGTTTATCTGCTAAAGTAATTACTCCCAAAGAGGGAAAGGAATTTTACGATGCACTTACTCCTGAAATTAAAGACACAAAACCAGGCAAACGTATTTTAAAATCTTTGGAAAGATTAGAAACCGAAGAGGTTAAAGAAAATAATACAGCTGTTGGAGCTAAAGCTCCAGATTTTTCAGGCCCTTCTCCTGATGGAAAAGTTATTGCCCTTAATGATGTTTTAGGAAAAGTAACTCTAATTGATTTTTGGGCAGCTTGGTGTAAACCTTGTAGAGCTGAAAATCCAAATGTGGTTAAAGTATATAACAAGTACCATGATAAAGGACTTAATGTTATTGGTGTTTCTTTAGATAAAAAAGAAGATGCTTGGAAAAAAGCAATAGCTGATGATGGATTAGTTTGGCACCAAATCTCTAACCTTGCTTATTTTAACGATGAAATAGCAAAATTGTATAACGTAAATGCAATACCTGCTGCTTTTTTACTAGATGAGAATGGTGTTATTATTGCTAAAAATCTTAGAGGACCTGCTTTGGAGGCTAAAATTTCAGAATTGCTGAAATAATATAATCTGTATATGATAAAATAAAAAAGGTGGGCATAAAACCCACCTTTTTTATTTTTGATAGATATTAAATATTAACACCCTTTTTCAGCATATCATTAAAATTAGTAGGCAATCAAGAAATGTTGAATTGCCTACTAAATAACAACTAACTAATACCCTGGATTCTGTACTATTTTAGGGTTTTGATCTATAACATTCTGAGGTATTGGACTCATATATTGTTTAAGATTAAATACAGCATCATCAAACTCTTCTTCCTCCACACTATAAATCCAAACACCAGAGTTATCAGAAGGAACTGAATTACGAATTACCATATTATGAGTTGGAACAGACATAATATCTTCTGCTATTTTCCAGCGCTTGTTATCATAAAAGCGTTTATTCTCAAAGCATAGTTCCACTCGTCTTTCGGAACGGATTGCAATACGCATTTGATCTTTACTTAAACCTGTTGCCAAGTTTGGTAAATTAGATCTATTTCTCACCTTGTTAATTGCTTCATAAACGGATGCATCTGGTCCTATGGCTTCATTTTGAGCTTCAGCATAGTTTAACAAAATTTCAGCATACCTAAAGTAAACATCATTTTGTCCGCTAGCACTTCCTGGGTCTGCATCGGGGTTTAGTCTCTTTTTTTGGTAGTACCCAGAATCCCCTGCATCAGTAGCACCTGCCAAATCAATTTGATTCGTTTTATCAGGGTTTGCATAAGTTTCATCTATTCGCGTGTAAATAATATCTTCTTCTGGCATCCAATCTAATTTATAGGTGGCACCGTCATGTACTATAAAGTCATAAAAACGTTCCTCTCTATCTGTGTATGGAGATTGAGGGTCATAACCTGATGTTGGATCTGTTATATCCTTCCCATTTGCCATTTTAAAATTATCCACTAATTCTTGAGTAGGATTATAATTACCCCATGTTCTATACTGTCCTAACACATATGTTGGACCACCTCTTCTTTCATAATTACTAGACAAACTCCCTACATCTTCCACAGCTTGTCTATCCCAAATAACTTCAGAATTATACTCATTTGATGCTCGCCATAAATTTGAAAGATCATTAAACAACTCATAGGTGCCTTCATATTCATCCATAAACTTTTTGTTAGTAGCAGCCGCCCTAGCCCATCTAGATTGGTCAGCAGTAGCAAAATGAACATAGTTCTCTGGATCTGAAAGGTATGCTTCCCCACTATTAAACAAAGGGCTAGCGGCGAAAAGTTCTATCCAGCCTTTAACCGCTAATGCGGCGCCTAAAGTAGCTCTACCTGCATCTCCTTCACCTGAATTGTACTTAACACTTAAATACTCATTATTAACTACACTTTCTAATTCGCTTGTAATAAAATTGAAGGTTTCTTCAAAAGTTGCTCTTGGTTTTAGCAGTTCATCTTCGGTAGAGGTATTTCTATCCAATGGTTCTAAAATAACAGGAAGCCCACCCACATGCACAAAATACTCACTGTAAAAATATGCTCTTAAAAAGCGCACCTCATCATATCTTTTATTATAGAAATCCAAAGTAAAACTCTCCTTGTTTTCTTCTAACTTTTGAAGTGCCGTATTACATTTTCTAAGCTTAGAAAAAAATGAAGACCATGAGTACCCATTAGTAGGGCCATGACTTCCAAACCAAGCACCAGTTGTACTGTTTCCTGGCACTTGACAAATACCTTTTCTCCATTGATAGGCTGTATAATAATGACTAATATTATAATCATCAGTATAATAATCTAGCTGCTCGGCAAATCGATTAAAATGAGGAAGTTCACTATATAAATCGTTTATGAAAATATCGGCATTTGCATCTGAAGCCCACTGGGTGTCATCAGTAAGTTTAGATTTATTTGTGTTTTCTAAAAACTCATCATGATTACATGAAACCATAAAAAGTATCATAACTACAAACAAAATAGATTTCCATTTTGTTATGAATTTTATTTTTTTCATCTTAATTATATTCTTTTACATTAATTTTTATAGGCTAATATTTACACCAAAGGCGAACGACTTACCAACTGGATAAGCTCTTTCCAGGTCTCTATACCCTAATTCTGGGTCGATAAAATCTAATCCACTAAAAGTTAAAAGGTTTTGACCAATTAAGTGAAAACGTATAGGCCCAACTCCCATTTTATCTGTTAATGCTACGGGTAACGTATACCCCAACGTCAACGTTTTTAATCTCAAATAGCTTGTATCTTCAATCCAAAAATCTGAATTCTGACCATTATTTGGGGTTGGCGCTGTAGTTGCTCTTGGATACCTGGCATTTTGATTGTCTGGAGTCCATCTGTTATCAAAATATTCGTAAGCAAAATTACTTCCATTATTACTAAATGGTACTGTTAAAAAAGTTCGCATACTTACACTTGATTTCGCTGCTCCTTGAAAAAACAAGGACAAGTCGAACCCTTTATGCTCAAAAGAAGTATTTAATCCAAAGGTCATTCCTGGATATTCCGAAGGGTCACCTATTACTGTTTCATCATTGATATCTATAATACCATCTGGCACACCATCAGGCCCGCTTAAATCTGCATATCTTATATCTCCAGGTCGTAAATCCCCAAATTGCTGAACATTGTAACCATCGTCTTCGTTTACAAAACCATCTCCATTTGTGTCATCCGAAGTTGAAAAAAGTCCTAAAGATTTGTATCCAAAACGCGTTCTTAAAGGACGCCCTTTTCGTGTTCTATTTGCATTCTCCCTTTGAGCATCGGACTCAAACAATTCAACAACTTCGTTTTTAGCGTAGCTAAAATTAGCTCCGATGTTCATGATTAAACCGTTTTCAAATTTTTTAAAGGAGCTAACAGCGATTTCAAATCCGCGGTTATTCATTTCTCCCTTATTTTCCTGAGCCAGATCTAACCCATACTCCACAGGCAAAGTTACTTGTGGAGGAAGTAACATTCCTGTTCTGTCTTCCTTAAAATAATCAAACTCTAATTTCAACAAACTATTCCACATAGAAAGATCAAAACCAATATCCAATTTGGTTGCAATTTCCCAGGTAATATTCGGGTTTGATTCTCGTGGAATTCTTGAACCTTGTACAACTGCACCAGATCCAAAAGCATAAGCGTTACCACGTAAATCGTAACCATCTAAATACTGATAATCTGCAATTCTAAAGGTTCCATTATTATTTCTAAAGTATGGTAAATTCCCAGATTTACCCCAGGATCCCCGTAGTTTCAAATTATCTATGCTAGAAATGTTATTCATAAATTTCTCTTCTGATATTCTCCAACCTGCGGAATAAGCTGGAAAATAACCCCACCTTGATCCAGGGGCAAAAGAATAATGACCATCATAACGACCAGAAGCCTCAAGTAAATACTTGTCTTTATAGGTATATCCCAACCTATATACATAACCCAACTCGCTTTGAGTCCAGGAAGACCCTCTATTGCTAGAATCTAGCAAATCTGAACTACCCAAATCTAATTCGTCGATATCCAAACCAAATCTTTCTCGTCTTGCCTGAAACCAATCACCTTCTCGCTCCGTTGACTCTGCAACAAATAATCCCGATACGTTGTGATTCCCAAAGCTTCTTTTATAATTAACATAGCCCTGATACGTAAAAGTTTTAGACCTTCTGTTTTGTATTTGCAACCATGTAAATGGTGCTCCGTTACCTTCTTGATTGGAAATCGCATCTGTGAATGTATAAGGAGTCGCATCTAAATTTATATTTTGATAAACAAATGGTACATGAAACCCTTTTTCATATTCTGATTTAGAGTCATAGCTAAATACTCCTTTTACACTTAATCCTTTTATAAAACTCAAATCTTGTTCCACCGCAACTGAACTCAATAAGGTATTATCTTCATCCTTTCTGTATCCTTTAGATTTTAAAACTCCAACTGGAGTACTTGCTGAAGATTCCCCCCATTTATCGCCACCTGGATATAATAAAGATTGTGTTGGCACAAATTTGTAAAAACTCCTGAATAAATGCGGAAGATTTTCATTAGCATCAATTCCTTTCGTATCTTCTATAGACCCTATAAGAGACAAACTAACCTTTGTTGTAGGAGTTATTTTAGTCTCCAATGACAAATCATAATTATACCTTTGATAACCTACTGGATCAAAAATACCTTCTTGTTTAAAACGACTAAGCGCCCCTCTATAGGTAACAAATTCTGTACCTCCACTAATTTCTATTCCGTTAGTTGTTACTGGTGATGTTGTTTTATAAACATCCGTAAATTTAGAATCTGGGTACAAAAAAGGATCCTGTGCATGTAAATTATCATAATTTGCAACTAAATTTGGATCATTTGGTGGTGTTGATCCATTAGGATTATCATTAAAATACCCTTCGTTTTGGATAATCATATAATCTTTAGCGCTTACCATTTCTGGAAGATATGTCGGTTTTTGAAAACCCACAGAGGTACTAATAGAAACACTTGGTTTTCCTAATTTTCCTTTTTTTGTTGTTATCAGAATAACCCCATTAGCTCCTCCTATACCAAACGGAGCAACAGCAGCTGCATCTTTTAAAACAGTAACCGTTTCAATAGAGTTTGGATTTATTTGTTGAAGGTTGTTTCGTCTTATACCATCAACAACTATTAACGGACTTGTACTACCATTAGTTACAACCCCTCTAATATTTATATTTGGGCTGTCGTCTCCAGGAGCACCTCCATTTGGTCTCATATTTAACCCTGTTACCCTACCTGCTAACGAGCTAGCTACATTTGAAACTGGGATTTCAGAAACTTCTTTTGCCTTTAAGCTACTTATAGCTCCTGTTACGGTTGTTTTTTTCTGGGTACTATAAGCAACAATTACAACTTCTTCTAAACTTGCTGCATCTTCCTTTAAAGTTACATTTATAGTGTTTTTTCCATCAACTAGTAATTCTTTTGTGGTAAAACCAATATAAGAGATTACTAAAACAGCGTTTTTATCGCTAACCTTAAGACTATATTTCCCATCAAAATCTGATTGCGTACCATTTGCAGTACCTTTCTCAACAATATTTGCTCCTGGTAAAGGACTACCGTCTTCGCTAGTTATTATACCCTCAACCGTATAGTCCTGTTCTTTAAGTCTATTTTCATTGTTACTGACTTTTTTAACTTTAGACCTAGTATGTTTCCTTTTTTTTAAAACAATTTGATTTTTAACTAGTCGGTAGGAAATATTACTATTACTAAAAATAATTTCTAATATTTCCTTAATTGGAGTTTTGTGAACTTTTATAGATACTTTTTGAGATACATCTACATCTCCAGTAATGTAAAAAAACTTAAATTGACTCTTAGATTCAATTTTTGCCAAAACATTTTCTATTGATTGCTTTTCTACATTTAATGAGATTTTTTTATTCTGAGAATAAGTGCTTGCATTTAAATTAAACAACACCAGAACAAATAATAATAATGAGAGTTTCATTTCTCTGTTCTTTTTAAGGAAGTTTTCTAAAAACCCAGAAAACCTGTCTGTTTTTTTCATAATTTAGTGTGATTTTGATTGGTTATTTTCATTTCTGTTAAAATCGTTTTGTGTCGAGAAACGTTGCCGCGTTTCTCGACTTTTTTGTTTTCCTATCAAGTCATGTCTCTGTATTTAAGGTTTATTAATTATTATTTTATTATCTACAATTTTGTAATTAAATCCAGCACTTTCTTTAAAGGTGTCCAACAAATCAATTATGGACTCATTTTTAAAATCTCCCCTAAATCTTAATTTGTTTAATTTTAGATATTTATTTTCAATAACTACATTGTACTTCCGCTCTATTTTTTTTACGATGTTCATAAAGTTTTCGTTGTTAAAGAGCAGCCTACCATCCAGCCAACCTAAATAATGGCTAATGTTAACGTTTTTAACCTCTATGTTTTGTTGTAACAATGATGCCTTTTGACCAGGAGCTATTTTTTTATGATATTTTGGATTGTTTTTCTCAAGTTGATTGTATACCACCACGCTTCCTTCTGCCAACACCGCATAAGCCTCTGTATTCTCATAGGAATTCACATTAAAATGAGTTCCCAAAACCTTTACTCCAATGTTATTAGCATTTACTACAAAAGCATGGTTTAAGTCTTTGGAAACTTCAAAATATGCTTCCCCCTGTAAATAGATTTCTCTTTGCTTTCCTGGTATAAAGTTTACCGGGTACTTCATAGTTGACCCAGCATTTAAATGAACTGCCGTGCCATCTGATAATATTAATCTAAAAGTTCTTCCATTTGGAATTTCTATTTCATTATAAACAAGTTCTGTTACTTCTTTATTGGCTGTATAACTAATAGATGCTCCATTTTGTTTCCCTATAATTTGCCCATTATTAAGTAATGCTTGTTTGTCATTGGTGTTAATTACAACCTTTTTATTATCACCAGTTTTAAGAATTATTGGTTGTTCAGAAATTACTAAAGGAGGAGATTGGTTTTCTTTTTTATCAGTCCTAAAAAACCAAATGGATAAAGAAAATATTGCAATTAATACGGCAGCGTATTTTAAATACTTTACAAAAAACAACTTATTTTCTTTTTTACTTTCTATTGTCTCAAGTGCAATTTTTTGCCAAATTTTATTTTTAATATCCGATTCAAAATTTAATTCTTTAAGAGGTACACTTTTATCTTGAAAAGATTCTATGTAATTATCTAATAACTCCTTTTCGGCATCACTACACTCATTGTTAACATATTTTCTAAAAAGCCTTTTTGCTTGTCTCTTATTCATAAATTACTAAACTAAAAAGTGTTTATATATACTAAGTACCATAAAATGACATATGGTACACGTTAGCATTCTATATTTTTAATTTTTATATGACAAAAATTAAAAAATACGCTGTTTTTTTGTAAAAAAAATAGGAATATGATATTGTTTTGAATGAAGTAACCCGTTTTACTTACGTATGATTACTATATAGGAATAGAAAAACAAATAAGAAAAAAATACAACACCACTTCTTCTGACTGAAGTCCTAATTTTATTTTTTGTATACCCTTGGAAATCTGATTCTTAACTGCCTGAATAGTGATTCCTAATTCATTTGCGATTTCCTTATTAGACTTATGTTCGAACCTACTTAAAACAAAAATTTGTTTGCATCTATTAGGTAACTGGTTCTCGACAATATTAATAATTAACTCTTCTAATTCCAGATATTCCATTTTTAAAGATATATTCATAGAAACATCTATTAAATTAAGTCTAGTTAAATCTTCGTTTGAGATTTTTCTGTTTCTGATATAATTAAAAATTTGAAATTTTACGCACTGAAAGAGGTAGGCTTTTAGGTTTTTAATACTGGTATCTTTACGCTTAGACCATAAGTCTCCAAAAATGTTTTGAATAATATCTTCACAGACTTCTTTATTATTTAATATTTTAAAAGCGTAGTGAAACATGTTCTTAGAATATTTATCATAAACTTCTCTAAAAGCACTTGGGTTTCCATTTGCTATGAGGTTTAGAATAATATCATCAGAAAGACTTTTAGTCATTTTATGCTTGAGGAGATATAAATTTCGAAATAAATATATTCAAAATATAACAATAATATAATGTATATCTAAAAATATTATATTAAATACAAAAAAAGGGAACCTAAACCATTGGTTTAAGTTCCCTTTTTCAATATAAAATTTAAGTAGTTGTTTAGAATTTCTTTTTTACATCTCTAAATGTTCCTGATACAGTAGCAGTTTCGGATTTAGTAACTTTTCCAAAAATGTTTACCACAGAGCTTTCTCCAATAAATTCAAGAGTTGCACCATCATTTAATATTAAATCTCCGTATATCGTAAGGTTACCTTCTACTCTAAGCGTTGCATTTGCGTTTACAGTAACATTTTTTCTTTTATTGTTACGAGCTACAACAAATGTTCCATTCATTTCAAAAATAGAATTACTATTTAGGTTAACCTCATTTTTAACAGTCCATGAACCACATAGAAGTAATTGTCCATTTACATTAAAGTCATTGAACCTTTTTGCACCTCTAAATTCAAAAGTATCTCCTTGATTTACATTTAAATCAGAACTTCCTGAATATCGTTCTAAACTAGCACAACGCGCCGCTAAACTCTCGTTTGGCTTGTTCAATTTTATAATCTGTAAACCTTGTTTTCCAGAAGCAGCAAAAACATAATCGCCTTTAGAATCTACATAGTTTATAGAGCCTTCAAGCTCAATAATACCAACTAAATCCGTATTATTCGTTTGTTTCTCTGATAAACAAAGTCCGGCTCCACCATTTGCCATTAACACAACTTCATCATTTGTTGCTACTGCATTGGTAACCACATCTGCTCCATCTACTCCATTTGGGTTTGCCAAAATTGGAACATATTCTACCAAAGTACCACTAGCTATATTATAAACTCCAGCTCCTTTGCTTCCTTCGGCTACTACAATGTTTTCACCAACAAAGTCCAAGGTTCTTTTTGTATTATTTCCAAAATCAGATTGAATTGCTATTTCTTTTGATACATTTAAATCTTGGTCTAAAATGGCAATACCTTTGCTGGCATCTAATACGGCTATATTGTTGTCTTTAACAGCTACAGAACGTAAATCTTGAAAAGCTGTTTCATTTTGCACTGTTAATTCCGCTTTATCATAGGCTGTAACGTATCCTTCCTGACCGCTAGTCACAAGAACTTTATCTCCCTGGGTATCCACATCAGTAGCGTTGTATCCTTCCTGGAATGCATAAGATATACCCGCTTCAAGGTTAAACTTACCACTAGAAGCATGTATTTTAGCTAAATATGAATTAGATGTTGCTCTAACCGATTTTTCGGAATCAACACCTCCTACCGCATAAACAAAACCATCTTCATATTTTACAGCATTAACATCTGCATTTGTATAATAAAGTCTTGAAGAAACTCTAGGCTTGGTTGGATCACTAACATTAATAATATCAATTGCACCTGCCAAACCATCTTCTACAGTATTATAAGATACATATGCGTAATTTCCATCAACATGTACATGAGAAGCTGTTAGGTTTTCTCCTCCGTTTCTAAATTTTGGAGGCGAAACTTGCGCAACTAACGTCAATGGATAATCCCCTGCTTCTGTGTTCTCTCCTTTAGCGCTTAAAGATTTTCCAGACAAAGTAGCTTCATCAAAAATATCTAAAACACCAGATTTATCATAGCTAATACTATTCTCTAAATCCTGCTCATTCTCCTCAATCGAAATATCATCTTTGGGATCGCTATATACTGTAGTTTCATCACTACACGACGCAGTCAGAACAACTGCAGCCATAGCAAAAAAGTATGCTTTTCTAATCATTATGTAGGTATTTTAAAGATTTGGTCTTTCAAATAACGAAATTACCTACACAAAAGTATTCTTAGCCATTAACTTTTCGATGAACTACAAAATTAATAGCTTCAACTGTGTTAAATAGCTAACAATAAACACGCTATATTTTCCTTGCTTTTGCCATTATAAACAAAATAACTATTGGAACCGCCAAAAAAATTACCATAAACGGTTGCGATGTTATTAAACTAGGCATAAAAAGTAGTGTAGTAGCGTAACCTCCTATTGCCCCACCAAAGTGCGCAGTATGACCAATATTACCTAATCTACTTTTCATCCCATAAATAGAATATAACAAATAGCCTATACCTATAACATAAGCGGGAACCGGAATAGGTATAAACATTAAACCAAGTTGCATATTGGGTTGTAGCAATATTGCAGCATAAAGCACGCCCGTAACAGCACCACTTGCTCCTACTGCACTATAATACGGTTCGTTTTTATGAAAAAACAAAGACAGTAAACCACCAGCAGCCAGGCTAATAAAATATATAATTAAAAACTTACTTGAGTTAAACCAACTGATTACTACATCTGCAAAAAAGTAAAGCGTAAACATATTAAAAAACAAATGTGCCCAATCAACATGCAAAAATCCTGAGGTAAGCAAGCGTTCTTTTTGCCCTGCTTTAATGCCACTTATGTTAAATTTATAACGTTCGAAAAAAGGGTGATCCTCAAAACCTTTTAGAGAAACTATAACATTCGCAGCTATTATTGCTATGGTTACTAAATGAAGGTTGTTCATGCGCGTTCAATTATGTTTGGACTCAAATATAGCTATATTTGTGTATTATAATATTAAGCAATGCAGCTATTAGTTTTTATTTTGGCATATCCACTTATCTGGATAATATCTATACTTCCTTATCGAATTTTTTATTGGTTTTCTGATTTCGTGCATTTTATTGTTGTCACCATTTTTAAATATCGGAAAAAGGTTGTTTATAATAACCTTAAGTTAGTTTTTCCTGAAAAAACTGAATCCGAAATTAAACGGATTCAAAAAGAATTTTACAAACATATGATTGATATGTTTCTGGAAATGATTAAAACCATGAATCTTTCTAAAAAAGAAGTAAAGAAAAGATATGATGTACAAAATATTGACCTTATTAAAAATATTACAAAAGAAAAAAGTGTTTTAATTGTTTGTTCGCATTTTGCCAATTGGGAGTGGAATGTTAGCATTAACAACTATATAAATGCAGAAACTAAAGGTTATGCAATTTACCAAAGAGTGTCTAACAAATACTTTAATGATTTTATTAAAAACATGAGAGCTCGTTGGAACACCGAATTAATTTTACAACAGCACACCATGAAGGCAATAATACAAAACGAACGCGACAATATAAAGGGTGTTTATGGTATGGTGAGTGACCAATCACCACAAATAAGTAGAGCTAAATGTTGGGAAGAATTTATGGGTATAAAAGTTCCTATTTTTAATGGTGCCGAAGTGCTTGCCAAAAAATTAGATATTGCCGTAGTATTCTTAAAAGTATCTAAAGTAAAACGAGGATATTACAAAGCAGAATTTTATCCAATAACAACAGATGCCAAGCATACTGAAAAAAACGAGATTACGAAAAGCTTTTTAAAGCATGCCGAAACTCAAATTAGAGAAAAACCCGAGCATTACCTGTGGACACATCGTCGTTGGAAACACAGAGATAAAGTTCCTAAAGAGTTTTTATAAAATACAAAACCCCACCTTCGGCTTCGCTATGGTGGGGTTTTATTTATTCAAACAAGTTTAAGTAAATCTTAGATACCTGCAACTTCTTTAATTTCATTAATAATATTATCTGCCAAAGCGTCTGCCTCAGATTGACTTTTTGCTTCAGTATATATTCTAATAATAGGCTCAGTATTAGACTTTCGTAAATGCACCCAGTTCTCAGCAAAATCTATTTTTACTCCATCAATAGTTGATATTTCCTCATTCTTGTATTTATCAGCCATTGCAGTTAAAATACCATCAACATCTAACTCTGGCGTTAATTGAATTTTCTTTTTGCTCATAAAATAGCTCGGATAACTAGCTCTAAGCTCGGCTACAGTCCCTCCTTTTTCGGCCATTAACATTAAAAACAAAGCAGTACCAACTAACGAGTCTCTACCGTAGTGACTTTCTGGGTAAATTATCCCTCCATTACCTTCTCCTCCTATAATCGCGTTATTAGCTTTCATTTTGGTAACTACATTTACTTCTCCAACTGCAGCTGCTTCATAAGTCCCTCCATGCTTTTGTGTAATATCTCTTAATGCCCTAGATGAAGACAAATTTGAAACTGTATTTCCTTTAGTTTTTCCTAAAACATAATCTGCACAGGCTACTAAGGTATACTCCTCTCCAAACATTTCACCATCGTTGCTAATAAATGCCAAACGATCTACATCTGGATCAACAACAATTCCGAAATCTGCTTTTTCTTTTATTACCAAGTCACAGATATCACCTAGGTGTTCTTTTAATGGCTCTGGGTTATGCGGAAAATGTCCTGTTGGATCACAATACAGTTCAACGACTTCTACTCCTAAAGTTTTTAATAATTTAGGTATTGCAATACCTCCTGTAGAGTTTACACCATCAACTACAACTTTAAATTTTGCTTTTTTAATAGTCTCCACATCAACCAGTGATAGATTTAAAACTTCATCAATATGAATATCTATATACGAATCGTTACGCGTTGTAGTGCCTAAATCATCTACCTCAGCAAATGAAAAGCTTTCTTTCTCAGCCAACTGTAAAATAACGGCTCCTTGTTCAGCATCTAAAAACTCGCCTCTTTCATTTAAAAGTTTAAGAGCGTTCCATTGTTTTGGATTATGACTCGCGGTAAGAATAATTCCACCATCGGCTTTTTCCAACGGAACTGCAATTTCTACAGTAGGTGTCGTAGATAAATCTAAATCAATTACATCAATACCAAGACCTGTTAATGTAGAAGCTACAAGGTTTTGAATCATTTGACCAGATAATCTGGCGTCTCTACCTATAACCACTTTTAACTGTTCTTTTTTTGAATAGTCTTTTAACCAAGTACCGTAAGCAGCTGCAAATTTAACTGCATCTATTGGAGTTAAATTATCTCCGGGCTGACCGCCTATTGTACCTCTTATTCCTGAAATTGATTTGATTAGTGTCATATAATTCTAAAAAGTTTTTGCAAATATACAGGTCTAATATGAATCATAAGTTTAGCAATTCGTAAATTCGACCTTAAGAAAACTTTTATAGTCCAATGAACTTTCTTGCTCATATATATTTATCTTTTGGAGATAATGAAATTACTATTGGTAATTTTATTGCAGATAGTATTCGCGCTAACAAGTTTTCTCATCTGCCAGAAAGAGTGCAAAAAGGCATTCAATTACATCGTTTAATAGACACATATACAGATTCTCATCCTATCCCTAAAAAAAGCAGCAAAAGACTTCATAAAAACTACGGACATTACAGCAGAGTAATTATAGATATTTATTACGATCATTTTTTAGCCAAAAATTGGAAAAATTACTCGGACATTCCTTTAGCTGTTTTTGTTGAAAATTTTTACGATTTACTTGAAGACAATTACACTATTTTACCTGAGGGTGTAAAGCGTATGATGCCGTATATGATTAGTGATAATTGGATTTTTAATTACTCCAAAATGACAGGAATTAGCAAAGTTTTAGACGGTATGAACAGGCGCACTAAAAATAAATCTAAAATGAATTTTGCTATTCTAGATTTAGAAGAATATTATAATGAATTTGAAAAAGAGTTTACCGATTTTTTCGAGGAATTAATTACCTTTTCAAAGCAAAAATTTATTTCCCTTTAAAACGGGCAATTCTAGCTTAACTTAATGTATTAATCTTATGGGTTTTAGAAAAATTGTTTTCTTTTTTGTCATAACTATTTTATGCGTTCAATGTAAAACGCAACCTAAAATTACTCCAACCGGATTGGTTGCTCAAAAAGCAATGGTGGTTTCTGCTCGAGAAGAAGCTTCAAAAATTGGGGTTAAAATTCTAAAGAAAGGTGGAAACGCTTTTGATGCAATGGTAGCTACCGAAATGGCTCTTGCTATTGCTTATCCGTATGCAGGAAATTTAGGTGGTGGCGGATTCATGGTTTTTCGTAAAAGCAATGGTGAAGTTGGCACATTAGATTATCGAGAAAAAGCTCCACTTTCTGGTCATAAAGACATGTACTTGGACTCCCTGGGTAATGTAATTCCAGGAAAAAGTACGTTGGGTGCTACTGCAGTTGGTGTTCCTGGTACCGTAGCTGGTATTATTGCTGTACATGAGAGATTTGGTTCTTTACCTCTTAAAGAAATATTTAAACCGGTAATTAAGCTAGCCTATAAGGGAGTGGTTGTGACTCATAAGCAAGAAAAAAGATTACATAAATATAAAAGTAGTATCATTGAGGTAAGCGGAGATAGCACCAAATTTGCTAAAATTTACAAAAAAGGAGATACCATTAAATACCCTGCTCTGGCCAGAACACTTCAAAAAATTTCCAATGAAGGAAGAAATGGTTTTTATAAAGGAGAAGTCGCTAAAAAACTTACCACATTCATACAAAAAAATGGTGGATACGTTACCACAGAAGATTTAGAAAAATATAAAGTTAGATGGCGAAAACCAGTTGTTTTTAATTACAAGGATTTAAAAGTTATTTCAATGAGCCCACCTAGTAGTGGCGGGGTGACCATTAATCAAATTTTAAAAATGATTGAGCCTTATAATATTTCTGAATTTGGTCATAATTCTACTAAAACAATACAGGTATTTTCTGAAGCTGCAAGAAGAGCTTACGCTGATAGAAATTACTTTCTTGGAGACCCTGATTTTGTAGACATTCCGTTAAATCAACTTTTAAGTAATCAATATTTAAAGGAACGAATGGAAAGCTTTTCATTTGAACAGGCAACAAAATCATCTGATATTGAAAGGGGAAATATCCAAATTGTTGAAAGTTCTGAAACAACTCACTATTCCATAATAGATTCTGAGGGAAATGCGGTTTCCGTTACTACAACTTTAAATGGAGCGTATGGTTCTAAACTGTATTCAGATGAACTTGGTTTTTTCTTAAATAACGAAATGGACGATTTTAGCGCAAAACCGGGAATACCCAATATGTTTGGACTTATTGGTGCCGAGGCAAATAGTATTGCCCCAGAAAAACGTATGTTAAGCAGTATGACCCCTACCATTGTGGAAAAAAATGGAAAATTATGGATGATTGTTGGCACTCCTGGTGGCTCTACAATAATTACCGCTGTAGCTCAAACCATTTTAAATGCTTACGAGTTTAATTTAAGCATGCAAGAGGCGGTTAATGCTCCTAGATTTCACCACCAGTGGTTGCCAGATGTAGTGATATTTGAACCAGACGGTTTTCCTACAGCAATTAAAGACGAATTAAAATCCAAGGGTTATCAAATTAATGAGGACCGTACACCAGTAATTGGCAAAGTCAACGCTATAAAGATTCTACCAGATGGTAGTCTTGAAGGTGGTGCGGACAAACGTGGAGATGATACTGCGATTGGATATTAATCATCCCATAGTAAAAATGTAAAACCTTATAACCGACATAAAGAAAACAATTGAAGTAAATAAGTCGTTCTTGGTGCATTAAAAGCTAAAAAAGGTATACTCCAACTTAGGTTTTATTGCTAAAGGGAAATTTAATAGCAATAGAATTTAACGAGTGTCTTATATTTTATCTCCAAATTTAAACTGTAAATACAATTAACAATATTTTAAATATAAAATACAACAATAAACCGTGTATTTGTAAACGCAAACCTTACTACTTTTGCAGCTAATTATTATTATAACATGTTTAAAACAAATACTTATTTCGACAACAAAGTAATGTCGATGGCTTTTGCAAATGAAGAAGGTACAGCAACAGTTGGCGTTATGGCTTCTGGTGAATATACATTTAACACTGCTTCGGTTGAATATATGACTGTGATTTCCGGAGAAATGCAGGTACAATTACCTAATGAAACAGAGTGGGAAACGTATTTGCCATATGAGACTTTTGTAGTTCCTGCAAATAGTTCTTTTAACGTCAAAGTTATTTCAGAAACTGCTTATAAATGCATTTATAAGTAACAGCTTTTAAAATAAAGAGCTAAGATAAATCCTAGCTCTTTATTTTAACTTATTTTATTGGTTTTCTATTTTTTCGTAAACTTTTCGCCATTCAGATGCATCATAAACCAAGTGCGATTCTTTTATTAAACCGTTATCCACTCTAAACCATTCAGATGCAATATTGGACTCCAACCCCGGGATTTTAGATTTAAAAACGTAAAAGGTAGCCACCCACTCTCCATTACTTGAAACATTCATAAGCTCTAGTCCCGTTATAACAGTTCCCATTTCCTTAGCTAAGGAAATAAAATCCATTTTTGAATGCAGCTCCACCATTGGATTCTTAAATATATAATCGTCCGACAATAAATCTAAAGACTCTTGAATTTTTTCTGGATTATTAAACCCATTTAAAAACTTTTTTACAATATTTTGATTAGACACCTCATTTTGCGAATACGCAATACTTGAAAATAATGTTATAGTCATTATAATTAAAAATTTGGTTAATTTCATTTTACTACAATTAAAATTTATATGAGACCAAATTCCTAAATACTGAACTAAAATATGTTAGTAAAAACCAAGATTTTAAATCCTAACGGTATTCATAAGTTTGCTAAAATTAGTAACGTCAATTCTCAAGTAAGAGGCAATATCTTTCTGTGAAACCATATTTAGTAAGTGCGGACTACGGTTCACGAAATTCTTAAATCGTTCTTCCACATTAAAAGCCATTAGCTCATGATGTCTTTCTATAATTCCTGATAAAAATTGTTCAGTAATTTTTCGAAAAAGCGTTTCTAATTCATTGTGTTTTTCCAACAACATCTTATGCTGAGGATATGAAATTCTTAAAAAACTACTGTCAGATATAGATTCAAGATAATATTTAGAAGGCTTCTGAGTTAAAAACGATTCAACAACACCACTAAAAGAAGGCGCATAAGCAAAAAACATAACATGTTGTTTTCCTTCATTCAGATAATATGATTTTTGAATTCCTCCTTTTACAAAATAAAGATAACGTTCTGTTTCTTCAGGCTCAGTAAGAATAGTTTTTTTTGATACCGTAAAGTCGGAGTAATGCGAAATGTACTCATCGAGTACTTTACCATCTACATTAGAAAAAGAAGACAGAAATTTTTTCAATATTACAGTTTAAATAACCTAACTAGCATTCTTATTATTTAATTGACTTTTAAGCTCATCCATGGATTGTTGTAGTTGCTTTAATAAACCTGTTTCTGTGGTTGCATCTACAGAAAATGTTAGTTTACTGGTTACTTGCCATATTTCTTGAATATGAAAAGGCTTAATTTCATAAGGAGGATACATCTCGTTTAATGAAACTAATGTTACATTATTAGAATTAGGTTTACGAATTACCTTTTTTACCAAAACTGCATCTTGTAAAACAACTACATACATTTTGTTGGGACTAACATCATCTATATGCTCTATAGCGCGAGCTAACACCCACTCCCCTGGCTTTAAATTTGGATACATACTGTCACCCTCCACTTGAAAACCTCTATGAGTAGCATTTCTAAATTCTGGTAACGGTAAATCAAAAGCGGGTAATTCTCTATACCAAGAAGTATCTTGAATGTTTTGTGGATATCCTGCAGCAGCTTTAGCATTTACTAAAACCATATTATCATTTTCAGCTGCATCAACAGTTACAACTTTAGGAATTACGCTTGTTTTTGAAGTTTCTAAATATTTCTCCTCAGTTTCACCAAATAACCACAGTGGATTAATTTTAAATTGCTTTAAAAGTTCTGCAACAATTTGCCCAGATACTTTTGTTCTTCCTCTCTCTATATCCGCAGTTGTATTGGAAACTCCCAAAAGTTTAGCAAACTCAGCTTGCGTATACCCCAGTTCTCTTCGAATTTCAGTAAATCGCTTTGGTGTTAATTCGTTTTCCATACTTCAAATATATCAATTTATGGAATTTATCCAAAATTTTTATGGAATATTTCCATAATTAGGAATTATTCCATATTTTTGGATTAATTACAAAACAACAATGTTATGGAAGCAAGCAAAACTTTAATTTACGATGGTAGCTTTAATGGCTTTTTAACAGCAGTTTACACTGCGTACGGTGAAAAAATTAATGTAACAGGTATTCAAAAAAAGGGTTACGCACAGAATGTTTTATTTTCTGAAGGTAAAACAGTATTTACTCAAATGGATCAGGCCAAACAGGTATGGAATACCATTAAAAGTAAAAGTAATTCTGCTATAAAAAACGTTTATTTTGCCTTTTTAAGTGAGCGTGATGATATTGAAATTATACTCTTTCAATATATTCAAAAATTACTTACACCAGTTAAACATTCTAATGATGCGTTTACTCAGGAAATTATTTTAAAAATTGAACAGTTGGCTTCAACAGTAAGTAAAGAAAAAAGAAGATTGGAAAACACAACAGGGTTTCAACTCACCAAAGATGAAGTGTATTTTTCCGTTATTGAGCCAAATTTTAATGTATTACCACTTATTTCTAAGCATTTTAGATCACACCATTCTAAACAAGAATGGATTATTTATGATAGAAAACGAGAATACGGACTATATTATAATTTAAGGTTTGTAGAATTCATCTCTTTAAATCTTTCTGAAATACAATCTTTAGACCCAACTACTTCCTGGAAAAATCGTAAAGAATTTTCATCTAACTTACAGGTTTGGGAAAACTATTTTAGCAATACAAGTATTAAATCACAAATCAACAAAAAGCTTTATAATCAACATTTAACAAAAGAAAACATAAGCTATTTGTCACAAGCAAAAGAGGCAATATAATATATACCACCTCTTTCTTTTTTACTGTTAAACTTATTATTTAGTTAACGTATCTTAAAATATTATTTATCATTTATTTGACTTTTCACCAATAAAAAAATCTGCTTTAGTTTTAAATAACACATTAAATGTAGTTAAACTACCATAAATACGTGTGATGTATTGCTGCAAATCTATTTTTTCTTGGTCGTCCAAATTTTTACTGGAGTTTATTTTTTGCTCCATAACCCGAATACGATCACGCACCATTACTATTTTATGAAAAAAAGTGTCTATCGGTATTTTTTTATCACTTAAATTAGTATCTCCGGGTTCCAAAATCAAGTTTCCACCTTTCCATTTATCCGCTATAGCTACTATTTCTGTTGTGTCACTCCATCGTTTCAGAATAGAAATTAACGATTTCTCCACTTCGTAAAAACTTACACTATCAACCTCATCATGGACAGCTTCAATAACCGAAAAATCAGCATCTATCTCAATGGTTTCTAATCCGTTTTCTAAAAAAGTTACCCAATAATGTTGTGCAGTAACATTTGTAACCACACCCTTACCGTATTTTGAATGATTAATACGAGAACCTATACCTAATAATTGCATTTTTATAAATTTTAAATGATAAAAACGAAGTTAGTTTGCTATTATCAATTAACAAAATGTAAATATAATCAGCTTCAGTTTTAGTGGTCAAAATCGTACCTTTGCAACTTTGCCTTATAAAACCATGACATACGAAGAAAATATAGAGGTTAAAGGAGCCCGCGTACATAACCTGAAAAACATTGATGTTACTATACCAAGAGAAAAGCTTGTTGTAATTACAGGGTTATCAGGGAGCGGAAAATCTTCTTTAGCATTTGATACTATCTATGCTGAAGGTCAGCGCAGATATATTGAAACATTTTCTGCCTATGCCCGTCAATTTTTAGGAGGTTTAGAACGACCTGATGTTGATAAAATCGATGGATTATCTCCTGTAATTGCCATTGAGCAAAAAACCACTTCTAAATCGCCAAGATCAACTGTAGGAACTATAACGGAGGTTTACGATTTTTTACGTCTGCTTTTTGCCAGAGCTGGAGATGCATATAGTTATGTTTCTGGAGAAAAAATGGTTAGTTATAGCGATGAGCAAATCAAAAACCTGATAAAAACAGATTACAAAGACAAAAAAATAAACATTCTTGCTCCCAAAATTAAATCCAGAAAAGGACATTATAGAGAACTTTTTGAACAAATTGCAAAGCAAGGTTTTGTAAAGGTTAGGGTTAATGGGGAAATAAAAGATATTGTAAAGGGAATGAAAGTGGACCGTTACAAAACTCATGATATTGAGATTGTAATAGACCGTCTTAAAGTTAACGATAGCAATGATTTAGATAAACGGCTAACTGAAACCATTAATACTGCCATGTACAGTGGTGATAATGTTTTAATGGTTATTGAGGAAGGTGTTTCTGAACCTCGTTATTTCAGTAGAGATTTAATGTGTCCAACTTCGGGCATTTCATACCCCTCTCCCGAGCCAAATTCGTTTTCGTTTAACTCACCAAAAGGTATGTGTAAAAGCTGTAGTGGTTTAGGTCATGTATTTGAAGTTAACGAACTAAAAATTTTTCCAGATAAGAAACTTTCAATCAAATCTGGGGGTATTGCACCTCTAGGGGAATACAAAAATTCTTGGGCGTTTAAGCAGATTGATACCATTGCTCAGCGCTATGAATTTACAATTAATGACCCTATAAGCACAATTTCAGAAGATGCGATAAGTATTTTGTTAAATGGTGGTCAAGAAAGTTTTGAAGTAACATCAAAAACTCTTGGTGTAAAACGAAATTATAAAATTGATTATGAAGGTATTTCCAACTTCATTAAAAATCAATTCGAAGAAGCCGATTCTACCTCAATCAAGCGCTGGGCAAAAGAATACATGGATAAGATTATATGCCCAACCTGCAATGGCTCTAGATTATCAAAGTCTTCATTAAACTTTAAAATTAATGGAAAAAACATTGCAGAACTAGCGCATTTAGACATTAGCGATTTAGCTATCTTTTTCAATAAAATTGAAAAAAAACTAGATAAAAATCAATTAAAAATTGCAGAAGAAATTGTAAAAGAAATACGCACTAGAATACAATTCTTGCTTGATGTAGGGTTAGACTATCTTTCGTTAAACCGCAGCTCTAAATCTTTATCTGGAGGTGAAGCGCAACGAATTAGACTAGCTACACAAATTGGCTCGCAGCTTGTTGGTGTTCTCTATATTTTAGATGAACCCAGCATTGGACTTCATCAACGTGATAACGAAAGACTAATAAAATCATTAGAAGCATTACGAGATATTGGCAACTCTGTAATTGTAGTGGAGCATGACCGCGATATGATTGAACGTGCGGATCATGTAATTGATATTGGCCCAAAAGCGGGTACTCACGGAGGTGAAATCATATCAGAGGGGACTCCCAGTGAATTAAAAAATTATAATACAATTACAGCAGATTACATCACAGGCATTAAAAAAATTAACGTTCCTGAGAAAAGAAGAAAAGGAAACGGCAAAAAGATTAAGCTTAGCGGTTGTTCTGGAAATAACTTAAAAGATGTTACCACCGAATTTCCTCTTGGAAAAATGATAGGTGTTACCGGTGTTTCGGGTAGCGGAAAGTCAACACTAATAAACGAAACACTATACCCCATAATGAATGCACATTATTTTAATGGGGTGAAAAAACCAATGCCTTATAAGAAAATAACTGGGCTTGAACATATTGACAAAGTAATTGACATTAACCAATCTCCTATTGGTCGAACTCCACGTTCAAACCCAGCCACATATACTGGTGTCTTTAGTGAAATCCGTTCCTTATTTACAAAAACACCCGAAGCATCAATAAGGGGGTACAAACCAGGACGCTTTAGTTTTAATGTAAAAGTAGGACGATGCGAAACCTGTCAAGGTGGAGGTTTACGGGTTATTGAAATGAATTTCTTACCAGATGTTTATGTCGAATGCGAAACCTGTAATGGTAAACGTTTTAATAGAGAAACGCTGGAAATTAGATACAAAGGCAAGTCTATTTCTGACGTATTGGAAATGACTATTGACAATGCCGTTAATTTTTTTGAAAACATCCCTAAAATATATCGAAAATTAAAAACCATACAAGATGTAGGTTTGGGTTATATTTCGCTGGGACAACAATCCACTACGCTATCTGGAGGAGAAGCTCAGCGTATAAAATTAGCTACGGAACTTTCTAAAAAAGATACCGGAAACACTTTTTATATCCTCGATGAGCCAACAACTGGACTGCATTTTGAAGATATTAGAGTACTAATGGAAGTTTTAGACCGTTTGGTAGACAAAGGAAATACCGTTTTAGTAATTGAACATAATCTTGATGTTATTAAAATGGTGGATTACATTATTGATATTGGTTATGAAGGAGGTCGCGGAGGCGGCATGATAGTTGCAAGAGGTACACCAGAAGAAATTTGTAAAAACAAAAAAAGTTATACCGCTCAATTCTTGAAAAAAGAGCTAGACATTTAAAATAATTCGCATTAATATAATTACGTTAATTAATTATGAGAAAAGAAAAACACCACAAAGGCTGGAATGAAATAAAAACTAACGACTCATGGGCTATATTTAAAATTATGGGAGAATTCGTTAACGGATTTGAAAAAATGAGTAAAATTGGTCCTTGTGTTTCTATTTTTGGTTCTGCCAGAACCAAAGAAAATACCAAATATTACGATTTAGCGGTGAGCACAGCCAAAAGCATTGCAGAAGCTGGTTACGGAGTTATTACAGGTGGTGGACCAGGTATAATGGAAGCAGGTAACAAAGGTGCTCATGCCGCAGGGGGAACATCTGTTGGTTTAAATATTGACCTCCCTTTTGAGCAACATGACAATCCATATATAGATAAGGATAAAAGCTTAGATTTTGATTACTTTTTTGTTCGTAAAGTAATGTTTGTAAAGTATTCTCAGGGTTTTGTTGTTATGCCTGGAGGGTTTGGTACTCTTGATGAGCTTTTTGAAGCGATTACTTTAATTCAAACGCATAAAATAGAAACATTCCCTATTATTTTAGTAGGTTCAGAATTTTGGAAAGGTCTCATAGATTGGATAAAAAACACAATGTTATCACAAGGAAACATAAGCCCAAATGATTTAGATTTAATCAAAATAGCAGATTCTGAAGATGAGGTTGTTGCCATTCTGGATGCATTCTATAAAGAAAAGTCACTAAGTCCTAATTTCTAATAATTATTTTATTTGTTTGAATAACAATTACATAAAATATCATTTACTGGGTTTGCTATTTTTTATAGCGATGGTTAGTCATGCGCAACATATAAATAATGTTTCTGCTACTTTAAATACAAAAAATAAAGAGATAAGTATACAGCAAGAATTTACCTATCAAAACAATTCTAACTACACCTTAACTGAATTATATTTTTCAGATTGGATACATTCATATTCTAATAAAAAAACAGCCTTATCAAAACGATTTGCTAGAGAATTTAAAAAAAGTTTGCATTTAGCAAAAGAGGAAGAAAGAGGGTTTACAAATATTATAAGTTTAGTTGACCAAGAATATCGAGGATTACAATGGGAAAGGGAAGATGGAGAGGATATTATCAAAATTAAACTCAACAACCCAGTACCTCCAAACTCAGTAACTAAAATATTTATAACATATTCCGTAAAACTACCTTCAGATAAATTCACATCTGTAGGATACCGAAATGATGGTGGCTTTTTTTTAAAAGACTGGTACTTAACCCCAGCTGTGTTGGATGCTAAGTGGCATAAATATTCAAATAAAAATTTAAGCGATTTATATACCGAAGTAACTAAAACCACCGTAGATTTTAAATATCCAGAAGGTCTTTATTTAGCAACCAATTATAGAAAACTCGCTAATTCTGAATTCCCAAGTCAACAGTTTGCTCAACTCATTGGAGAAAAACAAAAAAGTTGCGAAATAATTTTAGAGCCTACAAAAAGATTTACTACTCATGTAACTCCTCAAATGACTGTGGTTACGGATATTGATGCTAAAAAATTTGATGATATATCTCAAGGAATTTCAATAAACAGGGTAACCCGTTTTATTGACAAAAATTTAGGCAAATACCCTCACGCCAAACTGTTAGTAAGTGAGGCTGACTACAATAAAAATCCTCTATACGGAATTAACCAATTACCATCATTTATTAGACCTTACGAAGAGCAATTTCAATTTGAAATGAAATTCTTAAAGACTGCTCTTAACAGCATTTTAAGTGAAACCATTTTTCTAAATCCTAGAGAGGAACAATGGTTATCTAATGCAATTGCTAATTATTTACTGATAGCTTATGTAGAAAACTATTACCCAAATCAAAAATTACTAGGTAAACTTAGTCGTATTTGGGGTATTCGCAGCTTTAATTTAGCAAAAATGGAATTTAACAAACAATATCCATTTTTGTCCATGTATTCGGCTCGTAGAAATATAAGTCAATCATTAATTACGCCTAACGATCAACTCATAAAATTTAATCAAAAAATAACCAGTAAATATAAAGCTGGTCAAGGGTTAGCCTATTTAGCAAACTATATTGGAGAAGATAAAGTTAACCAAAGCATAAAAACGTTTTACAAACATTATCAATTAAATAAAGTAAAAACTTTAGATTTTGAATCTATTCTTAAAAGGTCTACCGAAAAAGATATCGACTGGTTTTTTAAATATTATGTAAATTCAGACTTACAAATAGATTACAAAATAAAAGACGTTGAAAAAAACAACGATTCACTCAAGGTAACCATTAAAAATAAGGAGACGAGTAATGTGCCAATATCCCTTTTTGGTTTAAAAAACGACTCTATTGTTTCTAAATATTGGTTTACAGATATCGTTGACGAAAAAACGCTTATCATTCCATCAAATGATGAAGATAAACTTGTATTGAATTACGATAGTAAAATTCCAGAATTTAATCAACGAGATAACTGGAAAAGCCTTGGTGGTTTTTTATCTGGAAATAAAAAATTAAAGTTTCAGTTTTATAGAGATATTGAAAACCCAAACTACACCCAAATTTTCTATGTTCCTGTTTTAACTTTTAATATTTACGACGGTTGGGCTCCAGGAATGCGTATTTATAATAAAACCTTTTTAGAAAGACCTTTTGTGTACGATTTTGCACCTTCCTACTCATTTCGCGAAAAATCAATTGTTGGTTTTGGTAAGTTTAATTATCGGAAATACTTAAGTAAAAGTGGCTTGTATGTAGCAAATTATTCCTTACGCGGCTCTACTTTTCATTTTCAAACAAACTCCAGATATTCTACAGTTACACCCTCAATAAGTTTCGGTTGGAGACCCCATGATTTACTTTCAAACAAACGAGAAGTATTATCCTTTAGATACGTAAACGTATTTAGGAATAAAGCAGAAGGTTTGGAAGATTTTGAAACCCCTCCAGATTACAGTGTTTTTAATGCTCGATTTAGAAGTTCAACCCCGGGAATATTAGACTTTTCATCCTGGTTTATTGATGCTCAACATGCTAGTGATTTTTCTAAAGTTGCTTTTGAATGGGAATACCGTAAACTATTTGAAAATAATAGGCAGTTTAACTTCCGGTTCTTTGCAGGAAAATTTTTAAGAAACAAAACTACCGGTTATACCAATCCAAACTTTTTTAGTTTTGCTCTGGATAGGCCCAGCGATTACCTTTTTGACTACAATTATCTTGGTAGGTCGGAATCTTCTGGTATTTATAGTCAACAAGTAGTTATTGCTGAAGGTGGGTTTAAGTCTAAACTTCAAAATCCGTTTGCCAATGATTGGATGACCACCATTAACACCAGTGCAAACCTTTGGAAATGGATAGAACTATATGGTGATTTAGGATATTTAAAGAGTAAAGGCCAAAAAGAACGTTTTGTTTATGATGCTGGAATTCGGTTAAATCTTGTAACTGATTATTTTGAATTATATTTTCCATTATACTCTAACAACGGTTGGGAAATTTCGCAACCTCAATACAACGAAAAAATTAGATTTGTGGTAACTCTAAGTCCCAAAACACTTCTTGGGCTTTTCAGAAGGCAATGGTTTTAGTTTTTACCAAATTCGCAACAAAAACTCAAAAAAAACCAAAAAAGATGCGAAATCCACATTAACAAGCGTAAATACCTAATTTTTTTTCAATAATTTAGCATTTATAAATTTGTAAAAGCGATTTTAAATTAATATTTTTGTGAAAATCTAGATTTCTGCATGAAAATATCTCCAAAAACTAGCAATGATATCTCTTTCGAAGATTTCAAAGCTCAAATTCTTCAAGATTATGAAATTGCATTTTTAAGTAGAACATGTAGCCTACTTGGAAGAAAAGAGGTGCTAACTGGTAAGGCTAAATTTGGAATTTTTGGAGACGGAAAAGAGCTTCCTCAACTTGCAATGGCGCGCTCCTTCAGAAATGGAGATTTCAGAAGTGGTTATTATAGAGATATGACTTTTATGATGGCTATTGGTATACTTAAACCAAAAGACTTTTTTCATAACCTCTATGCGACTACTGACATGAGTTTAGAGCCCATGAGTGGTGGTCGTCAAATGGTAGGTCATTTTTTAACCTATAGTTTAAATGAAGATGGGAGTTGGAAAAATTTGCTTGAACAAAAAAATACTAGTGCAGATATTTCATGTACCGCGGGGCAAATGCCAAGACTACTAGGACTCGCTCAAGCCTCAAAAGTTTATAGAAATTTAGAAGATATTGATGCTACTAATTTTTCTGACAAAGGAAATGAAGTCGCTTGGGGTACTATTGGTAATGCTAGTACCAGCGAAGGTATGTTTTTCGAAACCATTAACGCTGCTGGAGTTTTACAAGTGCCAATGGTCGTAAGTATCTGGGATGACGAATACGGAATCTCAGTACCCGCAAAACATCACACTACAAAAGAAGATATCTCCGAAATACTTAGTGGTTTCCAGAGAAATGAAACTAGTAAAGGTTTTGAGCTTTTAAAAGTAAAAGGTTGGGATTATACTGCTTTAATGCATGCTTATGAAAATGCATCAGATATAGCGCGTGAAGAACATGTACCCGTTCTTATTCATGTGACAGAGTTAACGCAACCTCAAGGGCATTCTTCCTCAGGTTCTCATGAACGCTACAAAAATGAAGAGCGATTAGAATGGGAAAGAGAAAACGATTGTAATAAGAGATTTAAAGAGTGGATTTTAGAAAGTGGAATAGCCTCAGTTGAAGAGCTGGACACATTGGAAAAAGAAATTCGAAAAATAGTAAGGCTCGCAAAAAAAGAAGCTTGGAGCGAACATTTAATTGAAGTTAAAAACCATAAAAACACGTTAATTAGTCTTCTCGAAAATGCCGCAAGCAAGAGCCAAAACAAAAACTTTATTTCAAAAATAAAGAACGACCTTATTGCTATTGATGATTCCATAAAAAAAGATATTGCCATATGTGCGCGAAAAGCGCTACGTTATTTACTAAACGAAAATACACCTGAAAAAGAAGCTCTTGTTAGTTGGACAAATAGTTTCTTAAAAGAAACTCAGCCAAAGTATAGCGCACATCTTTATAGCGAACTAACCAATAAAGCTACTAACATCCCTGAGGTTAAGCCTCAAATAGACAAAAATATAGAGCCTGTTGATGGTCGCCTTATCCTCAGAGATAATTTTGACAAGCTTTTTGAAAAATATCCTGAAGCCCTAGTGTTTGGAGAAGATAGCGGTAATATTGGAGATGTAAACCAAGGTCTTGAAGGTCTTCAAAAAAAATATGGAGAAATTAGAGTAGCCGATACAGGAATTCGTGAAACTACAATTATTGGGCAAGGTATTGGAATGGCTTTACGCGGATTAAGACCAATTGCAGAAATTCAATATTTAGACTATATTTTTTATGCAATGCCTACCTTAATGGACGATTTAGCTTGCTTGCGGTATAGAACATGTGGTAAACAAAAAGCTCCTTTAGTAGTAAGAACTAGAGGGCATCGATTAGAAGGAATTTGGCATTCAGGTTCTCAAATGGGAGGATTAATTCACCTGTTACGAGGCATGTACATTCTAGCACCTAGAAATATGACACAAGCTGCTGGATTTTACAACACCTTAATGAAAACAGATGAACCGGCTCTTGTTATTGAAAGCCTAAATGGTTACAGACTTAAGGAACCTAAACCAAGTAATCTTGGAGAGTTTTGCACGCCTATAGGAGTTATAGAGACTATTAGAGAAGGTTCTGATATTACCTTACTTTCTTACGGCTCAACATTACGAATTGTACTTCAGGCAGCCAAAGAACTTAATGAAGTAGGTATTGATGCCGAGGTGATTGATGCTCAAACTTTATTACCATTTGATATCAATAAAAATACGGTTGAAAGTATTAAAAAAACTAATCGCCTTTTAATTATAGATGAGGATGTCCCAGGTGGATGCTCTGCTTATTTGTTAGATGAAATATTAAACAAACAAAACGCCTATCAATACCTAGATAGCTCCCCCTCCACTTTGTCTGCTAAAGCACATAGACCTGCATATGGCTCCGATGGAGATTATTTTTCAAAACCAAATACCGAAGATATTTTTGAAAAGGTTTATGAAATAATGCATGAATCTAACCCAATAGATTACCCTAAATTAAGATAACTATCTAAGTAAAAATGCTACATTAAAAGTCAAATATTTTAATTTAAAATCTTATATTTAGAAGCCTTAAATTTTAAATATGAGAATTATCCCCCAGAAAGACTTAGGATTAGCTTTTTTAAGAATTTCTTTATCCCTTATGATGCTAACTCACGGATTTCCTAAGTTTCAACAACTTATTTCCGGAGATATTGCTTTTGCTAACCCAATAGGAATCGGAGAAGCCCCTTCCCTTTTTTTAACCGTTATTGCTGAATTTGTTTGCCCAATATTAATAATAATTGGCTACAAGGTAAGATGGGCGACAATACCAATTATTATAACAATGCTTGTTGCTGTATTTATGATCCATCTTAACGACCCTATTGATGTAAAAGAAAAAGGCATAATGTATCTTATAGGATATGTTACGATAGCTCTGCTTGGTCCTGGTAAATATAGTATCGGAAAAAATTAGCTAATTAAATTACCTTAGCAATTAACTCTTTAAGTAAATCTTGATGAGAAATATTACTGGCACCAACACCCTTGCCCTTTAAATCCATCTCTCTAAGATATGATACAATTTTACTAACCTTTTTCATTGGGTAGTTTTTTGCTGCTATTTGAAACTCACTGACAAAATAAGGACTTATACGCAAAGCACTTGCTACGTTCTTTGGAGAATGGTCATTTAAACCGTGATACTGCAATAATTGCGTAAAAAAAGAATTTAACAAAGTTACTGTAAGTATAAAAGGATTGTCTTTTGGATTCTCAGAAAAATAATTTATAATTTTTGTTGCTTTTACAACGTTGCGTTCACCAATAGCTTTTTTTAACTCAAAGTTGTTATAATCTTTACTAATACCTATATGCTCTTCGATATCTACTGGCGTAATTTCAGACTCTTTAGGTAAAGCCAACTTTAGTTTCTCCAGCTCATTACTTATTTTACTTAAATCTGTTCCCAAAAATTCTACTAATAATATTGCCGCCTTATGAGAAATTGAATATCCCGAAGATTTTAAAACCCTTCGAAGCCAATCACCAACCTGATTTTCATATAGTTTTTTACTTTCAAAAAGGACACCCATTTTTTTTACTACTTTATGTAGTTTTTTTCGCTTGTCGAGCTTCTTATATTTATAACATATAACTAACACCGTAGTTGGTTGAGGGTTTTCTGCGTAAGCCGTTAACTGTTCAATGGTTCTGGACAAATGTTGAGCTTCCTTAACAACTACCACTTGTCGTTCAGCCATCATTGGATAACGTTTTGCATTACTCACAATGTCGTCTATAGTAACGTCCTTTCCATATAAAACCATTTGATTAAACCCACGTTCCTCTTCCGATAGCACGTTTTTTTCAATAAACTCAGTTATCTTATCGATATAGTAACTTTCCTCACCATATAAAAAATACAGCGGTTTTATACTTCCGTTTTTAATATCTGTTACTATTTGTTTTACTTCATCCATTCAAAAAAAATCATCAAATTTGTCAAATGCTACCTCTAAATTTTCCAGAGTACACCTTTCGCTTCAAAAATAGCGAAAATAAAGTCCGTATTTTTGATGTTATACGCAAAAAATTTGTGGTTTTACAACCCGAAGAATGGGTTCGCCAACATGTTGTCTTATATCTTTTAAAAGTTAAAAAGTTTCCTGAAAGCCTAATTAACGTTGAAAAGCAACTTACTATAAACAAGCTCAAAAAAAGATATGATATTGTAATTTTTAATTCTGATGGTAGCATTCACCTTTTAGTAGAATGTAAAGCGCCAAATGTAAAAATTACTCAAAGTGTTTTTGACCAAATTGCACAATATAACATGCAGTTAAATGCAACTTACCTGATGGTCACAAACGGATTAGACCATTTTTATTGCAAAATGAATCATACCGAAGAAAAATATGAATTTTTAAGGCAAATTCCTGATTTTAGCCGTTAATTTGCTCACGATTTGAAAATAGCAATTGTAATACTGAACTGGAACGGCGAAGAACTTTTAAAAAGGTTTCTTCCTTCTGTTATTAAATATTCTGAAAATGCAGATATTTATGTAGCCGACAATGCTTCTACGGACGACTCCGTTGCTCTTGTTCAACAACAATACCCTACCGTTAAAATAGTTCAAAATCAAGTAAACGGAGGTTTTGCCAAAGGCTATAATGATGCCCTTAAACATATTAAAGCAGACATATATTGTTTACTTAATTCAGATGTTGAAGTTTCTGAAAATTGGTTAACCGCCATTATAGATATGTTTAACAGCACTCCAGATGCAGCAATAATTCAGCCTAAAATTTTAGATTTATTAAATCCGGAATATTTTGAATATGCAGGAGCTGGAGGTGGTTTTATAGACCAATTAGGTTACCCTTTTTGTAGAGGTCGAATTTTTCAAGCATTGGAAAAGGATTCTGGCCAATATAATGATACATGCGAAATCTTCTGGGCAACTGGCGCATGTATGTTTATTAAAAGTAAAGTTTTTAATACATTAAACGGATTCGACGAAGATTACTTTGCTCATCAAGAAGAAGTTGATTTGTGCTGGAGAGCCAAAAATAATGGTCATAAAGTATATTATGTTGGAGCTTCCCATATTTTTCATTTAGGAGGTTCTACGTTAAGTAATATGAATCCTAAAAAAACGTATCTAAATTTTAGAAATTCTTTATTTTCCATCACCAAAAACCTCCCCTTAAAAAAAGCTTTTGTAATAATATTATTGAGACTCCTACTAGATGGGATAGCTGGTATTAGATTTATTTTTCAACTTAAAGGAAAACATTGTTTCGCAATAATAAGAGCACATTTAAACTTTTACAAGAACTTTACAAAAATGTATCGCAAACGTGAAAAGACTAATTTTATAAAAAAATATTATGTTACAAAATCCATAGTATGGTCTCATTTCGTACATCAGATAAGGAAGTTTAACATTTTAGTAAAAGATTAACTAAATTAGGGGTAAATAGAAAACCGATTTATATAATTTTATCCTTCTTTGAAGGAGAATCAAAATAATTTACAAATACATAATACAATTCTTACCATGAAAAAATTGATTTTAGGATGTTTAGGAGTAACTCTATTATTATCTTCTTGCGTTTCGCAAAAAAAATATGCTGAGTTAGAGGCAAAGAATAAAGAAACTCAAGATTTATTAAATTCGGCAACAGTTAAGTTAAATAGCTGCTTGGAAGAAACTGCAAGAATGAAAATTTTGGAAGACCAAAATGCTTTCTTAAAAGCAAACAACCAAGAATTAATTAACAACATGGGTAACTTAACTACCCTTACTACTAAAGGGGCGGAAAACTTAGAGAAATCTCTAGAAAGTCTTCAGGAAAAAGACCTTACCATTAGAAAATTAAATAATGCAATCACCAGAAGAGATTCTGTTAACCTTTCCTTAGTACAAAGTTTAAAAGGTGTTCTTGGAAACTTGGATGATGAAGACATTGAAATTAGCGTAGAAAAAGGCGTTGTTTTTGTTTCTATATCTGATAAACTATTATTTAGTAGTGGTAGCTATAACATTACAAGCAAAGCTAAAGGTGTTTTAGGAAAGGTTGCAAAAGTGGTTAACAACAAACCTGATTTTGAATTTATGGTTGAAGGTCACACTGATGATGTTCCTTACAAAGGTTCTGTTTTAATTGACAACTGGGACTTAAGTGTTAAGCGTGCTACTGCTGTTGTACGTGTTTTACAAAAGGACTATGGTGTTGACCCTAAGAGAATGACTGCTGCGGGTAGAGCTGAGTATGTACCAGTTTCTCAAACAGAAAAATCAAGAAACAGAAGAACAAGAATTGTTGTTCTTCCTAAAATTGACCAATTCTATAATATGATTGAAGAAGGAATGAAAGATCCAGCAATCGGTGGAACTGGAAATTAATTTCTCTCAACAAACAAAAATTAAAAAGCGGCTTAAAAGCCGCTTTTTTTATGATTATTATTGTTTTATAAACCTAAA
The DNA here is from genome assembly GCA_947493885.1 of uncultured Maribacter sp. Lineage (GTDB taxonomy): Bacteria > Bacteroidota > Bacteroidia > Flavobacteriales > Flavobacteriaceae > Maribacter_B. The sequence continues at coordinate 518,024 of CANLTE010000003.1, forward strand.
TAATATCAAAGTTGTTTAAAGTAACATGTTTTCCTTTCTTGGTAATGCCTCTTACAAATTCTGAAATAGACTTATCTTTAAAATCTTTCAAAATTCTTTTTCTAAATGGGCTTACTGTAAAATGAACTGGGCAAGGATTTTCTTCATCACATATTTCCAATCCCATAAAACAGTTCATAAATTTATCTTCCCCATCAATACATTTAATGATATCCCATATGGCATTTTTCTTATTTTCTTCACTTAAGTAAAATCCCCCTGTTGGCCCTTTCAAAGACGTAAGCAATCCGTTTCGAGATAATTGCTGTAAAATTTTAGCTAAAAAAGGTTGTGGAGTATCTAGTTCTTCGGCAATTTTTTTTACCCCAATTTTATCTTCTTTATCGGAGCATATTTCCAAATAAAGCATTGCTCTTATGGCATATTTACATGTATTTGACAGCATACGAACATCGTTTAAGGGTGTAATCAATAATTTAAGTTGATTTATCAACTACCAATAATTACTGTAAAGCTATTGCTTACAAGCTATTAACAGTATGACTTTTGTCATGTTTATACCTGCACAACAAACTTATTTTTACCACTAATAGAATAGAATTTACAAAGTGAGTATAAAAGACGAAATAGAGAGGTTAAAAAAGTCCAAAAATGCTATAATATTAGCACATTATTATCAAAGGCCAGAGATACAAGAAATAGCTGACTACGTTGGAGATAGCTTAGGGCTTTCTCAAAAAGCGGCAGAAACAAAAGCGGATATTATTGTCTTCGCCGGAGTACATTTTATGGCGGAAACCGCAAAAATTCTAAACCCCCAAAAAAAAGTTGTGCTCCCTGATTTAAATGCGGGATGCTCTTTAGCTGACTCCTGTCCTGCCGACACTTTTAAAAAATTTGTAGATCAATACCCTAATCACGCGGTAATTACATATGTTAACTGTAGTGCCAAAGTAAAAGCACTTTCCGATATTGTTTGCACCTCTTCAAATGCGTTAAAAATAGTTGAATCGGTTCCTAAAGAAATTCCTATAATCTTCGCTCCTGATAAAAATTTAGGCAAATACATTATGGAAAAAACTGGTAGAAAAATGTTGCTTTGGAACGGAAGCTGTTTGGTACATGAGGCTTTCTCTATGGAAAAGCTTTTGAGTCTCGTTTCAAAATATCCTGATTATAACATAATTGCTCATCCAGAATCTGAAGAACATATTCTAAAAACCGCAAGCTATATTGGTTCCACATCAGAAATGATAACATATGTAAAACAAAATAATACGAAAAAATTTATTGTTGCAACTGAAGCTGGAATTCTACATAAAATGCAGCTTGAAGTTCCTAATACAACATTAATACCTGCTCCTTCAAAAGAAGACAACACCTGTGCCTGCAGCGAATGTAGTTACATGAAAGTAAATACTTTAGAAAAACTTAGGGATTGTTTATTGCATGAAATTCCGCAAATAAAGGTCCCTTATAACATCTCAAAAAAAGCACTTGCACCTATTAAGCGAATGTTAGAAATTTCAAGACAATAACATGTATACCAATTATTTAGTTATTGGTTCCGGAGTGGCTGGATTGACATATGCTGTAAAGATGGCAAAAAAGTTTCCCCAAAAAACCATCACCATAGTAACCAAAGGAAATAAAGATGAATCCAACACAAAATACGCCCAAGGAGGTGTTGCTGTAGTTTTAGATAAGTCTGAAGATTCTTTTAGAAAACACATACAGGATACCCTGATAGCCGGAGATGGGTTATGCAATACAGATGTTGTTAAAATGGTGATTAAAAAAGGCCCCAAGCGATTTAAAGAACTCATAAAACTAGGAACTAGTTTTGATACTGATGAAAATGGAAAGTTTGATTTGGGAAAAGAAGGGGGACATTCTGAATATAGAGTTGCTCATCATAAAGATATTACCGGTTACGAAATTGAAAGAGCCCTGCTCAATGGTGTTCACAAATTACCCAACATTACTTTTTTACCACATCATTTTGCAATAGACCTGTTAACCGATCACCATTTAAGCGAAAAAGAAAATCTATCATGTTTTGGTGCATATATCCTAAATCAAAAAAACAATAAAATATTTACAATTAAATCGGACAGCACTATACTTGCTTCGGGTGGCATAGGGAGCGTATACGGGCACACCACAAATCCTGAAATTGCTACTGGTGATGGTATTGCCATGGCATATAGAGCTAAGGCAAAAATCAAAGATATGGAGTTTATCCAGTTTCACCCTACTGCTCTTTATACTTCAGAAAAAGGACCTGCTTTTTTAATATCAGAAGCCGTAAGAGGTTTTGGCGCTTACATCAGAGATAAAAAAGGACATCGTTTTATGTTAAACTATGATGCCAGAAATGAATTGGCTTCAAGAGATATTGTTTCTCAAAGTATAGATAAAGAGTTAAAAAAAACTGGTGATAATTGTGTTTATTTAGACTGCACTCACCTAAATATAGAATCGTTTATAAAACATTTTCCAAACATCTATCAAAAATGTAAAGGTTTATATATTGATATTTCTAAAGATTGGATACCCATTGTACCAGCAGCACACTATTTATGCGGTGGTATTGAAGTAGATGCTCACGGAAAAACTTCAATAAAAAACTTATTCGCTTGTGGAGAATGCACAAGAACAGGTTTACATGGCGCAAACCGTTTAGCATCTAACTCCCTGCTTGAAGCCCTAGTTTATGCACATAATATTTACAAATATCACACTGAAAATTCTACTAAAAGTAATTTAACCATTAAAATTCCTAATTGGAATGATAAAGGAACCCAGATTACCAAAGAACACATACTTATTCAACACAATTTAAAAGAGTTGCAAGCAATTATGCAAGATTATGTAGGCATTGTAAGAACTAATTACAGATTGGAAAAGGCCAAAATTCGTCTTGAGATTATTTACAAGGATGTTGAAGAGCTTTATAAAAAATCAAAAATAAATACAACTCTTTGTGAATTAAGAAACATGATAAACGTGGCCCATCTAATAATCAGTCAATCCATTAAAAGAACAGAAAACAGAGGAGGCTTTTTTAATACAGATAATTTAAAAAAATAGTATGAAAACACTACTAAAAAACAGCGCTCATAAAGGTATAAGCTACGAAGCTTATACTCAAACAATTCAGAAACTTGTAAGGGAAGGTAAAACCTCAGGCACTGAACAAACCACTGAACGTATAAGTTTCACAAAGCTTAACGCAAGTCGAATGCGAAGATTAAACAAAACCTTTTCATTAAGTGCAGAACAAACTTATTTTTTTAAAGAAACCTCCAAACAAACTTGGTTAATACTTACTGAAAGTTGGTGTGGTGATGCAGCACAAACCATTCCTGTTCTAAATAAAATAGCAGAAACAACTTCTAGCATCACTTTAAAACTATTATTCAGAGATGATAACTTAGATTTAATGAATGCATTTTTAACCAATGGTTCTCAGGCAATTCCTAAACTTATTGTAATTGACAAATTTTACAATGTTTTATATACTTGGGGGTCTCGTTCAAAAAAAGCCACCAAACTAGTGGAAAATTATAAAAGAGAGTACGGAAAAATTGATGACGAATTTAAAAGAAGCCTGCAAATTTGGTATAACCAAGATAAAGGCGAAAGTATAATTGCGGATTTAATGGAACTAACCAACGAAAATAATTTTGTTTTATAAAACAAAAAAATGGAGCATTCTGCGACTAAATGCTCCATTTAAAAAAACAAACAATATATGATTTAGAAATAGCTAGTTCCTAAAACTTCTTCCTAGGAAGCTAATTCCCCCTTAAATTTCCAAACAATTTATTTTCCAAGGCTATTGCCTTTGGGTGTAAAATGTTATTTTCTAAATGTATATGTTTATGCAGGTCTTCCTCAAAAGCTGCTAACATATCATACAACGCTCTAAATGTATTGCAAGCCCCTTCAGGAAACTCGTAATTATTGGTTAACCTTGATATTTCTTTAAATACATCACCCGCATGTTCATGCTCTTCCTCCATCATTTGCACTGGATTATTAACGGTACCAAATGGTGGTGTTAACTTTTCGTTTTCAAAATTATTTTCTATTTCTACCAACTTTTTTACATAAGGAAATAAAATTTCTTCCTCCTTTTTTAAGTGAGAAACTAATTCATTGGCTACCTCATGAAATAGCTCATTTATGGTGTGTAGATATGGATAATGATCCCCATGTACCTTAGCCACTTTATTTGCATACTCAGACAATAATGGCAAACCACTAATCACATAAGCATGATGTTCACTAACAATATAATCTATTAGATAATCCAATTCCCAAGAATTATAATCATTGGAATTTTCAATTACTTCTCCAACTTCAAGAAGTTCTTCTAGTATTATATTAATATCCAACTTGTTTTTTTCACAAGCTTTTTCTAATGTAATACCACCTCCGCAACAAAAATCAATTCCATATTTTTTAAAAATATGTGCTGTTTTAATGTTATGGGCTACATAATTTGCAACGGTTTTTTCTTGGTATTTCATCTTGTAAAAAATAGATATTCGGTTAGCAATTTTCGATGCTTTTGTTGCGACAAATTTCTGCATAGAATTATTTATAGAAAATGACATTTATCATAGATCAATAAAAAATTAGTCAAAAAAAAAGCGTCAAATACAAATGTATTTGACGCTTTTTAATATTATTTTTAAACTCTAAATCTTCTTCACACGAACAGCGTTCATTCCTTTCATTCCTTTTTCTAATTCAAAAGAAACCTTGTCATTTTCAGCAATTTCGTCTATAAGACCACTTACATGAGTAAAATATTTTTCCTGGGTATCTGTGTCTATAATAAAACCAAAGCCCTTAGATGTATCAAAAAAGGAAACTTTACCTGTTCTGGTTGGATCAAACTCTTCCTTGTCTCCCTCGGCTTTCTTTGGAATACCTAAAACAATATCCTCTGCCTCTATCTGAACTCTATCCGCTGGGTCTGGCGGCGTATCAGTTAAATTTCCAAATTGATCTACATAAGCAAATTGAATTCCTCCCCCACCTTCTTTGGCAGCAGCTTTACGCGCTTCTTTCTTTTTTTGCTTTTCTTCTCGTTTTTTTAAACGTTTTTTTTCTTTTTCAGTTTTATTAAATGTCTGCTGTGATTTTGCCATTCTTAATTTTAGATATTACACAATAGGATTTTAAGAATAAGATAGTTCTTATTTTCATATAAGTCAAGTATCTATATTCTTAAAGGCCATAAAGGTACGGTTTGATTTTTAATTATTGGTTTGTTTTAGGCACATAGCATCGTTTTTATGTCAAAATGATCATTAATTCAAATATAAATTGATGATTTCACCTATAATTTAATCAACATTACAACCTGCCTTTCTCCGAGTGTCTATTAAATAGATAATTTTCCAATTCTCATCTTCTTTAAACAACTGAAACGAATTTACCCCACAATGATGAAAAGTACCATTTAGCCAAAACTCATAGGGAACCCATGCATTAGCCATTGCTCCATCTATTTGAATATTAAATGACAATAATTTTTCTTGAAATTGAATAGAATCTGGGATATTGATGATAGACTTTATTAAATCATCAAATTTCTCTGTTCTAATCTTAGACTCTCCATTTTTGTTCCTCCCAATAGTTTGCAAAAAAACATCCCTAGATAATGTTTTAATCATTAAACTGGAATCTTGCTTATGAAAACCTTCAAAAAAACGTTCCACAGTAGCTTTTACATTATCTTTCTCAGGCGTTTGTCCATAAGTATTAAGTACTATTAATAAGCAAATTAAACAGTAAATTTTTTTCATAAAATTTAGTTTGATACTTTTTAAATTTAAAACAAAAATTACAATTTAATAATATGGTTTACAATTAAACAAAACTCCTTACATTTATCTCTCCTAAAACGTAAAAATGTCAGTAGCAAAAAAGGAATACAAGCGAGTTACCGTTAAATCTCTTATAGAGATGAAAAAAAATGGAGAAAAAATTTCGATGCTTACCGCATACGATTACTCCATGGCAAAAATTGTTGATGCCGCCAATGTAGATGTAATTCTTGTTGGAGATTCCGCCAGTAACGTAATGGCTGGTCATGAAACTACGTTACCAATTACCTTAGATCAAATGATTTATCATGCGTCTTCAGTAATAAAAGCAGTAAAAAGAGCCTTAGTTGTTGTGGATATTCCTTTTGGATATTACCAAAGTGACCCAAAAGAGGCCTTACGTTCCGCCATTAGAATTATGAAAGAAAGTGGAGCTCATGCGGTAAAACTAGAAGGTGGAAAAGAAGTTGAATCTTCTATAAAACGTATTTTAAAAGCGGGTATACCTGTGATGGGGCATCTGGGTTTAATTCCACAATCTATATACAAATTTGGGACATATACTGTAAGAGCAAGAGAAGAAGAAGAGGCTAAAAAACTAATCTCTGATGCTAAACTTTTGGAAGAAATAGGGTGTTTTGGAATGGTATTAGAAAAAATACCTGCAGATCTTACAAAAACGGTATCGGATAGTATTTCTATCCCAACTATTGGCATAGGAGCGGGTAGACATGCTGATGGCCAAGTATTGGTTATTCATGATTTACTTGGAATGACACATGAATTTAACCCTAGATTTTTACGTAGATACATGAACTTGTATGAAGAAATGAGCGCTGCCATTTCTCAGTACGTTATTGATGTAAAAACTAAAGATTTCCCCAGCGAAGAAGAGCAATATTAAGCAAGAGAACATGCTCAAAAGTAAAACTTTCAGACAAGTTTTAATTGTACTATTAGTTTTGTTAAACATAGGTTGCGATCAAATTTCAAAGGAAATTGTTAGAACTAAAGTTTCCCCTCAAGATTATATTCAGTTAATTGAAAATAACTTTATACTTACTAATGTAGAAAACACGGGAGCCATGCTAGGTTTTGGACAAAACTTTTCTCCTGTTTTAAAACTAATTTTACTTCAAGGTATTCCCCTTTTAGTTTTGTTAATTTTGTTATATAGAACGCTTATAAAAATAAAAAAAAACAAATGGTTAGCATATGCTTTTGCGTTTGTAATCGGTGGAGGAATAGGTAATTTATTAGATCGTATTCTACATGGTTCTGTAACCGATTTTTTATTTGTAAAAGTTGGTTTTTTTAAAACTGGAATCTTTAATATGGCAGATGTATCAGTAACTGTAGGAGCTATATTTATATTAATTTACAGTTTTTCTTCAAAGAAATTAAGTCTATAATAATGTCAAAAAAAACGCTCTCATCGATTGCCAACCTTCAAGTTATTTATGAAGATAATCACTTGATAGCTATAAACAAAAGACCTGGAGATATTGTACAAGGAGATAAAACTGGTGATACGCCTTTAAGTGATGTTGTAAAACAATACATTAAAGAAAAATATAGCAAACCAGGCAATGTATATCTTGGAGTTGTGCATCGTTTAGATCGCCCAACTTCTGGCATAGTAATATTTGCGAAAACATCAAAAGCGTTACCTAGACTAAATAAACTATTTGCAGAAAAAGAAGCAAAAAAAACGTATTGGGCTGTTGTTAAAAACAAACCTAACAAAAACAGTGATAATCTTACCCATTGGTTAAAACGAAACACGAAACAAAACAAATCATACGCGTATAAAAAAGAAGTACCTGAAAGCAAAAAAGCTATTTTAGAATATCAAGTTATTAAAAAATTAGACAATTATTTTTTATTGGAGATAAACTTAAAAACTGGTCGACACCACCAAATACGATCTCAGCTTTCAAGTATTGGCTGTTCAATTAAAGGGGACTTAAAATATGGTTTTGACCGAAGCAACAAAGATGCAAGCATACATCTTCATGCAAGAAAACTAGCTTTTATTCATCCGGTAAAAAAAGAACCCATAGCGATTATTGCACCATTACCCAAAGACCCTATTTGGGATGCCTGTGACTAACGTTTTAGTTCTATGGCTTTTTCCCTTATAATTTGTGCTACAGGCTTGTTTTCTAAGTGACTTTCTAGCCACGAAATAATATCTAAATACAGAAACGCTCTTTTTTCATATGGATGGTCTTCATACTTTTTTAGCTCTTTATAAAGTTTTAAAAATTCATCTCTAAGCTCATGTGGATATATACTCCCTAAACTTCTTAAAAATTTAATCATTTCTTTTTGGACAGCGTGCATATCATTCATCTTCAAAAGAAATTTATAAGTGCTTTTTAATTGTACTTCTAAATGATAATCCATGCCAGCCTCATAATGGGCCACAAGACTCAAAACTCGAGCAAAACACATAAGGTCTTCTCTCATTTTCAAATTCTTGTTATCAATTATTTTCTTAAGATATAGAATACAGTTTTTGTTATCACCATTTCCAAAATACAAGCACGCAATTTTGTAATACAAAATCATTACGTGGTGCGCATCTATCTTATTAGAATGCTTATTTATTCCGTACTCTATAATCTTAACTAAATATAGTCCCTTAGAAAAAGTGCCTTCTAAAAAGTGGAGATTTAGCTTATTAGCATTTAAGTATAAAAAGGCAAGAGAATTAATATTGTCGTTTTTAGGAAAGTTTTTATCCTCTAATATTTTCTCTAAATTATCTAGAGTTTGCTTAAACTGAGAACTATATTTTACAAAAAACAGCGACTCTAATAAATAATGGTTCCCCTTTAAAAAGAAAACAGGGTTTAAATGGATCATTTCTTTATACTCATAAAACAAACTAACCCACTTATTAGAATATTTATAACACGATAAAAAATCTTGAGTTAAAAAACTATACCATAAATAAGCTTTGTAAAGCCATAATTTTTCTCTAAACCCTAAATCTTCAATTTTATATTTGGGTAGGTGTTTCTCAAAATACTGTTGAACCTTCTGATAATCCTCATCGCTCCTAGCATACCCAACCTTCAGCATCATTCCGTAAAGTTGTAATGACAAATTGGAAAGCTTACTTGTCATTACGTTTTGCGCAGACAATTCTTTCGCTAAAACAGCAAGTTCATCCGCTCTATCTGGTATACTGCGTGTAATATACTGTGTTTCAATTATCTTCTCCAGCTCAACAATTTCATAGGCAATATTCTTTTCCTCGTTTTCAATTGCCGCTGTACGAACTTTATCCAAAATTTTCAAACTTTGTTTATACAGTCCTTTTTGATATAAGATTGTAGCAAAATCTAATTGTTCTCTAAATTGTACACGCACATTTTGATTTACTGGATTTAATCGTAAACTCACTAAAATTTGCTTATATAAATGCGCTTTTAAGTTAGAAAGTTGTGCTTTTTTAACAATACCACTATCTAAAATAACATCCTCTTTGTACACCTTTAGTCTGTCTAAAAGATTAAAAAGTGCCAAAAATTTCGCATCAGTGTTCACTCCCAACCTCCCAACATATAGTTTGAATTGTCTCTTTTCTGATTTAGAAAGCGACTTTATCAAAACAAACAAAGCATCTTTATGCATATTTGTCATCGTAATAATAATAGTTTAAAAACATGTATATCAACAAGTTAAACAACCACAAAAGTTAATTAACATTGTAAATGTATTAATGAAACTTTAGGTCTTTTGTTATATAGATTATATATTCGTAAAGACTAGCTAAAACTACATAAATAATATGAACAAAGATAAAGTAGAAATTTTTGATACTACCCTAAGAGATGGAGAACAAGTTCCTGGATGCAAATTAGACGCAGAACAGAAATTAGTTATTGCTGAACGACTAGAGGAATTAGGTGTTGATATTATTGAAGCTGGTTTTCCAATATCAAGTCCTGGTGATTTTCATTCTGTAAGTAGTATAGCTAAGCTAGTTAAAAATGCTACGGTATGCGGACTTACTCGTGCGGTTAAAAAAGATATTGAAGTTGCAGCTGATGCATTAAAACATGCAAAAAAACCAAGAATACATACTGGAATTGGTACTTCGGCATCTCATATTAAGTATAAATTTAATTCTAACGAGGACGCCATTATTGAAAGAGCAGTAAATGCTGTTAAATATGCAAAAACTTTTGTTGAGGATGTTGAGTTTTTTGCCGAAGATGCTGGTAGAACGGACAACGTTTTTTTAGCAAGAATTTGTGAGGAACTTATTAAAGTTGGCGTTACTGTTTTAAATATTCCTGATACTACAGGTTATTGTCTACCTGAAGAATACGGTGCTAAAATAAAATACCTTAAAGAAAACGTAAAAGGTATTCATAAAGCAACACTTTCGTGCCACTGTCATAATGATTTAGGTTTAGCAACTGCAAACTCAATAGCCGGAGTTGTTAATGGCGCAAGACAAATTGAATGTACTATAAATGGTATTGGAGAGCGCGCTGGTAACACCTCTTTAGAAGAAGTTGTTATGGTACTAAGACAGCATCCTACATTAGGCTTAGACACTGGAATTAACAGTAAACTTTTGTATGACACTAGTTTAATGGTGTCAGAAAAAATGGGTATGATAGTTCAACCTAACAAGGCCATTGTTGGTGCAAACGCTTTTGCTCATAGTTCTGGAATTCACCAAGATGGTGTTATTAAAAATAGAGAAACTTATGAAATTATTGATCCGGCCGATGTAGGTGTAACAGAGTCATCAATAATTCTAACAGCAAGAAGTGGTCGTGCTGCATTAGCATATAGAGCCAAAATAGTAGGTTACGAATTAACGAAAGTTCAACTAGATACAGTTTATAAAGAATTTTTAAAGTTTGCAGACACTAGAAAAGAAGTTTTAGATGAAGATATTCATCAGATTGTAGAGATTAGCGGAATAACCACTTAAAATTCTTTCAAATGCAGTTTAATTTAGCATTATTAGGAGGAGACGGCATTGGGCCAGAAGTTTTGGCGCAATCAGTGAAATGCTTGCAAGCTGTTGAAGAAACTTTTGGACATAAATTTGAATTTACCAAAGCAACTATAGGTGCTGATGCCATTAAAAAGCATGGTATTCCTTTTCCTGAACAAACGTATAAGATTTGCAACAATGCTGACGCCATTTTGTTTGGAGCAATTGGCGCACCAGAGTTTGACAATGATCCAAATGTAAAAGTTTGGCCAGAACAAGGACTGTTGCAACTCAGAAAAGATTTTGATTTATTTACCAACATTAGGCCCGTTAAAATATTTCCTGCATTAATAAAACAATCGCCCCTAAAAAAAGAGGTAGTACAAGGAACGGACCTTGTTATTTATAGAGAATTAGCGGGAGGTATTTATTTTGGTGACAAAACCATTAATAAAGAAAATACTTTCGCTACAGATATCTGTAGTTATTCCGAAAAAGAAATAAGTAGAGTTGCTCATTTGGCATTTAAGGCTGCAAAAAAGAGAAGAAAAAAGCTAACTTTAGTAGACAAAGCTAATGTTCTTGAAACGTCAAGATTATGGCGTAAAGTTGTAACTAACATTAGTGAAAGTTATCCAGAAATAGCATTTGATTGTTTATATATTGATAATGCTGCGGTACAAATGATTCTTAATCCGAAACAATTTGATGTTATATTAACAAGCAATATGTTTGGAGATATTTTATCTGACCAAGGTAGTGTCCTTGCAGGGTCTATAGGACTACTTCCATCAGCTTCAGTAGGAATTGGCAAAGCTATGTTTGAACCTATACATGGTTCTTATCCAGAAGCAAAAGGAAAAAATATTGCCAATCCAGTAGCTTCAATTTTAAGCACGGCTATGTTTTTAGAACATTTTGGACTTATTGAAGAATCAAACGCTGTTGTCTCTGCGGTGTTAAAATCGTTTACCAAAAAAATTGTTACTCCTGATATTTTAGGAAGTAGCAAGTACGGCACGGATTACGTTGGTGATTTTATTGCCGAAAATATTGTTGATGTGGATGATAACCCAAACATGAATGATGAAAACATTGGATTAGGAAAGTCCACCATTATCTAGCCCATTATTCTATTAGTAAGCTGTCTACAAAAGCGTAAAACTCCTTCTTAAAAACTGTATGCTTTTCTCCTGTTGCAGGTCCATTAAAACCAGTATGTATTTTACGAACTTGCCCCTTTTTATCAATAAATATGGATGTCGGATAGGACAGCACATGATTAAGCATTGGTAATTTCTCTTGAGCTTCCTTTTTGTTTGAGGAGCCATATTGTACTAACAAAACAGGATAGGGCACTGCTGTTCTATCTTTTAATCGCTGAATACTAGCAAAAGCTTTTTCCTTTGTTTTAGCATACTCAAAAGCCAAAGCCACAAATTCAATATCTTTCTTTTGATTCTCCTTCAAATACTTTACATAAAACCTTGTCTCATCCAAACAATTTGGGCACCATGTTCCCATAATTTGAACCACAACAACCTTATCTTTAAATTGAGGGTCATGCAATGAAACAATTTTACCACTTTCATTGGGAAAAGAAAAATTAAAATTCGTAAATCCAGGTTTTAAAAAAGTAAGCGAATTAGCATCCGGAAGCGTGTAATTTTCATTTCTTTTACCTATAAAAAGCTCTTTAGAATGATTACCAGAGTAGAAAGCTCCATATAAGGTAGAGTCTGTTACTTTAGCTTTAAACAAAAAGGCATGAGCACCATCAAAAACAGAAAGCTTTAACGTGTCTACATCAACCACACCTTCAAGGTACCTATAATCTCCAGTAGTTGTTCTAAAAGTTCCTTTTACTTTTTTTCCCGTTTGCTCAAAAATACCCTTAGCAATATACCTTTCGGTTTCGCCTTCCGGATTAAAAACAACTTCCCAATTCCCAGATACATTTATACTAGATGGTTCTGTTTCTACAAATCTTTCAGTAACACCATGTTTTGCAGTAAAGGGCACTACTCTATTTAAGCTTTCTTTAATAAATTCTCCTTTTATAGTATTTGAACTAAATTTTCCAGCAATATAACCTTCAAATACTGGTGTTCTTATAATAATAGAATCATTTATAACCTGTACTTCATCTACCTCAATTATCTCATCCCCATTTATAATTTTAATATGATACTCCTGAGGCCCTACTTTACTTACTTCAAAATTAAAAGGTAGAATTTCATTATCCATAACCGATAACTCTCCAATCCACTCACCTTCATTTAACGTAACTTTAGTTTCTTTTTTACAGGCACCACACAAAACAAAAAATACGAAAACAATATATATTCTTCTCAATCTAAATTTATTTTAAAAGTCGTTCCAAAAAAACAACTAAATCCTTGAAATAAAAAATATACATTTCAATTGGCTGACTATTGAATGTATTAGAGCATTGTTTTATCTTTGTGAGCTTATAAAACAATTAGATGAATATTTCCTATAACTGGCTCAAGCAGTTTCTTAATATAGATTTGAATTCCCAGCAAACAGCAGAACTTTTAACTGATTTAGGTCTAGAAGTAGAAGGTGTGGTACCTTTTGAATCTATTAAAGGAAGTTTGGCTGGCGTTGTAGTTGGTGATGTGTTATCATGCGAACAACACCCTAACGCTGACAAATTAAAAATCACAAGCGTTGATATTGGTCAAGCAAACCCTATTCAGGTAGTATGTGGCGCTTCAAATGTTGCGAAAGGGCAAAAAGTACCAGTTGCCACAATTGGAACAACTTTATATAGCGATGGAGAGCCTTGGACAATTAAAAAAGGAAAAATCAGAGGAGAGGAAAGTCATGGAATGATTTGTGCCGAAGATGAGCTTGGTTTAGGAGAAAGTCATGATGGAATAATGGTACTTAGTAATAACTTAGTTCCTGGAACACCTTGCTCTGAAATATTCGAAGTTGAAAACGACGAAGTTTTTGAAATAGGGTTAACACCAAATAGAGCGGACGCTATGAGCCATTACGGTGTAGCTCGTGATCTAAAAGCCGGACTCAAGCAAAAGGAAATTGAAAAAGAATTAATTACTCCACCAGTTAGTCATTTTAACGTAGACAACCGTTCGCTTAAGATTGATGTTGATGTTAAAGACTATGATTTAGCTCCACGATACTGTGGTGTTACCTTAAGTAATTTAATTGTTCAGCCTTCGCCAGATTGGTTAAAAAACAGACTTAATGCCATTGGAATTGCTCCAAAAAATAATATTGTAGATGCTACTAACTATGTTCTTCATGAATTAGGACAACCGTTGCACGCGTTTGATGCCGATAAAATTAAAGGCAATAAAATTGTTGTAAAAACTATGCCTAAAGGCACTAAATTTAAAACGCTAGATGATGTAGAAAGAGAACTTCATGAAGAAGATTTAATGATTTGCGATTCTGAAAAACCCATGTGTATTGCAGGGGTTTTTGGTGGAATCCATTCTGGAGTTACCGAGGATACAACTTCAATTTTCTTGGAAAGCGCCTATTTTAATCCCGTTTCTGTAAGAAAAACAGCAAAACGTCATGGGTTAAATACAGACGCCTCTTTTCGCTTTGAGCGTGGTATAGATATTGAAAATGTAGAGTATAGCCTTAAAAGAGCTGCGCTTTTAATTATAGAAATTGCAGGAGGTAATATTACCTCAGATATTATTGATATGTATCCAAAAAAGCAAACAGACTTTGAAGTGTTTTTAGCTTTTGAAAAGATTCATAAATTAATTGGACAAGAAATACCTCAGGATACTATAAAATCTATACTAGCCTCATTAGACATTAAGGTAAAAAATGTGACTGAAGCCGGACTTGGCTTGGTAGTACCATCATATCGCGTAGATGTGCAAAGACCTGTTGATGTTATCGAAGAAATATTAAGAATTTATGGGTATAATAATGTAGATTTTACGGATAAATTAAATGCCTGGATTGCTCCTACTTCTAAATATGATGACCATAAAGTACAAAATAATATTGGTAATATTTTAGCATCGAAAGGGTTTTATGAAATTATCACCAACAGCTTAACTTCTCCTAAATATATTGAATTGGTAGACAAAAACAAGGCAGAACAGGCTATTAAAATGATTAATCCGCTTAGTGGGGATTTATCTGTAATGCGACAGTTTTCTTTATTTTCTGCCCTTGAAACTGCATCTCATAACATAAATAGGAAAAAACAAAACTTACGCCTTTTCGAGTTTGGAAAAACCTATAATGGTATAGAAGAAAAACGTTCTGAAAATAGCTATTTGAGTATTTTAATTTCTGGAAATAAACATGAGACATCATGGACACATGCTCCTAAAAAAAGTGATTTTTTCTTTTTAAAGTCTACAATATATTCAATTTTAGAGCGCTTAGGAATTTCTAATTTTCAAACTGTACCTACTGAAAGTTCTGCTATATTTTCAGAATCATTATCGGTTATTGCTAATACTAAAGAAATTATAACTTTTGGTGTAGTTAAAAAAACAATCTTAAAGCATTTTGATATTAAGCAAGAGGTTCTCTTTGCTGATTTCAATTGGGATTTATTATTAAAGATAGCTTCAAAAACAAAAATCAGTTTTAACCCAATACCAAAATACCCTGAGGTTAAGAGAGATTTTGCATTGCTGCTTAACAATACTGTTTCTTTCAAAGAAATCTATGACCTAGCTTTTAAAACTGATAAGAAGTTTTTAAAAGAAGTTAATCTTTTTGATGTATATACTGGGGATAATTTACCTGAAGGTAAAAAGTCTTACGCTGTTAGTTTTACGTTGCAAGACTACAAAAACACGCTAACAGACAAGCAAATTGACCGTATCATGGGTAAACTTCAGAAAAGTTACGAGACTGCATTAGAAGCTGCCCTGAGATAACAACGGGGTAAAGAGAAAAAATAATATTAAAATTACATTTCGCTAGGGAGTACTACACTATCTATTTCGTGTATAACTCCATTACACCGTGTAGAGTCAGCAGTAATAATTTTTGAAGTGTTTCCAAGAGAATCAGTTAAAACAATATCTAAGCCACTCATAGTTGCCATTATCTTATTTCCTTGTACTGTAGTAAATGAAGCTTTACCATTTCCTTTGCACATTGCAGATAAAATTTTAGACGCCGTTAAATTTCCAACAACCAAATGATAGGAAACAATCTCTTGCAATTTTTGTTTGTTTTTGGGGTCATTAAAATCTATAGCGGTATAACCCAAAAGTTCCTGTAAAGCGGTATCAGATGGTGCAAACATCGTAAAAGGACCATCAAAACCTAATAATTCATCTAAATCTGCTGCACGAATCGCAGCCAACAATGTGGTATGTTTGTCTGAAGCTTCAGTACTTTTTATAATAGAATTGGATTCTGCATTATTTTCTTGAGCAGATGAGTAAAAAAAAGAAAGAAAAAATAACAATAACAAAACTTGGGCACTACTACATCGCATCTTCAAAACTTGGGGGCTTAAACATTCTCAAATAATCGGTGAATGGTAATCATTCTTCGGTAAGTTACAATTTTTATACGTATAAATACCGAATAAAATTAAACTAAGAAATATTTAACATTTCAACACAATAATCGCAAACTGAAACCTTTGTAAGTTACTGAAAGACAAGATATTAATAGATTTAGAAAATACTCTATTTAGAGATTACCACATGAGGAACCCCGTTTATATTTGTATTATCTACAAATTGAATTTCCGGAGACGTTCTAATTCTAAGAATTCCCCCTTTGTTAGTATCATCACTTTTTTGATACCCAATTATTAAAATTTTATTTTTTTCATCGTATCCAACTGCCGTAGTAGTTCCGATTTTAAAATCGAAGTTTATTTGAGCGGAACTAAACATATTGTTATAATCATAAATGGTGGTATTATTTTCTTCAAAATCATAAATTGCCGCCAACAATGGAATATCTCCAGTATCAGGTCTTAAGAAATACATAGCACCAGTTGCATCAAAATAATTGGTAGCTGAATCTGAAAATTTTGGTTCAGTTCCCTCAGAGTACCTTATATATTGTTCTGAAAAAGTGCTATGATTAATTACGGTGTGTTTATCGTCGTAACTTATAACTACATTCCCATTTGGTATTTTAAAAATTTGTTTTGCATTGGCTCCGAGGTCATTGGAGTGTATTTTTGTATTATCTATAACATTAATTACAGATACAGCATACTCTTTTGTCCCCTCCTCATCCCGAGTTAGGACAAACAGTCTTTCCCCTGAAAGTGCCATTTCAACAGCCTTTTGTGAAATCTCAATATCCACAAAATCCCAATTAGCCGACTTAACATCAATAGTCCTTACAAAGTATTTTTGTACCCCAACTAACTCCATTTGGTATGAAACGAATATATGGTTGGAAGAGTGACTAATACCAGAAACTTCCAGATTACATGCACCTATATCTGAAAACACTTCGTTAGATTTAAGTTCATCTGTTTCAAGGTTATACAAATAAACATTCCCTATACAGCTTTCATCTTTTGAATAAAAACTATAGCTATCATCGATATAGTTTTCAATATCAGAAATTTTGCTTGTGGAAAAAGCATTTTGAGAATCTTCTTCCTTTAAAGTCTCTCCATCACCTGAAAAGTCCTTTAAAGCAGTTTCATTACCATCTTTTATCATTACCGAATAGGTAATAGCTATATTTTCAAAAGCTTTTTCTTCTGTTTCTAATTCAGATTTACTGCACCCCATAATAAGGCACCCCAAAAGTATGGGTAATAGATTGTAGGTTTTCATAATGTTTGTAGATTTGGGTTCTACTATAATTTCATATTACACGGCGTACATTTTGCCACGTTGCTCTTTAATTGTCTTATCAGACATATACTCATCAAACGTTAAATATCTGTCAATGTTGCCCTTAGGAGTCAATTCTATAATACGATCCGCCACCGTATGCGCAAATTCATGATCATGTGTAGTAAACAATACAGTTCCCTTAAAGTTTTTAAGCGAATTGTTAAATGCTGTTATACTTTCTAGATCAAGGTGATTTGTAGGCTCATCCAACATAACAACGTTAGCACGTAGCATCATCATTCTACTAAGCATACATCTTACTTTTTCTCCTCCAGATAGTACAGTACATTTTTTTAACGCCTCTTCGCCGCTAAAAAGCATTTTTCCTAAAAATCCTCGGATATAAACTTCTTCGCGCTCTTCTTCAGTTTTGGCCCATTGACGAAGCCAATCTACCAAACTAATATTTTGAGTAAAAAAGTCCGAATTATCAGCTGGCAAATAGGACTGATTTGTAGTAACTCCCCACTGAAAATCCCCAGTATCGGCTTTTTTGTTTGAATTTATGATTTCGTAAAAAGCAGAAGTTGCTCTTGAATCTTTTGAAATAATAGCGACTTTATCTCCTTTGGCAAGGTTTATATTTACATCTTTAAAAAGTAAATCGCCATCTTCAGAACTTGCTGACAATGCTTCCACATTTAAAATTTGGTCACCAGCTTCTCTTTCTCTTTCAAAAATAATAGCTGGATATCTTCTACTAGATGGTTTTATGTCCTCTACTTTAAGTTTAGAAAGCATTTTTTTTCTAGAAGTAGCTTGTTTACTTTTAGCAACATTTGCACTAAAACGCATGATAAACTCTTGCAGTTCTTTTGCTTTTTCCTCCGCTTTCTTATTTTGTTGCGCACGTTGACGTGCTGCTAATTGACTACTCTCGTACCAAAAGGTATAGTTACCAGAATATAAATTCATTTTACCAAAATCTATATCTCCAATATGCGTGCAAACAGTATCCAAAAAGTGCCTATCGTGAGAAACCACAATAACCGTATTTTCGTAATCCGCTAAAAAGTTTTCCAACCAATTTATGGTATCGTAATCTAAGTCGTTGGTAGGTTCATCCATTATTAAAACATCAGGATTTCCAAACAAAGCTTGTGCTAATAAAACCCTTACTTTTAACTTGGAATCTAAATCCGCCATAATGGTGTAATGAAACTCTTCTTGGATCCCTAAATTTGATAATAACGCTGCTGCACTACTATCTGCATTCCAACCATTCATTTCCTCAAATTTCACTTGAAGCTCCCCTATTCTATCCGCATTTTTATCGTTATAATCAGCGTACAAGGCATCTATCTCTTTTTTTATTTCAAATAGAGGTTTATTCCCCATAACAACGGTTTCTAAAACCGTAAATTCATCAGAAGCGTTATGATCTTGTTCTAAAATAGACATACGCTTACCTGGCTCTAAATGCACATGTCCAGACGTAGGGTCAATCTTGCCTGAAAGTATTTTCAGAAAAGTAGACTTACCAGCCCCGTTGGCACCTATAACCCCGTAACAGTTGCCTTGAGTAAATGATACATTTACTTCATCAAACAAAACTCTTTTTCCAAATTGCACTGATAAATTTGATACGGATAACATATACCTTGTTTTAAATTTCGTGCAAAAATAGAGAAATTCCGCCTTAAAACAACGCTCTACATACTATATAATTTAGGCAAAATGCTTAACATAATAACTCTACTTTTAACTCCCTATTAACACCACACCCCATTAGTGTTTACTACTTTTGTTAAGCTGGATGCAGATATTCTTATATGGATAAACTTTTACTTTTCTCCTTTGTGACAATGTTATTTAGCTGTAGCAGTGTCGAAAAAAAGGAAAACTCCACTTTTTTTGCTGGTGAAATTGTTAACCCAACTAGCAATTATGTTGTGCTTTATAAGGGTGAGGTTGTAATAGATTCCGCAAAATTAGATGACAAAAACCGATTTTCATTTACATTAGAAAATGTATTAGAGGGCTTGTATAATTTTAAACATGCTCCTGAATACCAATATGTACATCTGGAAAAGGGCGATAGCTTAATGGCGAGATTAAATACTGTTGCTTTTGATGAATCTCTAGTATTTTCGGGAAAGGGAGAGGCTATTAATAATTTTCTTTTAGAATTGTTTTTGGCCAAGGAAGAAGAAGAAAAAAAGATATCTAAAGAATTATATAATCTAAAACCAAAAGATTTTAGTACACAAATAAACACTTTAATCAATGAAAAAATGGAGGTTTTGGAAGCAATTAATTTGGAATCTCCGCTCTCCAATGCTGCCTATGAAATAGCTGAAACTAGTATAAAATACTCTTACTACAATTATAAAGAAAAATATCCCTTTAAATATAAAAAGCACACAAAAGGAAATAAGTTTAAAGAACTGCCTAATGATTTTTACAGTTATAGGAGAAATTTAAACTTTAACAACAATAAGCTTAATTACTTAAGACCATATTACGATTTTATGAAATCGCATTTTGGCAATTTGTCTTATGCAACATGTTCGCACCAATGTGCTGTAAAAAATGGTGTTGTGGTTAAAAACCATCTGCATTTTAACAAACATACTTTAAAACTCATTGATAGTATTGTTGTTGAAAAAGAGCTTAAAGACAATTTATACAGAAACGTAGCCATTAACTACTTGTTAAAGGTTAATGACACCAAAGAAAACAACGAAATATTTATTAAACGGTTTCATGAATTATCTAAAAGTAACCGACATATTGAAGAAATAGATAATCTTTACGCAAGTATTAAAAAACTCCAACCAAAGAATAAAATACCAGATATTAATGTTGTTAGCACTACAGGTGACAATGTATCACTACAAAACATTTCAAAAGATAAAAAGGTTGTTTTCTACTTTTGGTCCGATAAAAACAAAAGACATTATAACAATATATTTAAACAAGTGTCCAAACTAAGTGAAAAATCGGAATATTCTTTTGTGGGCATTAATGTTAACGCCGTAAACGATTCTATTTGGAAAAAAATAATAAAAACAAATGAATTAGACTCTTTAAAGCAATACAGGTCTAATAATTTTGAAACACTTACAAAGTCACTTCTCATTTATCCATTAAACAAATGTATAATTACGGATAATGCTGAGATAGTAAATGCCTTTTCAGACATCTACAAAACAAAGTCTTTTTAAAGTTTATGCCATTTAAGCAATAAACGTTCGTAAAAGGTGTCAGGCAGCATTCTTTTTAAGATTAAAGAAAATTTTTGAATAAAAGCCCCCACCTTATAATGCACTTTGGGGTTTTCAGCATTTATAATACCTTCTATTCTTTTAGCTACTAAAATTGGTGGCTTCCCCTTATCCACATCATTGTTAATGGAATCTAGTATTCTTTTATAGGTATCAGTGTACGGAGATTCTTCCATAAAAGGAGAATGGTATCGTCCAGCGGCGATATCAGTAGCAAAATCTCCTGGGGCTAAACTGGTAACCTTAATACCAAATTGTTTGGTCTCTAAACGTAAGGTTTCTGTCAAATTAATAAGAGCACTTTTTGTTGCAGTATAAATACCTCTGTAAGGTAATCCCATATATCCAGCAACTGATGTCATATTAATAATAAGTCCATTTTTCTGAGATCGCATTTGAGGGAGCACTTCTTTTATCACATTTAGCGGACCATAGAAATTAGTCTTAAAAGCACTTTCTATTTCCTCGTTTGGGGTCTCTTCCAGCGGTCCTGTAATGCCTATACCAGCATTATTAATCAGTACGTCTATTCTGCCTTCTGATTTAATTATTTCCGAAACGGCCAGTTTTATACTTTCAACATTTTTAACATCCATTTCTAAAAGTGAAAAATGATTAAAATCTGCTTTTTCATGCAGATTTCGAGTGGTTCCGTAAACTTTGTACTCTTTATTTTGAAGATGTTTTCCTATAGCTTTTCCTATTCCAGAAGAACCACCAGTAATGAGTACAACTTTACGTTTCATGGCACTAAATTAATGAATAAAAAGAAAATTGTTAACCTGTTTTGTCGTATAAAATTGTCAAAAAGTTTCAGGCATAAAAAAAGGCAAGCTACCTACATCGCACCGCTACAACCTAATACCCTTGCTGCGTTCCCACCCTGGGGGATTCAAAGGGAGCTGGTCGTGTAGGACTTGCCGAGCGCAAAGATACAACCTTTTAAAACTTTTGCAATCCTTTTTACATTGTAAATTTTATGAATTAACTTGCCCCTGTTAATAAACCTTTCTTTTTCAATAATATCAGTAATAAAAGAATAATTAAAAAATCATTTTTTATATTAAACCCAGTTATGATTATCATGAATCATTTTAAACTATTCACAGTTTTCTCTTTTGTAATTCTGTTAAATTCATGTGGCGGTGGCAACACCAATCCATCTTCATTGTTTACCATAGTAATTGAAGAAAACAAAAAACAATTCGCTCAAAACCAAACCATTAATGTTGATATAAAAAATAAAAAAGGAAAAACCATTGATAATATTACTTACACTATTGATGATAACGTTTTTCCTGTTACAGAAAACAAACTCAAACTTGATGTAAAAACTTTAGGTAATAAAATCTTAAAAGCTAGTATAGATTTTGAAGGAAAAACGGTTGAGGTTTTTAAAAAAATTAAAGTACTATCTGCCAGAGCACCAGAAATATACACCTACGAAATTGTAAACGAATATCCGCATGATAACAAAGCTTATACTCAAGGGCTCGAGTTTTATAATGACACATTATACGAAAGCACTGGAAAAAAAGGACGCTCTTCTTTGCGAAAAGTAGATTACAAAACCGGTGAAGTACTAAAAAAATTAGACTTAGACGAAACGTATTTTGGTGAAGGAATTACCATTTTTAATGGAAAAATATTTCTACTTACATGGCAAAGTGGGACTGGTTTTATTTATGATTTAAATGAATTTAAAAAAACCGATAGTTTTCAATATGGAAAAAGTAAAGAAGGTTGGGGCCTAGCTAATGATGGAAAAAAATTATTTAAAAGTGATGGAACAGAAAAAATATGGTTTTTAAATCCAGAAACCCTAGAAGAAGAAGGTTATATTGAAACCGTTACCAATAAATCTGTTTTTAATAAAGCCAACGAACTAGAATATGTTGATGGTAAATTATATGCTAACGTTTACCTTAAAGAAAGCATGATGATAATTAATGCTAAAAATGGTGCAATTGAAGGTGTTATTAACTTTGGCGGATTAAAAAATAAAGTAACTAAGCACCCAGAGTTAGATGTTTTAAATGGTGTTGCTTACCACCCTACTCGAAAAACCTTTTTTGTAACTGGAAAAAACTGGGACAAAATGTTTGAGGTAAAAATTACAAAAAAGTAATATGCATAAATACCAGTATACGATTACTGTTACAGAAGATGACCTAGATGAATTAAATCATGTTAACAATGTACGTTATGTAAAATGGATTCAAGATATTGCCAAAAAACACTGGCAACAAAAAGCATCTGAAGAAATCAGAAACAATGTAATTTGGGTAGTATTAAATCATTTTATTGAATATAAATTTCCTGCGGTAATAAACGACGAGATTGTAATATCAACATTTATCAAAGAAACTCGGGGAGCAAAATCCATTAGAACTGTAGAAATGCATAATGCCAAAACAAAAACGCTACTTGTGCGTTCTGATACTGAGTGGTGTTTACTTAATGCAAAAACCTTAAAACCTATAAGAGTGCCTAAAGAAATTACGAATATTTTTATGCCTTCATAATTTATAACCTACAATTATCAATGCTGCGTAGCCTATTAACTTGCTTAATTTTAGTCGCTGTACTTTCTAGTGCCTGTAGAAAAGATTTTGAGTATGGAGCAAGTAATGGCAATTTAAGATTTTCAAAAGACACTGTTTTTTTAAATACCATTTTCTCTGACATCAGTAGCAGCACTTACCTATTAAAAGTGTACAACACTACCCGTGATGATATTGAAATTCCATCCGTTTCATTGGGTAAAGGAGAAAATAGTAACTACCGATTAAATGTGGATGGTGTTGCTGGCAAAACTTTCAAAAATATTCCGCTTTATGCAAAGGATAGTCTGTTTATTTTTATTGAAACCACGATAAACACTTCAAATGACTCGGAAAAATCGTTTTTAGATATTGAAATTTTAAATTTTGATTCTGGAGACCATCAACAACAAATTCCACTGGTAACACTGGTTAAAAATGCCACTTTTCTATACCCAAATCAAGAGGTTCTACCTGTGTCGTTACAACTTAATCCCGAAGAAGAAAAAATTACGTCAGAAGGTTTTATTCTACAAGACAATCAATTGCTTTTTACAAACGAAAAAGCCTACGTAATATACGGTTACGCCATTGTTCCCGAAAACAAAGAATTAATAATTGATTCTGGCGCAAGAGTACATTTTCACCGTAACTCAGGTATTTTAATGCGTAAAAATGCGGCAATAAAAATTAATGGTGAGTTAAGTGAAGATATGGACAATCTAGAAAACCAAATTATTTTTGAAGGAGACCGTTTAGAGCCTGTTTTTTCTGATATTCCAGCGCAGTGGAATGGTATTTATTTTGAAAAAGGTAGTAGTAACAATATAATTAATTATTTAACCCTTAAAAACGCGGTTACGGGCATAAAAATTGAGGGCGAGGATACATTAAGTGAAAAAACACTGATAATTAAAAACAGTCAAATTTATAATAATTCTGTTCATAATTTATGGGCAAAAACAGCATCTATAAATGCCGAAAACACAGTTCTGGGGAGTTCCGGAAGTTCTTCGTTATACTGTAATTTAGGTGGTGATTATAGTTTTACGCATTGTACAATAGCTAATTACTGGAACAAAGGATTTAGGCTTAATGAAGCTTTAAAAATTGATAATTTCAATGAAGAAGAACAAGCAAACCTAAAAAATGCCACTTTTATGAACAGTATTATTGATGGAAATAGTACTAACGAGTTACTGCTAGAAAGTAATCAAACCAATACCTTCAACTTTTCTTTTTCGCATTGTTTAATTAAACAAAATTCTGGTTCTGAAAATCCCCTCTACAATTTTGAAAACCAAGCTTTTTACACAAACATTATATTTAATGAAAACGCTGGTTACACAAACGCGCCTGAAAATAATTTTAGCCTGCAAAACGCTTCAATTTTAAATGCCAAAGCAGATGTTTCCGCTGCAAATCTGATTCCTTTAGACATTCAAGGAAAAGCTCGGATAACATCTCCTGAAATCGGTGCTTATGAAATCATCGAAGAGGAGTAAAATTGCCTCACATTTTTTGTATTATGTACAACTATAGGCAATTTTAACATTTTTTTCTTCAAATCACTCATTTTTAGATAGTTTTCCTCCGTTTTTATAAGGTTTTTGTCGGTGTAATTATCGTGCACAATTCCTAATTTGCATATGAACGCGTATGAATTCAGAATTCACCTATACCATAATCGATTCTGATGCCACTTCTAATTTGCAACTACAGCATCATTTAGAAGAATATGGCAACTTCTCCGCTACGCCTTTTGCGAAAAATAACATCGAAGGTTTAGATGTTATTTTAAAGTACACTCCAGATGTAGTTTTGGTAAATTTAAACGAACATGCCTTAGAGCATTTTCAAATGGTAACCTACCTACACCAATACTTAACCGAGATTCCGGTTATAATTGGTTTAGCCAAAACCAAAAACCATGCTTATGATGCCATAAAGCACGGTTTTTTTGATTACTGGTTGCAACCATACAACGAGTTTGATATTCGAAAATCGCTACTTCGACTAATAAAACAAACTCCGGTAAAAGAAACTTCTGCACCCGAAACCCTATGTTTAAAATCGTATAAAGATTTTCAGTATTTAAATACGGATGATATTCTTTATTTACGGGCGGATAACAATGCGACCGACTTTTTTATGAAAGACGGCACAATAAATAGTGCCTTTAAAACGTTGAAGACCTTTGAGAACCAATTACCTAAACGGTTTTTACGTATACACCAGAGTTATATAGTGAATACAAAGTATGTTTCTCGCATAAACTATGGCAAAGCCATATGTGCAATTAAGCTTGGTAATGTTCAATTACCCTTTTCTAAATCCTACAAACTAAATGTAGACGAGCTTAAAAAAACACTTTCAAAAAATACAATTGCAGGATTAAATTAATTAAATCCTCATAAAACTGGTTCAAATACTAATAAAACTGGTTCGCATACTAATACTTTTCATTCTGCTAATTGAATTATCGGGTCTTTAAATTAATTTAGATGTAGGAATTTTTTTACAAATTAACCCTATAAAACCCGATTGAAGATGAAAAAAGTAACTAGTATTTTAGCTGTAGCAGTATTGAGTTTAGGATTATTAGCTTCTTGTGAGAGTGAAAGTAGCAGCAACGACGCACTTTATGAGGAAGCAACCACTGGCGAAGAAGCAAATGTAGACGTTAGATCTACCACTGGCGAAGAAGCAAATGTAGATGTTAGATCTACCACTGGCGAAGAAGCAAATGTAGATGTTAGATCTACCACTGGCGAAGAAGCAAATGTAGATGTTAG